>DBNK01000008.1 GCA_002298335.1 Thalassolituus sp. UBA674
CCCGAGTCGGTGCTCGTGCGCTTCACGGGCTCGCTGCAGCCGGGGATCACGCTGCGCGACCTGGTGCACGCGATCCCTTACGAGGCCAAGCAGCGCGGGCTGCTCACCGTCGAGAAGCAGGGCAAGATCAACGTCTTCTCGGGCCGCGTCCTCGAGATCGAGGGCCTCGGCCACCTCAAGTGCGAGCAGGCCTTTGAGCTCTCCGACGCGTCCGCCGAGCGCTCGGCCGCGGGCTGCACGATCCAGCTCAACGCGGAACCGATCGCGGAGTACCTCAACTCGAACATCGTGATGCTTCGATGGATGATCGCAAACGGGTACGGAGATGCCCGGACGCTCGAGCGCCGCGCGCAGGGAATGGAGAAGTGGCTGAGCAATCCGCAGCTGCTGCGCCCCGACGCCACTGCGGAGTACAGCAAGGTCATCGAGATCGACCTCGCAGACGTGACGGAACCCATCGTGGCCTGCCCCAATGATCCAGATGACGTCAAAATCATCTCGGATGTCGCTGGCACGCAGATCGATGAGGTCTTCATCGGCTCCTGCATGACCAACATCGGGCACTTCCTCGCCGCCGGCAAGCTGCTGGAGAAAGTGGAAGGCCTGACCACCCGTCTGTGGGTGGCGCCGCCCACCAAGATGGACCAGCACCAGCTCACCGAAGAGGGTTACTACAACATCTTCGGTCGCGCCGGCGCGCGCACCGAAATGCCGGGCTGCTCGCTGTGCATGGGTAACCAGGCACGTGTTGCTGCCAAGTCGACCGTTGTCTCCACCTCCACACGGAACTTCCCGAACCGTCTGGGTGATGGTGCAGATGTGTTCCTGGCGTCCGCCGAGCTGGCCTCGGTTGCATCGATCCTGGGCAAACTGCCGACTGTTGAAGAGTACATGGAATACGCCGCGCAGATCGACAGCATGGCTGCCGACGTATACCGCTACATGAACTTCAACGAAATCGAGTCCTACCAGAAAGCCGCTGCGTCCATCCCGGTCGCTCAGCTCTGATAGCTGCCTCGTAAAAAACCCCGCCTCGTGCGGGGTTTTTTTATTTTGCAGAATCTCAGGGCATACGGAAGAATATCTGTCCGAACTCCGATACTGCCCTGGCGGAGAAATCGTTGGCTTACCGGCCTACGACAACTCTGCGTCAGCCTGTGGGACGGAGTAAGAGCAGCGTCTCCGCGGTGTCCCAGCAAGTACCGATACTTTCGGCAGATGGCTGCATGAGAAGATAGAGTCAGATGCTTCGCTTGCCCTGGCCGGAATGCTGTCGGCGCATTGCAGAGCTTTTCAGGTTGACGCCCCCGCCTCGGGTGCGCAAAACCGGCGAACCCTACTCCAGCAGCGATGCTCCCAGCTTGAGTGCTGTCTCGGTGACCGCTTCCACCGAATGCCGGTAGCCGCTTTCCATCCAGTACAGAGCAATATGAATCACCCCGCCAAGAATACCGGCCTGCAGCATCTCGTCGAAGTGCTGACCGGGCTGTGCCAGTGCGCGGGTCATATCCTGGCTACTGGCTCTGAGGGAGCGGTCTATGGCTTCGTCAACTGACGGGCTAATGCCCCGAATGTCGACCAGTAACAGGCGTGCCTCCTGGGGATGATCCCTCAGATAGGTGAAGTACGCCTGCAGCATTGCCCGGCTGCGGGCCGAACGGTCATCTCCGGCAGCTTCGGCTGCAGCCATATTCAGCTCGCGGACCTTGCGTGCGGTCTGTTCATAGCAGGCAATCAGCAACTCGTCACTGTGCCCGAAGGACTCGTAAAAATAGCGCTGGGTCAACCCTGCGGCGTCACAAACCTGCTTGACGCCGGAGTGCCGGTATCCGTGTTCGCCGTAAATACGTGTTGCGGCGTCGATCAATTGCTGCCGGCGCTGCGCCCTGCGCTCTTCGGTTGAGGAGCCACGATAGCGGCGTTTGACTGAGGTAGCTGTATTCATTCGGTGAATTCTGACAACGGGGATTGCCAAAGAGTATATGACAATCTAGATTGTCACCACTACCCACGTGACGGGATACCACAATGACACAAGAACAATATGCATTTGAACCTGTACCACTGGATGTTCTTATCATCGGCGCAGGCCTGTCGGGCATCGGCGCCGCACATGCACTGAGCAGTCAATGCCCCGACAAGCGCTATCTGATACTGGAGCGCCGCGCGGCGATCGGCGGAACCTGGGATCTGTTCCGCTACCCTGGCATCCGCTCCGATTCGGACATGTATACCCTCAGCTACAGTTACAAGCCCTGGGCCAACCGCAAGTCCATCGCCGACGGCGCGGACATCAAGCGCTATATCGAGGAAATTGCCGAAGACTCGGGCGCCATTCATAACATTCGCTTCCAGCGTCGCGTGGTATCCGCCAACTGGTCCAGCGAACATGGGCGGTGGGATGTGGTCGCGTTGCTTACCGACGCAGAGGGTAATGAGCAAGAGGAGCATTACCAGGCACGTTTCCTGTTCTCTTGCTCCGGCTATTACAGCTACGACGAAGGCTACCGCCCTGCATTTCCAAACGAAGAGGCATTCAAGGGGCAGATCATTCATCCGCAGTTCTGGCCTGAAGACCTTGATTACACTGGCAAGCGTGTGGTGGTTATCGGTAGTGGTGCCACCGCGGTCACGCTGGTTCCGGCCATGACCAGAACTGCGGCACACGTTACCATGCTGCAGCGCACTCCCAGTTATGTGGTTGCCCGGCCGCAGCGCGACGGTGTTGCTCAGACGCTGCAGAAATGGCTGCCACTGCAGGCGGCCCATTCGCTGACCCGCTGGAAAAACGTGTTCCTCACCCAGTTCTTCTACCGGATTGCGCGCAATCGCCCTGAGCAGTTCAAGGAGCGCGTATTGCATATGGTGAAGACGCAGATTGGCGACGTCGACATGAAGCACTTCACCCCGGATTACAAGCCGTGGGATCAACGTGTCTGCGCGGTACCCGATGGCGACCTGTTCCGCGACGTGCGCGCCGGTCGCGCCAGCGTCGTGACCGATACCATCGACAGCTTCACCGAGAATGGCATCCGCCTGAGTTCTGGTGAAGAGCTGGAGGCCGACATCATCGTGACTGCGACCGGGCTCAAGGTGAACGCCCTTGGCGATGTGACTGTGTGTGTTGACGGGCAGCCGATGCGCTTCAATGAACGCATGTCCTACAAGGGCATGATGCTCAGTGACGTACCCAATATGATAGTGACCTTTGGCTACACCAATGCTTCCTGGACGCTGAAAGCCGAGCTGACTGCCAACTACGCCTGCCGCCTACTGCGCTATATGGACAAGCACCACTACCGTACCGCCGTTGTCCGCCGCGACCCGTCGGTGCAGGAGCAACCCTTCCTGGACTTCACTTCCGGTTACGTTCAGCGCGCTGCCAATGTGCTGCCCAAACAGGGGGATCGTGCGCCCTGGCAGGTGCATCAGAGCTACCTGAAAGACAAGCTGACCATTCAGTACGGCCGTATCGACGACGGCGTGATGCAGTTTCAATAATAAGGAAAACAGACAACATGCAGATCAAGGATTGTGTAGCAGTACTGACAGGCGCCGGCAGCGGCATCGGCCGGGCTCTGGCAGTGGCGCTGGCCCGTAGTGGTTGCCATCTGGCACTCGTGGACCTCAACCCCGATTCGCTGGCGGAAACCGCGACACAGGCTCGGGCGCTTGGTGCCAGGGTCAGCGAGCATCCGACAGATGTATCGGACCGGTCAGCCGTTGCCGCATTACCGTCAGCGGTCGTTGCAGAGCATGGCAGTGTTGATCTGCTGATCAATAACGCCGGCGTCGCCCTGGGCGGCACCTTCGATCAGGTCAGCGAGGAGAACTTCGACTGGCTGATGTCGATCAATTTTGACGCGGTAGTAACCCTGTGCCGGGCATTTCTGCCGCTGCTCCGACAGCGGCCTGAGGCACGTATCGTGAATATCTCCAGCCTGTTCGGGCTCATTACCCCCGCCGGCCAGACCGCGTACTGTGCGAGCAAGTTTGCGGTACGCGGATTCTCCAACGCCTTGAGACTGGAGCTGACCAACACCAATGTTGGCGTCACCGTGGTGCACCCGGGAGGCGTCGCCACTGCTATCGCGACCAGTGCCCGCTCTCCTGACTGTGAAAGTGACGCAGAGAAGCAGAGGAAACTGGCGCGTGCCAACCGACTGCTGCGCATGCCACCGCCCAAGGCGGCACAAATTATTCTCAGGGGCATCGAGCGCAACAAGCCACGGGTTATTGTTGGCAACGACGCCCGCATCCTGTCATGGCTGGAGCGTCTTATGCCGGTCAACTACTGGCGCCTGCTGCCAGGGCTGGCCGACAGCGACGCGTGACGGATCATACGAGGAGATCAACGTGAATTATCTGTTCAGTATTGTGCTGATCGTGCTGTTGCTGGGGATTGCCGGGCTGTACCTCTACACCCTGTTCATTGCCAAGCGCGTAGAGCTGGGGATGCCGCCAGAAGGCAGTTTCATTACCGTGATGGGAAATCGGATCCATTACATCGAGCAAGGCAGTGGTCCCGATTCCATTTTGCTGATCCACGGGCTCAGCGGCGTGGCGCAAAACTTCGGTTATGGGGTCATCAGCGAGCTGGCCAAAACGCACCGGGTGATCGCCATTGACCGTCCGGGTAGTGGCTATTCGATCCGCCCTGCCCGCTCGTCCGCCTCGCTTGCGGTGCAGGCCGATGTGGTAGCCGGGGTTATCGATGCGCTGCATCTGGGCAAGCCCTTGCTGGTCGGTCACTCGCTGGGAGGTGCTGTTTCGCTGGCAACGGCGCTGCGTCATCCCGACAAGGTAAGTGGTCTGGCGCTGGTCGCACCGCTGACCCACATGCCAAGCAAGGTTTCGGCTGCCTTTGCGGCGTTTTCGATACGCCAGCCCTGGCTGCGCGCGCTGGTCGGCTGGACGCTTGCCGTGCCCTTGTCCATCCGCAAACGCGAGCAGGTCATGGATATTGTGTTCGGTCCCGAAGCCGTTCCTGCGGACTTCCCGATCCGCGGTGGCGGCCTGCTCGGCCTGCGTCCCAGCCACTTCATCGCAGCCTCGAGCGATATGAACGCGCTGGAAAGTGTGATGCCGCTGATGCAGATGCGCTATGACGATCTGAGTCTTCCCATCGGGGTGCTGTATGGCCGCCACGACCGCATTCTTGACCCGCAGGAACAGGGGCAGGCTCTGGCCGACCGGTTGTCGATCGTGGAGCTGGAGCTAATCGACGGTGGGCACATGCTGCCAATCACCCAGCCGGACACGACGATCGATTTCATTCGTCGCCAACTTCAGCGTCAGCAGGCCGCCTGACGTTTTCCAGCAAGCGGCGCCGTTCTGGCGCCGTGATCCAGGTCACAGCCTCCAGGTTCATTCTGAACCCCTCGCACCTCCCCCGGTCACAGCCAATGTGTTTACTGAAGGAGGAACCACCGATGAAACACTGGAAAGTGCTTACCCTTGGCCTGCTGGGCCTGTTCATTCTTGCCGGTTGCGGTAATGACTATCTGGTTCGCACTACTGATGGCCAGATCATGGAAGCTGAAGACAAGCCGGAGATTGACGACGAAACCGGCATGATCGAATTTGAAGATGCGACCAATCGCGATCGGCAGATGCAGCAGCAGGATGTCGAGGAGATCATCGAGCGCTGAGTCACGATGGTGATCGCGCTAAATAGCTCCACCAGGCCCTCCAGCAAAATCGCCCCAGGCTGGAGGGTCGACGCGGCGGGCTCATGCTATGCCCCTTACCAAGGACTCCCGGCACCCTGCCAAGCTGCTCCAGCACCGGCCCTTTGATCCACGGGAACAGGCCACAGCACATTGCCCGGCCAACTCTGTCGCGGTAGTGAAGCTGCCGCCAAGCAGCCCGTCGGCTATAGCAGGTTGAGATCAACGCAAGGCTGGCAGCCTAACTTTCGGGCGGATAAACTACGCGGTTTCCAACGACAGGCAGTTGCTGCCAACGTTTTCCGTGAGGTCCCTGATGTCCACCCCGTCCAACGCCCCCAAAGTTGGCTTTGTTTCACTCGGCTGCCCGAAGGCATTGGTCGATTCCGAGCGCATTCTGACCCAGCTGCGCACCGAAGGTTATCAGGTGGTCCCCACCTACGAAGACGCTGATGTGGTGGTGGTCAACACCTGCGGTTTTATCGATACCGCCAAGGCCGAATCGCTGGACGCTATTGGCGAGGCCATCGCCGAGAACGGTCGCGTTATCGTCACCGGTTGCATGGGCGTCGAAGAAAGCGCGATCCGTGACGTGCACCCGAGTGTGCTCGCCGTCACCGGTCCTCAGCAGTATGAGCAGGTAGTCAATGCGGTGCATGAAGTCGTGCCACCGAAACAGGATCACAATCCGCTGATCGACCTGGTACCGCCACAGGGCGTCAAGCTGACTCCCCGCCATTATGCCTACCTGAAGATTTCCGAGGGCTGCAACCACAGCTGCAGCTTCTGCATCATCCCATCCATGCGCGGCAAGCTGGTCAGCCGTCCGGTGGGTGAAGTGCTGAGCGAAGCCGAGCGTCTGGCCAAAGCCGGTGTCAAGGAGGTGCTAGTCATCTCCCAGGACACCAGCGCCTATGGTGTCGACATCAAGTACCGCACCGGCTTCTGGAACGGTCGCCCGGTCAAGTCGCGCATGACCGAAATGTGCGAAGCGCTCAGTGAACTGGGTATCTGGGTGCGTCTGCACTACGTCTACCCGTACCCGCACGTGGATGAGCTGATCCCGCTGATGGCCGAGGGCAAGATCCTGCCGTATCTGGACATCCCCTTCCAGCACGCCAGCCCACGTGTGCTGAAAATGATGAAGCGCCCGGCCCATGCAGAAAACACGCTGGAACGCATCAAAAAATGGCGTGAGATCTGCCCGGAACTGGTGATCCGCTCCACCTTTGTGGTTGGCTTCCCCGGTGAAACCGAAGAAGACTTCCAGATCCTGCTCGACTGGCTGGAAGAAGCCGAACTCGACCGCGTCGGCTGCTTCAAATACAGCCCGGTTGAAGGTGCCAAAGCCAACGACCTGCCAGACCATATTCCGGAAGACATTCAGCAGGAGCGCCACGACCGCTTTATGGAGAAAGCGCAGGAAATCAGTACGCGTAAACTGGCGCGCCGCATCGGTCAGCGTCTGACCGTACTGATTGATGAGGTCGATGAAGAAGGCGCTATTGGCCGTATTTACGCCGATGCACCCAACATCGACGGCATGGTCTACCTGAACGAGTTCTTCGACTGTGAACCGGGTGATCTGATCGACGTTGAGATTGAACATTCGGATGAATACGATCTGTGGGGAACACCGGTCGCTCAGGCATAAATTTTCATCTGATGGCTCCCGGGCTTCCGGGAGCCGCCTTCCCGCGCGCCAGCGGCCTTCCGTCCCCGTTTCCAAGAAACACTGTCCCATTTCCCTGCGTACTATCCCCTCACCGGCACCTTGAAAAATCCTGCGTCTCCCCTCATTTAATCTGTAGCTCACTAACACACAAAAAAGCGCAGCACAGGTTATGACTGACAACGAACACGAATTTATCAGCCGCGAGGATATTGCCTCCGGTGTCGCCGTGGCCGACGAGATTCTGCCGGACCGTCTGCATATTATTCCGGTTAACGGCCGCCCTCTTTTTCCCGGGCAGGTACAACCCATTATTCTGGAAGCCGACCTGTGGAAAAAAACCTTGCAGCGCGTGGCGAAGACCGAACACCATCTGATCGGTATCAGTTTTGTCGATGACAAACAGCCGTCTGAAGTACCGGACGTCAACCGCATACCATTGATTGGTTGCGTCGCACGGGTGCACAAAACCACCGCAGAAGATGGCCGCATCCAGTGTATTGTTCAGGGCATCCGCCGCTTCCGTATTGTCGACTGGGTTAATCACGAACCACCCATGCTGGCGCGGGTACAATACCCACGTGCCAGCGGCGAATTCAATGATGAAATCAAGGCCTACGCACTGGCTATCATCAACGCCATCAAAGAGCTGGTGACCATTAATCCGCTCTATTCCGAAGAGCTGAAACTCTACCTCAACCGTTTCAGCCCTAACGATCCCTCACCACTGGCGGATTTCGGCGCAGCACTGACCACAGCAGACGGAAAATCCCTGCAGAACATCCTTGATACCCTGCCCCTGCTGCCACGTATGGAGCGGGTACTGGCGCTGCTGAAAAAAGAACTGGAAGTGGCGCGCCTGCAGGTGGAAATCAATGACTCCGTCAATGCGAGCATGAGTGAACACCAGCGCAAATTCTTCCTGCGTGAACAGCTGAAAACCATCCAGAAAGAACTGGGGCTGGAGAAGGATGACAAGACCGCTGACATCGAAGAGTTTGAACAGCGCCTGGAAGGAAAAACCCTGCCGGAAGCCGCCCGCAAACGCTTTGACGAGGAACTGCGCAAATTCTCCCTGCTCGAATCCGGCTCGGCGGAATTCAACGTCTCCCGTAATTACCTCGACTGGCTCACCAGTGTGCCCTGGGGCGTGATGTCGGACGATATTTTTGATCTGAAACAGGCACGCGCCACGCTGGATGCTCACCATGCGGGACTCGAAGATGTGAAAGAGCGCATCATGGAATTCCTGGCGGTGGGTACTTACCGCAAGGATATTTCCGGTTCTATCCTGCTGCTGGTCGGCCCTCCGGGTGTCGGTAAAACCTCCATCGGCCGCTCCATTGCTGATGCCCTCGGGCGCAAGTTCTACCGCTTCAGTGTCGGCGGTATGCGCGATGAGGCCGAGATCAAAGGCCATCGCCGTACCTACATCGGCGCTATGCCCGGCAAGCTGATTCAGGCGCTAAAAGACGTGGATGTCGCCAACCCGGTCATCATGCTGGATGAAATCGACAAGATGGGTACGTCCTATCAGGGCGACCCAGCCTCAGCCTTACTGGAGGTGCTGGACCCGGAGCAGAACCGCGAATTTATGGATCACTATCTGGACGTACGGGTAGACCTGTCTAAGGTGTTATTTATCTGTACCGCCAACCAACTGGACTCCATCCCTGGTCCGTTACGTGACCGTATGGATATTATCCGTCTGTCCGGTTACATCGCGGAAGAAAAGCTCGCCATCGCCCGCGACCACCTCTGGCCACGGGTACTGGAACGGCATGGTCTGAAAAAATCGCAGATTAAAATCAGCGATGCCACGCTGAAAAAAGTGATCGAAGGCTACGCCAGAGAATCCGGCGTACGTGGTCTGGAAAAACTGCTCGCCCGGATTGCGCGCAAAGCCGTGGTTAAAATTCTGGAAAATCCGGATGACAAGATCTCCGTTACCGGTCAGTCACTGGAGGGTTATCTGGGCGCTCCCGTGTTCCGTCCGGAACGTATTATCCGCGGCACTGGGGTAGTCACCGGATTGGCCTGGACCTCCATGGGGGGGGCGACCCTGCCCGTAGAAGCCACCGTTGTGCACCATCAGAACCGGGGGTTCCGCCTCACGGGCAAACTCGGCGATGTGATGAAAGAATCCGCCGAAATTGCTTACAGCTACATCGCCGGACATGCCGCACAGTACGGTGGTGACAGCGACTGGTTCAACCAGAAATTCCTGCACCTGCACGTACCGGAAGGCGCCACACCGAAAGATGGCCCGAGCGCGGGTGTCACTATCACCACGGCGCTGATCTCGCTGATGCTGAACAAGCGCATCCGTCGACCACTGGCCATGACGGGCGAACTGACTCTGACCGGGCAGGTTTTACCTGTGGGCGGCATCCGCGAGAAAGTCATCGCCGCACGGCGTTCAAAGATCATGGAAGTGATTCTGCCGGAAGCCAACCGCAGTGATTTTGAGGAACTGCCGGAGCATGTGCGTAAGGGCATGACCGCGCACTTTGCGCGGCATTACGATGATGTGTTTAAGGTGGTGTTTGAATAGCCCATCGAATGAGCGGCGGTGTTCTTTGCGGCACGATGTGCCGCTCCCCTTTCAGGAATAATCAATCCGGTACCGGGGCCTGAATGTCCCGTTCAGACTATGGAAATAAACCACCAGATCGTCCGGAAGTCTTATCGTCACCCCGCCAGCATGGCCTCCAGATCCGGCTGCGACGGCATAAACCAGTACGATCCGGTGTGCGCATCACTCCAGCGCATCATGGCATCAATGACGCCATCACCCTTACCCAGCATACTGTCGATCAGGTGTTCAAAGCGGGTCTGCTCACACGACAGCGCCATAAAATACAGGCCTTTGTCTGTGGCATCACCGTACGGCGTGCCGCGACGGTAAATCTTCATGGGCACATCATCCACGTCGATATCCGTACGGGCGACGTGCGAGTCCGGTGGCATTTTTGCCCCTTCCATCTCAATGTTGGTGTCTTTGGTCCGACCCATGACATTTTCCTGAGCGGTGACACTGAGGTCGAGAAATTCCCGCAAGTGATGTGTCCATTTCTGGCCGATCACATAGGAACCTCCGGCGCCGGTTTCTCCTTCCGGTACCAGTGCCGCCTTAACCCGCTTGTCTCCGGTCGGATTTCCGGTGCCATCGACAAAACCAGTGAGAATACGCGCGTCCCGGGTTTTATAGCCGCTCAGATCCAATACGGTGTCCGCTACCTTAGCCATGGCCTCACCGACCTGCACCACCGCCTGCATCACGTCGCCACGGTCTTCACCATGAACCCAGATAAACAGATCGGTCTGCGTACCGGGCATACGATGGCCTTCGGCCGAAGATTGTGTGGTGAAATCGCGTAATTGAGCAGGACGCCAGGCGGGTTGCAGCAGATCCCAGCAGGCGGAACCGAAGGCGACGGCAATAAAAGCCCCGTCCACAGGGGTTACCGCCGATTTCAACGCACTGCGCAGTTCGGCGAGAGAAGCCGTTTTAAGCCGGTATTCCAGGTATTGTGAGCTGCGGCCGGGCTCTGCAAACAGCCCGGGTTGAAAGGTGGTCATGGTGCGTGTCCTGTTATCTGACAATGCACCCTATTTTTATGTAAGGCACCGACACTGTCCAGACCGAATGACCACAGCTGCGACCCGCATCCGTATTCGTCCCTGCGCAATCAGGAAGAAGCCCCATGTTGTTGGCGGACCGCTTCCAGTTTTTTGTAATACTCACCAACCCAGGTAACAAATGCCTTCAGCGGCCGGGCTTCGCTGTAATAAAAACCCTGCACACAGTCACAGCCCATATCTTCCAGTATGGTGAGCTGACTCAGATTTTCGACACCTTCGGCAGTCACTTCCAGGCCCAGCACATTACAGAGTGCCAGTATCGCGCGACAGATTTCTTTGTCACTTTCACTACTGGGCAGGTCAGCAATAAAACCGCGGTCAATTTTTACCCGGTCAAAAGGAAGATGTTTGAGACGGCTGAGGGATGAATAGCCGGTGCCGAAATCATCCAGCGCAAACTTGATACCCAGTTCTCTCAGGCTATCCAACTGTGCCCTTGCCCGGTCATTATTCTGGATGGCGGTTTCGGTAACTTCCAGCTCCAGTAAACCGGGATCCACACCGTAACGGTGAATCAGCCCTGAGACCACATCGGGAAAGTTCCTGTCTGTCAGCTGGCGGGTGGATACGTTGATGGAAATAACAATATCCGTATACCCCATTGCCTGAAATTCATTCAGTGCCCTGCAGCAATCTTCAATCACTTTATATCCCAGTTCCAGAATCAGGTTGCTCTGCTCGGCAATCGGAATAAAACGCTCAGGAGATACATTCCCCAGTACCGGGTGATGCCAGCGTGACAAGGCTTCTGCACCGTATACTTTACCGCGCAGAATATCGACCAGCGGCTGAAAATACACGTGGATTTCATTGCGCCGCAGAGCGTGTTTCATCTGCCGCTCCAGTTCCAGTTTTTCCCGTGATTCTTCAGCCAGTTTACTGTCGTAAAAACAGTAACAGTTTTTATTGAGATTTTTCGCCTGGAACAGTGCGGTATCTGCTGCGGAGATGAGGTTGTCGGCCCCCTCCAGAACTTCATTGGAAACCGCAATACCGATGCTGGCCGAGACCTGAACCAACTCACGAGACAACTGGATCGGCTGATGAATCTCATACAACAGCTTTTCAGCCATACGTTTCAGACCATCAATGCTTTCCACTTCGCGCACCAGAATGACAAACTCATCGCCGCCAATACGCGTCACCACATCCGAGACCCGCACAGACATGGTCAGACGGTCTGCAACGACCTTCAGCAGGGTGTCACCTTCACCGTGGCCAAGTGTATCGTTGATCACTTTGAATCCATCGAGGTCGATATACATGACCGCAACTTCAGCATCTTTAACGTTACGGCGGCGCAGAACATCGCTCAGCTGTTGTTCCAGATAGACACGGTTACCAATGCCTGTCATGGAATCTGTGTATGCCATCCGGGCCAGATGTTTTTCCGCCCGGCGTAACTTCTCAATATCAGAGATGGTAAACACAAAATTAATGATTTTTTTGTCGTCATTAAAAACAGCAGAGATATGTTCCCAGGCCGAAAAACGCTTGCCGTTTTTACGGTTACAGCCGATTTCACCACTCCAGAATTTTTTATCCTTCTCCATCAACTTGGGGTAGAAATGATCGGTATGACGGCGGGCATGCAGGAATTCATCGGGATCCCGTCCAAGAACTTCATCCGAGCGGTAACCGGTGACATCGGTAAAGGCCGGATTCACCGAAATAATCCGGCGTTGTGGGTCAGTGATGATGATGGCTTCTGACGTCGATTCAAATACGGCATTGGCCTGCCGCAATTTTTCTTCCCGACGGTAGGAATCCTCAACGTTGCGGATCACACCAACCAGACGTTTATTGCCACTGGTACTGTGGAAGGTAGAAGCAAATAATTCGCAGTGCTGATACGCATCACCGTTCTTCATCCGCACCCGGCGCTGAATCTGACTGCAGCTGGCCAGGTCATCATTCACCAGGTGAAGGTCCTCCGGATGAATCCGCTTCAGTAACTCATCCAGGCTGTAGACCACTATTTTTGACTGGTGGGACAGGTCGATATCACTGTTATCTGCACTGCTGCCGGGTGACCATTCCCAGATATCCATTTCTGCCGATTCCAGCGCCATACGCAGACGCTGGTCTGAATAGCGCAGTTCTTTATTGGCCTGGTGACGTGCCAGCGCCACCTGAATCGCCGCATCCATTTCTTTGCGTTCAAAGGGTTTTACGATGTATCCGTATGGCAGCGATTTGGCGGCCTGTTCAACAATGGATGTATCTGAATAGGCGGTCAGAAAAATAACCGGAATGCCGAATTCCCGCTCAATAATTTCTGCGGCCTCCGTTCCCAGCATCTCGGTTTTCAGATGGATATCCATAAGCACCAGATCCGGTTTCAGTGCCGCCGTCCGGGTCACAGACTCCTCTGCGGAAGCCACGGTATCCACGACCTCATAGTCCAGGTCGATGAGTGTCATTTTCAGATCCAGCGCGGTGATGCGCTCGTCTTCAGTGACCAATATTCTGATCGGTGGCATTATTCCTTTACCCCTACCGCAAAATCGACTTCATAACGCGTTCCCTGTCCGCGTTTCAGTACCAGATCCGCATCCAGTTGTTTCGCCAGATCCGGTATCAGCTGAAAACCCAGGGAGGTTCCCTGACCCAGCTCAAGATGTTCCGGTACACCAACACCATCGTCCTCAAGCGTCAGCCGGAGAATGTCATCATCACGCGTCAGGTAGAGGCGGATCTGCCCCTGATTGCGACCAATAAACGCATGCTTGATTGCATTGGTCACCAGCTCATTGATCAGCAGACCGAATGGCAGTGCGTGATCCATGGTCAGAAAGACCATCTCCTGATCAGAGTCCAGTTCAATTCTGAGCTTACGCGTCAGACCTGTGTAGCTCTGGCGCAGCAGGTCACAGAGGTTTTTCAGGTAAGACAGGGCCTCAATACGGTCCATCTGTTTCTTTTCATAGAACTGCTGGTGAATCAGGGCCATGGCCTTAATCCGCCCCTGACTTTCGGTGAAGGGTTCCCGGATTTCTTCAGGAATGCCCCGCGCCTGCAGACTGAGCAGGCTGGATACCACCTGAAGGTTGTTTTTGACCCTGTGATGCACCTCGTTCAGTAAGGCGGTTTTGGCCTTCAGTGCGTCTTCGAGGGTACGCTGAAATTTTTTCTGTGCAGTCACATCAATAACGGTGGCCAATACCCGCTTGTCGCCGGAGATTTCCAACGGGGTCAGGCCGACCTCAATCGGGAAAAGTGAACCGTCGCCACGACGGCCGTGCAGGTCCCGCTTATCTGCCATAGAACGGGCGACCGGCTGCTGGTAATACCCTTCACGCAGCCGGGCATGATCATGACGCATGGTGTCTGGTAACAGATCATCCACACACAGCCCGGCAAACTCGTCGGCGGAATAGCCAAACATTTGAGCGGCCCGGGCATTGGCCAGGGTGATGCGGCCACGGGCATCAGCAAGAATCAGAGCATCAGCGGTCGCTTCAAAAATTCTGCGCAGGAGCGTTTCACTGAACACCAGCTGTGCTTCACGTGCTATCCGTTCAGAAATATCCCTCGCCGAGGCAATAAGACGCTTGATCTCACCGTCTTCACCGCGCAGGGCTGTCAGCTGAAAATCAACGGTGACACAGCCTTCTTCCGGTATGTTCCAGAGACAATCAAACCGTGATGGCCTGCCGTCCCGGGCATCGTTGACGGCCTGCCGGATCCTGGTTGCAGATAACTCAGATTCTTCAATCAGAGGGTTCTGCCAGAGCGGCTTGCCCAACACATCGCTGAGGCGCAGCCCGGAGTCGGCAAGAAAGAGATTATTGGCATCCAGCACAATGCCATCGGTCGAGAGCACAAACACATAAGTCGCCAGATGATCGAGAATCTTCTGGGCATGTTTTTCGGATGCACGGATGTGGTGTTCTGAAGTTTCCGGGATGCCATCGGGCTGCAGTATCAGTACCCCAGACACAGTACCATCTTCACCTCTGACCGGAAGATAGTCGGCGCAGAGAAAGAGCTCGCCACCACGGGAATAGCGTATTTCGGGCGGAAACAGCTCCTTGCTGCCGGTTACGGCCTGACCATCTCTCAGTACCGACTGCAGAACCGGTTCAATCATGGGAGTAAGCTGAGGCAGGGCTTCACTGAGCAGACTGCCACCAGAGGCAGCAGCTGGCATTCCACTGACGGTCGTCAGGGCGTGACCGGCACTGACAAGGCGATACTCGTTGTCGAGCAGTGCGATGAAACCGGCGGGTTTGTCCGCGAGGATATCCAGAGCACAGGCTTTAAGCGCACTGACCTCTGAATTATTATCCTGAGCGAGAGTCTGATCCTTCATATTCTCTTTCGCCACCATGGCTTGAATGCAGGTAATATAGTAAGTGTAGACGATTAAATCTGAGCCAAAGGTCCGATAAATCAACGGCGTAGAAATACATACCGTCTTTGCTTCAGAACCATGAAATCGCCTTATACCAACAAATACTGATCATAAGTTCATTGTATTAGTTCATACCCATTTCTGAGGAAAACAGCCATGACACGTAAGTCAGCCGGCCAATGGTTCCGCGAGTACGGAGACAGTCACCGCAATCCGGTGAACAAGTTCATTCACTGGATTTGTGTGCCTCTCATCTACCTGACGATATTCGGGATTCTCTGGGATCTGCCCAGCGCCAGCTGGATGGGTTACCTGCCCGGTCTCAACTGGGCCATTCTGGTGGCACTGCCGGTGATGCTGTTTTACTGGTTGTTGTCGCCGTCACTGGCCAAAGGGCTGCTGATTTTCACCCTGCTCTGCTTTGCCGGTTTTGTGGCTTACGGTTACTGGTACAGCACACCACTCTGGCTGAGTTGTGTGGTTGCCTTTGTGGTGCTCTGGGTCGGTCAGTTCGTCGGTCACTACATCGAAGGTAAAAAACCCTCCTTCTTCAAAGATCTGCAATTTCTGCTGATCGGCCCCGCATGGCTGATGGCTGCACTGTACGATCTGCTGGGCATCCGCTATGACAAAGCATGATTTCCTGACTTTTTAACCGGAATTGTCAGACAGGCGTCAGTATTCAGTCATCTCTTATCCGGTATGCTGACGTCTTCTCATCAGTGCAGGGAGTCTGCTCCGTATGTTTTGTCTGAGGTTCAGTCAGGGATTTTCCACGCTTCAGTCCGTAGCCACCCTTCTTGTTTTTGCCGTGACCACAGGCACCGCCCTGCAGATGATGCCTGAAGTACTCGACAACGCTGACCAGATCGCCGCCCGACACGCTGCCGCCTCAGAAGCCATGCACAAGGAAGTCTGGGATCAGTACATCAAAGCATCCACGGGTCAGCTGCCCGGTGAACAGATCAGACCGCAACCCATCCGCCATAACCTTGAGATCCGGGACGGGCTGGTCGCTTCACCGCTTGGAAAATACTGCTTTGCTGAAGATGCGCCCGGAGACACTCTGACACGCTGCCCGGCATCAGTGCAGGCGTCTGTTAAGGCTGAGATGCCGGTCCTGCGCGTCGCCGGTGAATAACCACTCCCAAAAATTCAGGAGTGCATCTGAAAATCGCGGAATTTATAGCAGGCTGAAGGATTACAGTAGACACGGATCTGGCGGACTTTATCTTCCGAACGGATCATATACATGTCATTGAAATCAGGAGTCGCTTCAGAAAAAAGCGTATTGATGACCTGTGCCGCCAGGGCGTTATGGGGCAGGTTGTGCGTTCCGCCCATGAAACCGGTACTGCTGTTCAGACCTGCCGCCAGCAGACCTGAAAGAATCCATGCTGTTTTCATAGTCACCCTCCTGTGTGTACAGAAAAGCTTAGTCGCTATTTCTGCCAGCGGAGTGTAAAACCCGCTGGCAGTTTATCGAACAGATGTCAGGCAGTTGCTCTGCCCTTCAGGGACACCAGCAGGTCGGCCTCTGCGCGGGCAACGCCGAGATTCTCTACCAGATCACTGGCACTCGCCCCCATACCGACCAGACGCGATGCCTGGGCAAAACGCATTTCGTCAGTTTCACTCATGGTTCGCGGCGCAGCAACCGGTTGTTTTTCCAACTGTTTGATACGACGACCAATACCGATCGTACTCTGGCTCATGGCTTCGTGGCCCTGCTCCAGTACCGCAATGGTCTGGCGCAATTCAGCGAGATCGTTTTTCTGTCTGACCCTCTGTTGCAGCATAACGCCGACCAACAACAGGATAAAAAACAGATTACCGGTTAATAACCATTCGGTCACAGACCAGTCAGTGAGAGTCAGGGTTGTCATGGCAGCCTCCTACAGGCTTTGCAGCTCCTGCCACTCCTCATCCGTCATGAATTTTTCCAGATCCACCAGAATCAGCAGTTCGTCGTTCTTATGGCAGACGCCCTGGATGAACTTGGCGTTCTCTTCATTACCGACATTCGGAGTCGCTTCAATTTCTGACTGACGCAGATAAACTACTTCAGCCACCGCATCCACGAGAATGCCTATGACCTGGCTGTCTGATTCGATGATCACAATCCGCGTCTGGTCAGTGGTATCACTGCAGTCCAGACCGAAGCGCTTACGGGTATCAATCACAGTCACGACGTTGCCGCGCAGGTTGATGATACCGAGTACATACGAAGGCGCACCGGGAACCGGGGCAATCTCTGTATAGCGCAGCACTTCCTGAACCTGCATTACGTTGATGCCGTAAGTCTCATTTTCGAGACGGAAGGTCACCCACTGCAGGACCGGATCGTCGATATTTTTAGCCGCTACTGTTGACATATAACATCCTCGCTAGGAAAGGCTGATGCCTGACACTGTCAAAAAACATTTCAAACCTTTCCTAACTATAGATCAGAGCACAAAGCGTACCAGTCGAAATCCGGGGAAGTTATGTAACAGAAAGAAAATGATCCGGTCTTTCTGTCAACGGTTGTTAAATACCTGAGATCCGGAGGCCGATTGCAGGGCGTTTTTCAGAACAAGGGATGAGATGAAGCCAGACCGTGGCGGAGACAGAGACAGTCGGAAGAAGGGCTTATTCTGTGGGTGCAGGCCCGAGCAGACTGAGCAGGCCGCCAACATCCAGCACGACACACATCTCGCTTTTGTGGATACCCGCCATCCAGGGCCGGTCGCTGCGGTTGGCCCGCCACCGCACGTCACTGTGTTGAGTCGTGACAGGTTCAAACACCTCGTCGCAGGCCAGCAACCATGGTGAGTCTGTCAGCTGCAGAAAAAAGCTGGCTTCATTGGCTGACATCGCATGTTCACGTTCCGGCATCAGCAGTTTAAGGCAGTCCATCACCTGCATTGTGCGCCCTTCAAACGGCCAGGAGCCAAGAATCCATGACGCCTGCCCCGGCAACGGCGTCGGTTTTTTGTCAGAAGTGTGAATGGTACCGAGCGATTTCATCGGAATACCCAGGCGGTACTCCCCGGCACGGATGATCAGACAGTCAAACTGAGCTTCCGACTGAATATCATCAAATACCGGACTGATATCGCCGTCAGGCTGAATCCCGCTGGTTATTGCAGGCTCCGCCGTAGTATCAACAGTAGCAGCCTCTCCGGCCGTTATGTCTTCCACCACCACCGTTTCGGGCTCTGTTTCAGTGACGGTCTCTGACTCCTCCGCCGCTTCCGGTTCCCAACCCTGTATTTCGCCATCAACGACCAGCGTTCCCTCACTGACGTCATCCGTCACCAGCGTACGCAGCAGCAGCTGATCCATGTAGTCAGTCAGAATATCGTCTGCCGCGTCGGCAAAATCTGCTCTCTGCTTAGACTCTGCTCTTCGCTTGGTTGGTTCAGACATAGTCACTCTCAGCTGCCCGCAACCGAGGCCTGTTCAAGCGTCCGCAGCAAGTGCCGGTAAGCCCTTACACCCCGCCCGTCCGGATCCATCTGATGGGGAAAGACGCCTTCAGCACTGGCATCGCGCAGGCGGGTATCCACCGGGATCACTTCATCCCAGAGGCTGTTGCCATGAGCCCGGCGCATTTCTTTCAGAGCCATCAGTGAAGCATTGGTACGACGGTCAAACAGGGTAGGAACAATACGGTATGGCAGCTGCCGCTGCTGCGAGCGCAGCACCATTTTCAGGGTATAGACCATACGCTCCAGGCCTTTCAGAGCCAGGTGCTCAGTCTGGGTCGGAATCACCAGCTGCTGACACGCAGCCAGGGCATTGATCAGTAAAACACCCAGAATCGGAGGGGTATCAATGATGGCGTAGTCGTAGTCATCCCACAGGCGCGATAAGGCACCTGACAACACCAGTCCCATCCCTTCCTGGCCACTGACTTTGCTTTCCAGTGCTGCCAGCGAGGTGGACGATGGCATCACCTGCACATTA
>DBNK01000004.1:0-141798 GCA_002298335.1 Thalassolituus sp. UBA674
TGCGCCAGAGCAATTGCCAGACGGGCTTCCGTCACGGTATCCATCGCCGCGGAGACAAGGGGAATGTTCAGTGAAATACCGCGCGTGAGGCGGGTTTTCAGTGTTACCTGATTCGGCAGAATCTCGGAATAACCGGGAACCAACAGCACATCATCAAAGGTGAGTGCATCCTGAGCAATTCGCAACATAAAGTGGGCCTTCCAGAATGAGGTTGCGGGAAAGGCGGCGCATTATACCGAAAGGTCATTCAGCGGTAAATGGCACTGAGTCCAGGGTTGCCGGACATTCTCCGTTACGGATGAACTGCGCGGCGATTTCCCGGTACTGCGGGTAATGAAAGGTGGCAATGTGCGGCCCCTGGGTACTTACGAAACAGCGGTACGGCTCAGGCACGGCAGCGGCCAGCGTCCTGCCCTGCAACTGCGGGATAATACGGTCATCCGGGCTGTGCAGAATCAGGGTCGGGACCCGGATATCCACTGCGGCATCTACCGGGTCCCAGCGGGTCGGTATCAGCAGGGTCAGAGGTGACAGCAGATAGCCAATCCAGGAGCGCTGCAGCATATCTGCGGCGATGCTGCGGAAGCCACTGAACGGCGCATCGGCGATCAGCAGATCCACCCTGAAATGAGCGCCATACTGCGCGACAAAGTCCACCGCCAGCGCCGCTCCCATCGACTGACCCAGCACCACCAGTTGCTGCCCGGGGTAGGCCGTTCTCAGCCAGTCAGCCGCGGCAACCACATCCTGCAACACGGAAGGCATCAGAGACACTCCCTGTGATGCGCCGTAGCCACGGTAGTCCAGAGCCAGCACCGGGTACCCCGCCTGTGCCAGCCAGAACACACTACGGGTGTGCGTGGAAATATTTTCGCCGTTGCCATGCAGGTAAAGCACCACACTGTGTGGCTCATCGGCCGGAGCAGAAGGCAACAGCAGCCAGGCGTGCAGCTGTGTGCCATCGGCTGCCGTCAGCCAGACATCACGGTACTCAATACCGGCACGTTCCGGCGTCTGCACCCAGACCGTCTGAGGCTGAAAATACAGCCGCGTCAAAGAGGTGCAGCCGCTCAGTATTAAGACGGTGAGGCATCCGGCCAGTATGGGCTTAAAAATAACGCGCATAACTCAGCTGCCAGGCATTCACGGCCTCAAAGTCCGCCCATTGTCGGGTCAGCCCCAGACGGAGCTGGGACGCCGCCGTGAGATTCAGTGCTTCTTCAAACCTGAGTTCCCGCCGCGTCGTGTGATCGCCCCATGCTGCAGGTTGCCAGCGGAACTGCAGCCGCTCCTGCCGTCCGCTGCTCTGCCACAACCAGCCCGTCCGCAAACCTGCCGCGACCTGAACCCCGGAGGTAAACTGGTTATCCGCCCGGGCGGTGATATCACCCAGCGCAAACAGACGACCACTGCCATTCTGTGGTGAAACCCTGACCTGGAGAGCTTTACCAAAACCAATATTCAGATAACTGAACACCTCGCTGTCCGCCGGGACAAAACGGTCGAGACCGGCACTGACTGTCCAGGCCACCGGGTTCTGAAAGCCGGTCGGATGACTCAGCGACAGCACACTGACCAGCGTCAGGTGTTGCAGCCGGATATCCCCTGCATCACTCAGCCGCAGATGAAAATCCCCCATTTCAATCTGCGCGCCCGGACTGAAACCCGGCAGCGGATCAAGCACATCATGATAGGCAATGCGCCAGCGCAGGTCGGCGTACGCAGACGGGTCTGTATACCCGGCGGCGAGTGTCAGGCGTGAAGTACCGTGCCCCTGATCGTCGCGGTAAGCCGGAACCTGCGGCGGCAGAAAGCTCGTACCCGCGGGCAGACGGCTGCGGGCGGAAAGCAGGCTCAGAGTTCGGGCGCGCAACTCCGGGCTGGCCTGTTTCTTTTTCACGGCCAGATAGCGGGCGTAGCTGTAAGCCAGTTCCAGTATCCGTGCCTGAGATTCAGCAGAACGTCCGGCCAGAAGCTCCTCAACAGCGTCATCGCTGTCCACCAGCGCCCGCGCAAGACGGATTTCTTCCGCACTGGCCTGTGCCGCGCTGGCTTCCATCTCAGAAGCTGCTGAAGGACGGTAAACCGCCTCATCCACCCGGCCCTCTGCGTACAGGGCACGTATGGTGTCAACCGGAACGGCCTTGAGCGGAAACGCCGCCGCCAGATCAGAGCGCTCTGACGCCGCGTCCAGCAGAGTCAGCAAGCGGTACGAGCAGTTTTCATCGAAGAAGTAATAATCAAAATACGTTTCGCGCAGCTCCCAGATATGCCGTACGAACTGATCCACCTCGGCGGGTGTGTAATTGAGCGGATATTCCCAGGTGTCGCGGTATTCCATGTGCTGATACTGACGGGTTTTTGCAGCGTACGGCATCACCGAAACCACGCCGGGGTAGCCGCCGGTCAGGCCCTTGTAGCTGAACACCAGCTCGTTATCGGTGGGGTCTGCATTGGCGGCAAAATTCACGCTGTAAGCCAGTAATTTACTGGACGCCAGATCAGCCCGGTCCAGGCGTACCAGCGTATGGCCATACATAGAGGACGGCGAATTAATGTGAGAGGCCGGAAAAATCAGGGTGAGACTGTGAGCATTCAGCTCATCACGCCATTGCTCAAATTCCGGACAGGGCTGATCTTCGAAGGTCCCTGCCGGCAGTTTATTCTTCAGCCAGGCATAGCGGGCCGGAAAGCGGCATTGAGCCGATTCATCAGCGGCCTGACCGGTGGCAAGAAAGGCGCTGACATCAGCCTGCAATTCCGCCAGAGGATCGGTACTGCCATCCGCCGCCAGGAAAAACGCCGGACTGTCATTCTGGGAGATGTAACGGAAACTGTAGGGGTGCTGTCGGAAGTGCAGCAGGTGGTGCCACTGTCGCTCAGTGGCAAGCGCCCTGAGGGACGCATCATCAACCGCAGACATGGCCGCAGATACAACCGGACTCAACAGCAGGAGTATTACCAACAGCAGGCTCTGACGTCCCACGATAGGTCCTTATTCTTGAACACAAGCCTGTGATACCGGGGCAGGACTCAGCGCTGCCCCGGGCGCGGATTAACCCACGTATTTTTGCAGTGACGCATCCTGAGCCATGGCGGTGGTCAGTGAGCGGAACACATCATTGGCCGTAGATTCAGCCGTGAACATGGTGTCGAAGTTTGACTGGACAGTCATGCGGAACGCTGACTGGTCTGCGGTTTCAATACCCATCACCTGAGCCAGTGCGTCCAGGGTTTCGCCCTGACCACGGGCACTGTCAGCCGCCAGCTGGTCCATGTTGTCATTGATAAAGGCCGCCGCCGCTTTCAGAGGGCCGTTAGCATCTTCACAACCCAGAGTACCGGAGGTCATACCAAAGGTCTGGTTGCCTGAAGTGCCGTTGGTGGTCGCGGCCAGAACATGTTCGTACCATTCATTGGCGTCCGGGAATACAACAGCGGTCCCCAGGCCGCAACCGGCCGGACCATTGGCAGCCATGGCAAAAGAAGGCGCTGCCGCGAGTACGGCTACTGCAATCACTTTTTTCATTGGACATTCCTTATTCTGTAAGAGTTGGGCCGGGCATGCCGGCCTGTCTAACGTAAAGTGCCGGATACCCTGTGTCCAGCCCTCATAGCTCCGAAACGCCAAATCGCACTCACAACACCGGCCTTGTGGTCATTGTTCAGCATCCCCTGGCTCTTTCGGCGTCTGCCACTGGAGAAACCGGTTTGAATGTGTCAGCCTCCGCAGACACGGAATACGTATGGCGTTATGAACAGCAACAACTTTTCCTCAGGCAATCCGCCGCGCGACTCTCTCCCCAGGGACAACAGCGTCTTCACCGTCAGCCAGCTGAACCAGCGCGCAAAACAGCTGCTGGAAATTTCCTTTGCCTCGGTACGCGTTGAAGGCGAAATTTCAAACCTGTCACGCCCGTCCTCCGGCCACTGGTATTTCACCTTAAAAGACGCCGGAGCCCAGGTGCGTTGCGCCATGTTCCGCTCGCGTACGGCCATGCTGAAGTTCCAGCCAAAAGAAGGCGACAAAATCGAAGTGCGCGGCAAAGTCAGCCTGTATGAAAACCGCGGCGATTATCAGCTGATTGTCGATGCCATGAAACCCGCCGGTGAAGGGGCTCTGCTGCTGGCGTTTCAGCAGCTCAAGCAGAAACTCACCGCACTGGGCCTGTTCGATCAGGAGCGCAAGCGGCCATTGCCTCAGGCCATCCGTCGAGTGGCTGTCATCACCTCACCCGGTGGTGCCGCCGTACACGATATGCTCACCGTACTGAAACGCCGCTGGCCTATGCTGGAAGTGGATATTTACCCTGCTCTGGTTCAGGGCCGGGAAGCGCCGCCGCAGCTGATCAATGCGTTGCTTCGCGCCAACCGCGATGCACAGGCCGACGTAATCATCCTCGGACGCGGTGGTGGCTCACTGGAGGACCTGTGGTGTTTCAACGACGAGCAGCTGGCCCATGCCATTGCCGCCTCTGCCATTCCGGTGATCAGTGCCGTCGGCCATGAAACCGACTTCACCATCGCCGATTTTGTCGCCGACCTGCGTGCGCCGACACCGTCTGCGGCGGCGGAAGTGATCAGCCCGGACCAGCAACAGATACGCCAGCGTGCCGGTCAGCTCTATGAACGCCTGCTGCGCACTCAGCATCAGAAACTGTCACAGTCAGCGCAATACCTGCTGCAGCTGAAACAGCGTCTGCGTGGCCCGCAACACATACTGCAGAACCAGTCTCAGCAGCTGGATCATCTGGAGCTGCGTCTGCAGCAGGTAATGAAGCAGAAACTGACGCTCAGCCAGCATCAGCTCAGCCGTGTGCAACAGCGCCTTGGCCACCAGCATCCGCAGCTGGTTCTGGATCAGTACCGCAAAACCCTGGAACAGATACAGCGGCGTATGGAACAGGCCGCGCAGAACAGCGTCAGAACCCGGCAGACGCAGCTGGAAACGCACGCGCGCCTGCTGCATTCAGTCAGTCCGCTTAACGTGCTGAACCGCGGCTACTCCATCAGCCTCAATGCCGATGGACAGGCGTTACACAACGCCAGCGACCTCAGGCCCGGAGACATCATTGAAACCCGGCTGCATAAAGACAGAATCAAGAGCCAGATTACGGAAGTCATTCATGAAAAAGGTTAAACAGTTTTTCACTGCCCTGCCGCTGCTGCTGGCTGCCGGGTTCGCTCAGGCCCTGCCGGATAACCCCATTCCCGGCGGCATAGTCACAGTGCCACTGGGTATCAGTTCAGACAACGCACCAGAGGTAACCCTCGATGGCCTGTCGGTGATGACGGTCAAGAGCGATAGCGGCGAATGGCTGGCGGTGGCCGGTGTGCCTCTGACTCAGGGCAATACACTGGACCTGAGCGTTAACAACAGCACAGTGACTGTACCGATTGAACCTTATGCCTACAAAGAGCAGCACATCACCATTGAAAACAAGCGTCAGGTAAACCCGGAAACCCGTGATATGGAGCGCATCAACCGGGAATACGGTCAGATGACGCCGGTCTACAAAAGCTACAACGACACTGTCGCGGCCAACTGGGCGACCATGATCCGCCCGGCCGAAGGTCCCTATTCCAGCCCATTCGGACTGAAGCGCTTTTTCAATGAACAGCCGCGTAATCCCCACAGCGGTGTGGATATCGCAGCCCCGGCGGGAGCACCGATCATTGCTCCGGCGGACGGCACCATCGTACTCACCGGTGATTTCTTTTTTAACGGCAACAGCGTCTTTATTGATCACGGTCAGGGCCTGATCAGTATGATGTGTCACATGAGCCGCATCGATGTGAAAGAAGGTCAGACGGTGAAACAGGGTGATCTGATCGGTGCCGTGGGCTCTACCGGACGTGCCACCGGCCCCCACCTGCACTGGACAGTGAGTCTGAACAACGCCCGGGTGAACCCACGATTGCTGCTGCAAGACGACCTCTCTGACGCAACGTCTGAGAGTAACAGTCAGATGAGCCCAGGCCAGTGAGTGAAGACGAAAGAAAATCACCCGGCACCTCAGGGCTGATGCCCGTCAAAGGAGCCAGCTGCGGCATCCGCCCGGATGCCGACGCCATGGAAGATTCTGAAGGGTTTGATTTTTCAGCGGCTGAAACGCTGAAACCGGAAGAGGACTCAGAAGCTGCGGCAGAGAAGCCTTCCGTCAGGAAGGCATCTGATACTTCTCTTCCGCCTGCTTCATCAGACTGAGCAGTTCGGTCTTTGCGGTAATTTCCGGCGCAAGATCCGGCGTCGGGTACTCCCGCTCCGGCCGCTTGAAGAACTTATCACGCTGCTGCATCACGTTGTCCAGTGACTTAAGACGACCGTTCTGCAACAGGGCAATGCGCGCAAACGCTTTGCAGTGCAGCTGACCGTTCACCAGAAAGCGATGCTCCATGTAGAAGTACTTGCGGTCCCAGTAGAGCACACGGGATTCCAGACGTACCTTTGAGAACGGTTTGATCTCACGGATGAAGGTCACCGTCTGGCTCGACAGCACGGTTCGCAGTCCCCGGCGCAGAATCAGTGGCACCAGCCCCATCTCAAAAAACCAGCGGAAGCGACCGATATCCAGAAACTTCGGGTACTGGGTATTGGTCAGGTGCAGGTTCACATCAATATCAAACACCGTCACCCGGAAGTTGGTGACACTGACGTCCGTGAGTTTCTTCGGCTTCCGCCATGGCCGGCTGAGGAACAGCCGCCAGTTGCGCAACCGGTTAATCATTTGGCCACTTCCGGTACGTAACGGATCAGACCTTCCTGGGCGGTTGAAGCCACCAGCACACCGTCCTGCGTGAAGAACTGACCGCGGCTGTAACCACGCGCCCCACTGGCGTTAGGGCTGTCGATGGCGTAAAGCAGCCACTCATCCATACGGAACGGACGGTGGAACCACACCGCGTGATCAATACTGGCCATCTGCATACCTTTCTGGCCATAGACGTGGCCGTGCGGGTGCAGCGAGGTCGCCAGCATATTGAAGTCGGAGGTGTAAGCCAGCAGAGCACGGTGCAGATTGTCGTCATCCGGCAATGGCGCGGTGGCCTTGATCCAGACGTAACGGACCGGGTCCTGAATCTGAGGATCAAAAACATTCACCGGGTCCAGCACGCGCATTTCGATCGGCTTATCAGCGGTATAAATATCCCGCACTTTGTCCGGGAAGTAATCGCGGAACATGCGCGCCAGTTCCAGCTGCGACAGAATGCCGTCCGGACCTTTCACCTGAGGCATCTCGGCCTGATGACTGAAACCCTCTTCATGAATCTGGAAGGAACAGTTCATGGTCAGGATGACGCGGTCATTCTGAATCGCCTTCACCTGGCGGTTACAGAAACTGCGGCCGTCACGCAGGCGCTCAACCTGATAGAATACCGGGTCAGATACCGTACCTGGCAGCAGGAAATACACATGTAGGGAGTGCGGAGACCAATCCCCTTCTACCGGGGTGGTTTTCATCGCAGAAGCGAGCGCCTGACCGACGGCCTGTCCGCCGAACATCGCGCGGAAGCCAAGGTCCTGCGATTCGCAACGGAAGTGATCGTCGTCGATAGTCTGAGGGTTCAGCAGCTCCGTGAGCTGTCGTAAAACGTCATTCATCTGGTGTCTCACTCGATTTGTCCGGACGAGCCTGTGGCTCTCTTCTGGGCAAGATAGGTGTCTGAAAACCAAGTTCCATTGGCCGAAATGACGCTCTTGTATGATCGTCAGACAGTACAGGATGAAGCTCTGCACAGGATGCGTATAATGACGCCCCCGTCAGTTACCCGCCCTATTTCTACTGGTTAAAGTATGACAGAAAACAGCCTTCCCGGTGCTGAACCGGCTACTTACGAACCTCAGCTCAGAGAGAAAGAAACGCGTCTGAGCCGCATGTTTGCTGAGTTTTCTCCGCCATTACTGGAAGTCTACAGCAGCCCGGCCAGTCATTATCGCCTGCGCGCCGAGTTCCGTCTGTGGCATGAGGGTGAGCGCTGTTTTTATGTCATGTTTGAGCCCGGAAACCGCAGTAAAGCCTTCGAAGTAGACTCCTTTCCGACCGGTTCAGAACTGATCAACCAATTAATGAAAAATCTTCTGATCCGTATTCAGGATCAGCCGGTTCTGCGTCGCCGCCTGTTTCAGGTCGAGTTTCTGACCACCCTCAGCGGCGATGCCCTGATCACCCTGATCTACCACCGCAAGCTGGAACAGGATTGGGAAGATGCTGCCCGCCAGCTGCAGACAGAACTTGGTTTCCCCGTCATCGGTCGTTCAAAGAAGCAGAAAATTGTCCTTGAACGCGACTACGTGAATGAAACCCTGACCATTGATGGTAAGCCGTTTTCATACCGCCAGATTGAAGGCAGCTTCACCCAACCCAACGGCGAAGTAAACCGCAAAATGCTGAGCTGGGCCCGCGCCGCGGTGGATGGCATAGGTGGTGATCTGGTCGAACTCTACTGCGGCAACGGTAATTTTTCCGTGGCACTGGCGGAAAAATTTGACCGGGTACTGGCCACCGAAATCTCGAAAACCTCGGTCAATGCGGCCCAGGTCAATATCGCCGATAACGGCCTTGAGAATCTCGTCATTGCCCGTCTTTCAGCGGAAGAATTCGTTCAGGCCCTGCGCGGTGAGCGTGAATTCACCCGCCTGAAAGAGAAGAACATCGATCTCAGCAGCTACGACTTCCGCACCGTACTGGTCGACCCGCCACGCGCCGGACTGGATGACGAATCCGTGCAGCAGGTCAGCGCTTACGACAACATCGTCTACATTTCCTGTAATCCGGATACCCTGCACGCCAACCTGCAGGTGCTGACCCGCACCCATGAAATTACCCGCCTGGCCCTGTTTGATCAGTTTCCGTACACCCACCATGTGGAAACCGGTGTACTGCTGAAGCGTCGCCCGACCGCGTAAATCACCACAACGGGCCTTTGTGTCACAGGTTTTCAGAGACTATGACGGCAAAGGCCTGTGCTTTTGACTACAGTTAGCTGACGCACAGGACCAGAAGCTCAGGAGGAGGCTATGCTGTGGACAACCCGTTCAGACACGGCATCCCCGCTGCGCTGGCACTGGCAGCACCACGGACTGGGTTACTGGCGGCAGACCCTGCTGATTTTTCTCGTACTGTCTACCCTGCTGGCCGGCGCCGCGCATCTTTTCCACGAAGCTGACAATGCCAGCCTGCGCCGCAGCAATCTGGCCGCCTCCGAACGCAACATACTGCGCGCCAGTTACGAGTTCAGGCACTTTATCAGCAGTGCCACTTCCGACCTTCTGGCCCTGTCGACCTCGCCTCAGGTCAACCTGCTGGCCCAGGGTGATCAGCCCGAAGCCCGCCGTCAGGTCACCGAACTCTTCTACCGCCTGCTCTACTACAAACCGGTATTTTCCCAACTGCGCTTCCTGGATGCCGATGGTCAGGAACTGGTCCGTCTGAAGCGGGAAAACAGTGGCCGCATTGCCTACACGCCATCACAGGAACTGCAGAACAAAGCCGGACGCTATTACTACCAGAAATCCATCAAACTGCCGCCAGACACCCTTTATGTGTCGCCGCTGGACCTGAACATTGAATTCGGCCAGATCGAAATACCCTGGCAACCGGTCATCCGCGTGATCAAGCCCATCGGCACTGCAGAAGGCAATCAGGGTGTGATCGTGCTGAACATTTCCGCCCGGAGTTTTCTTGAGAACTTCGCTATCGGCAATTCAGGTACCCGTTCCATGGCACTGCTGAACAACCGCGGTTACTGGCTGGCTGGAGCCCCCGACGACCAGCTCTGGGGATTCATGTTCGGCAAACCCAACAGCCTGAAGGACACTCACCCTCAGTTGTGGCAGCAGATTGAAGAGGAAGGCAAAGGCGAAGCCGTGATCGACGGCCGTCACTACCTGTTTTCCACACTGACCCCGGCTGACCTGATTGAGCAGGAAGTGATGACCTCCGCCCTGTCCGGCTACCGCCTGCAAACGGACGACGAACGCTGGATCTTTATGTCCACTTACCGAGAGCCAGCCCCGCTCTGGAGCACAGAGCATCTGCCGCGGGCACTGATTCTGCTGCTGATTACCCTGATGTTCAGTCTGTTTATTGCCCGCACCATGGCAGCCCGTCATACAGCAGAGCAGATCAATCACATCAATGAGCAGAAGATGCTGCAGATGGAGCGCCTGGCCAGCCTGGGGACGGTGGTGGCCGGTGTCGCACACGAGGTCAACACGCCCCTTGGCAACGCCCTGACCATTGCCAGCACACTCAGGGAACACGCCGGTGAGCTGACATCCGGGTTACGCAGTGGCCGTATCGGGCGCAACCGCCTCGAAGCCCTGCTGCAGGAGATTGATGACGGCAGCGGGATGCTCACCGAATCGCTGCATCGCGCCAGTAACATTATTCAGAACTTCAAAGAGATTGCCGTAGATCAGACCAGCGAACGCCGCCGCCGCTTCCGTATCGATGAATTCCTGCACGAATTAGTCAGATTGCATGAAACTCAGATGAGAGGGACGGGTATCAACCTCAAAGTCCGCGGTAACACCTCCCTGATGATGGACAGCCTGCCAGGCCCATTGGGACAGGTCGTCGGCAATCTGATTACCAATGCGCGCCTGCATGGCTTCAGCGATGGCGGCCCCGGGGAAATATGGGTAGAAGCCAGCGCCGCTGGACGCGGTCAGGTACAGATCCGGGTATCCGACAATGGCCGGGGAATCCCGGAGAACCTGCTGCCTAAGATTTTTAACCCTTTTTTCACCACACGCATGAATACCGGAGGCAGCGGCCTGGGCCTGAGCATTGTGCAGAACATAGTGAATTCCATTCTTGGCGGAGAAATCAGCGTTGCCAGCCAACACGGACATGGCACAGTGTTTACCCTGATGCTTCCGGTCTCTGCTCCTCAACCAAGGCAGAGTGATAACCGCTACGGAGCAGATGAGGACAGCGCCAGTCCGTGACATCCACCGGAGCGGAGGGTATAAGGGGCGTCCGATTCTCCCGAGCTGATGCTGCTATGTCCGACTCTGCCACCCTGTTTTCCGACCTCTCCGGGCTCACCCCGGCCATGCTCAGCAATCTGACCCAGCTTGGATTTACTGAGGCAACGGAGATCCAGTCTGCCTCGCTCCCCGTCAGCCTTGCCGGTAAAGACCTGCTGGCCCAGGCCAAAACCGGCAGCGGCAAAACCCTGGCGTTCGGTATTCCGGTACTGCAGAAGCTCAATCCGCGCTTTTACGGCGTCCAGGGTCTGATTCTCTGCCCGACCCGGGAGCTGGCGACACAGGTCGCTGAAGAACTGCGCCGTTTGGCACGCTTCCAGCCCAACCTGAAAATCAGTGTTATCTGTGGTGGTGTCAGCATCGGGCCGCAGATCGCCTCGCTGGAGCGCGGCGCGCACATCATTGTCGGCACTCCCGGGCGCATCAAAGACCACCTGCGCAAACAGACCCTGACACTGGATGAGGTCAACACTCTGGTACTGGATGAGGCTGACCGCATGCTGGAGATGGGATTTGCCGATGACATCCGCCACATTGCCGGGCACACCCGTAAAGACCGCCAGACGCTGCTGTTTTCAGCCACTTATCCGGACAACATTCAGTCACTGAGCCATGACCTGATGCACAACCCTGAATTTATTCAGGTTGAGAGTGTGCATAACACCGCACATATTCATCAGTACCTGATTCCTTTCTCTGGCAACAGCCGTGATCAGACCCTGTTACAGGCCATGCAGCATTTTGCCGTTGAGCAGGCCGTGGTCTTCTGCAATACCAAACAGAGCGTAAATGACGTCACCCGCGTACTGCGCGATGCGGGCTATCTGGCGTTGGGACTGCACGGCGATCTGCAGCAGAAAGAGCGCGATCAGATCTACATCCGCTTCAAACAGGGCAGCGCCCACTGCCTGATCGCCACAGATGTTGCCGCACGGGGTCTGGATGTGGATGACCTGCAGGCCGTCATCAACTATGAACTGCCGCGCGACCCCGAAGTCTATGTGCACCGTATCGGCCGCAGTGGCCGCGCCGGTAAAGAAGGTCTGGCCATCAGTCTGATCAGTGATAAAGAAGATTACCGCCGCAGCGCGGTGGAAGAGCAGACCGGGCAGGCACTGAACCTTGTGGCCCCTCAGGAAATGACAGGCAGACATACACCGGCAAGACCGCCCTATGTCAGCCTGTGCTTCAGTGAAGGCCGTAAGAACAAACTGCGCCCCGGCGATATCGTCGGCGCCATTACCGCAGACGGCAGAATCCCCGGAACAGCCATCGGTAATATCACGGTGCTGGATTTTGTCGCCTATGCGGCTGTGTCCAGAGAGTTTGCCAACGAAGCGCTGCGCCTGCTGGAAAAGAGCCGTATAAAAGGGCGCCAGATCCGGGTGCGGCGGGTATAAAAGCCCAAATCAGCGCGGTTTCTCACGGAAAGAACATCCTGTCCTGACATCAGAGGCCGGCTGCCAGCAATAACAGCAGGCTGTACTAGACTGATACTCTGTTCAACCTTTAAGGATAAAGGGGGCGAAGTGCAGGAACGCAGTGCCATGGATTCAGAGCCGTTCAAAACCGGCAGAATGAAATTTCTCACACCGGGAACATACTGGCTCTCAGCCGCTATCTTCCTGCTGAGCAGTACCCTGCTGCTTGGTGCAGTACAGACCCTGCACTATCTGGATAAGAAGGACCTGCAACAGCAGAACGTCATTCACTCACGCGATAAAATCCTCAAAGCCCGCAGCGAATTCCGCAGCTATGTCCGTCACGCTGTCGGTGATATGAAAGTTCTTCTGGCCGCCCCGACTCTGCTGTCTCTCGCGGCCGGTAATGATCCCGAAACCCTGCCGGAATACCGCCGGCAACTGAATCTGCGCTTTGAAACCTTCGCGACCAATAAACCCTGGATCATGCAGTTACGGTTTCTCGATAACCGCGGATACGAAATCGCCCGTACTGACCGCAGCCACAGTGGTCAGGTGTTCAGTGCCAATGAAGCTGCACTGCAGAATAAAAGCGACCGTTACTACTTTACCGAAGCCATACAGCTGCCGGCAGGCAGCGTGTACCTGTCTCCCATTGACCTCAATATCGAACACGGACAGGTTGAAGAACCCTGGCGCCCGGTAATGCGTTTTGCTGCCCCGGTAACCGTCAACGGTATTACCCGTGGGGTGCTGGTCATGAATCTGGAAACAGCGCCTTTACTCACTGAGCTGACCACTGCAGATACCAAAAACAGCCGTATTTCACTGTTAAATGACGATGGCTATTGGTTGACCGGTGCCCCGGAAGAGCGGCTCTGGGGCTTTATGTTCGGTAAATCCACCACGCTTTCTGTGCTCAACCCCCTGCTCTGGAAGCTGATTCATCAGCAGACTGAAGGTGAGCTGAGCCTTCACCAGACCCACTATGTCTACAGCATCCAGACACCGGATGATCTGCTGCCCGAAGGGCTCAGCAAAGGCAGTCTGATCAGCCAGCAACGGGAATGGATTTTCCTCGCGGAATTCACTGAACCTCAGATACTTATCGGCTTCAGAGACTGGCCCAGACTGTTGCCACTGCTCATGCTGTCCCTGTTGTTCAGTGTTTTACTCACCTACGCCCTCCGTGCCCGGCAGCATGAAGAAAAGGTCAATCAGTTCAATCAGCAACGGCTTGCCGAGCTTGACCGCTTGGCATCACTGGGTAATGCCGTAGCCAGCGTTGCCCATGAAGTGAACACCCCGGTTGGCAACGCCCTGACCATTGCCAGCACCATCAACGAACACACGGATGAACTGATTGAAGGCCTGCAAAAGGGCCGCATCGGCAAAACCCGCCTGCAACATCTGCTGCAGGAACTCAACGACGGCAACTACATGCTGACCCACACACTGGAAAAAGCCAGCCGCCTGATTGCAGATTTCAAACAGATCGCCGTGGATCAGACCAGTGAACGCCGGCGTGAATTTATCCTGAGTAACTTCCTGGAAGAAATACGGACCCTGCTGAATTCTCAGAAAGAGTATCGCCATATTCAACTGGTTATCAGCAGCGATCCGGATCTGACTCTCAACAGTTATCCGGGGCCCCTGAGCCAGATCATTATCAATCTGGTGAACAATGCCAGCCTCCATGCCTTCACTGACTCGCAGAATGGAGAAATTCTGATTTCGGCCTTCACGCTCGGTGAAGACCGGGTCGGCATTAAAGTGTCTGACAACGGCCAAGGTATTGATCCGGCTCTGCTGCCGAAAATTTTTGATCCGTTTTTTACCACCCGCGCAAACACCGGCGGCAGTGGCCTGGGGCTGAATATTGTGCAGACCATCGTCACCGGCACATTGGGCGGAACCATACGGGTTACCAGTGAACAGGGAGCAGGAACCAGCTTTATTCTGGAACTCCCTCTCAGTGCACCAGAGGCAGAAGCCAGCAACTCAGATCAGGTCGATGATGAAGGGCCTGAGCCGGCAGGAGGTATACTTCATGTCCGATGAACAGCCATTTGTTATTTTTGATGACAGCCATGAGGATGACCACAGCCACAACACCCCATGGCTGATTCTCGTCGTTGATGATGATCCGGATGTGCACAGGGCAACCCGTTTTGCGCTGAAAAATATCGAGATTTTCGGACGCCGCCTGGAAACCCTGCACGCGTATTCTGCGCCCGAAACTCTGAAACTGGTGGCAGAGCAGCCGGACATCGCTGTTGCTCTGCTGGATGTGGTCATGGAAACTGACGATGCCGGATTGAAACTCACGGCACAGCTGCGCCATGCCGGGTTGCGTGATACCCGTATCGTCCTGCGTACCGGCTACCCCGGTTATGCACCGGAACTCTCGGTGATGACCGACTACGACATTGACGACTACCGCACCAAAGACGAGCTGACACGTACCCGTCTGTTGTCAGTACTGACGTCAGCCATCCGCTCTTATTCGCACATCCACACCCTGTCGCGCAGCCGCACCGGTCTTGAGCTCATCATTCAGGGCACCCGGGAGGTCTTCCGCCGCGACAGCCTGAAACTCTTCTCCGAAGGTCTGCTGCTGCAACTGAGTGCTCTCATGAGTGTCGAGAAATCCGGATTCGTCTGTGCGGAAACCCAGAAAAACGGCGAGCCTTTCGAAGGCAGGATCGTCAGTGCCTGCGGCAGCTTTGCCAACACTCCGGAAGACGGTGCCCGGACCGATCCCCTGATCAGCAAGTTACTCATGGCCGCAGACCAGAGCATGGAGCCTGTCTTCTGCGATGGTTATCTGATCATGCAATTCCACAACGATGACGGTAAACGCCTCTGGGTGGTGCTGGAGAGTAATCGCATTCCAGAAGAGGCTGACCGGGACCTGCTGCGCCTGTTTGCCACCAACATCGCCATTGGCTTTGAAAACATCACCCTGATCGAAACCCTGGATATGCAGGCCCATACCGACCCGATTTTCGGCCTGCCGAACCTGAACGCCTGTACCCGCCTGCTGAAGCAACGTCTGCGGTCACAAACCCCCGGTTTTCTGGCAATGACAACGATCGGATCTTTTCAGACTCTGTTTGCGCAATACGGGCCGCAGAATGCCGTGGCGCTGATCCGTGAAATTTTTGCACGGATGGAAAACTACACGACGGAGACCCACAGCGTGATTATGGCCGACGGCAGCTTCGGGGTGCTGGCCGATCACTGTGAACATGTCACCGGTGCCATCAGTCTGGCGCTGAGCAAACCCGTGACTACAGGCTCTCTGGAGGTGCCGCTGACACCCTCCACCGTTCTGGTAGACCTCAGCCAGCGTCAGGAAGGGCCCATGAGTATTCTGCGTGATGCCTCACTCGCTCTGATGCATGTCAGCCAGACCAATCCGGGCTGTTGTGAGATGTACGATGAGCATCTGATACGCCTGCTGAAACGTCAGCGGGAGCTGACTCAGGCACTGCACCGTGATGTACGCCAGAGCACAGGGTTCAGCGTGTGTATGCAGCCTAAAAACCGTCTGTCTGACGGCGCCATTGTCGGTGCAGAAGCGCTGTTACGCTGGAAGTGCCATGGTGAGAACATTTCCCCTGCTGAGTTTATTCCGCTGGCGGAGATGGCCGGTCTGATTCAGATACTCACTGTCTTTGTGATTCATGAAGTCGCCGCCTGGCTGAAAGACCAACCCGCAGAACGGATGATTCCGGTGTCGGTGAACCTGTCCATGGCTGATCTCAACAAACCCGGGCTGGCCAGCAGTATCATCCGCACGGTCAGTGAGCTGGGGATTGATCCGGCGCAGATGGAATTTGAAGTGACGGAGGGGGTCGCGATGGAAAACGCCATACTGGCGGCGGCCCAGGTGGAACAACTGGCAGCGGCCGGGTTCCACATTTCTCTCGATGACTTCGGCACCGGTTATTCATCACTCGGCCAGTTTGACCGCCTGCCAATCAGTACCATCAAGATTGACCGCGCCTTTGTTAAAGACATCTGCAGCAACCGCGCCAGCCTCAATCTGGCGTCTGTGATCATCAGCATGACACGGACACTGAATGTCAGTTGTGTCGCCGAAGGCGTGGAAACTGAAGAACAACGCCAGGTGCTGATGCGTCTGGGCTGCAATACTGGTCAGGGCTTCCTGTTCAGCCGGCCGGTACCGATTGAGCATTTTAACGAGCTGTTGCGAACCGCGTCTCAGGAACCCCCTGCAGAACAGCCCGGACGCCATGAGCGGAGATGACAGAGCGGTCTGCCGCCGGTATAACTGCTGGCAGACACACGAAAATAATAACGCCTCATGACCACTGAACCACTCCCGCACAACCCCGGCGAAACCGGCACCGGGCCCCGCTATGGCATTCTTCTGGCCAGCATCGTACTGGCCCTTGTGCTCTGGAACACCCTGCCCTTTCCGGCCCCCATCGTGACCGGTCTTACGTTGCTGACCTTTATCGGGCTGCTGTGGCTGACCGAGGCCATCCATGTAACCATCACAGCCCTTCTAGTACCGGTACTGGCGGTATTGCTGGGCGTAACGGATACCGGACAGGCGCTGAGTTTTTTTGCTGACCCGATCATCTTTCTGTTTCTCGGGGGCTTTGCTCTGGCTGCGGCTCTGCACAGTCAGGGCCTGGATAAGGCCATTGCTCACAAGATGCTGCAGCTGGCCGCAGGCCGCTTCAGTGTTGCCGTGATCCTGCTGTTTCTGGTGTCAGCCGGATTGTCCATGTGGATCAGCAATACGGCGACCACCGCCATGATGCTGCCCCTCGCGCTGGGTGTACTGCACCAGCTGAACCAGGAAGAAAGACGCTCAACCTATGTCTTTGTGCTGCTGGGCGTCGCCTACAGTGCCAGTATTGGCGGTATCGCAACCCTGGTCGGCAGCCCACCCAATGCCATTGCCGCCGTACAGAATAATTTCACCTTTTACGACTGGATGGTTCTGGCAGGCCCGTTGTCGCTGATCCTGCTCCCGGTTACGCTGGGGGTGCTGTGGCTGGTGATACGCCCGCAGCTGAATGACCGTATTTCAGCCTCTGCTGGGACTCTGCAGTGGACACGGCAGCGCATACTCACCTTGCTGATCTTTGCCCTGACTGTGATTGGCTGGGTGTTCGGTGGCCCGCTGAATCAGTGGCTGGGCCCCTTCGCCAAACCGGATACGCTGGTCGCCGTAACCGCGATCATCCTGCTGGCGGTCAGCGGCGTGGTGAGTTGGAAGGACATTGAGAAAACCACCGACTGGAGCGTACTGCTGCTGTTCGGCGGCGGACTGTGCCTGAGTGGTGTATTGAAAAGCAGCGGTACCAGCGTGTTTCTGGCGGAGAACATCGCCGCCTTGCTGGGAAATGCCAGCCCTCTGCTGATACTGCTGAGTCTGGTGACCTTCGTGGTTTTCCTGACGGAGTTTGCCAGCAATACCGCCAGTGCGGCCCTGTTGATTCCTGTGTTCGCGGCCATTGCCGAAGGCATGGGGCTGTCTCCGGTAATGTTGACGACCGTCACCGCCGTTGCTGCGTCCTGTGCCTTTATGCTGCCGGTGGCAACACCGCCCAACGCTATTGTGTTTGGCTCAGGTTATATCCGCCAGCAGGAAATGATGAAGGCCGGTCTGTGGATTAACCTCAGCTGTATTGCCATCATCGTCCTGTACGCCCGGCTGTTCTGGTAGCACTCAGTAATCCAGCGCCGGGTAAATTGATTCGGCGTACAACTGCAGGTCGTATATATGCTGCAGCCGCAGTGGATTATCGGCAACGGCCTGCGCGGCCTGTTCCAGCAACGGAGCAAAACGGGCAAAGGTCATCACCGCGGTACCCGGCACGCCTTCCAGCAAACGCTGGGTACGGTAATGCTCCCAGCGTTCACGCTCATCGCCGTTCAGCGTGTCGGGAAAGTTACGGGCACGGAAACGGAACAACATTTCTTCACCGCGGTCGTCCTGGAACGGATTCGGATAGTCGGCCAGGTCCCAGTCACTCATGCGGTGAATCTCATCCATGGCGTTTTTATCCGCAGACGGGAAAAACCCGTCGTATAAACGGCCGTCAACATCGGCAATGCCGGTGAAACTGCGGGAGCCGAACACATCTCCGAGTTTGGTTGCCAGTGAACCACCGGTACGCAGCTGCTGCAGATGCGCCCGTAACTGATCACCGGAAATCCCCCAGCGTTCGGCCTGCTCCGGCGAGAGCGTGTTGGCCGGTGCCAGCACCGGGGCTTTGTTGATGTGTACTTCTTTCAGTGGCAGGCGTTCCGTCCCGGCTGGCAGCTCATCGGTTTTTGTGAACACCCGCAGGGCTATCTCTTCAGCACTCAGTTCATACAGTGGCGCCGGGTCCACCGCCAGATCCCAGGCGATAAAGCTGTTGCGGTTCACCGGGTGCCAGCACAGCGGTGCAATCAGCGCCATACAACCACGTTCAACCGCGTACATACCCGAGATATGCACCAGAGGTTTGTGCTGAGTGACGTCAATCAGCCCACCGAGTGACTGCTTGCTGCGGTGGCTGTAGAGAAACTGGTACAGCTTCGGCTGCGCCTGTTTCAGCAGGCGCGCCAGCGCGATGGTTGCACGTACATCTGACAGGGCATCATGTGCATTTCCATGATCAAGACCATTGGCCGCGGTCAGATGCTCAAGCCTGAAACTCTGTCGCCCGTCTTCATTCAGCGGCCACTGAATACCATCCGGGCGCAGGGCAAAGGCACAGCGCATGGCATCGAGCAGGTCCCAGCGCGAATTGCCGCCCTGCCACTCGCGCGCATAGGGATCATAAAAATTGCGATAAAGGGTATAACGCGTGATTTCGTCGTCAAAACGAATGCTGTTGTAGCCCGCTGAACAGGTGCCAGGCTCGCTGAACATCTGATTGATGCGGCCGATAAACTCTGTTTCCGGCAGGCCTTTCTGCTGGCAATCCTGCGGTGTGATGCCGGTAATCAGTACGGCCTGAGGATGCGGCAGGTAATCATCCGCCTGACGGCAGAACAGCTCAAGGACGTCGCCGGTTTCGTTGAGGTCTTCGTCCGTACGGATACCGGCAAACTGGGCCGGACGGTCCCAGGCGGGTGAGGCACCAAAGGTTTCGTAATCGTACCAGACTATAGAATTCACGCAGGGTCCTGTTTCTTGGCTGAATGTGATGAACGAAGCGTGAGAGTAACGTATTCACGAAAAAGGGGCCAAATTCAGGCCCCTTTTTCCTCAGTTCTGGTTCCTCAGTTCTGGTTCTTCAGTTCTGGCTTTATTCAGGTCGACTGCCTGATGTCGCCGGAACAGGTTACCAGCCCTGTTTCTCACCATCGGGCAGAGACACCAGCTCACCGTACATCAGATAGGATGCGACATCCCGGGATGACTGCACCGGCAGTTCCTGCATCGGCAGGTGGCCAACACCTTCGTAGCTGACCAGCGTCATGTTCGGCAGATGGGTTTTGAACTGCTTCATAATGCGGGTTTTGGTCCACTCATCAGATTCTCCCCACATCACCAGCGCCGGTGTTTCAATGTACTTGATACGCTGGCTTTCGTTGTTGCCTTCTTCCAGCTGATCTTTCATATCACGGGCGACCTGAATAAAGGCATCACGGTTACCCTGACGCAGCATCATATCCTGCGTGCGGCGTACCACGTCCTTGGTAATGCGGTCTTCTTCGTAGTACATGGAATCCAGGCGGGACTTCACTTTATAGCGCGGCAAAGTCCAGGAATTCAGACCGGCCAGCACCGGAAGTGTGTTGTAAGCCAGTACCGGGGGCAGCTCCTGATCAAAACCGGTGGCATCCACCAGAACCATGCTGTCGAGCACACCGGGATTCTGCAGCGCGTAGTTCCAGGTCAGGAAACCGCCGTAAGAGGCGCCCACCATATGAATCGGCAGTTCATCCAGCCCGAGTTTCATCATGAACTCATCGAGCACGTTAAGCATGTAATCAAGATCGTAGCTGGCGTCTTCCGCCTTACCCGGGCCGGTCAGACCATGGCCAGGCAGGTCAAGACGTACAACCCGGAAATTCTGTGACAGCTTTTCGGCCCAGGCATCCCACACATGCAGGGAGGAATGCTCGCCGTGCAGCATCAGCACCACTTCACCGGAGCCCTGATCCTGATAATGAATCACCAGATCCTCAACCGACACAAAGCGGGAGGTATCGTCGGTGTATTTCTGGGTCAGTTCAGACAGCGGCCGGCTTCCCAGCCCCATGTAGGCACAGCCGTTAAGTGCCAGCCCGATAAGAGCTGTCAGTGAAAGTAGCAGCACAGAGCGCATGCGTTTCATAGCCGGAAAGGAGCGGTTCATTGGAAGTTCCGTTCGTTCTTTATTGTTAGAGTTATCAGCGCATTACCTTATCACAGACAAACGCCGAAAACAGCACCGGCTTTACGACCCTGTGAGGCCTGCGGACAGGGCATGAAATAGCACTTTCTAAATACCCGTCCGGAGTTACAATGGCGGCCTTTCTGCACGATTTTCAGGGTCAGTATCAGTTCCATGGTTTTCAGTAAGTTTTTCCGTCGCGCCTCTGCCGACGCCACCCGGCCTGCTCCTAAAAGCAGTCAGCAATCACCGTCCGACCTGAAAAGCTGTTCTGAGCAGGCGCTGGAGTCTCTGCTCAGTGAAGCACCCAAGTCTGCGCGGCCGGAGATCCGCCAGGAGCTGCTCGGCCGTCTGCTCAAAGGCGGAAGCATTCCTGCCGCTGCGGACGATGCCCTGCTGGTCCGCATTGTTGCCTTTGCCGATGACACTGAAATCGCTCAAGCCGCACTCAACCGGATTACCGATGAAGCGGCACGCGCCCGTCTGGCCCGTGAACACAGCATTGCCCGGGTAAGACTGCTGGCTGCGGCTACCCTGTCTGGCAGTGAGCTGCTGCACACCGTGATGCAGTCTGCTCAGGGCAGCGATAAAGCGGTCTACCGCTTGTGCAAAGACCGCCTGCACGAACAACAGCAGGCAGAGGCTGAACAGCAACAACAACTGCAGCGCTTACAGCAACTGCAGGAGCAGCTGGCTCATCTGGTCGGCCACCCTGACAGCCCGGATTTTGCCGGTCGCTTTCAGGTACTGAGCCAGCGCTGGCAGGACGTACCGTCATTTCCCGAGGGCTTTAACCCGGCCCCGGCGGAAGAACTGCTGACGCAGGCCGCAGCGCTGGAACAGTCCCGCCGGCAGGCTGAAGCCGAACAGCAGGCCGCTGCCGCAGCAGCCACCGAACGCCAGACCATTCTGCAACGTCTGAAAGCCGCCCTGGGCAATGCCGATCAGGCATCCGGAACCTGGTCTTCCCTGCTGGAAGCCGAACAGCAGGCCTGGCGCTCTGCTTCCGGGCCTCACCTTCCTGCCGCAAAAGAGCAACAGGCATTTGATCAGCTGCTGGAAACCGCGACCCGGGTATTGCAGGCACTGCGCGCGCACGAAGCCCTGCAGTCCGCAGCGGATCCGACGGCAGAAGCAGTGACACCGGAAGACGCTGCGACAGATCAGATTCCTGCCGCAGACTCTGCACAGCAGGCCCGTGAATGGCTGCAACAGATCAGCTGGCCTGAAGCCGCCGCAACACCGGTCTGGTTGCAGCAGCTGCAGAGCCGCGCGCAGGTCCGGGAAGTCAGGACAGAGAACGAAAAACCGGCCAGACTGAAAGAACCCGGCCGTGACCCGGAACTTCTGCAGCAGCTGAATACGCTCTCTGCCAGCATGGAAGCCGCGCTGGATGAGGGTAACGCTGGGGAAGCCGGACGCTGTGAGAAACGTCTGCAGAAGCTGCTTGATCAGCTGTCACCCCAGGCGCGTCATAAAGTTCAGGGCAGTGTCCGCCTGCTCAGTGGACGCCTGCATGAGCTGCGTGACTGGCAGGGTTTTGCCGTAACCCCGAAGAAAGAGGCCCTGTGCGCTGAGATGGAAGCCCTCAGCACCTCCCCGGCAGGTGACCCTGAATCCCGCGCGGATCAGATAAAAACCCTGCAGCAGGCCTGGAAAGATCTGGGCTACTCCGGCAATGACCGTGATCTGTGGGAACGCTTCCGGGCGGCTGCAGACACGGCCTTCGAGCCCTGCCGAGTATTTTATGAAGAACAGGCACAGCAGCGGGCCGCGATGGTCAGCGCCCGGGAAAACCTGATTGCCGAACTGACCGGTTACGAATCAGCGATGAACTGGGAAACAGCGGACTGGAAAACCGTACAGGCAACTCTGGACGCCGCACGTGAGGCTTTCCGTCAGGCCGGACCGGTTGACCATAAGGCACACACCCGCACCCAGAAAGCCTTCCGCGACATTTGTGACCGGATTTATGCGCACCTCAAAGGTGAATATGACCGCAACCTGAACCTGAAAAGAACACTGGTGGAAAAAGCGGCGGCCGCAACAGAAAACGACGATGTGCATGCTGCTGCCGACACGATCAAACAGTTACAGCAGGAATGGAAAAGCATCGGCATGACGCCACGGGCCGCTGACCAGAAACTCTGGTCAGAACTGCGCAGCCATGCAGATGCGGTATTTGCCCGTCTGGGCGAACAGCGCCAGGCCAGAAAACAGGTACTCGATGAGACCGTTGCTCAGGGGGAAGCTCTGCTGAAAACGGCGACAGACGCCCTCAGCAACAACCCTGCAACGGCATCTGCCCAACTGGATGAATGCGCTGCCGGTCTGGCGCAACTCGACTTACCTAAAAGCGCAGCACAGCGCCTCGGTGCTGAACTGAGCCACCTGCGCCAACAACAGACCGACGCGCTCAACCGCAAAGCCTCTGAGCAGAACCGGGCGAGCTGGCAGTCGCTGCTGAGCTGGCTGGAAAACCCGGCAGTAACGGACATTCCCGCGAGCGGGGAGTTACCACAAGGAATCGGCGCAGACTGGTTCGCCGGCGATACAGCGGCCACACTTGATGCACAGGAAATCTGCATCCGCATGGAAATCCTGGCCGACCAGAACAGTCCTGAGAACGAACAGGAAGCGCGGATGGCAGTGCAGGTGAAGCGTCTCGCGGAAGGTCTGGGGCGCGGAATCAGCCCGGAGGAAGAACGTGCCCAGCTGATCCGTGAGTGGCTGGCATTAACGCCACAGGAAGCCGTCATGTGCAGCCGTTTCTGTGCGGCCCTGAAACAGAGCCTGAACTGATCTGAGACCAGGGTTCGGGCAGAACCGGGAGAATGCCTTCATCCCGGTTCTGTATCTGGCGTATTACTGGCTGTGTTTGCAGATCAGGAAGTGAAATTCACCGTCCATTTCTTCATGGCGGATCAGCTCATGCCCCAGAAAACTGCAGAAGCGTGTGAAATCACGCACGGTTGAAGGATCTGTTGCGAGCACGACCACAACGTCCCCTTCCGCAACCTCATCCATCACCTGATGCAGAAGCATCACAGGCTCAGGACACAAGAGCCCACGGGCATCCAGTGTACGGTCAGCTGTATCGATCATGATGTCGTTCCTGTCAGATAAGTATCTGATACATCTTATGAGCATAAACCTCTTATACAGGCCCTGTACAGAGCACATACAAAAGTAAGTGCAGAAAGGTGCAACAGAGGCAGAAAAGCGTACGCCAGAAACAGAAAACCCCGCCGTAGCGGGGTTTTCTGTTTGTCTGAGTCAGTGAAAAAGATTCCCGACTCAGAAGCGTCGCGAGCGATACTCAGGCAAGGCAAAGGTTATTGAGAAAGCGCAGTGTACATGTGGCACATGAGCATTTCGAAAGAACCTTTAACACCGCCTGAGTGAGCGCAGCAGCTTCGTAAGCTTACTTCTCGAGGATGGCTACCACGCCCTGACCACCTGCAGCACAGATGGAGATCAGACCACGGCCAGAACCTTTCTCGTTGAGCATCTTAGCCAGAGTACCGACCACACGACCACCGGTCGCGGCGAACGGGTGACCAGTTGCAATGGAAGAACCGTTAACGTTCAGTTTGCTGCGGTCGATGCTGCCCAGGGGTGCATCCAGACCCAGTTTCTGAGTACAGAACTTCTCGTCTTCCCAGGCTTTCAGGGTAGAAGCAACAACACCGGCGAAGGCTTCGTGGATTTCATAGAAATCGAAGTCCTGCAGAGTGATACCGGCACGCTTCAGCATACGTGGTACTGCGTAAGCAGGCGCCATCAGCAGGCCTTCTTTCTCACGGTTGCCGTCTTTGCCGAAGAAGTCGACAGCAGCAGTTTCGTAGAAGCTCAGGTAAGCCAGTACTGGCAGACCACGCTCTTTCGCCCACTCTTCAGTAGCCAGCAGCACTACAGAAGCACCGTCAGTCAGCGCAGAAGAGTTACCGGCAGTCAGAGTACCTTTACCCGATTTCTTGTCGAAAGCAGGCTTCAGGCTGGCCAGTTTTTCCATGTTTGGTTCACGCGCCAGGTTGTCTTTTTCCAGACCCAGGAACGGAGTGATCAGATCGTCGAAGAAACCACGCTCGTAAGCAGCCAGCAGGTTGGTGTGGCTGTTGAAGGCAATTTCGTCCTGCTCTTCGCGGGTGATGCCCCATTCTTTAACCGTGATCTCAGTGTGATCACCCATGGACATACCGGTACGCGGCTCACCGTTTTTCGGGATCAGAGGCGCCAGATGCTTAGGACGGATCTTAGCCAGCTGAGCCAGTTTGTCTTTGGTGGTTTTCTTGCGGTTGGCTTCCAGCAGGATCTTACGCAGACCTTCGCTGACACCGATAGGCGCATCGGACGTGGTATCGGAACCACCGGCAATACCGCTGTCGATATGACCCAGAGCGATCTTGTTAGCGACCATCATCAGCGCCTGCAGACCGGTACCACACGCCTGCTGGATATCAACGGCCGGGGTGTGAGCGTCCAGTGCGGTGCTCAGTACAGTTTCACGGGCCAGGTTGAAGTCACGGCTGTGCTTGATAACAGCACCGGCAACGAATTCACCAATACGCTCGCCTTGCAGGCCGTAGCGGTTAACCAGACCATTCAGGGCTGCAGTCAGCATGTCCTGGTTTGAGGCATAGGAGTACGCGGTATTGGAACGCGCAAAAGGAATACGGTTAGCGCCGACGATGGCGACTTTACGAACAGTCTGTGTCATGTCTCAATCCTGTGTCTATCTAGAAAAATAGGCCTTGCCATACTCACGGCAGAACGCAAAATATCACAATCTTCTGCCAGATGCGCGCAGTCTACCGGGTGATCGTGGACGGGCATTGGCTGAACTGACACCCATGACGCTGCCCAGGGTCAATTTCAGACCTTATTATTGCTGGTGTAATCTGCTACCCTCCGGCGCTGTGCATCCCGCGCCGTCGCGATACATGGGGTACTGCAGACACAGAAGCATATATAATGTGGCAGTCCTGAATCCCGTAATGACTTAAACAAGTGGAACGGAACATGAGTAACTTTTACGAAACCATGCTGAACAACAACCTGGGCCGCAGCCTGCTGAAAACTGCCGGCCTGCCGACTCCGATCGATCTGAAGCGTTACAACCCTTCTCAGGAAACTTACTTCGAAGGTAAGGTTCTGGTCGGTGCCTGTAAGAATGCAGCGCTGCTGGGCGACCTGTTCCGCAACCTGAAAGCGTCCAAAGCTACCGTTTACTTCCCTGCAGCTGCCAAAACCGCAGCTGACATCCTGGCCGCCGCCAACAAGGCCGGTGTCCGTGCTATCGGTGTTGAAACCAAAAAAGGCATGAGCGAAAAATTCGACGCCTTCGTGTTTGATGCGTCCGGCTTTGAAAGCGGTGCTGACCTGAATCAGCTGTACTACTTCTTCAACCCGGTTATGCGCCAGCTGAACAGCAATGGCCGTGCACTGGTTCTGGGTCGTCCGCACATGAAAGCAGCTACTGGTGAGCAGGCTGCGGCCATGCGTGCACTGGAAGGTTTCACCCGTTCAGTAGCAAAAGAAATCGGCAAGAAGAGCTCTACCTCTCTGACCATTTATGTTGAAGAAGGCGCCGAAGCGAATCTGGATTCGTCTTTCCGTTTCGCCATCTCTGCCAAGTCCTGCTACGTTGATGGCCAGACCATCACCGTCAGCAAAGCTGCAGCCAGTGAATACCCTGACTGGCACAAGCCCCTGGCCGGTAAAGTTGCTCTGGTGACTGGTGCAGCCCGTGGTATCGGTGAATCCATCGCCCGTACTCTGGCCCGTGACGGCGCTAAAGTTCTGGGTCTGGACATTCCACCGGCTGAGAAAGATCTGAGCCGCGTTATCGCTGAAATCGGTGGTGAAATGCTGCTGGCCGATATCTCTTCCAAAGAAGCTCCTCAGCAGATTTCTGACAAGCTGAAAGAAATGGGCGGCGGTGACATCATCGTTCATAACGCTGGTGTTACCCGCGATAAGACGCTGGCTAACATGCCTGAGCACTGGTGGAACATGACCATCGATATCAACCTGCTGGCTGAAGAGCACATCAACGATGCGCTGCTGGCTAACGGCACTCTGAACAAAGGCGGCAGCATCATCTGTGTTTCCTCCATGAACGGTATTGCCGGTCAGCTGGGTCAGACCAACTACGCTGCGTCTAAAGCGGGTGTCATCGGTTACGTTCAGTACATGGCTCCGGTTCTGGCTGAGAAAGGCTTCACCATCAACGCTGTGGCTCCGGGCTTCATCGAAACTCAGATGACCGATGCCATTCCGTTCATGACCCGCGAAGTCGGTCGTCGCCTGAACTCCCTGTCTCAGGGCGGCAAGCCAGTTGATGTGGCCGAGACCATTGCCTTCTTCGGCAACCCGGCCTCCAACGGTGTCACCGGCAACATCGTCCGTGTGTGTGGTCAGTCACTGGTTGGTGCCTGATTCCCCCCTGCTCCCACCGGGAGCATCCAAAAAAAGCCGGCTTTGCCGGCTTTTTTTGTGTCCGTTTATCATGTTCTGTCATCCGTCCCGCTTGTATATTTGTTCTGTCACTTTCTGCCATAATCCGGACGATATAACTGGAATTGTCCACCACCCTGGGTTTTATCTATGCGGGATCACCTGAATCAGCCCAGCGAGCCGAATTACCTGTACCGGTTTGGCAGCGCTGAGTTTGATCAGTCATTACTGGAACTGCGCATCAGTGGTCAGGCCATTGATGCCGAGCGTCGCCCTCTGGAGTTGCTCAACCTGTTTCTTGATCACGTCGGTGAAGTACTCACGAAAGATGAGCTGCTCAACAGCCTGTGGGACACCGATGAAGTCGGCGAAGGTGCACTGGCCAATGCTGTCAGCCGTCTGAGAAGACTGCTCGGCCCGGACAACGCCTCCTTTATTGTTACCCGCCCCCGCCTTGGCTACAGCTTTGTTGGTAAGGTAGAGCGCATCGCACAGAATCAGCCACTGAAAAGTGCTGTTGCGCTTGAGTCCGGAAAACCCATTCCCGGCCGTCAGGACTTCCTGCTGGATACCCTGATGTCCGTATCGGGTAACAGCAGCCGTGAAGTCTGGGATGCCCGCCCGGTCCGCGGCGGACAGCATCATGTGTTCAAGTTCACGGCAGAAGCGGACGGCCTGCGCCAGCTGAAACGGGAATATACGATTTCAGAGCTGCTGTCCCGCTCGGCATCCACGGCAGATTCTGTTGCCCATATCTGTGGGAGGAACTTTGAAACGCCTCCTTTTTATCTGGAATACCCCTTTCTTGGTCCCGACCTGCTGAAGTGGTCAGAAGATAAACAGCAACTCTCTGCGCTTTCCCGGACCGAACGCCTCAGCCTGTTCCTGCAGATCGCAGACACGGTGGCAGCGGCCCACAGCATTGGCGTTCTGCACAAAGACATTAAGCCAGCCAATATCCTGATGACAGAGACCGGTGACGGAATGAAGCCGGTAGTGACTGACTTCGGGTCCAGTCATCTGATGCAGTCACAAGTGCTGAATGACATGGGGATCTCACCTCTGGGGCTGAGTATCACCTTTGACGCGTCCCCAACCAGCACAGGAGGGACCCTGTTGTATCTGGCTCCCGAGGTCTGGGCTGGCCAGTCTCCGAGTGTTCAGTCAGACGTCTTTTCCCTGGGGGTCATGCTGTACCAGATGATCTCCGGCGATCTGCGTACCGGCATACCTCCGGACTGGCAGAAATCCCTCGATGACGACCTTCTGTGCGAAGACATTCAGCTGGCGACGGCCAGCAATCCTGCCCAAAGAATTCAAAGTGTCGCTGAACTGGCCGAACGCCTGCGTAACCTGAAAGTACGCCGGGATGAAGCTCAGGAGAAACAGGCGCGTGAACAACACGCGGCGGAGATGCAACGGGCTCTTGAGCAATCTCAGGCCCGCCGTCCCTGGCTGGTTGCAGCCACCATGTCTCTGCTCGTAGGGATGATTGCTTCCTTAGGGCTGTACCAGGAAGCCGTCCGGGCACAAAAAGAAGCTCGGCGCTCCCAGCAACTTGCACTCGAGCAGAAAGCCCGAGCCGAGAACATCAACCAGTTCTGGCAGGATGAAATCATCCAGAGTGGCAACCCGTACAGCCGTGATGAAGCCTCCATCAGGGATGTACTCAATTACGCCAGCCAGCGTATCAATCAGGTCTTCGGTGATGACCCGGAGACAGCAGCAAGCACCCATGAGTCACTTGCAAAAGCCTTTAACGGGTTAACAGACTACCCTCAGGCCCGTGACAACTACCTGGCTGCCGCGGAAAAATACGCACAAGCCTATGGAGAGAACAGCATTCCTGCCTGGAGAACACGCCTTACACTCAGTCAGTTAATGGCTCAGAACGGAGATGTAAAAGACGCCAGGGCCCTGCTGGACAGCTTCAGGGAGCGCTCTTTCGGCGACTACCATACCCGCTCACTGCTGGGTTTTTATGCCCTCAAAGCATCCAGCCTGATTCACAGTGCCCAGCAGGAGTGGACAGAATCAGCCACCGACCTGGAACGTGCTGTTGCCCTGTTTGCCGTACTTGATGAACTGACTCAGGATGACCGTCTCTCCACTTATCTGGCTTTGGCCAGTAAATACCGTCGCCTGCAACGTTACGATGAAGCGGAGGAACTTCTGGAGAGAATCCTCGCCTCTGACACCACCTTGTCGCAGGCAAGAATGGCATCGCTGAAATTACGTCAGGCAATGATTTACGTGGAAAGGAATCAGCTGGATAAAGCGGAACCCCTGTTGTTAAAGCTTGAAGAAGAATTCGCCAGCCTGCTGGGTGTCGACTCGCTGGACTCGTTGCGCACTCTCAACCAGCTCTCGCGGCTTTACAGCATGAAAGGCGACTACCGCAAAGCGCTGGGTTATGGACGGAAAGCCTATGATGTTTCCAGCTCACAATTTGGCCCGCTGCATGCCAACACCCTGATCGATCAGTCGCAATATGGGTTACTCCTGCATTACAGCGGCAACAGCCGTGAAGCCATTGCGATTATGAAGGATGCGATCAGCAAATTTCAGCAGATGTACGATACAGAGCCAGCTTATGTCCATGGGCTGCGTTATCTGATTGCCGAAGCTTTGCTGAGAGAAAAAGAATATGAAGAGGCAGAAAGACTGATAGCGCAGATTGATCCTCAGAGATTGAAAAGCTCCAGTCCGGAAACTGACGCAGACCTCAACCTGTCTATTCTCAGATCAGTCATCCAGCTCCATAAACATCCCAACCCGGAAGTGGTGTCTCTTCTGCAAAGTGAGTTAAACCGTATTGAACAATGCGATCCCTGCATTGTGGAAGAACTGGGTCTGGCAGCACTGGCAGATGCTGGTACCGGACTGCATAACTCAGTTGTCTCTAAAAGCGACTGATCTGCAGAAGACAGCCCCTCAGACTTTGCTGTAGTGTTGTTTCACCGCAAACAATGTCGCCAGAAACACCAGCTGAGGTGCGAAAAAAAGTACGAGGATTGTTGTAATAGGTTCCATAGACTACCACCGCTCAAGGGTCTGAAACTGGATAGTGTGAATGTAGAATCTGCCTCAACTGAAGTCTTACCGGAACTCTACCGCAACGTTAGAATCATTTTTTTCCCAATTAAATCAATAAGTTAAAAAACATACATACATAGAAAACATTTCCACTCCGAGGTTGTCGAAAGTATAACGACACGCTTATTATGTGACCTGATATGTAGCAAAAGGACTTCCAATGTCAGGCGCAATGACAGACTCCGGTGACATCCGTTATCTCTTCCGCTTCGGTTCAGCCGAGTTCGACCAGGCCCGTTTCCAGCTGACGGTTAATGGCCAGATCGTGGATGCTGACCGCCGTCCTCTGGAACTGTTGAACCTGCTGCTGGAACACATCGGCGAAGTCCTCACCCGGGAAGAGCTTTACGACACGCTCTGGGAAGGTGAAGACGTCGGCGAAGGTGCCATCGCCAACGCCGTCAGCCGCCTGCGTCGCCACCTCGGATTGGACAATGCGGCCTTCATCGTAACCCGCCCCCGGGTTGGCTATTCCTTCATCGGCAAGGTCGAGCGTATTGCCCAGAACCAGCCACTGAAAAGCTCGGTGGAACTGGCAGCTGAACAGCCAGTCCCAGGCCGCACCGACTTCCTGCTGGATACCCTGCTGTCCGTTTCCGGCAGCAGCAACCGCGAAGTCTGGAAAGCACGGTCTGTCCGCGGTGAACAGTCCCATGTGTTCAAGTTCACACAGCAGGCCGATGGCCTGCGCCAGCTGAAACGTGAGTACACCCTGTCGGAACTGCTGAGCCGGGTCCCTGCCACAGCAGATAAAGTGGTCAGCGTCTGTGGCCGTAACTTCGAAGAACCGCCTTTTTACGTGGAGTACCCGTATCTGGGGCCGGACCTTCTGAGCTGGGCAGAGAATAATGGGCAGCTGAGCGCACTCTCCCGGGAAGCCCGTCTTGATCTCTTTCTTCAGATTGCGGATGTCGTCTCCGCGGCACACAACGTCGGGGTTCTGCATAAAGACATCAAGCCCGCAAACATTCTGATTCACACTCCGGAGTCAGGTGACCTGAAGGCCATGCTGACGGACTTTGGCTCAAGTCACCTGATGGAATCTCAGGTACTCAGTGAGCACGGAGTCTCCCCCCTGGGTATGAGTGTGACCTTTGATGAAGCGCCCTCATCATCCGGCGGCACCCTGCTCTATCTGGCTCCCGAAGTCTGGACCGGTGAATCACCGAGCATCCGCTCAGATGTATTCTCTCTCGGCATAGTGCTGTACCAGCTCATCAGTGGCGATCTGCGACAGGGCATTCCTTCCGACTGGCGTGATCATCTCGATGACGATCTGCTGGCCGATGACATCCAACAGGCCACCAGCAGTGATCCGTCAAAACGCTTACAGAGTGTTGCTGAACTGGCTGACCGGCTGCGCACCCTCAAAGTCCGGCATCAGGCCGCCGCTGAACAGCAGGCCAAAGACGCTGAAATGCTGGCCGCCAGAGAGGCTCTGAACCGCTCACGGGCACGCCGCCCCTGGCTGATTGCCGCCAGCCTGACACTGGTGATGGGTCTTGCTGTCTCGCTGGTAATGTATCAACAGGCACTCACCGCTCAGAAAGAAGCCGAAAAGCAGATCGCCCGGGCCGAATCCATCAACCAGTTCTGGCAGGATGAAATCATTCAGGGGGGGAACCCCTACGCCAAAGATCAGGCTTCCATTGTCGATGTACTGGAAAGTGCCAGTGGCCGGGTTGAGGTGGCTTTTAAAGACGACCCCGCAACAGCTGGTTCAATCTTTGAATCTCTAGGTACAGCGTTTGGAGCACTTTCTGACAGAGATAAAGCCACAGACGTTTTCCAAAAAGCCTATGAGAATTATACATTAGCCTATGGAGAGAATAGTCCGAAAGCACTGTATTCACAATTGACCTCTGCATACTATCTGACTGAAAAAGATACCTCAGCAGCTCTTAGGGCATTGGAAAATCCAACCATCAAAGGGCTCAATGACGCCTCTGTAAACGACGAGTATCTTCAAGTCCTCTACCGCCGATATATGCTCCAATCCGGTCTTGCAACAAATAAACAGCAATGGGCTGAATCTGTGAAATTCCTAGAAAAGGCAGTACAAATTACTAATTCCACTAACTTTTCAGAATATGATCGACTAACCACATACAAGGTTTTACTCTTTGAATACTTACAAACCGGACAGGAAAACAAGGTAATTGAAATTGCTAAAGGCCTCCTAGAGAGTGATTTAGTTCTCAGCAAAGCCATGCAGATAACGTTTCAGTCTATCATTGCTTCGGCTTATTTATCATTGCATGACTTCGCACAGGCCGAGACTCTTCTATTGACGATTGAGAGTGAACTGGAAGACATCCAGGCAACTGAGTCTTTAGACTATATTAGAGCCCAGAATCGTCTGACAACTTTATATACCGAAACAGAAAGATATCCAGAATCACTGAAACATGCTCAAAAGGCTTCCGCTATTTCTGAAAAGATGTTTGGCATCAATAACATAACCACTGCGATTCTTAACGGGTCTCTGGGTTTAGCCCTCTTGAGGACTGAGAGTTATTCTGATGCGATAAAAATATTAAAATCTTCTCAACAAACGCTTTTAGAACTTGCTGGTGAAGATGCCATCTATAAAGAATTGTTTTTTCACGCAATTGCTCAGGCAATGATTTTTTCGGGTAAATACGACCAGGCACGTACAATGATTGATAAGATCAACATTGAGCTCTTACAAGAAAATCAACCGAAAATGAAGGCCTCTCTTGAGATTGATTTAATGAGATCCCTGAACAACTACCTTGAATACAGTGATAATTCTCTCAGACATGAATTAAAAAGAGGAATTTCACAGCTTGAAGGTTGCAACTGCTTCCTCCGCTTTAAACTTGTAGAAATGTTTGGAGAACCCATAAAATCGAGTGAGGTAATTAGTACTTCAGAATGAATGGCTTTCGGCTTTGTTATTAGATGGAAATAAACACTCTGCTTCACCAGCCATTCTATCCAGTGCCTTTATTTATGATATGACATTAAATTTAAGTAGCCATTAATTGAAATCATGAATTTCCACATACAAAAATCTTCATAGATTATCGACCGAATAAATTCTTCATAGATTTAATCACCAGAAACAAGTAAACGCTCACTGATTGCAGTTGCGCGTTATTAACTCTTGTTACCAATACACTTTGTAACCTTCCCAAAAAACAGGGCCATTCCAAATTAGAGGTTTTCCGGGATAATCAACGTAAACAGGAGATAATTTCTGCAGTTAATTTCTTACAGAACGATAATCAATCTGCGCTGACTTTTATTGAGAAAAAACTACCTGATCTGGAAGGGTGTGCTTGTATCCTACATCATGTTCTGAGAGATATAGTGTCAAAAGCAGAATGCTCCGAAGCAACATGGCAGGTCTCTGCCGGTGACTGATGCCCGTTGTTACGGATGACGGACTTATCCAAGCTACCCTGCAACAACCTGTTGCACTGACCATTCCATTCAGGTCTTTCCTTATTCCTGTATGTCCAGTAGCCTGAACTGGTATACAGGATTCCGAATATATGCAACTTAACAGTTTTACCGATTACGGGCTGCGCGCCCTGATCATGCTTGGCAGCCTTCCGCCAGGCAGTCTGACCAGTGCCGGGGAGATCTCTGAGACCTTCGGTGTTTCACGCAATCACATGATGAAAATCGTTAACCGCCTTGCCCAGCTCGGTCTGGTTGAAACCATCCGCGGCAAAAATGGAGGTATCCGCCTGAAGAAGCCACCTTCCGACATCAATATCGGTCAGGTCATTCGTGGTACAGAGCCTCTGCAGCTGCTCGACTGTTCTACTGAGAACTGTCATATCAGCCCGGCCTGCCGCTTGAAAGGTGTTTTAGTCGATGCCAAAAATGCATTCCTGGGCGTGCTTGATCAGTACACGCTCGATGATGTGCTCCGTGATAACAGTGAACTCCAGGCTATTCTGCGGATTCAGCCAGTCACCAGCTGAAACCCTTAACGCTTTTTCTTACTGCGCTTACGGCGCAGATACTCTCTGACCGGGCGCGGTTTGTCCGGCAGAGCTTTGGCAAAGCGGGCCCGCATGTGCTCAACCTTTTCTTCTTTCTCCTGATGCGTTTTGTCATGCCGGTGCTTCTCTGCAGCCTGGCTGAAATCAACAACGTTTTCTTCATCCGTCATTTACACCTCCTCCGTCTGTTGCAACGCCTCATACATAGGTTGCAGGTGTTCTTCATAACGACGCCAGCGGCCCACAGCCTGATCTGACAAAGGCTGACGCACCTGAGTTGCAGAGGTTGTCCGAACCGCACGTTTATTTTCATAAAATGACAGACAGGCATCGTGCCAGGGCAGCCCCAGATAGCTGAGGAGCCTGCGGGTCTGCTCTTCCGGGTTCTGCAACAGCGCCTCATGCGAGACTTCGAGCAGAGGCACCCCGGTTGCTTTCCAGTAGTTGATCAGCCGGTTACTGGCCTGCCAGATTTCGGCCAACTGCTGTTGGTCGTAGGTGAACGCCAGGCCATCCGAGAAATACTGTCGCAGGCAGCCCCAGAGGTTATCCATCGGCTCACGGCGACAGACGATGATACGAGCCTGTGGCAACACCCGGCGGATAACACCGATGGCTTTGTAATTCTGCAGATTCTTGTCCGTAAAGAAGGTGGTTTTCTGTAGTGCTGAAGTCGACGCCAGATACGCCTTGCCCAGCGACTGCCAGTCGGAAGCCATGAGCGCTCCGGCCCATTCCGGGAAGGATTTATTGATACCCCGGCGCCGCAGGAACTGGCTGCAGGCCAGCGGCAGATCATTCAGCTCATCCCCCGCGGTCACCTGAGGGTGAGCAGACAGAATCTGTTCCACCAACGTCGTACCACTGCGCGGCAACCCACAGATAAACACCGGTACCGGCCCACCTCCCGGTTCAGCCAATTCTCCGGAATCGGTATCAAAATGATCTCGGATGCTGTCGATCTGCTGCAGTTCTGCGGCATGATCATATCTGAGTGTCTGCCTCATCAGCTCAGCACCCTGCCGGATATGCTCAAACTCTGCGTCATAACGACCCGACTGTTCATCACTGCGTGCCAGTGCGTAGTGCAGCATGGCACGTTGCCGCAAGGAACGGCTGGTATCGCCTGTAAGAACCTGAAAACGCTGGTATTCCGCCTCTGCAAGCGCCCCGCACAGATCAGCCCGGTTCCAGACTGCCGCCGCCAGATCCGGCCGGAGGACAAGACAACGGTTGAACGCTGCCAGCGCTTCGTCCTGTGCACCCATCTCTTTGAGAATAACCCCCAGGTGATTCAGTACTTCGGCATTAGCCGGCTCCAGCTTTACCGCTTTACGGATTGCTTCGAGGGCCTGCGGATACCGCTGCAGGAAACGGCAGGCCACCGACAGGCTTACCAATGCTGGCACAAACCTCGGCCGATGGCTGAGACAACCTGATGTTGCACGCTGCAAGGCAGGGAAATCTCCTGCCTGGTTCAGAGCATCAAACAGGCGCAGCCAGGCGGGTTCACAGGCGGGCAGTTGTTGTGTCAGCGCCTGCATCACCTGAATGACCGCCGGTAAATTACCCTGTTGCAGCCAGCCACTGGCCATGTTCACAGCATCACCGGCCGGCAGTTGACGCAGACCGGCCCCGGGTAAATGAAGTGATACCAGTTTACTGGCGGTTTTATCCGGTCGGGACTTACGGGCAGAAGACATTGCGGTTCTCAGAAAGCGTTCCCCTTCATTATGCCCAAGCCGTCTCCAGAGTTCACGATTGCAGCCGGACATCCTGTCTCTCCTTTCATCTGAACAGATAGACAGCAAAAGATAACACCCCGTAACCGAACACCAGAGGTGTTACCCATACCCTGCGCTAATCTGAGTATCAAATACCTGTTCTGTCACGACGCTTCGGGAGATGCCTGTGAACCGTTATCTGAACCACCTGCTCTTTTTCTGTTCCCTTGCGGGCGTCGTACTCCTGATTGTTGTTGTCACGCCATTTTTCCATGGCCCGGACGAGCCGGTCGCAGAACAGACACAAACGGCCCCTCATACTCCGACTGCCGGGGTTGCCGCTGTCACACCGACTCATGTTGATGACCCCCATCAACACGACGCTACAGATTCACCTGAAGATGAGCTTCCGGCCAACCTGCAGGAATACATCGAAAGTCTGCGTATTCCGGCGGATCAGATTCCCATGACTCATAACCCGGATGGATCAATCACCCTGCGCACCGACAAGCAATGGTCCACTGTGGTGATGGCAGTGATTGATGAAAACGGTCGTGTACGCACCGCCGAACGACAGATTCAGCCGCAAGGCACTGTGGAGATCACCCGATGAAAAATGCACTGCTGAGTGGATTTGCCCTGCTGTTCAGCCTGTCCCTTCCGGTACAGGCTGATGTCGTTATTGTGAATGGTGACGGTGCCGGTGAAGGTTTCAATGATCCGACCGTGGTCAGTGCTGTGGGTGGGAACACCGCGACCACACTTGGCCAGCAACGTCTGAATGTGTTTCAGCGTGCGGCGGATATTCTCAACAGCACCTATGACATCTCCGTAGTGGTCAAGGTCAATGCCCAGTTTAACGCCCTGACCTGCAACTCCTCGTCTGCAGTATTAGGCTCTGCGGGTCCGGCGCAGTGGCATTTTGAATGGGATCCATCCATCTCTAATTATCGTGTTTATCCGGACGCACTCTACAACCAGATGAACGGTACGGATGTGGATACCGCCGCTCCGGAAATCAGTGCCGAATTTAACTCCAGCATCGATAACAACAACAACTGTCTCAATGGTGTTAACTGGTATTACGGTTACGATGCCCCGACCGGCTACGATTCTTCTCTGCTGTCGGTGGTGCTGCACGAAGTGCTGCATGGCATGGGCTTCCTGTCACTGCTGCAGAGTAACGGTGCCTCCGCCGCGACCGCAGGTGGTCAGGACGTGTTTGACCCTTACTCCTATAAACTCAAAGACGCCGTCAGCGGCAATATGCTGACTTCTATGGCTGCGGGCTCCCGTGCCAGTGTGATGACCAGTGTGAACAACCTGGTCTGGGCAGGCACTCAGGCCAACGCAAAATCCGGTGACTACAGCTCGGGCGTCAACGCCGGGCAGATGAAGATGTACGCACCAGCCAGTTACGAATCCGGTTCATCCACATCGCACTTTGATAAGACGGTATCCCCGAATGAAGTGATGGAACCGGTCTATACCGAATTTCTCGATGACCCGGGCCTGGCGACTGAGCTTATGGCCGACATTGGCTGGACACTCGCAGCCTCCAGCAACACCGCACCGGTACTGTCCGCCATTGGTAACCGCAGCCTGAATGAGGACGCGTCACTGAGTATCACTCTGTCCGCCACCGATGGCGAGAGCGATCCGCTGACCTACAGCCTGACCTCCGCCACCAGCAGTCTCGGCGCCAGCATCAGCGGCTCGACTCTGAGTATCAACCCAAGTGCCAATTACAACGGCAGTGGTACGCTGACGGTGCAGGTCTCCGACGGCTCGCTGACTGATTCTGAAACCATCACAGTGACCGTGAACGCCGTCAATGATGCACCGGTTCTCGCAACCATCAGCAATCAGACCACCAATGAAGACACCGCCAAAGTCGTCAGCCTGTCTGCAACCGATGTGGATGGTGACAGCCTGACGTACAGCGTTACCGCAGCGGCCACAGGCCTGAGTACATCGGTGTCCGGCTCATCACTGACCATCACACCGGACGCCAACTGGTACGGCAGTGGCAGTATCACAGTTCAGGTTTCCGACGGCAGCCTTACAGACAGCCAGGCCTTCACTCTCACCGTAAACAGTGTGAATGACGCACCGGTGCTGGCTGCCATTGGCAACCAGACACTGGCAGAAGATGGCACCCTGAATGTCAGCCTCAGTGCCAGCGACGCCGACGGTGACAGCCTGAGCTACAGCATCACCTCGGCCAGCAGCACTCTCGGCGCCAGCATCAGCGGCAGCACTCTGTCGATCACGCCGGACGCCGATTACAACGGCAGCGGCAGCATCACAGTGCGGGTATCGGATGGCGGCCTGACTGACAGTGAAACCATCAGCGTGACAGTATCGGCGGTTAACGATGCTCCGGTGATCGGCAGCCTGTCTGACGTCACTCTGGATCTGGGCGGCAGCAGCAACATTACTCTGAGCGCTACCGATGTCGATGGCGACAGCCTGATGTATTCCGCCAGCTCTGGTGATACCGGTGTGGTAACCACATCCGTCAGTGGTCAGACCCTGACCCTGACAGCTACCGGACAGTCCGGAGATACGGCGACCATCACCGTCCAGGTTACTGATGGCAGCGTGTCCGACTCCACCCAGTTTGTGGTAACTCTGTCCGATACCATCATCAGCCTGAATGCCGCTGGCAGCAGCCTGAATGACGGCGAAAGTACCAACGCCCCACTCTCCGCGGTGAGCCTGAATTTCAGCGGCGGCACCAGTCCGTACAGTGTGGATGTCTATTACGATGGCAGCAGCCGTAATGATCTGCTGAGTGGCAGCAGTGCCAGCTTCTCACTGGCCATGCCCACCAGCGGCGCGTTCGCCGGTGTTTATCAGATTGATGTGAGCGATCAGAGCGGTGGCAGTGCAACCTACTACCTCGAACGTCCGCTGCGCCTGTCGGCAGACACCTCGCCACTGCTGGCTGGCAGTCAGGCCGCCAGCATGCTGATTGAAGGTGCGCCAGCGTTCACCGGTATCAGTCTCAGCTCGGACAGCTTCGAGTTAGCCTTTGCCAATAACGCCGGTAACAGCATCAGTGTGGTCAACGCACCGGATAATAGCACCAGCTTCAACGCCGCCCGTGTATGGCTTGATGCCGGCGATGCAGACACGGCAACAGTCACCACCAGTGCCGCCAACATTCCGGATACCGATATGGATGTCACCATTGCGGAACGCCGCCGCGTGACCCTGCGTGTGCGTGACGACGCTGCGGTTGGTATCGCCTCTGCCAGCGTTGAACTCGACGATGAGCGCGCGGAAGGCTGGGGGCTGGCAACAGACTACACCACCGCAGGTAACGGCACCCTGTCGCTGGATTTACCGGATGTGGATGTGGTGCTGAACATCAGCGCCACAGGTTTCGAAGATACCACTCTGGTGCTGGGTGCGGGCTCCACCAGTGCTACGGTAACGCTTGATTCACTGGCTGTGAGTTACCTGCTGCACGGTAAAATTACCGCCAGCGGCTTCAGCTTCGGTAATGAGATGCCAGAGGTACTGGTGGTGCTGAGTGATGGCAACGAAGTCAGCGCAGAAACCGAGATGGTCAGCAGTACCCGGGTGAATTATGAATGGAGTCCGGAGAATACCGCGCAGCAGGCTGAAACCCTGATCATCAGTCACTCGCTCAGCGGCTCCGTGGAAATTCAGCTGACGCCGTCGGCGGATGAAGAGATCGTCGACATCAGCCTGTCTGCTCTGTCCGTTGCCGGGCCCGTCGATAACGGCTCGACCGACAATGGCTCAACGGATAACGGATCAGGCGACGGTGGTACAACAGACAACAGCAGCTCTGGCGGCTCGTCGAAGAAGTCATCCGGTGGCGGACTTGGCGCCGCGGGTATGGTGTGGACACTGCTGCTGGCTGGTCTGGCACTGGGGCGCCGTAAACGCCTCAACCCCAGAGCAGCTTGACCGCCACCAACAGGGTAATAAGTTCATACAGACGTTTGATCAGCATATTGCCGGAACGGATGGATGTATGGGCACCTAAGTAGCCACCAATGACCGAACCCAGCACCAGCGCCGGTATCCAGCTCCACTGGATGTCGGCAATGGCGCCCATGGTCACAGCTCCCGTACCATTCCAGGCCAGCCCCACCGCAACCAGCGTCTGTGCCACCGCCAGCTTATATTCCAGCCCGAACCAGTACACCAGCCACAAAGTCACAAACAGGCCGGAACCCGCGGACAGAGATCCATTGGCAAAACCGATCAGCATCAGTACGGCGCCACCGGTCAGATAACCACTGAGGTTACGGTGTTTCTGTTCCGTCACCTGACCCAGATCGGGTTTGAACCAGGAATACAGCGACAACATCAGAGTCAGCAGCCCCAGCGCGATTTCCGCCTGCCGTGCGGGAACATCAATGATAAAGATGGCACCGGCAATCACGCCGGGAGCACCGGCAAACGTAATCAAAGCCAGCAGGAAGGGACTGAGATGCCCTTCCCTGAGGTGGCGCATTGTTGCTCCCAACCCTAATGCGACCGAAGCGACTTTATGGGTTGCCAGCGCCAGAGGGAACGGCAGTCCCATAAAGATAATAATGGGCAGCTGAATCAGCCCGGCTCCGCCACCCGCCAGGGCTGAGAACCAGTTGGCAACCACGGCAACGACAAAAAGGATCAGTTGTCCTATATAATCCATACACGATATTCAGAAATGAGTGAGCTCAATGACATACGCCCTGTACTACTACGATTCATGCCCTTTCTGCCAGCGGGTGCTGCATGCACTGCCCGGCGTAAAGGTCGAAGTCGAAAAGCGCAACGTACTGAAAAATCCCGAATTCCGTCAGCAACAGGTAGAAGCAACCGGCCGTACTCAGGTGCCCTGCTTACTGATTGAAAACGACGGTCAGCAGCAATGGATGTTTGAATCCGGGGATATTATAGGCTTCCTCAAATCCCTTTAAGAGCCGCAAGCACTTCTGGGGACAACAACATACGGCGAACCGTTTCAACAACCGCCTGGGTCTGGGCATCCACTTCCAGATTGATGCGGTCTCCGGTTTTCACCAGCCCGAAGGTGGTCACGTCGCGGGTTTCCGGAATCAGATGGACGGAGAAGCGGTTACCATCAACTTCGGCAATGGTCAGGCTACAGCCGTTCAGGGATACAAAACCTTTATCAAGAATAAAAGGTGCAAGATGCTCAGGGCGCTCAAACCAGACCACCAGGTTGTCGGCGCTCTCAATCACATCCAGAACCTCAACCTGATCCATCACATGACCGGACAGAACATGGCCACCGATTTCGTCGCCGTATTTTGCCGCCCGCTCAATGTTGACGATATCACCATCGGTCAGCGCACCCAGATTGGTGACTTTCAGCGTCTGGTCAATGGCATTGAAGCTGACACGGTCAGCATCGATCTCACGCACGGTCAGACAGGTACCGTTAATCGCAACCGAGGCACCGTTCTGTAACCCCTGAAGAAACTCAGGCGGAAACTCAAAAATCAGCGTCGCAAAGTCATCTTTGCGCTCTATTTTACAGACTGGCAGACGCGTCTGGACGATTCCGGTGAACATCGGCAACCCCCTTCGTAACAGAAGGCGGCATTATGCACTATACTGGCCATACAATGTTAATTACGTCAGAGTTGTGTGGTGGACGTCAAAAAGACAGGTCTTATTTTATCGGGTGGCGGTGCGCGGGCAGCTTATCAGGTAGGTGTTCTCAAGGCCGTCCATAAAATCCTTCCGCGCGGGCATTACAACCCATTTGATATCATTTCCGGCACCTCCGCCGGAGCGATTAACGGCGTCGGTCTGGCGAGTTACGCCAACCATTACCGCATCGGCATCAAGCATCTGGAACGTATCTGGACCCAGTTCAGCTGTGACCAGATTTACCGTACCGATTTTCCCGGCGTTTCCGCCAGCCTGTTACGTGCCATCCGGGCACTGGTGATCGGCCGCCGCTTCAAATATGAACCGGCATCCCTGCTCGACAACACCCCACTGCGCGGCCTTCTGGCTGAAGCCATCAAATTTGACCAGATCCAGGACGCCATTGATTCCGGTGCCCTGCATGCCCTTGCGGTCAACTGTTCGGCACTGGATACCGGAGAATCCGTGGCCTTCTTTCAGGGCCACTACAGTATCGAGAACTGGGCACGTCACCGCCGTATCGGCCGGCGTACCCGGATCACACTCGATCACCTTGTCGCCTCATCGGCTATTCCGACCATTTTTCCCGCCATTAAACTGCATGGTGGTTATTACCTGGACGGTGCCGTACGTCAGCTGGCCCCCATCAGCCCGGCGCTGCATCTGGGTGCTGAAAAAATCATGGTGATCGGTGTGAGCGGTATCGCCCATAAACGCCGCAAAATCATCCGCCAGAATATTGCCTATCCGAGCCCGGCAAAAATCATGGGGCACATGATGAACGCCGCCTTCCTCGACAGTATGGAAGCGGATGTGGAGCGCCTGCTGCGGATTAACCGTACACTGGAAAAAATCCCGCCACATATCCGTGAAGCAGAAGGCATGGAACTCAAATCCATTGATCTGCTGGAAATTAACCCGAGCCGTCCGCTGGATCAGATGGCAGGAGAGTTTGTTCACGAAATTCCCCGCGCCATTAAAATGATTTTTGGCGGCAGTGGTAATACCAGTCAGAGTGGTTCGGGCATACTCAGTTACCTGTTATTTTCTGAAGGTTTCTGCAAAGCGCTGATTGATCTCGGTTACCACGATGCCATGGAACGCGTGGACGAAATTAAAGACTTTTTTGCCGATCATTTTGTCGGTGCCGAAGGAACGGAAACGGATCAGGAAAACAACGTTCAGAGGAATACCGCATGACCCGCCCACGGCGGATTGTGGTACTGACCGGTGCCGGGATTTCCGCTGAATCCGGGATCAATACCTTCCGCGACAATGGTGGCCTCTGGGAAAATCAACGCATGGAAGATGTGGCTACGCCCGAAGCCTTTGCCCGCGATCCGCAACTGGTTCAACGCTTCTATAACGCCCGCCGCGCTCAGTTAAAAGACGTCATGCCCAACCCGGCTCATCTTGCTCTCGCTGAGTTTGAAAAAACATTCGACGGCGGGTTTTTGCTGGTCACACAGAATGTCGATGATCTGCATGACCGTGCCGGCAGTCATACTCTGATTCACATGCACGGTGAATTAAAAAAATCCCGCTGCACCCGCACCCAGAAAATTCATGAACAGATGGCCGACATCACTGACAACACTCTCTGTGACTGCTGTGGTACTCCTACTCTGCGCCCTCACATTGTCTGGTTCGGTGAAACGCCCCTGATGATGGACGAGATTTATCAGGCGCTGGATCAATGTGATCTGTTTCTGAGTATCGGAACGTCAGGACATGTCTACCCGGCAGCCGGGTTTGTTGAAGTGGCCCGCCAGGCCGGAGCACGTACCGTGGAGATCAATAAAGAACCGTCTCTCGGCATTGATCATTTTGCCGAAGCGATTCAGGGCCTGGCATCAGTGGAAGTTCCGGCTTTTTTACGCACTCTCTGACACGTTCAGCCATTTACCCTTCATTCAATCTCCAGCCTCGTTAACGCATCCAGCTCCGCCAACAGATTCGATTTTTCTGTCTGCGCGACCTCCAGCCAGCTGCGACCACTGAGTCCTCCGACCAGGGCGTAGAGAAAATTCATACTGGGTCTGGGCTGTCCGGCCTCCGCCGCGCAACGGCACAGGCGCCAGTAGGCCATTACAGCGCCACTCGCCCTCAATTCAGCCACTGACGTTATCCCTACCCGACTGAGTGACTGCTCACTTTTTTCTCCCAAACCGGGCAGGTCGCGAATTCTGTCTGTATCCATCTGGCTCCTCCGGACTGTGCTGTAAAGCTTTCCTGCACGCCTTTCAGTCGTGCAGACCCGGCTTCAGCGGCCAGGCATCTACACTGTTCAACAACCGGTTCATTGTTCCCCCGGCTGGTTAAAATGCCAATGGGTTTATAAATTAGAAGATTATGATATATACTTATAACCAGATAATTTTCCCGGATTCAACGGTACTGCGCAGATGATGATCCTTATTGGTCTGATCACAGGTCTGGCTCTGGGCCTCACCGGTGGTGGTGGCTCGCTGCTGGCCGTACCTATGCTGGTCTATCTGGCCGACATGCCGATGACCACGGCCGTTCCTGTGGCGCTGATCATTGTGGCCGGTTCGGCACTGGTCGGTACTCTGGAGGCGTTGAAATACCGTCTGCTCTATCTGACGCCGCTGATGCTGTTCAGTATTGGGGCTGGTCTGGCGACGCCCGTGGGTATCTACATTGGTAACTGGTTTGAAGATGCAACCCGGCTGCTGCTGTTCTCAGCGCTGGCGGTGGTGATCGCCATCCGCACTGTGAGGAATATCTGGCTGCGCCCGGACAAGCCGACACTCAGTAACAGCCAGGATCCGGAGCATGGTCCGGTGTGCCGTTTTGCCACTCCCGGCTGGTCGTTCCGCTTTGGCTCTCTGTGCAGCGCCTTTCTGGTCGGTGCCGGAATCATGACGGGCCTGGCCAGTGGATTTTTCGGGGTTGGCGGGGGCTTTCTGATTGTTCCGGCGCTGATGTTTCTGTCGCAGATGAGCATGCGCCATGCGGTGGCCAATTCACTGGCGATCATCACCCTGATGGGGCTTAGCTCCACCGTTTCGTCATACGCTGTGCTCAGTGAAACCTGGCAGATCTGGTCGCCTTATCTGGCGATGGGAGCCGTCGGTATGCTGGTTGGCCGTATCGCCGCACGCCATATTCCGGTTGCTGCCTTACAGGGGACCTTTGGCGTTGTATTGTTTTTTACCGCGATTCTCACCGGCTATTTAACCCTGATCCGCTGATCAGCAGGCCGGACAAACCGAGAGGAGACAAGCATGATTTTCCGTCAGTTATTCGATGAAGCCACCTGGACCTACACCTACCTGATCGCCAGTGGCAAAGGTCGTGAAGCCGTGATCATAGACCCGGTGATTGAACACACCGACATGTATCTCACGCTGATTGATCAGCTGGGCATCCGTCTGGTGCGGGCGATGGACACCCATGTGCACGCCGACCACATCACGGCGCTGGGTGCGCTGCGTGAAAAAACGCAATGCATCACCAACCTCGGTGAGCAGACCGACGCGGAATGTGTGAGCGAAACGTTTAAAGACGGCGATGTCATCGATGTCGATGGCATTAAGATTAAAACCCTGCACACCCCGGGACACACCAACGACTCGTACAGCTTTGTGATGGCTGACCGGGTATTCACTGGCGATACCCTGCTGATCCGTGGCAGTGGCCGCACGGATTTTCAGGCGGGAGACCCCGGAGACTCATGGGATTCGATCACCGGGAAACTGTTCGCATTGCCGGATGAAACACTGGTTTACCCCGGCCATGATTATAAAGGCTGGACTGTCAGTACCATCGGCGAAGAAAAGCAGTTTAATCCGCGTCTCGCCGGTAAGTCCCGTGAGGAATACATTGAGATCATGAACAATCTCAACCTGCCGGACCCGAAACTGATGGATATCGCGGTGCCCGCCAATCTGAAGTGTGGCCGCAGCTGATGCCGGGCCACCATTTCAGCATCAGCTGACCTGTACGATATCCCAGCCGATGGTCTTGCCGTTAAAGGTGAGGTCAACCACCTCGCCTTCTTCCCGGTTCATCAGTTTTTTTGCCAGCGGCGTCTGCTGACTGATGACCAGAATCTTCTTACCGCCGGATTTAAGCTGATACCCCCCCACCGGCGTGATCAGCAACCAGCGTTCTTCATCCTCTTCCGACAGGAGTTCGACCAGAGCACCGGCCCTGATCACCTTATCTTCAGAGGCTTCCGGCATCGGCCATTTCGCCAGCGCAATACGCTCTTTCTGCAACCGCAGGATACGTTCCGACTGACCATGGGCCAGATAGGCGGCTTCCAGCGCCAGCGTGTCGTATTGATTTTCCGGCTGGTTATCCTCGTGGGACGCGGTTTCCTGAGCACTGCGTGACGACGCCAGTGCCGCTTCGATATCGTCGTCCAGCAGCTGTAACAGGTCTGCTTTCAGTGTCTGTTTATCCATGCGATGATCTGACTGAATTGATAAAAAATAGGAGTGAACTATGACGGCCGCGGATTCTTCCACGAATCTTTCCGCTTGTCTCTCAGATTATGATTGCCTGAGCCTGGAGACAAGAGGTGAGCTTTCTGAGATTGTAATCACGCATCCGCATTTCCGTGGACGCCTGCTGACTCAGGGCGCCCAGCTGCTGAGCTTCTGCCCTACTGGCGACAGCGACTGGCTGTGGCTGAGCCCGACGGCGGAGTACCGCAAAGGTGTCTCGGTACGCGGCGGCATTCCGGTCTGCTGGCCCTGGTTCGGCGATGCGGCGAGAAACCCCGACCCTGTCCGTCAGTATATTTTCCCGCTGAACCCACCCGCGCACGGTCTGGCCCGCACTCAGGAGTGGACTCTCACTCAGGCAGAAGAAACCGAAAGCAGCGTCCGTGTCACACTGACACTGGAAGTTGCTGAATCAAAGGCCTGGTTTGCCGCCGCCCGCGTCAGTCTGGAAGTAACCATGACCAGAGACAGCCTGACCCTCAGACTGGCCACCACAGCACTGGACGATGCCATCAGTATTACCCAGGCGCTGCACACCTACTTTCCGACAGAGGATATTAAAAAGACCCGGATTGAAGGTCTGAACGGTTACACCTACACGGATGCCCTGGATGGCTGGAAGAAAAAGCCCCAGTCCGCGGATGTGACCTTTACCGAAGAGACCGACCGCATCTATCAGTGCCCTCCTTCCCTGTCTCTGATAACGCCCGGGCACACGGCCACACTGGGCAGTAACAGCCACAGCTGTATTGTCTGGAATCCTTGGAAAAAGAAGAGCAAGAAACTCAGTCAGTTTCCGGATAAGGCGTATCTGAACATGTTCTGCGTCGAAACCGCGAACGCCCTGGACGATGCGGTAACGATTCCAAAAGGAGAGACGGCCACGCTGGAGATGACCCTGACCCGCTGAGCTGAGGTTACGTCACCGCTGAATAACACCGGGAGTAAAACGTACTTATTCAGAATTGCCTCAGCAATGCTGCGCAACATCCACAATGGTGCGGCGCAGCCAGCGGTGCGCCTGATGGTGCTGTACCAGAGGTGACCAGGCCATCTTGAGTTCAAACGGCGGGATACCGAACGGCGGGGTTTTCATCAGCAGATGAGCGGCTTCGGCCTGCATCGCGGCAACACGGCGAGGCAGAGTCGCCACCAGATCATTGTTCAGTGCCAGCAGGGCCGGCATCTGATAGTGACGGGTAAAGACGGAGATTTTGCGCTTATGACCCAGCTTGGCCAGGGCGTTATCCACCCAGCCCAGCCGGATGACCTTTTCCGGGTCAATCCCGACACCCGCTCCCATACCGGTCTTGCTCACCCAGATGTGCTTACTGGTAAGGTACGCGCTCAGATCAAAGTTGTTGGCGTTGGGGTGATCCGGGTTCACCAGACAGACGAAGTCATCCGCCCATAAGGTCATCTGATGGAATGACTGCGGCATTTCGTCGAAGCGGTTGATGGCCATATCGACCTTACCGGCTTCAACGTCTTTGAAGGTCACATCTGATGGCGTCAGTACGTCCAGAATCACATCCGGTGCTTCACTGCGCAGACGCTTCACCAGCTCGGGCACCAGAGTCGACTCCGCATAATCACTCACCATGATGCGGAACACGCGGTTGCTGTCGATGGCGTTAAATTCTTCCAGAGGCTGCAAAGCAACTTCCAGCTCACCCAGTGCTTTGCGGATGACCGGCTGCAGTTCCTGCGCCCGTTCCGTCGGCGTCATACCCTCGGACGTACGCACCAGTAACGGATCACCAAACAGATCGCGCAGACGGCGCAGGCCGTTACTCATCGCCGGTTGGGTAATGCCCAGCTGTTGTGCGGCTTTGGTGACATTCCCTTCACGCAACAGGACATCCAGATACACCAGCAGGTTGAGGTCAATGCGATCGAGGTTCACGGACAGCTCCGGATAATGTCAGAGACCCGATTTTACCTGAGCCTGAGGAATATTCACATGACCTATAGCAACTGCCGGTTGTATCATCAGGGTTAATAAGTCAGGCATCAGCTGGCTCAGGGACGGATACCTCACTCTTTTCCGCTTTCTCAGCCGCCTCTGCATCCACAGGCACATACTCAGCCGACGCCGGGTCACGCCATGACGGGAAAAGCGGCTCGACGCCTGGCAGTGTATCTTCGCTGGCGACTGCTTCTGTTGCTGACTGGAAGGCATGCACAGGGACCGGCAGATAGCGGTAATCCTGGTCAGGCACTTTGATGGCATTGAACCAGCCGTTGGGAATCCAGTTCAGATCCGGTGACGGCAGCACCTGATGGTTGTAGTTTCCGCCACGGGAGAAGGCCCGCAGAATATCGTAGGCCGAGTTCATGCTGTTGCGTCCGAACAGTTCGTACTTCTGACCGCTGACCCATTTCATCACCTGCATAGCGCCATCCGGGTCCGGATAGACATTGGGTGTCATGGTCAGCAGCTTGTACTGATTGTACTCGGCCTGGTGGTAAGCCATTTGCGAGAAGTGCCGGAGCGCCTGGCCCAGATCGGGGACCCGTTCTGACCAGAAGCCGTTAAAACCGTTACCCTGATGCCAACCGTCACCTTCCACGGCGCCGATCATCCAGTCGCCATGGGGCAGTTCAAAGCCCCAGGCCACATGCCCGAGCAGGGGTTGTCCGGCCAGATCCGGGCGTTTTGGGCAAAGTACTACCAGTGCATGTGCAGGCATATCACCATCTCCTTGTGTGTGGGATTCCGGACGGTGCTTTCGGAAAGCCCTTGAAAGAACGTTCGAAGAACGCCGTGAGGCATAACCAAAACCTCAGCCCGGGTAAGCCACTTTACTAAAGCGGAATCCTTCCCCCCTGACAAGACGGCAAATCACGACAAAAAAGGAGCCAACAGGCTCCTTTTTCGGGTGAACAGCGGCTCAATCAACGACGATCAATCGAGATGCTCCACGCGGATGCGGGTCACTTTTCCTTCGGTACTGTCCAGTGCTTCGATCGCATCGATCGCATCGTTCATCACTTTCTCAGTCACCAGGTGCGTCAGCAGAATCACCTGAGCATTGGCATGATCAGCAGGCTCTTTCTGAATGATGGCCTCTATATTGATGCCACGTTCGCTCAGGATACCCGTCACTTTGGCCAGGACACCGGCCTTGTCCTGAACCTGCAGACGCAGGTAATAACAGGTGCGGATCTCATCGATCGGCAGAACGTTTACGTCCTTGATGCGGTCAAATGCCATGTGGCTCACGCGGGCACTGGCCGGTACATCGAGAACACGGGCCAGGTCCATAATGTCCGCGACAACAGCAGAAGCGGTCGGGCCCGCACCAGCGCCAGCACCGACGTACAGGGTGTCACCCACTGCATCGCCTTTCACCATCACAGCGTTCATAACACCGTCGACGTTAGCAATCGGGCGGCTGTCCGGAATCATGGTCGGATGAACCCGCAGATCAATACCGGCATCGGTACGGCGGCTGACGCCCAGATGCTTGATGCGGTAACCCAGCTCTTCGGCATAAGCGACATCTTCAGGAGCAATCTTACTGATACCTTCGGTGTAGCAACGCTCAAACTGCAGCGGGATACCGTAGGCAATAGAGGCCAGAATGGTCAGCTTATGCGCGGCATCGATCCCTTCCACGTCGAAGGTCGGATCGGCTTCGGCGTAACCCAGCTCCTGTGCTTCTTTCAGCACGTCGGCAAAGTCGCGGCCTTTATCGCGCATTTCGGTCAGAATAAAGTTTCCGGTGCCGTTGATGATACCGGCAACGCAGTTGATACGGTTGGCAGCCAGGCCTTCACGCACCGCTTTGATGATCGGAATACCGCCGGCAACGGCCGCTTCGTACATCACAGAAACACCCTTTTCTTCCGCGGCAGCAAAGATTTCTTCACCGTGCACAGCGATCAGTGCTTTATTGGCGGTAACAACATGCTTGCCGTTCGCAATAGCACCCATGACAACGTCTTTGGCGACGGTGTATCCACCAATCAGCTCGACCACGATATCAATGTCAGGGTTATTGATGACGTCCTGAACGTCGTCTGTGGTGGCCACATCACCAATGGTCACATCCGGGTTCGGATGACGCATGGCCACCTGACTGACGATAATGTCACGTCCCGCGCGACGGGCGATTTCCTTCGCATTTCGGGTCAGCACGTTGAAGGTGCCACCTCCGACAGTACCTAAACCACAGATACCAACTTTTACCGGTTTCACTTGCATCTCCTCGGGCATTTCAGCTTCGGACCGACAGGGGGCGACAATGTATCACAACTGCTCCGGCGATTCTGTGCTTTCTGAGTGCTCCGGCGTGGTTGACCGGCCGCCGGAGGCTGCCTAAGATTCCCCGACTTCATAAGAACAAGAGCACTGTACTATGTCTGCTAATCCGTCCGCCAACCTGGTCCTGACTGTTATTGCTGACGATAAGCCCGGTATCGTTGAAATCCTGTCCGCCACCATCGCTGACAACGGCGGTAACTGGCTGGAAAGCCGCATGGCACAGCTGGCGGGTAAGTTTGCCGGTATCCTGCGCATCAGTGTGCCTTCAGAGCAGGCGAACGGCCTGATGGAAGCTCTGCTGAAACTCGATACTCAGGGAATTCTGGTGCGTATTGAAGCCACCACAGACCCGGCGGCTGAATCTGGCCTGAAGCTCAATATTCACGTGGTGGGGAATGACCGTTCCGGGATCGTCAAAGAGATCTCAAAGGTGTTGGCGGGGCTGGGTGTCAACGTACTGGAACTGACCACCCGGTGCACAGCCGCAGAGATGTCAGCCGTGCCTCTGTTCCGCAGTGATCTGCTGGTGAGTATGCCAGCATCGCTGAGTACCGATGACGTCAGCGATGCTCTGGAGGCTCTGTCTGATGACCTGATGGTCGAAATCAGCTGAGCCCTTACATTATCCGGTCAATCAGCGGAACTGATTGACCAGGTTTTCGAGGACGCCGGCCATCTTGCTGACGTCTGTCATACGGCTGGCGGTCTGATCAGACTGCTGCAGTGAATATTCTGCCAGTGAGGAAACTTCCTTGGCCTGGCTGTTCATCTCTTCCAGCAATTTGGCGTGACGTTCTGCCGCTGTCGCCATAGCCCCGGTGTTGTTGCTGATGTCTTCGATGGCTTCCCGGATCTGTCCCAGCATCCGCTCCATAGTATTAACCTGCTCAACACCGGCCAGTGCCGATTGATTAGCAGATTCTGACACCGTCATGGCCTCTTTCACCCGGGCGGACAAGCCCTGCATGGCTTCATGAATATTCCCTGTCGTGGTCTGGGTACGCTGTGCCAGGTTGCGCACTTCATCCGCCACCACCGCGAAGCCCCTGCCCTGCTCACCGGCGCGTGCTGCTTCAATCGCCGCGTTCAGAGCCAGCAGATTCGTCTGCTCGGCAATACCTTCGATCATATTCGCTGCTTCAGAGATGCGCTGTGTCTCTTCTGAGATGGTGCCAATGGCCGCCCCTACACTCAGTGCGACATTGCTCAACGCTTCAATCGAGGTCTGAGTCTGTGTCGCCAGCTTGGTACCTTCACCAACCAGCTTGGTTACTTCTGTCGCCTTATCGTCGGTTTCCTGAACATGACCGGCATTGGTCTGGATACCCACTGCAATTTCCTGCATGCCATTGGCAATCTGTTTGCTCTCAGACTGTTGTTTTTCAATGGACGAATGCGCACCCAGCGTCAGGTCATAACCTATCTTAGCCAGCTCAGTCATCTTCGCCGAAGCATCCCGCAGACGGGTCAGTACCGTCTCCAGTTTCAGTTGCTGACTGATCATCATCATTTCAATACGCTGCAAGGGCGCATCACCACCGGTAAAGACAAAGGTGGCCAGAGAGTCATTGGTGGCGTTTTTACACATTTTCTTCATCTTAGCGATGATGAAGCTCATGGTCGTGACTGAGCCGGAAGCAAATGCGAGCAGCGCAATGAGTGCCATCTCAACAATCTTTTCCGGCGAGTGAGCCAGATAAAACAGGGGCAGAGACAACACACCAAGAGTGATGGCCACCCAGGGCTTCCAGATGGCCGTAGGCCAGGTACGCAATGTTTTACCCTGAGAGACCTTGGCGTAGGCTTTTTCAGCCCGCTTTACGGCAGCACGCTCCGGCACCGTGCGCACAGATTCGTAGCCCACGACCTGATCATTTTCGCGCAGAGGGCTGACATAGGCACTGACCCAGTAAAAATCTCCGTTTTTACACCGGTTCTTTACCAGACCAATCCACGGCTTGCCCTCTTTCAGCCGCGCCCACATCTGCTGGAATGCCGCTGAGGGCATATCCGGATGGCGCACAAGGTTATGCGGCTGACCAATCAGCTCTTCCTGTGTGTAACCACTGACTTCTTCAAAGGCCTCATTACAATAAGTGATCTTACCTTTGAGATCGGTGGTGGAAATCAGTTTGGTCTGGCCACTGAACATTTTTTCGGTGTTGGTAACCGGAAGGTTCTTTCTCATCTTCCTGTCCTGTCGGATACATAATGAATCAGAGTAGATGAAAATCAGTACATAGCTGGTTAAAGAAATAACTTTTTTAAGGAAATACGGCGGTCCTTATCTGAAAGTCATATCCACATTTTTTATGCGTAATATATAAGTCTTACAGTAAAAAACAGGGGTAATATATTCAGATCACTGCGTCAGATTTATCAGTGTATTTTCACGAAAAGCGCGTCGCATAAGGACATGATGGCTCGGAGAGAATTTCCTCAAAGCATCTGCACAGAACTGTGCCGGCCCGTGGGTCTGACGAAAAACAGGTGAAATCAGCCTCCTTTTTTTACGCAATTACCGGGCTCATGACAGAAGAGACAGGATGCGCTGGCACACTGAGTTTCCCTGAGTGCAAAAATCCGCGAAACGCCCGGGACAGATCCGGTAACTCATGGTCAGTGATGCCGATCATCCGGTTGGCGTGGTCGGATTGTCCGCTTCTCCGATATACTCTTCCCCCGATGCTCCCACCACACACACGATCACAACAAAGGCGCACACTATGTACCAGGACATTGACTATCAGGCCGACGACCGGATTGCCATCATTACCATCAACCGTCCGGCCGTATTGAATGCTATCCGTGTTCAGACTTACCGCGACCTGATTACTGCTATCAAAGCCGCAGAAAGCGATGATGCCATCAGTGTTATTGTCCTGACCGGTGCCGGTGGCCGCTTCACCGCCGGTAATGATCTGAGTGACCTGTTGGCCGATGGTGACCTCAATGGAGTGATGGAAGGGGTTGGTGGCATTTTTGCAACGCTGGCGGCCATGAAAAAGCCCCTGATTCTTGCGCAGGAAGGGGTCGCTGTCGGTATCGGTGCCAACCTGCTGCTGCATGCGGATCTGGCTTACGCTGGCAAAAGCATCCGCTACAGTCTGCCGTTTGCAAAGATTGGGGTGGCTTCCGAGGCAGCTTCTTCTGTGATGCTGGCTGAGGCCATCGGCCCGAAACACGCTGCCGACCTGTTACTCACCGGACGTTTCTTCAATGCGGAAGAAGCCGAAAAATGGGGGTTGTTAAATCAGGCTGTGGAAGATGGAAAAGCGCTGGAAACGGCGCTGGCCGCGGCCACAGAATTACTGAAAAATCATCAGGGATCTCTGCGGGCGATTAAGGCTCTGGGACGTCCTCAAGGTTATGAGGAGCGGGTTAACCGGACCGTGAAGGCAGAAATGGAGGCGTTTGCGGAACTGTTGCAGACGCCGGAAACCCAGATGCGCATTCAGGCTGTACTGAAACGCGGTAAATAATGCCACGCAGGTGGCTGCCAAAGATCCGTTTTATACGAACTCTGACAGCCACTTTGCTTTTTCCTGATCCGTCAGGAAAGACGCTTCGATGCTGTTCTTTGCCAGGGCTGTAGCCTGCGCCTCCGTCATGCCCAGAGCCGTCACCAGCGCCAGGTAATTTTCCACCAGATAGCCACCGAAAAACGCCGGATCATCTGCATTCACTGTGACACACAGACCTTTGTCCAGCAGCGTCAGAATCGGGTGCTCGGCCATATCGTCATAGACTTTCAGGCGGGTGTTCGACAACGGGCACACCGTCAGTGGTATGCGGGTTTTAGCCAGCGCGTCCACCAGTTCAGGATCATCGGTACAGCGTACACCATGATCAATCCGCTCTACCTGCAGCAACGCCAGTGCAGTGTCTATGTATTCGGCAGGGCCTTCTTCACCTGCATGGGCGACACGATGCAGGCCCAGCTCACCCGCAGCCTCAAAAACCCGGGCAAACTTTTCGGGCGGGTGACCTACCTCGGATGAATCCAGTCCTACGCCAATGATTTTACCGAGATACGGTTTCGCTTCTTCGAGAGTCGCAAATGCTGCTTCCTCGGTCAGATGACGCAGGAAGCACAGGATCAGCCCGGAGGTGATACCCAGCTTCGCTTCACCGTCCTTGAGGGCACGGTCAATTCCGTTGATCACGGTTTCAAAAGCAATGCCGCGGTCGGTGTGAGTCTGCGGGTCAAAAAAGGGTTCCGTGTGCACCACTCCATCCTGCTGGCAGTGCTTCAGATACGCCCAGGTCATGTCGTAGAAATCCTGTTCCGTGCGCAACACATCCGCACACCGGTAATAGATATCCAGGAACGACTGCAGGTCCGTGAATTCGTACGCGGCACGGACCTCATCTGCCGACTGGTACGGCAGTTCTATACCGTTCCGCTTTGCCAGCTCAAACATCAGTTCGGGCTCAAGAGAACCCTCCAGATGCAGGTGAAGTTCGGCTTTGGGCAATGTACGGATGAAGGCTTCAGTGGCCAGCGTCATGTTGTTTTCCTGTGGTATTTGCCCTGAGGATAAGTGTCCGGCAGACCTGAATCAAGAGGGTTCTCTGACAGACATTCCCTCAGATTTCAGGCACAAAAAAAGCAGCCCGGAGGCTGCTCTTTCTGAGTTGCTTTCAGATCAGGCCATCGCCGTCTGCTGCTTTGGTTCACGGCTGTAGCGGATGATGCGCGCTACGACCGTGCTGTACTGATGAAACAGGGAACCCGTGTTGTAAGGGATTCCATGCTTCTTACAGACCGCACGGACTTTCTGCGCCACTTCACCATAACGGTACGACGGCATATCCGGGAACAGGTGATGTTCAACCTGACGGCTCAGGTGACCGCTCATAATGTGCAGCAGTTTCGAACCTTCGAGGTTTGAAGAACCCAGAATCTGACGGTAATACCACTGGCCGCGTGTTTCGTTCTCACATTCGGCTTCGCTGAAGGTATGAACGTTCTCGGTAAAGTGACCGCAGAAAATAATGGTGGAGGCCCATACATTGCGGATCACATTGGCCAGTGCGTTACCCGCCATGATGGCAAAGAACATTGGCCAGCCCAGGAACACACCCACAACCGCCGGGAAGAACAGGTAGTCCCGGAAGGCCGCCTTGCGGATTTTGGCAAAGAAGTCTTTCGCCAGCTGTTCACGGGTAATCGGCAGCTTACTGTCTTTTTTCGGTTTACCGAAGAAGACGCGCTCGCCGATCAGCTCGTGATAAGCCACTCCCCACTGGAACAGCAGCGTCATACCAACGTAAATCGCAAACTGCCAGCGGTTTTCCGGACGCCATTTGGTGTCGTCCGACAGACGCAGAGTACCGTAACCAAAATCTCGGTCTTTGCCGATGATGTTGGTGTAAGTGTGGTGTTCAAAATTGTGGGTACGGCGCCAGGAATGCGCATCACATACGTTATCCCACTCAAAAGAACGGGAATTCAGGTGTGGGTCATTCATGAAGTCGTACGCACCGTGCATGACGTTATGGCCGATTTCCATGTTGTCCAGAATCTTGGCGATACCCAGCATAAAGGCGCCAACCAGCCACCAGATCCAGTGATAAAAACCGGCGACCATAACGGCACGGCCACCGATGTCCAGCAGGCGCTGAACACGCACGACCTTACGGATGTATTTCGCATCTTCCTGGCCGACTCTGGCCATGGTTTCCTCACGGATCTGATCAATATCCTGACGGAATGCTTCAAGCGTTTCAGCACTTGGAATAGATGTAGTCATAACAGAACCTCGTTAAACGTCGAGTACAACGTCGTTTACAGCCACAGTGACACAAAGCTGGATGTCTTCCTGACCAGTATCAGAATATTTGCCGGTCAGGGTGTTGTAGACCACACCACTCTTCTTGGTGCAGACACACTGGTAGCAGACACCGGCACGGCAACCGCTCAGCGGCTTCAGCCCCTGAGACTCGGCCAGATCCAGCAGGTTCATCGGGCTGTCCGGATCAGTGACCGCAGACGCACCGGATTTTTCGAAGCTGACGAAAGCTTCACTGCCGGCGCGTTCCATATCGATCGGTGCGGCACCGAAATACTCAAACATGATGTTATCGTCGCTGACGCCCAGCTCTGCCACGGTTTTACGTGCCAGCTGGATCATCGGCGTAGGACCACAGATCATCACCTTACGGGTGGTGAAGTCCGGGCAGTACTTGTTCAGATGGTCAGCACTGAAGAAACCTTCTTTACTGCCATCCACATACAGGATGTTCAGATTGCTGTGGGCGGCAGCGATCTTACTGAACTCGTCCCTGAACAGCGCATTGGCTTCGTCACGGACGTAAAACAGCAGAGTGACGTCACGTTGGCTGTTTTCGGCCGCCAGTTGGTTCAGCATGGAGCGGAACGGGGTAATACCACTGCCCCCGGCAATCATCAGCAGCGGCTGATTGCCCTGCGGCAGCACAAACTCACCCATCGCCTGGCTCAGAGTGCAGATACCACCAGAAGCAAACTCCTGACGCAGCCAGGGTGTGATACGCCCACCTTCCTGCACCCGGATACTCATTTCAATTTCACCACTGCGGCGGAAATGCTCCGGCGATGTGGAGACAGAGAAGATACGGGTCTGCAGGCTGCCATTCTTCTCGGCAGTGATCTGCAGGTGCTGGCCGGCTTTAAAGCCCTTCCAGGCTTTACCTGGCTTCAGAACCAGACTGAAGACATCATCTGTCTCCTTGCGCATACGCAGAACACGGGTACGCACAGATTCTGAGTTCCAGCCTGGTAATGCCATCTGAATCAGCGGCTCAAAGTAGGCTTTGAAGGAATTCTCCTGAGTCAGGCTGTCGGTGACCCAGGCCTTGGCTTTGCCGAATGCGGATTCTGATTTCATAACACTCTCGCTCATTGGAACTCCGGTAATGCACTAAGGAGATAAGATGACCCATAGTAATGCTCAGGCGTGAAAGTTGCAGCCCCGGCTGTGTAAGCTGCGGGGAAAACCGGTTATCCGCGAAATTCAGAAAGGCGTAATCAAACTCAACCGATACAAGTTTATTTTCTTTTAAATCAATAACTTAAAATATCTACAAGGGCTGATATGCGGATTGTTTTGACATTGATATATGAACATAAGGAAACAATGTTTTTATTATTGATTGATAGCATGCATTCAGCTCACAAGTAAAACCACCCGTTTCCGCTCCTCTTTACGGGCTCTCTGAGGTACCTGATTATTCACCGCACAGCCCGAAGGCGGGACTCCGGGCATAAAAAAGGCGACCCGAAGGTCGCCTTTTCAGAACACGAACCGTGTCAGCAACAATCAGATGTTGTTGAACTGGTTAGAAGTGTTCTTAGCACCGCCTGCTTTCAGAGCGCGATCACCAGCGTAGTATTCTTTGTGATCATCACCCAGGTCAGAACCAGCCATGTTCTGGTGCTTAACGCAAGCGATACCCTGACGGATTTCCTTACGCTGTACGCCAGCAACATAACCCAGCATACCAGCTTCACCAAAGTACTCTTTAGCCAGGTTGTCCACAGACAGAGCAGTCGTGTGGTAAGTCGGCAGAGTGATCAGGTGGTGGAACACGTTTGCTTCACGTGAACAGTCAGCCTGGAAGGTCTTAACGCGTTCGTCAGCAACAGCAGCCAGCTCTGAGTTGTCGTAGTCTGCAGACATCAGCTTGTCGCGGTCGTAAGCAGAAACGTCTTTACCTTCAGCAACCCACGCATCGTAAGTCTGCTGACGGAAGCTCAGAGTCCAGTTGAAGGATGGAGAGTTGTTGTAAACCAGCTTAGCGTCTGGGTGTACTTTACGTACATCGTCCATCATTTCTTTGATTTCGTGTACGGTTGGTACTGCAGTTTCGATCCACAGCAGGTCAGCACCGGCGTTGATAGCTTCGATACAGTCGAATACACAACGCTCGTGACCAGTACCCTTACGGAATTCGTACAGGCCGGAAGCCAGACGCTTAGGACGAACCAGTTTGCCGTTACGGCTGATCAGTACGTCGCCTTCTTTGGTGTCTTCTGGTGCAACTTCTTCAACGTCCAGGTAAGAGTTGTAGATGTCGCCCTGATCGCCTGGCTCATTAACCACAGCGATTTCTTTGGTCAGACCAGCACCTTCAGAGTCAGTACGTGCAACGATAACACCGTTGTCTACACCCAGCTCCAGGAAGGCGTAACGCAGAGCACGCAGTTTAGCGTGGAAGTCAGCGTGAGGAACGGTCACTTTACCGTCCTGGTGACCACACTGCTTCTCGTCAGCAACCTGGTTTTCGATCTGCAGACAGCAGGCACCGGCTTCAATCATCTGCTTGGCCATCAGGTAAGTCGCTTCAGCGTTACCGAAACCAGCGTCGATGTCAGCAATGATAGGTACGATGTGAGTTTCGTAGTTGTCGATTTTGCTCAGCAGTTCCGCTTCTTTTGCAGAGTCGCCAGCTTCACGGGCTTTGTCCAGTTCACGGAACAGACCACCCAGTTCACGTGCATCAGCCTGACGCAGGAAGGTATACAGTTCGTTAACCAGAGAAGCTACCGCTGTTTTCTCGTGCATGGACTGGTCAGGCAGAGGACCAAAATCAGAACGCAGGGCAGCAACCATCCAACCAGACAGGTACAGGTAACGACGCTTGGTAGTACCAAAGTGCTTTTTGATGGAGATCAGTTTCTGCTGACCTACAAAACCGTGCCAGCAACCCAGAGACTGAGTGTACTTGGTCTTGTCTTTGTCGAACTCAGCCATGTCTGCACGCATGATGTCTGCGGTGTAACGGGCGATGTCCAGACCGGTTTTGAATTTGTTCTGCTGACGCATACGGGCAGCAGCTTCCGGACGGATTTCGTTCCAGAATTCGTTGCCACCGATAACGCCTTCAAGCGCTTTGATATCTTCTTGGTAAGTCGACATGAGTCAATCCTTCAAAGAGTTGGGTGAAAGGTTGAAGCCCTGATCACAAAGGCTCAGGCCATCAGACATGCGCATGGTAGGGGTTCACAAGACATAATTGAAATCAATAAGGCCTATATCTGACATTCCCGCTATGAATGTACATGAAAATCACACAGATGCAGGGATACAGAGCCTGAAACAGACAGGGATTCCGGTTTCCGGGTCACGAATGACAGGTGCACAGGTCACTCTCTGTCATCCGCTCCACTCTGTACTTACAGAGCTTCGGCAACGGCATACGCGCTGGACCAGGCCCACTGGAAGTTAAACCCGCCCAGGTGCCCGGTGACGTCGACTACCTCACCGATGAAGTACAGACCCGGGACCTTTTTCGCTTCCATGGTTTTGGAAGACAGTTCATCGGTATTCACCCCACCGATGGCAACTTCAGCGGTGCGGTAGCCTTCCGTGCCGGACGGCTTGACCTGCCAGCGGTGCAGCGACCCGGCCAGCAACTGGATCTGTTTACCGGACACTTCGGCCAGGGGGCGTGAAGCCGGAAGTTGCAACGCTTCCTGATCCAGCCACAGCTCGGCAAATTTCTGGGTGGTAACGTCCGCCAGCCAGTTACGCAGATGCGTTTTCGGCTTATGTTGCTGGGCCGCTCTGAGATCTCCGGCAATGTCCCGCCCCGGCAGCAGGTCAATCAGCAGGGAATCCCCCGGTTGCCAGTAAGAGGATATCTGCAGCATGGCCGGGCCGCTCAGGCCACGGTGGGTAAACAGCAGGTCATCGCTGAAGCTCTTGTTATTGCATTCCACCGTGACCGGCATTGAGGTACCCGACAGGGCACTGCATAAGGCCTTGTTCTGATCGGTGATGGTAAAAGGCACCAGAGCAGCCCTGACCGGCAGGACATCCAGCCCGAACTGGCGGGCAATGTCATAGCCAAAGCCGGTTGCTCCCAGGGTCGGAATGGAGGGACCCCCGGTAGCGATCACCAGAGAGGCGCAGGTCAGTGGTCCTCTGCTGGTTTCCAGCCGGAACCCTGCTGCGGTTTTCTCAATCCGCTCAACAGCGGTATCCAGGCATACCTCTGCCCCACTCTTTTCGCATTCGCTCAGCAACATACTGAGAATGTCGGACGCTTTGTTATCGCAGAATAACTGACCGTCTTTTTTCTCGTGATACGGAATCGCGTAGGCGTCCACCAGAGCGATGAAATCCCATTGGGTATAGCGGCTCAGGGCGGACTTACAGAAATGCGGGTTTGCGCTGAGGTAACGCTGAGGCTCGATATAGTAATTGGTGAAATTACAGCGGCCACCGCCAGACATCAGGATCTTCTTACCGGCCTTATTGGCGTGATCCAGTACGATGACTGAATGGCCGCGCTGCCCGGCCTGTGCCGCGCAGAACAGACCCGCTGCACCGGCACCGATTATGAGTACATCCACCGATTGCGTCATCCGCCCCTCTGGTTCTTCCACGCTGTTTCTGGTCGTAACGGTTTAACACCTGTGCCAGTGACCGGTTATTGCCCTGTCACAAGCGGCTGCTATTATGCCAGCTTTTACCGAATCTTATCCTGACCGAGTACCGAATGAAGCTGATCGACCGCGAAGGCATGCACTCCACCACCGGACTGGCGCCCTGGAAAATCAACCTGTTGCTGCGGGTAATGGGTGTACCAAAACTGGAAAAGGCTTATTTCAAACTGGATGACCCGCGCGGGCTCGATCTGATTCAGGCGATTTTTGATGTCTACCGCATCCGTATGGAATACGATGCCGAAAAAATGAAAGCGGCGATTCCGGCAGATGGCGCTTTCATTACGGTATCCAACCACCCGTTCGGGTTTCTGGACGGTGTTTCCCTGATCAACATCATCGGTCGCCTGCGCCCCGGTTATAAAGTCGTGGCCAATTTTCTGCTGGCGTTTTTTGATCCGATCAAAGACATGTTTATTACGGTTAACCCGTTTGAAAACGCCGGGCCGCGCCGCATGGGCGGCACGCAGAAATGCCTGGAAATTCTGAAGTCCGGTCAGGGCGTGGGGCTGTTTCCCGCCGGAGAAGTCTCCACCTGGTACAAGGACCGCAAAGGCATTCAGGATAAGGACTGGTCACTGTCGAGCATGAAACTGATTCTGCAGGCTGGTGTGCCGGTAATCCCGGTGTACTTTGAAGGCAGCAACAGCCGCACCTTTCACGTCATGGGCAAAGTACACCCTGTGCTGCGAACCCTGCGTCTGGCCATTGAGATGATGAAAAAAGAAAACTCCGGCATACGTCTGCATGCCGGAGAAGCGATTCCCTTTGAAGTTATCCGCGATATGACGCCCGACGCCCTGCGCATTTACCTGCGTGAGGCGACCTACGCTCTGGCGCCTGTGCGTCGCTGATTATTCCTGCGTCTGCAGGCTGTTCGCAGACTCTGACATAGAGGCCAGTTCTTTCTGCAGACTGACGATGGTTCCGGCAATCTCGGAAGTTGCACCGAAGGCATCTTCAATGGCACCGCGGATCGCTTCAAACTTCTCGGTCATCTGCTCATTCAGGTCACGCTGCTGCTCACTGTCACTGGCGAGAGTACGCAGGAACTGAGCCACGTCATTACTGCTGGCCACGACACTCTGCAGAGCTTCATCCGCTTTCGCCGCGTTTTCTTTACCCGTCTGCATCAGGCCGGTTGCCTGAGTCATGGACTCCATGGCTTCCTGAGTGACGCTGACGATACTGCCGACCTGTGAGCTGATTTCTCCGGTGGAGTTGTGGGTGCGTTCCGCCAGCCCCCGGACTTCATCAGCCACCACGGCAAAGCCACGGCCGTGCTCACCGGCACGGGCTGCTTCAATCGCCGCATTCAGAGCCAGCAGGTTGGTCTGCTCAGCCACCGACTGAATCACCTCCACAATACTGGTAATTTCTTCACTGCGGCGGGTCAGTTCTTCAATTTTGGCCGCGGCGCCGGACAGCATCTTCGAGACGGCCGCCATATCTTTATTCGAGCGCGACATGACCTCTCCGGTCTGAGAAACACGCTCGCCGACCTGAGACGCATCCTCCGCGACTTTCACCGAACGGTCAGCGTTCTCATTCAGTTGCTGTTTGAATTTTGCCATGCCGTCAAAAAGCGTATTTGCATGACGGGTCTGTTCCTGCATGCTGTCAGCCGTCTGACGCGCTTTCGCCGAGATATCAGAGCTGTCCTGATTCACTTTCACCAGGGAATGGCTGAGTGATTCGAGCAGATTGCGGACGCGCTCAGATACGCTTTCAGCTTTACGACGTTCGGATTCCAGATCTGCAAAGCTCAGCATCTTGGTCACTTCGATAATCAGTGCCAGCAGACATATCGCGAACGTCGCCAGGACAGACGCAGCAGACAGCATGATGTAGTGGCCTTCCTCACTCAGCAACAGGGTTTTATCCGGCTGCAGAAAGGCAATCGCTAACAGGGAGAAAAGGGTCGCACCTGCCCAGGCAGCGCCAGCCCAGACGCCGTTCATTAATACTGCGGTGAGCGGCATCACCATAAATCCGGGCAGGATGTAACTTTCAATGCCTCCATCCAGCCAGCTGATCCAGAGCAGGTAAGACAGGAAACCAAAGCCCTGGACGGTCGCCGCACCATAGACGGAACCGGATAACTTCAGCAATGTAACAGCGCAGGTGCCCATGATGACGAAATACACATGTGGCTGAATCCAGCCGTCGAGTCCGAGAAAGACCTGCAGCATCCAGAATGTAAGACCAGCCATAATCGACAGGAAGGATGATCCGATAATGACACGCACCTGCAGAAGTTTGGCCGGATCCGTTGGTTTGGGGGTTGGTGCAAAGGCATCCAGTAAAGCGAGCATATGAAATACCTGTTTTGGGTTCATACACTCAGTCTAGCCAAGGCCGGATTAATTGCCTGCGTCAGAACAGAATCAGCGTCGTCGTTCTGTGTCTTACTGTGCGGAATCTGTAAGCAAGGCCCGGACCGGGGCATAACTGCGCCGGTGCACCGGGCAAGGACCCAGCTGCTGCAGAGCTTCAAGATGTTGCGCTGTGCCATACCCCTTATGCTTTGCGAAGCCGTAGCCCGGGTATTCAGCATCCAGCAGCAGCATTTCCCGGTCTCGCTGGACCTTTGCCAGTACAGAGGCTGCTGCGATTGAGGCTACCAGGGAATCCCCTTTGACAATGGCGGTTGCCGGAATTGTCAGCGCTGGCAGACGGTTACCGTCAATCAGGGCATGGTCACAAGCCAGCGTCAACCCGGCGACCGCCCTGCTCATGGCCAGCATCCGCGCCTTCAGAATATTGATGCGGTCAATTTCTTCGACAGTGGCGCGGGCAATGGCAAAGCCAAGCGCCTGCTCTCGGATCACATCAAACAGGTACTCACGCTTTTTTTCAGACAGTTTTTTGGAATCCGTCAGGCCGGGAATGGGCCGGGAGGGATCAAGAATCACCGCCGCCGCCAGCACGTCACCGCATAAGGGGCCCGCTCCGGCTTCGTCCACACCACAATAAACAATGCCATCATCAATCAGCTGCTGCTCAGCCAGAAGACGTTCGCTCATTTTGTTGATGGGTTCAGCAGTTCTGCGATGGCCTCTGCCGCTTCTTCATCGGCATTACGCTTCAGCTGACGGTGAATAAACCCGAACGTCTGCTGCAGCTGATTCACCGTATCTTTGTCATCGAGACGTTTGAGGATCGCACTGATGAGGTTGGTGACCGTGGCCTTGTCCTGAATCAGTTCAGGTACCACTTCGCGCCCGGCCAGCAGGTTCGGTAGCGAGATAAATTCCTGCGTTACCAGACGCTTCATGATAGCAAAGGTCAACGGTGCCAGTATGTAGCTGACCACCATGGGCCGCTTGAGCAGCATGGCTTCCAGCGTTGCCGTACCCGATGCCAGCAGGATCACATCGGACGCAGCCATACAGGTCTGCGACTGCCCAAGCACTATGCTCACCGGCAGGTCACTGTAGTCCTGCAGTACGGCCTCCATCTGCTGGCGGCGCTCAACACTGGCGGCAGGGATCACAAACTGCAGGTCCGGCTTATGTTTCAGCAGCTCACGCGCGGTATCCAGAAACAGATGCCCGAGCTTGCTCACCTCGCTGCTGCGGCTGCCCGGCATCAGGCACACCAGAGGGCGCTGCAGATCCAGACCCAGCTTCTCACGGGCCGGTTTTTTCGGGGTTTCCAGAGGAATGCTGTCAGCCAGATGATGGCCAACCAGATGCACGGGAACGCTGTGGTTTTCATAAAACCGGGCTTCAAACGGAAACAGCGTTAACATCAGGTCAACGGCTTTTTCAATTTTGAACACCCGCTTCTGACGCCAGGCCCAGACCGAGGGGCTGACGTAATGCACGGTTTTGATCCCCGCCTGACGCAGCTTCTGCTCCAGTGTGAGATTGAAATCCGGTGCATCAATACCGATAAACACATCCGGCGGATCACGGCGCCAGCGTTTGATCAGGTCCCGGCGGACTTTCAGCAGCTCAAACAGGCGGCCAAGTACTTCAACCAGCCCCATCACCGCCAGACGTTCCATAGGCACAAAACTGACCATGCCCTGGGCCTGCATCAGAGGTCCACCGATCCCCTCAAACGTGGCATTGGGGTAGCGTTTTTTCAGGGAGCGGATCAGACCCGCGCCCAGCATGTCGCCCGAGGTTTCCCCCGCTACCAGTGCAATGCGCATATCAGCGGATGATGCCGCGGGAGGCTGCTTTGATGCTCTCGATGAGAACGGCGAGTGTGCCTTCCGGGTCTGGCTGAGCTTCGAGCTCGGTCAGCGCCTCTGCCAGTGTCAGGTTCTGGCGGTACAGGGTTTTGTAGGCATTACGCAGGGCTTTGATGCTCTCTGCTGAAAAACCACGACGCTTCAGACCTTCACTGTTCATACCGTGCGGTGTTGCCGGGTAGCCCTGTGACATGACGTAGGCCGGAATATCCTTCAGCACCACAGTACCGGCGCCGCACATGGCGTGAGCACCGATCTGGCAGAACTGGTGCACCTGGGTGGAACCACCGAGAATGGCGTAATCGCCGACTTTCACATGTCCGGCAAGGTTGGTGTCGTTGGCGAAAATACCGTTGTCACCGATCACGCAGTCGTGCGCGACGTGAACATTCACCATAAAGAGGTTACCGCTGCCGACCAGTGTAGTGCCGTTATCCTGAACCGTGCCACGGTGAAAGGTACAGGCTTCGCGGATCACGTTGTTGTCACCGATGACCAGGGTGGTTGGTTCACCGGCGTACTTTTTGTCCTGACATTCCTCACCGATGCTGGCGAATTGGAAAATACGGTTATTTTTGCCGATGGTGGTTGGCCCGCGGACAACGACGTGGGGGCCAATAACGGTGCCTTCGCCGATGGTGACGTCCGGACCTATGATGGAAAATGGCCCGATCTCAACCGAGTCCGCAATCCTGGCCGATGGATCAACAATCGCCCGGGAATCAATCATAACTGCTCCTGTTTTTTTGCTACGCAGGTCACTTCGGCACTGCAGACCAGTTCACCATCCACTGTGGCATGGCATTCGGCTTTCCAGAAGCCACGGCGGTGGCTCACATGGCGGGCATGCAGCACCAGCTGATCTCCCGGAATCACCACCCGCTTGAAACGCACGTTATCGAGTCCGGCGAGGTAAAAATGCGGGGTTTCCTCGTCTTTAATCTCATGTTCCATCAAGCGTATCCAGAGATAACCTGACGCCTGTGCCAGCGCTTCCAGGGTCAGCACTCCCGGCATCACCGGATTCCCGGGGAAATGGCCGTTAAAGAAGTTCTCATTCGCCGTCACATTCTTGATCGCCGTGACACGCGGACTTTCTTCGTGCTCCAGCTCGAGACTGGTGATGCGGTCAAGTAACAGGAAGGGGTAACGATGCGGCATCACCCTCAGAATGCCGCTGAAGTCATCACTCAGCATCTTTCAGCCTTTCTCATCTTTTTGGGTGTCAGTCGCCTGACAGTTCTTTTCTAAGTCAGACACGCGACGGGCAAGACTGTCGAGCTGACGGAAACGGGTAGCGGATTTGCGCCATTCCTTGATGGGCATCTGCGCTGTTCCGGTTGCATAGCCACCCGGTTCACGGATGGATTTGCTGATTACACTTTTGGGCGCAACATACACCCCGTCACAGATATCCAGGTGACCTGCGATACCGGCGTTGCCCGCCAGCGTGCAGTGTTTGCCTAAACGGGTGCTGCCGGCAATGCCGGACTGCGCCGCTGCGGCAGTGCCTTCACCCAGCTCGACGTTATGCGCGATCTGAATCAGGTTATCCAGAATCACGTTATCGCCGATACGGGTATCTTCAAGAGCTCCACGGTCAATACAGGTGTTGGCACCGATTTCGACGTCATTGCCAATGCGCACGCCGCCAAGCTGAGCAATTTTTTCCCAGCGTCCCTGATGCGGTGCAAAACCGAAGCCATCGGCTCCGATTACCGCGCCGGAGTGAATACGTACGCGGTCTCCCAGTGTGACGTCATGGTAGAGGGTAACATTGGCATTGAGATGACAACCTTCACCCAATACACAGAAATCACCAATCACTGTGCCTGCACCGATTTCAGTACCAGGACCAATGCTCACCTGCTCACCGATCACTACCCGTGGGCCAATACGGCAACCCGGTGCAATCTCCGCGCTGTCAGCAACCACCGCAGAAGGATGAACACCTTCGGTGATTTTCGGGCGGTTATCGAACAGACGGGTCACCCGGGCAAAACACAGGTAGGGATCGGATGCGATCAGAGCCGCTCCGGCATAGCTCTCAGCAACATCCGCCCGCAGGATAACCGCACCGGCAGCCGTGCTGCTCAGCTGGCTCTGGTAGGAAGGATTTGCCAGAAACGAAATGTCACCGGCGCCGGCACCCTTGAGGGTGGCGACGCCGGTTATGACCAGGTCTGCGTCCCCGCGCAGTTCAGCGCCGAGGGCCGCAGCCAGTTCAGCCAATGTCATCTGCATGACGCACAGACCTTATTTTCCGGAATTCAGCCTTTCGATCAGCAGTTTGGTGATATCTGCCTTGGGAGAGGTAAAGACCACAGCCTGAGCATTCACGACCATGTCGTAGCCTTTCTCATCGATGATTTTCTTCAGGATTTTTTCCATTTCAGGCAGCTGCTTGTTGAGGAATTCACGCTTCCACGCATCTTCCTGTTTTTTCAGCTTGCCCACATAGAACTGATATTCCTGACCTTTCTGCTGCATGTCGTTCGACACTGTGCGGCGCTGATCAGCGCTCATGATGTCGCCTTCTTTATCCAGACGCTCTTTTGCAGAAGTCAGCTCTTTTTCGAGGCTTTTCAGCTTGTCGATATCGGCTTTGTTGTTCTGTTCAAACTCCTTCACGCCTGCCTGAGCCGCATCGGACATAAACAGGGCGCGCTCCATATCAACCACGGCAATGTTCAGATCAGCAGCTGACACAGTATTAAATGCAAACAGGGCAGTAAGAATCACTAACCAACGCATTGTGTTCTCCTTATTTTTGAGTGGGTGGTCAGAATACCTGACCAAGAGTGAATTCAAATCCTTCGGTCCTGTCACCAGACTGACTGTTCAACGGGAACGAGTAAATAAAGGTTAAAGGTCCGATCGCGGTGATCCAGGTCAGACCCACACCGGTACTGTAACGGAACTCATCCAATTGTATACCTTCCTGACAGAAAGGATGCTGGGTGAAGTCCGGCACATCGGAGTCATCCGGGCGGTAACATTCGCTGGTGAAGGCATTACCCATATCCAGGAAAGCCACTGTACGGACGGAACTGCGGTCCTGCACGAAAGGTGTCGGGAAGATAAGTTCGAGGCTGTTTTCAACCAGAATATTACCGCCCAGAGAACGTTCACGCTCGAGGAAGTACGGCGCGGTATTCACCGAGCCTGAACCACCTGTGCTGTAAACAGGGACATAATCGTTCGGGTTGGCTACCGCACTGGCACCACCATCCGCATCTTTGATGTAAATAACAGACGGCGCACTCTGATCGGTCAGCAGACGACCAAGTTCATCTGTTTCATACAGAATGTTGCCGTTATCATCGGTGCTGGCCAGGTCAACCACAGCGTACTCAGGCAGACCTTTCACGCCCAGGCTGTTGGTCTGGTAGCCACGCACAGAGCCGATACCACCGGCACGGAAGTTCTTGAAGAACGGCAGGCGGTCGATGTCGCCATAACCATCACCATAACCGAGATCCGTACGCAGGCGGACAGACCACTCATCGTAAATCGGGAAATAATAGTTCGAGGTATAGAAGGCTTTGTAGTACGTCAGGTCGCTGGCCGGAATCGAGGTTGTGACGTTCACCCGGTGCTCCATACCCGCCGTCGGGAACAGACCGCGGTTGAGAGAGGAGTAACGCCAGGTCACACCGACCGAGTACTCATCGTACTGACTGCCCTGCTCATCCACAAAATCGACAATCTCAGCCGGTACGGTAGAGCCCAGGAACATCTCAGTGTCTGCCAGACCGAAGGTGAACGACAGACGCGAACGGCGGGAAATCGGATAACCGAAGGTCACGTTACCGCCATAGGTGTTGGTCTGATAATCACTGACCGTATTCAGGCGCTCAAAATCCGTTTCACGGTAATAGAAGTTGAAGCCTCGGCTGACACCGTCAATGGTGTAATACGGGTTCAGGTAGGACACATCATAGGAACGTGTGGTGCTGGTACGCTGCACACTCACCGACATACGGTTACCACTACCGGCAAAGTTGTTCTGGCTGACACTGGCACCGAGGATGGTCCCGGAACCGGCGGCGTAACCGACGTTGAAGTTCAGGCTGCCGCTGAGCTGCTCTTCAACGCTGTAATCAACATCAATCATGTCGTCAGAACCCGGCACCAGTGGCGTTTCAACGTTCACACTTTTGAAGAAGCCCAGCTGGTTCAGACGGCTTTTACCGGCTTCAATCTTATCGGTGGAAGCCCAGCCACCTTCCATCTGTACCATCTCACGGCGCAGGACTTCATCCAGGGTATTGTCGTTACCACTGAAGTTGACGTTACGGACGTAGGTACGCTTACCGGGTTCGACGAAAAAGGTCAGATCGACTTCCAGATTTTTGTCATCAATCTGCGGAATGCCGTTTACCTTGGCGAAGGTATAACCCTCATTCCCCAGACGCTTGGTCATCAGATCACTGGTCAGGGTTACCAGACGGCGGGAGAAAACATCGCCGCTCTTGATCATATAAAGACGGGTCAGCTCATCAGCATCAACAACCAGCTCACCGGCCACCGACATATCGCGGATTTTATAGACTTCGCCTTCGGTGACATTAATCGTGATATATACACCCTTCTTATCCGGTGAAACGGATACCTGGGTGGACTCGATATTGAAACGGATATGACCCCGGTCCAGATAATAAGAGCGCAGGGTTTCGAGGTCACCGGAGAGCTTCTCACGGCTGTATTTGTTGTCGCTGGAATACCAGGACCAGAAGTTGGTGCTGTCCAGCGACAGCTGACTCAGCAGTTCTTCATCAGAGAAGGCATTGTTACCGATGATGTTGATATGGCGGATGGTGGCGACGTTGCCTTCATCCACATCAATTTTCAGTGCAACCCGGTTACGTGGCAGGGCCTGAACCTCGGTTTCAATGTGAGCATCATAACGGCCCTGAGCGACGTACTGACGCTCCAGCTCCAGAGCGATACGGTCGAGCGTAGCGCGCTTGAATACGTCCCCTTCTGACAGACCGCTCTGTTTCAGGCCTTCGAACAGGGCTTCATCGGCAATGGCTTTGTTGCCATCGATTTCAATACTGGTGATGGTTGGCAGCTCAACCAGTTGCAGGATCAGGACATTGCCGTCACGGTAGAGTTTGATGTCATCAAAGAAGCCTTCACTGAACAGACGGCGGCTGGCGTCGGCTAGGCGCACCTCATCGACCTCATCACCGACACTGATCGGAAAGGCACCGAATACCGAACCTGCTGACACCCTCTGCAGGCCCTCCAGACGGATATCTTCGACAACGAAAGAGGACGCATGAACAGAAGCTGCAAACAGAACAGAGAGCAGCGTAACCAGCAAAAAACGCATGTACCGCAAATCCAGTGACAACCGCCTCAGAGGCGGCTGATATCATTATAAAAGGCAACCGACATCAGCATGAGCAGAAGAAACATCCCCATTTTGACGGCTGCAATCTGAACCGATTCCGGCAGGGGCCGGCCACGAATCAGTTCAGCGCTGTAAAACACAATGTGGCCGCCATCCAGTATCGGCACGGGCAACAGATTGAACACGCCCAGCGACACACTCAACAGTGCCAGAAATCCGGCAAACGCCAGCAAACCACCTGAGGCCGAATCGCCGGCTACTTTAGCAATCGAGATAGGACCACTCAAGTTCTTTACAGGAAGTTCGCCGGAGAGCATTTTCCACGAAGCTTCCAGAGTGAAGACAATCATCTGACCGGTTTTCTCAATACCGAGCTGCAGCGAACGCAGCGGACCCGGATAACTTTCGCGCAGCCAGGCGTCCGGAATCTCCGGTGACTGAGCCGTCACACCGATCTGCCCGACCGTTTCACCGGATTCCAGCTCAACGGCACGAGGTGTAGCCAGCACAGATACCGGCTCACCATTACGCAGAACACCGACCAAAATTTCCTGACCTGCTGCCGCACGTACACCGTCGACCCAATCGCGCCAGGACGTCAGTGCGTCGCCGTTCAGGCTGACCAGTTCGTCACCCGCCCTGAGGCCTGCGGCTGCAGCGGCAGACTCCGGCAGCACATCCTGAATGGTCAGTCCCGGCTCCGGCAGACGGGGCACGAGACCAAGACCAGTGATGGGTTCCGGCTGATCAGCATCCGCCAGATAACGCTTCAGAGTCAGCTGCAGGGTACGTTCCTGACCGTTCTCTCCACGAACCTCCACCGGCAGCGTCAGGCTTTCACCTATGTGTCCCAACAGCTGCCAGCTGACATCCTGCCATGACGTGGTCGGTTCCGAATCCACACTGAGAATCTCATCACCGGGGAGGAAACCAGCCGCCGCTGCAGGCGTGCCCTGATCTACACCACTGATCACAGGAATCAGCGACGTAGTGCCCCCGATGAACAGGGCCCAGTACACCAGAATGGCAAAGATAAAGTTAGCCAGAGGACCCGCCGCGGCAATCGCGATGCGCGCCCACGGCGACTTCTGGTTAAAGTCCTGGTCAGCCAGGTGATCAGGTACCGGCGCTTCACGGCTGTCGAGCATTTTGACATAGCCACCGAGAGGGATCGGTGCCACGGAATACGCCGTGCCATGACGGTCTTTGAGCTCGAACAGAGGTTTACCGAAGCCGACGGAGAAACGCAGCACCTTCACGCCCATGCGTCTCGCCACCCAGAAATGGCCATATTCATGGATCACCACCAGAATACTGATGGCCACAATAAAGTAGAGAATGGTATGCAACAGAGTCACGCGGTCACTCCTGCGGCCAGCGCACTGGCTTGTGTTCTGGCCCACTGATCGGCTCTGAGGACCACGTCGAGCGATGTTGCGGCTTCCACCTGATGATGACCCATAACCTGACTGATCAGGGTTGGAATCGTGGTAAAGGGGATTTGTTCCCGCAGAAAACACTCAACCGCCACTTCATTGGCCGCATTGAGCACGGCAGGCATTGTACCTCCGGCGCGGAAAGCATCGCGGGCGAGCGTCAGACAGGGAAAAGCGGTTTCATCCGGGGCTTCGAAATCAAACCGGGCCAGATCAAACAGATCCAGAGAGGCGACGCCGGCATCAATCCGTTCCGGCCAGGCCATGGCATGAGCAATGGGGGTACGCATGTCCGGTTGCCCCAGTTGAGCCAGTACCGATCCGTCGCAGTACTGCACCATGGAATGAATCACCGACTGCGGATGCACCACCACCTGAACATCATCCACGCCACAGCCGAACAGGAAGCAGGCTTCGATCAGCTCCAGACCTTTATTCATCAGGGTGGCAGAATCAACTGAGATTTTCTGTCCCATGGACCAGTTCGGATGGGCAACGGCCTGAGCCGGCGTTACATCGTCAAGCTGTTCTGACGTGCGACCACGGAAGGGACCGCCGGACGCCGTCAGCAGGATGCGCCGGATACCGTGTTCCGCGAAATTGCCGCGGTAGTTTTCCGGCATCGACTGAAAAATGGCGTTGTGTTCGCTGTCGATCGGCAGCAGTGTGGCCCCGCCCTCGCGCACTGCCTGCAGAAACAGCGGGCCTGCCATCACCAGACTTTCTTTGTTGGCCAGCAACACGCGTTTACCACTGCGGGCGGCGGCAAGTGTCGGCAGCAGTCCGGCGGCGCCGACAATAGCGGCCATGACCTGATCCACCTGGGGCGCAGAAGCTACCATGCTGAGGGCTTCCGTACCGCTGAGCACCTGTGTCGGAATACCCGGTGGCAGAGCGTCCCGCAGCTCCTGCGCGGCACCTGCATCCGTCATCACGGCGATGTGTGGAGAAAATTCAATGATCTGTTCACGCATGACCGCTACGTTACGGGCCGCGGTCAGAGCGTAGACACGGAAGCGTTGCGGATGGCGGCGCACCACATCCAGCGTACTGCCCCCAATGGAACCGGTTGACCCCAGCACCGTCAGCCATTGCAGACCGGCTTCTCCGTCGGTAAGACCGGAAGCCAGCGTCATGCAACCAGTCTCCACTCCAGCAGCAGCATCATAAAGGCAAACACCGGCACTGCGGCTGCCATACTGTCGATACGGTCAAGCACACCACCGTGACCCGGCAGCAGGGATGAACTGTCTTTGATCCCCCGGTGACGCTTCATCATACTTTCCACCAGATCGCCGAGAACTGAGATCACCATAGTCAGCAGAGTAATGATGATGATCTTCACGGCCTCCAGCAGATCAATACGCTCAATCCAGTGATCAAAGGCAACACAGGCCAGCAGAGCCAGCAGCAGGGTTGTGGCCAGGCCACCCCAGAATCCGGCCCAGGATTTACCCGGGCTGACTTTCGGCGCCAGCTTGCTGTTACCCCAGCGACGACCGGCAAAATAGGCACCGGTATCCGCACCCCAGACCACCAGCATCACGTAGATGATCAGCACGGAGCTGTGCGGCTCTTCTTTCAGGTGCATAAAGCCGACCCACATGGGGATCAGCACACAAATACCGAGAAACGCACGCACTACCCGGGCATTCCAGACGCCGGTGCCTCCCGGATAATGCTTCACCATGGCAAAGGCAACGATCCACCACAGGGTGCCGGCCGCCAGAAACCAGATTTTCCATTCGGGATGAACCCGCAGAATCCGGGCGCTGATGTAGAGGCAGGCAAAGACAATGAAGGCGTAAAGCAGACGGCTCCAGTTTTTCTGGTAGCCGGCGATGTTGGCCCATTCCCAGGCGCCTACAGTAGCAATAAAGGCGATGAAAAAAGCGAAGGGTTTAAGCGGCAGGATAAAAATGCCGACGATCATCACTGGTGCAAGCACCAGTGCGGTGATGACCCGCGTGCGGGTGCTGCTCTGAGCGACCGGCTTAACGGGGTTGCTGTAACTGGTCATCAGTTCGTCCGAAACGTCGTGCCCGGGATGCAAAGTCATCCAGGGCTTTCTTATATTCATCGTGTTTGAAGTCCGGCCACAGTTCGTCTGTGAAATAGAACTCCGAATACGCTGTCTGCCAGAGCATGAAGTTACTGATCCGGCGCTCACCACCGGTACGGATCATAAAGTCCGGCGACGGCAGATCACTCAGCCAGGTGTACTGGTGAAAGGTCTGCTCCGTGATATCCGCCGGAGACAACCGGCCTTCACGGACGTCTTCGGCAATACGCCGGGCGGCCTGAGTGATGTCCCATTGTCCGCCATAGTTGGCTGCGATCACCAGTGTCATGCGCTGATTATCACGGGTCAGTGCTTCAGCCTCGGCAATGAGTGACTGAATCTGCCCGGTAAAGCCCGACAGATCGCCCATCACCCGCAGGCGGATGCCATTCCTGTGCAGTTTATTCACTTCCCGCTGCAGCGCCATGATAAACAGCTGCATCAGGGCGTTGACTTCGTCCGGCGGACGCCGCCAGTTCTCGCTGCTGAAGGCAAACAGGGTCAGAACTTCAACACCTTCACGGGCGGAAACTTCCACCACTGCGCGGACGGCATCGACTCCCGCCTTATGGCCGGAAACCCCGGGGATAAAGCGTTTTTTTGCCCAGCGGTTGTTGCCATCCATAATGATGGCAACATGGCGCGGCACGCCACCCTGAGCGGCCTGTGTATCATCAATGCTGGTTGACATGCAGGCGGTCAGACCTTCATCAGGTCAGTTTCTTTTTCCGCCAGCAGGTTATCCACCTGCCCAATGAACTTGTCGGTCAGCTTCTGCATTGCATCTTCCGCACCGCGGGATTCATCTTCGGTGATTTCCTTTTCTTTCAGCAGATCTTTATACGTGCTGTTGGCATCACGGCGGATATTGCGGATGGAAACACGGCCTTTCTCCGCTTCGGAACGGGCCTGTTTGATGTAGTCCTTACGGGTCTCTTCGGTCAGTGCCGGCATCGGCAGACGGATGGTGTCGCCGTTGGTGGCCGGGTTCAGACCCAGATCCGACTTCAGAATGGCACGCTCAATCACAGGCACCATGTTCTTTTCCCACGGGCTGATCGCCAGACTGCGGGCATCTTCAACAATGACGTTGGCAACCTGAGTGATCGGTGTCGGCGTGCCATAGTAATCCACCATAACACCGTCGAGGATGGCCGGATTCGCACGACCGGTACGCACTTTTTTGAAGGCTTCTGCCAGCGAGTGCAGGCTTTTGCTCATGCGCTCTTCCGCGTCTTTGTGAATCTCATCAATCATGTTTTCAGTCTCCGCTTACTATCAGTGTGCCATCCTGACCGCCGGTAACGATCCGGGCAAGCACACCGGTTGCATTCATATTGTAAACCCGCAGCGGCATGTCGTGATCACGTGCCAGTACGATGGCGGTGAGGTCCATCACGCCCAGCTGCTTTTCCAGCACTTCATTGAAGGTCAGACGCTCATATTTCTCAGCGCCCGGGTCTTTTTTCGGATCGGCTGTGTACACGCCATCAACATTGGTGGCTTTCAGCACCAGATCCGCTTCGATTTCAATCCCGCGCAGACAGGCAGCGGAATCAGTGGTAAAAAACGGGTTGCCGGTACCAGCCGCAAAAATCACGACATCACCCTGAGCAAGCGCCCGGATGGCACTGCGGCGGTCGTAATGATCAACCACACCGCTCATGGGTATGGCAGACATCACCCGGGTAGTGATATTCGCACGTTCCAGTGCGTCGCGCATGGCCAGCGCGTTCATCACGGTGGCCAGCATGCCCATATGATCACCGGCAACCCGGTCAAGGCCAGCTTCACTCAATGCTTTACCACGGAACAGGTTACCACCACCGATAACCAGACCGACCTGAACTCCGATACCTTTCAGCTGACCGATTTCCAGTGCCATACGGTCCAGCACTTTCGGGTCGATGCCGAAATCCATATCCCCCATCAGGGCTTCGCCACTCAGTTTCAGCAGGATACGTTTGTATTTAGAGTTTTTATGATCGGCCATGGTGAGCTCCGCAGAATGAAAGAAACTTGCCTGTATATACGAATATGCCGGGCAAACCCGGCATATAATGAGGCAGATACACGAGGTGTTCTACCTTGTGACGCAATCAGCCCTTCAGCTGTGCAGCCACTTCAGCAGCAAAGTCGACATGTTCGACTTCGATACCTTCACCCACTTCCATACGGATGAAACCGATCACTTCGGCACCGGCGTCTTTGGCCAGCTGACCGATGGTCACGTCCGGGTTTTTAACGAAAGGCTGTTCGACCAGGCTGTTCTCTTTCAGGAACTTCTTGATACGGCCGCCCATCATTTTTTCAACGATCTCAGCAGGCTTGCCAGCCATGTCCGGCTGCGCCTTGATGATTTCTTTCTCTTTCTCGAGAACGTCTTCAGGCATTTCATCCGGGTGAGTGACACGTGGGTTAGACGCGGTCACGTGCATGGCAATGTCTTTGGCCAGTTCTTCAGAACCACCCTTCAGAGCGACCACACAACCGATCTTGCCGTTTGAGTGCAGGTAAGCACCTACAGTGTCAGATTCGATCATAACCGGACGACGTACGGTGATGTTTTCACCGATTTTCTGCACCAGGGACATACGTGCTTCTTCCAGCTCGCCCGCCATCAGTTCAGCAACGTCGGTCTGCTTGGTGGCAACCAGCTTGGCAACAACCTGGTCAGCGAAGTTGTTGAAGTTGGAATCACCGGCTGCAAAGTCGGTCTCAGAGTTCACTTCAACCATGTAAGCAACGCCGCCTTCAACGACGATACGCAGCTTACCTTCGGCAGCAGTACGGTCTGCTTTTTTCGCCGCTTTCAGACCGGAGTTTTTACGCAGGTCTTCAATGGCCAGTTCGATATCGCCATCGTTTGCAGTCAGTGCTTTTTTGCACTCCAGCATGCCAAGGCCAGTACGTTCACGCAGCTCTTTTACCAGTGCAGCTGATACGTTTGCCATTTTCGGTATCCTCTTTAATTCTGAATAGTGAAATATCTTCTGAAAAAAAAGGGGCTGAGCCCCTTTCTCTTGTCGGCTTAGCCGGCAGTTTCCGGCGCAGGCTCTTCAGCCACTTCGACGAACTCGTCGGCAGCGGCACCGCCCTGCTTACCTTCCAGAATGGCATCAGCGATACCAGTGCTGTAGATCTGGATGGCACGGATGGCGTCGTCGTTACCTGGGATAACGTAGTCAACGCCGTCAGGGTTGGAGTTGGTATCAACGATACCGATCACCGGGATACCCAGCTTGTTGGCTTCCTGAACAGCGATACGCTCGTGGTCAACGTCGATCACGAACAGTGCATCAGGCAGACCGCCCATTTCTTTGATACCACCGATAGAACGCTCCAGCTTCTCCATTTCACGGGTACGCATCAGAGCTTCTTTCTTGGTCAGCTGCTCAAAAGTACCGTCGGTTTGCTGGGCTTCCAGCTCACGCAGACGTTTGATGGACTGACGGATGGTTTTGTAGTTGGTCAGCATACCGCCCAACCAGCGATGAGCAACGAAAGGCTGACCAGAACGTTCGGCCTGCTCTTTGATGATCTTACCGGCTGCACGCTTGGTGCCGACAAACAGAATTTTGTTGTTGCGGGAAGACATACCTTCAGCCAGCTTCAGAGCGTCGTTCAGCGCAGGAACAGTCTGTTCGAGGTTGATGATATGAATTTTGTTGCGGGCACCGAAGATGTACTTGCCCATTTTTGGGTTCCAGTAACGGGTCTGGTGTCCGAAGTGTACGCCTGCCTTCAGCAGGTCACGCATGCTAACTTGAGCCATGATTAATTACCTTATTAGGGGTTAAGCCTCCATGTACCCTCAGTTCCGACCCGCTGTCGCAGGCACCCCGGAACTTCGTTGCGGCACATGTGTGTTATTTCGTCACCCTGTTCTCCGCAGCCTGACTCAGCTGAGTCTGACTGACAGGTCAGAGGACGGCGTTTCCGCGGGGCGCTTTATACCACTTTCAGCCCGGCAATGCCAGCCGGATTCCGCTCAGCTCAGTGACATTCTGCCCCACCGGACTGCCACCTGTGCCGATACATCCGGAAATATCTGCCGGAAGCCGATCCTGCTGGTTCAACCCCACGTGTACAAACTGTACAATACGGGCCTTATTGCACTGCAGGCCTTCTTTATTTCCAATGAGCGTCATCATTAATACAGCCGAAGATATCGAGAAAATGCGCGTTGCCGGCCGGCTGGCCGCCGAGGTGCTTGAGATGATCGGCGAGCACGTCCGTCCCGGCGTATCCACCGGCGAACTGGACCGTATCTGTCACGACTATATTGTCAATGTGCAGCAGGCCATTCCGGCTCCGCTGAACTACCACGGCTTCCCCAAGTCCATCTGTACCTCAATCAATCAGGTGATCTGTCACGGCATCCCCAGTGATGACAAGCTGCTGAAGAAGGGCGATATCGTCAACATCGATATCACCGTCATCAAGGATGGTTACCACGGCGATACCAGCAAGATGTTCATGGTCGGCGAGGTTCTGCCCGCCGTCGACCGTCTGGTCAAGATCACTCAGGAATGCCTGTATCTGGCTATTGATATGGTCAAGCCGGGTACTCAGCTGGGGGATATCGGCCACGCGATCCAGCAGCATGCTGAATCCAATCACTACTCTGTTGTGCGTGAATACTGCGGCCACGGTATTGGCAAGACCTTCCATGCCGACCCTCAGGTGCTGCACTACGGCAAGCCGGGTACCGGCATGGCACTGCAGGAAGGCATGACTTTCACCATTGAGCCTATGATCAACCTGGGTGTGCGCCAGAACAAACTGATGAAAGACGGCTGGACGGTGGTCACCAAAGACCGTAAGCCGTCTGCCCAGTGGGAACACACACTGCTGGTCACTGCGACCGGCGTGGATGTACTGACCCGGCGTAAAGAGGAAGAGCAGTTCTGGAACTGAGAGCTGCGTTACCGGCCATGGAATTACCCGACCTGAACGAACAGGCGTTCCGGGAGGAGCTGCTCAGCAATCCCGCAACGATCCGCGTCGTCCGCAGCCATATTGAACGCATCCATAACGCCCTGCGTGCGCAGTTTATGGCGACGCTGGATGCCGACACTCTGGTGCCACTGCGCTCTGAACTGATGGACCGGATTCTGCGTTCGTTGTGGGTAACCCGTGGGTTGCCGGAAGACGGACTCGCATTAATTGCCGTCGGTGGTTATGGCCGTGGCGAATTGCAGCCTTTTTCCGATATTGATGTACTGATCCTCGCCCGCGAAGAAAGATTCATCAATGAATACAGTGAAGATCTGCAGAGCTTCATCACCCTGCTGTGGGATCTGAAGCTGGAAGTCGGCCACAGTGTCCGCACGCTGAGCGAGTGCGTGGCTGAGGCTGCCGGTGACCTGACCATCATTACCAACCTGCTGGAAGCCCGGACTCTGGCTGGGGATCAGAGTCTCTATCCGGAGTTGTCAGATAAGATCAGTACCCGGAAAATCTGGCCGTCGGAAGCCTTTTTCAACGCTAAGTGGCAGGAACTCACCGAGCGCCACGACAAGCACAACAGCGCTGACTATAACCTCGAGCCGAACGTCAAAAACTCTCCGGGGGCGTTGAGGGATATCCAAACGGTTTCCTGGGTTGCCTGTCGCCATTTCGGTCAGGGTACGTTAGGAAACCTGTCGCAGACTGGCATTATCACCCCGTCGGAATACCAACAGTTGAGCGATGCTCACAGCTTCCTCTGGCGTGTGCGCTCGGCGTTACACTACCTGTCCGGCCGTGAAGAAGACCGCCTGCTGTTTGACCTGCAGAAGCAGGTCGCCAGTCTGCTGGGCTACAAAGATGACGACCGTCGCAGTGCCGTTGAGAACTTTATGTATGAGTTCTACCGTCATCAGCTGACGGTCACCGAATTGTGCGAACTCATCCTGCAGCACATTCACGAAATGCATTTGTCTTTCGGACCGGTGGTGACCGAAGAAGTGAATGAGCACTTCATCTTCAGCAACGGCTATCTGCAGCTGACCACCACGGACCTGTTCAGCCGTGAGCCGGTCTGGCTGCTGAAATCCTTCCTGCTGATGGCGCAGCACCCGGAAGCTTCCGGGATGCACTCCTCGACCATCCGCGCCATCCGTGATCATCGTCATCTGATTGATGACCACTACCGCCAGCAGCGTGAGAACAACGATACCTTCATGGCGCTGATGCGCAGCCGCACCCGGGTCGTGACCGAACTGCACCGCATGATGCGCTATGGCATCCTGGGTGCGTACATCCCGGAATTCGGTGCCATTATCGGCATGATGGAGCATGACCTGCTGCACAAGTACACCGTAGATGACCACAGCATGCGGATGATCCGTCTGATGCGTCAGTTCCGCTATGGCAATGTGCGCAAGCGCTTCCCCATTGCCTCGCGCCTTATCCATACAGTCCGCAAGAAAGAGATCCTCTATCTCGCGGCCCTGTTGCACGATACCGGCAAAAGCATGGAAGGGGATCACACCCTGAACAGTGGTGAAATTGCCCTGCGTTTCTGCCGTCAGCACCGTCTGTCAGATGCCGATGCCGCCATGGTCAGCTGGCTATGCAGCAACCATCTGCTGATGTCCGATGCCTGCCAGCGGCTGCAGTTTTCCAACCCGGATGATGTCGTACAGTTTGCCCGCGCCGTCGGTGATCAGCAGCATCTGGATATGCTGTTTATGGTCTCCGCCGCGGATACCCATTCGACCAACCCTGAACTCTGGACGCCGTGGCGCGCCGAACAGATGCGCGAACTGTACGAAAGTACCCGCGACATGCTCAAACGCGGCCTGGATAACCGCCAGAGCAAAGAAGAAGTAATCGCTGAGATTCAACGCAATGCCCTGCTGCAACTGAATAATTACGGCATTCCGGAAGCCCGGGTGCGGGAAATCTGGGGCAGTCCGGGGGAAGACTATTTTCTGCGAGAAGGCGTGGATAATCTGGTCTGGCACATTCTCGAAATTGATGCCCACGGTGATGTTGACCGGCCACTGATCTCCATCCGTCAGACCTCGGAGCACAATCAGGAAGGCGCAACCCAGATCTTTATCTTCGCTCCGGATCATCCCAATCAGTTTGCGGTGATCACCGCCACACTGGACGCGCTGAACCTGAACATTCAGGACGCCCGCATCATGACCTCTGAGCAGGAACGTAATGCGGTGGATACCTTTATTGTGCTGGATGAAAACAACGAAGCCATCACCGATCCGGATCAGATACGTCACATCCGTATCACCCTGTCAGAAGCACTGGCCGATCCGGAAAACTACCCGACTCTGATCCAGCGCCGGACACCGCGGGCCTACAAGCAATTTATGGTGCCCACGGAAGTGACGCTGAGTAACGATGCCGATGGCCTGTGTACCATTATGGAAGTGACCGCCGCCGACCGCCCGGGTCTGCTGGCACGGGTCGGGGAGATTCTCTCCGGCTTCGGCACCCAGATCCTCAACGCCCGCATCCTCACCGAGGGAGAGCGTGTCTACGATATTTTCTCCATCACCGATGAACAGGGTGCGCCCTACTCTGACCCGGCACTGTGCGAAGAGATACGTCTGGCCATCATCAAAGGACTGGATCATCAGGTGGAAAAGCAGACCAACGTCTGACGCTCCGCTCTGCTGAAGTCACTGGAATTGGCAGTGACACTGGTATTGGTACAGACAAACCCAAAACTCTGTTCCGTCCGCGCAAACCGCCTGCGTCCTGATATTCTGTCCTGACTCACTGACAGGCCTCGGCCGGAGAGATCCCATGACTGAAAAAACCTTACAGACCCTGCTGCCATCTCACCCGACCTCAGACGGCGACGGCGTAAAAATCCGTCGTGTGGGACTGTTTGACCAGCCCGCTGCCGACCCGTTCCTGATGCTGGACGAGCTGGTTTCTGATGATGAAGCCGACTACATCGGAGGCTTTCCCCCACATCCGCATCGTGGCATGGAAACCCTTACCTACCTGATCAAGGGCGCCCTCAAGCACCGTGACCATCTCGGTAACAAAGGTGAAATCCGCAGTGGCGGAGCGCAGTGGATGTCGGCCGGTAAAGGCATCATCCACAGCGAAATGCCAGAGCTGGATATGGGGGGCCTGCACGGCTTTCAGCTGTGGATCAACCTGCCGGCCAGCGAAAAAATGCTGCCACCGAAATACCGCGACGTACCTGCGCCTCAGATTCCCATTCTGGAACTGGAGCAGAAACGTGGCCAGGTCGCTGCGATTGCCGGTCGCTGGATCATCGATGGCCAGGGGATCAATGGCCCGCTGGATGATCTTGCCGCCCACGCCGGTTATCTGGATATCAGCCTGAATGCCGGGGCGTCATTAACCCTGCCCGTCCCGGAAGGACAGCGTTGTCTGGTGTATGTGTTTCAGGGGCAGCTGGAGCAGCGTCCACTGGCGCCTGCGCAAACCCTGTTTGTGTTCAGTACAGACGGAGACAGCGTAACGCTGAAAGCACAGACAGACAGCCGCATGCTGATGCTGACCGGCACACCGATTAAAGAACCAGTGGTGCATTACGGGCCGTTTGTGATGAATACCCATGAGGAAATTGAGCAGGCGATCAGGGATTATCAGAGTGGGAGTTTTGGGAAGTAGTTGTTGAATTAATATTGAAGGGTTTCTCTCTCCGGAGGATCTTATCTGGATGGCCAGCCCCGCTCTGGCCCTCCTGCTTTTTTCGTCGACGGCTCGCTAATCCTTCCACCCTGCAAGCTCTTTCAGTTCACGTCACGATTCGGCGTCCTGCCTCAGCGTGACTTGCTCAACATCCTGTTTCGCAGAACTGACCGCTTTGGGGTTTCAGGGCTCGCAGCAGACGAAAAGAAATTCAGGCGCAATACCGCATCTTAAAAGCACGTATCGGAAATTCAAAATCTCAGACATAAAATCCCGGGGAAGAGTGAAAATCACCATCATTCCTTCTTCTTGCGGATGGGTGCAAACCCGTCGTTATCCATCAGGTTACCCGCGGTTTTCGGACGGCTAGGACGCGGCCCGGCTTTTTTCTTATCCGATACCACTTTTTTACCCGCTGGTTTTTTCCCGGTGCCTTTTTTGGCTGAAGGTTTGGATTTTTTCGGACCCGCCGCTTTGCCGGACGCCTTTACTTTTTTCGGCCCGGTGAATTTAGCCTTAAGCTCTTTGATGGTGCGCGGCTCCATCAGCTGTTGCAGATAGCGCTCGAGTGAAGCCTTCAGGTTCCATTCATTCGGTGCAATCAGGCTGATCGCAAGTCCTGTGTTTCCGGCCCGGCCGGTACGGCCGATGCGGTGTACGTACTCGTCGCCTTTACGCGCCAGGTCGTAGTTGATCACCAGGTCCATACCTTCAACATCAAGGCCGCGGGCGGCTACGTCTGTCGCCACCAGCACCCGGCGGCGACCTTCGCGCAGATTCTGCATGACGTAATTACGCTCGTCCTGCGTCATCTCCCCATGCAGGGCAGCGATGTCTGAACGGTGACCGATCAGAAAGCTGAACAGGCGATCGACTTCGGTGCGCTTGTTCACAAAGATAATGGCTTTATCAAAGGTTTCGTTGGCCAGCAGCCAGGTCAGCAGACGGTCTTTATGGGCGTTGTCATCGGCGAGAATACGTTGCTGGCGGATCAGGTCATGCTGATCCTGAATGCTGTGAGTCGTGATTTCCTGCGGTTCTTTCAACCAGCTGCGGGCCATACGCCCGACGCCTTCATGGCGCAGGGTCGCTGACAGCATCAGCGTCTGACGGCTTGTTGGTGTTGCGCCGACAATGGCAGACATGTCTTCGGCAAAGCCCATGTCGAGCATGCGGTCAGCTTCATCAAGGATCAGAAACTCCACATCCTTCAGTTCTACTGTCTTACGCTTGAGGTGATCCACCAGACGACCCGGGGTGGCAATAATGATTTCCGGGTTTTTACGCAGCATAGACGCCTGATAGCGGAACTCTTCACCGCCGGTGAGGGTCCCCGCATTAAGAGAATTCAGGTCCGTCAGCCGTTTACACTCTTTCAGCACCTGCCGCGCCAGTTCCCGCGTGGGGGTCAGAATCAGGGCACGGGTGGCCGTACCCGGGGCTTCTTTATCCAGCAGACGTTGCATGATGGGCAGGAGGTAAGCCAGCGTCTTACCACTGCCGGTTTCAGCGCAGACCTGCAGGTCGTGTCCCTGCATAGCCGCAGGAATTACCTGCTGCTGTACCTCGGTGGCCTCAGTAATGGCCTGTTGCGTCAGACCTTCAGCAAGTCTGGGATGAAGTTCTGTACCAGCAAACACAATTGGTTTCTCTCATAAGAAAAGTGGCATTATAACAAACTCCTGAGCGACGCAGGCGCAGACCCGTCATTCAGAACAACCCTTTCGTTTTTTAGTTTTCAGCAGCTACAGGGACCAGATTCGTATGAAAAAACTGATCGGACTGACCTTACTCAGTGCCGCCATCGCCGGATGTGCCACCTCTCCGACCGGACGCAACCAGTTTATGCTGGTGTCGCCTCAGTCGGCCATTGTGGAATCAGAGAAAGCCTATGCCAGCACCATGGTCGAGCTGGACAAGGAAAGCAAGCTCATTACTGATCCGGCCTGGGTCAAACGTATCTCCACCATTACCGGCCGCCTGGTCACGGAAGCGGTGAAAATGGAGCCTTCCACCAAAAGCTGGAAGTGGAGTGTTGGTATTATTGACGACCCTCAGACCCTCAACGCCTGGTGCATGGCGGGAGGGCGTATGGCCATTTACAGCGGTATCGTCACTCAGCTGAAACTGACGGATGATGAAATCGCTCAGATCATGGGGCACGAAATCTCTCATGCTCTGGCCAATCACACCGCCGAACGTATGTCCCGCGCAGTGGCTATGAACGCCGGCCTTATGGCGACTGCTGTCATCACAGACAATAACGGCCTCGCTATGACCGGTACTGCCATGGCGGCCAAACTGGCGCTGGAACTGCCCAACAGCCGCACCGCAGAAAGTGAAGCCGACCGGATCGGCATTGAACTGGCCACCCGCGCCGGATACAAACCGGAAGCAGCAGTCTCCCTCTGGAATAAGATGAAACAGGCCGGAGGCAGCGGTGGACCGCAATTTCTCAGTACGCACCCCTCTCCGGACAACCGCGCAACGACACTGGGTAAACTCGGTGAAGACATGATGAAGCTGAATCCGACACTGAAAAAGGCACCAGTGACACCGGTTGAGATTATCACCAACGCCGACCAGCTGATGTAATACGGATAAATTCCGGACATAAAAAAAGCAGCCATCGGGCTGCTTTTTTTATGATTGAAATGAAACTCAGACGGTTTCGATTTCGTAACGGGAGAACACAGACGCGTAATTCTCAGTGATCTCTTCAACAGTCAGACCGTGAGTCGATACATCGTAATGATGCTTACTGGTGTACTTGCTGGCTTTCTCTTCCTCTTCTTCCAGAGTCTGATGGAATTTATCCGTCATCTCATAGTTCAGAGTTGCATAGATTTTCTCGGCAGTTGCTTTCGGCTGAGCCACCAGATCAGAGTACTTAACAATAATACGGTGCTCTTCAGGGTATTTCTCAACGGTATCACCCGCATACTGATACCAGTAAATAGTCGAGAGACGCGCCAGCTCTTTCAGGTGAGCGTTATCCATCGGACCGTTGGCAATGTTGTACATGTTGGCATACAGGTTCATCACGGAAGGTACACATTCGTACGGAGTACGCACCAGATACACCATTTCGGCATCCGGGAATTCATCAAAAATAGATGCAATTTTGCCGCAGTCTGCCGGATTTTTGGTCATGTAGATTTTGTCAGGACCAAACACATACATGTGCTTTTTGATCAACAGATGACGGAAGCCCATAATTTTCTGACGCATTTCCGGTGACAGCTTTTCATCGAAATACACGTAGTTTTCAATCAGACGGTAATCCGGGAAGAAAAAATACAGGTAGCAGCTGGTGAATGAAGTCAGGAAAAGCACTTCGTCTTCTTCGGTTTCAAACAGACCCACTTTGTGGATTTTGTTGAAGTCTGAAGCGACGGATTTTTCCAGGAATACGTAACCTTTATACAGAGGCGCACCGATCAGGGCATCCAGCTTACCGAAACCACGCCAGAAGAGTTTCTGCGTAATGGTCGGAGCAAAAATCATTTCCCAGGATTTAATCGCAGTAAACTGCTCATCCTTGGACAGCATACGGTGCAGGAAGGTAGTACCGGAGCGTGGTACACCAACAATGAACAGCGGCTTTTTCACCTCAATGTCTTTGTAACCACGGAAGAAGATTTCATCAACAATGGTGCACAGAACGTTTACTGCCTGCAGCAGCAGATAGAAAGGCACGAAGAGGATGAGAAACAGAAAACGGCGGAAGCCGAGCTTTGCGTTGATCTTGCTGCGGTCAAAGAAAGACCGGTAGAGGGCCGAGAAAAAGAACTTTATATCGAAGTAATATGGAAAAAGACCATTCACTGTTAAATCTCCGGGGAAATTGAAAAATCTGAGCTGCGACCATTTTAGGTTTGGGGGGTTACCAAGACAAGACAGCTTTCATGGTCTGCTGGGTCGAAGCGTGCCATTAGGAAGTACAGTCAGGACAAAGTAACACACTGGCGCACTTTGTCCTGATTGCTTTGCGGTTTTTCTGCTACGCCCTTTGATGCAACGGGAACAGCCCATCAGTAACCGGGCGGCGGGGTGAAGCCTCCGAAGGTCTCTTCCAGCAATCCGGCGAAATGTATGGTTTTCAGATCCTCATTAGCGGCACCGACGATCTGAATGTTCACCGGCAGACCGGCATCGGTTTTGCCCACAGGTGCACTGGTTGCAGGCAGGCCGGTCAGTGTCGCCGGAGCAACCCACATGAACATATCCGTGTAGGGCCTGGGCTCACCGTTGATGCGGATTTTACGCGCCGGAACCGCGGGCTTCTGCTGATGTTCAAACGCCGTCGACATAGTCACCGGCATCAGCACCAGATCGTAACTATCGAACACCGCCTGAAAGCGCGTATTCAAGCGCTGACGGGCCTCATCCAGGCGGATCCACTGCGCATGCTCCTGACCAACCCCGAGCAAAACTTTTTCCGAATCTTTGCCGGTATTCACAAAAGGACGCAATAACACCGCCAGTTTGCCCATCAGAGACGCAATGCGGCGCTGAATGCGTGGCATTCCCGGAGACAGCACTGAGCCCAGCAACTGCATATATACAGGGTAGAAACTGCTCAGACTCAGATCATCCGGAGCGCCTTCTGTTACCTGCGCTCCCTGTGCCTTAAGACTCTCCGCCAGATTGCGGTACACCTTCAGCAGGCTGTCATCCACCGGGCAGTCCGGATCTTTGGTCCACAGCAGAACCTTATAATCCGCCAGCGTCTGTTTTTCCGGGGCTGGCAGCCTCAGTGACCAGCCCGGGCCCATGTCCGGCAGTGGCCCGGCAAGAATCTGCATCAGGGTCGCCAGATCGTCCGCGGAGCGTGCCAGCGGGCCAGTCACAGCCATATCCGGTTCGCGTAGCATGCCCGGAGGTCCGGGAATATGACCACGCATGGTGGTAATGCCATAGGTTGGCTTGTGGCCGTAAAGCCCGCAGAAGGACGCCGGAGTACGGATCGAGCCGGCCAGATCAGAGCCCAGTTCCACCGGTGTCAAACCCGCCGCCAAGGCTGCTGCTGCACCTCCGGACGATCCACCCGGAGTACGCGTGGTATCCCAGGGGTTGTTGGTCGTGCCATAAATTTTGTTGTACGACTGGATGTCACTGGCCAATAGCGGGACATTGGTTTTCCCCATCACGATGGCACCGGCCCGGATCAGCTGCTCTACCGCCGCGGCATTGGCCGATGGCATGTGCTTCTCATAATAGGGCTCACCCGCAGTGCAGGGCATTCCCACCACTTCAAAGGTGTCTTTGATGGTCATGGGAATGCCATGCAGAGGTCCGCTCAGCTCGCCCCTTGAGCGGGCTTCGTCGGCGGCATCCGCCTGCTTAAGCGCTGATTCAAAATCGGTGGCGACTACCGCATTCAGAGCAGGATTCAGAGCTGTGATACGGTCACGGAAATATTCGACCAGACCACGACTGGTTACTTCCCCCTGGTCGAGTGCCGCCCGCAACCCCGCTAATGTGCTGTATGACCATGATGCTGACAAACGTTTCTCCTTCTTCTTATCCCGCAACGTCGTTGCAAGAGTAACCGACGACACCGCATCAGCCAATCGGAGAATGTTTCTGCCCGGCTCCAACCCGGGCAGAGCCTTGGGGACGTCAGATCTCTTTGGTGTTCATACCACCCGGGACACCCTGATTGCTGCGGTAGGTTCCTTCATCCACTTCACTTTCATCGATGCCATTGGTCTGCGCATAATCGTCAATCGCATCCTGTGTAAAGCGGCCGGACTCGGCGTGAGAGGGGTGACTGCCCGACTGTTTACGGTAATAAGTGATCTTTGTGAGGATTCCTGATGACATACTCTGAGTCATATATTTGGCCATGTGAGCTCTCCTCAGCCTTTACCGATTGCTTTTTGGGCTGCCTGTCCGACCTCTCCCGTACGCGCCTTAAGTCTGCTGAACTCCGTCATCGCCGACTGCACCGTCCGGTGACTGCCCGAAGCCAGGGAAATGCAGGAACCACAGTTCGCGCAGGTAAAGCTGTGCCCGGCCAGCAACAGCTCCGTGTTCAATGCAAGGCTGCCTCCACAAAGGGGGCACTGAATTTGGCTTTGCATAATGATCTCCGTATTATGGTCTGTGATGTCCGGCACTGATCCTGCCGGACATCACGGGTTGGTTGTTCCGATGTGTGTGGCAATATACCCGGGCCGGTTACGACTGGGTTCCGCCCACCGTAACCGGGCTTATGTTGCTGGTATAAGCCTGAATGATCGTAGTAACCCCCTCTGGCAGAGGCAGCTGGCCCGCCGTAACACTGACGGTGTATTTGGCATTGTTACTTTTCTGATAAGTCGCCTTATTGGAGCTGCTGCTGGAGCTGTCGTGGCTGACACTGCCCTTCACCTCAACAGACCAGAATCCTTCGCCGATTTTGGCGTCAAAACTCCCCTGTTCATGCGACGATGAGGAAGACTGCTGAGACGATTCGTCGGAGTAACTCGACTTCACCTCCATATCAAAGCCCACCTGAACATCCGTCACAGCCAGCGAATTGAGCGGAATCAACGTCAGCAAGGGTAATTCAAAGGTTGTCTGCAAAGGCTCAACAGTGACCTTACCCGGCTTGCCACCCTCTCCCGGCGTTTCGTCAATCAGCCCCCGGGTCAACTGCATAGTGACCATAATGGGCGTCAGAGTGGTTTTCCCGTCTTTATCTTTGCCTTCCGGCTGCGTCGAATTAAAGCAGGTATTCAGCAGAAACTTCGTCTGAGTAATGGCCATCATGCTGTTTGCCTGAGCAGCAGCATTGAGAGGACCACCAATCAGCGAACGCATTGGCAGACCACTGAATTGCTGAGCCATCGACACAAGTGCCGGACCGGTATTTACACTGGAATCAGTCATCTTTCTTCTCCTTGATAGAATTAAAGGTCAAACATACTGAAGCTATCCCTATCCGGGGATCTGAGCTCTCAGTACCCGGTTATAGCCCTCAATGAGACGTTGAAGACCGTCAGGGGTCTCATCCCCTGTAAGCTTGATTTCCAATTCAGCGACATGAGTTTCAGGGGCTTCCTTACCGAATAAACCCGTGCTTTTTTTCTTGCCGGATGGAAATGAAATATTCAGTCCACCGTCGGCATCATGTGACACCTCCAGAGCCGAGCGGAAGGTCACTTCTTTAATTCGCGAGCTCACGACAGGAACCAGACTGATCAGGGGCACATCCACCAACAGGGTTTCAATGCCCTTACTGGTTTCACGTGGATATTCCATAGTGACGTAGTTAGGTCTCAGAACAGATTTACCGGCGTTATCGCTGTGTTCCTCACCAGTTTCAGTGAAAAAACGCTGCAGAAACTGGCCCGACTGATCCTGCAGCCCCTGGTTCGCACTGGTAACTGCCTGCTGTATAGCTCCGACCAATGATTCGAGACGTATCATGGTATATTTCTCCGTTCCGGGTGTTGTGATGCGGACGATGGTCTGCTGAACTGCATGGGCAGCCATATCCCGCGTCAGGTCTGTATTTCCGGGCCTTGTGACCGGTTTATTTAATCAACGCAATCTGTCTTATCTGTTTTTCAAAATCCGTTTAAACACTGAAAATCTCCGGATAAGCAGAAATATCATCCAGGCTGAAAAACAGATTTTTTAAAACGGATAATTCAGTTTTTTCAGAAACCTGAAAACTGTCCATAGTCATCATTTCCATATCCGGCATTCCGTTCTCAGGTTCAGCCAGATACCGTGGAGAATCACACTAGGCGCGGTCATCCTGCTTAACAAATCAGATTCAGAATCCCCAGTATGCTCAAATGGAATTCGTTGTTTTATTGACCAGGCAACCCGAAAAAGAGTTATTAAAATGACAGACAATAAGAAGATAAAGGCAAGAGAATGCAGATTTTATGACACCTGAGTGCGTCAAAAAAATAATAACTCATGATATCCGGCCAGATATGATTTTCAGAATGTCATACTGAGGAACCGGCAACGGTTAATTCAACACCGTCGCACTCAATAAAAAGTCTGATTCTGTCTGACCCCCGGGAAATAACCTGTATCAACTGTCAGAAGAAATGGCGGACACAAAAAAAGGCGCCGCAGCGCCTTTTTTTGTGCCTGAAAGTGCCGGACCTCAATCTAGGAATGAACGACCTTTCTTGGCAGCAGTACGCAGACGCAGGGCGTTGAGCTTGATAAAGCCTGCCGCATCTTTCTGGTCGTAGGCACCAGCATCATCTTCAAAGGTCGCGATTTTCTCGTCGAACAGAGAATCGTCAGACTGACGGCCAACCACAATCACGTTGCCTTTATAGAGCTTCACGCGCACGTCACCGTTCACCACAGACTGAGTCTCGTCGATGGCAGCCTGCAGCATCTTACGCTCAGGAGACCACCAGTAGCCGTTGTAGATCAGCTTGGCGTAACGTGGCATCAGTTCATCTTTCAGATGCATGGCTTCACGGTCCAGAGTAATGGACTCGATAGCACGGTGTGCTTTCAGCAGCACGGTACCGGCTGGGGTTTCATAACAGCCACGGGCTTTCATGCCGACGTAGCGGTTTTCAACGATGTCGACACGGCCAATACCGTAAGCACCCGCGGTCTTGTTCAGCTCTTCCATGATGGTGGCCGGAGACTTCTCAACACCATCGATGGCAACCGGGTCGCCATTCTTAAAGCTGATGGTCAGATACTTGGCTTCGTCCGGCGCGTTTTCCGGAGACACAGACCACAGCCACATGTCTTCTTCCGGCTCATTCCATGGATCTTCCAGGATGTCGCCCTCATAAGAGATGTGCAGCAGGTTAGCGTCCATGGAGTAAGGAGACTTCTTACCGGCCTTCTTCTCAACCTTGATACCGTGCTCGTCGCAGTAGGCCATCAGGGTTTCACGGGACGTCAGGTTCCATTCACGCCATGGCGCAATCACTTTCACACCCGGCTTGAGGGCGTAGGCACCCATTTCGAAACGCACCTGGTCGTTACCTTTACCGGTCGCACCGTGAGCAATGGCATCGGCGCCGGTTTCGTTGGCGATTTCAATCAGACGCTTGGCAATCAGCGGACGGGCAATAGAAGTACCCAGCAGGTACTCACCTTCATAAATGGTGTTGGCACGGAACATCGGGAAGACGAAGTCGCGGGCAAACTCTTCACGCAGGTCGTCGATATAGATTTCTTTGATGCCGAGCGCTTCAGCTTTGGCGCGCGCTGGTTCAACTTCTTCACCCTGGCCCAGGTCAGCGGTGAAAGTAACGACTTCACAGTTGTATTCGGTTTGCAGCCATTTCGCGATTACCGAGGTATCAAGACCACCGGAATACGCCAGAACGACTTTCTTGATGTCTGACATGGGTATGCTCCAGAGTACGGAAGACGGCCTGTCAGGCCACCCACCGGGAATTCAAAAGGGTGCATATTGTACAGATTGGAGACAATGTCGCCAACCGCTGGGAAAGAGACTCAGCGGTTGACGGTGGTGCGGCTGTCCTCAGACAGTTGTGCGGTCGGAAGTTTAAACAGCAGATCATCCGGGATCGGCATATCTTCTCGCATTTCCAGACGTATGGTGACACGGCGGTTTTCAGCCCGGCCTTCCGGCGTGCTGTTATCGGCCACCGGATAGCGGCTGCCGTGGAAGCGTGTGGTAATCATTTCCGGGTCTATACCCTTCAGAATCAGATAACGCTCTACGGCTTCGACCCGCTGTTTGGAGGTCTGGCGGTTGTCATAACGGCGGCCGATGTTGTCGCTATGACCATCAAGATACACAGCAAAAATACGCGGGTCGTGGTTAATGTAGAACACCACCTGATCGAGCAGATCCGTGTCTTCTTTATCCAGTGACTCTTCACCGGTGCCGAATAACACGCGTGAGCGCCCTACCTGATCGTAATTCAGCGGTAACAGCTGCGAAATGCAGGCAACGTAGTCGGGGTAATAGTCTTTAAACTGCACAGCGGAGACCTGTACCTGCACCGAGCGGCCCTGATCGTACCAGGTCTCCTGTGCGATGGTGGGCCAGCGGCCTTCCAGCAATGCATGCAGAAACTGATTGGAGCGCCGTGCGTCCAGCTCAAGATTCGGTATCCCTGTGGTGACTTTAGCGTTGCCCAGTGGTTCGCTGCGGGCGGCTGGTTGCCAGGGCGCAGCCGCTATGCTGACCTGCGCATTGGAAGCCGCCATCATATTGCGGTCAGCCTCAAGTCGGAACAGCACAGGTTCACCGGCCTGCTGATAAAACACGGCTTTGCCGTAACCAGGTATGGCCTGTTCAAAACGGCAGCCGAAGACACTGCCGCTGATGTCCCAGCGGGTGTTTTCCGGTCCACCGGCATACAGCAGAGAGGGCCCCGCACAGAGCGGGCTGCTGACGCCTGTCAGCAACAGGCTGACGAAAACAAATCTGTACAGCATCGGATGACGGTATCTGGTTATCTTCTCTGGGTATCGGCTGAAACTGCAGAAAGTTGAATGCGTATTCGTGGGTGGAACACGGTTTTTACCTGCTGCATGAGGTCCGGCTGCGCCAACAAAGCAAGCGCCGCCTGACCTGATACGTTACAATCAGCGCCTGAAAATGAACGTCTGTATTTAAAGGTAGCCCATCGATGACTGACCGTCTTACCATCACCCGCCCGGATGACTGGCATTTACACGTACGTGACGGCGAGGTTCTGCGCCATACCGTACCGGCCACCGCCCGGGTGATGCAGCGCGCCATCATCATGCCCAATCTGCAACCACCCGTAATGAATGCACAACAGGCATTGGCCTACCGCGAACGGATTCTGGAGTGTGCTCCGCAAGGCAGTACCTTTGACCCGCTGATGGTGCTCTACCTGACCGACAACACCACACCGGAAATGATCGCTGAGGCGGCAAAGACCGGGCGTATCCCCGCGGTTAAGCTGTACCCTGCGGGAGCGACCACTAACTCCGCGTCAGGTGTAACCGACCTCGGTAAGCTCGACGAACTGGCCGCTGCGCTGACCGAAAACAACATCCGCCTGCTGGTGCACGGTGAAGTCACGCACAGTGACATTGATATTTTTGACCGCGAAAAGCGCTTTCTGGATGACATCCTGTCGCCACTCGTGAGCCGCAATCCGGACCTGAAAATGGTGGTCGAACACATTACCACTGCCGATGCTGTCGCCTTTGTGAACAGCCAGAACGACAACGTCGCCGCTACCATCACAGTGCAGCATCTGGCGTTCAACCGGAACCACATGCTGGTTGGCGGTATCCGTCCGCATTACTTCTGCCTGCCGGTGCTGAAACGCAACACCCACCAGCAGGCACTGCAGGGTGCCGTGGTGAGTGGCAGTAAGAAATTCTTCCTTGGCACCGACAGCGCGCCACACGCCAAGGGCGCCAAAGAAAACGCCTGCGGCTGTGCCGGGTGTTTCACCGCCTATGCCGCCATCGAACTCTACGCCGAAATTTTTGAAGACCTCGGCGCCCTGGATAAACTGGAAGGCTTCGCCAGCCATTACGGTCCGGACTTCTACAACCTGCCACGTAACAGCGACCAGATCACGCTGGTGAAAGAGAGCTGGCAGGCTCCGGCGGAAATGCCATTCGGCAAAGACGTCATCGTGCCGCTGCGAGCGGGTGAAACTCTGCGCTGGAAACTGGCTGACTGAGCTTATGTCTGAATCTTCAAACCCCAAAACCCTGATGGCCAGCCGCTTCCGCGGCTTCCTCCCGGTCGTGGTCGACGTTGAAACCGGTGGTTTTAACGCCAGCACCGACGCTCTGCTGGAAATCGCCATGGTCCCCCTGCAGATGGACGAAGATGGCTGGCTCTACCCCGGCGATCTGATGAGTGCCAATATTCATCCGTTTGACGGGGCCAACCTCGAAAAGGAAGCCCTCGACTTCACCGGCATCGACCCCTTTGATCCGGACCGTGATGCCGAATCTGAAACCGATGCACTCACCAGCATGTTTCAGAGCATCCGCAAAGAGATCAAAAGCAGCGGCTGTAACCGCGCGGTACTGGTTGGCCATAACGCCCATTTTGATCACGGCTTCCTGCGCGAAGCGGTTGCCCGTAACGACATCAAACGTGACCCCTTCCATCCTTTCTCGTCATTTGATACCGCCTCCATCTGCGCGGTGGCGCTGGGTCAGACGGTACTGGCCAAAGCCTGCATCACAGCCGGAATCGATTTTGATAACAGCTCAGCGCACAGCGCAGCGTACGATACGATGAAGACGGCGGAGCTGTTCTGTTATGTGATTAACCGGTACAAGGAACTGGGGGGTTGGCCCCTGCCGGGAGAGGATTAATATTCATTGTGGGCACTGCTGCCTGAAGACGAGTTTCACAAGCCGCAGGGTGATGAATGAATAATCAACATTCAATTCTCCCGTCATCCTGTGGCTTGACCACAGGATCCATAAAAACTCTGAAATGTTTATCGCTCGTGGAATGACGGCATGGGGACGCCTGGCCCTGACGGGCGATGTCTCTTCTACATGACGTGATTTTTGCTGACATCCTGAATTGATCCGGTTATTTGCTTTCGCTCCTGGGAGGAATGCCTCCTTCCGGCGCTGGCCCTCCCTCCTGCTTCGCGCTTTTCTGGGCCGTGTGTCCTCATTTCCTTATAACTTACGGGACACGTCCACACAGGACATCCATGTCCTGAGCGGACTTGCTCGGCGTCCTGCCTCGCTTTCCCTTCGTTATTTCAGAAATTTCGGCGGCCCCAGAGGCGCACTTTCAACCAGAAACACCCATCAGAAAGGAACACAGCACTGAGGGCCTTTCCGGTCAATATGGTTTGTAGTTGTAGATGCCCCCAGTGATAACACTTTATTGAGAGCCGTCTCTGGTTGAAAGTGCGCCTGTTGCGAGCCACGACTTTCAAAAACGAACAGATCCCCGAGACAGGACGTCGAGGGAGGCGTGCTGAGGCAGGATGCCAAATCACGCCGCGATCGTTGTGAGTTTGCAGAATGTCGTGAGACAGCGAGGAATACAGCGCGAAGCAGGTGGGGTGGCCCGCGCCGGGAGGATGCAGTCCTCCCAAAAGCGGAATTCAACAATTATTTAACCACTGGATTACTTCGCTCGCTCGTAACGAAGTTATCGTAACGACGTTTTCACAATAACACCCCAGACAACTCCCTACTAAACCTCCCCTTAAACAACACCCCGCCATCACCCTGATCCCCACTTGGCACCACCTTTGCTGTACTCCCCTCAGAGGTGACCAGAATGATCCAGAACCAGACCAATGCAGCCAGTGTTTTTACCGACCTGAACGGGCTTCAGAGCATCCGTTCGCTCAGTAAAGACGATCAGGACGCGGCCATGCAGAAGGTGGCGCAGCAGTTCGAATCCATGTTTATCAGCATGATGATGAAGTCCATGCGCGATGCCTCAGATGTGTTCTCCGAAGACTCTCTGTTCAACTCCCCGGAAACCGACTTTTACCAGAGCATGTACGACGACCAGATGGCGCTGTCACTGGCTTCCGGCCAGGGTACCGGTCTTGCGGAGGTGATTCACCGTCAGCTGATGGCGCAGTATGGCGACGGCAATTCTGAGGTGGCAGAAGTCGATCAGAGCAAGCTGTTTGAGCGCCGTTACACCGGCCTCAGCCATGCCATTGAGCGGGTGACGGAAGAGCTGGAAAAGCAGCCCGTCCGTAATGCGGCAGAGCCCGCACGCCACTCTCGGGAAACGGCAAGCGGTCTGGGTCAGAAGGGGCAAGGCTTTGCCTCTCCGGCAGAGTTTGTTGCCGCTCTGTACCCGCTGGCGGAAAAGATTGCGGATGATCTGGGTGTCGACCCTAAGGCCGTTGTGGCACAGGCGGCTCTGGAAACCGGTTGGGGTCAACACATGATCCGCGATCATCTGGGGCGTCCGTCCAACAACCTGTTCGGCATCAAGGCCCAGCCCGGCTGGGATGGCGACCGGGTACGCGTGACCACCCACGAATACCGCAACGGCGTGCGTCTGCGTGAAACAGCGGATTTCCGCTCCTACAGCTCACTGGAAGACGGTCTGCGCGACTACGTCAGCTTCCTCAGTGATTCGGCCCGTTATCAGCAGGCCCTGAACTCTGCGGAATCCGGTCAGGATTACGGCTACCGTCTGCAACAGGCCGGTTACGCCACTGACCCTGAATACGGCGCCAAGATCGAACGCATTTACCAGGGTGACCTGCTCAATCAGGCACTGAAAGAACCGGCCCGCGCTGACGCTCTGACGGAGTAAACATATGGGTAATATTCTCGACATCGGTATTTCCGGACTGCGTGCGCATCAGAAAGCCCTGTCCGTCACCGGTAACAACATCACCAACGCCGGGGTGGAGGGTTACTCGCGTCAGGAAGTCACCTTCAGTGAAAACGATGCCCAGTACCTCGGTGGGACCTGGGTCGGCTCAGGGGTGAATGTGGACTCCGTGCGCCGGGTGTATGACCAGTTCATCACTGAGCAGCTGCGCAAAGACACCTCCAGCTTTTTTCAGTACAGCGCCATGGCCAGCAATGCCGGTCAGATCGACAGCCTGCTGGCCGATACGGGCACCGGTATCCAGCCGGGTCTGGAGTCCATGTTCAGTGCCCTTCAGGCGGCAGTGGACGACCCGTCCTCCCTGCCTGCGCGTGAGGTTCTGATCAGTGAATCCAACGCCCTCACCGACCGTTTCTCGCTGATCAGCGACCGCCTCTACGAGCAGAACGAAGTGATCAATGGCCAGATGGAGGTGATTGCCTCGCAGATCACCACCATCGCCCGCTCACTGGCCGACCTGAACGAAGAAATTCAGATCGCCACCGCCTCAGCCAGTGGTAATGAACCCAGTACCATGCTGGATCAGCGTGATCGTCTGCTGCAGGAGTTGTCAGAGTACGTTGACGTCACCGTGATCGAACAGGACGAAAATGTCTTCAACGTGCTGATCGGTAATGGTCAGGCACTGGTGGTCGGTAATGCCTATAACGAGATGTTTACCGCCGAAGGTGCCAACGATCCACAGCGTTCGGATATCTATTTCCGTACCGGCGATGCCACTCTGAACGTCACCAACGAAATCGAAGGCGGCCAGCTTGGGGGGATTCTGGATTTCCGTGACTCGGTGCTCGACCGCAGCCTGAACGAACTCGGCCGCCTGTCGCTGGTGATTGCCCAGAGCATGAACGACCAGCACAAACTGGGTATCGATTATGACGGTCTCAAAGGCGGAAACTTTTTTGAAGGCATCAACGATTCACCCAAACCATACCAGCGGGTTCTGGGTGACAGCGGTAACGCCAATCCGGATGACCGTTTAATCGGGGTGTACATCGAAGACGCCTCGGTACTCACCACCAGCGACTACAAAATTACCTTTCCCGGTCCGGATGACTACACCTACCGGGTTATCCGCGAGAGCGACAACAAGCTGATGGAAACCAATTCGCTGAGTGGTGTGTTCCCTGATTCCATCCGCGTGGATGGAATGGAAATCCGCTTTGAAGACGGCAGCTTTCAGCAAGGCGATGAGTTTCTGGTCACCCCGACCCGCAACGCTGCCCGCGATCTCGCCATGTACGTGACCCGTGCGGAACAGGTGGCCCTGGCCTCACCGATTTCCACCGACAGCGCCATCGGCAATATCGGCTCCGGCATGATTGACCCGGGCGAAGTGTATGACGTCACCACACCCTATTTCTCGGAAGAAGGCTCTCTGACTCCGCCGCTGATTATCCGTTTTACCTCACCGACAACCTATGATGTGCTGGACAACACCGACCCGGGCAACCCGATTCCGCTGTTTCCTCCCCTGATGAACCAGAAATTTACCCCGGGTATCAGCAACCGCATTCTGCCGGAGTCAGAAGGTAAAACGGCATTCACCAGTTTTGGCGGTGTTCTGCCGGTGCAGGCCACCTATCAGGCGCCTGCTCCTGCGGCACTGGTTGAGTCACAGAATGGCTTTTTCCCGGAACGTATCCAGATTACCTACACCAATCCGGACACTGGCATGAAGGCCACCCAGCCCACTCTGATCACCAGTGCCAATGCCAGTGCACGGGAAATCGCCCAGCAGCTGAGCCTGCGTCAGGGCGTGGAAGCAACAGCCCGTACCGTCGCCGAGATTTCTGACCTGAAGACCGACCCCAACGGTTTCATGGACACCACCTTCACACTCAATGGTATCGTCCTGACCGACTCTCTGGGACCAAACCAGAGCAAATACGACAGTGACTATCCGCAGGATGTACCCAGCCCGATTGATACTGATTTTCTGGCAGCACGCATCAACGCCAACCGCGAATTGCAGTCGCAGGGCATTATTGCCCGCTCCGACGGCGCCAAACTGACCATCATCGACCTCGAAGGTGACGACCTCGACTTTGAAATCAAAGGCGACAAGGGCGACAGCTTCACGCTGGGCAACGGCACTGAAACCGCCGTGGCAGAAACCGGTAACGCACCGGAAACCGCCCTGAATGAATACGAAGGGTACGACTTTTCCGAAGGCGGGCCATACGCCTACGCCTTTGATGTTCCCGGTCAGGGCAGTTTCAGCTTTGAAATGACCGATGAATACGCGACGGGTGAAGACATGATCGAAGGCTTCCGTCAGGCCATCGACGACTCGGGCTATGTGTATTCCGGCGAACTCGACATCGGTTTTGATGAGCGTGGCAACCTGCACTTCCAGCCGCGTCTGGAGGTAACCGGCACAGGGCCCAACGGATCCAACAAGGTCACTATGGGTGGCCAGCTGAAAGTCATCATGGATGAAAACTACAGCATGACGGTCGAACCACCGGGCAACAACCTGTTTGAAACCAACCCGGTCGGTGAAGACGTGCACTTCGGCTTTCAGGTCAACATTGATGGTAATCCGGAAAGCGGCGACAAATTTACCGTCAACTACAACCTTGATGGCACCTCAGACAGCCGCAACGGCGTTGGTATGGCAGCCCTGCAGTCCACCGATACCGTCGGCGGCAAGAGCACCTTTTCTGAATCGTACGCCCGCCTGGTCGAAATCGTCGGCGCTGAAACCAGCCGCGCCCAGATCAACCGCGATTCCAGTGAAATTCTGATGCAGAACGCCCAGAACGAGGTCAACGCCGTCTCGGGTGTGAACCTGGATGAAGAAGCCGCTGCGCTGATTCAGTACGAACTGGCCTACAACGCCAGTGCCCAGGTGATACAGGTGGCACAGGACATTTTTGACACCCTGATCGGTACCTTCCGCTGAGACTGATTGCGTATGAAAACAGACCTACCGAACACATTGACTGATCAACCGCCGGTGATACCTTCCGGCTACGGAGCCAGAGCATGAGACTCTCTACCCTGCAGACCTACAACAACGGCCTGAACTCCATACTCTCCGCTCAGGAAGCGGTGAACAAAACCCAGCAACAGGTGTCCAGTGGCCGCCGCGTACTGACCCCGGCGGATGACCCGATTGCTTCGACCAAGATCCTGCAGTTACAGCAGGATCTCGCTCAGCGCGAACAGTACGAAACCAATATGGTCGCCGCTGAAAACCGTCTTAACCTGGAGGAAGTCACCCTCAGCTCCATCACCGAGTCACTGACCCGGGTTCAGGAGCTGACCGTGAACGCCGGTTCCGGCTCACTGACCAAAGAAGACCGCCAGGCCATCAGTGCCGAAATCCGCGAGCTGGAAGACGGTCTTGCCAGCCTGTTCAATACCCGCGACCCGAACGGCGAGTTTATTTTTGCCGGTTTCAAAGGCTCGACCCAACCGCTACAGAAAGGCGAAAACGGCCGTTACAACTACCATGGCGACGAAGGTCAGCGCTATCTGGCCATCGGTGATACCACCCGGGTTCCTACCGGCGACAATGGCAAAAGACTCTTCATGGATGTGAACTCGGCGAAAAATACTTTCACTACCTCCGTTAATCCGAACAACACTGGTAATACCAAGGTCAACGCCGGATTTGTGGTGGATGAAGACGCGTACGCCGAATTTTACCCCGATGACCTGGTAGTGACCTTCAATAACGAAAACGCCATCACGCCACCCGGACCCAACTTCACCATCCGCCGCGTTTCGGATAACCGTGTGGTGGAAGGCATGTCGAACCGGGCTTATGAAGATGGCAAAGAAGTTGTTGTCGCCGGCATCAGCCTGCGCATGAATGGCGAGCCCAAAGCCGGAGACGAGGTGCTGGCGCATTCATCCTCGAAACAGAGCATCACAGATACGCTGTTCCGTCTGCGTCAGGGGCTGGATACGCTGGAAGACAACCCGGATGATTCCGCCACTCTGGATATTCTGATCGAAGACAGCCTGACCAACCTGGCCAGTGCACAGACCTCTGTGTCGGAAGTCCGCAGCCAGATCGGTGCGCGCCTGAACATCATTGATAATACCCGCAGCATGAGTGAAGACGTAAAGCTGGTCAGCCAGGAGGTTCTGTCGGAATTGTCAGACGTGGATTTTGCCGAAGCGGTGAGCCGTCTGAGCCTGCAGACCTTCCTGCTGGAAGCCGCACAGCAGAGCTACACCACGATTTCCCGGCTGTCGCTGTTCAACCAGCTCTGATCCGGGGTTCTCTGAGCTGGTATTCAGGGCTGACGGCTTTTCTGCCTGCAGCCACTGACCGTCATACACTTTCACAAAAGCGGTGATAGAATCGGGGAACGTTTGTTACCGTTCAGGATTCACTGCTTATGAAGATCGCCATTGCCGGTACCGGCTATGTGGGTTTATCCAATGCCATGCTGCTGGCGCAGAACCACGAAGTGGTTGCTGTCGACATCGTTCCCGAAAAAGTCGAACTGCTGAACAAGGGCCAGTCGCCGATTGTCGATGCCGAGATCGAAGCCTTCCTGAAAAAACCAGACCTGAACTTCCGTGCCACACTTGATAAAGAAGATGCCTACCAAGGCGCCCGTTTCGTGGTCATCGCCACCCCGACGGACTACGACCCGGTCACCAACTACTTCAATACCCGTTCCGTTGAGAGCGTGATCAGCGATGTGATGAGCATCAACCCGGACGCGGTGATGATCATCAAGTCCACCATTCCGGTGGGTTACACCCGCCAGCTGAAGGAAGATACCGGTTGCGCCAACCTGATTTTCTCGCCGGAATTCCTGCGTGAAGGCAAAGCCCTTTACGACAACCTGCACCCGTCACGCATCATCGTCGGTGAACAATCCGAGCGGGCGAAAGAATTTGCTGACCTGCTGGTCGAAGGCGCCGTAAAAAAAGACATTCCTGTGCTGTTCACTGATTCCACCGAGGCGGAAGCGGTGAAACTCTTTTCCAACACCTATCTGGCGATGCGCGTAGCCTACTTCAACGAGCTGGATTCATACTGTGAAACTCATGACCTGAACACCCGCCAGATCATTGAAGGTGTCGGTCTCGATCCACGCATCGGCAACCATTACAACAACCCCTCGTTCGGTTACGGTGGTTACTGTCTGCCGAAAGATACCAAACAGCTGCTGGCTAACTTTGAAGAAATCCCGAGCAACATCATCCGCGCCATCGTCGATGCCAACAGCACCCGCAAGGATTTCATTGCCGACTCCATCATCCGCAAGAACCCGAAGGTGGTGGGCATCTACCGTCTGGTGATGAAGTCCGGCTCGGATAACTTCCGTGCCTCCGCCGTACAGGGCATTATGAAGCGCATCAAGGCCAAAGGCATTGAGGTAGTGGTGTACGAACCGGTACTGACCGACACCCGTTTCTTCAATTCCCGTGTGGTGAATAACCTGGACGAGTTCAAAGCGGTTTCTGACGTCATCGTCGCCAACCGCCTCACCGACGACATCCGCGATGTGGCCGCCAAGGTCTACACCCGCGACCTGTTCGGCAGTGACTGATCCGTCACACCGGTCATGCAGCCACTGTGATGATTGACCGGAATGACATCTCCCTCCCGTGCAGCCTGCGGGGCGGAGCGGACGCAACTGGCCAGATGGACAAATGCCGGTTCCAATAGGGACCCAGTTCTAGTACCTTCTGCTCAGTCGAATACCTCGCCTGACAATCTCTGTGTCAGGCTCCATAACTTAAGGAAATCAGATGACTACCGAGAACATTGTCTGGCACTCCACCTCGGTCACCAAAGAAGACCGCTCTGCCCTGAAAAAACAGAAACCCTGCGTACTCTGGTTCACCGGTTTCAGCGGCTCCGGCAAATCCACCATCGCCAACGCGGTGGAAAAGAAACTGAACATGATGGCCCACCACACCTACCTGCTGGATGGTGACAACGTGCGCCACGGCCTGAACAAAGGCCTGACCTTCTCTGATGAAGACCGTATCGAAAACATCCGCCGTATCGGTGAACTGTCCAAGCTGTTCATTGATGCCGGTATCATCGTTCTGACCGCCTTTATTTCGCCGTTCCGCTCTGAGCGTCAGATGGTGCGCGATCTGGTGGAAGACGGTGAGTTCATCGAAGTCTTCATGAACACGCCTCTGTCGACCTGCGAAGACCGTGACCCGAAAGGCCTGTACAAAATGGCCCGCAAAGGCGAAATCAAGAACTTCACCGGTATCGACTCCGGTTATGAGCCACCGGAAACTCCGGAAATCACCCTCGACAGCTCCACCATGAGCATCGAAGAGTGTGCCGACGCTGTTGTGGCCTACCTGCAGGACAAAGGCGTCCTGCCCGCCTGACACTGACTACCCGCCGGGGACCCATGCAACCGCATCGGTCCCCGGTGTCTTTTCTGCATTTGTCATCAATATTGGGGACTGATAATGGCAAACTATGACATTTTTAACGGCGATGCTGACGGTATCTGCTCACTGATCCAGCTGCGCCAGGCCATGCCAAAGGAAGCAACGCTGGTCACCGGCGTAAAACGCGACATCAAACTGCTGGCCAGCATTGAGCCACAGGCCGGTGACGACATCACCGTACTTGATGTGTCCATGGACAAGAACATGAAAGGCCTGCACGCGGCTCTGGAAGCCGGTGCCAAGGTCTTCTACGCCGACCATCACCAGGCCGGTGACATTCCGGAACACGCCAATCTGGAAGCCCACATCAACACCGCGTCCAACACCTGTACCGGTCTGATCATCGATTACTACCTGGAAGGCAAATACCGCGAGTGGGCCATCACTGCCGCGTTCGGTGACAACATCGATCAGGTAGCCGAAGAGTACTCCGCCAAACTGGGCCTGTCGGATGAGCAGAAAGGCCAGCTGCGCGACCTGGGTGTGGCCATGAACTACAACGGTTATGGCGCCAGCCTCGAAGACCTGTTCTACCACCCGGCAGAGCTGTTCAGACTGACCAGCCCGTACGCGTCTCCGTTTGACTTCATCAAAGAACGTAACGACGTCTACACCACCCTGACCGAAGGCTATAAAAGCGACCTCGAAAAAGGTCTGACCCTGCCGCCGGTCCGTGAAAACGAACGCGCTGCCATGATCATGCTGCCAAACGAGCAGTGGGCACGCCGTATCAGTGGTGTACTGGGTAACGAACTGGCCAACATGTATCCAGACCGTGCCCACGTACTGCTGACCGAGCGCAAAGAAGTCGTCGATGGCGAGCCGACCTATCTGGTGAGCATCCGTGCCGCAAAAACCAACCTCACCGGTGCGGATACCATTGCCGTGAAATTCGGTGGTGGTGGCCGTAAAGGTGCAGCTGGTATCGACGATCTGCTGGCGAAAGACGTTGACGCCCTGTGGGCCGAATTCTGATCAGAGTTCTGAACAACGGGTTCTGAATCACTAAACGATTCAATGAAAACCGGGCATTGCCCGGTTTTTTTTATGCAGGTAGGTAACCGAAAGCAGGGAAGAACCGCTTTCAGCTGACAATGTCAATCGTCTTGCTCGCCTGGCTCTGGCCTGTACTGTAAACCGTAACGGCCGACCCTTCAGGGAGTGTCTGGCGTCCGTCCGGCAGTGGTCCGAAATACCCGAAGGTACTGGGTAACGTCGGAAGACCGGGTAATGAGGTCGGTAAGTTAGAAACCACAGTGATCGGGTCTTCATCCGGAATCGTGATGATCACAGTCACACTGGTGGCTGGCTGGCTCGGGTTCGTGGTGGATACCGACCCGTTGACCGCAAAGGGATACGGTGTAGTCTCGCTGAATGTGGCCGTATCAATGGTGACCGAATACGTCATTGGTTGTTTTCTCCTTGTCATCGCTGACAGTCAGTCTGCAGGTACAGACGACAACCGCACAGGCATCAGGGGAGGTGCACAGCCGGACACTCCGATGTGAGCGAGGAAGTTAAGAACCGCTGTTCCATCGCCACCTGATCAAAAGGTCCTTTTCCGCAAACCGTCCTGTAAGCCGGTATCTGACAAAATGCAGCGCCGTCTTAGTTATTGATGGACTGAGATCACCTTAGTGGCCTCAGTCCATAGCGTTACTCAGTAGCAACACTTTAAGGCTAGTAGCTGATCTGTAATTTGCCTGCTTTTGTTTGAGACATATTTTGCAAAGTAGTAATTGGCTTTTACGAATATACACTTCCCGATCAGCCCAATGCCCTGCTTCCCTGATTTACAGGGGTGAATGAAAGCAGATATGGTTGACCCGATATGATCACTTACTGAAGGAACAGAAACTGTGAATATCCAGATACGCCGGTTAACGCCAGCCGATGCAGAGCTGCAGAAAGAGCTCATCTATATTGCTCTGTGGGACCACCCGGATGAGCCACGCCGCCCGGTAAACGTGCTCGAGCATCCTGTTGTCCGGGCTTATTACGAAGACTGGGGACGGGAAGGTGATATCGGCCTTCTGGCCGTCAGTAACGACAGGCCCGCGGGATTCATTCAATTACGGACCAAAGAATGCGTTACTGAGGAATATGCGTCATTTCCCGAACTGTCGATTGCGGTTTTTCCTGAATTTCACCGTCAGGGTGTTGCCGGCATACTCTGGAATGCTCTGTGTGAGGAGGCAAGAGATCAGTTTCCCGGAGTCCGTCTGGGTGTGCATCCCCGCAATGATGCCGCTATCACCCTGTATAAAAAACTGGGATTTACTGTCTATGCCCATCCTCCGGGTGCGTATCCTCAGATGGTTCTGCACTTTGAGTGATGCACACTTCAGACATCTGGTCTGAGTGTATTTCTGGATTAAAAAGAAACTGTTCCTGAATGACTTTAAAATGAAATAATTACAATACTGATGCAGAAATCTGAATAAGAAGAGAGACTCAACATGGAAATAAAACAACGAAGTATAATCATATTTCTTCTCTGTTTTCTTCTCAGCCTGACCAGTAATGCCTGTATAGTCCCCCCATCCCAGAGGATTACATCAGAAGAGGCCAGATTCTTTGATAAGGCTGATGTCGTCTTTTTCGGACGTCTGGATGCAGAACACATAGATGATAATGCCATAAAGCAGACAGCGGTATTCACCGTTATTAAAAGCTACAAAGGCAATACCAGAGGAAAAGTAACTGTTATTAACCGGATGACCAGCAGCTGCTCCAGGCCTTTTGAAAAACCCGGAAGTGCATACTATATCTATGCGCAGACAACGGACGATGAATCATCATATCTGATCGATGGCTTCGCCTCATTCGTCTCACTGGAAGATGCTCAGAGTTATCACTGGTCTCCTTAACGCATTTGGGACACTATAAAAAAGCCGCAAGCACCATTCATCGTACAACAACCTGATACTGGGTAACGGAATCCGTGAGCATGACCGAAGCCGAACTTGTCGCCGATCTTTATCGCCAGAGCGCATTCAGCGCTGCCATTCTCGGTGGTTTTGCCATGACCTTCCTGAGTGTTCTGCTGGGGCTGGTCAGTGAACGGTCACGCACGCTTGTGGTGGTAACGGGGGCGATGGCAACGGCGGCTGTATTGCTGGTTGTAGCGACACTCAGCTCTACCCTGCTGGTACTTTCGGTTCAGCAGTTTTCGCTCGGTTTCCAGTACGCTGAGTGGCCGGCCTCTTTATTCCGTACCAAGCTGATCGCTGAATCCGCGTTATTCACCGGTATCACAGGTCTGCTGGCCGGTATAGGGTTGAGTGGATTTATCCGCGGCAGACTTACAGGAATCATTACCGCCCTGCCCTCAATGGCCGGTGTCACTTTATTACTGCTGGTGTTTGTTCCGACTTTCTGAGATTAATCGGTTTATTCTTAACAGTCTTTCACTTAATTAAAAGAAACCTGTTCCTCTTAACCGGCCCATACCTGATTCTCTCCCTGTATTGATTTTGTCATAGCAATACGCAACTCTTTACTTTCACACCGGATAAGGACAATCACATGGGGCAGCGTTTTTCAGAGATTTCCGCAAAGCATTCAGAGTTTATTACTGCGCAGAAGATCTTCTTTGTCGGCACCGCAACAGAGGACAGCCGGGTCAATATCTCACCGAAAGGTATGGATGCGCTGCGCATACTCGACAGCACCACAGTGATCTGGCTGAACGTCACTGGCAGCGGCAACGAAACAGCGGCTCATGTTCAGACCCACCCACGCATGACCATAATGTTTGCCTCGTTCGCAGGAGCACCGCTGATTCTCCGCCTGTATGGAACGGCTGAGGCTGTTCATCACAATGACCCTGAATGGCAAAGTCTCTATTCGCACTTTCCTCCGACACCCGGCGCACGGCAGATCTTCCGTTTGAAGGTCGATCTTGTGCAGAATTCCTGCGGCATGGCCGTACCGTTTTACGACTATGCAGGAGAACGGGAACAACTGAAAAACTGGGCTAGCGGCAAAGGTGACGAGGGTCTGAAAGACTACTGGCAGGAAAAGAATCAGGTCAGCCTGGACGGTATCCCCACCCATATTCTCGATAAAAACACCTGAGCAGATACGCTGAAGCCGGATCATAATCTCCCTGATCCGGTATGTCGCTGTTTGCCTGACTCAGCGCTTTGAATTACATTGAGCAATAAATAATCATAATTCTCTGAGTGACGCGCATGGCACCTATTAAAAAGCTGTTAGGCATTGCACCCAAACCACAGACCGATGGAACACTCAGCCCTTCTCCGGTTGCGCTGAAGCTCGCCACCCGCAACAAAACCGATTATGACCACCGCGACTACCCGGATGCCTGCAGCGGCTCTGACTGCCGTGTACTGGTGATGTGCACCGAAGAAAACAGCATGACCATGAAAAATGGCAAAGCCTTCTCTACCGGCAACCATCCGGTTGAGACTCTGGTTCCCATGCTGCATCTGGAAAAAGCCGGTTTCTCTCTGGATATCTGTACCCCGACGGGTAAGCCTGCTCAGATCGAAATGTGGGCCATGCCGGAAAAAGACGAAGCGGTAGTCAGTATGTACCAGAAGTATCAGGCAGCTTTTCAACAGCCCCTGTCCCTACATGAGGTTGTCGCTGCTGGCCTGACAGACGACTCACCCTACGTCGCCGTGTTTATTCCCGGCGGACATGGCGCCATGCTGGGCTTGCCGGACAATAAAGATCTGGGGACACTGCTGCGCTGGGTGCATCAGCAGAGCAGGTTCCTGCTCGCTATCTGCCACGGCCCGGCCGCTTTGTTGTCTGCCCGAACCGATGATGATTCTCCGTTTATTTACCGGGGTTATAAGATTGCAGCCTTCCCGGATTCTCTGGATAAAGTCACCCCGCTGTTCGGATACCTGCCGGGTCCGATGCCCTGGTTTTTCGGGGAAAAACTGAAAACCTGTGGTGTTGATATCATCAACCACAAAGCCGCAGGCGTGTGCTATCAGGACCGTAAACTGATTACCGGTGACAGCCCGGATGCCGCCAACAAATTCGGCGTGATGGCAGCAGAAGCCTTACTTGACGCTCTTACGCAGAAAAAAATACAGAATTTAAAAAGCTGAATCATGACCCGGTAACGGTCACACACACCACCCGGGTATCGTCGGCTACCGCCATAATGTCGGTGTTATCACTGTAGAAAAGCGTACCACGGGGTAAATCGGTGTCTGCGGACCGCAGCCCGCCCTGATACACATAACCCAGATTTCCGGGTTCCAGCATTAACCGGCCGCCGTTCGGCAGTAACTGTACTGAGAGCCGGGTATTTTCACCGTCATAGACACTGTTATCCCCGGAATGCAGATCAATCAGGGTATGCGTCGGTTGCTCAGGGATATCTCCTTCGGGCCTCAACCAGATCTGCACCATACCGGTGATGTCATTCTCCGGATTGATTTCATCGTGCATAAAACCACGCTGCCCAGCCCGCTGAACCATCACCTGCCCGGCATGAAATTCCTTGCCATCGCCAGCGCTGCCCTGATGAATGACGCGTCCACGGGTAAGGATACTGACCACATCAATACCCTGATGATAATGCCTGCCAGTACTGCCACCAGGGCGGAAATAAGCATGTGCCAGATAAGTCAGCTGACCATGCCCCTGCCAGACGATATCAGGCCGGTTACTGGTGAAGACTTCAGGGTCCATCACCAGAATCATCTCCCGGATACCGGCAAAGCCGGTGATATCGACATCGTCATAGTGCAGGGTTTTCATTTTCCGCTCCGGTGGTTCAGGTTTCCTTTATGAGGAAACCCTTTATCAGCCAGCCAGCGCCTGACGCACGGATTCTTTCATCGGCGTGGTCTCACGACCAATCAGCTTGCTCAGATCTTTGCTGTCGCTGAACAGGCCGCCATGAGACGCGCCGGTATCAGAGTCTGCCAGAATCGCAGCGAACGGCCCTGGGATGCCTGCATCTTCCAGTGCTTTGGCGTAATCGGCTTCCGGCATGTTAGTGTAAACCACGGTTTTACCGGTCTGTGCGCCAATTTCTTCAGCCAGGTCGTTCAGGGTATAGGCTTTGTCTCCGGCCAGCTCATACACTTTGCCAGCCTGATCATCCGCTACCAGCACAGCGGCGGCCGCTGCGGCATAGTCCGCACGTGCAGCAGAGGCGATCAGTCCATCGCCAGCACTGCCGAACACGGCACCCGTCTGCAAGGCAACCGGCACACTGGCCATGTAGTTTTCACTGTACCAGCCGTTGCGCAGCAGCACATAAGGCACACCGGAGTCAGCCAGAAACGCTTCGGTCTGAACGTGCTCTTCGGCCAGAGCCAGCGGTGAGGTATCAGCTTTGAGAATACTGGTGTACGCCAGCAGCTTCACACCTGCCTTCTTAGCCGCCTGAATGGCATTTTTATGCTGCACAGCACGCTGCCCCACTTCACTGGAAGAAATCAGCAACACCTTATCAACGCCTTCAAACGCACTGACCAGACTCTCCGGCTGGGTGTAATCTCCCTGACGGACGATCACGCCTTGTTCTGCCAGATCAGCCAGCTTGGATGGCGTACGCACAACCGCCACCAGACTCTGGGCCGGAACGGATTTCAGCAGTTCGTTAATTACCAGACGACCCAGTTGGCCGGAAGCACCTGTAATTGCAATCATGATCACTCTCCTCTGTTGTTCATAAGTGATGCATTCAGCATAGACCTCATGCTATCTTTTAGTAAGTACGAACAAAAAGGTAAGTATTATGAGCGATACCACCAAACACACTCCGGCTATGGGCTTGTCTGAACGCTTTGAAAAGGGCGATCTGTTCGCTGCGCCGTGCCCTTCAAGAGAAGTGCTTGCTCACGTTTCCAGCCGCTGGGGAGTGCTGGTGCTGATTGGTCTGCGCAGTGGAACCCATCGTTTCAGCGAGCTGCGCCGTAAAATTGATGGCGTCAGCGAAAAAATGCTCGCCCAGACCCTGCAGGCTCTGACCCGGGATGGCTTCGTCAAGCGGGTATCGCACCCGGTCGTCCCACCGTTTGTAGAATACAGCCTGACCCCCATGGGGAGAGAAGTCGCAGAGAAAGTTACCGGGCTGGCCGACTGGATTGAGATCAATCTGCTGCGGGTGATGGATGCCAGAGCAGAGGCAGAAACCGCTGACAGCGATTGAGTCTCTGACGCTGCCGGACATCAGCCGGGGTTATTCAACCCCGGGAAAAATCGACACAATACCTTCTTCAATACTGGCCTGATCAATATCCAGCACCGTTACAGCCTCTGTTATCACCGGAATCCTCACTTTGGTGCAGAAATTCTCACGGTTCTCCCAGAAAGCCAGAAGGCAGCCTTTATCGTAATCCGGAAAACCGACACAGGTGGCCAGATATCCCCCCTCAGCGACCCGCTCACGCAATCCGCTCAGCAGAGCATCCAGGTGTGTATCCAGAGGCCCTTCTGTATCAGCCGGGACGAGAACCACTTCTGTCATTCCCTGTTCGGTCAGTAACAGCCCCAGAGGTGGTACGGTCTCCTGTTGCGACAGAACGATGTTCACTTTAGTGATGAGTTGCGCCAGAAGCTCTTCAAACTGCTGCTCTGAAGTCTGCAAAATAACTCCCTGAAAATCCGCAAAAGAGGCCAAGCCTAACACAGCCAGGCCGCCTATTCCGCCCGGGCGGACATCAGTGCTCTGCAGACGGATTACCATCCTGCAGGGTTCTGAGCAGCTGCGCAGCCTTCAGAGTCTGCTCCTGCAGACGCTTATACAGACTCAGACGCTGCAGGCCCTGGTTCATCACCGTCAGGCTCAGTTGCTCTTCCACCGTCGCATCCAGAAGCTGCTGTTTCAGCGCCTGATACGTCTGTTCGGCCTCATTCTGCTCAACCGTGACAGAATCCGGCTCTGGCCGGTCGTGCAGCAGCAGCCAGTCGTTCATGGGTTGCAGCAGCTCCACGGGCAGGGGCGCTTCTTCATCCAGCTCGTCGAGGGTTTCCAGCAGGTTGTAAGCGTACTGAATAATCAGCAGACACTGCGGCAGCTGGCGTGACAGAGCACGGCGCAGTGGTTGATTGAGAATACCGGTGATATAGAGATTGATGTCCTGCAGCAGGCTGCGCAATGCACTGCGGTTGTCGTTGTTGGACTGGTTTCCGGTATTGACCAGACTGCTGTTGATGTGTGCAGCCAGCAGCCCCTGAAAACGCGCCAGTTCCAGCGTGATGGCGCGCAGAGCAACATCCGGTACCACCGCGGCGGCTTTATCCAGATGCTGCAACGACAGCACTTTTTCGCCCTTGTGAAAGCGCGCCTGCAACCAGTGAGTGAAGCGGTCACCGAAGGGCCACATCAGGAGTACACCGAGCAGGTTGAACAGGGTATGGAAACCGGCCAGAAACAGCGCCGGGTTGGTATCTGCCTCACCTGCTGGCATAAACGCAGCCACCAGCCACATAAACACCGGCAGCATGGCCAGTGCCACAGCCCCGGTGATCAGATTGAACAGCACATGTGCCAGCGACAGACGTTTGCCGTTGGAAGTCGCCCCGAACGACGCCAGAATCGCCGTCGAGGTGGTGCCGATATTGGCTCCGATCACGGCAGCCGCTCCGGCCTCCAGCGGCAGCAACTGACTGGCTATCGCCGTCAGAATTAACGCAATGGCCGCGCTGGACGACTGCATCAGCACCGTCAGCAGAGTACCAGCAACCACCATTCCGAATAACGACAGTCCACCACCGGCCAGCAGAGAATCACTGAGCCCGCCACCCAGCCCGTCAAACGAACTCTTGAGGAAATCGATGCCCAGAAACAGCAGGCCGAAACCCGCAATGGCCGTTCCTGCTGCTTTGAGACGGGCATTTCTGACACCCAGATAAATAAAGGCGCCAATGCCAATCAACGGCAGCGCATAAGCATCAATCTTGATGCTGAAACCCAGCACCGCTACCAGCCAGGCGGTGAGTGTGGTACCGACATTACTGCCGAAAATCACCCAGAGTGCGTGCTGAAATCCGAGCAGACCGGCGTTCACAAAACCGAGCGTGGCCACAGTAACAGCGCTTGATGACTGCACCAACGCCGTAATGGTGATACCACTTAACAGAGCGCGCAGACGGGTGGACGTCCAGCGGCTGAGGAGTACTTCCAGTGCCGGACCGGCGGCCAGTTTGAGACCGTCAGTCAGCAGCGTCATACCAAGGAGAAAAAGACCAATACCACCGAGGAAGTGGGCGAACATAGAGCGTGATTTTCCTGACAGATAAACTTTTAAGATACCTGAACCCGGACAGGAATATCAGTCTCCGTAACGGGAAAATCCGTTGATATCCCATCATTGCAGCCGGCATCCCTGTTGCCACTCTGTTCGCCAATAACTGGCTCTCTATGCCCTGAGTAAATGCACAGAATCAGTTGCAAAATACCGCCCATTTATTAACTCTGTCTGCATCTCAGCCGACTTCAGGGAAGGGTCATGGCATCACTTCTGGACCGGACGTTCGCCGTCATTGCAGTTACTCCTGCCGATGAGCACACCCTTAACGTTCTGCGCGAAACCGCAGAACGTTATCAGCGCAGCTGTGGCTGTACCACAGGCTCTGTTTTCCTGCTGACTGCGCTTAGCGCCATCGTTATCGTCACTCTGTTTTTTCCCAGTCTTCATTGGCCACTCATATGGAGCCCTGTCCTGCTGCTCTCTGCCGCAGTTGGCGGCAAACTCGCCGGTATGGGGGCAGGCAGAATCAGACTGTATTTTTTATACCGGAGCCTGCTCCCACGCGGAGCAGCAATACCACAGGATGTCATCCCGGAATAACCGGGCAGGAGAAAGTCATGGCGAGTGTCTGCAGAGAACAGCAGGTAAAAGTCGAAGAGGAAGTGGTTCAGAAAGTTGACCGCTACGAAAAGCAACAACGCGAACGCTGCGAAAATACGGAGTGTAACCCCTGGCTGTTGTGTCTTAATCAGCTGGTCTGCTGGCTGTATTGGGTAACTGTCAAAATCACCGAGTGGGTGGTTATTCTTGTGGTCCGCTGGGTCTACAGGATTGTCTGCGTCACCGTATCTCTGGTCATTGGGGTTCTGGCACTCCTCATATTACGCACGGACATCTTTATTGCCGCACTTGAAGATCTGGTTGAGCTGGTCGCAGACGTCATTTATACCGCCATCGGCGCCATTCTGCTGCCCGGTAATGCCCTTATTGATCTGATCCTGACCACCCTGAATATCAAAGACAAGGCACGCGGACTGACCAAAGAGGAAATCGCTGTACTCAGACCTGTTTTCGGCGATTCCCTTGCTTACGGCATGATCAGGATCAATGAAGGACGGATCGGTATTATGGGACCGCCGTTTGCCGGTACCCGCGGAGCCACTACGGTGGGTTACCGCATTTATTTCCGCTCTTACAACATCGTGACTCTGGTACATGAGTGCGTGCACGTCTGGCAGTTCCAGTTCGGAGCCACACGCTACATCGGGCAATCGGTAGTGTTCCAGGGCATCCATGCACTGGGCGGCGATGATCCTTATGACTGGTTTGCGCAAATCGGCACCGATGTGAATGGCTGGTATCTGATGAACAATGTCGAAGCCCAGGCCGAATTTATTGAGGACCTGTTTAACTTCGGCCACTTTATTGCCTCCGATGGCACTACAGATGACAGTACCGGTGCTTTTTTCCGTCAGGACGACGGTGGCAGTAATGAATTCCTGTATGGACTCGACAGCAGCGGCGGGGAAACCACCGATCCTGGTGACGGAGCAATGGACTTTACTCTAGCGGCAAATGCAGCGTGGGCTATTTTGAAATCAGGATAAACCGGCATCCGGTTCATGTGGCTATGCAGCTTGCAGCCGAGATGGTTCAGGAAGGGCAGCCAGCTTGAATATACAACTGAAAGCGTCAGCGAAGCCGGCAGAGCAAGGCAAATGTCTGAATTGAGCTGAGCACGCCGACGCTTAATTACGTTCAGGAAGCGTTGGCGAGGCAGGCGGAGCAAGGCGCAGGTTATTCAGAAAGCGCAGCGTACAAATGGTATGTGCATTTCTGAATGTCTGCCCAGATGTTCTGGCAATACTGCTCCGGCAACGCAGCCAGCTTGAATATACAACTGAAAGCGTCAGCGAAGCTGGCAGAGCAAGGCAAATGTTTGAATTGAGCGCGCAGCGTACACACGGTACGTGAGCACTCAAAAGAACATTTAACGCCGCTATGCCAATGCAGCTAGCTTTCAGCGCATCATAGGAGGCATCCCCCCGCCCCCCGGCCCCTTCATCCCACCCATGGCACGCATCATCTTCTGCATGCCACCTTTACCGGTGACTTTCTTCATCATCTTCTGCATCTGCTTATGCTGCTTGAGCAGACGGTTCACATCCTGAATTTCAGTACCGGAACCGCGGGCAATACGCTTTTTGCGTGAGCCGTTGATCTTATCCGGGAAGCGGCGCTCGTCCGGCGTCATGGAGTAGATGATGGATTCCATCTGCTTGAACTGACCTTCTGCGGCGGTGGTCTGCTTGGCCATGGCGCCGAGGTTACCCATGCCAGGCAGCTTATCAAGCATACCGGTGAGACCACCCATGTTCTTCATCTGCTGCATCTGGTCGAGGAAGTCTTCCAGATCAAAGCCTTTTCCTTTCTGGATCTTCTTCGCCAGCTTGTCGGCTTTGGCTTTGTCGATCTTGCGCTCAGCTTCTTCGATCAGGGTGAGCACGTCACCGAGGTCAAGAATACGCGAGGCCACCCGGTCAGGGTGGAAGGGCTCGAGGGCATCGGTCTTTTCACCCATACCCATGAACTTGATCGGCTTGCCGGTGATATGACGCACCGACAGGGCCGCACCACCACGGGCATCACCGTCAGCCTTGGTCAGCACCACACCGGTGAGCGGCAGGGCTTCGCTGAAGGCTTTGGCGGTGTTGGCCGCATCCTGACCGGTCATGGCGTCGACCACAAACAGGGTCTCTACCGGGTTGATACCGGCATGCAGTGCCTTGATCTCATCCATCATGTCCTGATCGATGGTCAGACGACCGGCGGTATCCACCAGCAGAACATCGACGTGGGCTTTTTTCGCTGCGGCCACGGCGTTCCGGGCAATGGTCAGCGGCTTTTCATTGATGTCCGACGGAAAGAACTCCGCGCCAACTTCTTTGGCGAGGGTTTCCAGCTGCTTGATCGCCGCAGGGCGGTAGACGTCAGCCGATACCACCATGACCTTTTTCTTCTCGCGCTCGGCAAGGTATTTGGCCAGTTTACCCACGGTGGTGGTTTTACCGGCACCCTGCAGACCCGCCATCAGCACAATGGCCGGCGGCTGCGCAGCGAGGTTCAGCTTCTCATTAGCTTCCCCCATCACCGCCTGCAGTTCTTCATGAACAATCTTCAGGAAGACCTGGCCCGGGTTCAGGCTCTTGAGAACCTCAGTACCGATGGCACGGGTTTTCACCTGCTCGGTGAAGGCTTTTACGACCGGCAATGCGACGTCGGCTTCGAGAAGTGCCATACGCACTTCGCGCATGGTGTCTTTGATGTTGTCATCGGTCAGTTTCGCCTGACCGGTAATGCTTTTTAACGCGCCCGTTAAGCGGTCACTGAGGCTGTCAAACATAGCTCTGTATCTGTAAACACGGAAAGAGGGGTAGTATAACCTCTTGCTCCTGCGCTCTGAACCGGCTTTTCTGTATCCGGCCCATATGCGACACTGATCTGAGTTTGAGGATTAAGAATGACTGCGTTAACACTGGCGCTGCCTGCGGCCGGTTTTTACTTCACCGGTGCCATCCGTCAATGGCTGACGATCGCCGGAAAAAGCCCTTCGGCACGTCCCTTTGTGGTCGTCATGGCCGCTATTGGTGCTGTCCTGCATCTGGCTGCCCTGTCGATGACGCTGTTCAGCGACCATGTCCTGAATCTGGCCATGTTCCAGGTGGGTTCACTGATCTCGCTGATGATCGTGCTGCTGGTACTGTCGATGGCCTGGAACAAATCTCTGGGCAATCTGTTTGCCGGGCTGCTGCCGCTGGCCGGAGTCATCTGCCTCTGTGCGGCCCTGTTTGATCATCAGGTACTGATGTCGCACCTCAGTTACGAACTGGGGCTGCATATCCTGCTGTCGATTCTCGCCTTCAGTCTGTTCACCATTGCTGCGGTTCACGCCATTCTCATCATCCTGCAGGACCGCCAGCTGCGTCAGCACCGCATGCGTGGTCTGCTGCAGTCACTGCCCGCGCTGCAGACCATGGATGCCCTGCTGTTCCGCATGATCTGGGTGGGCATGGCGCTGCTGACCGCCGCCTTTATCGTGGGTTATCCGGCCATTGAGGACATCCGCGCCCAGCACCTGACGCACAAGATCGTGTTTGCAATCACCGGCTGGCTGGTGTTCGCCATCCTTCTGTTCTCGCGTTACCGCTTCGGCTGGCGTGGTGCCATTGCTGGCGGCTGGACGCTGGCCGGTACGGCGTTTCTGATCCTGTCGTATTTTGGCAGCCAGTTCGTGCTGGAGTACGTCCTCGGCAATCCATAAGCCGGATGCCCGGGCCTGTCGCACCGGGCTTCTTGACACGACCGGCCAACTGCCTATGATTGCCGGAACTGCCCTGTTGATTCCTATGCAAAGGACCCCGTCTTGAACGACGTCCCTATAAGTGTGCTGTTAGGCGTACTTCTTCTCCTGATTATTATGTCAGGTTTCTTTTCCAGTTCTGAAACCAGCATGATGTCGCTCAACCGTTACCGGCTGCGCCATCTGGCAAAAGGGAAGAACAAAGGCGCCATGCGCTCGGCCAAACTGCTGGAAAAGCCGGACCGCCTGATCGGTACCATTCTCACCGGTAATAACCTGGTGAACTTTGCTGCTGCGTCTCTGGCTACGATCATCATTCAACGCCTGTTCCCGGATAATCCGGATCTGGCGGTGATTCTGAACACCATCGTATTCACCTTCATCATCCTGATCTTTGCCGAGCTGACGCCCAAGACTGTGGCCGCCATCATGCCGGAAAAAATCGCCTTTCCGGTTTCCGGTCTTCTGCTGGCACTGCAATGGGCGCTGCACCCGGCGGTGTGGTTTGTGAACGTCATTGCCAACGGCCTGCTGAAAATATTCCGTGTGGATGTCGCCAACGCCACTCCGGACAACCTCAGCACCGAAGAGCTGCGCACCATCGTTCACGAAGCGGGCTCCATGATCCCGAAACGCCACCAGCACATGTTGCTGAGTATTCTTGATCTGGAAAAGATGACCGTCAGCGACATTATGGTGCCGCGCTCGGAAGTGTTCGGTATTGATATCGAAAACCCGACCGAAGACATCCGGGCACAACTGCGCAGCACTCAGCACACCCGTATTCCGGTGTACAAAGGCGAACTCAACCACGTCGTCGGTCTGCTGCACACACGCAACATCAGCCGCTTTTTAAGTTCGGGCGAACTGCTGAAAGAAGACATCGTGGACACCTGCCGCGAGCCGTACTTCATTCCGGAAAGCACGCCATTGCACATACAGCTGTTCAACTTCCAGAAGAACAAGCGCCGCATTGCTCTGGTGGTGGACGAATACGGCGATGTCGAAGGTATCTGTACCCTGGAGGATATCCTCGAAGAAATCGTCGGCGAGTTCACTACCGATGTTGCCGCGGCAACCTCTCCGGACGTTCACCCGCAGGAAGACGGCAGCTTTGTTGTCGACGGCTCCGCCTATGTGCGCGACGTGAACAAAGCCATGAAATGGACACTGCCCACCGATGGACCGAAAACCATCAGCGGCCTGATCGTTGAGCGCATGGAGCACATTCCTGAATCTCCGGTGTGTCTGGTGATCGACAGTTACCGCATCGAGATCCTGGATATCCGCGACAACACCATCAAAAGCGCCCGCTTTACGCTCGTACCCCGGCCTGCTTCACGTTCCTGAGCGGGCCCCGGGTCTGCTACAATGCCCCACTTTCCAATGATCAGCTGCTATTTTTCCCATGAGCGAAACGACTCCCCGTAAGATTCTTGTTACCAGCGCCCTGCCCTATGCCAACGGCCCGATCCATCTCGGCCATATGCTGGAATACATCCAGACTGACATCTGGGTCCGTTTTCAGAAGGCCCGCGGCAATCTCTGCACCTATGTCTGTGCCGACGATGCCCACGGTACTGCCATCATGCTGCGCGCAGAAAAAATGGGAATCACACCGGAAGAGCAGATCGCCCGGGTAAAATCAGAGCACGAAGCCGATTTCGCCGAATTCGGCATTGGTTTTGATAATTTCCACAGCACCCACAGTGAAGAAAACCGGGAACTGGCGTCCGAGATTTATCTGGCCCTGCGCGACAAAGGCCATATCGCCACCCGCAGCATCACCCAACTGTATGACCCGGTAAAAGAACTGTTTCTGGCCGATCGTTACATCAAGGGCGAATGCCCGAAATGCGGCTCCGGCGATCAGTACGGTGACAACTGTGAGGTCTGTGGTGCAACCTACACGCCCGCTGATCTGAAGAACCCCTTCTCCACTATTTCCGGTGCCACGCCGGTTGAGAAACAGTCGGAACATTACTTCTTCAAACTGCCCGATTTTCAGGATTTTCTGAAAGACTGGACGCGCTCCGGCACCCTGCAGCAAGAAGTTGCCAACAAGCTCTCTGAGTGGCTGGAATCCGGCCTGCAGGAGTGGGACATCTCCCGTGACGCACCCTATTTCGGCTTTGAAATTCCGGATGCACCAAACAAGTTCTTCTACGTCTGGCTGGACGCGCCGGTCGGCTATATGGCCAGCTTTAAAAACCTCTGCGCCCGCCGCGATGACCTGGATTTTGAGGAGTACTGGAAAGCGGGTTCAGACACTGAGCTGTACCACTTCATCGGTAAAGACATCATCAACTTCCACGCCCTGTTCTGGCCGTCGATGCTGAGTGCCTCCGGTTACCGCACCCCGACGGCGGTGAACGCCCACGGGTTTGTGACTGTGAACGGCGCCAAGATGTCCAAATCCCGTGGCACCTTTATCATGGCGCGCACTTACCTGAACCATCTGAGCCCGACCTATCTGCGTTACTACTTTGCCGCCAAGCTGGGCAGCAGCGTCGACGACTTCGACTTCAACCTCGAAGATTTTGTCCAGCGCGTGAACTCTGATCTGGTCAACAAGCTGATCAACATCGCCAGCCGTACCGCCAACTTCGTGAAAAAGTCGGGTGGCCAGCTGAGTGAAACCTGCAGCGAAGCGGCCATGGTCAGCGACTTTATCGCCGCCGGTGAGCAGATCGCCGAATATTATGAAAAACGCGAATTCAGCCGCGCGATGAAAGACATCATGGCACTCGCTGACCGCGCCAACGAATACATTCAGGAAAAAGCACCCTGGGCCATGTCGAAAGAAGAAGGCCGCGAACAGGACGTGCTCGACGTCTGCTCGGTTGCACTGAACCTGTTCCGTCAGCTGATGACCTATCTGGCACCGGTACTGCCTGATCTGGCGGACAAAACCTGTGACTTCCTCAACCTGCCGGATCTGAACTGGGACAGCCGTACCACCATCCTCAGTGGTCACAGCATTAACAAGTTCAAGCCGATGCTGGCCCGCGCCGAGATGGATAAGGTCAACGCGATTCTCGAAGAAACCAAAGCCGCGCAGGAAAAAGAAGCAGGCACCGCTCCGGCACCTGCCGCTGCAGAAAAGAAAGCGGATAAAAAAGACAACAAGAAGGCCAAAAGCAAAGGTCCTGCCCTGCGTGAAGACGGTAATGAAGTCATCGCCGACACCATCGATTTCCCGGACTTTGCCAAAGTGGATCTGCGCATTGCCCGGATCGTCGCGGCAAGCCATGTGGAAGGCGCCGACAAACTGCTGCAACTGACCCTCGACATCGGCAACGGTGAGACCCGCAACGTCTTCTCCGGTATCAAGTCGGCGTACCAGCCGGAAGATCTGGAAGGAAAACTTACGGTGATGGTGGCCAACCTGGCACCACGCAAAATGAAGTTCGGTATGTCAGAGGGTATGGTGCTGGCAGCGGGTCCTGGCGGCAGTGAGATATTCCTGCTGGAACCGCACGAGGGTGCTCAGCCCGGTATGCGGGTGATGTAAACAAAAACGCCGGCAGATGCCGGCGTTTTTGTTTCCTCCGGGGCCCTGTTTAAAAAACCGGGCTTCAGAAGCGGCAGATCAGTTTTTGGCGCGGCCTTTGAACTCCCCGGTACGGGTATCGATTTCGATGGCATCACCAATCTCGATAAATGCAGAAACCTGCATTTCATGACCGTTTTCCAGGGTAGCGCGCTTCATTACCTTGCCGGAAGTATCACCACGCACTGCAGGCTCAGTGTAAGACACGGTGCGCACGATGGTGGTTGGCAACTCAATTGAGATTGCCTTGCCGTCGAAGAAAGTCGCTTCACACACGTCCGTCATGCCGTCTGTGATGAAGTTCAGGGCTTCGCCCAGGTTGTCTTTTTCGATATCGATCTGGTTGTACTCTTCATCCATAAAGGCATAAAGAGGATCAGCGAAGTAAGAATACGTGACCTGCTTACGCTCAAGAACGAGTGGCTCCAGTTTGTCGTCAGCCTTGAAAACAGGCTCCTGAGAGGCACCACTCAGGACGTTCTTCAGCTTCATTTTTACCACAGCAGAGTTACGGCCAGATTTGTTAAATTCAGCCTTGAGGATAACCCATGGCTGGCCACTCAGATTGATGACCTGACCCGCGCGGAATTCCTGTGCAGTTTTCATAGTGTGTACCGATTCACAGATGGTTGAGAAATTTGCGGCGCCACTTTATCCAGCTATTTGCAATATGTCATCAGATTTGTTACGAGATCGCCGTGGCGGCGTATGACTGTCTGCCACTTTCGCAGATGATCGCGCCATTGCGGCAGTTCAGACAGCAGATATGACCAGTCAGCCGGGCGGCTTTCCGGCATGTCGTTCCAGCAAAAATGTGCCGAGCGTAACTCTGCTGCCAGAGGTTGCGGGCACTCCGCCAGCAGCAGGTCCAGCCAGGCATTCAGCTTGATGACATGCGCATTATCTTCCTGCGGATAGATATGCCACAGCAGCGGCGTGCCCAGCATCTGCGCGCGGATAAAAGACTCCTCTCCCCTGACGGCATTCAGCTCACACATAGCCAGCAGACGGTCGTACTCTGGCTGGCTCAGAAAAGGTAAGGATGACAGGCGCAGCCCGCCGCGGGTACGTGTTCCGACGGCTGGCAGATCATCACCACACCAACGGTTCACACCAGCCATTGCCCGCCCCTGCGGCACCAGAAGATGCCAGCCTTGCTCCTGTACCAGCGCATCCAGCAAGCCATTGAGGGCCGCCGTTTCGTACGAAAACAGCGAAATATAGCGTTCGCCCTCAGCAGCGTGGATACCGCAGGAATTCAGGAATTCAGCCCGGGCGGTGGCGGTGGCCATCTCTGCAACCAGAGATTCAGTGCCCGCAGGCGGAGCCAGAAGTCCGCCGGTTCCTGCGGTAAATCCGGGGAAAAAGAAGACCTTTGTCAGCCGCCCGACCGGACTCTGCCCGAGATGAAAATCCGTCACCCACGGCTCTGCCGACAGATACTCAAGATTGATCCAATGCGGTGGCGGGTTACGCTCCTGCAGTGCCAATGCCAGAGGAGCCGGAAGCTCGCAGGCAAAGGCTTCGATCACCACGTCGGCGGGAGATCCGGCTTCCAGACCTGACGTCTGTGCCGTCCAGTGAAATACCCGGATTCCCTGAACGGTCTGAACCTCTGTCGCGCCCAGAACCTCCGGCTCTATCTGCTGAAAGGCGGCCAGATCATCCACCCACAGACTGACCTCCTGCCCATGATCCTTCTGCAGCTGCACCGCGAGGCGCCAGCAGACGCCGATATCGCCGAAATTATCGATAACCCGACAGAAAATATGCCACTGCATAGCGCTGCTGTCTCCGCAACGAAAGGCCGCCATTATAACGCCAACCCTGACTACAGGACCTGGCTTGAATCCGTTATCCTTCAGTCTCAACCAAACGAGGATGTTATGAAAACACTGATTACCTGCCTGTCGGCAATGATTCTGATGCTGGGAATGGTGAACGAAGCCCAGGCCAAGCGTTTTGGCAGTGGCGGCTTTGGCAAAAGCACCCCAACGACACCACAACGCGCGGCTCCGGCCAAACAAACGGATAAGAATCAGCAGCAGCAGGCGGCACCTGCCCGCACCGGACTGATGGGGGGCATGCTTGGTGGCCTGCTGGCCGGCGGTCTGTTTGCTTATCTGCTGGGAAGTGGTGCCTTTGAAGGCATTCAGCTGATGGATATCCTGCTGCTGGTTGGTCTGTTCTTTCTCATCAGCCGCCTGCTGCGGCCCGCTCCCCAACAGCGACAGGCGGCCGCTGTCGGCGTCGGACAGGGCCACTTTTTTCAGCAGGAAGAAGCCATGGCCGGTAGCGCAGCCGGTGCCGTCCCTATGAATCTGCCTGACGGCTTTGACGCAGACGCCTTTATTGCCGGTGCACTGGATCATTACCGTCTGGTGCAGCAGGCCTGGAATGAAGGAAATCTGGAGCTGATCCGTGAATACGTCAGCCCGGCGCTGTTTGATGCCCTCTCCGCCCAGCGCAACCGCCTGATGGTGCCACCCCAGACCGAAATACTGGATCTGGACTGCGACATCGTGCGGGCTGACGAAACTCCGTCACATCGCGAAATCAGTCTGCTGTTCCGCGGCCGTTGCAAAGACGATCTGGAGAAATCGGAAGACGGTATTTTCGATATCTGGCATCTGGAACGTGATATGGCGTCAAACGATGCACCCTGGATCGTGGTCGGCATCGAAGCGGAATAATGCCTGAAAGGCGGGCAAAAAAACGCCCGCCTGAAGCGGGCTCAAACGGAGTGCTATCACCGGCACAAGGGCTCTTCTGAGAGCCGGGTTGTGCCCGGAACCTGCCTGGCGAACTGCGCCACGGCAGCAGAGTACACTCACGATAGTGGAGATAAGATCCTGCTCAGATCTTATGTGCCCAGTATACACAGGTTGCGCTGGACGATAAGTAGCCACTTACACACGTCTGTATCAAATCGAGCCAAACAGATAAAAACTTACACTTCTTTTTTGTGATATCAGACAGTCACATTCTTCTGTTTAAGAATGACCCCGGCCAGAAGCCGGAAGGTGAAATAACAGAGGTATCCGGCGAACAGGGTGTCACTGAGAAAATGCCCACCCTGCACCATGCGGGTAAGGCTCAGAATTCCCCCGAGGACCAGACCAAGGGTAAACCAGCGATAACTGCTGAACACCCAGCCCAACGCCATAAACCAGAACCCCATAGCCGCATGACCGCTGACAAACGAGTTGCAGCCTTTCTCGCAGGTGCGGTTAATCACAAAGGCGGGGGTAAAGGTTTTATGTCCGTCGAACTGCTCAACGTTTTTAGGCCGGGCACGGTCAAAGGTATCTTTGAACACGTTGTGCACCAGAATGCCCGGGCCTGCCAGCAGCGTCACCAGCAGGAACACCCAGGCGCGGCGACGGCTTTTTTCCATCACACCGGGTACAAAACTGAATCCCACGGTCAGCAGCAGCACCGGCACAAGGAAATACGGCAGATAACGGAACAGGCCATAAATGCTGTCAGCCAGTACTGAGTTATCGCCCGCCCAGTGGCCGCTGGCCGGATCATAGAACCAGCTGCTGACAGTCAGATCGATCTGCGGGAAGGCAACAAACAGAACGGCAAGAACCAGAAAACTGAGCCAGTCAAAATGGCGGGCTAACAGGCTCATAAACGGCATTTATCCTTTGATTGAGGTCAGTCCGGTTGGCGGTAGTTCTTGCGCAATTGTTTACGCGCTTTATCAATCTTGATCTTACGCTTGTTGGCCGTCCGCTCTACGGCATCCGCACGGCGTTTGCTGGAATGGCGGATTTCCTTTTTCTTCTCGGAGAAGGGGTTTTCTCCGGAACGGAATTCAAAGCGTACCGGCGTGCCCTTGATGTCCAGTACCCGGCGGAAGGTATTGGTCAGATAGCGGCGGTAATCGTCGGTCAGATCATTGGTCATATTACCGTGCACCACGATGATCGGCGGGTTGGAGCCACCCTGGTGGGCATAGCGCAGCTTCGGACGGCGTCCGCGCACAATGGCTGGCTGATGGCTGGCCACCGCATCCTCGAGAATGCGGGTCAGCAGGTTGGTCTGCCATTTGGCCATGGCCGACTCATAGGCTGCATCCACTGACTCATACAGATGACCCACACCGGTACCGTGCAGTGCTGAAATAAAGTGAATATCCGCAAAGGTCAGGAAGTTAAAACGACGGTCGATCTCATCTTTGATGCGCTCTTTGTCGTCGGCGGTCATGCCATCCCATTTGTTCACCGCCAGCACCAGTGCACGACCGGAGTTGAGCACGAAGCTGAGCATGTGCAGATCCTGCTCAACAATGCCGGTACGGGCATCAAGTACCAGAATACAGACGTTACAGTCCTGGATGGCCTGCAGGGTTTTGATGATGGAGAATTTCTCCGCCGCTTCGGTGATGTTCTTGCGGCGGCGTATCCCGGCGGTATCAATCAGGGTATAGGGCTGGCCGTGTCGCTCGTAGGGAATATAGATGCTGTCGCGGGTGGTTCCGGCTTCGTCAAACACCACCACCCGGTCTTCACCGAGGAAGCGGTTTACCAGTGTGGATTTACCCACGTTCGGACGGCCCACCACAGCAATCTTGATGCCTTTGATGTCCAGCTCTTCATGCTTTGGCTCGTCATCACCGGCTTCGTCTTCTTCGTAGTAATAGCCGGTTTCTTCTTCGATGACTTTCTCTTCGTGATGCAGTTCATCCATCACGTATTCGATCAGGGCAGCAATTCCGCGGTTGTGTGCCGCGGCAATCGGCAGCGGTTCACCCATGCCCAGCTCATAGAACTCGCTGAGTACCACATCCGGGTTTTTACCGTCGATCTTGTTGGCAATCAGGTAAGCCGATTTCTCCTGGCGGCGCAGATATTCCGCCAGGGTACGGTCACCCGCGGTCAGGCCCGCCGCCACATCGACCATGAAAAAGACGATGTCGGCTTCTTTGATGGCCAGAAAGCTCTGGCTGGCCATGGCTTCATCGATGCCTTCTTCCTGGCCACTGATACCGCCGGTATCAATCACAATGAAGGGATAATCACCGACTTTGCCTTCGCCGTATTTACGGTCACGGGTCAGCCCGGCAATTTCGGCCACGAGGGCATCACGGGTTTTGGTCAGCCGGTTAAATAACGTGGATTTACCGACATTGGGGCGCCCTACCAGAGCAATAACAGGAACCATACTGTCAGAAAACCTCAGCTGAAAAGGATTGAAACGGGTAACGCCGGACGCGCTACCCGTGAGAACAGACTTATTCTATCGTGAGCAGCAGCAGCTCGCCGAAATTGGTGTACACCAGCAGACCGGCGTCAGTATCAATCAGAGTACTGCGGATACCGAAGTCACGTCCACGGCCAAGGCGGCCGTTGGTGGCTTCTGTCTGCTGCGGGTAGTTAATATGCAGTGGACGCGGACGCAGGAAGATACGACCGGTCAGACGACCGTCAAGCTGACTCAGGATGTGCACATAGCCATCGGCATCGGCGACCGCCAGAGACGCACCGGTCGCTGTCACCTGCCCCAGTACGCGGCCTTTCAGCGCATCCTGATGCCAGGCTTCGGCACCATTGAGCATGTCATAGGCCTGAATCTCATCGTTATCCAGCCCCAGGTAGACGCTGCCCAGCGCCAGCTCAGGGCTGGTATAACTTGAACCGTCTTCTTCCCAGATGGTTTCGCCATTCGGGGTCAGTGCGGCAATCTTACCGTGATAAGCCGCTGCGTAAATCAACTGCCCTTCATAGGATGGCGTACCATCAACGTCGACCAGACGCTCCAGCTCAGAGCGGCCATCCGGCACACCGAGGCGCACATCCCAGCGAGGGATACCCAGGGTTTTATCCAGAGCCACCACTTTACCGGTGGCAAAGCCTGCCACGACAAACTGATCCATCATCAGGGGGGAGCCAGTACCACGAACGGACAGCACCGGCAGACCGGCTTCATAGGTCCACAGCTGGCTGCCATCTTCGCGGCTCAGCGCAGTAACACGGCCATCGACCGTCTGCACGTACACCCGGGCATTGTCCGCTACCGCTGGCGCAACCGATTCACTCGGCAGCATAGCGCGCCAGAGCTCTTCACCGGTTTCCGCGGAGAGCGCCACCAGCGAACCTTCCATCAGGCTGATGTAGAGCTGATCGCCATCCAAACCGACACCACCCAGAATGCTCTGGCCGAAGGAGGTTTCCCACAGACGCTTGCCGCTTTCCAGTGTCAGGGCGGACAGCGTGCCTGAGGTATCAGCGGCGTAAACGATGTCATCCGCTGAAACAGCGACGGTCATACGTGCGTGCAGAGCACCCGGGCCATCACCCAGACGGGCACGCCATTCCACCGACACTTTGGTCTCACCCGTAACATCCGGGAGTTTCTTGTCCGGCTGACTGGCACAGCCAGACAGCAGCATCAGGGCAGCCGAGGCTGCCAGCAGAACGCGCTTAGCGGCCATTGGCATCAGGCGTCCTCAGCGGCGGCAACCGCCAGACTGTCAATTTTTTCCTGCAGTGCCGGGTTCATCTGACCCAGAGCACGTGCAGCTTCCATAGCTTTCAGGTAAGCCTGACGGGCGTCGGCCAGATCACCCTGACGGTACAAAGCATCGCCACGGGCCTCTTCAATCTGAGGAGCGAACGCTGCATTCGGCTCAGCGGGCAGAACATCCAGGGCTTCCTGTGTTTTGTCCAGCTGAACCAGAGCCTTGGCCAGACGGGCCTGAGCCAGGTAGCGTACCGGTTCCTGATCGGTAGCCGCAGCCAGTGTGGTCAGCTCTGCTGCTGCTGCTTCGTAGTCACCGTTTTCGGCGGCGATACGGGCAATGAACAGACCCGCGAAATCCGCGTAGGAGCTGCCTGCAAAGTCGTTCTGCAATTGTTCAGCCAGATTCTGAATCTGCACGTTATCGGTATTCTGCTGCTGCGCGGCCAGTTCCAGCATCTGGCTGTAAATAGCCGATGCGGCTTCACCTTCCGCCTGTTTGTGGTCCTGCCAGAAGTTCCAGCCAAACACACCTGCAGCAGCCACAGCGATGGTCGCCAACAGGCTGGTGCCGTTCTCAGACCACCATTTTTTGATGATCTCTGCCTGTTCTTCGTCAGTACGGTACTCGGTCATAATTGTTCCAACAGGATCCTTATGTTTGCATTATCCGGCCTCAGGCCGGGTTTTATCTGTTAAATCAGTTCAGGTGTTCGGTCAGCCAGTCCGGCAATTCCGCCTGCGGAATCGTCGCCTGTTCAAGGCCGCCACGCAGATCCTTAACGGTTACCTGAGACGCTGCGATCTCACTTTCACCTAACAGCAGCGCAAACAGGGCGCCACTCTTATCGGCTTTTTTCATCTGGCTCTTGAAGCTGCCACCACCGCAATGGGTCTGCACCCGCAACCAGGGCTGAGCTTCTCGAAGTTCGTCGGCGAGCAGTAATGACGCCATGGCCGCCCCCTCGCCCACTCCGCAAACGTACAGATCAATGGTCTGCATCACCTGCGGCGGAATCAGTTCCAGCGTTTCCAGCATCAGAATCAGACGCTCAACGCCCATGGCAAAGCCTACCGCCGGGGTCGGTTTACCACCCAACTGCTCCACCAGTCCATCGTAGCGGCCACCGGCACAGACGGTGCCCTGGGCACCGAGCTTGTCGGTGACCCATTCAAACACGGTTTTGCAGTAGTAATCGAGTCCACGCACCAGACGCTGGTTGATCTCGTACTTCACCCCGGCGGCATCGAGAATAGCGCGCAGCTGAGTGAAGTCAGCACGGCTTTCGTCATCGAGATAGTCGTGCAGTTCCGGAGCGCCGGTCAGCAGCGCCTGGGTCTCAGGATTCTTGCTGTCGAGGACACGCAGTGGGTTACTTTCCAGACGACGCTGGCTGTCTTCGTCCAGCTGATCTTTACGCTCGGACAGATACGCCACCAGTGCGTCGCGGTAGCGCGCACGGGCTTCGTTACTGCCGAGGGTATTCAGCTGCAGGGTGACAGAATCACTCAGACCCAGCTGGGCCCAGAGACGCGCAGTGAGCAGAATGAGTTCTGCGTCGATATCGGGTGTGGCAATACCAAAAGTTTCCACACCGACCTGATAGAACTGGCGGTAGCGGCCTTTCTGAGGACGCTCGTGACGGAACATGGGACCTGTGTACCAGAGACGCTGGGTCTGGTTATACAGCAGGCCGTGTTCTTCACAGGCACGTACACAGCTGGCGGTGCCTTCAGGACGCAGCGTCAGGCTGTCACCGTTGCGGTCCTCAAAGGTATACATTTCTTTTTCGACGATATCGGTGACTTCACCGATGGAGCGCTTGAACAGAGCAGTCTGCTCAACAATCGGCATACGGATTTCGTCATAGCCATAGGATGCCAGCAGGTCTTTGACCGTGCCTTCGAGATACTGCCAGACCGGGCTTTGTGCCGGCAGCAGGTCGTTCATCCCACGGATGGCCTGAATTTTATTCGACATTGTGTTCTCAGTTCCTGCCTGTTGCTCAGCTCTCAGTGACGGACACTGCCGCAATCAGGTTCTTACGTTCTTCATCCAGCTGGGCGGCACGTTCGCGGATCATGCGCTCCAGATCATCAACCAGGGTCTCATTGCTGAGCTTGCCAGCCGGTTTGCCGTCCAGATACACCAGATTCGGCTGACCGCCGGTCAGGCCCAGATCCGTTTCTTTGGCTTCACCCGGGCCGTTCACCACACATCCGATCACGGAAACGCTCATGTCGGTGCGGATGTCATCAACGCGCTGTTCCAGCTCGTTCATGGTTTTGATCACATCAAAATTCTGACGCGAGCAGCTTGGACAGGCAATGAAGTTGATACCGCGGGAGCGCAGTTTCAGCGACTTCAGCATATCCCAGCCGACTTTCACTTCTTCCACCGGGTCCGCCGCCAGCGAGACACGGATGGTATCGCCAATACCGTCCCACAACAGCAGGCCGAGACCGATGGAGGATTTTACCGTACCACCGCGCAGGCCACCGGCTTCGGTGATGCCCAGATGCAGCGGCTGTTCAATCTGGTTGGCGATCTTGCGGTACGCTGCCACGGTCATAAAGATGTCCGAGGCTTTGAGACTCAGTTTGAAATCCGGGAAGTTCAGACGATCGAGGATATCAATGTGGCGCATGGCGGATTCCACCAGAGCATCCGGGGTCGGCTCGCCATACTTCTTCTGCAGGTCTTTTTCCAGAGAACCGGCGTTCACACCAATACGGATCGGAATGCCTTTATCTTTGGCAGCATCGACCACGGCACGAACACGGTCTTCGCGACCAATATTACCGGGGTTAATACGCAGACAGTCCACACCCAGCTCAGCCACTCTGAGGGCGATGCGGTAGTCAAAGTGGATATCGGCGACCAGAGGCACGTCAACCTGAGAACGGATCGCGCCGAAGGCTTCGGCAGCGTCCATGGTCGGCACAGAGACGCGGACGATGTCCGCACCGGCGTCCTGCGCGCGCTTAATCTGCGCAACCGTAGCCGCCACATCGGTGGTTTCGGTATTGGTCATGGTCTGGATGGCAATCGGGGCATCGCCACCGACGGGTACTTTGCCAACCCAGATTTTACGGCTGACCCGACGCTTGATCGGGTTTTCCATGTTCTTGTTCACTGCGGGGCTCCGGCCAATGAGGCCTGATACATGCGGTATTCACGCGACTGCGGAAACTGCTTTTTCAGCTGTGATGCCAGACGCACCGCATTGCTGGTGTTCTGATTGATATTGGCCAACTGAATACCCAGCCACAGACTGTGGGCACTGTGTTCGGTCTGGTCTTTCTGCGCCAGACGGTCGAAACGGTCAAAGTACTTCTGCGATTCATCGTACTGCTGCTGCTCAAACAGCAGAGTCGAGACGTTAACCAGCGCATCGACGTTGTACGGCGCCAGTCGCAGGGATTCTTTATACGACTCAATCGCCAGTGCCGGATTGCCCAGTCGGTAATAGGTCATCCCCAGATCGCTGTAGGCCTGCACACGGGCGTTGTAATAGCGGTCGTTAGCGGATTTTTTCAGCAGTTTTTCAGCTTTATCGAATTCCCCGGTCTGCATGTACAGACGGCCCAGGTGATGACGCGCCTGAGTGAAGCCTGAATCATGGCGCAGCGCTTTGGTGAAGGATTCTTCGGCCAGATCCAGTTCACCTTCCGTCTGCCACACCAGACCCATAGCGTCGTTGGCAGCCGGGTCTTCCGGTTTGATTTCCAGTGCTTTCTGCAGACGGTCACGGGCCCAGTCCGGGCGGCCTTTCTGCAGATACCCCAGCCCCAGCTGAGTGTAGTTTTCGACGGCTTTATCCGGTGATGCCTTCTCGGCAAACCGGTCCTGAGTAACGGTCACACAGCCGCTGAGACCAATCAGTACAGCGATCGTCAGCGACAGATAACGGAACGGACTCACAGTTGCTGCCCCTCCTGCGGGTTGTCCAGCGATACCACTTTGATATAGCGCTCACTGCGGCGGGTGCGGTCTTCCACTTTACCAACCAGCTGGCCACAGGCCGCATCAATATCATCACCCCGTGTAGAGCGGATTGTGACGACATAGTTCTCGGCAATCAGTGCATCGCGGAAGCGGTAGACGCGGTTATTGCTCGGGCGTTTGTAGCCGGAGTTCGGAAACGGATTGAACGGGATCAGATTGACCTTACAGGGTGTATCACGCAGCACCTGCGCCAACTGCTTCGCATGTTCCAGTCCGTCATTCACGCCGTCGATCAGGGTGTACTCAATGGTGGCCTTACGCTTATCCGGCAGTTTGCCGAGGTAACGGTTCACCGACTCCATGAGTACCTTGATCGGGTATTTTTTGTTGAGCGGCACCAGCGTATTGCGCAGCTCATCGTTGGGCGCGTGCAGAGACACGGCCAGTGACACGTCGATCAGATCGCCCAGCTTATCCAGCATCGGCACCACACCTGAAGTACTCAGTGTGACACGGCGCTTGGACAGTCCATAGGCGTTGTCATCCATCATCAGATGCATGGCATCCACGACGTTATCAAAATTCAGCAGAGGTTCACCCATGCCCATCAGCACCACATTGGTGATCTTACCACCGCGGCGTTCACCGGCTTCATGAAAACTCATGGCGGCGACGTACACCTGCCCGATGATTTCCGCCACACTCAGGTCGCGGTTGAAGCCCTGTTTGCCAGTGGAGCAGAAACTGCAATCCAGCGAGCAGCCGATCTGGGAGCTGATACAGAGGGTGCCCCGGTCTTTTTCCGGGATCCAGACGGTTTCAACCGCGCTGCCACCCGGCATGCGCATTACCCATTTACGGGTACCGTCTTTAGAGAAATCTTCGTAGACCACCTCAGGCAACGCGACCTCACTGACCTGGGCCAGCTTTTCACGCAGGGGTTTCCCCATATTGGTCATTTTGGTGAAGTCCGATTCGCCCATCTGGTGAATCCATTTCAGCATCTGCTGGGCACGGAATTTCTTTTCACCGAGACCGATGAAAAACTCTTCCATTTTTGCCGGCGAGAGGCCGAGGAGATTCACTTTCTGTTGCGTATCAGACATCCGTCAGTACCTGAGGTGTTGTGGGGAAGCGAACTCCCCCGCTTACCCATGGTTAATAAGAATTAACGTGGGCAGATTTCGCCAGCGGCGAAGAAGTAAGCGATTTCGCGCTCAGCAGACGCTGCAGAGTCAGAACCGTGAACAGCGTTGGCATCAATGCTTTCAGCGAAATCAGCGCGGATAGTACCGGCAGCAGCTTCTTTCGGGTTGGTAGCACCCATCAGTTCGCGGTTCAGAGCGATGGCGCCTTCACCTTCCAGAACCTGTACAACCACAGGACCAGAGGTCATGAAAGAAACCAGATCGCCGAAGAAAGGACGCTCTTTGTGTTCGGCATAGAAGCCACCGGCTTTTTCATCATCCAGCTGGATCATTTTAGCGGCAACAACCTGCAGACCGGCTTTTTCGAAACGGGACAGGATTTCGCCGATAACGTTTTTGGCAACTGCGTCTGGTTTAATGATCGAGAGGGTGCGTTCAACAGCCATGGTAATTCACTCCGGTTTTGTATGAGTAGGTGGAAAAACCCGCGGATTATACGCACCTTTCCACCAAAGTTGTACAAGCCCGGGACGCTTTCAGCCCTGACACACCCGACAGTGTTTCAGATGACCGCAAATGCCACGTTCTACAGCGCCCGGATGCGGATTTCAGCGCTTGCGCAACAGACCGACCACACGGCTGAACTCTTCGACGGTGGCATCAATCTGTTCTGCGGTGGTGTAACGGCCAAGACTGAAGCGCAGTCCGGCATGCGCCAGCGTATCAGACAGGCCTATGGCCTTCAGAACATAAGAAGGTTCCACACTGGCCGAGGTGCAGGCCGAGCCGGAGGAAACCGCAATACGCGCCAGTGAAGCCAGCAGAATCTCACCATCCACCCCTTCGGTGCTGATGTTCATATGATTCGGCGTACGCTGCTGCGGATCACCATTCAGGTGAATGCCACCCAGTGCGCTGAGGCCGCTCCACAACCGGTCTCGGAGTGCGGCGATACGTGGCATATCCTCACTGAGCTGCTCACTGACCAGACGCGCCGCCTCGCCCATACCGGCAATCTGATGCGTTGGCAGTGTGCCTGAGCGCATACCCCGCTCGTGACCGCCCCCGTGCATCTGCGCCAGAATGTGCGCCTGCGGATCACGGCGTACGTAGAGCACGCCGATGCCTTTCGGGCCGTAGAACTTGTGTGCCGAGAGTGACAGCAGATCCACCGGCCAGTCCTGCACGGTCACCGGAATCTTGCCCACCGCCTGAGCGGCATCAACGTGCAGCAGTGCTTTATGGCTTTTGAGCAGCTCTGCCACCGCAGCAATGTCCGTCACCGTGCCCAGTTCATTATTAACCGCCATCAGCGAGACCAGACAGGTATCGTCACGCAGGGCCTCAGCCACCTGAGCCGGTGTAATCATTCCGGACGCATCCGGTTGCAGCCGGGTGACGGCAACACCACGGGCCTGCTCCAGCCAGCGCACGGTATCCAGCACGGCTTTGTGTTCAATGGCAGAGGTAATAATGTGCAGAGGCGCAGACGGGTTCTGCGCCTGCAGGTACTCAACCGCCCCTTTCAGGGCCAGGTTGTTGCTTTCGGTTGCACCAGATGTCCAGACAATCTCACGCGGATCAGCTCCCAACAGAGAAGCCACCTGACCGCGGGCTTTTTCGACCCGTTGCTCCGCCTTCCAACCGAAACGGTGAGAGCGGGACGCCGGATTGGCAAAATCACCGTCCAGCGTCAGGCAGGCAGCCATCACTTCAGCCACTTCCGGAGCACAGGGCGTGGTGGCGGCGTAGTCGAGATAGATAGGAAACATAGAATTACCTGTGGCAGGCCTGGCTGCAACCTCTGAAATCAGCGGCCCATTCTGCCCGGCAGCGACGGAGAGTCAAGCGGCCGGGCGCGGTGCGGATATCAGTCTTCTTCAGCGAGCGCCGAGATACGCTCACCTTTACGGCCCTGGCGACGGGAAATTTCCAGGGTTTCGCGGCGGTCGACCAGATGATTCAGTGAAATACCGGAGAGAAAGCCATGAATCTGGTCACTCAGATCCATCCACAGATGATGGGTCAGGCACTTCTCACCATCGTGACAGTCGCCCTTCTGATTGCACCGGGTCGCATCAATGGTTTCGTTCACGGCATCAACAATTTCCGCCACGTTGATCTCGTGATCCTGGCGACTGAGGCGGTAACCACCCCCCGGTCCACGGATGCTTTCCACCAGGCCGTTGCGGCGCAGTTTGGCGAACAGCTGCTCCAGATACGACAGGGAGATCGCCTGACGCCCGGATATATCACTGAGACTGACCGGTCCCTGCCGGGCGTGGATAGCCAGGTCAAGCATGGCTGTGACCGCATACCGGCCTTTGGTCGTCAGTCGCATAGTTCACCTCTGCTGCGTGTCATTTTCATTACACCCGGAAGTATGCGTATTACCCAGTAATTCAGTCAACTATTGTTCGTGTAAATCACTGTTCCTCAGAACGTGCCTCACGCTGAATTTTTTCGTGCAGCGAGACAAAGGTTTCTTCTTCCAGCTGTGGCAGAGCCTCATTGCAGCTGTGATCGCCGAGGTTATTCAGAGCCCTGCACATGCTGTCGATCTTCTTATCGACTGCCCCCATGTGATCCATAAGATTGTGAATCGAACGGGCGATCGGGTCGGGCATTTCATCCGCCAGACCATATGCATCAAAACCGATTTTGGCGGCCATTTCACGGCGGTCGCTTTCTTCTTTCGAGGTCGGCTTACGGATGATGCGCCCGGGAATACCCACCACAGTGACGCCTTCCGGCACATCTTTGGTCACCACCGCATTGGAGCCTACGCGGGCGCCTGAGCCGATGGTGATCGGGCCGAGCACTTTCGCTCCGGCACCCACAACCACGCCCTGTCCGAGGGTCGGATGGCGCTTGCCTTTTTTCCAGCTGGTGCCCCCAAGGGTCACGCTGTGGTACAGAGTACAGTCATCCCCGATCTCGGCAGTTTCACCGATCACCACACCCATGCCGTGGTCAATGAAGAAACGACGGCCGATGGTCGCCCCCGGGTGAATCTCAATCCCGGTCAGCCAGCGGCTGAAGGTCGACAGCACCCGCGCCAGCCATTTCAGCCCGCGCAGCCATAACCAATGGGCAATGCGGTAGTGCAGAATGGCGTGCACTCCGGGATAGGTGGTGACGACTTCAAAGGTATTGCGCGCTGCCGGGTCCCGGTCAAATACGCAGGCTATATCTTCACGCAGTTGTGCAAAGATCACTCGCTGCCCTCGTTCAGTTCATTGTGGTCTGGTTTGCGGTTGGCTGCAGCCTGCTTCTGCATGGCGGCAAACATTCCGCGGAGTATGTTCAGTTCCAGTTTATCCGGCCCCGCTCTGAGATACAGACGTCGCAGCCGGGCCATCAGCTGCTTGGGAGTATCCGGGTCCAGGAAGCCGATATCAATCAGCGCCTGTTCCATATGCTGCAACATTCCGTTCAGCTGTTCGTGCGTTGCCAAAGGATAGTCCCATTCCACGCCCCAGGGTTCCCCGGCCTGCGGACCGGTCTCCGTGAAGGCCAGACGCATCTCATAACAGATGACCTGTATAGCCTGAGAGACATTCAGGGACGAAAAAGATTCATCCGTCGGAATATGCACGTGGGCATTGCACAACTGCAGCTCTTCATTCGTCAGACCACGGCTCTCCCGCCCAAACACCAGGGCAATCTCATTTCCGGCCTGAGCCGCCGTGGACGCCTGCGCCGCACACTGGCGCGGATTCATCAGAGGCCAGGGAATACTGCGGCTGCGCGCACTGGTCCCCACCACCAGGCCACAACCGGCAATGGCGTCTTCCAGCGACGGGCAGATAACCGCGTTGCTGAGAATGTCGTCGGCACGGGAAGAGCGCTGAATGGCCTCTTCATCGATCTGTGCAATCGGGTCCGCCAGATACAGACGGCTGAGCCCCATGTTTTTCATTGCCCGGGCCGCCGCCCCGATGTTGCCGGAGTGGGTCGTATTGACCATCACAATACGTATCTTATCTAACATGTCAGAACCGTGCGGCTGCAGAAACGGCGCAGTGTAACGTAAAACGGCTTCGCCAACACGGAATATGCTGATATACTCCCGCGCCCTGTTTACACCAGCCCCAGTGCGGTGTCAGGTTCTGTTCTTTAAAATCAGGTAGTGATTACTATGCAACCCATGGTGAACTTGGCATTGCGCGCCGCGCGTAATGCAGGTCAGGACCTGGTGCGTCGTCTTGACCGTTTTGACGCCGGCCAGAGTACCGATCAGGAAAAAGCAAAATTTGTCGCAGACTGCACCATAGGTCTGGAGCGCAGCATCATTTTCGAACTGAAAAAGTCGCTGCCGGAACACAATTTTGAAGGCCGCGAAACCGGTCTGAACGTCAGCAACGAACAGCAGCCGACCTGGCAGATCTGTGTAATTGATGACGTGGCCAACTTCCGTGTCGGCATCCCGGCGTTTGCGATTGTTATCAGCTGCCTGATCAACGGCCGTGCTGAGCACGCCGTCATCATGAACCCGATCAACGGTGATGAATTCACCGCCTCACGTGGCCGTGGCGCCCAGCTGAACAGCCGCCGCATCCGTTGTGGTCAGGAAAGCTCGCTGAACAATGCCATTCTGGGTTACACCCAGCCGATGGGCATGAACGAGAGTGCCGGTCAGCAGATGGATAAATTCATCCGCGTGATCAAGGCCGGTTACGAATTCCGCTGTATTGGCTCCAATGCCCTGACTCTGGCTTATGTTGCCGCAGACCGTCTGCAGGGTGCTCTGCTGTCTGATGTGGACGCCTTTGCCCTGAACGCCGGCAGCCTGATTGCGACCGAATCCGGTTGTCTGCTGGCGGACCTGAAAGGTGCGCCGAAGCTGTCTGCTCCGGCCAGTCTGGCTGTGGCTAACCCGCGCCTGCTGAAGAGCGTACTGACGCTCTGAGTGTCTCAGACCGGATTGCAGACACAAAAAAAAGCGGCAGTTGCCGCTTTTTTATCGTCTTCAGAGCGGATCAGCGCAGAGCCGAAACGTCTTCCGCCTGCGGACCTTTGTCACCCTGTACCACGTTGAATTTAACGCGCTGACCTTCGGTGAGAGAACGGTGGCCCTGACCACGGATAGAACGGAAGTGAACAAACACATCTTCACCCTGGTCCCAGGTTATAAAGCCGAAGCCTTTTTTCACGTTGAACCATTTCACCACGCCACGCTCGCGGCCATCTTCCACGTCCTCTTCAACGACGGTGCCGCTGGAGCGGTAACGACGGCGCCGGGAAGGAACCAGTTGCGCCGACAGAAAACTGCCGATCAGACCGAACAGTGCCAGAATCAGCAGAAACAGCGGCATGCCAGGTGCAGAGAACAGGTTGGAAGTCGTGAGGGGCTCACCACTGATGGCAACACTGATCAGCGGACTGACCATCAGGGAAGCAACAATCAGGGGCGTCAGAACTGCAAAAATAACCGCTACAACGATTTTACGTATCATTAACTTACTCATGTGACATCTCTTACAACTCGTTATTATTCGATCCGGACAAGGCAATGCCGGAGGAGCTCAGCAGCAACAGTCTGCAGGTCCGGAAACAGCACCTGCAGCAGTGCGGTCCGCCCGGGGGGAAATGTAACAGCAGAAACCTCTGTTCCCCGTCAGCTCAGAACCGCAGACAGCAAGGGTTTCAGGAAGAAATCCTTACGTCTTGACAAGAGAGCTATGAAAGCCCAATTGACCCAAAAAATCAATACGATAGCCAGAGCCTGAAAATGACAGACAACGCCAGTAAGCCAGAAAACAGCGAACAACGGGTGACTGAACTCGAAACCCGCATCACCTATCTTGAGGATACGGTGGACACTCAGAACCGCGAAATCGCTCAGATGGCATCGGATCTGCGGGTCATGAAAGAAGCCCTGCAGATGATGTACAAAAAAGTCTCGGAGTTCGGGGATTACGGTGGTGGTGGCGGTTCCGCGGCCGATGAGCCACCGCCACCGCACTACTGAACAGCAGAACTGCAGTGGCCCAAATACCCTCAACTGCCATGACTATGATCATTTAATAACCCTGCCGTCAGGGGTACACTAGCGCCGCATTATTGGCACAGGTTTTTTTATGCACTTTTTAAGACGTCTGCGGATCAGACTGTTACGCTGGGAGCAGAAAGTGCTCTACAGCATGATCAAAACCAAGGTCATCGGCGCGGACCCCGCTGATATTTCACTCAAGCCGGATGTTCCGGTTATTTATGCCCAGCTGCATCCGTCCCACGCCGAGCAGATGGTGATCGACCACGAACTCCGGCGCCTTGGACTGGATGAGCCGCTCAAGCGTTTCTCCGGCAGTAAACTCCCGGGATGGCCTTTCTTTGGTATTTACCGCCGTCCGAGCATTCCTTTCCGCCGCGGTGTTCACCCGGCCGTCCCTTCCAATCTGATGAAACAGGTGGAATGGATGCTGGCAGACGATAGCCGTGATATTCAGGTGATGCCGATACGGGTGTTCTGGGGCCGCTCACCGGAGCGTGAACAGTCATTCCTGCGCATCTGGCTGCAGAGTGTCGGCAGTTTCGGCGGCCGCCTGATGACCTTTTCGGCGATTCTTTTTAATGGCCGCAACACCTTTGTACACATGAGTCTGCCACTGTCACTACGCGAACTGGCGGCGGGTTCCGACTCGCCTGAGCTGGTTGCGCGCAAACTGGCGCGGGTTCTGCGCGTTCACAACCGCCAGGTCACCAACTCGGTTCTTGGGCCTGAACTGTCACACCGCAAAACCCTGGTGCATCAGATCCCTAACCGCCCGATGGTGCGTCAGGTGATCAACGAAGAAGTGGAAAAAGGTGAGAAGAACGAGGCCAAACTGCGTGCTCAGGCACTCAAGTACGCTGACGAGATTGCCTCCAACATCTCCTACACCAACGTGCGCTTCCTGGATGTGGTGCTGACCTGGGTCTGGAACAAGATCTATCAGGGCACAGAAGTGCATAACCTGAATGTGGTGAAAGAAGTCAGCAAAGACAACACCATTATCTATGTACCCTGCCACCGCAGTCACATCGATTACCTGCTGCTGTCGTATGTGCTTTATTACAACGGCCTGCAGATTCCTCACATCGCCGCCGGTATCAACCTCAATATGCCGGTCGTGGGCTCCATCCTGCGCCGTGGCGGTGCTTTTTTCATGCGCCGTACGTTCCGCGACAACCGTCTGTACGCGGCGGTATTCGATGAATACCTGCACTCCGTTTTTACTCACGGATTCTCCGCCGAATACTTTGTTGAAGGTGGCCGCAGCCGAACCGGCCGCACTCTGACCCCGAAGGCCGGGATGCTGGCCATGACCCTGCGCTCGTACCTGCGTGACTCGCGCAAACCGATTACCCTGATACCTGTCTACACCGGCTATGAAAAGGTGTTTGAAGAGCGCAGCTATCTGGGTGAACTGCGTGGTCAGGCCAAGAAAAAAGAAAGCCTGCTCGGCACACTGAGCACTGTCCGCTCACTGCGTAAGCCCTATGGCCGTGTACGTGTGACCTTCGGTGACCCAATTCACCTGAGCGAATATCTGGATCAGCAGCATCCGGGCTGGTTGCAGGAATCCTATGACGACTGCGCCTTCCGTCCGGACTGGGCACCCGTCGTCACCGAACGTCTGGCCACTCGTGTGACCACCGAGATCAACAAGGCGGCATCGGTGAATCCGATCAATCTGGTGGCCTTTGCCATTCTCTCCACGCCACGTCAGGCGATGGATGAGAAACAGCTGATCCAGCGTATGGAGGCTTACCACACCCTTCTGGCCAATGCGCCATACAGTCACCTGACGACGCTGCCCTCTGGTAACGGACAGGACTGGCTGGCACATGCAGAAAGCCTGGAGAGCGTTTCGCGTTCATCCCACCCGATGGGCGACCTGATCCAGACCAACGACCGCCAGGCGGTCACACTGACCTATTACCGCAACAATATCCTGCACATCTTTGCCCTGCCGGCACTGCTGGCCTGCCTGATCGTGAATCAGCGCCGTTGTTCAGAAGACTGCATCCGTGCCTCATGCCGGATTCTCTATCCCTTCCTGAAGGCCGAGCTCTTCCTGTACTGGGACAAAGACGATCTGGATAACCAGATTACCCTGTGGCTGGAGACACTGATCCGGCAGGGTTACATTGCGGTGGATGAAGACTCGTTCCACATCAACCCGGATAACCCGGTTGCAGAACTGCACATGGAAGGTCTTGCTGAACACATGATGCAGACCCTGCAGCGTTATTTCCTGACCCTGTCACGCCTGACCCATCAGGACAGCGGTCAGCTGACCCCTGCCCAGCTGGAAGAGCAGTCTACCCAACTGGCGCAGCGGATCAGTCTGCTGTACGGCATCAACGCACCGGAGTTTTTTGATAAAGCCCTGTTCCGCACCCTGATTCAGCGTCTGGTCACGGAAGGTATGGTGAGAGAGTGTAAAGAACATGGCACCCTGCTGTTCAGTGAAGAGCTTGAACCTCTGACCGAGGTGCTGGAGCGCACCCTGAACAGTCAGCTGCGTCAGACCATTCTTAACAGCCTGTGATGTCTCTTATCGGATACGGGGGCCCGTCCGGGCTCCCTGATCAATCCTGAATTACGCTTCAGGCGGGGCAACCTTAGCCAGTACATAGACGTCAAAACGGTTGGCTTTCCCCTTCAGAGAAAGAACCGGCGACAGCCCGGCCAGCGGCTCTGCATTACGCGCCCGTTTCACTGCCACACGGCAGCGGACATGGTCCAGAGCGGTCAGAAACAGGGCATCGCTGTCCTCATCCTGCCCGACCACGTCACGGAAGGCCTGCATGTCTTTCTTAACCGCCGCTTTCTGTCGCGGATCATGGTCAAACATTGGGTCCAGATAGATCACATCCGGGTATTCCCTGCCAGACAGCAACAACTCCCGGGCGTTGCCGTAATGAAAACGGATACGACCGATAATCTCAGCAACCTCCGCCACACAGGCACCACGGCGCAGACCATCCTCAAGCAGTGCCGCCACCACCGGGTGACGTTCACAGGCAAGCACCTGACAACCAAGTGAGGCCAGCACAAAACTGTCCCGGCCTAACCCTGCGGTCGCATCCAGAACAGAAGGACAATAGCTTCTGACCCCGACGGCTCTGGCGATGTCCTGCCCTTTACCGCCGCCGAAGCGGCGACGGTGATCATTGGCCCCGGCGGCAAAATCGACTCTGACCGACGCTTTCGGATTGTCTGCCGGACAGAGTTCCAGACCATCAAAGCCGTACTGCAGAAAATAAGGCCCGGTTTCTGCACCATTACGCACCAGCTCAAAACCATAGCGCCGGGCAATATCCCTGGCATCCGGCAGTAATTCCGTATCGCGACAGATAAGCTGCATCATTCAGATAAAAAACAGCAAAAGGATGGCCCCGAGTATAAGGCGGTACACTACAAACGGCATCATGCCGATGCGGTTTATAAAGGCGAGAAAATAATAAATACACACCCAGGCACTGAGCGCCGATACCACCACACCCAGAGCAATGGCCTGCCAGTCAACCGGCAGAGCAGACTCCGCCAGTTCCAGCATTTTCAGACCACCGGCTGCGAGAATAAGCGGAATGGATAAAAGAAACGAAAAACGCGCGGAAGATTCACGGTCAAAAGCCAGCAACAAAGCGGCAGTCATGGTGATGCCCGAACGTGAGGTCCCGGGAATCAAAGCCAGTACCTGAGCAAAGCCAATAACCAGCGCCGCCATAAGCGTCAGCTGGGCCAGACCTTTACTCTCACGGCGGAAACGGTCAGAGACACCCAGAAGAATACCGAAGCCGATGGTGGTGCAGGCAATCACCAGTGACGAACGCAGATGGGCTTCAATGAAATCACCGGCAATCAGTCCGGCAAGCCCCGCCT
>DBNK01000004.1:142107-151419 GCA_002298335.1 Thalassolituus sp. UBA674
CAAGCCCCGCCGGAATCGTTGCCAGAATCACATACCAACCAAGGCGGGCTTCTTCATCCGGGTGCGCACTGAAACCTGTGGTCAGCCAGCCCCGCAGGATATTCACAATATCGCGGCGGAAATACAGCATGACGGCCAAGAGGGTGCCGATGTGAACCGCGACATCAAAGGCCAGCCCCTGATCACTCCAGCCTAATACCTGCGAAGGCAGGATCAGATGAGCGGAACTGGAGATCGGCAGAAATTCAGTCAGCCCCTGAATCAGAGCAAGTACAATAATCTGAAAAACATCCATACGGTAGGCGACCCTTTATTTTTTCAGCAATGAAGGTTGTTCATCCAGCTTCTTCCAGGCAACGGAGTTGCGCAGGTACACCGGCGGATGATTTTCCGGGTCTGAAAAATCTCCCCGGTCCCATGCCTGTCTTGCTGCGGTTGTCATAAACCGGGCTTCCGGCTGAATACCATTCAGGGCTTGAGGATACGCAGAAAAATCCGCGAGCTGCAGACCGCCACCGGCAATACTGCCCTGCCATTGGCTGAGCTGTTGCTGACAGACTTCCGGGGTACCTACCTGCTCTTCCGACAGCGGCATAAGATCATCCCCGGAACGCCGGAACTGCCCCCAGAAGACCTCCCCCATATGGGCATCCATAATGACCATCACGTCATTAACCGAGTCATCCTGTTCGCATACAGCCCTGGCAATCAGCTGCAGAGACGAAAGACCACACACCGGAATACCAAGACCCAGACTGATTCCCTGAGCCACGGATACCGCAATGCGGATTCCAGTGAATGAACCCGGCCCACGACCGAAGGCAACGCCGTTCAGAGCCTGGGGGGATACACCTGCTTCCTCAAGAATTTCATCCACCATAGCGAGCAGACGCTGAGCGTGCCGGCGGGGTTGATCTTCAGTCTTCCAGAAATCACCCTGATCAGTCAGCAGGGCCACAGAACACAATGATGACGATGCATCCAGAAGCAGAAGATTAGGCATAACAAAACCTGATTAAACGGCACAGAAAGAACGCGGGCATTATATCAGCTGTACCTGCCCACGCCGGAATACGGGCGAAAAAAAACCGGCGCTGACGCCGGTTTTTTTAAGACACCTTAAATCAATCTTCTGATTTAGGCGTTTCAGTTGCTGCCGGAGCTTCCGGTGCTGCAGGTGCAGGAGACGGCACTGGTGCAGCAGCGGGTTTAGGCGCCGCTGGCTTTGCAGCCGGCTTAGCCGCGGCTTTAGCCGGACGACCACGCTTCTTCGGCGCTGCTGCCGCTTTTGCTGCTGGCTTAGCAGCCGGCGCTTTTGCGGCTGCAGGTTTAGCAGCTGCTTTTGCTGGACGACCGCGTTTCTTCGGAGCAGTGGCGGCTGTTTTAGCAGCTGGAGTGGCCGCTGCAGCTTTAGCCGGACGGCCACGTTTTTTTGGTGCTGCGGCGGTTTTAGCCGCTGTTGCCGTTGCGGCCTTAGCCGGACGACCACGTTTCTTCGGCGCAGCCGCCGTTTTAGCAGCAGTTGCCGTTGTCGCCTTAGCCGGACGACCGCGTTTTTTAGGAGCCGCTGTTGTGGCTGCTGCCGCTTTTGGCGGACGGCCACGTTTCTTCGGTGCCGCGGCAGTTTTGGCCGGACGTCCCGGTTTGGCTACCGGCTGACTTTCTGTTTTGGCAATTTGTGCTTCAATCTTTTTCACCGCAACCGCAGCTTTCTTTTCTTCGGCGGTGGTTTTGGTTTTCACTTTGCGGGTATCAACACGCTTACGTGAAGTCAGCCACTGGGTCTTGAACTTTTCTACCGCTTTCAGCAGATCTGCTTCAGCTTTTTCGGCCAGTGTTTCTTCAAACTTAACAACAGCTTCTTTGGTTTTTTCTGCCACACCCGCAATCTGAACTTTCAGCTCAGCCACTTTTACAGCGGTTTTAGCTTCACGGACAGACTGGCGCAGGGAGACCAGTTTTTCTTTTTCTGCAGCCAGACGGCCACGTGCAGTGACAACGGAACGTTTGGTCGCAGCCGTTGCAGACGGTGCAGCAGCTTTCGTGCGGGCATCGGCAACCTTAGCAGCGGCAGCATCAACACGGGCCTGTTGTTTAACAACCGCCGCCTCAGCTTTTTCGACAGCTGTGGTTGCCTTAGTGACTACTGCTGGAACGGCCGGTGCTGTTTTCGCAGCTGCCGGTTTCCGTCCACGTCCGGAAGTTTTTTTCGTTCTGGCCATGAGATCTTCCTCTTAGACTAATTAGGTCATTTAAACAGGCGTATGCCTTATGCTGTTCGCCCTGAAAGCTGTGACATTCAGATTCGGGATATTACTCAGAGGCATCCGGATAATTTGAATACCCTGAAGTATAAACGAAGCCAGCCAGAAGGCTGATTCCATTAGTATATAATTCCAACAATGAAATAATAGTATTTTTAATAAAAAAGACCAGAAACTTGCTTATAAAACGCAATATGACCTGCCCGATGTCTTAAATCTGTGCTTCCGGATGGTTTTTACGTAATGGCTGCGCCTATTAACGCATGACTGAATAATCCTGATCTACCAGCCGGGAGATGGTATTACCGGAATAAAAAAAGGGCCTTACGGCCCTTTTCATTCTCACCTTCAGCGTCAGCTGCTGAGTGCAGAAATAACTTTCTCTTTGATATCGGCCAGAGACCCGACACCAGGTACGTGTGCATAAGCAGGTGCAGAATCACCTTTCTTATCACGCAGTTCGCGGTAGAAAGCCACCAGAGGTTCGGTCTGATCGTGATAAATAGACAGGCGCTTACGCACGGTATCTTCTTTATCGTCATCACGCTGAATCAGATCGTCACCGGTTTCGTCATCCTTACCTTCGACTTTTGGCGGATTATAAATCAGGTGATATACACGACCTGAATCCGGGTGTACGCGACGGCCACTGAGGCGCTGAACGATTTCTTCGTCATCCACATCAATTTCCAGCACGTAATCGATATCGACACCGGCTTCAATCATGGCTTCTGCCTGCGGAATGGTGCGCGGAAAACCGTCGAACAGAAAACCTTCTTTACAGTCATCCTGGGCAATACGCTCTTTTACCAGATCGATGATGATTCCATCAGACACCAGGCCACCGGTTTCCATAATCTCTTTTACTTTGAGACCGAGCTCAGATCCTGCCTTTACCGCTGCACGCAGCATGTCGCCGGTAGAGATCTGCGGAATGTTGAATTTTTCACAGATGAACTGTGCCTGAGTACCTTTACCGGCACCGGGCGCACCCAAAAGAATGACGCGCATGCGCAAACTCCTCGAGATTGATGAACTGAGCTCTGACCGGTCCGGATGTCTGTTTAATTTTTAACCAGACCGGGCAAAAAATAGGCCTAACCTTACTCTGATGACTGGCCTTGCTCAAGTGCTACGTTGTAAATATCAGACACAGTAACGGCAAATGACCGCGTCTGATGGTTGGTCGTTCTAACAGGTTTAACCAGTATTGCGCATACCCGCGGCAATGCCAGCCATGGTGACTTTTAAGGCCTGCTCAACCAGAGCGTTTGACTCATCTTCCGGTTGCTGACGGTCCCGCCACAAGAGTTCCGCCTGCAGATAATGCAGGGGGTCTGTGTAAGGGTTCCGCACCCTCATTGACTGCTGCAACGGCAGATTGTACTGCAGCAGTTCATCCTGTTCCTGTACCTCCAGTACGAGGTCACGCATATTCTGCAATCTGGCCCGTATCTCACGGCCAATGTCCTGCAGGGACTCTTCGACCAGACACTCTTCATAATAGCGGGCAATGGCATGATCGGATTTAAACAGCACCATTTCCAGCATATCGATGTAGGTCCGGAAGAAAGGCCACTCGCGGTACATTTCCCGCAGCGTGTCCAGATTTCCGTCGCCAATCTGCTCTGACAGAGCCGTATCAGCACCCAGCCAGGCAGGCAGCATCAGGCGGATCTGTGTCCATGAAAAAATCCACGGTATCGCTCTCAGCGTTTCTATGCCACCACCGCTGCGGCGCCGTGCCGGACGGCTGCCCAGGGACAGTTTACCCAATTCCTGTTCCGGCGTTGCAGCACGGAAGTACGGCACAAACTGCGGATTATCCCGCACCATGGCACGATAGGATGCCACCCCTACGGCCGCCAGCTGATGCATGGCTTCCCGCCAATGGTCTTTGGGCGGTTCCGGCGGCAGGAAGTTGGCCTGCAATACTGCTGAAAGATAGACCCTGAGGTTGCGTTTTGCGACTTCGGGCAGACCAAATTTAAAGCGGATCATTTCACCCTGTTCGGTAACACGCAGACCGCCACGGACAGATCCCGGCGGCTGGGCCAGAATCGCGCGGTGCGCCGGGCCACCGCCACGACCGACGGTACCACCGCGACCATGGAACAGACGCAGGGTATAACCCAATTCATCGGCGACCCGTGACAACGTCTCCTGCGCCTGATACTGCGCCCAGACGGCAGCAAGCTGTCCAGCATCTTTGGACGAATCGGAATAACCGATCATCACCTGCTGATCGCAGTCGCTGTATTCGCGGTACCAGGGAACCTGCCAGAGTTTTTCCATACGCGGACCGGATTGCTCAAGATCCGAAAGTGTTTCAAACAGCGGCACAATTGGCAGGTGGTTTTTGACACCGGCTGCCTGCAGTAGCAGAGCCACAGCAAGAATATCCGACGGCTCGCTGGCCATGGAAATAATGTAACAGGACACGCCACTGCCCACGTCTTCCGCCAGCACCGCCATGGTATCCAACACTTCCTGTACATCACCGGGTGGCTGCCAGTCTGCGGGAATAAGCGGACGGCGTGAGGCAAGCTCTTTCAACAGAAAGGTTTGTTTGTGATCTTCCGTCCAGTATTCGTAATCGCCCCAACCATAAAACTCGCAGATGGCCTGCAACACACCGGTATGGCGGGTGGATTCCTGACGTACATCAAGACGTACCAGCGACAGGCCGAAGCAGGCAACGCGGCGCAGGGTGTCCTTGAGGTAACCATCGGCAATGACATCAAGACCGCAGGCTTTCAGGCTGTCATAGCAGGCCTGTAAAGGCTCACGGAGCTCATCATCGGACAATAACGGGGGTTTATCTGTCGCTTCACCGGCGGCCATCGCCTGGGCCCAGTCACGGGTATTTTCCAGCTGCTCACGCAGATCATGCAGGCAATCCCGGTAAGGAACACGACCCGGATAGCGGCTGCTGAATGCATCGCTGGCGGCTGACATGGATAACTGAGCGCCGAGAAATTCGATGTCGCGCAGAAACAGATCGGCAGACATCCAGCGCGCAAGATACAGTACTTCACGCGTCACTCTGGAGGTCACATTCGGATTACCGTCACGGTCACCTCCCATCCACGAAGAAAATCGTACCGGAACAGCCTCCAGAGGGAGTAAAGGCGCACCACGACCCGTCAGTTCCTCATCGAGCTCACGTAACAGGCCCGGAATGGCTTTCCAGAGAGAATTCTCAATGGTGGCAAAACCCCACTTGGCTTCATCTACCGCCGTTGGACGTACATGGCGGATTTCATCCGTATGCCAGATTTCGGCGATCAGGCCACTGATCTGTTCTTCAATCTGCGCAATTTCCGGGTGAGTTTTACTCAGGTCGTCACGGCGCTGCAGCAACCGGGAAATTTTGTCGTATTTATGAATCAGGGTACGGCGGGTAATTTCGGTCGGATGTGCAGTGAGCACCAGCTCAATATTGGCGTCGACCACTTTCTGAGTCAGCTCAGCACCTTTAATACCGGATTCTTCCAGACGGTTAAGCAGATCGTGCAGCATGCCATCGACGTCGTCCTGCAGGGATTTATCGCGGCGCCAGCTGATACCGTGTTGCTGCTCGGCAATATTGGACAGATTAAGGAACTGATTAAATCCTCTGACCACAGGAACGAGCGCATCATCACTCAGGGATTTCAGCTGAGCCAGTAATTCATCGCGTTCTTCGACATCGCCTTTACGGGCCTTTTTAGCCTGTTTACGGATGGACTCAATGCGCTCTAACAGCTCTTCTCCGCGATCATTGCGGATGGTGTCTCCCAGTGCGCTGCCAAGAAATCGGACTTTGTCCCGCAGTAACGGATCCAGCTCTTTCATGGTATTCCCCCGGCTTCAAACAACATAGCTCAGTGTGTAACAAAACCGGCGAAACTCAAGCTGAGTGGAGGGATATTTACGGATAAGGCACAGACTGGGGAGAATCCGGCATGCCAATGTTTCCATATAGAGGCGGCACACAGGCAGAAACTGTCGCGCGGGATTAACGTAAAACCGCAAAACGCAAATGACGGATCAGCGTCCGGATTCCTGCCGTTTGGCGTCGTTCCAGGCGTCGTTTAAGTCATCAGGACTCATGGATGACCAACCACCGTTTTTCTCAGCACAGAGTTCAACGTGACGGAAGCGCCGATAAAAGCGGTCGTTAGTACCACGCAAAGCCGATTCCGGATTAATTTTTTTATGTCGTGCCAGATTAATCACGGCAAATAAGAGATCGCCGATTTCAGCCTCCAGTGCCTCATCATCAGCAGAGGTTATTTCGGCTTCGACTTCCGCCAGCTCTTCATGGATTTTGGCGAGAACCCCCTGAACATCCGGCCAATCAAAGCCTGCGGACGCCGCTTTCTTCTGCAATTTAAAGGCACGGGTCAGAGCCGGAAAAGCAACCGGAACATCATCCAGCAGTGCGGCAGCCGGAGCGTCCTTTTTTTCCTGCTGTTTTATTTCTTCCCAACGGCGGTTAATGTCGTCCATATCCGGCTCTTCGCCCGGGGAACGTTGTGACGCCAGTGTGCCCTGCGGGAAAACATGAGGGTGGCGGCGGATGAGTTTTTCCACCAGCTGATGGGTGATGGTCTGAAAATCAAAATGGTTTTTTTCTTCGCCCAGGCGAGCGTAAAAAATCACCTGAAACAGAAGGTCGCCCAATTCCTCCTGCACATGCGGCCAGTCAGAATTGGCGATGGCATCCGCGACTTCGTAAGTCTCTTCAATGGTGTGCGGTACGATCGAAGCGAAATCCTGTTTCAGATCCCACGGGCAACCGGTTTCCGGATCGCGCAGGCGCGCCATGACCGTCAGCAGATCTTCCAGCGAATAATTCAACTTATCCTCCGGCACGGACACGGCGTGTGCGGGTCACGTTCGGCAGCTGTTCGATTTTGCTCATCACCCGCGCCAGACGTTCGAGGCTGTCGACTTCCACCGTCAGATTCATACTTGCGGTATTCTCACCCTGATTCGACAGCGTGTTGACGGCCAGTACGTTGACCTTTTCATTCGCCAGTAAGGCACTGACGTCACGCAGCAGACCGGTACGGTCGTAAGCATCGATCAGCATCTCCACCGGATAGAGTTTGCCCGGTCGCTGTCCCCAGTTCACCTGCAGTACCCGACGTGGTTCAACCACGGCCAGATGCAGCAGATTTTCACAGTCGCTGCGGTGCACGGCGACACCGCGCCCGACGGTCACATAACCACGGATATCATCTCCCGGAACCGGATGACAGCATTGCGCCATCGTGGTCATCAGGTTGCCCACGCCTTCGATGATAATGTCATCCGGCTCAACCGATGAATTACCAGTATCAGGGCGTTTCAGCAGCGGCAGTTCCTGCTGCAGCTGGCTGTTGGCATCCGCCTGTTTCAACAGCTGATGGACGATCTGACCGATGCGGATATCACCGGCCCCGACTGCACCGAACAGGTCTTCCACCGAACGCATATTCAGTTTCAGCGCGACATCGTGCAGCGGCTCATCCCCCAGATCCAGACGGTCAATTTCGCGCAGTACCAGCTGGCGGCCTTCTTCAATGTTTTTGTCACGGTCCTGAAGTTTGAACCAGTGAACAATCTTGGCCTTGGCACGGGCGGTATGAATATAACCGGCTTCTGCGTTCAGCCAGTCACGGCTCGGATGTGCATTCGGGTGGGTCAGAATTTCAATCTGCTCCCCGGTTGCGAGCAGATACGTGAGTGGCACTATACGGCCATTCACTTTCGCTCCACGGCATTTATGGCCGACTTCGGTATGTACTTTGTAGGCAAAATCCACCGGTGTGGCTTTCGGCGGCAGATCCACCACATGACCTTCGGGGGTAAAGACATAAATGCGGTCCGGGTCGATATCCGCGCGCAGTTCGCCCATTAATTGCGGCAGGTCACCAATCTCTTCATGCCACTCCAGCACGTTACGTAGCCAGGAAATTTTCTGCTCGTAACCCTGATCTTTAGCCTTGGTGTCGGTGCCTTTGTACAGCCAGTGTGCACAGACGCCCAGCTCGGCATCTTCATGCATCTGCTGAGTGCGGATCTGGACTTCAATCACCTTACCTTCCGGCCCGACGACAGCGGTATGCAGCGAGCGGTAACCGTTTTCTTTCGGGTTGGCGATGTAGTCATCAAATTCGTTGGGAATATGACGCCACAGGGTATGCACGATACCCAGTGTGGCGTAACAGTCGCGGATATGCGGCACCAGAATACGTACGGCGCGGATGTCGTAAATCTGGGAGAAATCCAGTTTCTTGCGGTTCATTTTCCGCCAGATACTGTAGATGTGTTTGGCGCGCCCAAAGACTTCAGCCTCGATACCGAAATCTTCAATTTCTTTTTTCAGGTAATCAACCACATTCTCGATGTAGTCCTGACGGGCGAGGCGTTTTTCATCCAGCAGGCTGGCGATTTTTTTGTACGCCACCGGCTGCAGGTAACGGAACGCCAGATCCTCCAGTTCCCATTTGAGGTGACCAATACCGAGACGGTGTGCCAGAGGGGCGTAGATGTTGAAGACTTCTTCCGCCACTTTACGGCGTTTGTCTTCCGGTGCGTCTTTCATTGCGCGGATGGCAGACGTCCGTTCGGCGAGCTTAATCAGCGCCACACGCACGTCATCAATGAGTGAGACCAGCATTTTACGCAGGTTGTCGACCTGAGCTTCGCGCTGGCCGAGCACCACCTGTTTGTCAGAGTTCTGAATGGCGGTTATCGCCGCCATTTTCAGAACGCCGTCGATCAGACGTGCCACCTCTTCACCAAACTGACGTTCGACACGGGCAAGGGCTATCCGCCCTTCCCGCACCGCACGGTAAAGAATGGCCGCAATCACGGAAGCGCTGTCGAGGCGCAGTTCCAGAAGAATCTGCGCCATTTCGATACCCATCTGCACACTGTCGATGGACCAGTAAGTGCGGTTGGCAATGGCTTCATCAGCCATCTGACTGGCCAGGGTTACGGCTTCCCGGTAATCCTCGGCGTCTTCCAGATCGTACTGGCGGCTGATCTCGGCCAGCCAGCCATCCACATCCAG
>DBNK01000004.1:151723-216710 GCA_002298335.1 Thalassolituus sp. UBA674
ACCAGCCATCCACATCCAGAGAGCCGTCATGAAGTAAGGGGTGTTCATCACGCACCTTAACCATGGCGACGTCTCCCGTCGCTCAGCAACAGCATGGTTTCGACGTGATGGGTCTGTGGAAACATATCCATAATTCCTGCTTTCTGTACTGCATATCCGGCCTCACATAACATACCGGCGTCGCGGGCCAGTGTAGCAACATCGCATGAGACGTACAGTATGCGACCGGGTCTTGTTTCGATCAGCTGAGGCATCACCTCAGCGGCTCCCGCCCGTGGCGGGTCCAGCAGCACCGCATCCGGCTTTGCCAGAGACATCAGAGACTGTGGCTCAGACAGATCTGCACAGACTGCCTGCAAAGGCAGGGCCAACCCTTCGGCCTGCTGCTTCAGCTGCTGCACCATGCTGTCCTGAACTTCCACGGCGGTGACGCTGCCAGCGGTTGTTGCCAGAGGCATGGAGAAGTTGCCATGCCCGGCGAACAGATCCCAGATCACCTCTTCCGCCTGTGGTGCCAGCCAGTCCAGTGCCTGTGCCACCATGGCGCGGTTCACGGCCGGATTGATCTGTACAAAATCCTCCGGAGAAATCATCAGCCGCATACCCGCGACTTCATGCCAGAGCGTCTCCGGGTTTTCCGGCCACAGGCAACGGGCATCGCCGCCTTTTTCTTCCCGCACCCAAAGCTGCAGCGGACGATCATCCGCTGCGTGTGTCTGCAGGAATCCGATGATTCCGTCCACATCGGCCGCACCGAGTGGTCTGATCACCCGCAGAACGAAGGCTAAGGCATTGTCTGCCCATAAGGGTTCAATCTGTGTAATGTGGCTGCGGCCAATGAGTGTATTGATCAGCTCACGCCATTCACCCCAGTGGAGTGCCGGATGCTCCGGCAACACCGGACAACGACCGATATTGGTCAGATGGTTGGAGTTCGCTTCACGGAAGCCGACAAAATTATTGCCCTGCTCTTTACTGAAGCGTACGCCCAGGCGGGCTTTGCGGCGATAGTGCCAGGGCTCAGCCTGTAATGGCGGCTGCCATTGCGGAACAATGACGCCCTGACGGCTGAGTTCACGTGCCGCCCGCTCCTGCTTGAACCGCAGCTGAGCCTCATAACTCAAGTGCTGAAGATCACAGCCACCGCAGCGCTGATAGTGTTCACAAAGGGGATCCGTTCGCTCAGGGGAAGCTTCTGTCACCGCCACCAGACGGGTGTTCCATATTTTACGCGCCCGCCCCAGAAGCCGCGCACTGACGCTCTCGCCCGGGAGGGCTCCCGGCACGAAATAAATGTCTTTGCCTGAGCGGGCCACTCCCTGGCCTTCTGAATTCAGGTTATCAATCGTCAGATTGAGCAGACGTCCGTCTGTACTCTGTTTCACATCAGTTCCGGCGGTTTTTTGTTTGTTATGCGCCCCATATTGGGGCGATCCGGGCTTTTTCAAGGCTGACCAAACACGCCGGAGGACAGATAACGGTCACCGCGGTCACAGATGATGGCGACCAGGGTGGCGTTGTTCAGAGTCTGCTCCAGTTTCAGCGCAGCGGCCACGGCACCTCCGGAAGAGACACCGCAGAAGATGCCTTCCTGTCTGGCCAGCGCGCGCATGGTGTCTTCAGCTTCCTGCTGGCCGATGTCCATCACCACGTCCACCCGGGTGCGGTCAAAAATGGTCGGCAGGTAGGCTTCCGGCCAGCGGCGGATACCGGGGATGGATGCGCCGTCCGACGGTTGCAGACCAACAATGCAGACATCCGGATTCTGTTCTTTGAGGTAACGCGAGGTACCCATAATCGTCCCTGTGGTGCCCATGGAACTGACAAAATGGGTAATCTGACCCTGCGTCTGCTGCCAGATCTCCGGGCCGGTTCCGTGATAATGCGCCTCGGGGTTATCGCCATTACCAAACTGATTCAGGACTTTGCCTTTGCCCTCCTGCTCCATCTTCAGAGCGAGATCCCGGGCGCCTTCCATACCGTCCGCTTTACTCACCAGGATCAGCTCTGCACCGTAAGCTTCCATCGCCCAGCGGCGCTCCATAGTGGCGTTGTCCGGCATGATCAGAATCATGCGGTACCCCATGATGGCCGCAGCCATGGCCAGAGCAATACCGGTATTGCCACTGGTGGCTTCGATCAGGGTATCACCCGGCCCGATATCACCGCGTTGCTCAGCCCGCTGAATCATCGACAGAGCTGGCCGGTCTTTGACAGAACCCGCCGGGTTATTGCCTTCAAGCTTGAGCAGAACAGTATTGGTCGAGCCCTCTGGCAGCATACGCTGCAGGCGGACCAGTGGTGTATGACCGATGCAATCGGCAATGGTCGGATAGTTCACAGACTTCCCCCGGTATAGAAACAGACACGGCACCCGCTCCCCTGCCAGTGCTATCTGAGCCTGTTCACATGAATGAAACAGGCCCTAGTTTACCCATGCGCCGGGCATCTGGCGATGGTTGGCACGCGCTGCAGGTTTGCACCCCGGCCATCCGGATTATATTCTGAACAGCGATTTCTGCTGCACACCGGACCGGCAATGATAAAAGAATGGAGCATCCGCAACCGCATCCTGTCTCTGGCGATGTTCCCGACCATGATTCTGGCCGCTGTTCTGGGTGCCTTTTTCATTCACGGACACCTGAAGGATCTTGATAAAGAGCTCAGTCAGCGAGCCCTGATGATGGCGCGTCAGCTAGCGCAGATCTGTGAATACGGGGTCATCCGTCAGGATCAGGAAGTCCTGCAGCGCATCATCAGCGGGGTTCTTGAGGAGCGAGATGTGCGCGCCGTCAATATCTACAATCAGGACCTGCAGCTGCTGACCCACACCGGCCCACAGATGCTGAAAGAAGGCCTGAGCAATACCGAGGTAATGGACAACGAACTGCACCTCATCCGCACCAAAGAATCCGTACGCGTCAAAGCGCCGGTGTTTGCTTCCAATCTGATTTCCCTGGTGGGGCAGGAACTGGCAGACAAGGAACCGGGCACGGCCAGTTACCTTCTGGGCTGGGCCGAAATTGAACTGTCGACCACCAACACCCGCCTCACCCAATATCAGTACATTGCCAGCAGTTCGACCATTATCGGACTGGTGCTGATCATTTTTGCGCTGGTCTGTGTACAGATCGCCAACCGCCTGAGCCGACCGGTTGAAGCCATTGTTGATACCCTGAATGACATTCAGGAAGGCCGACTCGAATCCCGGGCCCATATTTACGAAGGCGGCATCCTGTCGAAAATTGCGTCGGGTGTGAACTCACTGGCGGCCATGATCCAGCGCATTAATTCCGATTACCAGCAGAGCATTGAGCAGGCCACCCGGGAAAACCAGGAAACCATTGATGAACTGGAAATCCGCAACCACGAACTGACTCTCGGCCGTCAGCAGGCGCTGGAAGCCAGCCGCATCAAATCCGAATTTCTGGCCAATGTATCGCATGAAATCCGTACACCGCTGAACGGTATTGTTGGTTATTACGGGGTGCTGGAGCGCACTCAGACCAGCGAGCGCCAGAAGGAATATCTGCACAATATCCGTAACTCGACACAGGATCTGCAGAAAATCATCTCCGACATTCTCGACCTGTCCAAACTGGATGCCGGTAAACTCTTTATTGAGAACACACCGATCAATCTGCGCGATGTCATCGAAGAAACCCTGCAGGTGCTGGCCCCGTCCGCCGCAGAGAAAAATCTGGAGCTGATCCAGTTTATTGATGCGGATATTCCGGAATACCTGTTCGGTGACCGCCTGCGCCTGAAGCAGGTGCTCTCCAACCTGATTGCCAACGCCGTGAAGTTCACGCCCTCGGGCAGCGTCAGCGTGCGCGTCTACCCAATCCGCAAGGTGGCCACGCGCATCAACCTGCAGTTTGACGTGAAAGACACCGGCATCGGCATGAGCGAAGCGGAACAGGCGCGTCTGTTTCAGGCCTTTTCTCAGGCTGATGCCAGTATCGCCCGCCAGTACGGTGGTACCGGTCTGGGCCTGATCATTTCCAAGGCCCTGATTGAAGCCATGAACGGCGATATTCAGGTCACCAGTGCGCCGGGGCGCGGGTCCGTATTCTCCTTCACTCTGGAAACTGACATTGCACGCTGCAAAGAGCCGCCGCAGAAACCGCTGGAAAATCTCAATATTGTGCTGATCGACCACAATAATGACATGCGTCAGGACAGCGACGGGTTACTGACCCAACGCGGCGCTCAGGTGGAATCCTTCAAAAACGCCGAAGACTTTTTTGTCCGGCTGGAGCATGAGGCGCCGGAGACCCTGCCTGACTGTGTGATCTACAGCATACACAGCCAGATGAGACCTGAGGTTTTCTCAGCTCAGGTCAACCTGTGCATGCGCCACTCGATCCCGGTGATTCCTCTGGTCAGTGGCAACCCGGCCAACAGCGAGAACATTGTGCCACGGGTGCTGCGCAGCATGGCCCTGTCACGCCCGTATACCCAGCACCGGATGCTGTCGCAGATTGCGCTGGTCACCGGTCTGTCATTTAACGAAACCCCGGAAAAAGACGCTCAGGGACAGGACGCCGCCACTCCGCCAACCGTGCTGGCGGTGGACGATAATGAGCCTAACCTGAAACTGCTGATCACATTGCTGCAGGATATGGGAGTACAGGTGATCTCTGCCTCGTCCGGCTTTGAGGCCGTGGCCATCGCTGAAAAAACCCCGGTGGATCTGGTACTGATGGATATACGGATGCCCGGCATGTCCGGTGCCGAGGCCACACGCCGTATCCGCGAAATTCCCGGCATCAGCAATCTTCCGGTGGTGGCAGTGACCGCCCACGCTATGGCCGATGAACGTCAGGCGCTCATGAACGCTGGCATGAATGATTACCAGACCAAGCCCATTTCCCAGGAAGAGCTGGCCCGGGTCGTAGAACGCTGGACCGGTTTCCATCCACGTGTGACCAGCTACCCGCCGGTGCCCACCAGCCCCCGCCGCGATACCGAGATCTTTTCACAGGAACTGGCACTGCAGCGCAGCAGCGGCAACCTGACACTGGCCACCGAAATGTTCGTAAAGCTGACGGAATCACTCGAAGGCGAGCAGGAACGTATTGTCAGCCTGTGGGAAAACGAATCGCTGGATGAACTGCTGGAAGCAGTTCACCGGCTGCACGGTGCGACCCGCTACTGCGGTGTGCCCGCTCTCAGCAATGCCCTGGAGTATTTTGAAACCCGGCTGAAAGCCAACACCAGTGACGAGTTTCCACAGGCGATGCGCCGTCTGGTCGAAGAGCTGAACAATCTGCGCAGCTGGGTCAGGGGGAATAACTGGGTTGAGAGCCTGAATCAGGAACACGCCGCCAGAATGGCAAATGCCTGAACCAGCCCGGCGTCGTCAGAGAGACTGAGCAGCATCCGGGCTGAACCCTGCTGCTCACAGAGTAACTGCGCACCGCCACTGAGCATCATGGCCGGCGCACCGGAAGCGGTCCGGTAAACCCGGAAGTCGTGAAAACTGACGCCCTGGGCGATGCCTGTTCCCAGCGCCTTGGAGGCGGCTTCCTTGGCCGCAAAGGCTTTGGCCAGATAATTCACCGGGTCCGGATGAGTCTGCCACTCAGCCAGCTCGTCCTTACAGAGTATCCGTCGTGCAAAGCGTTCCCCAAAACGCTCCAGTGAGGCGGCAATCCTGGCCGTCTGAACCAGATCAGTGCCGATCCCCAGAATGCCAGTTACATCCGCAAAAAGCTGCGTCATGACGATTGCCCTTCTACTCAGGAGCGGGCTTTTTCCAGCAATGCCCGCATATCACGCACGGCGTCCGCCAGACCACTGAACACCGCCCGGGCAATGATGGCATGGCCTATGTTGAGTTCATTCATCTGCGGAATCGCGGCAATGGCTTCAACATTGTGATAATGCAGACCATGTCCGGCATTGACGATCAGCCCCAGACCCGCAGCATAGGCTGCCGCATCGCGGATACGCTCCAGCTCGGCCTGTGCCTCTGCGGGAGTTTCCGCATCGGCATAGGCACCCGTATGCAGTTCAATCACCGGAGCTCCGGTTCTCACCGCTGCATCAATCTGCGTGCGGTCCGGATCAATAAACAAGGACACTTCAGCGCCCACAGAAGCCAGCCGAGTTACCGCAGCGTGAATATGGTCTTCCTGGCCGGCCACATCCAGCCCGCCTTCTGTCGTCAGCTCTTCGCGTTTTTCCGGAACCAGACAACAGGCCGCCGGTTTCACCTCTTCGGCCAGTGCCAGCATGCGCTCTGTCACCGCCATCTCGAGATTCATGCGACTTTGCAAGGTCTGCGCCAGCAGGCGGACATCACGTTCCTGAATATGGCGGCCATCTTCACGGGGATGAATGGTAATCCCGTCAGCCCCCGCCTGTTCTGCTACGAAGGCGGCCTGTACCGGGTCCGGATAGATTGTCCCGCGCGCCTGACGCAGGGTGGCTACGTGATCGATGTTAACGCCAAGCAATACCCTGTTCTGTGTCATGTTTATCCTCTGATGAGCAGTTCCCGGCTGACCAGCGGCCGGGGCAGAATGTCGTTGAATGCCTGGCGCAGCACCTGACGTGCCGCCAGCAGCGCCGCCGGGTCACTGAGCTGACCACCTGCCACAGCCAGCAGAGCGGCACCGGAACTGCCTTCGGCAGCTGGGCTCAGCCCCTGTCCGGTTTCATAGCGGTACGCCTGTTCGGGGTGCAGTGGTTCACCGCTGGCCGTATGTGACCAGCTGAAACCGTACCCCAGATGTTGCAGCAGGTTTATTTCAAAAAAACGCAGCCAGACATCGGCCGCTTCGCCATCACTGAGTGCCTGCAGTGTCTGACGGTACAGCACATAAATACCTGTCTGGGGTTCGCCCTGGGGCAGCAGCAGCTGCAATAACTCACTGATGTAAAGTGCACAGATCAGGGCATCTCCGGAGGCAGGATACGGGCGTACTTCGGCCACCCCACGGAGTTTCGGCCAGTCCTTTCCGGCCTGCCAGTCACCTTCGTATTCACAGAGCAGGTCAGGGGTAAGCACAGGTGGGGACACCCGCACCCGTACCAGACCCTGTTCAGCGCAGAACAGATCGAGCAGGTGATCCTGTTCACCCACCGCCTGGCGACACAGCAGAAACCAGCGTCTCATACGCGTCGCTTATCCCTGCCTGCGGAGATTACTCATCGTAACCGAGACTGCGCAGAGCCCGCTCGTCGTCGGACCAGTTGGATTTGACCTTAACCCAGAGGTTGAGCATGACCTTGCAGTCGAACATAACTTCCATATCTTTGCGTGCTTCCTGCCCGATCTGCTTCAGGCGGGTGCCTTTCTCGCCAATGACGATGCGTTTCTGGGATGAACGTTCCACCAGAATCAGAGCGCTGATTTCAATGAGACGGCCATCGTGGGAAAACTCTTCAATTTCTACCGTCATGGAATACGGCAATTCATCACCCAGCTGGCGCATGATTTTTTCGCGCACCAGTTCTGCCGCCAGAAAGCGTGAACTGCGGTCGGTGATCTGATCTTCCGGATAAAAATACGGGCTCTCCGGGAGATAGCTGTCGATCAGCTGCTCCAGACGCTCAAGGTTACTGCCGGTTTTAGCACTGAGCGGAATAATCTGATCAAAATGATGCTTTTCACTCAGCTGCTGCAGGTACGGTAACAGCTCTTCTTTTTCTTTGATGAAATCGATTTTGTTGACGACCAGAATAACCGGTGCACGCTGCTGTTTGATGGTCTGCAGCACCATTTCATCTTCATCGGTCCAGCGCATGCGGTCGACCATCATGACGATCAGATCGACGTCTTTTACCGCCGTCGTCGCCGCACGGTTCATATAGCGGTTAATCGCTTTATCGCTGATTTTATGAATGCCCGGCGTATCGACAAAAATAATCTGTTTGTCGTCTTCGGTTTTAATACCGAGAATCTGATGGCGGGTGGTCTGTGGCTTACGCGAGGTAATGGATAATTTCTGCCCGAGAATGTGATTCATCAGGGTGGATTTACCCACATTCGGGCGGCCAACGATGGCTACGAATCCGGTACGGGTCATGACAGATCCTCAGCAAGTCCCAGAATTTTAAGGGCGGATAAAGCAGCGGACTGCTCTGCTACACGGCGGTTCGGCCCCGTCGCTACCACAGCGTCATCCAGCTCAGGGATACGGCACTCAACCGTAAAGGTCCGCTCGTTATCCGGCCCTTCGGTATTAACCACTTCATAATCCGGCAGTTTTGAACGGCGCCCCTGCTGGTACTCCTGCAGACGGGTTTTCGGGTCCTTGAGTGACTCAGTGGTGATGTCTTCCAGACGCTGCCGGTACCAGTCGAGAATACGCTCACGTGCCGTCGTCATCCCAGAGTCGAGATAAATCGCACCAATAATGGCTTCAACCGCATCGGCCAGAATGGAATCGCGGCGGAACCCGCCACTTTTCAGCTCCCCACCACCAAGCAGCAGAAAATCGCCCAGATCAAAATCCCGGGCAACTTCCGCCAGGGTTTCGCCTTTGACCAGGCTGGCCCGGAGACGGCTGAGGACGCCTTCTTTTTCCTGCGGGAATTGATGAAACAGCGCTTCAGCAATGGTGAAATTCAGAATAGAGTCGCCGAGAAATTCCAGCCGCTCATTATTTTTAGCGGACTTACTGCGATGTGTCAGTGCCAGGGTCAGCAGAGCGTCGTCTGCAAAGGTATAGCCAAGTCGCGCCGACAGTTTTTCCAGAGGGTTATTCACCGGCCAACCACGACGTAATGTTCAAAATTGAGTACCAGATCGATATTAGCGAGAAAGTCACGCCGGGTTTCATAGGTCCAGGTGACTGTGAAGTCCGATCCGGACTTACTCACTTTGAGGTTTTCCTGTGATGCCTGAACGTTGTCTGAGCGCAGACGTTCAGTGATGATATTTTTCACATCGGACGCACGGCTGGAAGCGGTAATTCTGGAGTTTTCATCCAGTGAATCCAGAATGACACCAACCTCGATATAACTGAAATATGCAGGCACAACGGCAATCACGGCCCGGACAAATACAATCCCGAACATCAGCAACAACAGAAAGCCAATCCGTGACATGCCTTTGGTCTGCTTTAACATCAGTCATCCACCTTAAGTACGGCAAGAAACGCCGACTGTGGGATTTCCACACTGCCGATCTGTTTCATGCGCTTTTTCCCTTCTTTCTGCTTCTGCAACAGTTTCTTCTTACGGCTGACGTCACCACCATAACATTTCGCCGTCACGTTTTTACGCAGGGCTTTGACCGTGGTCCGTGCCACAACCTGATTGCCGATGGCCGCCTGAATGGCTACATCAAACATCTGCCGCGGAATCAGTTCTTTCATTTTTTCAGTCAGTGATGCACCACGGCGGCGGACATTATCCCGGTGCATAATCACCGCCAGCGCATCCACCCGTTCACCGTTTACCAGCACATCAAGACGTACCAGTGGCGCTTCCTGAAATCTTACAAAACTATAGTCAAGCGAGGCAAAACCGCGACTGACGGACTTCAGCCGGTCGAAGAAATCCATGACCACTTCCGCCATGGGAATTTCGTACTTCAGCGACACCTGGCTGCCTGTGTACTGCATATCAACCTGTACACCGCGCTTTTCAATACACAGCGAAATCACGTTACCGAGATAATCCTGTGGTACCAGAATATTACACTCAGCAATCGGCTCGCGCATTTCTTCAATCGAACCGGCATCCGGCAGTTTGGACGGGTTATCCACACTCAGGGTTTCGCCTTTGCGGTTCACCACTTCGTAAATTACCGTCGGTGCTGTGGTTATCAGGTCGAGATCGTATTCACGCTCCAGACGTTCCTGAATAATTTCCATGTGCAGCATACCGAGGAAGCCACAACGGAAACCGAAGCCCAGAGCATCGGAGTTTTCCGGTTCAAAAAACAGCGACGCATCGTTCAGCGAGAGTTTATCCAGCGCGTCTCGGAAGTCTTCAAAATCATCCGAACTGACCGGGAACAGGCCCGCGTATACCTGCGGCTTCACTTTCTGGAAACCCGGTAAGGCCGGCGTATCCGGAAACTTGCTGCTGACGATGGTATCGCCCACAGGGGCACCGTGAATGTCTTTGATGCTGGCGACGAGATAACCTACTTCACCGGTGTTCAGTTCGCCAGTCGCTTCCATCTTAGGTGTGAAGATACCAATTCCGTCGACAATATGATCTTTGCCGGTGAACTTCATCCGCACCTTATCGCCTTTGCGGATACGACCGTTTTTCACACGGATCAGAGACACAACACCCAGATAGGAGTCAAACCAGGAGTCGATGATCAGTGCCTGCAGCGGCGCTTCCGGATCACCTTCCGGCGGTGGAATGTTCTTCACCAGATCTTCCAGCACGTCCTCAATGTTAAGACCGCTTTTGGCACTGCAACGCACCGCTTCGGTGGCATCGATGCCAATGATGTCTTCAATTTCCTGGGCGACCTTATCCGGATCGGCCTGGGGCAGGTCCATCTTGTTCAGTACCGGACGCACTTCCAGCCCCTGCTCAATCGCGGTGTAACAGTTGGCGACAGACTGGGCTTCCACGCCCTGAGCGGCATCCACTACCAGTAGTGCGCCTTCACAGGCAGACAGAGAACGGCTGACTTCATAGCTGAAGTCGACGTGTCCGGGGGTATCAATGAAGTTCAGCTGGTAGGTCTCGCCATTGCGGGCGGTGTAATCCAGGGTCACGCTCTGAGCTTTAATGGTGATTCCGCGCTCGCGCTCAATATCCATGGAATCCAGTACCTGCGCCTGCATTTCGCGGTCAGACAGGCCGCCACAGACCTGAATAAAGCGGTCAGACAGGGTAGATTTACCATGGTCAATATGGGCGATGATGGAGAAGTTGCGGATGTGGTCCAGTTGGCTCACAGAAAAGGTATCCGTAGTGGTTATAAAAACCTGCGGATTTTACCCGAATGACCGGCTGAAGGCCATGAAGCACCCGGCGAGAAGGTGCTTCATGAATCATGACGCGCGTCTGCGGAGTTCAGTCTGACAGACTGAAGGGGATAAATGACGCCTGCCCACGACGCACAATGCGCATGGCGACGCTGCGGTCCTCAGGCAGATCCTTCACCGCACTGCGGAAGTCAGCCATGCTGCGAATACTCTGACTCCCGATCATACTGATGATATCGCCGGGGATGATGCCTGCGCGGGCCGCCGGGCCACCGGGTTCCACTTCAGCCACCACAACCCCGTTACCGTACTGCTGACGCTGACGTTCGGTCAGCTCCTGAACGACCAGACCGGTTCTGTCGCTGGTCTTTTCATCCTGCTGCGGCGTCACTCCTGCCTGATCCGGAGAGTCCGGCAGATTGCCGATGGTGACCTTGATGGTTTTGGTTTTACCGCTGCGGACAATTTTCAGCTCTGCCTTGTCGCCAGAGGACAGGCGTCCGATCTGATGCGGCAGATCGGAGGACAAGGAAATACGGTTGCCATTGACCGAGGTAATGATGTCACCGCTCTCGAGTCCCGCCTTCTCCGCCGGGCTGCCATCCAGTACCTGAACCACCAGAGCGCCTTCAGCTTTATCCAGCCCGAACGATTCTGCCAAGGGCTTGCTGACTTCCTGAATCACCACACCCAGCCAGCCGCGGTCGACCCGGCCGGTGGTTTTCAGCTGCTCTGCCACATTCAGGGCGACGTTGATGGGAATGGCAAAGGAAACGCCCATAAACCCACCGGAACGCGTATAGATCTGGGAGTTAATACCGACCACCTGGCCATCCAGATTGAACAGCGGCCCACCGGAGTTACCGGGGTTGATCGCGACATCGGTCTGAATGAAAGGTACATAGTTTTCATTGGGCAGACTGCGCCCGAGTGCACTGACAATACCGGCGGTGACTGAATAGTCGAAACCGAACGGAGAACCGATGGCAACCACCCATTCACCAACATCGAGTTTGTCAGAATCACCCAGCTCAACGGTCGGCAGGTGGTCCGCTTTTACTTTCAGTACCGCAAGGTCCGTGCTGGGGTCTGAGCCCACCAGTGTCGCTTCCAGTTCGCGCCGGTCATTCAGACGCACCAGAATTTCATCCGCACCTTCTACTACATGGTTGTTGGTGAGGATGTAACCATCCTCAGACACGATAAAGCCAGAACCCAGCGAAGCGCGGTCGCGGTTACCGTCGGGCCTGCCATCCGGAGAACCATAGGGAATACCAAAGAAATGGCGGAAGATGTCCGGCATGTCATCCGGTGCACCATACTGCTGCGGATAACGGCTGTTCTGACGCACATGCTGGACGGAACTGATATTCACCACCGCCGGAGAGGTCTCTTTAACCAGATCGCGGAAATCAGGAAGCTCTGCCCGGGCCGTCATACTGAGCAGCAGCAGACCAGCGCCAAGCACACGTAACATCAGTTTCATTTATTTACCTCACATAAAACCAGTCAGAATCAACCAATCCGGAAATGTCGTCAGGAAAGAAGCGGAGGCCTTTCCCTTGAAACGGTGGGCTGCCATTCATCTCTGAAGCGGGAGGACAACACGCGTGCTGCGAGAAACCCCACTGCCAGACCGACAAGGGCAGTAAATACAGAAGCTGACTCGCCCCACAGCTGATGACCGGCAACAGCACCGGCAATCAGACCAAGAAGGGGGAGTCCGTAGAGTGCGGCCGCGCTGGCCGCGAGAGAACCCTGAGGCAGGGTGAGTTCAACTATTTCGCCGATTTCAAACTGTTCAGGGGTATCAACCCAAAGCCGCACAGGGCGTCCGAGCTTACTCAGGGAATGCTGACCGCAGCCACTTTTGGCACTGCAGCTGTTGCAGGCGCTCTGCTGAACGCCTTCAACCCAGATACCACCTTTACCACGTTCGGTTACGCGGACGAGTTCCCTGTTGATCACCTGCCGGTCCGCCCGTTCAGTTTTCCGGGCTGACTTCGGTTTCTTTACCGTAGTTTGCCACCCGGGCGTACGGAGAAGATTGCTTCAGCAGAGTGTCAGACATCACATTGGCTGGAGACTGACTGGCAAAAATGTACTGCTGCAGAGCTTCCTGGCCTTCACGTAACTCATCCGCAGAAGCAACCTGAGTTCCGCTGTCAGCCATCATCGCTGCAGCAGACGTGCTCTGAACCGCAACTGCCGGGGTCAGGCCGCCATCAACCGTTGCTGTCATCCGGAATGCCGCCAGAACCGCCAGGGTAACAGATGCGGCAACCGCGCCGGAAACAAACCACTGACTGAAATTACTTTTCGGAGCCGCGTTGTTTACGGCAGCTTCAACCTGGTGGTACGAGGCCGGCACTTCATCCATAGGCTCTCCATCAAGCGCCTGATTAATGCCCTTGAGAAGATCAACAGAGCTGGACGGCTCACCGCGCATCATGGCACCAATCAGGTGATATCTCTGCCACTGCTCACGCAGAACAGGATTAGCACCTACCTGGTTCAGAACCCGGCGTACTTCCAGCTCATCGCACTCACCATCACAGAGCGCGGAAAGTGATTCTTTCATTCGGTCTCTCATACGTAACACCTGTTGTGCTTCAAGCAGTTGCCTCCATAAGTGGCTGCATCTTCTTGTCGATTGCTTCCCGGGCCCGGAAAATCCGGGAACGGACAGTTCCGATCGGGCACTCCATCGCCTCGGCAATTTCCTCATAGCTCATGCCTTCCAGTTCACGCAGGGTTACTGCCCGGCGCAACTCATCCGGCAATTGCTCAATGGCGTCAAACACCACATCTCTGAGCTGATCACGCTGTAACAGACCGTCCGGCGTGTCAGTTTCTTTCATTGCGGCTTCGCCGGTGAAGAACTCAGCATCATCAAGATCAATGTCCTGAGTCGGCGTCTTCCGGCCACGGCTGATCAGATGGTTCTTAGCCGTATTCACCGCAATGCGGTACATCCAGGTATAAAATGCACTGTCGCCGCGGAAGGATGGCAGTGCCTTGTAGGCTTTGATGAAAGCCTCCTGAGTCACATCCTGCGCCTCAGCGTAGTCTGAAATGAAACGCCCGACCAATGACAGAATCCGGTGCTGGTATTTGAGCACCAGCAGATCAAATGCTCTGCGGTCGCCCTTCTGTACCCTGGATACCAACTGATTATCTGAAGCCTGCTGATCTGTCATTTGCATTCCTGTGTCCTGCTTTTGCCCTTTGGCAACGATCGCTGATTTAGTCACACCTTGTCCTCCGGTTGAACGTTACGGAATGTTAGGCGGGTTTCAGGCGACTTAGTTCTCCATTCTGACACTTTGTGACACTTATGGACACTTCGACAAACAGCTTCTTTGCGGGTTCCGGCTATATCCACATTTTTTACCGGGATGATCATCATTCGTATTTCTGCATCCCGGAAGCGTGATCTTCATCACTTATTGCCCTTCGATAGCCGTCCTGCAGAAGGGTTCCCGGTATTGTTTCAATTCTTTGAATGCGGCTTTATAGTGCCGGGATTGACAGTTATTTCCGGTGTTTTATCCGTATGAAACAGACTCAGGTATACGATGTCCTGATCATCGGCAGCGGTGCTGCCGGACTGACCCTTGCCCTCTCTCTGCCGGACACTCTCCGCATTGCCGTCATCAGCAAGGAAACCCTGGACGCCGGTTCCACGCGCTGGGCTCAGGGCGGTGTGGCCGGTGTACTGGATAAAGAAGACAGCACCGAAGCTCATGTTAATGACACCCTGATCGCCGGAGCAGGCCTCTGCAATGAGGCGGCCGTACGCTTTACCGTTGAGCATTCCGCCGAAGCCCTGCAATGGCTGATTGATCAGGGCGTGCCCTTTACCCGGGAGAACGGCGACCAGCTGCACATGACGCGTGAAGGCGGTCACAGTGTACGACGTATCATTCATGCCGCCGACGCCACCGGTCTGGCGATTTCGGACACACTGGTAAAGCGCGCCAAAGAACGTCCGAATCTGACCCTGCTGCAGGACTACATTGCCATTGATCTGATCACCCGCGAGAAGCTGGGTATGACGGGGCAGGCCTGTATCGGCGGTTACTTCCTCAACAACCGCAGTGGTGAGGTGGAAGCCATTACCGCCCATGCTACGGTGCTCGCCACCGGCGGTGCCAGCAAGGTTTACCTCTATACCAGCAACCCGGACGGTACCTCAGGTGATGGCATTGCCATGGCTTGGCGTGCCGGCTGCCGGGTGGCCAATATGGAATTCAATCAGTTCCACCCGACCTGTCTCTACCATCAGCAGGCCAAGTCATTCCTGATCACCGAGGCCGTACGAGGCGAAGGCGGTCATCTGCTGTTGCCGGACGGCAGCCGCTTCATGCATCATTTTGACTCACGTGAAGAACTGGCCCCGCGCGACGTGGTCGCCCGCGCCATTGACCATGAGATGAAGCGCTTAGGTGCCGACTGCCTGTATCTGGATATATCGCACAAACCGGCCGACTTCATCCGCAGCCACTTTCCGACCATATACGAACGCTGTCTGGAACTCGGCATCGACATGACCCGGGAACCCATTCCTGTAGTACCGGCCGCGCACTATACCTGCGGTGGCGTGGTTACCGACAACAATGGCCGCACCGACATTGCCCGCCTTTACGCCATCGGCGAAACCGCCTCTACCGGCCTGCACGGTGCCAACCGTCTGGCCAGCAATTCGCTGCTGGAATGTCTGGTGTATGGCCGCGCGGCGGCTGAACACATCATGGCTACCACCGACTTCAGTGCAGAGGTTGAAACCGTCCCCTGCTGGGATGCCAGTCAGGTGACCGATTCAGATGAAGACGTGGTGATCTCCCACAACTGGGATGAACTGCGTCGTTTTATGTGGGATTACGTGGGCATTGTCCGCACCAATAAGCGCCTGCTGCGGGCCAAACACAGAGTCGAGTTACTGCGTCAGGAAATTCAGGAATTCTACAGCCATCATAAGGTCACCCATGACCTGCTGGAGCTCAGGAATCTGGTAGACGTCGCCGACATCATCATCCGCTCAGCCCTGCGCCGCAAGGAAAGCCGTGGTCTGCACTACAGCCGCGATTATCCGGATGCCCTGCCCCGCGCTTTCGATATTGTACTGACGTCCAAGTACATCAAGGAACTCGGCGAAATCTGAAGGCCGGCGTTTACTGGCTGCCGTACAAGGCTGCTTTCAGACGCCGGAAATCATCCGCACTGCGGCAGCTGTCCGCCCTGATATGCAGGGTCTGCCAGGGCCAGAAGCCCCATACCAGATATAACTGATCAGGCAGACGCTGGCTGCCACTGCGCCACTCTACGGAACGGCGCTCACCCCGCCAGCTGATCCACCAGCCGTCGTTACCAACACCCAGTGCCGGAACCGGTGGGCGTGATACAACCACCATCAGCAGCAGACCTGCGACAGCAACCAGCAGTGCCAGCGGTATTGAGAAGGGAATAATCAGGGCGGCGGCCAGCAGCAGGAACAGAAGGTTCAGGCTGCGCTGGCGCCGTGATGGCTGCAGCGACCACTCAGCGGCGGTTCTGCGCATGCTCCAGCACCAGGTTGACCATACGGGCCAGATCCGGGTCTTCAGGCACACGGTGCTCGAGAAACCAGGTAAACAGATCAGGATCTTCGCAGTCCAGCAGTTGGCGGAAGCGCACCTTGTCCTCTGCGCTCAGGCCGGGATAGGCTTCCTCAGCGAAGGGCATCAGTAATACATCCAGTTCCAGCATGCCACGGCGGCTGTGCCAGGCTGCGCGTTTAGCTTCGATATCAGTCACAGGTAATTCCTCCGGTGGCGTGAATTATACCCGGAAATCGCCGCAGGTAACCGGTGAACTTCCTGAATACAGAGACAAGATACCCACATGTACGACGAATTCGGAAAAATTGGCCCCGGCGGCTTCGTGCCCCACAGTGATGACGGCAAGCGCCCGGCAGCCACAGTGCTGTCTGAATTTGCCGTGCTGCGCATTTCAGGTCCGGACAGTGAACGCCTGCTGCAGGGCCAGCTGACCTGTGACGTCACTAAGCTGACGGAAGACACCTGGGTACCCGGTGCCTGCTGCAGTGCCAAAGGGCGCATGGTCGCCAACTTTATTGTGGTGCGCCAGGGCGACGACTTTCTGCTGCGACTGCCAGCGCTGCAGCTGCAGCCCCTGCTCGACCACCTGAAAAAATACGCCGTCTTCTATAAAACACAGCTCGCGGAATCCGGCCTGAGTCTGCTCGGACGTATCGCTCTGAACTCCGACCAGCGCGCCGTAGCCAATCAGGAAGACGGCATCCTGCTGAACTGGCCGGATGGCCGTGAGGAGCTCTGGACGGACTCACCTCAGGTCATCTCCGGCTGGTTATCCGGCCCCCTGATGCCGGAAGCCGAATGGCAGAACCAGGACATTGCCAGCGGTTGGGTCTGGGTTACACCGGCGTCTCAGGATGCCTGGGTGCCCCAGTACATTGGCTGGCAGACCCAGGGCGGGATCAGTTTTACCAAAGGCTGTTACACCGGGCAGGAAGTGGTCGCCCGTCTGCAGTATCTGGGCAAGAGCAAGCGTCACCTCTACAAGGTATACAGCGATGATGCACTGCCGGACGTGATGACCGGCATCAGCCGCGACGGCAAAAACATCGGTGAGCTGGCGGCTGCCTGTGACCGCACCGGTCTGGCTGTGATCAGTGCCGATGATGCTGAACTGGAGGCCCGGATCGGCGACTGCGACATCAGGCTCGAAAAGCTCTTCTATACTGAGGAAAAAGCAAACTGATCCCGGATCCGACCACAGCCGGGCAACTACAGGAGCCGGCTTATGTCCGTGGAATTAGTCAAACAGGTCAGGGACGACATCCGCCAGCAACTGCGCAGCGATAAACTGGTACTACCCACCCTTCCGGAAATTGCCCTGAGCATCCGCCATGTCGCGGAAGACCCGGACGCCACCATTGATGACATCATCAACTGCCTGACCAAAGATCCGGCCATGTGCGCCCGCCTGCTGCGTGTGGCCAACAGCCCGCTGGTGCGCAGCCCGGTACCTATCACCGACCTCAACACGGCGATTTCGCGGCTGGGGATTGATTACACCGCCACGCTGGTCGTCAGCCTCTCCATGCAGCAGCTGTTTCAGGCCACCAATGATCAGATCGATCAGCGCATGCACGATTGCTGGAGTCAGTCGGTAGCCATCGCTGCGGCGGCGCAGGTACTGGCACGGCATTTCTCGAGCCTGCCGCCGGATCAGGCATTACTGGCCGGTCTGATTCACCAGATCGGCAAACTGCCGTTGTTGTCGTACGCCGAAAACAACGGCCAGCTGCTGCAGGACGGTGTATCACTGGATTATGTGATGGATAAGCTGCATGCCTCACTGGGCTCCTACCTTCTCAAAAGCTGGGGGCTGCCAGCTGAGCTGGTTAACGTACCGCGTGAATATCTGGATCTGAAACGCCAGCCGGAAGAAGCGGATCTGACTGATCTGGTGCAGGTCACCGTCATCGAAAGCTATGCCGGCACAGAACATCCGCTGGCCTCGGTCAACCGGGCCGAAATCGGGGCTTTCCGTCGTTTAGGGCTGGAAACCGACAACGACGTCATCATGGATGAAGCCCTGTGTGAGGAAATCGAAGCGACCAAAGCGGTATTCAGCGCTTCCTGATCCGCTCAGAATCTGTACTATCAGGAGATGCTGACCTTTCTCCTGACCTGCTTCTTCTGCCTCAGCGCAGGCCTGTGCCTGTGGTTCCTCAGCCGGGCCAGAACCGAACGTGCCCGGCAGTTACAGGATTTTGCCCTCAATCACCGCTGGCGTTACAGCCCGCGCCAGCCCTTCAGCCGTGAGCTCAGGTTCCGCCAGTTCCGCAGCCTTGCCTGTGCGGCCTCCGCGTCAGGCCGCCACTGGATTGATCAGGACGACAGCCTGTCTGTCTTTGACTGCAGCACGCTGACCCGGAATGGCGTTGAAGAAACCACCGTCCTGCTGCTGCACTGTCCGGTAGCCCTTGAGGGGCGCCTGTGTATCAGCCGCCGCCCCTGGCTGAACGAAGACAGCTTCACCCCCACCTATGGCGACCGCCTGCAACGCCTGACGGATAAGGACCTGCCCCGCAGGCTGGCGGGCTGGTGCTGTTTCAGCGACAGCCGACACCGCATGCGCCGCTGGTTCCTGCCGGATGTGATCGGCTGGTTACTGAATCATCCGGGCCTACATGTGGAATGGTCGGATGGCTGGCTGCTGGTGTGCCAGCCCGGTTACCGGATTCAGGCAGATGAACTCGACAGGGCAATTGAGGATGTGTTCCTGCTCTCCAGTCATTTACAATCCTCCCACCACGACAACGGAGAGTATGATGAGCAAGCCCAATAAACTCAGCAAAACCATGGCCAAAGTCGACCTGCTGCCCGCGGGCTGGCGCGCCGGAGCCCGCTCTTTCATGCTGGGTAAAATCATTCCTTATGCCGGAACGTCGGGGGTGCGTTTTGAGGTACTGACACCGGAAACCTGCACCGTCACCATCCGCTACCGCCGTAAAGTGGGGAATCACATTGGCACCCTGCACGCCGCTGCCATGGCGCTGGCGGCTGAATCAGCGACCGGGTTTGTCGCTGCCATGAACGTGCCGGACAACAAGGTTCTGGTCATCAAGACCATGGAACTGAACTATCTGAAGCGCACCAAAGGCACGCTGACGGCAACGGCCACCTTAAGCGCGGCGGAACGTCAGCGGATGATTGACGAACCCAAAGGCGAAGTGCTGGTGCCATGCACCCTGTCCGATGAAACCGGTACGGAATCAGTGAGCGCCAACATGACCTGGGCCTGGACTGAAAAGCGTAAATAAACGCGCCACCTCACGCCCATAAAAAAAGCCGGATCTGTTACCAGACCCGGTTTTTTTATGACCTGCAGAATGAATCAGTTATCACTGGCTGCGGCAATGTACTCACGACGCTGCTGTTCGCTTTCGATAAAGTCCTGCCACTGGTGAGCGGTTTTCTCCGCTTCCGGGTAACGCCCGGCCTGGAAGAAGGTTGCTGCCGCCGACTCCAGACGGTCCAGATTAAACTGCGCCAGACCTTTGATGATCAGAGCCTGCGACGGCAGTTTCAGATCGCCGGAATCCAGCGCTTTATCAGCAAAATCGAGAGCCTGGGTCCACTCCTGACGCTGGGTATAAATCTGCGCCAGCTTGAAGTAGTCGAGACCCTTGCCGGATTCCTGCGCCGCTTTGGTCATAGCTACGATGGCGCTGTCGTATTCCTTGGCCAGCATCCAGGCATCGCCCAGCAGGGACAGATTACGCGCGGATTCTTCAACAACGCCATCTTTCATGCCTTTGCTCAGAACCTGTCCGGCCTTGTAAGGAATATCCATACCCAGCAATGCCTGTGCGTAGTTGATCAGCTCGTTTTCCTTGGTCAGCATTTTCTGGTCGTACGCGGTTTCCAGCGTAGCCAGTTCTTTTTTCGGTGCGCCCAGTTCGTTATACACAGCCGCCAGCTGCACCCAGTATTCTGACTTCGGATAATTAGCCACCAGCGCTTCCAGATTCTGTGCCAGACCTTTATAGTCTTTCATCTGGAATAAGGCCGCACGCTCCAGCAGCAGCCAGTTTTCCTGAGGCACACTGCCAGCCTGACGGCGCAGGTTCAGTGCAGTCTGAATATCCTTCAGCGAGGCAGGGAAGGCCTCCATCTGATACTCAATCTGAGCCCGCAGAACGTAGGAGTCCGCACCGGCTTTCTCTGAACTCTCCATCCAGGTGTTCAGCGTCTTCAGAGCGTCGCTGTATTTCTCCTGCATCATGTAAAGCTGAGCCAGCGTGAAACGGGTGGTCTGACGCAGACTGTCCGGTGCCTGAGCAATTCCCAGAATGGTTTCATACTCACGCGTGGCGTCGTCATAGCGCTCTGCCATCGAATACACGTAGGCGTAGATACTGTGCGTCATCGCCGTTTCATAGGAGTTACGCTTGCGGCTCTCCAGCTTCTGCAGCAGCTCCAGGGCTCCGGCCGTGTCACCGTTATCCGCCACATCACGGGCTTCTTCGAGCTTTTTATAAATCTCCGGACGCATGGTCTGAGTGCGACGTACCCGCGACGAACCGGCGTCTTCTTCCGCGGCCGCTGCAGGCACCAGAGAAATTTTGCCGGGATGGGCACCAAAGGCGGTTACCAGAACCAGTGCAATTAGGATTTTTTTCATAGCGTTACCTCCGGCCTCTCACTTATTTTTCAAGTTCAAAACGGATGATGTTACGTACACCCGGCACATCCACCGCTTTGCCATCGGACATCTGCGGCTTGTATTTGAACTTCTTCACCGCATCAATCGCCGCGCTGTCGAACATGCCCGGTGGTTCCGCTTCGATCACCACAGGGTCAATCACAGTGCCGAGCGAAGAAACCGTAAACTCGACGACGACATAGCCTTCGATCCCCCGCTGGGCAGCCCGGCGCGGATAGGTCGGGGCGACTTTCACGATGGGCATCATCTCACCGTCACCACCGGCCCCGGCGAGACCGGCGTCCAGTGCCAGATCTGTGGCGAAATCCAGCGCGCCAACGGACAGATCCGATGAGTTTGAGGACATCAGCTCCGGCTTGACCATATCCGGCTTAGGTGGCTCTTTCGGGGCTACCGGCGGCTTTTTCGGCTGACGGTCTTTGGTCTGAACATCATCGTCCTGCTTGTTCATCACAAAGCTGTGAATACGGCCGTAATCTTCCGGCTTGAGCACTGATCCGCCGCTGTGAATCAGGCTCTGCATCACCCAGAACACAGCGATGGTGGCCGCCAGCGCGAGGATGAATGCACCGCCCAGTCGGGTCAGCATCGGCATATCACTTGGCCTCTGTCGACAGTGAAACGTCGTACACACCGGCTGCACGGGCCGCATCCATCACCGCCACAACGGCTTTGGTGTTGGACTCTTCATCCGCCTGAATCACCACAGTACCCTGTGGGTTTTCAGCGTGCAGACGCTCGATGTTGGCGCGCACCTGGCTGACGTCCACACGGCGTTTGTTGATCCAGATTTCATCCGCTGCGTTAACCGCAATGAGGATGTTGGCGCGCGGCTTGGCCTGGGCCGTGCTGGCGTCCGGACGGTTCACTTCAATACCGGATTCCTTCACGAATGAAGCCGTCACGATAAAGAAGATGAGCATGATAAAAACCACGTCCAGCATCGGGGTGATGTCGATTTCACCTTCGGCTTCGGTCTGGTGTGAGCTGGAAAAACTGCGTCTCATAATGGGGTTCTCACAAATTAGTGGTCGAAGGTCAGACGATCTTCAACACGGATTTTTTCACGCTTGATGTAACGGTCGAGCAGTGACTGGGCGAACACACCGGTGATCGCACCCACCATCCCGGCCATAGTCGGAATGGTTGCCTGAGAGATACCGGAGGCCATCGCTTTCGGACTGCCGGTGCCCTGAAAGGCCATCACATCAAACACGCTGATCATGCCGTACACGGTGCCGAGCAGACCGAACAGCGGCGCCAGACCAATGAGCATCTTGATGGTGCTCATATTGCTGTCGAGGCCACTGGTCAGGCGGGTCACCAGATCATGACGGATCTGGTGCGCTGACCAGGAAGCGCGCTCTTTGCGCCCTTCCCATTCGTTGACTGCGTCCTTCAGCTCACTTTTGTGAAAGAAGGCGAAGTAGGCAACCCGTTCCAGCACAAACAGCCAGAGAAAGAAAATCAGCAGGAAGATGAGGTTAAGGACGGGCCCCCCCCTCTCCATGAACAGATAAACGGGTTCGAATAACTCGTACATGATCAGGCAGCTTCTTTGAGTTCAGACTGACGCGCCAGAATACCGGTAGCGCGTTCTTCCAGAATCATGATCAGAGAGCGGCTGACGTTGTTGGTCAGGGTGTGCAGGAACACACACGGGATCGCCGCTACCAGACCCAGTACCGTGGTGATCAGTGCCTGGGAAATACCACCGGCCATCAGTTTCGGATCACCGGTACCGAACAGAGACATGGTTTCGAACACGTCGATCATACCGGTCACGGTACCCAGCAGACCCAGCAGAGGCGCCACCACAGAGATGATCTTGATCCAGCCGATACCACGGGTCAGTTTCGGAATTTCAGCGGCAATGGCTTCACCCAGGTGCAGTTCCAGAGTTTCAGTGTCACTGCCTTTGTTGGCGTTATAGACCGCCATCACGCGGCCCAGAGAGTTGCCTTCATCCGCTGTATCAGACTTCATCTGCTTCATGACTCTGGCTTTCTCGCCCAGCAGCACGATGATGCGCCATACCGCCAGCAGGATACCGATCACCGCCAGAGCGAGGATGATGTAACCTACTTCGCCACCCTGCTGTACACGGTCACCCAGTTCCGGAGTCTGCCCCAGGATAGTGAGCAGCTGACCTTTGGACGGGTCAACCCAGAAGCCGGTCATGCTGTTGCCGGTCGCGGATTCCAGATCAGCAATGGCGCTGGTGTAACGGCCGGAAGGCTGCTTATCCAGTTCAACCAGACGTCCGGTTTCCAGATCCCAGTTCAGGTAAAGGCCATTAGCCACGGCGTTGAATGCACCCACACGGGTCACGTCTTTCTGAGTGGTTTCGCCGTTTGGCATCACCACATCCGCCATGTACTGAGTCACGTCACCGCTGTAGGTGGCTTCGCGCTGAATTTCGAACCACAGCTGTTCCAGCTGCTCGATCGACGGCAGTTCTGACGTCGCACCCGCCACACGGATCAGGTCGGTGAGGAACTCATCACGGCCCGGCAGCTGCGAGCTGATGACAGAGCCTTCGAATACCGACTTGGTGTCACCAGCCACCTGCTGCAGCACACCGAAGAGTTCTTTCAGAGCGCCCAGACGCTCGGTCAGACGCTCCTGTGCGTCGGCCAGTGCCTGCTCATTGGTACGGAAGGTTTCTTCTTTCTGGGCGCTCAGAGCTTCCAGACGGGCACGCTCTGCCTGAGCGTCTTTCAGCAGTTGTTCCTGCTGTGCTCTGGAGCTGTTGAATTCGGCCAGACGCTGGTTGAATTCTTTGTTATCACGCGCCTGACCCTGTTTTACCAGAGACAGCAGGCTGTCGAGATCAGTGGTTTCAGCCACAGCAGTCAGTGGCAGTGCAGCCGCCAGAACGACGGAGCAGATCAGTTGACGGAATTTCATTATTTGGCCTCCTGAGGAGCAGAGACAGGGACTTTAATCAGATCAGGTGCGGCCTGTTCACGGGCGATACGGATACCGGCAATGACCTTGCTTTTGTAGGCCGGGTCCAGAGGTTCCCAGCTGTTGGCAGCTTTATTCCAGATGCCCAGTTCTTCACCGTCCAGTGACTGATACATCAGCGCAATGCGGCCGATACGCAGGAAGTCGACTTCACGTTCCGCGGCACCGCCGGAACTGGCAGCCAGAGTTCCACGGTAAGAATCGATGGTGCGGCCTGCTTCCATTTCGTTCTGGAAGGCTTCCATCACTTTGCGGTATTTCTCAGCAACCGTGACATCAGAGCGGCCCATCAGCGCCTGCAGTTTTTCGACGCTGGCCATACGCTCTTCTTTTTTGTACGGCACGTCGGCTTTAACGAACAGTTCGTACGCATCAATCATGCGCAGCATCAGTGGCATGATCTGGCGCTCAACGAGTGACGCCTGTTCCATGCTGTTTTCAATACCGGCCAGTTCTTTGTTCTGTGCATTCAGCTGGTTGTCCAGCTGTTCGATATACACATTCAGACCTTCGATTTCTTTCATCAGTGCGCGGTAATCGCGTTCAGCTGACTGAATATCCTTATCCAGAGAATCAATTTTTTTCTGTGACGACTGGGCTTTTTCTACCCGCTCCACACCTTCGTCGACGGCATCGTTCAGCGATGCGGCAAAAGCGAGGGAAGTGGTCAGCCCGAGGGTGGTGAGTGCCATCGCACTCAGCAGGCGTTTTCTGATAGCCATAATAAATTCCTGACGTAAATGTGCCGTTCAAGGGTGTTCTTTTCAGGCGATGAGGATACGGAGAAGAGATGACATTTTTGTGACAGAGATGAAGGAAATATGAAGGAAATATTTCATCCGGCCTGTCTTTCCCGGCAGCCGATACAAGGCTGGCAGGAATAAAAAAAACGGCACCCTAAGGTGCCGTTTTATGAGGTCAGATAATCTGACAGATCTTACTGAACGTTACCGCTGAACGTTTCAGCTACGTCGTCCAGAGAACCGTCGATGACCCAGCCAGCCCACCATGCGTCAACAGCAGCAGTACCTGGCTCAACCGCACCGATGTAATCGGTTGCTTCGAAGGCGAAGCCTGAACCGTTAGCAACAGCAGAGAAAGACACAGCGCTCAGGTCTGCAGCGAAATCGTTGGTGATCGCAACCGCAGAGTCCAGAGTGATGGCGCTTTCCATACCCACTGTACCGTTCTCAACGTCGGCATCACGCTTGGCGTAGAACTTGTCATCACAAGCGCCGATCACGTTAACCAGAGTGACGTCGGAGAAATCGTCAACAGTGTCGTCGCCGTCAGTGTCAGAGTCATCAACACGGACACAGTCATCAAAGTTAACAACCGCAGTGTTGTAGATGCGGGTGGTCAGAGAACCACGCAGACGCATGCCAGGCTGCAGGCCATCGCCGTTGCTGTTTTCGGCTTTGTTCACTGCAGAACCGATGATGGTGACGTTAGCAACCGCACCTTCAGTCTGTGGAACGTACTCGTCGTCAGAAGAGTTAGCTTCGATACCGCGTGGGTCGTTGCTGCCCTGAGGCGCAGTGGCATCAGGATTCTTACGTACGATAGCGAACTGGATGTTGCCTTTGTAGCCGGTGTCGAAGTCGATATCGTCATCGTCGTTACCGGTCAGTACAGCGTGAGTCACGTTAACAGTACCACCGAACCACTCGATACCGTCGTCCAGGTTGTTGTGGATCTGAACGTAGTCGATCTCAGTACCGTGACCAACACCCTGCAGGGTCAGACCGTTGATTTCGTTGTTAGGACCAGCCACTTTACCGCCTTCGGCGATACGGACGTATTTGATCACACCGCTGTTGTCAGCCGGTTCGTTACCACCGTAGAAACCTACACCAGTACCGCCTTCACCAACAACGTTACAGACTTCGTCAGTGTTGCCGTCGAAACAGGCGCCAGTGTTACCTGCACCGTACTGAGGAGCAAAGCCCTGTACGATCACACCACCCCATTCACCCATGCCGTCAAAGTCATCATCCTGATAAGAGCTGAAGGTGATCGGTGCTTCGGCAGTACCTTCTGCCATCAGTTTGGAACCACGGGTAACCAGCAGCACACCGTCGTTCAGGGCACGTACGTGAGTGCCTGGTTCGATGGTCAGAGTTGCACCGTCATCTTTCAGAGCCTGTACGTCAGCCGCGCTGGAAACGCCACCGTTACCCAGACCAACTTTTACGAAACCGCTCAGGATCCAGGTGGTATCGGCAGTCAGAGTGTAGTCGTCGTTGATGGTACCGCTCAGAGTACAAACGTCACCGTCACAGCTTACGAATGAAGGCAGCTCAGGAGTTTCCGGAGTATCGCTACCGCCGCCACTGCTGCTTGAACCACCACAGCCAACCAGAGTGGCTGAAGCGATGGCAACTGCTAAATAATGCTTTTTGATTTCCATGGTAATTCCTCTGTGTAATGTGGAAATTCGGTGCAGATTGTTAACCAGAAAGATGACACTAAAGTTACAGCTCTCTGCACCGTTAAACTTTTTTATCAGAACATATACTCAACAGACGCGGTGTAATCCGTGCCTTCGTAATAGCTTTCAATCTCGCGGTCATCGCGGGAATAAGAGACTTTCGCGTCGGTCAGATTTTTCGCCTTCGCTTTAATTTTCAGGTTCTCATTCACGTCGTACTGATAGACCAGATCAAAGGTGGTACGGCCGTCTTCCATCTCCAGTCCGAAGGCACCACGGCTCACCGCATAAATACGGTCGTCGTAGTAATTAATCAGCAATGTCAGAGACTGACCGGTCGGGTAATGGTCAAAGCCGAGCTGTAAATTCCCGAGAATTTCAGACTGTCCCTGCAATTGGCGGGTCTCAATACCTTCGAGTTTTGCACTGTTGGCACTGAGGGTAACTTCGGAGTCGATATACGACAGGTTACCGCCGACAAAGGTGGAGAAACTGTCACCTTCAAAGGTGTTTTTACGGAAATCCAGTTCCACACCAGAGAGAGTTGCTGTGTCTTCGTTCTGGTAGGTAAAGCCATCAACAGCAGAACCATCACCTTCAATAACGGTACGTTCAATCGGGGCGTCCACGGTTTTATTGAACAGCGCCAGAGTGATGCTTTCGTCATCGGAGAAATAATATTCCGCACGCAGGTCGAGGTTGGTAATGTCGGAAATAACCAGGTCCGGATTACCACGGATCAGATCGTCTGTATCCGGATCGTACTGGGCCGATTCAGAACGTTCAGTCAGGCCCGGACGGGAAATGGTCTGGCTCATGCTGGCACGGAACTGCAGTTCTTCCGTGGCACGCCATACGGCACCGATCATAGGCAGAACTTTATTGGATTCCAGTTCGTTATCCGCAGACGGTGCATCCGGATATTCCAGCGACTGAGTGGCATCTTCCACGCGGGCACCGGCAATCAGGGTGTAGTCGTAATATTCCAGTTCACCGGTCAGATAAGCAGCCAGCATTTCGTCTTTGGCGGAATAATTATCGGTGTCAGCGGTACGGGTAGTGACGGCATAATCACCGTTTTCAAATGCCTGATCGCTGAGAATTTCTTCCAGTGAACCCGTCTGATCAGCACCTGAATTCAGCGTCAGGATACCGAAACGGCCAAGCTCAACATCACGGTCTTTATTGTTGGCCATCAGACCGGTTTTCAGACGCGCGTAGAAAGAGTCGTCAATCATCCATTCCAGTTTGTAATCCAGTCCGAAATCCAGTGCGGTTTCCGTCAGGTCAGAGAAACGACGTTCGAGTGAACCCGGCAGGATGTTGCCGTTAATAAAGGAATACTGACGACGGTCAGGCTCGTAACGGCCGGTCTGGGCAATACCTGCACGCCATTCAAGGGTGTGCTCAACACTGCCGGTATTCCAGAAAAAATCACCGGAAAATTGCTGACCAACATACTGACGCTCAACCCACTGCAGCAGGATGGTATCGTTATCCTGATCTTTGGAATCGTCGAACACGCTGGAGGTTTTAATGGTGTTGTCGGTTTTGCGCAGCAGAATGGTTTTACTCAGAACCGACCAGTTATCCGCGTCTTTACCGATGGCCATATAACCGGTGACATCGATATTACGCTTGGTACGCTCGTAGCTGCCGACGGTAACGGCATCGTCAATCTGCGCATCATGACGGGCAGACCACTTGTCTTTGTACTGGAAGGCAAAATAATTACCGAAACCTGAGTCATACAGGTTGCCGGTGGACACAGAAAAACCTTTTTCCGGTTTCGCCTGAACCTGGCTGACGTTGTAAATGTTTTCAAACGATTCGCTCAGTTCAACACCCTGCTCCGGCGTCAGACACAGTGATGTGTTGGCACAGTAGTTCACGCTGTCACGGCCGCCGTCAGTCAGATCATCAGCGTAGGTCGGCATTTCGCGGGTGCCGTCATCAAAGCCGAGGAAGTCGGTGCTGCCGCCTTCATAGCCATTGATGTCGCTGAAGGTGGTACGGCTGTTCATACCCAGGGTTGCGGTGATTTTTGAACCGGAACCGTCATCCGGCAGACCTTTGGTGGTCATACGGATAGCACCACCGGTAGAGTCGCCCGGCAGATCTGGCGTGAAGGCTTTCTGAATGTCGATACCGCCGAGTACGCTGGCCGGGAACAGATCCAGTGGCACGTCGCGCTTCATCGGGTCAGTACTTGGCATCAGGCTGCCATTCAGCGTGGAAGAGATATAACGGCCTGCCATGCCACGCACAACGGCGTACTGGCCACCCACCACAGACACACCGGCCACACGGGTCAGAGCCGATGCAGCGCTGGAGTCGCCAAAGCGGGACATCTGCTCAGCACCGATGGAATCAAGAACAGCAGACGCATCACGTTCCTGAGCGGTAGACGTTGCCGGGATGTAAGTACCCACAGCAACAACTTCTTCAATCACACCACTGCCGGCCAGGCTGAGGTCGATATCAAGAGAAATAGGCACGCCCGGCAGGCTGTACACACCGCGGATTTCTTTGCGGTTGTAGTTCGGATCAGCCACTTTCAGGTCGTATTTACCGCGTGGCAGTTCCAGTTCGAAGGCGCCGTCGTCGTCCGACATCACACCGATGTCGCTGTCGACCACACCCACACGGGCACCGGCAACCGGGCCGCCGGTTTCACGGGAGATCAGACGACCACTGACCACACCGGTCGCGGTTTTGTCTGCCGGGCGGACTTCCGCCACCGCTTCACCACCGAGCATTTCTACAAAGATGTCTTTGTCGGTATCGGCGGCTTCAATGGTCAGCGGCGTTTCACCGATCCATTCGGCAAACTGAGTAAATACAGCGTCGTAGCTGCCCGGATCCAGATCAAAAATAGCGAAGCCGGCCTGATTGACCAGCTGCTTTTTATCGCCGATTTCTACAGCGATGCCGTCTGTATCATCCCCGCTGATATAGACCACAGTGGTGGCAGCCATTGCCGACGGCAAGCCCGTCAGCAGCAGCGCCAGAGAAAGAAAAAGTCGTGTGGAAAAGTGCATGATTCCCCCGGTGGTTAAGACGCCGGGGTACAGCACGCACCCCGGAAAGTTCAGGGGCGAAATTACTACGGATTAATGACAGTTCTGTTACAGGCTCAGTGCACGATGGACGGGTGCTCAATCACCAGAAACTGGTCAGCACTGACATTATTCAGCGTACTGACCTGTCCGTCAGGCCACTCTACGCGTATCCGTGTGACCTGCTGATCTGTGCCGAGACCAAAGTGCAGTTCAGGTGCGTTGTTGGAGTTGTAGTTATTTTCAAACCGCATCTCACGGTACTGATTCAGTGACGCACTGGTGACGCTCACTTTAGCTCCGTAGGCCGGACGGTTGCCTTCTTTACCCTGCAGACGGATGTTGAGGAAATGATCATCATCCCTGCCCTGCTGGCGGAAATGGTTCTCGTAATAAGACGGCGCACCCGTGTGATTCAGAATCAGGATATCGATGTCACCATCACGATCAAAGTCGTTACAGACAATGCCACGGCCTTCATTGCGGTCAGCAATGCCATGCATCGTCGCCTTCTCGCTGAACGTACCGTCCTGATTGTTCATGAACAGGCGGGCAGGTTTACTGCGGAATTCGCGGTAAACCGAATCGGTCAGGCGGATCATTTCGGCCCCGGCGTACAGGTTTTCTACCGCCGCCCGGAACTCAGATTCAGAGGAGTATTCATGATCCAGCAGGTCATCGATGTGGCTGTAGTCAGAGTATTCGGCATAGATAGCATCCAGCAGATCCGTCGAGGATTCATAACCCCGGTCCAGAATACCCAGCATGCTGGTCATACCCATGCCATCCAGCAGGTCAAACAGAGGGGACTGGAAGTCACCGTCGGCAAAGCCATAACCATTGACCTGGAACAGATCCAGCCAGCCATCGTTATTGAAGTCTTTGAAACACACACCCCAGGCCCAGGCGCCGTCACGCACACCGGCATCATCTGTCACGTCGGTGAGAACAATATCATCCGCCGGTAACGAGTCATTGCGGTACAGACGGTTGCCGGTAGGGCCCCAGTTGCCCTCGGTTTCTGATTCGCGGCCACTCATGACCTCAGCGTCATAAATGTTGCTGACAAACCAGTCGAGATCTCCGTCGTTATCGTAATCGCCCAGAGCCGCGCCCATGGCGTTTTCATCGGTGATCACATTGATATCCGTAGCATTGGAGAACTGACTGTCACCGTGTCCCTGATACACCTGCGCGGTGAGGAAATCTGCCGCACTGAGAATATCGGCATGGCCATCATCGTTCATGTCAGCAAAGTTCGGCGTCATGGTGAAATCGCGCTCACCAAACGTGCCTTCAATACCGGTATCGTCATCGGCACTGAAATAGCCACGGCCATCGTTCAGCCACAGGTGCGGCTCTTCGAAAGTATTCTGTACCGACCAGTTCGCGGTGAACAGATCCAGATCGCCATCGTCATCCACGTCAGCGAATGCAGCATTGTGCGTCATACGCACGGAAGAGAAACCGAACTCGGTTACCGGAATAAAGGCACCTTCGCCATTATTCAGCCACAGCCGGGCATCTTCCGTCATGATGTGACCGGCGAACAGGTCCGGCCAGCCATCACCGTTCACATCCGCCAGTGAAAATGCGGCCAGATCCGTCACCTGATCATTCAGGCCGTAATTATCCGGTGATGCGCTGAACACACCATTGGTGTTCAGGAACACGCGGATACCCTGCGGATAACCGCTGCCCACGATCAGATCAATATCGCAGTCACCGTCGATGTCGGCAGCCGCCACCGATCCGCTCATCAGCACAGAATCCACATACAGACGCTGGTTGGCAAACCAGGCATAACCCAGCTGGCGCTCAAACGCCGGCGCCGTTGCAGCACTGAAGCCCCGTGTCACACCGGTTTCATCCGGGGCTGCAATGCCAGAAGCACGGCAGACGCCTACCGGATATTCCGGAATGGCAGACAGATCCGGGAACGACGCCGCCGCACTTTCTGACGGGTCCGGTGGATACACGGCAAACACAGCGGAGTTATCAAACACACTCAGGATCGGATCAAGACGCATACCGTCAGGGCTGCGGCGTGTTGGGTCCGGCATCCAGCGGGCAACACAGGCAGCGCTCTGCAGACAGTCCGAGGTCAGTGTTTTCAGGAACTCAACGTAATCATCGATGGCCTGATCAGTGGCGGAGATCAGGCGGTAATCGTCCTCGTACAGACGGCTGCGCGACTGTGCCACGTAGGAGTTGCTGATGCTTTCCGTGAGTGGTTCGTACGGGCTGGTATTGGTATCCAGACCGGCGTACTGCGGCAGCTGTTGCAGGCCATAATCGTAATCCGCCAGTGACACCGTTGGCGAAAAGTGCCAGGCCACAGCCTGCCTGAGCGTGGTCAGGGTGCCCGCGTGCATGTACGGATGAGTCAGCTCAGAATTCAGCAGACTCGGAGTGCGGAAAGCATGGCGGTTAAATGTTGCCCGGGTGACGTTGTAGCGGCCGTAGTCCTGACGGAAGGCGTTTTTGCCGCGGCCGATCTGTGGTGTCGCCAGGGCGTAGAATTCTTCATTACTGAAATGCGGGCCGGAATGGCATTTCACACAACCGCCCTGAGTCACATCGAAAAAGCGGATGGCACCGGCTACAGCGGATTGGGAAATCGCCGTCAGGTCACCGTTCAGATAGGCAAAGAAGGGGTTATCCAGTGCAACCTGAGAGCGCTGGTACTCAGCCAGTGCGAAGGCAATGTTGTCGTAACTGACCAGCGTATCCGTGTCAGTCACATAGTCATTGAAGGCGTCACGGAAAGCAGATTCCCAACGGCGGTCAATCAGCTTCTGCGCCAGATTATTGCGCACCTGCTGGTTAGTCTGACCCGCTGCCGAAGAGAAGCCGCGCATTTCAGTCACCGCCGTCACCGGGAAGCGTGCCTGTGCGGCTGTCAGGTTTGCACCCGAGTTTTTATCCGGGCTGTTGGAATAGCTGTCTGGTGTGCGGATCAGTGCGCCCGCGCCGTTCGGCAAGCCGGAATCGGCAGACACGTAAGAGCTGCCATCCGGCGTCAGACTGACCGTTTCAACGCGACCGTCCCAGAACATGGCCTTGTCATAAAAAGCGATATTAAAGGTAGTCGGGCTGTTGCGGCCAACGTTCGGGCCGGAATCCGCTTTGGGATCAATATAGAAGTTACCGTCATGACGGCGTCCCGGGCCGACAATCATCTCGTCATGGGCACCCACACCCACCGGCAGACTCAGGTTATCGGTACCTGCCAGACGCGGGTCGTGACAACTGGCGCAGGCCACATCATCGGCAAAGCTGAGGGAGCGGGAGAAAAATAATTCTTTGCCCAGCAGAACGACGGGGTCATCCACCGCAGGCAGATCACGCTGCTCCAGCTCAGACGGGTCAAAACCGATGCTGAGAATCAGAGCCGACAGTTCATTATCCAGCGCAGTCGGGCCGGTGGGCTGTTCCGGGGTTTCACCACCGCCATTCACCGGAGGGGTGACAGGTTCAGGCCCGGTACCACCACCGGAGCCACCCTTACCACAGGCCGAGAGCAATATCACAGATGCCAGCGTTATTATTATTATTTTTTTCATATCAGACCACAGCTGAGAAAACTGACTTTCTGGTCATTATTGTTACTCCGGTTAATCTCCAGAGTATAGATGGGGCAATGTAAATCTGAGGGGGAATTCGCGGTATTCAGTGTTTCAGAAAGTAACCGGATGGTAAGCGGGGGCCGGATGCCCCCGCCAGAGAGGATCAGCCCTGAGCCAGCAGCTCGCGCAGATCGAGAATCGCAGCGTTAGCACGTGAGATGTAGGACGCCATGACCAGAGAGTGGTTAGCGAAAATACCGAAACCACTGCCATTGAGAATCACCGGCGACCAGAGTGCGGTCTGGGTGCCTTCCAGTTCACGGATAATGTGACGCAGGCCTACCAGTGCGTTTTTCTTTTCCAGAATGTCATGGAAATCGACTTCCACCGCCTTCAGCAGATGCAGCAGCGCCCATGACGTACCGCGTGCTTCATAGAAAACGTCATCAATCTCAGTCCAGGGAGTCTGCACGATTTCATGATCCGTCATCACAGTCGAGCCAGCCCCCTGATCCTGATTCACACGGCGCTGACCAACTGACGCACTCAGACGCAGGGACAGACTGCCCAGACGCGTCTCGACATCAAACAGCCACTGGCGCAGGTTATCGGCACGGGCATAGAACTGGGCATTCTGCTCTTTCGGGTCCGACAGACGGATCAGGTAATTATTCAGTGCATCCAGACCACGCTCATACTCGGCTTCCGTTGACGGAATCGCCCAGCTTTCGTTATCGAAGTGGAACTGAGGCTCTGCAACCTGCAGATCAGGATCTTCTTTTGACTGGCTCTGGGAGCGGCTGAAGTCCTTACGCAGAGCACGGGAGAAATCACGCACCTGCACCAGCGCGCCGAATTCCCAGTTCGGGATATTATCCAGCCACAGGCCCGGTGGAAAAACATCGTTGCTCAGGTAGCCGCCGTTCTTGTGCAGCAGGGTATCGGTAATTTCCATCAGAGTTGTGATGGTAGTAAAGCCACGCACTTTGGAAACGGCCATTTCCTCAGCTTTAAGGTCAGCCACTTCATTCACATTAAAGCTGTCCGGCTCCTGGGACCAGATCATACCGACCACGACTGCAACCAGCAGATACACGGCCAGCAGAACTATAACCAGACGGGTAATACCGCCACCCGGTGCTCTGCGTACCGCCCACCAATCCTGAATGCGCTCCTTCATATCCTGCGCACGATCCTGAACACCACTCATATACTGTGATTCCTTAACCAAATGTTAAAAACTGTGTAGCGCAAGCCTAAACGGACTTCTGTCACCGGACAAGTTTTTCAGGTTTTTACCCGGCGGTGACGTGACGGGTATACTGATGGCATCGCACTTTAAGCCCTGACCATGCCGCAATCACTGATCCACGTTGCCGTCGCGCACTCCCCTTTCAGGGAGAAGTTTGCCATCCCCAGACAACCCGGTCTGGCAACGGCAGTCCGTACCCGGATTGAACTGCTGCCTCCTTACAATAAAGAAGAAGCCATTGAAGGGCTGGAGCAGGTGTCACACATCTGGCTGCTGTTTCTGTTTCATGGTGTCGGCAGTTGTCCGGACACGCTGCGCGTACGGCCACCCCGGCTGGGTGGTAATGAGCGCATCGGCGTCTTCGCCAGCCGCAGTACGCACCGGCCCAACGGCATTGGCCAGTCGGTTGTCAGGGTTGAACGGATTGAAGGTACGGACATCTGGGTCAGCGGCGCTGATCTGCTCGACGGCACCCCCATCATCGATATCAAACCCTATGTGCCCTACTCCGATGTACCGCCTCACGCCATCAACACCATCGCCCCGGCTGCCCCGGAGCCCTGTGACGTGAACTGGACTGAGGAGGCTCTGCAGGCATCTCAGCAGCAGGCTGCCCGCCTGTCTGAGCCCGTAACCGAGGTCATCAGCCAGTGTCTGGCACAGGACCCGAGACCTGCCTATCAGAGCCACGATCCACAGCGGGAATACGGTGTCCGTCTCTGGGACCTGAACGTGACCTGGTGTTATCCGCAGCCGCAGACCGTGCTGGTCAGGTCAGTCACGCCCTGTGACTGAAATCGCCCCGGAAAGAGCCATGATCAGGTCGCCGTGCTCCAACCTGCATCACCGGCTGCCAGACACAGCACTCAGGAAATCACTAACTTCCTGAATTGTCTGGATATTATAAAAGTGGCATATTGAATGCTTATTTAAATTCACCGACACCTCCGGGTGCCGGTGATCACAATTGACTCCTGTAGGCGTCCCTCTGTCCGCTGATCCGGCAACAGAGACGACGCCCGTTTTTGACTCTGCCCATTACACTTATAAGGAACCTCAGCTCCATGGACGCCGCCAAAATTGCCGCTGTACAGAACAGTTTCAATAAAGTTGCCCCCATTGCCGCTACCGCCGCCGAGCTTTTCTACGGCCGCCTGTTTGAACTGGACCCGGAACTCCGGCCCCTGTTCAAAGGCGATATGGCCAAACAGGGCGACAAGCTCATGACCACACTGGCTATTGCAGTGCGCGGCCTGACCAACCTCGACAGCATTGTGCCTGTGGTGCAACAGCTGGGTGCCCGCCACGTTGGCTATGGAGTAAAAGAGAAAGACTACGATACCGTCGGTGCCGCATTGCTGTGGACACTGGGTCAGGGTCTTGGGGATGACTTCACCCCAGACGTCGAAGCGGCCTGGGCCGAAGTCTATGGTCTGCTGGCCACCACCATGAAAGACGCCGCCGCCTCCGCCAGCTGAGCATAAAAAAAGCGGATCAGGGACAACCGATCCGCTTTATACGTCCGCCGACCAAACGGGCTTCAGGCCTTTTTGGTGTAAGCCGCAATAATCACAATACGCGAGCCATTCACCTTACCTTCGATGTGCAGCGGGTTATCCGACAGCGAGATGCCACGCACCATAGTGCCGCGCTTGGCGGTAAAGCCCGCGCCCTTCACTTCCAGATCTTTGATGATGGTGACGTTATCACCGGCGGCCAGTGGCGCGCCGTTGCTGTCGAGGGTCGGTTCACGCTGTTCTGCAGCGATGGAGGTCTCAGCCCACTTGCGGGTGTCATCGTCGAGGTACAGCATATCCAGCGCATCCTGCGCCCAGGATTCACTGTTGAGACGGTTCAGCATACGGAAGGCCATCACCTGCACCGCAGGCACCTGACTCCACATGCTGTCAGTCAGGCAGCGCCAGTGATTCACATCCAGCTCGCCAGACGCGATCTGAGATGCACAGACAGAGCACACCAGAATACTGTTATCGGCACTGGCCACCGCGCTTTCCGGTGGTACCTGATACGCCGTCAGGCCGTCTTTACCGGTGCAGAGTTCGCACTGTTCACCGCTGCGCTCACGTAATGTCTGTTCGACTGACATGAAGATTACCCCTTAAAAAAGTGGGGCATTATGCCTGAAGTGCGGAGCAAGAGCATCCGCACGTCAGAGAACAGCAGGCCGCTGATCATATACAGATGGTTTTCAGCGGCGGGAAGCCGTTGAATTCAATCGCACTGTAGGTGGTGGTGTAAGCACCGGTAGTGAACCAGTACAGACGGTCACCAGAGGCCAGGCTCAGTGGCAGTTCATACTTGTACTGTTCGTACAGGATATCGGCTGAGTCACAGGTCGGACCGGCAATGATCACTTCTTCAGTCTCACCAGATTTCTCGACGTACAGCGGGTATTTGATCGCCTCGTCGGTGGTTTCGACAAAACCGCCGAATTTGCCGATATCAGTGAACACCCAGCGGTCCAGACCGGTACGGTTTTTACGGCTCACCATAATCACTTCGCTGACCAGTACACCGGAGTCACCGGCCAGAGAACGGCCCGGCTCCAGAATGATTTCCGGCAGATCATCACCGAAGTCATCCTTCAGGAAGCGGGTGATCTCTTCCGCGTAAGTTTCCAGCGGGTTGGTACGGCTGATGTAGTTGGCCGGGAAACCACCGCCCAGGTTGCACATCTTCAGTTCGATATCGTGCTCTTCTTTCAGACGCTCGAAAATCCACTTCACTTTGGCAATCGCGGAGTCCCAGGCGCCGATATCACGTTGCTGCGAACCGACATGGAACGAAATGCCATAAGGCTGCAGGCCGAGTTCACGCGCCAGCACACACAGCTCCAGTGCCATATCGACATGGCAGCCGAATTTACGCGACAGCGGCCAGTCGGCGGTCTGCGAACCTTCGGTCAGAATACGCACGAATACGCGCGAACCCGGTGCGTTTTCAGCGATGCGGCGCATATCGTCTTCAGAGTCAGACGCATACAGACGCACACCTTTCTCGTAAAAGTACTGAATATCACGCGCTTTCTTGATGGTGTTGCCGTAACTGAAACGGTCTGCCGTCACACCCAGAGCCATCACTTTATCCAGCTCATAGCGCGAGGCCACGTCAAAGTTACAGCCGCGGTCACGCAGAATCGACAGCACTTCAGGCTCAGGGTTGGCCTTAACCGCGTAGTAAGTTTTGGCGTAAGGGAAGCACTCAATCAGGTGATCCAGCTGACGACTGAAGGTCTTGGTGTCGACGATGAGCACAGGGGTCTCCTGCTGGTCAGCGGCGGCTTTGATACGGGCGAAGGTCTCTGTATCGAGGTAGTCTTCAGGTTGTGTCAGCATCGGGATCTCCAAAAATTGACTCAGCCCGGTATGGGCTTAAGAAGTTGCGGAATATAAGCATATTGCGGCGGATGTACAGTGAATTTATCGCTTATTTTTACGATTTTTCCAGCGACCGCTGTCTTTGTCATAAACACTGGCGCAAAAGACCGTTCAATGACTGACAGTGAGGGGGAAATTCAGCTAAGGTTCCGCCTCTGACTACGATTTATTTGTCCTACTTTACCACCGGACCGGAACCATGCTGACCTTCTTTGAGAGACTCATCAAAGCCTATCCGGTTGAGCCTCCACAACAACCCCCGGCCACCCTGTACGCCTTTATCCGCCACTACACCCGCGGTATGGAAAAGCCACTGCTGTTTATGTCGGCGCTTGGCGCACTGCTGGCGGTGATGGAAGTCAGCCTGTTCGGATTTATGGGCAATCTGGTGGATCTGCTGAACGCTCATACCCCAGATACCCTGTTTGATGAGAAAGGCCTTGAGCTGCTGGGCATGTCACTGCTGGTGCTGATCGGCATGCCACTGTTTTCCTTTCTGCACGCTGCCATCATTCATCAGACGCTGATGAGCAATTACCCGATGCGCATCCGCTGGCAGTCGCACCGTTATCTGCTTGGTCAGAGCATTGGTTTTTACCAGAACGATTTTGCCGGACGTATCGCCACGAAGGTAATGCAGTCATCACTGGCGGTGCGCGATACCGTCATCAAGCTGATGGATGTGATGGTCTACATCCTGGTGTATTTCACTTCCGTACTGGCGTTGATGGCGACCAACGATATCCGCCTGATGATTCCTATGGTGATCTGGCTGGTCGCCTACATCGGCATCATGGTGTCGATGGTGCCTAAGCTGAAGAAGATATCCACCGATCAGGCCGATGCCCGCAGCACCATGACCGGGCGTATCGTCGACAGCTACACCAACATTCAGACGGTAAAGCTGTTCTCACACACTGCCCGTGAGACCGAATACGCGCAGGAAAGCATGGACGGCTTTCTGCAGACGGTGTACCGCCAGATGCGACTGGTCACCGCGCTCAGCGTTTCCGTACAGGGGATTAACTATCTGCTGGCGTTCGGCATCGCCGCGGTCTCTGTCTACCTCTGGTCACAGAACAGCATCACGGTGGGTGCCATCGCGCTCTCCGTGGCGCTGGCGCTGCGCCTTAATGGCATGGCGCAGTGGATCATGTGGGAGGTGGGCGCCCTGTTTGAAAACCTCGGCACCGCCGCCGATGGTATGAGCACCCTGGCCAAACCACGTGACGTGCAGGATAAACCCGGTGCTAAACCGCTGCTGCCATCCGGTGGGCATATCCAGTTGGAAGACGTCACCTTCTCTTATCAGGGCAAGGACGATGAACAGGTCACCGTGTTTGATCACCTCAACCTCGACATCCGCCCCGGCGAGAAGATCGGTCTGGTGGGTCGTTCCGGTGCCGGTAAATCCACACTGGTGAATCTGCTGCTGCGCATGTACGACATCAAAGGTGGGCATATCCGCATCGACGGTCAGGACATCAGTGACGTGCAGCAGGAAACCCTACGCGCCGCCATCGGTATGGTGACTCAGGACACCTCGCTGCTGCACCGCAGTGTGCGTGACAACATTCTCTACGGCCGCCCGGATGCCAGCCCTGAAATGGCCGAAGATGCCGCCCGCCGTGCCGAAGCGCATGAGTTTATTCAGGGCCTGAGCGACCCCAAAGGCAATACAGGGTATGACGCGGAAGTGGGTGAGCGTGGAGTGAAACTCTCTGGTGGCCAGCGCCAGCGCATTGCCATTGCCCGGGTGCTGTTAAAGGATGCGCCGATCCTGATTCTGGACGAGGCTACCTCGGCGCTCGACTCTGAAGCCGAAGCCGCGATTCAGGCCGGCCTGGATCTCCTGATGGAAAATAAAACCGTGATCGCCATCGCTCACCGCCTTTCTACCATCGCGGCGATGGATCGACTGATCGTGCTCGATAAGGGCCGTATTGCCGAAATGGGGACTCATCAGGAACTGCTCGAAAAAGACGGAATCTACGCTCACCTCTGGGCTCACCAGACCGGCGGGTTTATTGGCGACGACTGAACGGGCTCCTTCAAGGGCCCTGTCACAGATCAGTCTTTTTTCTTAAAAAAAACCTTCATAAAAACAACAAGTTACTGACACACTCCGCATCAATCATACCGCCCCAGTCCGTCTGTGACGGACTCATAAACACAACAGCATACCGTTTTTGGGGAATCGTATGAGAACGCGAGTATTCCGTCTGACCGCTCTGGCGGCAGCCATCCTGACGCCGTCCGCTATGGCGGCTGAAACAGAATCAGAAAATGTTACCGAAGAAGTGATTGCCGTCGGCCAGCCCATCGCACAGGCCAATAACGTCACCAGCGACAGCATGAAAGACCAGCAGTCTTCACTGTCCAGTGTTCTGGGCACCGTCGATAACCTGCCGGGCATTTCGATTTCTGAAGGTGATACCTTTGGCTCCGATGACTGGTCTACCACCATCAGCATGCGTGGTTACAGCATCAACCTGAACGAGCAGCAGCTGGGTATTACCGTCGACGGTATCCCGAACGGGGGTTCTAACTACGGTGGTGGTACTAAAGCCAACCGTCTGCTGGATGCCGAGAACATGCAGGGCATCGAGGTTTATCAGGGTGCCGGTGCTATTTCTTCAGCCTCTCTGGATGCCCTGGGCGGTGTATTCAACTTTGTATCCAACGACCCGATGCGCGAGCAGAACATCCGTGTTGCGATGACCAACGGCGACTACAATGCCCGTCGCTATTTTGTCCGCGCCGACAGTGCTGAGCTGCTGAACAATACCTATGGCTACGTATCTCTGTCGAACTCCTACAACAGCCGCTGGATCGGCGAAGGTTCCAACGGTTACACCACCCGCCAGCATATGGAAGCCAAAGTGGTTTCTGAGCAGACCGATATGAACATCACAGGTCGTATAGTCTGGGACAACTCACATGAAGATAACTATAACGGTGTCTCCATCAATCAGTTTAAAGCCAACCCGGACTGGGACCGGCTGACCTGGCAGTGGACCGGTGATCCGGCCCTGGATCAGAACTACGCCGAAGCCTGGTCTACCCTGCGTAAAAACCTGATGGCCTATGCCGAGGTTGAATTCTTTGCCGCAGATAACGTCACCCTGACAGTCAAGCCTTACTACCACTGGATGAAAGGTCGTGGCGACTGGCTGCCACCTTACCTGGTCGAAACCACAGATAAGTTCGGTGGTAGTTACGTCGACCGTTACACCTATGTGGATGACGCCGGTGAGCCGGTAACCGACGGCAGTTGTTCGGGGGCCGCCAGCGCAGGTTGTATGCCGGTATCCTCTTACCGTCATACCCACTATGACAAAGAGCGTTTTGGCTTCCTGGCGGACGGTGAAATCGCGCTCAATGACACCAACACTCTGGAGATCGGTCTCTGGTACGAAGACAGCCACCGCCCGGAAAGCCGTGACTGGCACGAAGTAATTGATGCCCGCGTGTATCACTACTACGACTTCAACCCTTACTGGATTCAGTACCGCAACACCTTCGATACCACGACCTTTATGCCTTACATTCAGGACACCCTGTCCCTGGGTGATCTGGAACTGACCCTGGGTCTGAAGAAATACTTCGTAGAAATGGAATACACCAACGAATTCACCGGTGACACTCTGTCCACCGACAGTGATTCTGACGTGCTGCCACAAGCCGGTTTTGTTTACGGACTGACTCCGGAACTGGAAGTACATGGCAGCTACGCTGAGAACTTCGCTGCGTTCCGCGATGAAATGCTGACCGGCAGTGAAGAGTCTATCCGCGATGTTGAGCCAGAAAAATCCACCAACATCGACCTGGGTCTGCGCTACAACACTCAGGATACGCAAGCGACTCTGGCACTCTATAACGTGGAATTCAGCAACCGCATCACCTACGTATCCGGTGCTGCTGCTGAAGGCATCGATTACCTGAACGAAGCCAGCGGTGCTTACATCAACGTGGGTGGTATCGACTCTTACGGTGTTGAAGCCAGCGTTCGTCAGTACATCACAAATAACTTCGATATCTATGCTGCCTACACCTATAACAACTCTGAGTACAACAAAGACGTTGATACCGACGGTGACGGCACACTGGACATCGAAGAAGGCAACAAAGTCGCTGCATCGGTTGAAAACCTGGCAGTGCTAAGCCTGAACTACAACAACGGTCTTTACCACTCGTCTCTGAGCACTAAGTACACCGGTGGCCGTTATGGTGACTTCGCCAACAACGACCGTCTGTACAGCTATGCGGTGGTCGACTTCAACCTGGGTTATGCCAAGTCTGTTGATGGTGGCCTGTTCAAGCGTGCGGCGATTGATCTGGTGATCAATAACCTGCTGGACGAGCGTTACCTCGGCGGCGGCGTTGAAGGTTACTACTTCATCGGCGCAGGTCGTACGGCCACTGCCACTCTGGCGCTGGATTTCTGATCCGTACCTGAGACTGCAAGGGCACCCATCGTGGTGCCCTTTTTTGATACTTCCTTTTTATCGTTTTTCTATGAGGTAAAAACCCATGAAAAAGATCAGCCTGATGGTTTTACTTCTGCTCAGCCAAACGACCCTGGCAGCAGAAAATCTGATCATTCTTTCTCTGGATGGCCTGCGCTGGCAGGAGGTGTTTCAGGGGGCGGACAGGCAGCTCATTGACGACGAGCGCTACTCTGAAGACAGCCAAGCTCTTGCCAGCGAATTCTGGCGCGAAGACGTAAAAGAGCGTCGCGAAACCTTGATGCCCTTTTTCTGGGACACGTTGGCCACCCAGGGTGTCTTTATCGGAGACCGCAGCCGGAACAGCCGTATGCGGGTGTCCAACCCCTGGTACTTCTCATACCCGGGCTACAACGAACTCTTAACCGGCAAAGCTGATCCTGAGATTAACTCCAATAAAAAAGTCCCGAACAACAACATCACCTTTCTGGAATGGCTGAACCACAAACCGGACTACGCAGGAAAAGTAGCTGCGTTTGGTAGCTGGGATGTCTTCCCTTACATCATCAACACTGAGCGCACCAGCGTACCAGTAAACGCCGGATTTATGGACGCCACGGGAAAACCCCTCTCTATGAAAGAAGCCTACCTGAATGAGCTGCAGGCTCAGACGCCAAGCCCCTGGGCGACCGTCCGGCTGGATGTTTTCACCTTTAACTTTGCGCTGGAATATCTGAAGCGTGAGCAACCTCGGGTGGTGTATATCAGCCTTGGAGAAACGGACGATTTTGCCCACGACGGTGAATACGATCAGTACCTGCGTGCAGCGCATCGCAGTGACGCCATGATCCGCCAGTTATGGGACTTTCTGCAGAGTCATGACGCCTATCGCAATAACACCAACCTGTTGCTGACCTCTGATCATGGTCGCGGCAAAACGCCGGAAGACTGGCAACATCACGCCTCGGCTGAAGCCGTCAAAACCTACATGGAAGCACTGGGAGAGACCTTCCCGAACGGTATTGAGGGCTCAGAAACCACCTGGTTTGCAGCCATTGGCCCGGACATTAAACCTCTGGGTAATTTTACCCCTGAGCAGGAGATCACACTGAGTCAGGTACTGCCAACCGCACTGACCACCTTGGACGAAACACCGAAGTCTATGAATCCGGATATGGACACGGCCATTACTGAGGTACTCCGCTGAAGCAGGCCAGCTCTGATTTGCTCAGAACAAACAGCCTCTCTCTATGGAATAAGAAAAGACCTCCTGAGTCCTGACGAAGGGGGTCATTTACGGTCATGCAATGAGTGTAACTACCTTTATAACCACCCGCCTCATATTCTCCTACTTGTCCACTAAATTCTTTGAAAATCAATGAATTGGCAACAAAGCCGCCAAACTTCTGACCATTTGTGCGCCGATTCACGCCGTTAATCTCTGCCACATTGACTCTTTTGTAACAGCTGCTAACAATGGCCCAAAAAAACCTTTCCGGAGTTTTTTGATGTTCCGCCCGCTTTATTTCTCTCTGTTGCTTCTGGCCACCGCCGGGGCACAGGCTGACACCACCCGTATCGCCTTTGGTTCCTGCATTCATCAGGACAAACCCGCACCGATTCTCGACGCCGTTGTCGCCCGTCAACCCGACGCCTTTGTTCTGCTGGGGGATAATGTGTACGGCGACACCACCGACATGAAAGAACTGCAGCGCAAATATCAGAAGCTCGGAGCAAAACCCGGTTATCAGGCGCTGAAGAAGGCAGCTCCGGTCTACGCCATCTGGGATGACCATGATTACGGCCAGAACGATGCCGGTAAAGAATATCCGCAGAAAGCTGCGTCAAAGCGCATCATGCTGGACTTCTTTGAAGAGCCCACTGACAGTCCTCGTCGCAGTCGCAATGATGGCAACTACGCCAGTTACTGGATTGAGGATAACGGCCACTTTATTCATCTGATCCTGCCGGATCTGCGCTGGAACCGCGACGCACTGTCTAAAGAAAGTACCGACGACCTGATTCCGGGTCTGAAGCCTGCCAACTCTGGCCCGTACGCGGCGACGCAGGGGCGGACTATGTTGGGCGAGACTCAGTGGCAGTGGCTGGAGCAGGAACTCCTGAAACCCGCTGACCTGACCATCATTGGCTCCAGCATTCAGTTGTTGCCTGAATTTACTGGCTGGGAATCCTGGGCCAACTTTCCGGATGACCGTTCACGCCTGATTCAGTTTATTGAAAACAACAGAATTGCTGATGTGGTGTTTATCAGTGGTGACACCCATTGGGGCGAAGTCAGCCGCACCTTTGTGAATCACCCTCAGCCGCTGTGGGAAGTCACCAGCTCTGGCCTGACTGAAGAGTGGAAAGAAATCAGCCCTAACCGTCACCGCCTGGGTGAAGGCTTCAGCCAGGTCAATTTCGGCGAACTGGACATCAACTGGGCTGCCGGTGAAGTCGGCCTGTCACTGTTTGATGTCAGTGGCCAACCGCTTGAGCAGTACACCATGATCCTTAGCGAACGCTGAGGATCATACAGAGGAAAGATAAAACCTCAGCGGAAGCTGAGGTCATACAGATAGGCGGACTCAGCGGAAACTGCTGCGGTCCGCAAACGGCGCTGGCTCACTGCCTTTCTTAGCCAGACCATTCTTCATGGCAATGCGCTGATTCTTACGCCCCAGCAGGCGGAACTGCACCCAACGCTCCCAGCGCAGCGCCTTGTTTGTATCCGCCTTCCAGGTCTTTTTGAACAGATACTTGGTCGCTGCCACGGCATCCGGTGACTTAGTGACCAGCAACTCAGCAAGGGCCTGTGCCTCGGCTTTCGGGTCGTCTGCCAGACGACTGATCAGGCCATATTCATAGCCTTCCTGCGCACTGAACTGACGCGCTGTCATGGTCAGCTCCTGAGCGATATCGACCCGGGTCAGGCGCGACAGAGTCACCATGCCACTCATGTCTGGTATCAGGCCCCATTTCATTTCCATGATGCACAGGTTAGCGTCCGGCGTGGCGATGCGGTAATCCGCCGCCAGCGCAATCTGCATACCTCCACCAAAGCAATTACCGTGAATGGCACAGATCACCGGAACCGGCAGGTCACGCCAGCAATGGGCGATGTCCTGTGCCAGATTCAGTTTTTTCCAAGGCCACTTCAGAAACAGCTTGGCGATTGAGCCCGGTTTCTGGCTCACGGCTTTGAAATCCAGCCCGGCAGAAAAGGAGTCACCATTGCCACTCAGCACCACCGCGCGTATGGAGCGGTCTTTGCGGATCTGTTTTGCCGTTGCTACCATCTGCTCAAACATCAGCATATCCAGACCGTTCAGCTTATCTGGCCGGTTCAGGGCGACATAGGCGATGTGGTCGCGGATTTCGCAGGTAACCCGGTTTTCCTGAGTCATGTTCCTATCCTGTTATTGTGATTGAGCCGGTGATGACGGCTCAGCCGCCTCATCCGCAGGAATAATATAAGGTGAGCCGATCAGGTCTTCACCGTCTTCAGCAACGCAGATGCGGATTTCATTTCCGGGCTGGCGCAGATGCTCCTCCAGGAAAAAACTGTACCCGGCGCGACCATCGGCTTTGATACCGGCCGCCTTCAGATCGTCACGCTGTTTATCGGCCATAAACCGGGTCTGTACTTCGCCGTTCACGCGCAACTCCAGCTCAACCTGTTCGTCTCTGTGTCGGTAAGCAGACCAGCCCACCAGATGGCCTTTGTGCAGGCCATCCAGATGCCCGATGGCCGCGACTTCCGCGCGGCACCAGTTAACATAATCCTGGGGTTCCGGGCGGATGAATTCCGCCGCTGCTGCCATCTGTTCTTCGCTGAGATCCGTGAAACCGGTGAACTCACACAACGACTGCACAAAGGCTTCCGGGTCCTGCAGGGCCTTTTCATACGAGCAATAAAACACCGGCATGCGGCTGCGGGCAACACGGCTGCTGAGCTCGCTGTAGACTTTCAGAACGTGGCGCAGATGGCTGTTAAAATCGCCGGACTGCTGCTGATGCATACGCCGCGAAGCCACGGCTACCGGGTCGCGGGTAATAAAAATAATCGCCGGACGCCGGAACAGTTTCAGATACTTGAAAATACGCCGGTTGAGACTGGGCTTTTTAAACGCCCAGACCGGATAACGGCGGTTGTAATCACTGATCACACCAGACAGATCCGCTTTGCGCTCAAACGCCTTCGACAGACGCTTGTCCTCAAAAACGGAAGGCTTACTCTCATCGCCGGTAAAAATACCAAGATGATGCAGGCAGCCACACAGCATGGAGGTTCCGCCACGAGGGCTGCCGATCACCAGAAACGTTTTCTCCGGCCCCGGAGGATACGCCGTTATCTGTACACCGCTGTTGTTATGTCTGGACACCTGAGTTCCTTGTTCTGCGTATGATCTGTTGTCAGTACCAACCGGCTGCATTGCTGCGCACCAGTGTGCTCAGCAGGGCTATGTGATCAGGACGGGCATTAAGACAGGGAATATAGTGGTACTCATGGCCACCGGCTTCTGTGAATACATGGCGGTTCTCAACGTCCAGTTCTTCCAGCGTCTCCAGACAGTCTGCCGCAAACGCCGGACTGATCACATCCACCCGCTCGAGACCGGCACTGCCCCACTCTTTCAGCGTGAAATCCGTATAAGGTTTCACCCACTCTTCACGGCCAAAGCGTGACTGGAAGGCACACAGCCACTGGTCATCCTTCAATCCTAACGCCTGTGCCAGTGCAGCCGCCGTTTCACGGCACTGGCGTGGATAAGGATCACCCTTACGCTCATAGCGTTCCGGTACACCATGAAACGACATCAGCAGGCGGTCACCGCGGCCAAAACTCTGCCAGTACTCCTGCACCGATGCCGCCAGCGCGGCAATATATTGTGGGTGCACATGATAGCCGTTAATCCAGCGGGTCGCGGGTATGTGCGGACAAGGTTTAAGGGCTTTGGCGTAGCGGTCGATCACCGCCGCCGTGGTGGATGAGGAATTCTGCGGATACAGAGGCAGCAGCAGGATATTCTCGGCTCCGGCAGCACGGAGCTCCTGCCCGGCCTGCTCCATACTGGGTTTGCCATAAGTCATGGCCAGTGCCACCGGTATGTCCGTGCCATATTCTGCGGTCAGCGCTTCCTGCAGCGCCTGCCGCTGGGCTTTTGAATGCACCATCAGAGGTGAGCCGTCTGGCTGCCAGACGCTGGCATAAGCTTTTGCGACCCTAGAAGGACGGAAACGCAGAATAATACCGTGTAATACCGGCCACCAGATCCAGCGCGGTACATCGACCACACGACGGTCCCAGAGAAACTCTTGCAGATAAGCTCTGACAGCGGCGGGCTCCGGCTTTTCCGGAGTGCCAAGATTAACCAGCATCACACCAAATGGAGGGGTTCCCACGGATGGCTCCTGAACAGAAAACAGGTCAGCAGTGTAACCAAAGCGGGCCCGCAGATCATCTGTCGCAAATTAACACACGTTCTCACATTCAGACTGACTTGCTGAGCAGGAGTCAGCTGCTAGTCTTGAATGAGGCAGATGCTGTAGCTGCCACTGGCTAACGGGAATTCCAGATTACCATGTCGTTCCGCTCATACTTCACTTCCGGACTTTCCGTCGGTATTTCCGAGCGTCCTCTGCGGCAGTGGGTTTTGTGGTTCTCCGGCCTTTACCTGATTTTTCTTACCCTGTCCCTGATACTGACCCTGCCGCCTGACAGCGAAAGCCTGCGCTGGTGCGGTAATATGGCGGCAGGTGTCATGCTGTCGCGGCGACCTCACAAAGACTGGATCGTCGGCCTTGGTCTGCTGGCACTGCTGCATCTCATTCTGTTCGGTATCCTCGACAACCGCGAAGGCTTTGCCGCAGCCACCCTGATTTCTGACCTGACCGGAACCGCTCTGATCGCCCTGCTGCTCAAGCCTCAGCAGAAACAGATTGAAGAGCCGGAGAACGTCAGCGGTTACACCCAGATGCTGCTGATCATCACCGTGTTGCCTCCCGTTCTGTCCACCCTGCTGCAGGTGTCCATACTGTATCTCAGCGGCCACGGCCAGCAAGCCATTGTCTGGATGCCCTGGCTGATCAGTGCTATCACCGGCTGCATCATTATTTTTCCTCTGTGCCTGGGAATTCTCAATCAGACTCCCGCCGGCATCTATGAAGTGCTGAAACGACGCGATTCACTGATCACTCTGCTCATTGCTGTTGCTACCGTCATTGCGGCCTTTCCCGGCAATCAGTACCCCTTTATTTTTCTGTCAGCGGTGCTGATTCTCAGCGCCCTGACCACCCGCTGTGGCATCTCAGCCCTGACGATTTTCATCACCAGTGTGATGGTGATTCTGCTCACGCCGCTGAGCAGCGTTTCCAGCTCTGTAGCCATTCACCGCGACCTGACGCTCTATTTCCCGCTGATGCTGACCGTACTGCCGGCAACCATTCTGTCGGTGGCGGTCTACAGTGCCCGCCGCAGCCGTGAGCAGATCCGCCTCACGGCGGAAGACCACGCGCGCCTGTATGAACGGACGCCGGCCATCATGCACTCCATTGACAGTCAGGGGCGTCTGGTTGCGGTCAGTGATGCCTGGCTGACGCTGCTGGGATACAGCCGCGACGAGGTTCTGGGTCGTAAATCAACCGACTTTCTTTCCCCGGAAAGTGCGCGCCGTGCCCGCGAAGAAGTGATTCCGGATTTCTTCCGTACCGGCAGCATTGAAAAAGTGCCCTATCAGATGGTGTGCCGCTCCGGTGAACTGATCGAAGTGGAGCTGTCTGCCATTGTTGAACAGGGCCGCGAGAAAGACTCCGTCCGCTCACTGGCGGTGATGAAAGACGTGACCCATGAAGTCTCGCTGACCCGAGAACTGGAGCGCGAATCGGAGCTGCTGGAAACCACCCTGCGCAGCATCGGCGACGGTGTGATCGCCACCGACACGGCCGGCCGGATCACCTTTATGAACCCGCGTGCGGAAGAAATAACCGGCTTCCTCAGTGCGGAAGCAGAAGGCCGCCCGTTCAGTGAAGTGGTGATGCTGACGTCCGATGGCGAAGATCTGCCGGTGACTGACCCGGTGCAGCGTATTGATACCAGCAACTGTGGTGACAGTCAGGCCGACTTTGCCACCCTACGTAACCGCGAAGGCCGCAGCTACAGTATTCAGGACACCATCAGTGCCATCCGCAGTACTGACGGCTCGGTTCTGGGCACCATCATGGTATTCCAGGACGTCACAGAAGCCCGTGCCGTCAGCGAGAAAATGTCCTATCTGGCCCAACACGATGCCCTCACCACCCTGCCCAACCGGGTACTGCTGATGGATCGTCTGCAACAGGCCTGCCGCAAGAATCAGCGTTCTGACCATCAGTTTGCCCTGATCTTTCTCGACCTTGATCACTTCAAAGTCATCAACGACTCCCTCGGTCATGATCAGGGCGATATTCTCTTGCGTGAGATTGCCCGCCGTCTGGCCAGCAACGTACGCAGCAGTGATACCGTCTGCCGCCTGGGCGGCGATGAGTTCGTGCTGATTCTGGACGATATCCGTGAAGGCCGGGATATCTCCAACTTCTGCCAGAAACTGACGCAGGAAATCAGCCAGCCGGTGACCCTGAAAAACCGCGGCTACCGGGTAACGCCAAGTATCGGTGTGGCCGTGTGTCCGGCAGACGGCAATGACCCGGATACCCTGATGCGCCGTGCCGATGCCGCTATGTACCGTTCCAAGAACATGGGCCGCAGCACCTTCCACTTCTATTCCCGCGGTCTGGAAGAAGAGGTGGAAAACCGCCTGCGCACCGAACAGCGCATGCGCACCGAAATCGACGAAAACCGCTTCTACAATGTCTACCAGCCGATTGTTCATACCGGTCAGAAAGATGTGATTTACGCCGAAGCCCTCTGCCGCTGGCGCAACAGTTCCGGCAAAGAAATCTCACCGGACGACTTTATCCCGGTGGCAGAAGAAACCGGCCTGATCCGTGAGATCGGCCGCCGCGTACTGCGTGATGCCTGCCGCGCGATCAACGCCATCAGCGACGCCGACCACACCTTCATCACCATCTCGCTCAACATCAGTCCGGTGCAGCTGGCCACACAGGGCTTTGCCGAGGATGTGAAAGCCATCCTCTCTGAAGAAGGCACCGAGCCTGAGCACTTTATTTTTGAGATCACCGAATCGGCGGTGATGGACAACATGGCCAGCAGCATCCGCGTGCTCGAAGAAATCAAGGAGCTGGGCATTCTCATCGCTCTGGATGACTTCGGTACCGGCTATTCAAGTCTGAGTTATCTGAAGAAACTGCCGATCGATATCATCAAAATCGACAAGGAATTCGTCAACGATATGACCAACGAAGGCCAGGACCGTGTCTTCATCAGCGCCATTCTCAGCATGGCCAGAGCCCTGCAGCTGGAAGTGATTGCCGAAGGAGTCGAAAACGCTGAACAGGCGGACATCCTGACCGAGATGGGCTGCCGTTATCTGCAGGGTTACCATTTCTCACCCCCGGTCGCCTTTGATGTCATGCTTCAGCGGTTCGCCAGACGTCAGACTTCCCTCAGTCAGAACCTCTCCTGACAGCCCGCCATATACAGACGTCCGCGTCCCGGATAGAATTCTCCGCGCCGAAAAAGAAGCAGCTACAATGAGGTAGTTGTACCGGTTGTCCGGAACGGCTGACATGTCCACAAAGGAGTGGCCAGATGACCTACTGTGTTGCCCTCAAACTACGCGACGGCCTCGTACTGTGTTCAGACTCACGTACCAATGCCGGGGTCGACCATATCGCCAGTTTCCGCAAGTTGCATGCCTTCGAAGTACCTGGTGAACGGGTCATTTTCCTGCAGAGCGCCGGCAACCTGGCTACTACCCAGAGCGTCATCAACGAACTGCAGAACTCCATCAAAAGCGACGAACGCCACATCCTCATGGTGTCCTCCATGTATGAAGTGGCGGAGATGGTGGGCAATCTGGTACGCCGGATCATCAAACGGGATCAGGGCCAGAATCAGGGCGTGGATTTCGGCTGCAACATCCTGCTCAGCGGTCAGGTCCGCGGTGAAAACCCGCGCCTGTTCCACATCTATCCGCAGGGCAACTTCATTGAAGCCATGGAAGATACGCCCTATTTCCAGATCGGCGAGTCCAAATACGGCAAGCCGATTCTCGACCGTGTGATCCGCTACGACACACCGCTGAACAAGGCACTGCAGTGCTCGCTGATCTCCATGGACTCGACCCTGCGCAGCAATCTGTCCGTCGGCCTGCCGCTGGATACCGTGGTTTACTGCAAAGATGCGCTGTGCAATCCGGGCCTGCTGCGTATTGATGAAAATCATCAGGACTTCATCAACCTGCGTCTGGCCTGGGCCGCGGGGATGAACGATCTGTTTAACGGCCTGCCTCAGTATTTCTGAGGCAGACGGCTGCCAGCCTCAGCTGCTGCAGCCGGTTTCCTCATCCGACAGCACCGAACCATCCACTTCAAGAATCTCCACTTCGTAGTCGGTATTACCATCGTCATCGTAGTCATACGACTCCAGCTCGACATCCTGCCAGCAGTTGTACTCCTGCACCGATGACAGATTGCCGTCGTTGTCGTTGTCGACGGTGATACGGGTCAGGACGTTCTGCGCGTCATAGCCGTAAGTGGTCACTTTCAGTGCTTCGCCGTCGCCATCGCTGTCTTCCGTTTCCCGGGTCAGGTTACCGGCACTGTCATAACTGTATTCCTTTACTCCGGTGCGGCTGGTTTCCCCGGTCTGTTGAGTGTACTTGAGTGCCAGCAGACCGCCGTCGTTGTATTCGTGAAAGGTGGTGTATTCGACCTCGCCATCGGCACTGTAATCCTGACGGATCTCTGTCAGGCGGTTTTCCGTGTCGTACAGGTAATCGGCGGCATAGTCCGCCACGCCGTCGTTATCGGAATCCAGTTCCTCACGGAGGACATCATTCTGGCCGTTGTATTCGTAGCGGGTTACCGAATCCAGGGTACCGTCGTTCTCGTAGTCGTAGGATTCGGTCAGCAGAATCTCCATGGCGTCTGAGCGGTATTCACGCTCAACCACAAAATCAATAACACCGGACCCGTCGCTGTCGCGACTCTCGGTTTTCAGGAAGTAGCCTTCAGCCTGCTCATAGGTGTAGGTCACCGCGTAATCATCCGTGCCGTCGGCATCGTAATCACTGGTTTCGGAGGTTATCCGTCCCTGATCGTCATAGGCATAACGACGGATATCGTCCGGGTTCCCGTCGGCGTCGGTATCGTCTTCGATATAGGTCACCTTCTGATCACCGTTGTAGAGGTAGATAGTCCGGCGGTCGACGGTGCCATCACGTCCGGCGTCAGTCTCCGCCGTCACGGTGTCATTAAAGGGGTTATAAAAATAGGTGATGCTGTCGTCCGGTTCACCATCGCCATCTCCGTCCACCAGCTTCACCACCACCCGGGACACAGAGGGATCATCTGGCCGGGCATCAAACTGATCCGCCACGCCGTCGTTATCGCTGTCGACCGATCCGGCCACTTTGTCACCGTCTGTATCTGTTCCGCCTCCTCCGGCGCCACCACACGCGGTTATCAGGCTTATCAGACACAGCAGGAACGCCGAACGGAGTACTTCAGAAGCACGGGAAACAAACATGGAACCTCCCTGATCAGCCTGCCTCTGCGGGCAGGTCACTGACGGTGAATACAAAGTGCACGCGGATGCACACCGGCAGATGAGGAGGATAATGCGTTGGGAAGGGAATGTGCCGGTCAGGAACCTACAAAGCCAACAAAGAACCGGAATGGCACATTTTGATCAATAAATGAACAAATGACCATTCAGTAGCCAGGAGAAAGACGGGTTCAGTCGCGCGTCACGCGTTCAATCAGATCACGGTGCTGAGGAAATCTGGTCAGCAGCTCTGCGCGCTTGCCCAGTGTCATGTCGGCATAGTCAAAGCCCGGGCTGACCACCTCAGTAATCAATCCGAACCCCGCCGGCCCCTCAGCCGGAACTTCAGAGGCTTTCCAGGTTCCACCGCGCACCATCATCGCCGGTGTCTGCCCGTTGCGGATATCATCACCCAGCACGACCTGCCTGTATTCACCGGTCTGATCATCTATCAGGTGATAGGTAATGGGGTCACCGGCGACAAACACATGCATGATGTCTGAGCGGTTGAGGTGAAAGTGCCCGACCGGTGACTGAGACGATAACAGATAGTAAATCGAGGTCATCAGATAGCGTGGCCCCTGCTCCGTCTCCAGCATGGGCCGGTGGTCAGCCTGATAAATACGGCGGAAGAAACCGCCTTCAACGTGACCTTCCAGCTGCAGATGATCGATCCAGTCCTGAGCTGTCAGAGGGGTTGGTTCACCGGCCATAAGGGCTCCGCTGGATAAAAGTGACGACACGAGTACTGCCCTTGAAAACAACCGGATCATACGGCCTCCTGTTATTCGGCCGGGTCACTGTCCGGCAGATCAAAGCGGCCAAAGTCATTTACCGAAATCATGGAGCGGATTTCCTGAATATAGGCCCGCCCGCGTTGCGAGTAATTGATCAGGCCCGCAGCCAGTTCGTTACCGGTGGCGTAGCCCTGCCCGCTGATCTGCTTGTTACGCAGGCTGCGCAGCTGGGCGTAACTGTCGTGCCGGTTGATATTGAGCATGTACGACTGAACACTGTAAAACGGCTTTTTGAACGACGCCACCTCATGATACGCGCCGCTGGGGCGGCGTTTCGGCACCAGCCCACAACCTTTTGAAAAGCACCACTCACCAAACAGGTTATTACCTTCCCGGGCAAAGCGTGATGTCCCCCAGGCCGATTCATTGGCCGCCTGTGCCAGCACCAGAGAAGGCGGAATAACATTCACCTGCTCCAACAAAGCGTCGATCTGTTCCTGACGGGTGCCGTCTGCAATGCGGTACTTCTTCACCAGCTTTTTTAGCGGGCGTGGGTGCCCTTCCGCCGGAGTCTGCGTACCGGAGAGATGCTCCAGCAATTGCCGCTCCGCCAGAATCTCGCGGTTGGCCTCGTGTATCAACGGCAGCATAAAGCCCACAAAAGCGTCTTTCTTCTCCTGCACCACTGCGTAATTACGGAAATCCGGTAACGGCGTCTGAGTAATGGACGCATCCGGCTGATAGAAATCAGTGAGTTTCGGCAGATTGCGCTCGCAACCTGTCAGCATGGCCAGTAAAGCACTGCAGAACAGAGCAGGCCGGAGAAAGGGGTGTCTGAGAGAAATCAAACAGCAGTCCTGTACAACTCTTGAACAGGTATCATAACGCACTGGTAAAAAATGTCAGCCCGCCAGCCAGCAGCCCTGACCGGTCTGTCACTTCAGAACCAGCACTTAAAGGCTTCAAAAAGAAAACCCCGCCTGATTTCTCAGACGAGGTTTGAGCATTAAAAGGAGTCAGCCGGTAAGCCCTGATTGTCATAGAGAGGTGTCCTGGACAGTGGCTGTCCGCAGAACCGGCTTACCCAACCCCGCAAAAAAGAAAACCCCGCCTGATTTCTCAGACGGGGCTCGGGTATTAAAAGGAGTCAGCCGGTAAGCCCTGATTGTCATAGAGAGGTGTCTTGGACAGTGACTGTCCGCAGAACCGGTTTACCCAGCACCGTAAAAAAAGAAAACCCCGCCTGCATAAACAGACGGGGTTCATCAAATAAGTGGAGTCAGCCGGTAAGCCGGGTTCTGTCTTGGACAGTCATTCGTCTAGGCCTGCGGTCACCCACAGGCTCCAGCAACCTACCCGTTCCCAACGCGGGCCGCGCCATAGGGAACCTATTTGGTCTTGCTTCGGGTGGAGTTTACCGTGCCACGAACTGTTGCCAGCCGCGCGGTGCGCTCTTACCGCACCCTTTCACCCTTACCTGATCCGCAAAGCGGCCATCGGCGGTTTGCTCTCTGCTGCACTGGTCGTAGGCTCGCGCCCCCCAGGCGTTACCTGGCACCCTGCCCTATGAAGCCCGGACTTTCCTCCCCCTGCTTGCGCAGGCAGCGACTGTCTGGCCGACTCCGGCGCGGATTCTACCGGAAGCCTCAGCCTATGTCGCCTGCGACCTCAGGGCGCTGCTGTCACAGGCTGCAGGATAGGCAGGAAAACCTGTTCCCATACCGGTCGGAAACGCTCGCGGTGCCAGCCAATATGGCCGATCCGGGTCATACCCACGTCGCCGGGCTGAATCACTGTCTGCGTCTGGGGTGCATTGCTGAAGAAGCCGTGCAGGTCACGGACATTAGCCGGAGACATCATTTCATCATCACTGAAGTACACTGAAGTAATCGGCACCCGCACGGCGGCAAAACGCTGACGCAGCCAGTCGCCCTCGGCACCGACGCAGTATTCACGGCGCATGCACCAGCGCCGCCATTGCCAGATAACCCCCCTGGGAAGATCACACATCATCTTCAGGCGCTTACCCGGAAAGTACCCGGCCAGGGGGACCGTGACCGGTACGATCACTCCCCAGAGCAACCAGGATACCCGTCGCGTTGGCGGAGAGTTCAGCCACCAGGTTCCTGTACCTGAGCCTACGGTGATGGCCCGGCTGATGTTGCCGGTATCCGGCATCATACCCAGCAGATGGCCGCCGATGCTGTGACCAATCCAGATGATTTCATCACCGCCAAAACGTTCTCCGGCATAACGCAGCACCGCCGGACCATCGTGTTCCGCCCAGGTCAGCATGTCGCTCTGTGAATCCCGTACGTGGCCGGTCACCGACAGACCGATGCCGTCGTAGTCGAACGTCACCGCATGGTAGCCCTGCGCGTTAAGCCAGCGGGCAAAGTCATCATAGAGATACTGTGCCACGCCGGTCGCCGGGGCCAGAATGCACACGCCCTTCGTTGCTTGCTGCGGCGACAGAAACACCCGTGCAGCAACCGTGTGACCGGGCTCGGTGGGCAGATGGATTAATTCAGGTTGGGGGCTATGTTCGGGCATAAATCACCTGTCAGAAGGTTTTCAGGATGAAGTGGAAAAAACGCAGAACGGTGTCGATTTCGGCGTCGCTGAATTCATCGGTAAAGATGGTGTTGAGCTGGCTGATCAGGGGCTTCATCTGAGCGACTTTGGCCTTTCCTGCCTCTGTGGCATTCAGGATGACGGCGCGTGCATCTGTGACCGATGCCGTGCGTTCGAGCAGATCATTGGCGGCCATGCGTTCAACCAGCCCGGTCACGGCAGACTTGTTCAGCATCAGGCTGGCGGCCAGATCTTTCTGCAGACAACCCGGCTGAGCGACCACGTACATCAGAGCGGCCATCTGGGTCATGCTGGCCCCGGTGGTCTCTTCACACACAGTGTCGGCATGACGGTACAGCTTGCGCTGCGCCATATTCATCAGAAAGAACAAACGGCGGTCCATGGGCACCCCTGCACATCATTTAGTTCACATATAAACCTTTTATGGTTCGCATGTAAACTATTTTGCAGTGACATACATCATGTTCTGTGGGCCGTCCGGGTGGTAGCATCGGGTCTTTCACTGGCAGACATTCCCTGTATGAAAGACACACCCCGGGCCGAGCAGGTTTACGAACTGCTGGTCAGTGACGATGACGCCCGCGCCTGCAAAGACATCGATGAAAATGCCTGTCAGGTCGTCCCCGGCAATTTTCTTCTGCTGCTGATCGGTCAGTGGCTGACCAAACTCTCAGATACCTTTTCCAGTGCCAAGCTGGTGCTGCCCTGGCTGTTATCCAGCGCCGGGGTCCCGGCGTTTTTCAGTGGTCTGCTGGTGCCCATCCGCGAATCCGGTTCGCTGTTGCCGCAGCTGGCCATTGCCAGTGTTATGCGTTCTTACCCGGTACGTAAGTGGTTTCTGGTGCTCGGTGGCGTTCTGCAGGGCGTCGGTCTGCTGGCGCTTGCCGCGGCCGCCGCGACACTCACCGGCAGTAGTGCAGGCTGGGCCATTGTTGCCGCCCTGGTGGTGATCAGTCTGGCCCGGGGCTTCAGTTCTGTGGCCTCCAAAGATGTGACCGGTAAAACCATTCCCAAAACCCGCCGTGGCAGCCTCAATGGCATCAGCGCCAGTGCCGCGGGCGTCGCCACACTGGGGCTGGGCGTCGCCCTGCTGTTTAACCTGAGTCAGGCCGACGACTGGCTGATTCCGCTGCTGATTGCCGCAGCGGCAGCCACATTTCTGTCTTCACTGGTGTTTGCCCGGGTGCAGGAATACGAAGGGGCCACCAGCGGCGGAGCTAACGGCTTTAAGGCCGCGCTCGATTCCGCTGGCATCCTGATTACGGATGCGGATTTCCGCCGCTTTATCACGGTACGCGCACTGATGATGAGCTCCGGTCTCTGCGCGCCCTTTTTTATTCTGCTGGCTCAACAGGCGCAGGACAGCCGGGGCATTCTGAGTCTGGGCATGTTTATAGTGGTGAGTGGTCTGGCCAGCCTGTGCAGTGGCTTTATCTGGGGGCGTCTGTCGGACCTCAGCAGCCGCACGGTTATGCAGATTACAGCCGCAGCCACCGCCGCGATCTGTGCGGTGGCGGCCGTAGTCAGCGAGCATCCATCCCTGTCTGTCTACCTTCTGCTCGGGCTGTACTTCCTGTTATCCGTGATTCACGAAGGCGTGCGCGTGGGCCGTAAAACCTATGTGCTGGATATGGCTGGCGGACAGAAACGGACGGATTATGTCTCGGTCGGTAATACTCTGATCGGTGTTCTGCTGCTGATTACCGGAGTACTGAGTGCAGGCGTTGCCCATCTGTCGCTGACCTGGGTGCTGACAGGATTTGCTCTTATGAGCGGCGCGGGTTTTCTGCTGAGTTTCCGCCTCCGGCCGGTGTGACGACCAGGAAGCGGTGAGCGCAGGAAATCAGCTTTTACCAGCCCGTGGCGAGGCCACGCCCATACCCGCAGTGATGTAATCGATAAAACCAAAGGCAAGTTCAGATTCGGAGAGGCAGTAGTGCTCTTTGCCCTCCTCAACCGGCGGTAAGCGCCACAGCAGTTCCTGATCCACCAGACCATTCACCGTGTTATTGATGGCCAGAAACATATGCAGACGAATAGCTTTAAGCGGCTTTTCCGGCATGACTTTCTGCAGCTCGGCCTCCAGCATCCAGATGGCCTTACCAAAGTGCTTCACCAGCAGATCCTGGCCGGTTTTTCCTTCTTCACGGATCATGCGCGCAATCAGTTTGATGCCCGCTGCATCGGATAACTGCAGGGTGTAAAAGGCACCGACCAGCACCACCGCCACATCACGCACGGTCACCTTCTGGCCATCCCCATCGGCCAGAGACTGGGCGATCATACGTTCGGCCACAGGGATAAAACGGGCAGCCAGCGAGGCCATACAGGCATCGAGCAGGCCATCTTTAGAGCCGAAGTAATAGCGGATTGCAGCCTCATTGAGTACACCGGCTTCACGCTGAATGGCACGCAGAGAAACCTGTGTTCCGCGATGTCCGTACTGGTCAATAGCCGTACGGATCAGACGCTTCTGTACATCGGCGCCTTCCTCTTTGTCTTTCGGCTTGTCCGCTTCTGTCATTCGTATTCCTGTCTGCCAATCACTCCCGCCTGATGAATCGCTGCGGGAAAGGGGGACAACCATATAAAACCGCCACCTGGGTCACAATATCCGCTGAGCACCAATATGCAGTCATACCCGACTGGCTGCATGACAATCTACGCCAATAGGCCGATCACGTCCCGTAAAGCCACATCAATCTGATTGGCGCCGGCTCCGGGCTGCAAAGCCGACATTTACCGGAAATCTGGCGACACAGCGGATTGTAATCGTTTTGTAACATTGTATATTCCGCTTCGGTCGTCATCACGCCGGATGACACTCTCAATATGTAAACGTCTATCTCCCGCCGTTCAGGTGTCGCACCTCTTTGCGAAGCCGCTTCCGGAACTGGCTGCGGAGCACAGGAAGGACAGGACCATGGATGAATTTCTGAGCAATTTTCTGATTATCGAATTCTGCAAATTCTTCGCCCTGTACGGCTGCGGTTATCTGCTCGGCCTGTGGGTGATGAAAAAGAATGTGAAGGTAAATTACACCCGCAAAATTCTGCACTTCATTATCTTTTTTCTGCCGATTTTCATGACCACTCAGCTGACCTTTCAGCACAACATGGCCACCCTGCTGATCAGCGGTTTTATTTTTGTCGGCACAGTGCTGCTGATGTCTGAACCCATCCGCAGTCGCTCCCGTTTTTTCGCCACCGCGTTTGCCGCTATTGACCGCCCCGAAGACCGCCCCTATACCCTGACCTGGCTATCGACCCAGACGCTGGCAACCTATCTCGTGCTGATTCCTGTGATTATCGCCCTGAGCTATTACGACCGGGTAAACCTGATTTTCATCACCATTCTGATTGCCGGTGTGGGAGATGGCCTGGCCGAACCCGTGGGTGTCCGCTTTGGTAAACACAAGTACGCCACCCGCGCCCTGTTCAGCCAGAACCGTTACACCCGCAGTATTGAAGGCAGCCTGTGTGTGTTTGTTGTCGGTGCCCTGGCCATTATTCTGATGTCGGGCAAGATGAGCAGCCTGGAACTGATGCTGGCGTTGGCCCTGATTCCTATTACCACCACCCTGGCTGAGGCCTGGTCACCACACACCTGGGACAGCCCCTTTATCTCTCTGGCGGGCGGAGTTTCCACCTTAGTGGTGGTTGAAGCCTCCGCCTTTATCAACGACCGTCCGAGCCTGACGCAACCTCTGATCAGTATGCTCGCCGGTAGCAGCTTTTAAGATCAGCAACGGCGAGCCAGATTATTTATAAAGATTACGCTCTGCCGGGACATCACTCAGATACTCCACGAATTCCACTTCAAAACCATCCGGGTCAACGAAGTAGCAGTTCTGCCGGAAGGGCTCATCCGAACCCGGGTTGGAGATCCGGAAACCCGCCGCCAGCATCCGTGAGCGCACGGCATACAGGTTGTTCACCACAAAAGCGAAGTGCGACAACCCCGTCTGAGACGTCGTCAGGTCACGGTTTTCGCCTTCGGCACCATCGTTCAGCGCCAGATAAAAGCGGTCATCACCAAAATGTACCCAGTTGGTCGGCTTGCCGTACCAGGGGCGTGAACCGCCACCCCGGACTTGCCAGTGTGGAAAAGCCGCCTGATAAAAGGCCATCGACGCATCCAGATCGCGGACAAAAAGATTGACGTGTTCAAAGTACATAGTGGTCTCCCCCGTTGAGTTAGTAGTCATTGAGGGCTACTCTAAAACCTCAAGTTAAGTTGAGGTAAAGAGATTTTTTATGGGAGACATCACTTTTTCTGTCGGACAGGTGGCAAAGCGTGCAGGTGTGAAGGTATCCACTCTGCACTTTTACGAAAGCAAAGGGCTGATCCACAGTCTGCGCAACAGCGGCAATCAGCGCCGCTACCGTAAGGATGTGATGCGCCAGGTGTCGGTAATAAAGGCCGCACAGAAGATGGGGGTGTCACTGGAGGAGATCCGGGTTGCGCTGGATGCCCTGCCGGGCAACCGCACACCAGACGCCAAAGACTGGGCAGCACTGGCAGAGCGCTGGAATGCCATGCTCAATCAGCGCATTGATTATCTGACGAGGCTGCGTGACAGCATCACCAGCTGCATTGGCTGTGGCTGCCTGTCGCTGGAGGTGTGCCCGATTTACAACGAAGACGACCATCTGGCCGCCTGCGGAGACGGACCTGTGATCCTTGATCAGAAGCACATGCCCACAGAGGATGAATCAGCGCAGGGATAACCAGTGCTGAAGACTCAGACGCCGGAAGAAACGGGCGTCAGACGTTCAGAAACCGACCACAGTGCGGATCTGAGCGTACACCTTGTTCAGCCACACACGGGAGCGCTGGCGTTCCATCAGGGTCAGGTGCTCATCACCTTCACTGATATGGCCAGCTCCCCAGAAGCTCAGGTTCAGACTGTCGATATGACGCATGGTCGCCGCGTGTAACGCTGGCAGCTCAAGCCGGTAGTTGGCACTCACGCCCTTCTCGGCCAGAGCCTTATCCAGTGCGGCAAAGTCATCACCACGGCCCAGGTTTTTCACCAGAACCGTTGGCATCTTGCCGGCAAAGCGACCGAGGAACCCGGCAGCCAGACCTGCAGAATCCACACCGTCATCCACCACATACCAGTACACGCAGTTGACGTTCATGTCTTCACACAGCGACGCGACGTCATTATCGTCCATCCATTTGTTCAGAAAGCGTTCGCTCTGAGCCGGCAGGTCAACCACCAGATTGATATCCGCGGTCACCGCTTTTTCAACAATCTGATCCGCGCCTTCGTAATCATCAATATTGATGGCCTGGGTGAATTGCGGATAAAAACGCGCCAGCGTGTTGTGCGACTGGTCGGCATCAAAACCGGCATAGAGAAGGTTCTGATCGAGCATGTACTGTGACAGGGCGCGTGACATTACCGACTTACCAACGCCGCCTTTTTCACCACCGATAAAATGAATTGTGCTCATACAGATGCCCTTCCCTTTGTTTCACTAACAGATGTTTATGCACTACTGGCAGTCTCCGCCAGAACCTGGCGCGCACATTAACACACATCAGCCACGGATTCTGATCGGGAGGCCACAAGCTGAAAATTTTTTACAGAAGGTTATTCATTCGGGGCAGGAACGTCCTGCTTGCTGGCATTTTCTGCCTCTGCAGCCTCATCAGCCCGTTCCCGGTCTTCTGCATCGGGCTCTTCACCTTCCTGCGCCCTGCCTTTCAGCGGCGTAAAATTCAACCGTGTATAAAGCGAGAAATGGTCTGAGCCGATGTGCGGCAGGCGTTGTATATCACTCAGGGTGAAATGCGCACTGTGGAAAATGTGGTCCAGCGGCCAGCGCAGGAAGGGAAAATCAGCATGGAAGGTATTGAAAAATCCACGGCCAACACGTGGGTCCAGCAGACCGCTGATGTGACGGAATAAGCGGGTTGTCGGCGACCAGGCCACGTCGTTCAGATCACCGGTAATAATCAACGGCTGATCCGATTCCGCCACGCTGCGTGCAACAATGGCCAGCTCAGCATCACGCGGAGCCGAGTGTTCACTTTCGGTCGGGCTGGGTGGCTCAGGATGCAGAAAATGCATACGGATTTTTTCACCTGATCTCAGCGCCATGCAGCAGTGCATGGAGGGGATATCATCCTTCACCAGATACTCAATCGTGCCTTCCGTAAAGGGTAAACGCGAATACAGATGCATGCCGTACAGATTATCCAACGGGCACTTGAGAGTGTGCGGCATTTCATCTTCAAGAACATCCAGACGATCCTGCCACCATTGGTCTGACTCCAGCGTGACCAGCACATCTGGTCTGAATTTACGGACCAGCGCAATGAGTTTTTCCGAATCGTGATTCGGCGTCAGAACGTTCGCGGTGATAATGCTGATCTGCCGGTCCGGATCTTCAACTGTGGTTTTCTTAACTTCTTTTTTCCACAGTGGCGTATAGGGCAACACCCATTTTAACTGCCAGCCAAGTGCCACAGCGACGGCTGATATCCCGGCCCAACTGCCAGGATGGCCGAGGTCCAGTAAGGTACATTGCAGAATCAGCAGCATCAGGGCTGCCACAGCAATCTGCAGACGTGGAAAATCCAGACCCCGGACCACCCAGTGAGTAAAACGGGTTTCAGGCAGCAGGCTCAGCAATACAATCAGCAGTGCCGCCAGCGACAATATCAGTAACATAAACAGTCAACAGCGGCCGTCACCCGACCACACATTCCAGCAAAAGGTAACCCGTATTATTCGGGCAGATGGCAGACGGCTTCAACATTATTACCATCCGGATCAAACACAAAAGCACCGTAATAATGCTCATGGTACATGGGGCGCAACCCCGGCTTACCGTTATCTGTACCGCCGCTCGACATGGCTTGCGCATAAAACTGATCAACTTCTGCCCGTGAAGCCGCCGCAAACGCCGTATGCCTTGGCGTAGATGCCTCACGGACTTCGATAATCCAGAAGATCGGACGCCCCGCCGGACCAAAAGCACACATACGCTGCTCAGGGAAATCCGGATTCCATTCTGCAGTAAACTCCATCTGCACCGAATACCCCAAAGGCCGGAAAGCGGCGTCATAAAAAGCCTTGGTCGCCGGAAAATCGGTGGCGTACGTACTCATGTGATCAATCATGTTGTTACCCCTTACCCCATTCGTACAAAAATCAGACCATAGGTGCAAAGCCCGGCAGAGCTTCAACACGCCGGAGCCACTCAACAATACGAGGATAACTCTCCAGCATAAAACCACCCTCGTGTGACACATGGGTGTAGGCGTAGAGACTGATATCAGCAATGGTGGCTGATTCATTACCAGCCTCACCGACAAAGAAGTTTCGACCCTGCAGATGCTCTTCCATCACCGACAAGGCTTTGTGACCACCCTCTTGCTTGGCATGGTACTCAGCAATACGCGCTTCCGGCAGACCAAGGTACTTATTGATGTAACGCGCCACCGCGATATACGGCTCGTGGCTGTACTGCTCAAAGAACTGCCACTGCAGCACCTGAGCACGCAGGTAACGGTCTTCCGGCAGATACGGCGTGCCTTCAGCCAGATAATTGAGAATGGCGTTCGACTCCGCCAGATACTGCGGCGGGTTATCCCCATCCACAATCTTCAGCACCGGCACCTTGGCATTCGCATTCATCAACAGGAACTCTTCGGTACGGGCCTCGCCCGCCAGAATATCGGTGTGCTGCCATTCGTAGTCCTGTCCGGTGAGCTCTAACAGAAGTTTGAGTTTGTAGCAGTTGCCGGAAATCAAATCGCCGTAGATGTGGTACATGGGAGTCCGTCCATGTGAGCCGAGGTGGAGGGTGTTTTGTAGCACTGTGTTAGGGAGGATGCCAGCTGAAGTAGCGATACCGGATCGTTTGCATACTGAGTTTCACAGACAGGAACCCAGTCTTCTACCAATCAGAGTTGCTAACTTCTTATCTGTGAACGACTTTAAATCGCTCCAAAACGAGCTGCATATCTTCCGCCGGTCTGATTCCTAATTCCTCACACTCCAGACTAAAGAATGTCCAATGTGCCTCTCGCCACCACGACAGGGATTTATCGCCTTCACCCTCCTCATAGGCGAACTCCGCAGTTACCTCGTTGTATTTACAGGTTTCTACAGAGGTAACTTCTATGATGCAAACAGGGGTTCCGTCCCAGTCTGTAACAACCTGAAGATGGCCAACCACCGGCATAGACTCACCCTCATGACTGTACCAATACTCCAGACTGCACGAAGCTCGCTTTTCTCCACGCAAAATCAGATCAGCACATATATTGGCGTTGTACTCATCGGAACAGAAATAATCAGAACTGAAAGATGTGTACTGCTTTGCGATGCTGTCGGGTAAAGAGCCTAGGTACTCGTTCAGGTAGTTCTTACTTCTTGTTTCCATTGTTCAAACTCCATTCAATGACTTTCATATACCAGGTCGCATCTTAGACTGGAATTACCACTCGCCACCAAGTGACATTATAGTAACGGCGATAAAAGCCAGGAGATCTGTCACAACAGCATCACGACGAAAGTCTTCGGTATAGTGGTTATATTTGTTCTTCGTTTTCTTAGTCATTTAAAGACCCTCATTAGGTAGTAGTGAGGTGTCTACTTTTCATGGGTAACTCGGCCTTTTAACGCCCGCATTTGCGGCTTGATCTGCTACCACTTTCGTGGACA
>DBNK01000021.1 GCA_002298335.1 Thalassolituus sp. UBA674
GCAGGTACGCCGGAGCTCAGAGTTTACGGCCGAGTTTTTTCTCTGCCATTTTCCGTTCCCATTTCGGGCTCATAAAGTTGATCACCTCATAGGCCATTAACCCCTGTATGGCGACGCCGATACCAACACCGGCCAGCACCAGGTAAACCAGCCACTCCCCGTGAAAGACGATCAGGAAAATAACAGCGATAACCACATAGGCAATCAGCTGCTCATAAAAAGATTTCATGCGCTTGGCGTACATCAGAGCCAGCTGTTCATCAGCAGCCAGATCTTTCTCAGGTTCAGTCGTTTCTTCAGTCTGCATGTCATGCTCCTCGGGACGAATAAGGTTCAGGTCAACCTCAAACACCGCCGCGAGTGCACGGGCTGTTTCCAGTCCCGGAATCTGGCCTCTCTCGATGCGCTGAATGGTCCGGGGAGTCACTCCGGCCATTTCTGCCAGCTCACTCTGAGTCCAGCCCCGTTTCAGGCGCAGCTTACGTACAATCATGGTTTATCTCCGGTGTCTGAGAATCCGCACCTTAACAGCCGCTGTGGAATCACATCCGACACGGGCCGGACAGTCGCCCGACATTCACACGACATACATTTAAATTCAATGACTTACTGAACTGAGCCGGTCTTCCAGCCAATCACTGGTGAGCGTCAGTAAGGTGTCCGGCAGCTGCTGATCCTCAGCCAGGCCATTGGCATCCAGCACATTGAAAATATGGTTTGCGCCATCAAGGATACGCAATGTCTTGTCCTGGCTGCCAGCCGCCTGCAGCAGTTTCTCCGATGCCTGATAAGGCACAGACGTGTCATCCCGCCCCGCCACAGCCAGCAGGGCGCCGCGGTAGCTGATCATATCCGACAGGCTGGTGTTGGCCTCAACCTCATCAAACCACTGCTGACTGAACTCCAGCGGCGGACGCCAGGCAAAATGAACACGGGCAAAGCCGTTCTTTACCGCTTCGTCGTAGTATTTTTCAAACAGGGCTGAAAAATTGCCGCGGCCATTACCGGCTACCGATGACCACAGGGCCATGGCTTTAATTTCAGGATTACGTTGTGCGACAAGCTGCGCAATCAGCCCTCCCTGACTGAAACCCACCAGTGCCAGACGTCCGTCATCTATGCCATCCAGATCTGCGAGGTAGGCCAGTGCCGCCTCGCTGTCGGCCACTGCGCTGCTGAGCGTGTAAAGACGATAGCTCACCGGGCTCTCGCCACCGCCGGCAAAATCAATACGCAGGCTGGCAATACCGCGCTCAGCCAGTGAGCGTGCGAGACGCTGGTAGAGATTACCGACCTCGTTTTTATCCGATGCCGTGCCGTGAAGCATGACCACCGCCGGAGCCGGCGTCGCGGCATCCGGCAGAGTCAGCACCGCAGGCACCGGGTACAGACTGCCGATCAGCATCATCGGCGTTTCCACATAATCTGCGGCGTGAGCAGTGGTCACCATCAACCAGCCGCTGAGCAGCAGGCTGATAAACCCCGACATTCTGAATCGCATTTTCTACTCCGTTATGAGCCCGGGAAACAACCACCGAACAGTGCGAACAATCGGGGCTGACATCAGTAACTGAGAGGCTGATAATCCTGACCAAACAGTCAGGATCAGGATACCTCATGAAGCGTCACAGTCTACTCAGCATTGCCCTTTTTGGTCTGCTGTTTTCCCTCTCGGCCAACGTCAGCGCGGCAGAGAAAAAAATTCCGGTCATTTTCGATACGGACATGGCCATCGATGACTGGGCAGCCCTGCTCTATCTGGCTCATCATCCGCAGGCTGACCTGATCGGTGTAACTGTATCATCCAGTGGTGAATCCCACTGTCTGCCCGGGCTGAATAATATTCAGAAACTGCTGGCTTTGAGCCCTCAGGATCATGAAGTGGGTATTGCCTGTGGCCCGGATTATCCGCTGCAGGGCTATTTTGTCTTTCCTGAGGCCTGGCGCACTGACTCAGATACCCTGTCCGGTGTCCCGCTGCCCGACGCCGGGCCTGTGATCACAGAGAACCCGCTTCCGGCAGAAGATCTGATCCATCAGCTGATTCAGTCTGCCACTGAAAAAGTCACCCTGATCGCTACCGGTCCGCTGACCAATATTGCCCTGTGGCTGGAAAAATACCCGCAGGATAAACCGCGCATTGCGGATCTGGTGATTATGGGCGGCGCAGTGGATGCTCCCGGAAACATCATTGTGCCGCTGTTTACCAAGGGCCACCCGAACACGTCTGCCGAATGGAATATTTTTATTGATCCGCTGGCAGCCGACGAGGTGATGAAGTCGGGCCTGCCGATCACACTGGTGGGGCTGGATGTCACCAACTCAGTGCGCGTGACGACGGAACGGGCTGCGGATTTCAAGGCTCATGTCGTCACACCCGCGGCCCGGTTCTGGGATGCCGTACTGGATAAAAACGACTGGTTTATTGAAAGTAATGAATATTATTTCTGGGACACTCTGGCAGTGATTATCGCCATGCATCCTGAGTTCTGCCGTGGTGATGAACTGGGTCTGCGGGTGGATTATGCCGTGACCGATACCCCCTGGATGCAGACCACAGACACCACGATGCCGGACACCACAGTACGCGACGAACAACGCCGCCATCTGGATGCCGCGTCAGCAGGTGTGATGCAAAAAGACATGGGTTATCCGTCCGTCCGCGTTTGCCGCGAAAGCTTTCCGGAAAAGGTTTTTGTGGAATTCCGTGACCGTCTGAATAACGTTACTGACAGTGCAGAATGAAATCAGATAGTGGCTGCAGGACGCAGCCACAAAAGAATTGCTCAGAAGGTGTAGCCGAAGTTCAGTGAATACCCTTCGCTGTTATCTGAGAACAGATACTTCACACCGGCGCGGACACGACGGATGTAATTCACATAGCTGCCATCGTCTTCGGTAACCACTGTTTTATCCTTACCAAACGAAAAACCGATTTCATTGTACTGATCAATATAGAGTTCAGAGCCGAAATAACGTGTATCTGTGATGAAGACTTCGACGCTGGTATCCGCAACCAGACGGGGGGTCGGAATATTCAGGCTGGCACCGTTGCGCAGCACAGTGTTGCTGATTTCCGGATTCTGAGAAATATCACCGGCTTCGGTTGGCAGGGTCGAGTAATACCCCAGCATGTTGCCAATGGTCAGCTCATATTCCGCCAGCGGGATTGCATATGAACTGGTCAGAGAAGTGGACACCAGTTGTGACAGACTGCCGACGTCCTCTGAGCCTACCAGGCTGTAACCCAGCGCCGGCGTCAGACTCCATTGCGGATTCATCTGTCGGCCATAACCTATGCCAAGACCCAGGTTGTAGACTTCAGACCCGTCGTACATCACATACGCCACCGGCACACGGATGATCAGGCGGTCTTCAGAGTTGTCAAAGCGCACGGTATAGGCCAGAGGTAAGGAGTATTCGCGGCTTTCTATGCCATCCGCGGAATAATTACTGTAGCGGGCAAACACAGACACCATGTTGCCGTTAATGCTCTGTCCGGCGTTACTGAGCTCCACACCGCTCATTGCACCGGTATCCATGGCGTAATCAAAGTCATTACCGACGGTGCGCGACATCAGACTCGTCGGGTTACCGGCAACCGGATCACTCGGTGTGCTGGCTGCCAGCTCCTGCAGCAGGCGCGTCAGTGCGTCATCGCCCTCCCCTTCATACCAGTCACTGAGCAAGTCCATACTGTCATCACGGCTGCTACCCTGAAACAGTTCACTCACATCAATCGCACCAATACTCATAGTAATATCCGATGAGTTCTGAGGCGATGACAGAACCACAGGTACCCCGCGGAAGTTCACCACCGTAGTGATGGCTGAGCTGTCGGTATACGCCGGAATGTAGTTGGATACTTCATCGAAATCGAGGGCATCCAGCATGTCCGACAGATTGTCGTAGCTCTGCTGATAGGTCTCGCCTTCTGACTGAACTTCAATGCTGAACAGCTCTGCTCTGGCGGTCTGAGTTATCAGGGCTGCGCACATAACGGGGAGTAAGTACGAGGACTTAATGCGGAGATTTTTCATACGCTATTCTCACTACTGTCTTTATTTCAGATTACTACGAAATAGAAAAAGAACAGTAGTGGGATACAACGACAAATGAGCAGAACGGCCATTGTCCGTATCAAAAAATGACGAAGATCAATTGCGGCAGATATTACCGGGAGGAGAAGCCGCCCCGGCTTCTGAAAGAACGTCTTACTTAACCACTTTCAGTGATGGACGGCCGGAACTGTTACCACGGGAAGACCCTTCTTTGTCGTCCGTCGGAGCCGGATCATCGGGGTCCGGTGCACCGGCTTCAGAGCCGAACACCATGCCCTGACCATTCTCTTTGGCGTAAATCGCCAGAATGGCCACAACCGGTACCTTAACCGACATAGGCACGCCACCGAAGCGGGCATTAAATGACATCCCATCCTGATCAATCTGCAGATCCTTGACCGCCCCCGGACTGATATTCAGTACGATCTGGCCATTGCTCACATAATCTTCAGGAACCTGCACACCCGGTAAGCCAGCTTCCACCAGCACATAGGGGGTGCAGTTATTATCCAGAATCCATTCATTCAGCGCCTTCATCAGATAAGGGCGGCTGGGAGTCATTTTATCCGACATCAGTCACGCATCTCGCGTTCTGCTTCTGACAGAGAAGCCTGGAAAGCTTCGCGCTCAAACAGACGCTCCATGTACTGCAGAAGCGGCTTGCACTGTTTCTCCGGCAATTCGATGCCCAGAACCGGCAGACGCCAGAGTACAGGAGCAACACAGCAATCGACGATGGAGAATTCTTCACTCATAAAGAACGGCATTTCGGTAAAGATAGGAACGATCGCCACCAGACTGTCGGTCAGTTCTTTACGGGCCTTTGCCGCTTCTTTTTCCTTACCCTTCAGAATGGTATCGACCAGCGTACACCAGTCCTTCTCGATGCGGTGAATCCACAGGCGGCTCTGAGCACGCGCAACCGGATACACAGGCAGCAGAGGTGGGTGCGGGAAACGCTCATCAAGATATTCCATCATGACGTTCGGTTCGTACAGAACCAGTTCACGGTCAACCAGAGTCGGCAGAGTGTTGTACGGGTTCAGGGTTGCCAGATCTTCCGGTTTGTTATCCGGGTCGACATCCATAATATCCACAGTCACACCTTTCTGCGCCAGAACGATGCGGACACGGTGGCTGTAGTGATCAGCCGGATCCGATAAAAACGTCATGGAAGAGCGCTTGGCTACAACTCCCATAGTTTCCTCTCTTTGATAATTTATAAAACAAATACAGCCCGGTCGCTTGCGCGGCCGGGCCGGGATACCACATCAGCGATGGGTATTATTTGATGTCGCGCCAGAACTCTTTATTCAGCAGATACACCAGTACCAGCAGAATGGTGAGATACAGCAGCACTTTCCAACCCAGACTCTGACGTTCCAGAGCCATTGGTTCAGCCATATAGGTCAGGAAGTTCACCAGATCGAAGACCAGTTTTTCGAACTCTTCTTCGTTGAGGGTACCTTCTTCTGCCAGATACAGGACATCGTCATGTTCTTCCAGAATTTCCTGGCCGGTCAGGGTATCAAAACCAACAGCTACCGGTGCAGTACCTTTTACCTGACGCCCCTGCAGATGCCCCAGAACGTTTGGCATACCAACGTCTTTAAACACGACGTTATTCACGCCCCACGGACGGGTGCTGTCTTCGTAGAAGCTCAGCAGATAGGTGTATACCCAATCCGGACGACGGACACGGGCAACCAGTGTCAGATCCGGGGGAGCAGCACCAAACCAACGTTTGGAGTCAGCCTTGTCCATACCGATGGTCATCAGCTCACCGAATTTCTTATCGGCGAACACCAGATTGTCCATCATCAGTTCTTCGGGAATATCCAGGTCTTTGGCGACACGGTTGTAACGGGCGTGCTCCAGAGAGTGACAGCCCATACAGTAGTTCACGAAAGCCTGAGCACCACGCTGCAGCGACGCAGTGTCGTGCAGGTCCGTACGGTGTTCTTCCAGGTGTACATTGCCACCAGCGGCCAGTGCTACGGCCGGAACACAGGCAGCAATCAGTGCAAAAATCTTTTTCATGCCCAATGTCATCTTAATGGCCTCCGGTTACGCGCTCAGGTACTGGCTTGGTTTTCTCAATCTTTGGTGCAATGAGCAGGAAAGCGAAGAAGCCAAAGTAGATGACCGATGCAACCTGAGCGACCTTGGTCAGGGTCACAGTAGCAGGCTGAGTACCCAGCCAGGTCAGCAGCACAAAGTTAAATCCGAAGATCACAATGTACAGCTTGCTTGCCCAGCCTTTGTAACGCCAGCTGCGCACAGGGCTGCGGTCCAGCCAGGGCAGAACGAACAGTACCGCAATAGCTGCACCCATGGCGATAACACCAAACAGCTTATCCGGAACCGCACGCAGGATGGCGTAGAAGGCGCCGAAGTACCACACAGGAGCAATGTGCGCCGGGGTCTTCAGACCGTTGGCCGGTTCAAAGTTGGCGTATTCCAGCATGAAGCCGTTACCTTCAGGGAAGAAGAACAGCACAGTACAGAACACCATCAGGAAGACCACAATACCCACCAGATCGTGAACGGTGTAGTAAGGGTGGAACGGTACGCCGTCCAGCGGTTTGCCGTTTTCGTCTTTCAGTTTCTTGATGTCAACGCCGTCCGGGTTGTTGGAGCCCACTTCATGCAGCGCCAGCAGGTGAACAACGACCAGGCCCAGAATCACCAGAGGTACAGCCACGACGTGCAGAGCGAAGAAGCGGTTCAGTGTCGCGCCGGAAATCAGGAAGTCACCACGGATCCATTCAGTCAGAACGTCACCGTAAGGCATAACAGAGAACAGGGAGATAATTACCTGTGCACCCCAGTAAGACATCTGACCCCATGGCAGTACGTAACCCATAAAGGCCTCCGCCATCAGCGCCAGATAAATCAGCATACCGAAGATCCAGATCAGTTCACGCGGCTTCTGGTACGATCCGTACAGAATGGCACGCATCATGTGCAGGTACACGGCAATAAAGAAGAAGGTAGCGCCGGTGGAGTGCATATAGCGGATCAGCCAGCCCCACTCTACGTCACGCATGATGTATTCAACAGACGCAAATGCCGCTTCGGCACTTGGGGTGAACTGCATGGTCAGCCATACACCGGTCAGGATCTGGTTAACCAGCATGACCATGGACAGAACGCCGAAGAAGTACCAGAAGTTGAAGTTTTTCGGAGCATAGTACTTGGACATATGCTTTTCGTAGGCTTCGGTCACCGGCAGACGTGAGTCAACCCAGCCCATGATGGACGCGAATAAATTGTTCATCAGGCTTTCACCTCGTCTTCACCGATCACAATGACATTGTCGCTCTCGAAATAATAAGGAGGGACAACCAGGTTGTCTGATGCAGGAGAACCCGTGTATACACGGCCGGCCAGGTCAAAGCGGGAACCGTGACACGGACAGAACCAACCACCCTGCCAGTTCGCATCAAACTGTTCAGGCTGTACTTCCGGGAAGTATTTAGGTGCACAACCGAGGTGAGTACAAACACCCAGCAGAACAATCAACTCCGGCTTACGTGAACGATACTCGTTGTCGGCGTATTCCGGCTGTTGTTCTTTTTTAGTGTTTTCCGGGTCTTTCAGACGACCGGCCAGTGTGCTGAGGGTAGCCAGTGATTCTTCTGTGCGGCGGGCAACATAAACCGGCTTACCACGCCATTCCGCAGTGAGCATTGCGCCTGCTTCCACTTTACTGACATCGACTTTTGCAGGTGCACCGGCCGCTTTTGCTTTTTCACTGGGCATCCAGGAACCGACAAAAGGCACAGCGAGACTGACTGCACCGACAGCACCGACACCGGCGGTTGCGCCGATCAGCAGAGTGCGTCGGCCCTTATTAACGCCGTCTTGACTCATTACCATCTTCTCCCATCAATAAATTCTTGTGCTGCTACCCCTGAAAATGTATCAGCCATAGTTTGTATCGTGACCAAGGGTAGCATACAGAGCGGCGCACATAGTAAAGAAAACGGGCGTTTGAAACAACTGCAAATACCCGCAAAGAGTGAGGTCATACGCATAAAAAAACGCCTGACGGTGAAGACCGGCAGGCGTTCTGTACAAAGCGTTGAGGCTGTGCTTAACGCTTGGAGAACTGTGGCTTCTTACGTGCTTTACGCAGACCCACTTTCTTACGTTCAACTTCACGGGCGTCACGGGTTACATAACCAGCGGCACGCAGAGAAGGACGCAGAGCTTCGTCATACTGCATCAGAGCGCGGGTAATGCCGTGACGGATAGCACCCGCCTGACCATTACCACCGCCACCGTTGACGTTGACGATTACATCGAATTTTTCCAGATTTTCAGTCAGAGCCAGAGGCTGACGAACCACCATACGGGCAGTCTCACGACCGAAGTACTGATCCAGTGGCAGTTTGTTAACTACGATGGAACCAGTACCCGGACGCAGGAAAACACGTGCAGTAGAAGTCTTGCGGCGGCCTGTGCCGTAATATTGAGTCACTGCCATCATCTTATCCCAGTTTCAGTTCTTGCGGCTGCTGAGCAGTATGCGGATGCTCACTACCGGCGTAGACTTTCATTTTCTTAAACATGGCACGGCCCAGAGGGTTCTTAGGCAGCATGCCTTTTACTGCGATCTCAATCACCTGTTCCGGCTTGTAGTCGATCAGCTTTTCAAAAGAGATAGACTTCAGGCCACCCGGATAACCGGTGTGACGGTGATACATTTTGTCGCCGGCTTTTTTACCGGTAACTTTGATTTTGTCTGCATTAACAACAACGATGTAATCGCCGGTGTCAACGTGCGGAGTGTATTCTGGCTTATGCTTGCCACGCAGACGGCTGGCAATCTCGGTAGCCAGACGGCCCAGGGTCTGCTCAGCGGCATCCACTACAAACCACTCACGTTTTACAGTTTCGGGCTTAGCGCTGTATGTTTTCATCGAATTCTCGCCTTTCAAAAGTAGGCAGGTTGTCCAAAAAAGAGGCGGCATTCTATAGGAGGCGCTGAGGTCATGCAAGCCCCTGTGTGAATAAGAAATCAATTTATGCCTGCCCCCTCCGCCGTTTCCTGACTTATCTGCTTCTCCTGCCGGTCCACGGAAGTACATCTGGCAGAGCCGGCTTCAACTTCTGCAGGTAAGAAGAAGTAAAACAGACATGGATGAGATCAGACGCACTCCCGCCGGCGTCTTCTGAGTCAGCCCGCCTTTCCCGGGGGCACACCGCTTTGTGAATTACGAAGAGGTGCAACTGGCCCCGGAGAAAAGCGAACAGGCCCATATCAGGTACAGGCCATCACCGGCATCCTCCGCCAGCTCCGTATCTGAACAGCTGTACAGGAACCTGCGGGCCAGAACGGGCTGTCACCTTGAGGTCTGGCCCGGGTGTACTTAACTCAGAAGATACGGACGATCCCCCTGAACGGAGTTAACTATGCATCATACCCCTGCAATGATCCGCACATCCTTCCTGTCCGCCGGCCTGCTGGCTTCTCCGCTGCTTTTTGCCGCAGACAGCGGCTGGCCAGACCAGGTCGCAGTTTCCGGTACCATTGAATCCGCACTGGGCAGTTCCACCGACTACAACGACGACACAGGCAGTGGCATTGATGTCCCCACCGTCGAGCTGGTGTTTGACGCTGTGATCAATCCGAGGGTCAGTGCCAATCTTGGCTTCAAGTACGAAGAAGGCAAAACCGACTTTGGTATCGACACCGCCTACATTGACTACCGTATTGATGCGCTGACCCTGACCATGGGCCGGGTATACCTGCCATTCGGCAGTTATGAGACCCAACAGATCACTGGAACCCTGCCCTCCGAGATCGGTGAGGCACGCCACTCCGTGGGCATGGCCAGCTTATGGCATGGGTCCGTTCAGTGCTTCGGCCTACATATTCAACGGTGTGGAAGACAAGCCGGATACCGAAGACGTGCTGTCGGTGTACGGCCTTAGTCTGGATATGGATACCGGTCTGGGAGGGCTCGGAGTGGACTACGTCACCGACCTGTCGGAAAGCATGGGAGTTCTGCAGACGCTGCAGGACAGCACTCTGACCCCGCTGGACGAGCACCCCGGCATCAGTGTGAATGGTTACCTGAATCTCGGACCGGCAGGCTTCATTGCAGAAGCTGTCCACTTCCTTGACGACTTCGACCCGACCATCCTGTCCTGGGACAGCGACGGTGCCCAGCCATCGGCCTACCATGTGGAGGCCTTCTATGGAATGACATTGTCAGAGCGCCCCTGGGTCTTTTCCGCCGCCATGGGTGGCACCCGCGAAGCCCTCGCTCTGGGCCTGCCGGAACAGCGCCTGTCAGCAGCTGCCATCTGTACCGTATCCGATGGTTTTGAGTCCGGACTGGAGTACCTGGTGGCCACTGACTACGATGAGGCGGACGGCGGCACAGGTGCCGACAGTCAGGTGTTCAGCTTTCTCATCCGCGCCAGTTTTTAGGTCGCTTCTGAAGCAGGGAAACCGGTCGGTCAGTGCTCGCGGGTGGCTTTGAACTGAACGTCCGGCCAGCGCTCTTCGGTCAGTGACAGATTCACCCGGGTCGGCGCGATGTAGGTCAGATAACCACCGCCGTCCATCGCCAGATTCTCCGCCGCCTTGCGTTTGAAGTCTTCGAGCATTTTATTGTCCTTGCAGTACACCCAGCGGGCGGTACTGACACTGACCGGCTCGTAAATGCACTCAACCTTATATTCGTCACGCAACCGCTGCTGCACCACATCAAACTGCAGCACACCCACGGCTCCGAGGATCAGGTCGTTGTTGTTGAGCGGCATAAACAGCTGGGTCGCGCCCTCTTCCGACAGCTGCTGCAGACCTTTCTGCAGCTGCTTCATCTTCAGCGGGTCTTTTAAACGTACGCGCTTGAACAGTTCCGGGGCAAAGTGCGGAATGCCGGTGAACTGCATGTCATCACCGTAGGTGAAGGTGTCACCGATCTGAATGGTGCCATGATTGTGCAGACCGATGATGTCACCGGACAGCGCCTCTTCCACGGCGGAACGGTCACCGGCGAGGAAGGTCACCGCATCGGCGATCTTCACATCCTTGCCAATACGCACATGCTTCATCTTCATGCCCTTGGTGTAAGTCCCGGAGCAGATGCGCATAAAGGCGATACGGTCACGGTGTTTAGGATCCATATTGGCCTGAATCTTAAACACGAAACCGGTGAACCTGTCATCGTCCGGTGCGACCGGACCTTTATCAGTTTCCCGTGGCAGGGGCGACGGTGCCCATTCAACGAAATAGTTGAGCATTTCGCGCACACCGAAGTTGGACAGAGCGGTACCGAAGAACACCGGGGTCAGCTCTCCGCGCAGATATTCATCCAGATCAAACTCGTGGCTCGCCGCCTGAACCAGTTCAATTTCTTCCTGCACTTCGTCCACCAGGTCCTGCCCCAGCAGAGCAACAGCTTCCGGCGACGTCAGACCTTTGATCTGCACATCATCCGGCACCACGCTGGACTGCCCTGGTCTGAACACATGCACGGTATCCGTCATCAGGTCGTAGACGCCCTTGAAGGCCTTACCCATGCCCAGTGGCCAGGTCACCGGTGCGCATTTGATCTTGAGAACGGTCTCAATCTCGTCCAGTACTTCGATGTGCTCACGCACTTCCCGGTCCATCTTGTTGATGAAGGTGAAGATCGGGGTATCACGCAGACGACAGACGTCCATCAGTTTGATGGTACGGTCTTCCACACCCTTGGCGCCGTCGATCACCATGAGTACGGAGTCTACGGCGGTCAGTGTACGGTAGGTATCCTCCGAGAAGTCTTCGTGCCCGGGGGTATCCAGCAGATTGACCATACGCTCACGATACGGGAACTGCATCACCGAGGTAGTAATGGAGATACCCCGTTCCTGCTCCATCTGCATCCAGTCAGAGGTGGCCATACGACCGGTCTTTTTGCCTTTCACCGTTCCCGCCAGCTGAATGGCATTTCCGAACAGCAGCAGCTTTTCGGTGATGGTCGTTTTACCGGCATCCGGGTGAGAAATGATGCCAAAGGTGCGGCGTTTATGAATGTTGTCAGCCAGGGGCAGATCAGACATGTCGTCTCCGGGGTCTTCTGCCTGCGGAAAAAGTGGCAGGCGGGTCGTTCAGAAAGGTCGCTATTCTATAGAAAAGGCAGGAGCAGAGACAGGGCAGACAGAAAGCCTGCCCGGAAAGAAAAGATCAGAACAGGTGGCGGTAACCAATGGTGGCAACGCGGGCATCTTCTGAGAAGGAGTGAATAAGTATTTCAACACGACGCTCAGCACCCACGGTCGTGTGCAGACCAACCGCGTAATACGGCAGATTGCCTTCGTAATCTGATGCTTTAAGACCGTCTTTCGCCGTCAGCATGAGTTTGTTGCTGCCGGCACGTCCCATCAGGCCCCAGTCACCAAAACGCAGAAAACTCGGCTTCAGCTGAAGATAACCAGCGATGCTACGGAAGTTAACCTCACCGCCGTTGACCTTCATCGCACCCAGATCGGTGATACCAACGAAGACCCCTACCTGCTCGTCGTAGGCGGCAAAGCCACCGTCAATCTGCAAAGCAACACCGGTTTTGTCGTTCACGGTGACTTCGTCACTGGTTTCCGGGTTGAAATAGGAAGGCCCCATTGCCGCAGACACGGCGAATTCAGCATGAGCCTGAACGGCCAGACACATCGCCAGCGGAGCCAGCAAGGCTTTTAAGGTTTTACTGCTCAGATGGTTGCGGCGCAGCGCTACCAGCAACCCAGCCATCAGAGCGAAGAAGGTCATGCCCATGGCACCACCACCAGCAGTAACATCATTTTCCTGACTGGTATTTGAGTCATCAAGGTCATTCACACCATCGCCGTCTGAATCGGCATCATACGGGTTAATCAGGCCATCATTATCGGCGTCAGCTTCCGGGAACATGGCAATAAAGGCAGCCTGAGTTGCCAGATTATCATCGACACCGTCGAGGTTATCGTCGACCCGGTCTGCCGGAATTTCAGGGTATTTTTCCTGCGTATCGAGGATACCATCGGCATCGGCGTCAGCATCAAAGACGTCAATAATACCGTCAAGATCGCTGTCGGTCAGGTCGAGGCCCAATTCGAGGTAATCCGGAATCTGTTCACCGTCGGAGTCTTCATCTTCGAAGTTAGGGATGCCATCGCCATCGATGTCAGCATCGGTTTCAAAATTATCCGGCAGACCGTCTCCGTCCGTATCCTGTGCCGCCAGAATGACATCAAGCAGGGCATCCAGCTCGGACAGTTCATCAACCTGATCGACCGCAGACTGAGACACCGCATAGTTCATGATGGTGGTCAGGTAAGCCAGTGGTTCAGGTTCGACCGCATCAACACCAACGATGACATAATCTTCGGTGTACGGTGCTTCGGCGTTGCCACCGTTGGCATAGGCCAGAATCCGGTTCCAGGAGTTGTCTTCGATGCTGATGACTTCTTCGGTCTCTGTCGAAAGAATACGCTCGTCAAAGCCCGCATCATCGGTGTATTCCACATACACCTGAATGGTTTTACCAATATCGGCTTCCTGTGGGATGTAGATGTTGCTGCCTTCCCACACTGGCTCCTGATCTGCGACCCAGAGGTAGTATATATCCGGATCACTCAGACCATCTTCATCGGTCACGGTTGCTGTCAGCACCTGACCTTCGGCAGCGGTACCAGAAATGGTGACTTCACCTTCTATGTTCGGCTCTGAACGGTCAGGGTCATTTGGCAACGCATCTTCATCGTCAAATACTCCGTCACCGTCGCTGTCGTCTTCGAAGTCCCAGATGCCGTCTTCATCCGTATCACGATAGACAACACCATCTATAATCAGAGCAGGAAGCTGCTTGTTAGTACCGAAGTCCCAGGTATCTTCAGGCCATTCGTAGTACAGCGGAAAACCCAGCAGACACAGCACTTCATCCGGGCCGACCGGGCAACGCAGTTCATCTTCGGTCGCACCGGCATTGCCGTCGGTGTTGGTTCCGCCAGTTTCATCAAAGCCCACGGAGTCTTCCAGACCCGACGACCAGTAGCTGATGTTCACGGCATTATCGGCACCGAAAATATACCCCACAATACCACCGAGCCAGCTTTCACCGGTCAGCTCACCCGAGTGGTAAGTCCGGCCCATGGTCAGGTCTTTTTCAGAGAAGCCCAGGATGCCACCAACGGCATCTTCGCCATCAATATCTCCGAGAGCATAACTGTCAGCAATACCACCGGTACCGGCCAGGTGACCCATGATTCCACCGACGTCATCGTCACCACGGATATCGCCGGCACTGAAGCTGGTGCTGATTTCAATGTTGTCCGAAGCGTAACCAATAATGCCGCCGACGGACTCGTTACCGAAGATCTGGTTCATGGTGAACGAATCCAGAATCCGCACATCTTCTCCGATGCCCATCAGGCCGCCGGTATTACTGCCACCGTTCACAACCCCCATGACCTGAGCACCGCTGACCTCGACCACCTGTGCATAACCAATCAGGCCGCCAATCGGGCCGCCCGGGCTATTGACGTAAGAATCGACACTCACATTGGTGACGATGGTACCCGTGGCGTTACCCAGCAAAGTGCCAGTGACATAATTCCCTGAGACACTGGTGAGTGGCCCATGGAAGTGCACATTCTGAATGTAAGATGGTTCTTCTGCGTCGGCATCGACCGCCTGTGACTGACCGATAAAGCCCATAGCCTGCAGAGTATTGTCACCCTTAGAACGGATATAGAGGTTATAGATGGTGTAATCATTACCTTCAAAAATGGCGGCGAAGGCATTGTTACCGGCTAAAGGGTCATCCAGGTCGGCGTTACCGATGGGCAGCCAGCCGGTGCCGCCATTCCAGTAATCGTCGTTCTCGTCCATTTCACCATCACCGTTGGTGTCAAAATCGAGATCGGTTGTCAGCTCAAAACCAAAGCAGCCATCCACCGGACAACCATCATTGCTGGTATAGAGCGTAGATCCGGTGGTGTCATTACGGATTTCGTCGAGATCACCAAGGTCATTAATTTCAATCAGGCCATCGTCATCCAGATCGTAGTCAGGGCGACCACTTTCTGCCGAAACCACCCCGGAAAAGCCGCCAAGTATGATCATCATGAACAGGGATAAGCGCTTCAGCGGAAGTGTTTTTCCGGGTTCATTTCGGTGAGAGTTCATAAATATCACTTGATCATTTTCCGCTACGACGATGGATCCGGGAGATGGAGAGGAGCGAGCATGCGAATGATATCGACTGCCCTATAGGCAGGCAACCCGCCACAAGGGCGCTTCGTAAGCATTGTCATCACGACTTAGACAAGCGTATGAAATCCTGGTGTAACGGAGCTGTCACGCCTACAAAAACCCCGGGAAACCTCAGGTTTTCCGGGGTTTACAGACAGAAGCTGAGATCAGTCTGGCATCTGTCCGAACGGCGTAGAAAGTGAAATCGCCATCTCTTCGTCGCTCATGCCTTCAGCGATACCTTCGAACAGAGGGGTAGAAAGATAGCGTTCGCCAGTGTCCGGCAACATGCACAGAATGACGGAGCCTGGCTCGGCGGTTTCAGCGACCTTCTGAGATACGGCAAAAGTCGATCCACCGGATACACCGGTCAGGATACCTTCTTTGCTGGCGAGCTTCTGCGCCCAATCAATACCATCTGCACCGGCAACCGGCAGAAGCTGGTCGTAGTAACCCGCCTCAAGACCTTCCTGCAGCACGGCGGAAATAAAGTCCGGCGTCCAGCCCTGTATCGGGTGCGCCTCAAACGCCGGGTGACCTTTGACCGGACGACCGCATTCATCACGTTCCTGTGGAATCCCACTCTGCACCAGAGCTGCATTAGCTGGCTCAGTCAGAATGATTTTCACCTCAGGGCGTTCTTTTTTGATCAGACGACCGATACCAGTCATGGTGCCGCCGGTACCATAACCAGTGACGATGTAGTCGAGACGCTTGCCTTTAAAATCGTTGAGGATCTCACGGGCTGTTGTCGCTTCGTGAATATCGGCATTGGCGCTGGTCTCAAACTGACTGGCGAGGAACCAGCCGTTTTCGTCCGCCAGCTCAATGGCCTTTTTCACCATACCAAAGCCCTTTTCCGCTTTCGGAGTGAGAACGACTTTGGCACCCAGCATACGCATGAGTTTGCGGCGCTCGACCGAAAAGGTTTCGACCATAGTGACCACCAGAGGATAGCCCTTCTGTGCACACACCATGGCCAGACCAATCCCCGTATTGCCTGATGTTGCTTCAACAACCGTCTGGCCCGGTCTGAGCTTACCTTCGCGCTCCGCCGCTTCGATAATGTTCAGAGCCAGCCGGTCTTTCACCGACGCTGCCGGATTAAAAAACTCAGCCTTCACATAAATGTCGGCATTTTCCGGCTTCAGATTATTGATGCGGATGCTTGGGGTATCGCCGATGGTCTCGAGTACAGAATCGTACAGTTTACCGCGACCTTCGGTTTTATAAATTTCAGGACGGACACTCATAAGGCGCTCCTTTTATTTTGTGCAGGTTTATGGGTTGTTTCGCTTTATCTTACTCTGCTGCGACCACCGGGGATAACGCCCGTGCCCGCCGAAACGCAGTGTACTCAGACAAATTTCGAACTGTTTTATCGTGAAATGGAATAAAACGTCTGATGCCACACGATGCAGACACAACAGGCCTTATTACGAAGTCAGGTAAATGATTTCCGTCGTCGAGGCCGCAGATACAAAGCAAAAACCCTCAAACAAGCGCTGTTTACGGACAGTCATCGATCTCAATTGGCCGTCGTGAGCGATAGCAGGACAAGGCAAAAAAGGCTCTGACAGCGGAGTTTACCGGCTGTAAATGAGCACGTCAGAGTCTTTTTTAACGCCGTTGTGCTGAGCGCAACACCCTCCCCATAAAGAAATCAGATGAATGATTTCCGTCGGCGAGGCCGCTGAGGCAAGGCAAAAATCCTCGAAAAAGCGCAGCTTATAAACAGTCACCGACCTTCACTGGCCGTCGTGAGCGATAGCAGGACAAGGCAAAAAAGGCTCTGACAGCGGAGTTTACCGGGTGTAAATGAGCACGTCAGAGTCTTTTTTAACGCCGTAGTGCTGAGCGCAACACCCTCCCCATAAAGAAGACAGATGAATGATTTCCGTCGGCGAGGCCGCTGAGGCAAGGCAAAAATCCTCGAAAAAGCGCAGTTTACGAATGGTAAATGAGCATTTTGAGAGGATTTTTAACGACGCATCAGCAACGCAGCCAGGAAATCATCAGGTGACAGGGATGAGCTTTCCTTTCTGCCAGCCAAGTCTCCCGGTTGATACCTTCTGTCGCTGCATTCCGGGAACAGGCCTGAGCATAAACAGATCACCATTGCGTCCGGTCAGACTGCGCGGCACACCCACACCTTTGGCCAGGCCAGCGTGAGCACGCATGTGAACTTCTTCGCCATGTACCGGAATCGCAATTTCTGGCTGCACCCACTTATATAAGGTTTCCAGTTCTTCCTGAGCGGGATGACCGGAGGCATGAATCGGCAGCTCTGCTTCATCGGCGGTGATGACTTCGACCTGCATGGCTCTGAGCTGACGGATCAGGCCTTCAATCGCATCTTCATTGCCGGGAATCGCCCGGGCACTGAAGATCACCCGGTCACCGGGTTCCAGTTCAAAGTCGGGATGATTACCTGCCGCTAACCGTCGTAATGCGGTGCGCGGTTCGCCCTGGCTGCCAGTGGCCACGGCCAGCACTTCGTTACGCGGCAGATAACCGAGGTGTCTCGTTTCTACAGTACCCGCACTGTATGGCCAGACGCCCGCACGTTTCGCACACTGAAACATATTCACCAGCGAGCGACCGTACAAGCCCATATAGCGCCCGGTGTCTTCGCCTACCTGCGACAGGGTCAGCAGACGCGCAATATTACTGCCGAAGCAGGTCACAATGACGCGGCCTTTCGCCGTCTCGACGTAATGTCGCAGGCCATCGTACAGCGACGCCTCCGACACGGAATGGCCATTCACGGTGGCATTGGTGGAGTCACAGACCATGGCCAGCACACCCTCTTCGGCGATGCGGGTAAAGGTCTCGCGCTTGTAGCCATGTCCAACGACCGGGTCAGGGTCGAGCTTCCAGTCACCGGTATGAAAAATATTGCCGACGGGGGTGCGGATCATCAGACAGTTCGGGTCTGGGATGGAGTGCGTCAGGGCCAGCCACTGCACATCAAAGGGTCCGATGTGCAGACGCTCACCAGTCTCCGGGATGATGATCTTTACCTGATGCAGCAGGCCGTGTTCGGCGAGCTTTTTCTTCAGCACCTCTGCGGTAAACCGGGTGCAGTAAATGGGACAGCGCAGCTTATGCCACAAAAACGGAACCGCGCCAATGTGGTCCTCGTGAGCGTGAGTGATGATAAGCCCGGACAGATCATTGCGCCGGGCCTCGATAAAGGCCGGGTCTGGCATCTGAATGTCCGGTTCACCGCTTTTATGAACCTTCCCGTCCGCGCTAAATCGTCCGGGCTTGGGAAAGGTCACTCCGCAGTCGACCATCAGCCAGCTGCCGTCGTGCCCATAGAGGTTCATATTCATGCCGATCTCGCCTGTACCGCCTAACGGCAGGAATACCAGATCGGAACTGGAAGGTGTCATTTACGAATAGTGTCCTCAGTGCTGCCTTCTGACCCGGAAGACGCTCCAGAACTAATGTCACAGGAGTCCGGGCCACAGGTGTCGCAACGTTGTTGTCCGGTCAGCCAACCGGAGACTTTATAGCGGTTGCGGGCAAACCAGAGGTAAGCCTTATCCGCAAACCAGCGGATAACAGGCCAGCGCAGAGGGGCAATCCAGAAACCCTTTCCCACCAGCGACCAGGCTCTGTAGGTTACATCCAGTCCCAGCAATTGAGTACCGTCTCCGGCGTCGGCGTGCAGAACAGTGCGTGCGGCGAGCGGATCAATGTGCGGATACGACGCTGCGAAGCCCGGCTGCTGAATATCCACCAACCGCATGCGGCCCTGCCCGTCGGCACGGCGCAGGTGGTCCATCTCCCGCACACACAACGGACACTGGCCATCGTAGAAAATGGTCAGTTCTGCCTTGGCTTCTGACATATTCACCTGAGTCTGATCACTGAATGCACTGTTGGGGCTTCATTGCTACAATATGCCCCCTTTGAATTTTTATTTTCACTCATCAAGAGATCAGACACCATGCCTGAGTATCGTTCCCGGACTTCCACCGGCGGCCGCAATATGGCCGGTGCCCGCGCCCTGTGGCGTGCGACCGGTATGAAAGACGACGACTTCCACAAGCCGATCATCGCTGTCGCCAACTCCTTCACTCAGTTCGTTCCGGGTCACGTGCACCTGAAAGATCTGGGTCAGCTGGTTGCCCGTGAAATCGAAGCCGCTGGCGGTGTGGCGAAAGAATTCAACACCATCGCGGTCGACGACGGCATCGCTATGGGTCACGACGGTATGCTCTACAGTCTGCCATCGCGTGAGATCATCGCCGACTCGGTGGAATACATGGTCAACGCCCACTGCGCCGATGCGCTGGTGTGTATCTCTAACTGCGACAAGATCACCCCGGGAATGCTGATGGCCGCCCTGCGCCTGAATATTCCGGTGATTTTTGTCTCCGGTGGCCCGATGGAAGCCGGTAAGACCAAGCTGTCTGAGCACAAGCTGGATCTGGTGGATGCCATGGTCATCGCTGCTGACGATAAAGCCTCTGACGAAGAAGTGGCCGAATACGAGCGCAGCGCCTGCCCGACCTGTGGTTCCTGTTCCGGCATGTTCACCGCCAACTCCATGAACTGTCTGACCGAGGCCATTGGTCTGTCGCTGCCGGGTAACGGTACTGTGGTGGCAACGCACAGCGACCGCAAAGAGCTGTTCCTCGAAGCCGGTCGCAAGATCGTGGAACTGGCTAAGCGCTACTACGAAAACGACGACGAGTCTGTGCTGCCTCGCACCATCGCCGGTTTCGAAGCGTTTGAAAACGCCATCACCCTGGACATCGCCATGGGCGGTTCCACCAACACCATCCTGCACCTGCTGGCTGCCGCTCAGGAAGCCGAAGTCGAATTCGACCTGCGCGATATCGACCGCATGTCACGCAAGGTACCGCAGCTGTGCAAGGTGGCGCCGAACACACCGAAGTATCACATCGAAGACGTGCACCGTGCCGGTGGCATCATGGGTATTCTCGGTGAACTCGACCGCGCCGGTCTGCTGCACAGCAATCTGCCGACCGTGCACAGCGCCACCATGAAAGACGCGCTGGATAAATGGGACATCATGCGTAACCCGTCGGAAGAGGTGCTGCACTTCTACAAAGCGGGCCCTGCCGGTATCCCGACTCAGGAAGCCTTCTCACAGAGCACCCGCTGGCCGACACTGGACGGTGACCGTGCCGAAGGCTGTATCCGCAATCTGGAGCATGCCTTCTCTCTCGAAGGTGGTCTGGCGGTACTGTACGGTAACATTGCTGAAGACGGCTGCGTGGTCAAAACCGCCGGTGTTGATGACTCCATTCTGGTGTTTGAAGGCAAAGCCAAAATCTTCGAATCGCAGGACGGTGCGGTAAAAGGCATTCTGGCTGATGAAGTGGAAGCCGGTGATGTGGTTATTATCCGCTACGAAGGCCCGAAAGGTGGCCCGGGCATGCAGGAAATGCTCTATCCGACCTCATACCTGAAATCCAAAGGTCTGGGCAAGGTCTGCGCCCTGCTGACAGACGGTCGTTTCTCCGGCGGGACTTCCGGTCTGTCGATTGGTCATGCGTCGCCTGAAGCAGCTGCCGGTGGTGCCATCGGTCTGCTGAAAGATGGCGATCCGATTAAGATCGACATCCCGAACCGCAGCATCGACGTTATGATCAGTCAGGAAGAGCTGGCTGAGCGGAGGTCCGATCAGGACAAAAAGGGTTGGAAACCGGCGGAAACACGTCCGCGGAAAGTCAGTACTGCCCTGAAAGCCTATGCAAAATTCGCCACCAGCGCCGATAAAGGTGCCGTACGCGATAAGGCGATGCTGGAAGACTGAGCCGCATAAGCGGCTTCAGAAAACAAAAAAGGCCATCGATGATGGCCTTTTTTGTGGGCGCACGGTAGGTGCAGAACCGGGCTTACTTCTTGCGGCGGATGTTCTGTGGATAGTGGGTTTTATCCACCACACGGCCCATATCCAGCCAGATCAGTTTCTGCAGCAGGCGCAATGGCAGGAAACGGATACCCAGCATAGAGCTGCGAGCCTGATGCGCACAGATGATGCGGAGCTTGTCCTGTTTGATACCGCGGATGACTTCACGGCAGATGGCTTTTGCGTCTGACTTGAGGAAACGCTCTTTAAAGTCATCGTTGCCGCCGGAGCGGGAAATACCGGTCGCCACACCACCCGGATGCACCAGATGCACCTGCACATGACTGTACTGCAGTTCCGTCATCAGGGACTCGGTGAAACCACGAACAGCAAACTTACTGGCGCAGTAATCGGAGGCATTCGGGGTGCCCATCAGACCGAACAGGCTGGAAACATTGACCAGAGCCCCTTCTTCACTGTCCATCAGCTGCGGCAGAAACGCCTGAGTACCGTGAACCACACCATAGAAGTTGATGTTCATCACGCGTTCAATCTGGCTGATATCCAGTGCCCAGACCGGGCGGTTGTTACCCTCAACACCGGCATTGTTGATCACTACCTGAGCCTTGCCCAGTTCGGCTTCCACCTTATCAGCAAAAGCGATCACCTGCTGACGGTCAGAGACATCCACCTTCATGGTGATGATCTCGGCCTGAGGATGCGCACCACGGATCAGACCCGCGGTTTCTTTGAGTCCCTTTTCATCAAAATCACACAGTGCCAGCTTAGCGCCTTCATCGGCGAACAGCTCTGCGTAGGCGCGCCCCATTCCGGAAGCGGCACCAGTTACTACTACGATTTTATGTCGGAAAGACTTCATACACTCTCGGCCTCTCAAATGGGCCGTGGATTGTATGACAAACAAACAATCTTAAAAGGGTTAATATCGGTCAGAAATCACCTGGACGGGGGAAAACACCGTTGCATCTCACCCTCAGACGCGGAAACGGCCAACAATCGCCCCCAGGCGCTTGACCACCCGGTTGATGTCATCGCTTTGTTCCAGTGTCCGGCTGGAGCCACTCAGAGTACGATCTGAAACTTCCGCAATGGCTCCGATGTTCTGGCGGATGCGGCTGACAACCTGATTCTGATCTTCTGCTGCTTTGGCAATCATGCTGTTCATCGAGCGGATGTTTTCAACTCCAGCGGCGATCTGATCCAGAGCTTTATTGGCCAGATCGGTATCCTCCACACTCTTCTCGGCACGCTGCTGGCTGGCGTCCATGACCTGCACCGCCTGCTCAGAAACACTGACAAGGCGCTCAATAATGGCCGTGATTTCCTGTGTGGATTCCTGAGTACGGGAGGCCAGGCTGCGCACCTCATCAGCAACAACGGCAAAGCCGCGCCCCTGCTCTCCGGCGCGGGCGGCTTCGATGGCCGCATTCAGAGCCAGCAGATTGGTCTGATCGGCAATATCACTGATCAGCTGGGAAACATGGCCGATATTGCGGGTGTCTTCTGCCAGCTGACGCACCACATTGACGGCATTACCGACTTCGCCGGAGAGATCATTGATCGTTGCCGCCACCTGAGCCACCAGCTGATTGCCATCACCGGCATTGCCACGGACCGTAACCGCTGCTGACTCGGCATTCACCGCACTGCCGGAAACCCGCTCGGCCGCTTCGGATAAAGCCTCCACGGCACAGCCCAGCTGCGAGGCCTCTTTCTGCTGATCATCCATCCCCGCGGTGGTTTCACGGGTAATGGACGCCAGCTCACCGGCGGAATGAGACAGCTCCTGCATGGTCTGATTCAGCTCACTGATGGCCGGCTGAAAGTTGTTGAGCATACGGTTGGTGGCCTGCTCCACCAGATGGAATTCGTCATTGGTGCCAAGATCAACCCGCAGGGTCAGGTCAGCGTTCTCGCCGATGCCGGTCATGGTTTTTTCCAGACGCTTGAGCGGGCGGATGACAATGCGGTAGAGCAGCATATAAATACCCGCCAGACCGGCAATCATAATGGCGGCGTTGACCAGAGAACTCCTCATCAGGTCATTGAATACACCAGCATCCGCATCCGCCAGCGAGTAGGTAACGCGCCCGGCACCCAGCACCGTTCCCGGAGCGACCTGATGACAGGCCACACAGTTGGTACCGTGACGGTCTTCCACCGCGATATAAGGTTCAATCACCGTCAGGCGGCGCTGGCCATCCACCTCATCCAGATGCACCACCCGTTCACCCGCCATGGCGCGGCGGTCCAGGTCATCCAGAATACCTTCCGCATCCAGCCCGGCACCGTAAAGTCTGCTCACGGGTTCTCCACGGATAATACGCACATTCTCAATATGCTCACGTGCGGCAAACTTCGCGCGCAGGGTATCGCGCTGCGCCATGTTGCCGGTCAGCATCAGCATATTGAGACCGTCCAGTAAGTTATCCATGGTCTGGTGCAGCTGCTCTTCCGTGACCTGCAGCAGACGCTTTTTCTGCTGATGGGATGAATACAGATTAATGACAGTCATCAGTACCACGAACACCAGAATCATGGGGGTCAGTACTTTCCATTGGACGGAGCGGAATTGATTCATACACAACTCACCGGACAGCGCGTGCTGGCTTAAGACGGTTTACAGATAAGACCGGCGACAACGCCAGTCCGCTCTTAAGCCTAGACGCTTTCAGACGGTACCGTGTGTTTTTGGCCTCATGAGCCGGTCTGTTTCTGTAGCGCCGGCTCACGATATTGCGCAATGGCGTCCACCAGGTATTGCGCGTCTTCGCGTACACCAGAGAAACGCCCGGAACCCCAGGTATGCAACCAGGGCAGACCAAGGAAATAGAGACCCGGCTGGCCGGTGATACCCCGCTGGTGCTGAGGGTGGCTCTGTCCGTTGAATACCGGCGCATCCAGCCAGTTGAAATCCGGGCGGTAACCGATGCTCCAGATCACACTGGTAATGCCGGAACCCTCCAGTTTCAGCGTGATGCGCTCAGAATCCGGTTTCCATACCGGTTCGTACACCGATGGGCCTTCTGTGGTCTCAATGCTCTGCTGTTCAATCCACTGGTCGATACGGGCATTGATATTGTTGTAGGTCGTATCAGCGCTATCAAGGTGCGCTTCCAGATTGGGAAGAAACTGCAGTTCGCCATCACGGTAATCCGTCATCAGGCCATACAGCTCCATGCCCTCAAGGGCGAATTTACGCAGATCAATGTCGCGCCCGCCGTCACGGCCGGTGACGTAGTGGTTGGTGTTGCTGCGTACGTTTTTACCCAGCGGATGGTTGTCGACCGACATACGGTAATAGCCCATATCATCGAGCCAGCGCACCACATCTTTGCCACGGTAAAAACGTGCAACCCGCGGCGAATCACCCGTAGCGAGGAAAACTTTACGGCCTTCAAGGTGCAGGTCTTCGGCAATCTGCGCACCGGACTGCCCGGCACCGACCACCAGCACCGCGCCTTCCGGAAGCTGGTCTGCGTTTTTGTACTCTGCTGAATGGATCTGAGTTATCTCAGCAGGCAGACGCTCAGCCATGCGCGGAATCACCGGAATGTGATAACCACCGGAGCAGACGATAACCTGATCGGCTGTGTACGCTCCGGCACTGGTGCTGACGTTATAAAGGCCCTTCGCATCTGTTGTCACAGAGTGGACCGCAACACCCTCCAGCACCGGAGCAGCGACCTTCTCAGCAAACGCGTTCAGGTATTCGACGATCTGCGGGTGCGTCATAAAGCCATCCGGATCATCACCGGTGTACGGATGCCCCGGCAGGTCGCACTGCCAGTTAGGTGTTACCAGTGTGAAGGAGTCCCAGCGTTCGTGTTTCCAGCCGTGCATGGTGGTGTGCTTTTCCAGCACGAGATGCTCAATGTTCTGTTGCTGCAGAAAATAACTGGCGCTGAGTCCGGCCTGACCACCACCGATAATGATCACCGGCAGGTGTTGTGTCTCTGAAGAGTTGGTTGTGTTGTTCATGGTACTTATTCCATTTTTAAAATGGTGATCTGCTGGCTGTCGTCACTGAACGACGCCAGACGTTTCTGAATCTGCCGTAGCTGGTCGGCGGCACTGGAACAATGAAAGCCATACTTGGCCGAGACGCGGTCACTGGCTGCGGTTAAGGCCTGCTGCGAACGCTGGCGGAATTCCGCCAGACTCATCTGATCGCCCGGGCTGAAGTAGTCGCGGATGACGGTTGATGGCGAATAACAGGGCTCAACGCTGCCGTCCGGCCAGCGCACGTGAAAGTTCATTTCAGGCATAGTGGTGTCTCCGGGCGTGACCGTTTCTGAATCCGGTCAGCCCCTGTTGCAAGTCAAAGAATTCGAGGGTTTGGTCAGCGTCGCTCACCGTCAGACTGTGATCCGGACGGATGTCGCCGATCACCGCCGCAGCAATGCCACGTTCATGGAAGGCCTGCAGCAGCTGCTGCTCCTGCGCTGGAGAGCAGGTCAGCAGATAGCCAAAGCTGGGAAAGGCGGTGAGCCAACTCTGCCAGTCCACGTTCTCGGGCCTGGGCACATCCGGCAGATGAATGTGAGCACCGACATCTGAGCTTTCCAGCAGCATCAATGTCGTGCCCAGCACGCCCGCCTGAGAGATGTCTTTGCAGGCCGTCGCCAGCCCGGTTTCGGCAATCTGAGGCAGCAGCGCCATATCACCGCGCAGGCGTTCAGGAGGTGCGGTCGTCGCTGCATTCCAGTTCCCCGGACCGGTAAATTCACCGCGCAGATCCACCGCCATCACCAGCGACTGACCGGCTGTAGCAGCAAAACTGCTGAGCAGTGCGTTGGCGTGACCAAGAATCGACACCGCCAGAGACGGCGTAGCGGCGCGCAGATTGGTGTGACCGCCGACCAGCGACAGACCAAAGGTGCGGCAGGCATCACGCATTCCGGCCACCAGTGCTTTTGCGGTTTCCGGGTCGGACTCCGCATCCGCCCAGAGCGCATCGACCACCGCCAGCGGCCGCCCACCCATGGCGGCAATATCGCTGCAATTGACCATGACCGCACACCATCCGGCGAACCAGGGCTGCTCACGCACCAGCCGCCCCTGCATGCCTTCGATGGCCAGCAACTGCCAGCCATCACCACAGGGGATGGCTGCCGTATCATCGCCATTCGGGTGCCAGCCATCCGGCAAAGCATCCAGCCCATGACTGACAGTGGTGATGTCCTGCTTGAGACCGATTCCGGCATGGGCGCGGACCTGTCCGAGCAGTGCAGCCAGCTCAGACATAACGCTTCTCTGCTCCCGATACACTGGCAGCTGCGCCGGGCACTGGCACTTGTTCCTGAACTTCGAGCAGCCCCGGCCAGAGTGTCATAGCGGATGTGGGTTTATCCGCCAGAGTCATGACGAAGCCGCTGTTGGGGTTATGAATGGGCGGGTAGAAGTTGAGATCCGCCTGCATGAGCAAATGATCACGACCATGCAGTGTCATGCGCTCTAACGTCTGCCAGTGCAGATGCTGAAACAGAGCTTCGTTACCCGCCTGCACCGTCGCCAGAAAACGCTGACACCCAAGCGCATGGGCGCTGCCCACCGCGAGGCGGATCAGGCCAGTGCCCAGATGACGCTGATGGCGGAAGTCCCGGCTTACCGCCAGACGCCCCCCCCACCACTCACCCGCCGCCTGCTGATGAATACGCACTGTGCCGACCACCTGCTGTGGCCAACCGCCGTAATCACCCAGCGCAACGATACTCTGTGCGGTCTGATCCACGGCGTCTTCGTCGGTGAGTTCAAACAGCTGCTGCTCATGACAGAACACCTGCTGGCGTAGTTTGAAAGCCTGCTGTTGTTCCCAGGGCAGGTGTGCCCATTTCACGGTGTAATCGGAATAGTCAGGAGGCATTGGCCATGTTCTCCCCGTCAGTACCCGCTTTTTCGTAACTGGCCAGACTGGAGCAGGCACCGCAGCGGCCACAACCGGCTTTGATGTCTTCTGCCAGCAGCCCGGTTTCGCGCAGACGCGCGGCCAACGGGCGCAGAATGCTGTCCATAAACTCAGCCGTTGGCGGCGTATGATCTTCCATCGGCGTGCCGCGCACCGGCACAAAAGGCACCACAAAGGGGTAGACCCCGATGGCGGTGAGTTCGTCGCAGACCTTAAGAATGTCTTCGGCGCTGTCGCCCAGTCCGGCGAGTATGTAAGTACTGACCTGCCCCCGGCCAAACACCTCAACGGCAACCTTAAAGGCGCGCATGTATTCACTCACCGGCACGCTGGCCTTGCCCGGCATGATGCGTTGGCGCACCGGCTCGGTCACGGCTTCCAGGTGCATACCGATGGCGTCGGCTCCGGCGTCTTTGAGGTGGGTAAACCAGGCGTCATCATCCGGTGGCTCGCACTGCACTTGTATGGGCAGATTCACCGCCGCTTTTACCGCCGCCACGCTCTCGGCCAGAATCGCTGCACCCCGGTCAGACGTACCCGGTGTGCCCGTAGTCATCACCATGTGCTTAACGCCATCCAGTTCAACGGCGGCTTTCGCGACCTCCGCCAGTTGCTCAGGCGTTTTGCGCTCAATGGTCCGTCCGGCACTCAGCGACTGACCGATAGAGCAGAACTGGCAGGTCTTGCGCCGGCTCTGATAGCGGATGCAGGTCTGCAGTACGGTGGTCGCCAGTACATCGCGGCCATGCAGGGTGGCTATCTGTTGATAAGGAATACCGTCTGCTGTGCTCAGGCGGTAAAACGCCGGATCACTGGCAAAGGACACATCCGCCAGCGGAATCAGGCCTTCCGGAGTTTCCTGCAGCAGCTTCTGGCCCTTCTCACTGTCCAGCACAAACGGGGAATGCATGGCGGTCTCAGTGAACACCGGCACCATGACGGTGGTATCACCGATGGTCATGGCCTGATGGTCCGTCGGCCCGGCACCGCCACGACGGCTGACGTGGCGCTGATCCGGCCGCGTCAGGCGCAGGCCCCGGGTCTGTAGCTCATTGATGAGGTTGCGGTCAGTCATTCTCTGATTCATACGATTCTCCGGATGGAGTGTGGAAAGCAGGTTGCTCTGCAGACCTCTGTTCAGAAGAGGCCAGGGGTTGGCGGTACACCGCCGGATCATCATTGATGCTCAGGCGCAGCAGTTCCGGGCGGGCGTAGTGACCGACCGAATCCATCATGCGTTTACGCTTGGTAATCAGAGCAAAATCGAGATCGGCAATGACCATACCCTCGCCCTCGGTCAGGGCGGGGGCCAGGTGCTTACCTTCGGGTGAAATAATCGCGGTGTTGCAGCCGCCTCTTAAGGCCTGCTGCAATTTTTCATCGGTGGTGACCGAGGCGATCTGTTCTTCGGTGAGCCAGCCCGTGGCGTTGACCACAAAGCACCCGGACTCCAGCGCATGATGGCGGATGGTCGCTTCAATCTGATCCCCGAACACCGGCCCCACCAGCGAGCCCGGAAACTGGCTGCAGTGAATCTGCTCGTGCTGGGTCATCAGAGCATAACGTGCGAGCGGGTTGTAATGCTCCCAGCAGGCCAGCGCACCGACCCGGCCGGCGGCAGTTTCTGCCACCTTCAGGCCAGCACCATCGCCCTGCCCCCAGATCATACGCTCGTGGTAAGTCGGGGTGATCTTGCGGCGTTTCAGCAGCAGAGTGCCGTCGGCGTCAAAAATCAGCTGGGTGTTGTAAAGGCTGCCGTGATCGCGCTCATTCACACCGAGCACCACCACCATGCCGTGCTTGCGGGCACGTTCTGACACCGCATCGGTCACCGGGCCGGGTACCACTACAGCTTCTTCATACAACCGAAGGTGCTCCGGACCACAGGCCACCGCCGGACAGACGAACGAAAAGTACGGATAATACGGCAGGAATGTTTCCGGAAACACGATGAGATCCACCCCTTCCGAGGCGGCCTCATCCATGGTATCCAGCACTTTCTTCAGGGTGCCCGCACAACTGTTCAGATCAGGTGCGATCTGAACAGCGGCGGCCCGGACGACAGGGTTGCTTGTCATGCTGATGCCTCAGACCGTCCAGGTATCAACGATCACCGCGTTATCGCGGATGTGCAGCAGTTTCAGATCAAGCACGTCCAGTGGGTTGATCGGGCGTACGCCTTCAATCAGTGATGGCTCGCCATGACCGTACAGTGCCTGAAGTGCAAAACGGCAGGCGTAGACTTTGCCGCCTTCGGCCATGAACTTGGTCAGCTGATTGTTGAAGTTCAGATGTCCGGGAAACGCCTCATCGCCTAAGGTCGGAAAACCGCGCTGCAGACCCAGGGTCACGCCCGGTCCGTACAGCAGGATGGAGGTTTCATAGCCTTTGCGCAGCAGACGGGTGGCCTGCAGCATGTTCACAAAGCCGATGGAGCCTTCAAAGGCGACGGTGTGGAAGGTCACCAGCGCTTTCTCGCCGGGATTGGCTTTGACGTCTTCGAAGACTTTCTCTTCGTAATCTACAAAAAAGTCGCCGGGCTTGTGAGCGGGTTTGGTGATCTGTGGCATGGGTATGCTCCTTAAATTTTAAATGTCAGACAGACCGGTCCGGATTCGGACACAGGATCTGACAGGGTAAGGAGCAGCACGCGGGCCAGATTGGCTGAAACCCATGGAAAATAATTGCAATCAAAAAGCAATCAATTACTTTCAGATGGATTGATTGCATATTGATCACATGCAGATTAGACACACTAAAAACAGGGTTATAAGCGTAGTAGAATCCAGAAAAAGCACCGAATCATCACACTCAGAAAGAAGCTGGCACCTTATCGGTGCAAAATATCGCACACATAAAACCAATCATATTTCTCATTGAATGCAATCATTATTTAAGTAGAATGCGATATAACAGTTAATCAATGCCTTCCGGCTGGACCCCTATGGACACTTCCGACCTGCAACGCTGGGTAAGACTTCTGCAGGATACTTCCGGCAAGCCTGCTTACCGCGCCATCGCTGACTTTATCGCCGACGACATCAACAGCGGCCGTCTGCAGCCACGAGACCGCCTGCCTGCTCTGCGCGATCTGGCCGAGGCCACCGGGCTGAATTACACCACCACTGTGCGGGCATACGCTGAAGCCCGCAAACGGGGACTGGTTGAGTCTCAGCCGGGTTCCGGCAGCTATGTCAAAGGGAAGCCAACTCTGCTGAGACCCAGCACCGGCAGTTATGAAATGACCATGAATCTGCTGATCGAGCCGCCAATCCCGACTCTGGTTGAGGACATCCGCGACAGCGCTATGTCCGTCATGACCCAGCAGGATGTATACAGCATGCTGCGCTATCAGGCCTTCGGCGGTTCGCACAGCAACCGGGAAGTGGCGCTGTCCTGGCTGCAGCGACGTATCCCGGAAGCACGGCTGGAACAAACCCTGATCTGCCCCGGCATTCACAGCGCACTGGTCGGACTGATGAGTGCCCTGATTACACCTGGAAAGAAGCTGTGCGTGGAAAGCCTGGTGTATCCCGGCGTGAAAGCCATCGCCGCGCAGCTGGGGATGGAGCTGCACCCGCTGGAGCGGGACTCCGACGGCCCATTGGTTCGACCTTTTGAAGACGCCTGCAAAGAAGGTAATGTCGGCGCACTCTATGTGAACCCTACCATTCAGAACCCCACCACCACCACCATGAGCCGCAGCCGCCGCGAAGTGCTGGCCGACGTCGCCCTGCGTTACAGCGTGCCCATCATCGAAGACGACGCCTACACCATGCTGATGGATAATCCGCCTCCCGCCTTTGCGACACTGGCACCGGAGCTGACCTACTACATTACCGGCACCTCCAAGTGCTTCGGCCCGGGAGTCCGCTCTGCTTTCCTGCATACCCCCGGCAAGCGTCAGACCCAACGGGTACTGGCCGCACTGCGTGCCACCTCAGTGATGTCGAGTCCACTGACGGATTATCTGGTCAGCCAGTGGATACGGGATGGTGTGGCCGACAGCATGGTCAAAGCCATCCGCCGAGAAGGCAGCGCCCGCTTACAGATCGCCCGCGAGCATCTGGACCCGCACAGCATTATTGCTGCTGAGGGTGCGTTTCATCTGTGGCTGAAGCTGCCGAAGCATTCAGAATGGAGCCCGGCAGAGCTGGCTGCCCATCTGCGTTCCATGGGCGTCAGTGCTGTCGCCAGCGCCGCTTTCGCCACCGATAATAATCCGCCCGAGGCTATCCGCCTCTGTTACGGCGGACCGATCTCACGGGATGAATGGCAACAGCGCATTGCTCAGGCCGCCGATATCATCGACCACCCGTATCTGGTGCATGCCAGTACGCATTGAGAAGTCAGTGAGTGTCAGAACAGAAACGGGCCGCAGATGCGGCCCGTTTCATTATGTACTTCAAAGTCTGAGGTCCGGTCAGAGACGCATCTCAATACCGGCGGCAGCCATATGCTCTTTCGCCTGCTGCACTGTGTACTCACCGAAGTGGAAAATACTGGCAGCCAGTACCGCATCGGCACCACCCAGTTTCACACCATCGACCAGATGATCGAGGTTGCCGACACCACCAGAGGCGATGACCGGGATGTTCACCGCAGCGGAAATGGCTTTGGTGACGCCCAGATCAAATCCGGATTTCACGCCATCGCGGTCCATGCTGGTCAGGAGGATTTCACCGGCGCCGTATTCCGCCATTTTCACCGCCCATTCAACGGCGTTGATGCCGGTTGGCTTGCGGCCGCCGTGGGTGAAGATTTCCCAGTGGTTGTCACCCACCTGCTTGGCATCGATGGCGACCACAATGCACTGGGCACCGAATTTCTGTGAGGCTTCGCGCACGAATTCCGGGTTATAGACAGCGGCTGAGTTGATGGACACCTTATCGGCACCGGCATTCAGCATCTTGCGGATATCGGCCAGTTCGCGGATGCCACCACCCACCGTCAGCGGGATGAACACCTGCTCGGCGATGGCTTCAACCATGTGTACTGTGGTGTCGCGCTCTTCGTGGCTGGCGGTAATATCCAGAAAGGTAATCTCATCCGCGCCCTGATCGTTGTAGCGCTTAGCGATCTCGACCGGGTCACCGGCGTCGCGGATACCGACGAAATTCACGCCTTTCACCACACGGCCCTGATCAACATCGAGACAGGGAATGATTCGCTTCGCCAGTGCCATACTCAGTTTCCTGTCAGTTCGTCCGCAAGGGTCTGAGCTTCAGCCACATCCAGAGTGCCTTCATAAATCGCACGACCGGTAATAGCACCGAGAATGCCCTGGCCCGCGACTTTAGAGAGTGCACGGATGTCTTCAATGTTGGTCACGCCGCCGGAGGCGATGACCGGAATACCACCTTCAACGGCCAGGTTCAGTGTGGCTTCGACATTCACGCCCTGCATCATGCCGTCTCGGGCGATGTCGGTGTAAACGATGGCAGAGACACCGTCGTTACGGAACTGCCTGGCCAGATCCACAGCTTTCACTTTGGAAACCTCAGCCCAGCCATCGGTCGCCACAAAGCCATCCTGCGCATCCAGACCGACAATCACATGGCCCGGGAAGGCGTCACAGGCTTCTTTCACAAACGCCGGTTCTTTCACGGCTTTGGTACCTATGATGACGTAGTTCACGCCAGCTTTGATGTAGTGCTCGATGGTTTCCAGAGAGCGGATACCACCACCGATCTGAATCGGCAGTTCCGGAAAGGCTTTGGCAATCGCCGTCACGGCGTCGCCGTTCACCGGTTCACCGGCAAAGGCACCGTTGAGGTCAACCAGATGCAGTCGGCGGCAGCCAGCGTCCACCCAGCGTTTCGCCATGGAAACCGGGTCATCACCAAATACGGTGGAGTCGTCCATACGGCCCTGACGCAGGCGCACACACTGGCCGTCTTTCAGATCAATTGCAGGAATAACAAGCATGATTTCTAACCTTAATACGTCGCATCTGTGAGGAAGGACCGGCGTTGCTGCTGGGTATTAATGCCCGAAGCTGCCACGCTGCTCTTTTTCAGAAATGCCTTTTAACCAAAATTCAGAGTAAAGCGGGCTTACGCCGCTCCATCCCAATGCAGAAAATTCTTCAGTAACGCCAGGCCGGCGTTGTGGCTTTTTTCCGGGTGAAACTGCACCGCAAAGACATTGTCTTCACCCACGGCGGCCGCGAAGTCGACGCCATAATGACCAAGGCCTTTCACGTGATTCGGGTTCTCCGCCTGCACATAATAGGAGTGCACAAAGTAAAAGCGGCTCTGGTCCGGAATACCTTTCCACAGCGGGTGGCCCAGCTGGCCAACGGTATTCCAGCCCATGTGCGGCACTTTTAAGCGCTCGCCGTTTTCTTCCAGATCGTTGCCGAAAAACTTCACCTGACCGGGAAACAGGCCCATGCAATCGACACCGCCGTTTTCTTCACTGCGGTCCATCATGGCCTGCATACCGATACAGATACCCAGTAACGGCTTGGTGCGCATGACTTCACGCACCACTTCGTCCACTTCCTGACGGATGATCTCCGCCATACAGTCACGGATAGCACCGACGCCCGGCAGCACCACATGGTCAGCCTGACGGATGATGTGCGGATCACCGGTAACGATCACCTGAGTCTCAGGTGCCACGGCCTGCAGGGCACCGTGGGCGGAATGAAGGTTGCCCATGCCATAATCAATGACGGCACAGATTTTACTGCTGACGTTCACGTATGTGCCTCTTACAGACTGCCTTTGGTGGACGGCATCACACCGGCCATTCTCGGGTCCTGCTCAACCGCCATGCGCAGGGCACGGCCGAAGGCCTTGAAGATAGTCTCAGCCTGATGGTGGGCGTTGAAGCCTTTCAGGTTGTCGATGTGCAGCGTCACTTTGGCGTGATTTACGAAGCCCTGAAAGAACTCCCAGAACAACTGGGTATCGAACCTGCCAATACTGGCGCGGGTGAAATCCACCTTCATGTCCAGACCCGGACGACCGGAAAAATCGATCACCACGCGTGACAACGCCTCGTCCAGCGGCACATAGGAGTGGCCGTAACGGACGATGCCTTTTTTATCACCAATGGCTTCAGCGAACGCCATGCCGAGGGTGATACCTATGTCTTCTGCACTGTGGTGATCATCAATGTGGTTATCGCCTTTGCAGGTGATGTCCAGGTCGATCAGGCCATGACGGGCAATCTGCTCCATCATGTGCTCCAGAAATGGCATGCCGGTATCAAAACTGGCTTTGCCCGTGCCATCCAGGTTGATGGCCACACGGATCTGAGTCTCCAGCGTGTTGCGCTCAACAGATGCGGTGCGGGTCATGAAATAGCTCCGGGAAGTATCGCAAATTGAAAGGGAAACTATTATAAAGCAAAGCCTCTGCGAAAGTATGCAAAGGAGCCCGTTGTGCCCGTAAAACTTGAACACCTGACAACCCCGGCTGACGCCGACTGGCTGGATCTGGAAAAAATCATCGCTGAAACTGCGCCGACCGGCCTCAATCCCGGCTCCGCGGAACCGGGTGCGGACCTGCGTCAGTGGCTGAGTGATGACCGCTGGATCATGGGTGCGCGCTTCAATGACCGCATCATCGGTGCAGTATTGGCTGAACGGCAGGGTTCGGTTGTGACGCTCAGTGCGGCCGGTGTCAGAAAGATCACCCAGCGCCGGGGGGTCATGCACCAGCTGCTGCACTTTATTCAACGCTGGGCGGGCGAACAGAACCTGACCCTGCAGGTCAATCTGGATGACTGTGGCCTCCGTGCGCCCTTGTGCAACAGAGGTTTTTCCGGTGATGATGCTCACCTGCAGTTTCAGCCCGGCTGACCGGCTTCACCTTACCGGCCCGGAACCTATTAACTGAATGCCCGGTCAGAATTAATCACGCAGAATGAACACAGAAAGCAGCAAAAGCTTGATTGTTGCACCAATGGAACACAGCTTCAGAAAAGATTCTCTGTAACAGAGAGAGAAGTCTGAGCGATACTAATGAAAACGGATAAGGCTGAAACGCTATGCGAACACTCACAACACTCACTGGCTATCTGACGGCTTTCTTGATTCTGATGGCCAGCTCACTGGCTTCTGCATCTTCAGACCCGCGTGATGTGGTCACCCAGGCCACTGATGGCATTATCGCAGAGCTGGAAAAAACCAAACCAGCCCAGCGCACACCTGAAATGTTCCGCAACCTGGTGACCGAATACATTCTGCCCGCCATTGATCAGGAAAAGATCGCCATGGGAGCGCTCGGTAAATACTGGCGTCAGGCCACACCGGGCGAGCGTAAGGAATTCATTGATGTATTCCGTGAACGGCAGCTGAATACCTACAGCGGTGCGTTCAAAGCCTATGACGGACAGGACCTGACTTTCTCAAGCACGGTTTACAGCCCGGAAGGCGACCGCGCGATTGTTAAAGGCCAGTTCATGCAGTCAAACGGTCAGACCGTACCGGTGGACTTCCGTCTGTACAAAAATGACGATGGTAACTGGCTGATCTACGACGCCATTATCGCGGGTCTGAGTATGGTAAAAACCTACCGCACCCAGCTGACCAGCCAACTGCAGAACAAGAGCATTCAGCAACTGCTGGCCGATCTGCGGACCGCTCCGATTGAAGACCCGGCCATGCCGACGGTTACCGACTGATACTCCCTTCTCATGGCACTGCCGTCGCAGTGCCATGTCAGTTCCTACCTTTTATTTCAAAGGTTCGGATTCATGGTTTATGCTTAACAGTTACTAAGCAAGGCCATACGCCCTGGCCAGACAGTTTTCTTTGAATCGGGAGTCAGCCCGGAATGACAGGACAGAACTAAATCATGAGACTCAGTCCTGAGACAGGGAGCCGAAGTATTCCATGATGTTTTTCCGCGCGCGCTCTCTGCGCCAGAAACTTATTCTGGTGTCTGTTCTGACAAGTGGCCTGACTCTGCTGCTGATGAGTGTTGCGCACATTTCCATGGAGATGGTGATCACCGCCAGCGATGAGAAGAAACGTCTGGGTATTCTTGCTCAGGTCGCGCTGGAGCAGGCCGCTAAGTCACCTGCCAAAACCACTGAAGCCAAGTTCAACGACAGCCTGACCGTTCTCGGCACTGACCCGTCGATCATCCGCGCCTGTTTTTACGACGACAACCGCTCTCTGGTAAGCCTGTACCAACGCAATCAGGAAACCGATCCGGCCTGCAAAGAGTTTCTGCCTGACCTTCATAACGCAGGTTTTTTTGATCTGAGCCTGATTTTCCCCGTTTATCTCGACGGAAAATCCGCCGGTTCGCTCTTCATAGAAGGCAGTTACCTGAACCAGAAGGAATATCTGCAGCGGTTTATTCTGTTTTCCGTCACCATCACCTTTTCGGCTCTGCTCATCTCTCTGCTGCTGGCTAACCGTTTCCGCAATATTGTGGCGCGGCCGATGAAAGACCTGAGTGAAACCCTGACGGAAATTGTCGGCAACAAGAACTACTCCATCCGCGCGACCAAAGAAAGTAACGATGAGCTGGGTAAGCTGGTTGATCTGTTCAACAACCTGCTGGGCACCATCGAAGAAGAAAACCACTCACTGAAAACCTCAGAAGAACGCTTCCGTAAACTCACCGCCCTGTCGCCGGTGGGTATCTTCCAGGTCGATCCGCAGCAACAGCTGCAGTACGTTAACCAGCGCTGGCGCGACATTCACCGCCTGACCCGCGAAAGCCCGACCCTGCACGACTGGTTTGAAATGATTCATCCCGGCGACATGGTGATGGTACAGGAAGCCTGGAACCGCATGGTGTTCGAGCAGGAGAGTATCTCGCTCGACCTGCGTCTGGTGCGCCGTGACAACGCCAGCACCTGGATTCACCTGATGGCCGGTACCCTGCACGATAAGGACGGTATTCTGCTGGGCTATTTAGGTGCCATCTCAGACATCTCTGAGCTGAAAGCGGCCCAGATCCAGATGGAAACCCTGGCCTTTTACGATCCGCTCACGGGTCTGGCCAACCGCCGCCTGTTCAAGAACAGGCTGGAGAAGTCGTTGAAGAACCTGTCGCGCAGTGATCACTCCATGGCGCTGATGTTCCTCGACATGGACCAGTTCAAACACATCAACGATACCCAGGGCCATGACGCCGGGGATATCCTGCTGAAAGAAGTCGTCAGCCGCATCAATACTGCGGTGCGCAACACCGACCTGGTATCGCGCATCGGCGGTGATGAGTTCACTATTCTGCTGTCGGATGTGAAGAACATTCAGGAAGTGAAGAGCGTGGCCGAGAACATCCTGCGCTCTGTATCACGGCCGATCCGGGTGAAAGGTCAGGAAATCTCTACCTCAGTGAGCATAGGCATCACCATGGCGCCGGGCGACTCCGACGACATCAATACCCTGATGAAAAACGCCGACCTGGCCATGTATTCGGCCAAAGAATCCGGACGCAACAACTACCAGTTCTTCTCGGAAGATCTGAACCACTCCATCCTGCAGGGGCTGGCTCTGGAAAAAGAACTGAAAGAAGCCATCCAGCGCAACCAGTTCACCCTGCTGTACCAGCCCAAGGTAAGCCTGTTTGATTACCACCCGACCGGAGTAGAAACCCTGATCCGCTGGAATCACCCGGAAAAAGGCCTGCTGACGCCGAACGAATTTATCCCGGTGGCGGAAGAAACCGGTCAGATCATTGATATCGGCACCTGGGTGCTGGAACAGGCCTGTCGTCAGATTTCATCCATGATCCGCGAGAACATTCTGCCGCCGGAAGCCAAGATCGCCGTGAACCTGTCAGCCAAGCAGTTCAGCGATCCGAATCTGGTTACTCACATTGTGAACGTGCTGGAAGTAACCCGTATTCCGCCACACGCGCTGGAACTGGAGATCACCGAAAGCACGCTGATGGACGACGTTGAAGCTGCCATCGACATCATGCGCGAACTGAAAAGCACCGGAGTCTCCATCGCCATTGATGACTTCGGCACCGGTTACTCCTCGCTGTCTTACCTCAAGCGCCTGCCCATCGACGTACTCAAGGTCGACCGCTCGTTCGTGATGGACATTCCGGAAGACGAGAACGACATGGCCATTACCGCAGCCGTCATCGCTATGGCCCACAAGCTGGGACTCAAGGTCGTGGCAGAAGGCGTGGAGACACTGGAGCAGCTGCAGTTCCTGCGCCAGAACAACTGTGATGAAGGTCAGGGCTTCCTGATCAGCCGTCCGCTGTCACTGGGGCAACTGCATCAGTTTCTGCTGGATAACGGACAGAAGGTCGGCAACAGCTTCGACCGCTGAGCACCTTCGGGCATAATAGCGCCTGACTTTATCCGTTAGTTTTCTCATGGCTCCGACTTTCAGCGACACCGTACTGGCCTGGTACGAACAGCATGGCCGCAAGCACCTGCCCTGGCAGCAGAACATCACGCCTTACCGCGTCTGGGTCTCTGAAATCATGCTGCAGCAGACCCAGGTCACGACCGTCATCCCCTATTTTGAGCGCTTCATGCAACGCTTCCCGGATGTGCAGTCTCTGGCCGGAGCCGCTCAGGACGACGTCCTGCACCTCTGGACAGGCCTCGGCTACTACGCCCGCGGACGCAACCTGCACCAATGCGCGCAAACCGTTGCTGAGCAATATGACGGCGAGTTTCCGTGCTCGGTTGAGCTGTTGAGCGAACTGCCGGGCATCGGCCGTTCAACCGCAGGCGCCATCGCCAGCATCAGCATGGGCATTCAGGCGCCAATACTGGATGGCAACGTCAAACGGGTACTCACCCGCTTCTTTGCTATAGAAGGCTGGCCTGGCATCACCAGCGTACAGAACACCCTGTGGGAGAAGGCCACAGAGCTGACCCCCGCACACTCCACCCGTCAGTACACCCAGGCCATCATGGATCTGGGCGCGACCCTCTGCACCCGCTCAAAACCGGCCTGTGGCCTGTGTCCGCTGGCACCGCAGTGTGCAGCACACGCACAAGGAAAGGAGAAAGACTTTCCTTACAGCAAGCCAAAGAAAGACAAGCCGGTGAAAGAGACCGTCATGCTGATTGTGCAGAACCCGGACGGTGAGTTCCTGTTGCGCCAGCGTCCCCAGAGCGGCATCTGGGGCGGCTTGTGGAGCTTCCCTGAAGTGGAAAGTGAATCAGAAGTCGCCACCTGGCTGATCACCCACGGCATCACTGAAGCAGACACTGAATCACTGGATGGCTTCCGCCACACCTTCAGTCACTACCATCTGGAAATCACACCGGTACTCATCCGCCCGCAACAGCCAGTCACGGCCGTGGGGGAAGTGGCAGAACATTGGTACAATCCACAGCAACCCGCAGAAATTGGCCTTGCCGCACCGGTCAAAAAACTGCTGCAGACCCTGACAGGGCTGCAGGACTGAACACAGAGACGACTATGACCCGTACCGTACACTGCCGCCGCTATGGCAAAGAACTGGAAGGACTGGCCCAGCCCCCCTTCCCCGGCCCGGCCGGAGAAGCCATCTACAACGAGGTTTCCAAGCAGGCCTGGGAAGAGTGGACCGCCCACCAGACCCGCCTGATCAACGAGAAACACCTCAACATGATGTCGCCGGATGACCGCAAATACATCACCGCGCAGCGTGAAAACTTCTTAAGTGGTGAAAATTTCGACAAAGCGGAAGGCTATGTTCCTGAAAACAAAGAAAAATAACAGCAACCTGTTGACAGCCGAAAAGCTTGAGGTTTTAATACGCGCCTCCTGACGGATACGACGTATCCTGAAGCGCCCAGATAGCTCAGTCGGTAGAGCAGGGGATTGAAAATCCCCGTGTCGGTGGTTCGATTCCGCCTCTGGGCACCACGAATCTGAAAGGCCCGTTCAGCAATGAACGGGCCTTTTTCATTTGAGTCCGTGAATAGCGTCATCGAACCAGGGTTCGATTCATCACGGCTATAGATCAGAACGATCCTACCCTACCCCCTTAAATCTTCATGCGCTTTAAATGTAAACGAGCAAGAATCTTTGAGAAAGGGATATGAGCCTCATCGATCATTTGCCCCAAATCTCCACCAGAGATGATCTCGACGCCGTAGTCTTTAGCAACTTTCCTCGTTTCGGGACCAAGTCGACTAGCGTTGGTAACAAACACAAGTTTACTCACTCGCTTATTCAATGCGTTCTCATACGCCACTCTTGCGCCATGAACTTCTTTTACGGCATTGTAACCAGAGTAAATCCCACCACTCGTATACTTACACTGCAACAGAGCAATACCCTCGTCTAACTCCAGAACCGCATCGGCGCCGTGATCTGATCCAGAAGCAGTAAGCTCGACACTTTTTGGTCGCCAATGATGAGCAAATACTTCGGCGACTAACGCCTCAAACTGCTGCCAATCGATGTGTTTCAGGTCATCAGAAGTAATGATCTTCGCATCTCTGAACGTTGTTCGGGTAAACCCTTCTGGATCTGGCTTGACTTGCTCAGGTGTCACAACTGCATCTCTAAGCAGGGTCTTCTTACTCAATAGCTGATGCAGATTCTCATCAAATGAAACAAGTTCAGGGTGGCTTACAATCGGGATATATACATGCACATCTTTTGTCTGGCCAATCCGATAAACCCGGTCTGTTGCCTGAGCTTCCTTGGCGGGGTTCCAGTGACGCTCAAGATGAATGACATTATTAGCACCTACAACCGTCAAGCCAACACCCGCAGCCACTGGCGACATAACGATAAGGTTGAAACCGGGCTTACTTTCAAAAGTTTCAATCAATGATTTCCGGGTCACACCACCACTGGTCTTTGCAACGCCCTTCACATCACCATTGATAATAGACAGCGGAGGCAGTCCAAACGCCCGGGCAAGAGCAACAGAAAGAAACACCTGAAGACGCTTATTCACGCAAAAGATAATCGCCTTTTCGTTTCTGCTCTGAATATCCTTCAATAAAGAAAGCAGGCTTCTGAACTTGCCAGACTCAGCCATAAGTTCATTCAAAGCCCGCCCTGCAGGAACCTCAAGACGCCCTCCGAGCAGTAAGCGGGGATGCAGTGAAATGTCGCGTAGTTGCTGCAAACCAGCCAAGGCCACATTCTGTTCAGACTCTGCCGTTACTTGCAACACTGAATCATAACTGTTCAGCTGTTCCCCTGACATAACAGAAGACAGGGGCTCCAGATATTCCCACTCCGAATTCCGAACACCTACATACAGATGCTTCTGTGGAAGCCCATCAAGATTATCTTCCTTCAAGCGACGCAACATGAGTGCACCCACGGTATCACGCAGTGTCCTGCCAACACGGGCCCGGATCTCTTCAACCTCGTCACCTGCTGCCCGTAGAATAGGCGTAACGTATCGTTCCCGAAATTCCTGATAGCTACCCAGAAACCCCGGACAGGCGGTATCCATGAGACACCAGAAATCAGCGAGGCTGTTTTCAACCGGCGTCCCTGTTGCAAGAAGCCTGAATTCGGCTTTCAAACCCTTCGCAGCACGGGTCTGCAGAGCATTAGGGTTCTTAGTATTCTGAGCCTCATCAAAAGCCACCACAGCCCAATCAATAGCACAGAGTGAAAACTGGTAATCTCTTAATGTCTGATACGTCGTAATAACCAAACGTTTAGGCACATCAAGACGATCGGTGATAAAGCCATCCCCTACCTTTAATGAATAACGGATGGCAGCTTCTTCATCGTCAATTTTCTGGTTTCGTGTTTCTACGCCACTTACCCGGAATTTGTTCAGATCCGCATCGGACTGGAGGATAACAATGTCTTTGAAAGGAGACTTATGAAAGGTCTTCCCCACTTCGTCCTTCCAGTTCTGAAGCAGACTCAATGGGGCAACAATCAAGCAGGGCTTAACGGTTTTACCTTGTTCTTCCCACTCACGATACAGATGCTCGATTGCAGCCAATGACATAAAGGTCTTACCAAGCCCCATATCATCAGCTAGCAGACCACCGCCAAGTCCATCTTCCTGACTTGCTAACCCTAACAGCCATCGCACACCGTATATCTGATGCAGATATGGCTTGCGCTGGTAATTGTCCCAACAAAGCTGTTCTTCTGGTACATAGACATCATGTAACTGACGTTCAACGACTTCTGACGGGGTTTCAAGATCGTCATCATTCAGAGCGATATCAACGACGACTGGCGTCGTATCTTCCTCAGATTCGGGCAGATCACGGCTATCTTCACCCTCATTACGATCGTCCTCTATATCGTTATTGGCAAAGCCGCGATTGCGAAGATCATTGATCGCAGAACGTACCTGTTCTTCATTAGATATATCTACAACCTTGCCATTAAATTCAACTTCGTCAGCGCCGGTCGCTCTGGCTTCATGTACCACAGTTTCAAAGGCCTGAAGCTGCTCTTCATCTTCGATTGCTTCAAGAACCTTACTGACGGAATGAACATTAACTGCAGCAAACTGACGACCAAACCAATCAATACCCGACTCATCAGTCTCACCGAAATAAGCATGGCGGAAACGAGCAGCGCCTCTTACCCGCGCAGAAAAACCAAGTTCCAGATTGACCAAAGAACCATCAATAAAGGCCGTAGGGTTACGATAGAAATCTTCCAACTTGTCTTTGGTGACAACCCTGTTCCTGAGGATCTCCTGAATCCCCGCCATTTTCTTCTCGTCGATCAGGATAATCTCATCCTTCACACGCAGCGATGAGCTACCTTCACGAAGCTGCCCAAGCACTCGCTGCATTTCTTCATGAGTAGCGTCCTGCCCCAGTTGTGGAGTCAGAATAAGGTTTCCATTTGCGTCCAATTCAGCTTCAACCGAGACGGACTCCGGTGTATGAATTTTTAGTTTTTCAAAATGACCCAATTCTATATGTACACCGTTGTCCTGAGCGTGCTGGAAAGCTGCAACCACAACAAGATTGTCGTACTCTGAATGAGCCGATTCTTTATGTTTTTCGAAGGCTTCAAACACCTCTAGCTGAGTTCCCGAAAGTAAATACTGCTTCCCTTCAGAGAAGCGGATAACAGGCCCCTTCAGCTGGTAAGCATGGGTAAACTGCCCACCGGGGTAACTTGCTTCAACATCTACCGCGAAACTTGTACGCCCTGTCGTCCCCTTAAAATCCACCTTTATTGACCCAGTCCAGACTTCAGGTAGTTCAAGCAATTCGCGAGAGTCATGATCCAGAGACACAACTACATCTGAAGGAACACGAAAACCATTTGGCAACTCAAAAGCATTGCCTTCCTCAACCAGCATACGTAGCAAGATATGCTGCTGCGTAATTAAATCGTCCGCCTTACCGAGGTTAATGACCGAAAGCTGCTCTTGAGTACAGACGAAATTAGCTCCTTCAAAGTCGTAAACCTTTCGATAACGCTGAGCAGCAGAATCACCAACAAGGCTGCGAATAAACCCTACCAATCTACTCATAGATAACCCAAGTTTTTATATTTTTTATAATATTCTTTCGAAAGAATCGCTTCAGCATCAACTTCAACTTCAGCATTTCTTAGCTCATAAGCTGCCTTAATTTCCCATTCCTTTCTATGAACAATTGCTGCCTGACAGGGCCCTACTTTTTGTCGAATCATGTTCATATTCATCCCAGATGTCAGCTCGGAATATAAAAATTCAGTTTTATTATAATTAAATACTACCGCAGCATCTGACAACTTTTTATAAATCCAAAATTTACACACATGGGTCCCCTCAACAACATGGGCACCAGGCAGCGAAATGTAAACTATGGATTTATCACCATCGACGAGAGAGAAGGATGGAAGATGCTCCTTCTTATAGTGTCTTTTCAGGTAATCCCTAGCAGATTTTGAAAGAAACAACCGCGTTCCAGTAACGAGTTGCTGATCGAGAAGGCCTTCCAGAAATCTTTTCCGTTCTGGATACATGCGCGTGATGTCAGACGTTTTTTGTTTTGCTTCATCGGCGAAATTCTTAAGCGCCTCAAGAAACAATTTGAGATCAAGTTTAGACAACCAACCTCTGACCTTGGCAATAAGCTCTTCAGGAATATGCGACCACCAGCGAACAAACCTCTCACTTTGCCGTGAAACCCGAGGGTCGCCGGCAATCGCCATAATAACGTTCATCCAGTGTTCTGGAATTTGAGAAACATCCGCTCGTGAGATCAGAATCTTAAGGATCTCATGTCCCAGCAGAGTGCCATTTTCATAAAGCGAGCTATAAACTTCGGGTTTCTGCACCTCATGGAGAATGTTATGGTTCTCACCCGGGCGCAGAGTTCGTAATGTTTCCAGATAGTAGATATTTTTTGCAGTTGCCAGAAAGCGCCCTGAAAGATAGCTTCCAAGTCCAACCCTGGAGACCTGAACATCAAAGTCCACCTGTTGTTCGTGACTGCTTTCGACGAGCCATTTGGGGCCCGCTCCACTCAAAATCCTGGCCGTATTCTCATCTAACTCGCCACGGATCGTCTTAGCCTGACGCAGCCAGGCCTCAACAGACTGCAGATCTTCAAGCTCGTCGTATACCTTCAGGTAATGGCTGTATAACGACTCGACTAACAGGCTACCCGGCCGCGGTTTAATGGCATCAACTTTTTCAAGTAATCGCGAATCCAGCTTGATATGAACAGCATCTCTGGTTTTAAGTGCAATAGCCAAAGCCCTGATATCAATAGATTCAGTTATTGCGTCAGCGATATGGCCTCGGGAGCCCAAAGCGGCGAAAAATCGAGCAAAAGCCTTTTTGAATTTCTCACTTCCAGTACCCGACTTCCGCGCCAGAGTATCTAACTCGCGTGTACGAACCTCTAACTTATCCCGATAAGGTGCCATCACCGCCTGTGGCAGGTCGAACCGTAACTGATCGAGTTTGAGCTTCGCACTCATTAAAGGTTTCCTTCCTGTACTGCCTTATAATCTTCAAGCTTGGGTCGTTTGACTGTAAACCGGATGTCGATACGACGGTTCGCGCGGCGATCTTCTTTGGTCAGCTCCTCTTCATTGACCCGGCGGGTTGCTGCATACCCACTGACCGAAAACAGTACATTTCCATAGCCATTGGTCAGTTCACCCAGCTTGGGGGTCAGCTCCAGTGAATCGTTCCAGAACTCCCAGAGACTGATGGCACGGAAAGTAGATAAACCCCAGTTACCCTTGTCACGATAGCTACGAAGACTATCCGTATGCCCCTCAATAAAGACCGTATCGAGATACTCAAAACGTTTATGCGATTGCTCAGAAGAATCAAATGGACGACTGATTGCTTTATGCAGTACTTCTCCGATCAATGTCACAGCTTTGATAACCTCAGGATTAGCAGGTATCTCATCTCTGTCTGAATCGAACGACAAGGTGCTTTCAGGGATACGAAGCACGGTGTCGTTATCAGCGATCAACACAGTGACATCATGCTTCGCCAGCTCATCGCGGATGTCATGCAGAATATCTCTTCGCGCCTGTTCCGCATTTCGAAGGTTATCGATATCTTCATCGAACTTATTCTTCATCTGCGTAAGCTCAATAATCAGAGCAACAGCGGCAAGAATAAAGACCACCAATAACGCAGACATCAGGTCAGAAAAAGATACCCAATAAGGATTCTCTTCATCGACATTACGGGGTTTAGATCTCGAATGCGTCCTCATACATTAGCCATCTTAGTTTCAATTTCATCGACGACACTGGAAAGAGCATTTACCGCGTTATTCATCTGTGCGGCATACTCACTTGTGCTTTCCGCCCAGATCTTAAGATGATTTTTGGTCTGCCCATTCGCCTGCTCTGCATAATCACTGAGCAACTGCGTTCCCTGATCAGCAAGCTCCTGAATATTCTCTTTCAGAGTGGCAAGGTAGCTGTTCTGATGCTCTTCCATGTTTTGGAATGCCCCGTCGGCGAGCACAACCACCCGATCCAGGTCGCGAACGGTCTTCTCCATAGTACCGATGGCGGTCTGAATCTGATCACGAACAACACTGACAGACTCTGCAGCCTTGCGGTTCTCTTCAGCCAGCCCGGCTGTAGATTGAGAGGCTTCGGTAATAGAAACACTGAGTTTCGTTGACGCCTGCTGCAGCATCGCGCCGTACTCTTTCAGGGAATTGGTCGAACGTGAAAGCTCATTTGCTCCCTCGAAGATACTTGAAGACAACTTCTGTAGGTTCTGGCTATTGCTTGCAAGGTCAACCTGCAACTGTTTGCTGCCATCAAGCAGGCTCTGAGTTGCTGCAACCTGATTCTGCATGGCAGCTCTAATATCCTCGATGGTCTGCTCAAACTGGTTACCAAGCGCCGCATCCCGCTCTGATTGCTTCGCCTGAGCCTGCTGAATCAAACCATTGATATTGGTTAACTGGTCTCCTGTTGCCTGGGTGATCTTTTCAGCTTGCTGTTGAGCATGGACTACGAGTGAATCGACCTGGCGCGAGATATGACCAATCAGCTCCTGTTCGCGCTGCCCGGATGCCGCTTGGTGCTGAGAAAGCGTTTCTTGCATTGACTGCAACTGTGCCTTCGTTGAAGCAACAAACTGCTCCTGTTGTTCGCGGTTCTGCTCGGCCATGCCGGCAATCTGATCTTTGATGCTAGTGGTCAGGTTGTTTTGTAAAGCAACTGAGGTCTGGGCCTGCTTCTTAAACATTTCGCCAAAATTCTGCATCTGTTCTTCGGCAGCTTCACCTGTACGCTTCTGAAATTCAGTCGTTCGGGCCACTAATGCATCAACCTGTTCTGCAATGTGGCGCACCAAACCTTCTTCACGCTCGGAAGCAGCCTGCTGGTTCTGATTAAGGTTACTGATAAAACCAGACAGTGCCTGATTCATCGATTCAACGGCATCACTCACACCCTGCGATGCCTGATTCATCGACGCCCGCTGCTCAGCACCTTGCTGCCCAAACTTGTCCATAAACGAATTAATCAGGCTCTCCAAAGCCACCTGGCTTTGATCTGAGGCACCAGAGACCAGCTTATCCAGTGCTGGGCCCATGATCTTGTCCAGGCTTTTCTCAAGACCGCTCTGAATATCGCCAGTCACTCGCTCCAGTGATTCCTGCATCTTTTCGCCTATCTTCTCAGCGAGCCCTTGCAGAACTTCACGTGATTCACCACCATCGTCAGCGATGCGCTTCAGTTGCATCTCGGCGGTGAAACGAGGAAAGAGCTCATCTATCCTTACTTGTAGCGAACTAATGCCTTCTCGGACATTATTCTCAATCGCCTTTTCTATGAAGTTAAAGAGAACACTAAGAAATACCCCCCAGACCGACGTCATAAACGCCAGTTTGGCACCACTGATAACGTGAGCCAATCCGTCCTTCATTTCCTCAACCCGAACATCATTGCCGATATTCAGCTCAGAAAGGCCGAGCTGTAAGCCAATAAAGGTACCGACCACACCAATCGCGGTTAGAAAGCCAGGAACCGCTGCTAACATACGGCTTTCAGTGATGCCCGGTGCCAGCGTTGCAGGATTAAAGAAATAATCCGCATCGTAGACATTGTGAAGGCGTAACCCATCGGTAGATTTTGACTCTACAAGTGTCTCATCAAATTCAGACCAAAGATGGCTTATGCGCCGACCAGAAAGCGCAGACTTTTCTCGGAGCGTTTCACGCTCTATCGCAACAGTCTCTGGGGTCAACTCTTTGAGAAACTCCTTCAAAGCAGCAGTACGCTTTCTAGCCTTGAAGGCTGATCGAACTGCAAGAGATAAGAAAATAGAGAACAGAACAATCAATAAAAGCACGAAGTTGGCACTAAGCGCCTCGGCAGTACTGATGCTAAAGGCCGACGAAAAATCAGGTAGAAGACCACTAAGGTCAAGCTGCTGCGAATTAGGCTCCATACAGGGTTACCGCTCCATAAATATAAAATCGTTCAGTGGATGAAAAATATTGTCGATGACAAAAATTTCAACCCGTATCTAAATCATTTGAATACGCCGGTCCTAGCAGCCACAAAGGAGCCCCTATGCCCGGAACCTCTTAAAATTCTCTGCCTGCTCAAAGATCTCTTTGTACACTTCATCGCGGTCTACCGGTGGGTAGCCGTGCTCGGCCAACACAAGTATCAGGCCGACCTTGAGTTCTGCCTTGATGTCGTCGCGCTGACTCCAGTCGGTGTACTTGGCTTTATCATCGACGACGTCTTTCACTGCCTTCGCCAGCGTTAACATTTTGTCTTCCGGGTAAGTAAACTCGTACTTATTGGCGAGCTTGAGCAGAATGTCGTAGAAGGCTTTTTCTTCGATATTGATGCCAAGGTCTGCAAACGACTCTTTCTCTTTCTGCAGAGCTGCAATCAGATCGACAAACTCATTGGTGATGTCGTCCCATACTTCGCCGACGTACAGGCTGTCTTCTTTGCGTTCGTTGTACAGGTCGACTAAACGGCGGAATTTTTCGCTGAAGTCGAGGCCTTTGGTTTTGTTGATCTTCTTGAAGTCTTCAATTGCACGGGCAAGCAACTGTTGCAGGAGCTTAATACGGGTATTAGGCAGTTTGATTTTTTCGATACGGGCCAGGTAGTCATCATCGAAGATATCGACTTCACCTTCGTTGCCTTCGCCCATTTTGAAGATTTCTTCGACGCCATCGGCTTTCAAGGCTTCGGCGATCATTTCACGAACGCGGGCGTTCATCTGCGCAGTATCCGGCGCATTGCCTTTGGTGAGCTTGAACACAATAGAGCGCACCGCGAGGTAGAAGTGAATGCGGTCGCGGTCATCCTGAGTAATAGATTCAGAGCCGCTACAGATATCGAAAGCAGCTTTTAAGCGTTTTACCAGCGCCATAAAGCGCTTTTCTATCTTATCCGTTACCTGCGCGTACTCGGCGGCTCTGTTGAGGCAGTTCAGCTGCTCCAGCGGGCTGCCGGTAAAGTACGGTGTGGTATCAAAGCCATGAAAGAGTTTGTTCAGCAGGTCGATGTGGTCTTTCACCACAATCACCGACTGGGCGATTTCTTCAAAGTTTTGCTGGTCGGCTTTGTTGTAGTGCGCCAGCGCGAGGTTCATCTGCTTTTTGATGCCGATGTAATCGACAACCAGGCCTTTCTCTTTGCCTTCAAACTTGCGGTTTACCCTTGAGATGGTCTGAATCAGGTTATGGCGCTGAATCGGCTTGTCGATGTAAATGGTATCGAGAAACGGCACATCAAAGCCGGTCAGCCACATATCCACCACAATGGCGATCTTGAAGTTCGACTTCGCATTCTTGAACTGGCGGTCGAGTTCTTTACGGTATTCCTGGGTGCCCAACATATCGTAGAGTCCGGCAGGGTCATCTTTGCCGCGAGTCATGATCATCTTGATCCGCTCCATCGGCTTGATGGCCTTCAATTCTTCTTCCGACAGCTCACTGCCCTCTTCGGCTACCAGCACTTCATTCCACTGCGGGCGTAACTCAACAACCTCCTGCCAGAAGCGGTAAGCAATCTCACGGCTGCTGCACACAAACATGGCTTTGCCTTTTAAGGTCGCGCCTTCGGCTACGCGCTGTTCATAGTGATGCACAAAGTCGATAGCCAGAGCTTTTATGCGATCCGGGTCACCGAGAATCGCATTCATATTGGCACTGGCTTTTTTGCTCTCTTCAATCTGGTAGTCGCTGGCACCCTGATCGGCACAATCGCTGTAGTAGTCTTCGATCTCTTTCAGCTTGTCGTTATCCAGCACCACCTTGGCGGCGCGGCCTTCATACACGATACGCACCGTGATTTCGTCTTTTACTGACTCGGTCATGGTGTAGCTGTCGACAACTTCACCAAACACATCCAGCGTGGCGTCAATCGGTGTGCCGGTGAAGCCCACAAAGGTGGCGTTGGGTAATGAGTCGTGCAGATACTTAGCAAAGCCGTAGGTGCGCTTTACGCCCTTCTCGGTGATACGTACCTTCTGCTCAAGATTGATCTGGCTGCGGTGCGCTTCGTCAGAAATACAGATCACGTTGCTGCGCTCTGTCAGTAACTCGGTATCTTCGGTGAACTTATGAATCGTGGTCAGGAACACCCCGCCACTGTTACGACCTTTCAACAGCTCTCGCAGGTGCGTGCGGCTTTCGACACTGATCACATGCTGATCGCCGATATAGCCCTTAGCCCGGATTTCTCATAGTGCTCC
>DBNK01000005.1:0-4120 GCA_002298335.1 Thalassolituus sp. UBA674
GGCTCTGGCTCTGGCTCTGGCTGATAGCTGTCCTCATCCGGAAAGTCATTAAATGCTTCTGGGTCTGACACACCTGAAACATAAAATGTCGTGGGTGAAGGTACTCTCTCAGAGCTGATATGTTCTGAGTCCTGTTCTGGCGACTCAGTAATGATTGAATTGCCGGTCGATTCATCTAACGGCGGTATAGATTTTCTCTTGTGTCTGATCTCAACACCCGATTCGTCACACTTATCATTCTGAATAGGTGTACGGGTGGTGTTAAGGCTGAGGGTTAACCTTGGCTTGTTTTCAGGTTGCTGAGACTCAGGAGAGGTATCAGGAGCTTGTTCAGTGAAGGTTGTCGCTTGATCAGCAGAATAGCGCTGCGAGAAGGCCGTGGGCTCTTCCTCAAGAAAATCGTATTCTTCTTCAATCAGTTCAGCTTCCTGCTCTTCGAGATATTCCAAATCTTCAGTCGTCAATGCAACTTCGGCGGGCTCCTGGTGGCGCTTCCGGATACTCAGAGATTGATTCAGATATTGAGCAGCAATGGATGACATGCCTTCTTTTAAAAAGAAACTGCCAATAGCCGAAAGCATCGCAGCGTCGTATTGCCAATATCTGGCTGCGGCTTCTGCCAGCACCTGAGCCTCGTCAATCTTTCTGGCCTTTAGCAGGTCCATCAGAGTGAACATAAACCGGTTCTTGTTTTGAAAAGCATCCTTGCTCATCGGTTTACCCCAGCGCCTGCTCAACAATCGCGTTGGTCAGCTGTTGTTCGGTTTCGCTGGCTTGCTGCAGACGGTATTTCAGCTGGTCACAGAGGGCGAATAACTCGTCGACTTTGGCGACGATGCGTTGTTGTTCGGGCAGAGGTGAGACGGGAATTAGCATTGAAGAAAGTATCTCTAAGTTAATGTTCTTCTGTGCTGTAGATGGAGCAAATTCAGCTAGCTTTTCTTTATAAGTCCGAACGAAGAATTCATAAAAACGATTGCTTACACCGAGGAAACCATTGAAGCCGACAACGCTATCCGGAAAGCAAGCATCAAACTCCAATAAGCCAGTATCGGCAATATTGGCTGCAATTGTTATGCACAGTGTATGTGCTGGCCATAGACGACTTTGTTGTAATCCAAAGTCATTGTACGTAGCACCATACGTCGAAATACTCCCATTACTACGTGCAACATCTCCAGTTTGAATGAGAGGGTATTTCCCTTCTTTGTACAGATTAGGATCATTTCGTGGTCGATGTTTTGATTTACCACGTGCTAACTCACCGATTTCGGGGAGTCGGCACCATTCCCACCCCTCTGGCAGTTCAAACGGCTTTTCTTCATCGCTCACCGGCGGCAGTTTTTTTGGCTTTTTGATTTTGTCTTCTTTTATCAGTCGGGCTTTTTCTTCTTCGATGCGTTCGAGCAGTTCGGAGGCCGGTTCATCGTCTGGGTTCTGCGGTACCAGTTTGCCCATGACGGCGAGCTGAAGGATGGTGTCTTTCAGGCGGTCGATGGCCCAGGTGCCCATAGCGCCTGAGAACAGCAGGTCGAAGTGGTTGGTGAGGCGCTGCCAGTTGTCGTTCAGTTCCTGGACATTGGCTGATTCAGTAAGCGTTGCCAGCAGGGTGTCGGTCAGTTGCTGGTGGGCGCTGATTTGGTGTTCGCTCTGTTGCTCCAGCTGGTCGCATAGAGCCATGAGTTCATCGACTTTGGCGACGATACGTTGTTGTTCGGCGATTGGAGGGAGGGCGCTAGGATATGGCGACAGATTGGCCGTAGTTACTTGAGGCTGGGCACTACCGGTTACTATTGCTGACTTATCACCTGACAGTAATTGATAGTAGAAAAATCTCTGGTTTATTAACTCCCAGGAATTCTCAAGGACTAGGGAATTTGAGGTAACCAAACAGAATGGAGGGGAGATATTAGCTTTTCCGCTGTATGCACCACGGCAGGAAACTAATAATTGAGGCTCCTCGTAAGTATAGGTATGGTATTTTCCTATGAGGCCGTTTGCTCCAAATACGTCATAACCCTCGCCAGTTAATTTTGAGGTTGGAAGACCTTTACCGTAGACAATGTTGAATAGGTCTCCCAGTCTTACCCACTCCCATCCCTCCGGCAGCTCAAACGGTTTTTCCTCATCACTGACCGGCGCTAGCGGTTTCTGTTTCTTCAGCTTGCCGTCTTTTATCAGCTGCGCTTTTTCAGCTTCGATCCGCTCCAGCAGTTTAGAGGCGGGTTCATCGTCCGGATTCTGCACAACCAGTTTGCCGCGCACGGCGAGTTCTAAAATCAATTCACGCAGTTTTTTGATGCCGGTGAGTTCAATTTTGCTGTTGCTGCCACGCCCGCTGGTGGATTTTGGGGTGACGGTGCTGGTCCAAAGGTCGAGATGTTCGACTATTTTTAATGGGTTCCCGCCTTCGCGGGAACGACGTGTAGAGGCAGCTCCGGCTTCGCGGGAATGACGGTTTTGTATCTCTCGGCTGACCGAGGGCACTGATGGAGTTGCGTTACCTTCGGTTGTTCTGTCCTGGATGGCTTCACCAGCATTGTCACGTGCGCGTGTAGCGTCGGAAAACTCGCTTTTACCGGTCTCAGGCTTTTTAAAATACGCCTCGGCTACTTCCTGAATCTGGTTGTCGTCCGGCTTGTTGTGCTGGGTCATGCCGGTGTGTCTCCGGATTTTTCGGTTTTACCGGCGAGTGCTGCAGCGAGTATGCCTTTGAGCTGGTCGCGCAGTTTCTGGATGTCGTTCTGCTGGTCGGCGTATTGCGCTAACAGTTCCTCGGGGTCATGGCTGATCTGTTCGCCAACGTGTGGGTTTTTGATATCCAGGTTGTAGTTGCGGGCCTTGATGTCGTCGATGCTGACTTTCCAGGCGTGTTCGTTTTCTGTGCGGCTGGCAAAGCCGTCGGCTTCGTTGCCCCACCAGTCGATTTCGGTGGTGAATTCATCAAAGCGCATGGGCTTGGTTTTGCTGTAGCTTTTGTAGCCTTCCGGGTACGGGTGTTCGTAGTACCAGATGTGTTCGGTCGGGCGGCCTTTGGTAAAAAACAGCAGGTTGGTTTTGATGCCGGTGTAGGGGTTAAACACGCCGTTGGGCAGGCGCACGATGGTGTGCAGGTTGCAGTCGTTGAGCAGGCGTTCTTTTAAGCGTGTTTTCATGCCCTCGCCAAACAGAAAGCCATCGGGCAGTACCACGGCGGCGCGGCCACCGTCTTTGAGCAGGCGGATAAACAGGGCCATAAAGAGGTCGGCGGTTTCGCGGGTGCGGAACTCCGCCGGAAAGTTGTTTTCGATGCCGTCTTCTTCGGTGCCACCAAACGGCGGGTTAGCCACAATGACGTCGACGCGCTCTTTCGGGCCCCAGTCGCGGTAGGGGCGGTTGAGGGTGTTGTCGTGGCGAATCTGATCTGGTGTTTCGATGCCGTGCAGAATCATGTTGGTGGTGGCCAGCAGGTGCGGCAGGGGCTTTTTCTCAACGCCGTGTATGGTCTGCTGCAGGACTTTTTCGTCCGCCGGTGACTGCACGTAGTTTTTGCGTTTGTGTTCGATGGTGCAGGTTAAAAAGCCGCCAGTGCCGCAGGCGGGGTCCATCACGCTGTCTTCGAGTTTTGGATCGACGCGGTCGACCATAAATTCGGTGACGGCACGCGGGGTGTAGAACTCACCGGCGTTACCGGCGCTTTGCAGGTCTTTCAGAATCTGTTCGTACATCTCACCAAAGGCGTGGCGTTGTTGAGATTTGTTGAAATCGATTCCTTCCTGAATTTTGTTGATGACCTGACGGATCAGCTGGCCAGACTTCATGTAGTTGTAGGCGTCTTCGAAGACGCTGCGAATCACGGCGGCGCGTTTGTCGCCGGCTATCTCAAGGTTTTGCAGGCCGGGGAACAGGATACGGTCGATAAAGTCTTTCAGCTCGTCGCCGGTAATACCTTCGGGGTTGGCCGCCCAGTTGCGCCAGCGCATGCTTTTGGGGATGGGGCTCTGGTAGTCGTCGTCAAACAGCTCCCATTCCTGCTCGCGGTCGTCGTAGATTTTTAGGAAGAGCATCCAGACCAACTGGCCGATGCGTTGGGCATCACCGTCGACGCCGACGTCTTTGCGCATGATGTCCTGAATGGATT
>DBNK01000005.1:4424-4559 GCA_002298335.1 Thalassolituus sp. UBA674
GCATGATGTCCTGAATGGATTTGATAACGGTGCTGATACTCATGGGTGTCTCTTATTCTGCACTGCTACGATGATGGACTGGAGCAGTCTGCATTGTTGTAAATTGGGCCCTGCATTATGGCGGCTGGCTCAGCC
>DBNK01000005.1:4864-5856 GCA_002298335.1 Thalassolituus sp. UBA674
TGCATTATGGCGGCTGGCTCAGCCAGCGTCATCCTGATAAAGGCTGTCTTCTAACTGACGCACTGCCTCTTCATACCCGGCTTTATCGCCGAATGCCTGCAGCAGCTCCATGGCGGTGCCCATCTGATCAAACGGGGGCAGGCGCAGTACTTTGATGTCTTCGATGCTTTGCACGCCGGTGTCGGCGTATTTGTCGAGCAGGGCATCGAGTACGGCCTGTGCCTGCTCGCTGTAGCGGTCGAAGATGTTGCGCCGGCGCTTGGCGTGGACCACACGCTGTTTGCGCGTGAGTGCTGGCTGGCCATAGACAATGTGCAGGATGACGTCGAACGGGTCTGGCTCGTCGCCGAGTTTGCCTTTGAGGTCTTCGATCAGTTCTTCCCAGACGATGCCCTGGGTGCTCAGTTCGTCGATGACGGCCTGCTTACGCTCGGCACTGTTCCAGCGCCTGATGAAGTCGTTCAGGGTGGCGTAGTGGCCCTGCACCGATTTTCGGGTGTAGTCGGTCAGGCTTTCGCTGATGAGTTTGCCGTCGCTGTCGAGGTACTGCACGCGCTGGTCGATGACTTTGAACTGGACGTTGCCGACCAGAAAGACCCGGCGTGGTTCTTTGGGCTCGGTGCCGGGGCCATCCGGTCCGTAAGTGGGCGGGTTATCGCCGATGCCACGACCGGGCGTTACGCCTGCTGGATAGTCACTTCCCGCAGTATCTGTGCCTGGACTTTCGCCTGGCTCGTCAGGCGGAACGATATCGCCGCCGTTTTTGGGCTCATATACCACTTCAGGGTCGCCATCGAATTTCTCGTCGGCGAACAGTTCGGTTGCTTTTTTGAAGTCGAGAATGGTGAACCAGTGCTTGCCGAAGGTTTCGTCGATGCGCGTGCCACGGCCAATGATCTGTTTGAACTCGGTCATGGACTGGATGCGCTGATCGAGCACGATGAGTTTGCAGGTTTTGGCATCGACACCGGTGGTCATCAGTTTGCTGGTGG
>DBNK01000005.1:6158-67481 GCA_002298335.1 Thalassolituus sp. UBA674
CCGGTGGTCATCAGTTTGCTGGTGGTGGCGATGACCGGATAAGGCTCTTCAGGGTCGATGAAGTTATCCAGCTCGGCTTTGCCATCGGTATCGTCACCGGTGATGCGCATAACGTATTTGCGGTTTTTGGCGACCTGCTCAGGGTTGAGGTTGATCAGCAGCTGACGCATGCGTTCGGCGTGGTCGATGTTTTCGCAGAAAACGATGGTTTTCTGCATGGGGTCGGTTTTCTGCAGGTATTCGGTGATGGTCTGGGCGACCAGCTGGGAGCGCTGATCCATCACGATGTTGCGGTCAAAGTCGCGCTGGTTGTAGATACGGTCGTCGATCAGCTGGCCGGTTTTGTCTTTCTGGCCTTTGTTTGGCCGCCAGCCCTGCAGGTCTTTGTCGAAGTCGACCCGTATGACCTTGTACGGGGCCAGATAGCCGTCGTCGATGCCCTGCTTCAGTGAGTAGGTGTAGATGGGTTCACCGAAGTAATGGATGTTCGAGACGTCTTTGGTTTCTTTCGGGGTGGCAGTCAGGCCGATATGAGTAGCAGCATCAAAGTATTCGAGGATGGCGCGCCAGGCTGAGTCTTCAGCAGCACTGCCTCGGTGGCATTCGTCGATAACGATGAGGTCGAAGAAGTCAGGTGAGAACTGTTTGTAGATGTTGCGCTCTTCTTCGGTGCCGCTGAGCGCCTGATACAGCCCCAGATAAATCTCGAACGAGGTATCGACCTTGTTGACCCTGTCTTTGCCTTTTTTAACGGCTAGTTCCAGTTCAATTTTTTTGCCGTTGCGTTCAACCCCTGCGCCCCGGGGTGAGAGTTTGGCCATGGCACCGGCAAATGGTTTGAAGTCGTTGTTCATGGTCTGGTCGACGAGGATGTTACGGTCGGCCAGAAAGAGAATGCGTTTCTTCTGCTTTGACTTCCACAGCCGCCAGATAATCTGGAAGGCGGTGTAGGTTTTACCGGTGCCGGTGGCCATTACCAGCAGGATTCTGTTTTGCCCTTTGGCTACGGCCTCAATGGTGCGGTTAATGGCGACCATCTGGTAATAACGGGGGGTGCGGTCGTTGGCGGCTTCGTGATAGGGCTGCGTCATGGCCGCCTGACCAGTTGTTGGTATGTCTTTCCAGCGGCAGTAGGCTTCCCACAGGGTTTCTGGGCCGGGCAGCTCTGACAGGGAAACTTCGGTTTCTATCTGCTGGTAAATCAGGCCGTGACGGTCATTGATCAGGAAGCTGTCGCCGTTGCTGCTGATGGCAAAGGGCACGTCGAGTTTCTCGGCGTAGGCGAGTGCCTGCTGCATACCGTCACCGACTCGGTGCTTGTTGTCTTTGGCTTCGACCACGGCGATGGGCTTGGCCTTTTGATAGCAGAGCACGTAGTCAGCGCGGCGCGGCTGCTGACGGCTGTGCATGCGGCCACGGACGACGATACGACCGTCACTGACCGAGAATTCTTCGTAGACCTGGGTGTGGATGTTCCATCCTGCACTGACAATGGCCGGGGTTATGAACTTGGTGCGGATGTCCTGCTCTGTCAGTTGTTTCTTATCCATGAAGCCCCGGGCACACGTTGACGGTGTGTTCAGTAAGTAACACTAGTGTCCCGAAGTGTACTGAAAGGCGCTGGTGGACGGAAGGAAGGAGGGGTAACTGGGATGATCAAGCTTACAAAATGTGAGCGGTCACTCTGATGGTAATTTGAGTTTGCCCTATTCAGATTATGAATTGAGTCGATTCAGTTTCTGAACTGAGGACGGGTTTGAGCGGTGGTTTGATTACCCGGTTGAGAGGCTTTGAGTTCAGATTCTGAACTGATGGACGGTTCTGCTTTGTTCAGAAACTGAATGCCTTATTAGGATTACCATGGGCACTTCTTACTCAACTTCTCTCAATGCTGAAGCAGCGGGGTGGGGTGATGGTGGCAGCCACGTCTAATTTGCCGCCGCAGTCGTTGATGGGCTCCCACGTCAGTGCGTACAGGCTGCAGGTGCCGCCGGGATTCTGGAACCGGCCAGCGCGTGTCTCGATGATGAGGTTTCTTTCCAGCAATTCTTTTTTGGCTTTGTTCAGTGTTTCTGGGGAATTAAAGCCCCATTGCTCTTTCATTACTTTGAAGGGGGCAGACAGGTCGCCATTGTTCTTGCCCCGGTAGTAGTAAGCCAGTATCAGCAACAGGTTGCGGGCATTGGGTGAGAGGGCCCTGAAATCAGGGCTCTCCATGACGTTGCGCGGGATGCCGGCAAAACTTCGTCGGGTCGCGTTTTTGCCCGTCAGTTTTCCGGCTTTGCTGTTGCTGGCTGCCATGTGCTCAGTATGTCCCGTCGTTGGCTGATTTCATCAGAAACTCAATGCGCTCACGCATAGGTGGTGTGAGTGTGTTGATTACAGAATCCCGGTCTAAAACCAAATAGCGGGCGTGTGTGCCGCCTAGGTGAGGTTCGTCGACCGTTTTGATGGATGCGCCTGCGCGGCGCAGCTCATGGATGACGGTGGACAGGCGGGTATGCCGGTAACTGGCGATGGCCTCCCAGCTGGATATCTGACCCCGCTGGATCAGGTGGACGATGATGTGTTCTTTCTTGGTGAAGCGTTTCATGCGACACCTCCGGCCTTCTTGCGTGAGGCGCTTATCCGGCTGTCGATCCAGTCGTTAATTTCAGATTCAACCCAGGCGGATGCGCGGGCTCCGAGTTTGACCGGGGCGGGGAAGGTGCCTTCCTGAATCATGGCGTGGGCCTGAGAGCGGCAGATACCGACGCGTGGCTGGACGTCTTTCCAGCGCAGCAGACGTGGTTGAGTTGCTTGGTTGGTGCTGGTCATTGATCGCCTCCTGTGGGCGTTGTTGGGGCACAGGAGGGATTAAAAGTGATGGTGAGTAAATGTTTTGGAATATTCCGAGAATATTCTCAGTCTGGATTTGTAAGGTATTTCCTTAGCGTCTTGATATCACAGGGTATGTCCCCATGCTCTTCTTCCATCCGATCAATAATTTCTCTGAGCTGAGCCGTAGTTGGGCTGTCATCCAGTTCTTCGGTGATGCAGAGTGCGAGAGCTCGGGCAGTTTTGATCATTTTATTCTTGGTTTTTGTTGACAGTGTAGAACTGCTTGAAGCTGTCGTAATGTCTGATTCATTCTTCAAATTAGATATGAAATCAGTAACACTTCATTCCTGTAAACAAAGAATGAATCCTCTGGGATTCCGCATGGAATTGTATCTGGTGCTTTAGTCTTTTCTTCCTGTTCTTCAGATTCTTCGTCTTCGTCTTCGTCTTCGTCTTCGTCTTTAATGTGATGGCGATCAAGAAATGAGTTGGCATACTCAACCAGTTGAAACCACTTACCATTCAAGTCTTTAACCCAGTTGCCTTCAAGGGTCACATCGGTGATGGTTCTCTTAAACTTAAGTTTCCATAATAGCTCTTGTTTAATATCAAGCTTGTTGGATCCTATGAGCGGGAAGTCATAAAGCCCTTGGAGGCCGTAAACTTCATATTTCATAGTTTCAATTATTGTGTCTCCGTCATCTGGCTGGGTTCCCTTAAAATGAATACTGATGTCTAGTTCGTTACCTTCTTTAGCTAATTTTATCAGCTTCTCTTGTCCTTCAAGAGGTATCCCATTGTCATCATCAGCAAACAGATTGCGAAAGGTTTTGGTGATGTCGGTAGCATCTATATGTTTGAATTTTGCATTTAAAGGTAACCCAAATGATCTAAATACATTTATGCTTGGGTGTTTGACGATTAGTAAAATGCTTGCTTCTGACGTAGTCTTCTCGATGGCTTCCATTCCAAGTATTGTATTGGGGAAATATATGCTGATTGGTAATTTATTATCTAATGAAAGTTGGAATAGATCAGAAGGTTTGACTTTTTCAGATATAAATTTGCTCACTAATTGAGCAGCTTCTTTAGGGGTGAACCATTGTTTGATCTTTGAAAACTTTTCCACCTACTCACCATCTCCTAAGATTTTTCTCTCCCACCACTCCAGCATCTCTCTGCGCTCTTCCAGATAATCAGCCCGGTTGTACGCCTTTCTGACCTGATTGCGCTCTTCATGCGCCAGCTGTTTTTCAATGACGTCAGCGCGGAACCCAGCTTCGTTCAGAACGGTTGAAGCCGTTGCCCTAAGACCGTGGGTGGTGGTGTGTTCCTGATACCCGATGCGCTTAATCAGTACCAGAAACGCATTCTCAGATAAAGGCTTGCTGATGCTGTTGGGGCTGCGCACTACATATCGGCCATGGCCTGTGTGCTGGTGGAGTTGTTTCAGAACCTCTAGAGCCCGTGGGCTGAGTGGCACCAGATGATCATTGCGCATCTTCATGCGCGCGGCGGGGATGCTCCAGAGGCGCTTTTCAAAGTCGATCTCATCCCAGGTAGCAAAGCGGACTTCACCCGTGCGGGTCATGGTAAGCATCAACAGCTCAAGGCCAAGCTTTACGATGGGGTGAGCGGTGTCTTTTTTTATAGCACCGAAAAACTCCGGCATCATGCTCATAGGCAGACTGCGCTGGTGGTTTGCCGGAGGCAGAGCTTTCAGGGCGTGGATTACTCCGGTTGCCGGGTTGTGCTCGGCAATGCCTTCGGCGATGGCGAAAGTGAAGACCTGCTGGATGTAGGTGCGGCACTTGCGGGTTGTTTCTCTGACGCCATCGTCTTCCATCAGGCGCAGTACTCTCAACACGTCGGCGTTACTGATACCGTCTATTGGTTTGCTGCCAAGGTGAGGGAATACCCGGCTTTCCATCATCTGGCTGATTTTCAGGGCGTAACGTGGTGTCCAGCGGGGGAGGTTGTTCTGGTGCCAGCGCCGGGCGACCGATTCAAAGTCGTGCTGGTGGTCGGCTGTGGTCTGTTTACGCCTCTGGGCGCTGGGGTCTTCACCCTGGCGTAACTGCTGTTTGAGTTCGTCACGCTTTACCCGGGCTTCTTTGAGGCTGACTGTGGGGTACACGCCCAGTGACAGCTGCTTCTCTTTGCCGTCGAGCAGGTACTTCTGCCGCCAGTATTTCGCACCATTCTTTCTGACCAGCAGGAACAGGCCCTTTTCGTCGAAGAGCTTGTAGTCCTTGTCCTTTGGCTGGGCATTCTTGACCGTAACGTTGGTAAGGGGCATGGCCTGTCCTTGGGGTAACTTTTGATGGTCGAACTCAAGTACCCCGTAAGTTACCCCGGATGGTATTAGGATGTAAACGGATGAATCTGGATGCTACTGAACATTTTGCCCAGTATTAATGGGGTTTTCAGTGGGATTTGTGATGTCTTTGGAAGGTGCTGAAAAAAGCAGTGGCCTCCCCACAGGGACTCGAACCCCGATCGGTCGCTTAGGAGGCGACTGCTCTATCCTGTTGAGCTATAGGGAGACTGGGCCGCATTCTAGCGGCATGTGACAAACCTGTCAGCCTCAGTCTTTGCGATGAGTTAATCAGAGGGTGAGGTCGTTTTTCTGGACTTCCTGCAGACGCCGTTCTTCCCACTGGAATTCAGTAATCAGACGGTCAATGAAACGTTGCGAGGCGGGAGATGTGCTGAGAATCGCGAAGCCACAGGTGGTGTGGCCTTCTTTGGTGAGCAGGACGTGGCGGGCTTCCAGCGTCGCATGGATGCTGTTCTCCCGGGTAAAGCGCAGTTGTGCTGCCGGAAATGTGTGCTGATCTTCCAGGCGTTTTTTGATGTTGCTTTCGAATTCGGCTTTGAAGCCATTGCAGGAGATATCATGCAGGTGGCCGCAGATCTCTTCGCCGTCATCGGCCATGTGCAGGATGACGTTAATTTCATGGGCGGGTGGGATCTGTACGCGGTAGGCGTTGCGTCGCTGCAGATAGAAAACTTCTTTTGGCAGTTCGGCACGGTATTGCTGATTATCCGGCTGATAGCGCAGGCGGCCATCAAGACGGAAGCTGATGTGTACGCCCTGGCTTTTGCACTCAACGGTGAAGCGTTTGCCGCTGCGGATCAGGTCGTTACCAAAGTCCGGGATCACTTTGTCCAGGAAAAAGCTGTTGTTCTTGAGGCTTGTCTGGGTGATTGCGGAGTGGAAATCCTGCTCGCTGCCGTCAATGATGATACGGACGGCACTTTCCATCAGGACGATTTTACGGATGGCACCATACACGTCTTCCGGCGTTTTCAGCAGGTGCTCATCGCGGATTGCTTCTTCTTGCAGCCCGGTCACGCACGGATCCCCCGGAAGCGGGCATTCACTGAGCGTGTCTGGCCCTGTTGATCGTAGAGTCCGGTTTCCTGCTGACGTCCGAGCAGGATGCTGAGTTTGCGGCGGGTGCGCTGGCCTAAAGCCAGGACCAGTTCGCTGAGACGGGCGGTGAGTTTCTGATTCTGATGATATTGTTGCTGGAGGTCATGCCAGAGGCCGGCAATTTCCTCATCAGCGGTAACGCTTTGCCACTCTTTGCCATTCTGATCGGGGAGAAGTCCTGCGGCTTTCATCCATTCCAGACGGCCGCTGGCGGCTTTCTGAAGCTCGTTGAGGAGGTTCTGGCGGAGGGGAGTGAGGGCCTCCAGCTCGCGTATATCCTGCTGGCTGATGCAGTCCAGCTCCTGTTGCAGGACGTGGCAGAGTTGTTGGTTAATATCCAGCTCGGAAGACAGTAACCGTGCAAATCTGTTTGTATCCTGTGTCATAACGGCCCCGCAATCAGAAGTTAAGATTCTCCTCGAAATCCAGCATTTTTCCTGCCAACTTCTGATAGTCGATCTTGTACTCGCCTTTTTCGATGGACGAGCGGATGCGTTCGACGGTTGCGTCGTCGATGTCAGGCATCTCTTTTACTTCTGCTTCGATCTGCTGAATGCTTTTGCTGCTGGCACTCAGTTTGACCTGGTCCGTAAAGGTTGCGGATTCCCGCGCCTTGGTTTCATTGGGTTTGCCTTCCGGGGCGGGTTTGTTGACCGCCTCGTTCCGGCCCCGACTGTTGGCGTCGAGCCCATTGGTGAATTTGTTGATGTTCATCATCAGATCTCCGAGCTTCATATCAGTATATACACTCCTGCATTGTAGTTATCGACCGTTCTTTTCATGACTTTAATTTTTTTTCAGTTTGTTACTGAATCCGTACAACCTGGCTGCTGACCACCTCTGCATAGAGGGTTTTGCCGGAGGTCAGGTTGCGGACCCGGATGCGCTCACCGGCATAGCCGTCGGAGAGGGCCACGCCTTCAACCACGATACTGATACCGGGCTTGTTCAGCAGTACTTTGACTGTCTGGCCCCGTTCGATCAGGTTGACTGGCCGGACCATGTCTTCACTCAACGGTGTACCAGTCCGCAGCGGACGTTTGGTCTGCATGCCGGCAAGGTCTTCCGGCTCGGTGAAATACCCCTGATTCAGCTCGGAGGTGTCAAGAATGACAGCCTGAAGATGTTCCGGACGCAGCTCCGTATCGGCGGGCAGGGCTTCCTGCAGGACCACAACCGGGGCGAAGACGTGCAGCTCAAACGCCAGAAACTGTTGCCAGAACGGGTCTGAACAGCTGACTTCCACCCCGTTACGGCCGGGCTGCAGGTGACGCACAAAGTTCAGCGCCGGTTCTGTGGCGCAGTCGGGCAGACTGAAGCCTCCCGATAACGCCGGAAAGCTGACCTCGGCATTTTCTGAACCGCCCAGACGCTGCCACTCGGCCAGAATCACCTGCTGCAGCTTCCCGGTGGTGTCTGTGCCCGGTTCCGCGCCGGTCAGCGGGCTGCAATACAGGCACAGCAGGAGAGACAGGAAATAAACTACCTGTCGGCGGGCGAGAGTCAGGTTCTCTACTATGCTGAGGTGTAAGGTCGAAGAAAACGTCATGATTCCGGCGTAATTACGTCTTTACGGGTAAGGCAGCAAGCACCGTGCCGGATAGTGAGCAGGTTACTCCGCCGCCCGGTTAAGGCCGGACAGAGGCAGAGCGCGCGCACTGTATAGGGAGTCCGCGCACGAACAACAGCAGAGAGGAAGTCATGCAGAATGTCCTTGACTCAGTCAATCAACGTACCACGCTGGTCGGTGAAAACCGTCTGGAGCTGTTACTTTTCCGTGTCCATGGCAGTCAGCTCTACGGCATTAATGTGTTCAAGGTCAGAGAGATTCTGCAATGTCCGAACCTGACTCACCTGCCAGGCAGTCATCCGGTCGTACGGGGTGTGGCTCACATCCGTTCCGGTACTTTGCCGATCATGGATATCAGTCTCGCTACCGGTAACCCGCCACTGGAGAATGTGAAGCGTGCGTTTGTGATCATTACCGAGTACAGCGGCAAGACACAGGGTTTCCTGGTCTCCGGTGTTGAGCGCATTGTGAACATGAACTGGAAAGACATTCATTCCTCACCGAAAGGCACAGGCCGCGATCATTACCTGACGGCAGTGACTGAGGTCGACGGCAAGCTGGTGGAGATCATCGACGTTGAGAAGATTCTCGCGGAAGTTGCCCCGATCAATGAAGAAATCAGTGAAGGTGTGATTAAAGACGAAGTGAAGGCCCAGGCAGCCTCCAAACGGGTGCTGATTGTGGATGACTCGAAAATTGCACGTAAGCAGATTTCGCGCTGTGTTGAAGCCGTTGGCGTCGAAACTGTACTGATGGAAGACGGCCTGCAGGCGTGGGAGCATCTGCAGGAGCTGGAGGCCAGCGGCAAACGCGTGCAGGATGAATACATGATGATGATTTCCGACATCGAAATGCCGGAGATGGATGGCTATACCCTGGTCACCAGTGTGCGCAGTCAGCCCACCATGCGCGACTTCTTTATTGTGCTGCATTCTTCCTTGAGCGGTGTGTTCAACAAAGCCATGGTGGAGAAAGTCGGCGCCAACGACTTTATCGCCAAGTTTGATCCGGACATCCTGGCTCAGCAGGTCGCCGATCAGATTGAGAAACGAATGCAGTAAGATGCAGCCCCCGCGTTCCTGATGAACCGGATGGCGTAAGCCCTCCGGTTTTTTTTTGTTCCTTTAAAAGCAGCGGCAGTTAGCCGTTGTCTGCCCCTGAATAAAGCGGAAATCTCTTGCCGTTGCCGCCGCGGCAATCCCTCTGAAAATCAGTTAACTAGTTGAAATATATAGATAAATAAAGTTGGCCCGGCGATTGCTGAGTTCCCTGTACGTCACCGCGACACGAATTACACAGGAGCCTGACCATGGGATCTATCAACTTCAGTAATGCACTCGGCATTCACAGCAGCGCGATGCAGCTGCGTGCGCAGCGGGCAGAAGTGCTGGCCAATAACCTGGCTAACTCAGATACCCCCGGATTCAAAGCCCGTGACTTTGATTTTCAGGCGGCACTGGCCGGTGAGATGGGCAAACAGGGGCTGGGTCTGACCGGTACCCACGCCGGTCATATGCACGGTACCAGTGGCACCGGGGCTGATGGTGGTCTGCTGTACCGCAACCCGTTGCAGCCTTCCATCGACGGCAACACCGTTGAATCCCAGATTGAACAGGCTGAATTTGCCCGCAACAGCCTCGACTACAACGCCAGCTTTGAGTTCTTAAGCGGCAAGTTCAAAGGCCTGCGCGGCGCCATCCGGGGAGAATAATCATGTCATTAACCAGCGTACTTAATATTGCCGGCACCGGCATGACCGCTCAGTCCCTGCGCCTGAACACCACCGCCAGTAACATCGCCAACGCCGACAGTGCCTCAAGCTCCGTGGATGAAACCTACCGTGCGCGCAAGCCCTGGTTCGGCGTACTGGAAAAAGAAATGAATGGCCGCCTGAAAGACAACGATGGCTTTATGGATGCCGAAGAGGGCACTGGTGCCGGTGTGCAGGTGATGGGCATCGTTGAAAAAGACGCGCCGCTGCAGGCCCGTTTTCAGCCGGATCACCCGATGGCCAACGAAGACGGCTACGTCTATTACCCGAATGTGAACGTGGTAGAAGAAATGACCGACATGATGTCGTCATCACGCAGCTACCAGATGAATGTTGAAGTGCTGAAAACCGCGAAGCAGATGCTGCAGCGGACACTGACACTGGGTCAGTAAGGAGTATCGGATGGCAATTAATGATGTCAGCAGCTCAAACGCGGTACTGGATCAGTACCGCTCCAAGGGCTCGACAGAACCGAAAGAGAATGAGCTCGGGCGTAATGCCTTCCTTGAGCTGATGGTGGCCCAGCTGAATAACCAGAACCCGCTGGAGCCCCAGGACAACCAGGCATTCGTGGCTCAGCTGGCGCAGTTCTCCTCGGTTGAGGGGCTGGATAACCTGAACAATACCGCTGAACAGATGATGTCGGAGTTCACTTCCAACGCCGCGCTGCAGGCCTCGAGTCTGGTTGGTCAGTCAGTGATTGTGGAAGGCAACGACACAGGTCTGCTGACCAACGGTGGTGTGGTCAGTGGTTATACCGATCTCGGTGCCAGCAACTCCGACATGGTGCTGAATATTGAAAACGCCAACGGTGTACTGCTGGAGCAGATTCCGCTGGGTAACCACGGTGAAGGCGCCATGTCCGTGCGCTGGGATGGCTACAACCTGATGCTCGACGGCGACATTGTCGAACTCGACCGCAGTGCCCTGAATATTGACCAGTATTACTACGACGAAAACGGCGAAGTGATGCTGGATGACAACGGTGAACCGATTGAACGGGCGTACCCGCCGGGTCAGTACGTGTTCCGCCTGAACTCCATGGAAGGAGGCAAGAGCCAGGAAACCGTGATGGAAATGAGCTCCCGCGTTGACAGTGTGACCATGGGTTCCAATGGCACGGTCACGCTCAACCTGACAGGTGGCCAGCGTGCCGGCCTGGACGAAGTTAAACAGATTCTTGATGCCTGAGCAGAGGTGAAGCTATGAGTTTTAATATTGGTTTAAGTGGTATCCGTGCAGCTTCCACCGATCTGGAGGTCACCGGCAACAACGTGGCTAACGCCAGCACCACAGGTTTCAAACAGTCCCGCGCCGAATTCGCGGATCTCTATACCCGTCAGCTGCTGGGCACCGGTGGCCGGGCGGTGGGCTCCGGTGTGCTGGTGGACAACATCCATCAGCAATTCAACCAGGGCACCATCAGTGGCACCGATAACGCGCTGGATATGGCGATTGATGGCAACGGTTTCTTTGTGCTCTCCGATCAGGGCGCGACCACCTATACCCGTGCCGGTCTGTTCTCACTCGACCGCGACGGTTTTGTTGTGACCAACAACGGCTCCCGCCTGCAGGGCTTTTCAGCCAACGAAAGCGGTGTGGTTGATGGTGTGATGAACGACATCCAGATTCAGGTAACCAGCCAGCCGCCACGGCTGACCACTCTGGCATCGGCCATTCTCAACCTCAATGCCGGTGCTCAGGTTCTGCAGGAAGAAGGTCTGACCATTGAATCCAATGGTCTGGCTATCGGTGCAGCGGACGCCGGTATTCCGGAATCCACCACCACCATCCTCAGCCCTGCAGGCCAGCCACGCACGGCCGGCAGCCCGGCCTCCCTGACCTTTGCCGGTGGTGCCGGTAACACCGTTGCCGATGTGGGTACCGCCGGTACCGCCGGTGGTGAAGTGATCGATGTGGATCTGAACGATGGTAACGGACCTCAGACCATCACCCTGACCGCCATTGCCGCGGGTTCCACCGAAGCGGAAGTGCTGGCCTCGGTTCAGTCAGATATTGATCAGACCCTAGGTTCTCAGCAGTTGCGTGCCAGCGTCAGTGGCAGTGGCCAGCTGATTGTGGAACGTGCCGGTTACAGCGCGACGGATGGCTCCAGCTTTACCGTCTCTAACACCGCGAACTGGGATGCCCTGTTCGGTGCGGCGGGTTCTGTCTCTGCCGGTACGGAAGGTAACCTGCTGTTTGTGGGTTCCAACGCCCTCACTGCGGATTTCCGCTCTATTCCGGGTACCCAGACTGTCAACCGCACACTGTCCGCTCCCAGTCTGAACATCGTTCAGAGTGATCCGGGCCAGTTTGCCGTACTGACAGCCAACAGCGCCTACAGCAACCTGGATCTGAGTATCGGCAGCGGCAACGTACTGGCCTTTACCCTGGCAAACGAGGCGGGTGATACCTACTCAATCCAGCTGGATGAAGCCAGCTGGATCAGTGCACTGCCGGGTAACTTTGCCAGTGTTTCGGTCAACGAAATCGTCACAGAAATCAATGCCTGGGTGACCAACGCCGCAGGTGCCGGTAACGAGCAGGTTCTGGCGGTCAACAACTCAGGCAATATCGAATTCCAGTCGCAGGCACCGGCCGTACAGGGCGATTACGTGCAGATTGGCGACGATAACGGCAACTCAGTGAACTATGACCTGACCGATCTCGGCTTCCAGAGCGATAACCACTTTGACGGTGGTGTTGAACCGATTCAGGCCAATAACGAATTCAACCTTGAGGTAACCAGTACCACAGGTAATGGCGGCGGCCCGTTCACCATCACCATTCCACCGGCGAGCTACGCCAACCTGGATGAGCTGGCTCAGGCGATTCAGACCGAGATCAACAACTACGTGGGTGCCAGTGGTATCGCCGATAAGGTGTCCGTTGAAGCCGTGGGTGGGCAGCTGGTGTTTACCAACACTGAAGTGGGCTCCGGTGAAGGTCTGGATTTCACCGCCACCGCTGCAGAGCCTCAGGCACTGGCCGCACTGGGATTTGACAGCATGTTCGTGGTGACAGGTGAAGATACCGTCGACCGCTCCAACAGCTTCCGGATTAACCTGGTTGTGCCTGCACCAGACGCCGAAGGCCGCAGTGGCTCGGTTCTGATCAGCCTGAACGAAGAATACCGCTCTGTGCAGCAGCTGGCGGCCAGCATTAACCGTCAGCTGAACAGCCAGGATGCAGACAGCTACATCGGTGTGCGGGCGCTCGCGGTTGAAATCGAGCCCCGCGTATCGCCACCTCAGTACGAGCTGGAGTTCCGGGCGGTGGAAGAAGGGGAAGCCTCGGTTATTTCCGTAACCAGTATCTCAGCCGAAGGCCCGGATGTGACTCAGGCGGATATGTACGCGATTCTGCAGGCCGATCCGTACGACGGCAGCCTGCTGGAAACCGGTATTGAGGGCGTGACCAACGAATACCCGGAAACCACAGTGACGCTGGTCGACCCGGACGGTAATGAAACCGAGATTGTTATTCCGGAGAACTCCGAAGCCAACGAGATCGTCGCTCTGTTCAACCAGCAGCCGGGTGTGACGGCCTCGTCTGAGACTCAGGTAACCCTGCCGCTGTCGGGCTATAACAGCCCCGGCGATGACATGTTCATCACCCTCAATGGTCAGCGTCTGGAATCCACCAGTCTGGAAGATATGGCGGATGAAATTAACAGCTACCGCGGTACCACCCTGCCGGGCTTCCTGGCCGAAGTGAATGAAACCGGTGACCTGGTCATCACCAACCAGATCGGTCGTGATGTGGTGATTGCCATTGAAAGCTCCGAGACCAGCGACTCACTGGTGGTACAGGGTAAAGAGGGCACAGGTCCTGTGGTGCTCGGGGGCAGTTCCACAGCGGATACGGCCGCCGCAGTGGGGGGCACGGTGAACTTCATCCTCAATGAAGGTTACATCATGCAGGACCCGAGTCCGGTGGTCTCCGGTATCTTCGGGACGCTGGATGAGAGTGAGTATGAGACCTACATCCTCAACTCCTTTGATCCGGATGATCAGGACACCTATAACCACGCAACGTCTACCACCATTTACGACAGTCTGGGTAACAGTCACATCATGACCCAGTACTTCGTAAAAGAACCGCTGGACCAGACCCGTCCGGACGGTGAGAGCATCTGGGCCATGTACGTTCAGGTGGATGGGGAAGACGTGGGCGACCCGGACCCGTCACTGCCGTTCCCGCAGAACCTGGAACCGACGCAGGCGCGCTTTGAACTCTTCTTTAACCAGGACGGCACACTGGATGAAGAGGGCACAGGTAATATCTTCATCACCAACTGGGACCCGCTGGATGCCGAAGGTGAACGTAACGGCGCGACAGGCTCAGTTAACGTGCTCGAAGGTGGTCTGCCACTGACCGAACCGGCCAGCAGCTCCAACTTCCGCATTGATATGTCCGGCACCACGCAGTTCGGCAGCGTGTTCTCGGTGAACGAAGTGAATCAGAACGGTTATGGCGCAGGCCGACTGACCGGTCTGGAGGTCGATGGTGACGGTGTGATCTTCGCCCGTTTCACCAACGGTCAGGCCCAGACCCTGGGTCAGGTCGCGCTGGCTTACTTCCGCGATCCGGAAGGCCTGAGCCCGGTAGGTGATACCGCCTGGGCCGAGTCGTTTGAATCCGGTGTGCCGACCATCGGTGCGCCGGGCACCGGCAGTTTTGGTGGCATACGGGCTTCAGCGCTGGAGGATTCCAACGTTGACCTGTCGGAAGAGCTGGTGGGCCTGATCATTGCCCAGCGGAACTTCCAGGCCAGTGCCAAGACCATTGAAACCACGGATCAGGTGACCCAGACCATCCTCAACCTGTAACACACCTCCTGACTGACCCCCGGCAATGCCGGAGGCGGACTCCTGCCACCTTTCATCAATACCCGACGGCAAGGCCTTGCCGCCGGGTGCTGATGATTCCTCAATTCTGTCTGTGATTTAGATCTAACTGTCTGAAATATAATGTCTTTTTAAAGTTGGCACGTCGTTCGCTGTAGTCAGGGTAAGTTCCAGAATTTATCCGATGAGGCAGTTATGGACCGCGCACTTTATATCGCCATGTCCGGCGCCAAACAGAACACCTGGGGGCAGGCTGCACATGCCAACAACCTGGCCAACGCCAGCACCACAGGTTTCCGCTCCGACTACACCCAGAGCCGGGCTCAGGGTGTGTTCGGCGAGCATTTTCCTACCCGTGCTTACGCCATGACCGAACGTCCGGCGAGCGACCTGCGCGGTGGCCCAATGATTGAAACCGGCCGCAATATGGACCTCGCCATTGAAGGTGAAGGCTGGTTTGCGGTGGTCGGACCGGACGGGCAGGAAGCTTACACCCGTGTAGGTGATCTCAGCGTCGACCCGCTCGGCCGTCTGATCAATGGTCATGGCCAGCAGCTCATTGGTGCCGGTGGCCCGGTGGTGCTGCCGGAATTCGAAAAAATTGATATCAGCAGAGCCGGTATTGTGACCATCCAGCCAATGGGCGATGTACCGGCAGCCGTGGCTGAGCCGGTGCAGCTGAAGCTGGTGAACCCGGACCCGGATCTGCTGGAAAAGAGCGAAGACGGCCTGTTCCGTTTCCGTGAAGAGGGTACGCCACCGGCACAGCCTGACCTGAACATTACCGTCGCCGGTGGTTTTCTCGAAGGCAGTAACGTCAATGCAGTGACTGAGATGACCAGCCTGATTCAGCTTAACCGCCAGTATGAAATGCAGGTGAAGCTGATGAAGCGGGCTGACGAACTGGCTGCGGCCACCACTCAGATCATTTCCAATCAATAAGGAGTCCGGATCATGATGAATGCACTCTGGGTCAGCAAGACCGGGCTCGAAGCTCAGGATCTGGCACTGACCACCGTTTCCAACAACCTGGCCAACGTCTCAACCACCGGCTTCAAAAAAGACCGTCCGGTGTTCGAGGACCTGATTTACCAGATTCAGCGTCAGCCTGGTGCCAACAGCTCCGCCGACAGCCGTCTGCCGTCCGGTCTGCAGTTGGGTACGGGTGTACGCACTGCCGGTACGCAGAAAATCTTCACCGAAGGTTCTCTGGAAATTACCGATAACCCGCTGGATCTGGCCATCAATGGCCGCGGTTTTTTCCAGATCCTGATGCCGGACGGCACGATCGGTTATACCCGTGACGGTACCTTCCACATCAATAACGAAGGGGTGGTGGTGAACGCCAACGGTTATCCGCTGGAGCCGGAAATCGCCATTCCGGATCAGACCAGCGAACTCAACATCAGCCAGGACGGTATTGTTCAGGCGGTGATGTTCGGTGATCCGGCACCGCAGGAGCTGGGGCAGATTGATATCGTCGACTTCATCAACCCGGCGGGTCTGCAGTCTGCCGGTGGCAACATCTTCATGGAAACCGCCGCCAGTGGTGCACCGCAGGCGGGTGTCCCCAGTGAAGATGGCTTTGGCGCCATGATTCAGGGGGCTCTTGAGAACTCCAATGTTGAAGTGGTGGAAGAGCTGGTGAAAATGATCACCGTCCAGCGCTCTTATGAAATGAACTCCAAAGTCGTTTCGGCAGCCGACCAGATGCTGCAGTTCCTGACTCAGAACGTATAACGGAGGCTTGATATGAAACGTTTAATCGTCGTGGGTGGACTGATGGGGCTGCTCAGCGCCTGCAGCAGCATGCAGCCGGATAAAGACATTTTTCCGGATGACCCGGCCTTTGCCCCGGTCTCCGCCCAGAGCCTCGCGCCACCGCCACAGAATGATGGCTCACTGTTTCAGGCACGCTACAGTGTCGGCCTGTATACCGATCAGCAGGCCACCCGGGTAGGGGACATTATTACGGTGATTTTTGATGAAGAATATCAATCATCAAAATCCGCTGAAACCAGTGCTGATAAATCATCGACCAACAATATGGCCGTACCCAGCATCATGGGGACAGTACCGGGTTGGAAAAACCTGACACTCGACAGTTCAACCACCAATGACCGACAGTTTTCCGGGAAAGGGGAAGCCGACCGTTCCAACAGCCTGAGTGGCCAGATCAGTGTGACGGTGGCGGATATTCTGCCGAACGGCATTCTGAGAATACGCGGTGAAAAATGGCTGACACTGAGTGAAGGGGATGAATATATCCGCATCAGTGGGTTGATCCGTCCGCAGGATATTACGCCGGATAATACAGTGCCATCGAGCAAGGTCGCGGATGCGCGGATTTCGTTTGGTGGACGGGGTAGTCTGAATAATTCGACCAAGCAGGGGTGGGGGGATAAGATTCTGAACTCGCCGTTGTGGCCGTTCTGATTATTCTTTAATTCTCTGATTTTAAAGCCAGATTAATTCTGGCTTTTTTATTTATTTTAACTGTATGTTTTCGCTCCTGGGAGGAATGCCTCCTCCCGGCGCTTGCCCTCCCACCTGCTTCGCGCTGTATTCCTCTCTGCTTCTTGCTTTGGTTCAAGCTCACTACGGCCACGGTCAGATTCGGCGTCCTGCCTCAACTGACCTTTCGGAACATCCTGTTCCGAATGCCTGTTCGTTTTCACAAAACAAGGATCGGAATAGGCGCACTGAAAACCAGCGACACTTTTCAATAAAAAGGACAGCACTGAGGGCAGCAACATTGTATGGATCTCCGTCTTCACGGAGATGACGTAAATCTATGGATGGATTTCTATGAAACGGAAACGGAAACAGGAATTTAAACGGAGTAAAGGCTCCCAGTGATCATCAATTAAATAACAGTGTTTCTGGTCTTCAGGGCGCCTAGTGTGAGTCACTGAAAACGAGGATGAACAGGCTGGAGGAGCATGGATGCTCCGACAGGCCCACTGAGGCAGGACGCCGAATTGGGCCGTAGCCGTTGTGAAGAGGAAGTTTTCAGTGAAACAACGAACACTACAGCGCGAAGCAGGTGGGAGGGCAAGCGCCGGGAGGAGGCATTCCTCCCAGGAGCGAAAATAACCCTTTTTCTGGATTGTTTCACTCGACAGCCCGGTTAGGCAGAAGCCCCTGTGCCGTCCTCCCGGGAGCAAAAATAACCTCAGTTCTGGATTACTTCACTCCGTTCGTAATGACAGCTCCATCAAAACAGAAACCCCATCTTTAACTCCCCATTACTCACCATTGGCACACCCCCTGCTACATCCCCCTTAAACCACCCTGAAAACCATAAAAACCGCCGGTTTCACCGCGGAAAGGGGAAAAACATGACACTCAGGCGTCAAACTCTTGCCGCTCTGCTCATCTGCATGGTCGCTGCTCTGGTCAGCGTGCAGGTTCATGCAGAGCGCATCAAAGACATTTCCAGTATTGCCGGTGTGCGCAGCAACCAGCTGGTGGGTTACGGTCTGGTGGTCGGTCTGGACGGGACCGGCGATAAGGCGCCGTTCACGACCCAGACCTTCAATAACATGATGAACGAATTCGGTATTACCTTACCGGCCGGGACCGACCCTAAGCTCAAGAACGTGGCGGCGGTATCGGTGACCGCTGAGTTGCCGCCGTTTGCCAAGCCGGGTCAGCGTATTGATATCACGGTGTCTTCCTTAGGCAATGCCAAGAGTCTGCGTGGTGGTTCGCTGCTGTTTACGCCGCTGCGTGGTGCCGATGGCAATGTCTACGCCGTCGGGCAGGGGAATCTGGTGGTTGGTGGTTTCGGGGCGGAAGGGAATGACGGCTCCAGTATCAAGGTGAATGTGCCAAGTGTCGGACGTATTCCCAACGGCGCGACGGTAGAGCAGTCGGTGCCGTCGTCGTTCGGACGGGGTGACAGTCTGATTTTCAATCTGGATCAGCCCGACTTCACCACCGCACGGGCACTGACGGATAAGATCAATGAGCTGATGGGCCCGGGGACCGCTGAGGCGCTGGATGCGACTTCCATCCGTGTCAGTGCTCCGCGTGATACCAGCCAGCGGGTGGCGTACATGTCGGTCATTGAGAATCTGGAAGTGGAGACAGGTAAAGAACGTGCCAAGGTGATCATCAATTCCCGCACCGGGACGATAGTAATGGGTGAGAAGGTGATGATTGATCCGGTGGCTGTGACCCACGGTAACCTGACGGTAACCATTAACGAAGACTTTGCGGTGTCGCAGCCGAACGCGCTGGCCGAAGGTCAGACTGTGGTGGTGCCGCAGACCAATATTGAGGTGGATAACGGCGCTGACAGCCGCATGTTCAAAATGGACCGCGGGGTCTCTCTGGACGATATCGTCAAGGCTGTGAACGAGGTGGGCGTCGCTCCGGGCGACCTCATGGCTATACTGGAAGCAATGAAGCAGGCCGGTGCACTGAAAGCAGAGTTGATTGTGATATGAGTGATTTATTTGAACAGGTGAAAAACCTGTCGCTGGAACTGCGTTCTCTGATCCGTCAGGGCGTGAAAGATGGCGTCGATGACCGCATCCAGATGCGCAACACCCTGCTGCAGCAGTGGTTTGGTGAAATCAGTGACCTGATCCAGCTGACCAATGAACAGCAGCAGTTTCTTGAAGACCTGCTGACGGAAGAGCAGCAGTTGTTGTCGGAGCTGCAGGCGGAGCAGCGAAAACTTTCAGGCCATGAACAGGGCAAAAAGAAACTGAATTCTTACCAGCAGGTCAGCCGTCACTGACCTGTGGTTCACACACCGCCGTTCTCCCCCTGTCCTGTCTAAACTGCCTTGGCCCCAAAGGTCTGATGGTTGTCACCCATTTCATTGTTACTATGACTAAAGATCGTACAGATGTCTTAGGCGTCTGATGGATACCAATAACAATAAATAATGAGTGAACTCCCATGTCCCGGATTCTGTCTGCCCGTCCGCCGCGGTCAGTACTGACGGTTGTCAGTCTCTGCGCACTTCTGCTGGCCCCCCTGACCGCATCAGCGGGTCTGTTTGACCGCATCAAAGATCGCCTGCCGGGTCAGGAGCTGAAAAATGCCATCTTTGTTGGCAATAATTGGGATGGCACCATCGACGTGATTGATGGTGACAACTACGAACCTATTGGCCGGATTAATGGCATTCCCGATTACGAAGAGCGGATGCGCGAGATCCGTCGTCGCCCCAAAGACTTTGCCGTCTTCCTGGGAATCCGCCAGCTGATCGGTGAAGGCAACGACCAGTACGTGGATGACATGTACAGCACCAACGACGGTGAGCTGCTGATTGTCTCGCGCCCGAGTTTTGCCGATGTCGTGGCGCTGGATCTCAGCACCGGTGCTGTCGTCTGGCGTTTTGAAGTGGATGGCGTCCGCTCTGACCACATGGCCTTATCGCCGGATGGCACCCAGGTTGCGGTCTCGGCTTCTACCGGCGACGTAGTGCATCTGCTCGATGTCTATACGGGTGTAGAGCTGGATAAATTCCCGACCGGTGACTCACCACATGAGAACCTCTACTCGGATGATGGCCGTTACGTCTATCACTCCAGTATCGGTAACGTGTTCACCCGCTTTGATGGTCAGGTACTGAAAGAATCCACCAAAGGGGAACGCCGTTTTCTGGTCTATGACACTCAGGACCGGGTCATCGTCAAAGACTTCGACATCAAAAATAAGCTGGAAGAGGCGGGTCTCGGTGATCTGAGCCCGTCCATCCGCCCGATGGCGCACACCAGTGACTTCCGTTACTTCTATTTCCAGTTGTCCTTCCTGCACGGCTTTATCGAATTTGATATGGACACTGAAAGCGTGACCCGTCTGGCCGAACTGCCGAACCATGTACCGGAACTGCCGCTGCAGAAATACGTGAATGACTCGGCCCATCACGGTATTGCCATCAGCAGCGACGATTCTTCACTGTGCGTGGCCGGTACCATGGACGACTACGCCGCGATTGTTGACCGTGAAACCTTCACCTATACCTTGCTTGAGGGGCTGGGCGAAAAAGCCTACTGGGCCGTGAGTGACCGTACCGGTGAAAACTGCCTGATTTCCTGGAGCGGGACGGATCAGGTCTCGGTGATCAACTACGCCACGCGTCAGGAAACTCACCGCATTGATGTCGGTAACCACCCGCAGCGGGTGCGTGAAGGTGTGATCAAAGCCAATTGGATTTCTCTCTACTGATACCCGCCATACGGCACCCCGGGCCTCAGGCCTGCTCCCGGCTGGCAGACAGATTGCAACGGATGCTTCATGTCTGTCGGCTTAAACATGGGAGTTTCTCTATGTCCTTGTATTGCGAAGCCTTTCTTCCGGATATGAGTCTGAAAGAAAGCGAATTTGTCCGGGTACTTACCAACATTGCAGCAAAACTGACACAGCAACGTCATGCGCAGAAGGCGCAGGGTGGTCCGGCTGTGGATCTGCGTTTTCTGCTTCCGGCCGGCGACGATAAGCCGGATTTCCGGGGGATGCGGCTGCATTCCTACAGTCAGTCGGGCCAGCGTCTGCTGATTGAATCTGTGGTTCCGGAAAACTGTCTGCATTCAGAACGTTGCACAGACTACATCCTTGCCGCCATGCAGGATGCCGTCGACAACGCCACAGACTTCTTTACCGAGCAGCAGGTGGACGGCTTTTCCGCCGCTGATCAGCACCGTCTCATCCTGTCACTCAACGCCGCCTGAGGAGAACATCATGGTTAACATCCGTACCCTGCAGCCCGATGCTGCTTCTGAACTGCTGGCGTCTGAAGAGGTAATGATTCTGGATTGCCGCGATCTGGCGGATTACCGTGCCGGACATATGGAAGGCGCTATGCATTCTCATGACGATCTGGTGGAAGGCCTGATCCGCCGTGGTGATAAAGACCGTCATATGCTGGTGTACTGTTACAGCGGACACCGCAGTGAGCACCTGACGGAGTTCCTGACGCAGTTCGGTTTCAAAAATGCGTGCAATCTGGCCGGTGGCTATCAGGCCTGGCAGAGCTGGGTAAATCAGCAGACGGCCTGAGTGTATGGACGTCTGGACTCTGCAGAAGTCTCCTGAGCTGCGGGCGGTGCTTCTGCTGCTTCAGTCGCAGCTGGGGGTGGACAGCTTTGAAGCGGACGCGATGCCCTGTTGTGATGACGCCATCTGGCTGGCAGGCACCAGCGCACCGTTTGCCCGGGCTTACCTCTACACGCTGGGGCAGAATCACGAACGCTATGGCGTACACCTCGAATATCCGCAGGAGGTGGCGCCTCTGTATGATGTCTTTGAAAACCTGCGCCTGAGCTCCCTTACCGGGATTCTCGCGGTACATTTTGACGTGGCCTGTGTGACGCCTTTGCCGCAGACCTGACCCCTCCGTTGTTTACACCCCGGCCCGCTGCCCGTTAGCCTCTCAGGTTCCTGAAAATGAGGTTAACACTATGTCCTGGGTTCAGAAGACCATCACCCTGAGCGCGCGGCCGCGCGGTTTTCATCTGATCACCTCCGAGATAGTCCGCCAGTTACCGGAGCTGGCGGATTATCGTGTCGGTCTGTTGCATATTTTTATCCGCCATACCTCGGCATCACTCACCATTAATGAAAATGCCGACCCGACGGTACGTCAGGATTTTGAGCAGGTCTTCAGCCGTCTGGTACCTGAGAATGAACCTTTTTACCGACATAACGATGAAGGACCAGATGATCTTCCGGCACACATTAAATCGAGCTTATTGGGGCCTTCCGTGTCCATTCCGGTCACCGATGGCCGGTTGGCACTCGGCACCTGGCAGGGGGTGTATCTGTGTGAACACCGTAACCACGGGGGTTCCAGGACGATCGTCGTGACTCTCAGCGGGTCTTTATAAGCCATGTGGATGGAAGGCGTAGTCGAGGCTGAAAAGAACGTCTGTGAACTTTTAGGACTAAACGTGCCACGTGGCGTAAAAAGTTACAATTGGGAGCTATTGTCCTACGGATTCAGTTCGAAATCGTAATACCCTGTGAGAATATGTAGAACCACAATAATAATAAAGCATGAAATCCGAGAGGATTCAGGAGCAGAGAATGAACGGTCAGATTGCGCAACCCGAGACGACCCTTTCCAGGTTTCACACCTGGCTGGCTCAGAGCCTTGTTAATAACAATGAGTTCTTCGCCTATTTCGAACCTTTTATCCGGTTGGCAATGCCCGCCTGGTCCACCGTGGGCGTGCGCTCCAGAGTCATGAAAGTACACTCCGAAACCGGTGATGTGTACTCCCTTGTCATCCGTCCGGGACGCCGCTGGAAAAACTTCAGCGCTGGTCAGCATGTACAGATTTCGGCTGAGCTCAACGGTACGCTTTACACCCGCACCTTCAGCATTTCCACATCGCCTGATTACTTCCGTAAAACCGGGCTGATCGAGCTGAGTATCCGTTCCAAACCGGACGGCCGTGTAACGCCGATGCTGAAAGAGCACTTTGCCAAAGGTGGTGTGTGCACCCTGTCTGATGCCGGTGGTGACTTTCTGCTGCCGGAAGGTAATGAACCTCTGTTATTGATTGCTGGTGGCAGTGGTATTACGCCGTTCCGCTCCATGATGAACCAGCTCAGCAGCAACAGCCTGCGCGATGTGCACCTGCTGTTTTATATCCGTAATTCATCCAATGCTCTGTTCCGTCAGGAGCTTGACCGCATTGCCGAGCTGCACCCGAATCTGAAAGTCACCTTCATCAATACCGAAGCCGAAGGCCAGGTGTGTGAAGAGCACCTGCTGCGTTACTGTCCGGATGTGGCAGACCGTATTGCCATGGTGTGCGGACCGACGCCGATGATTCAGGGCACCCGTAACCTTCTGTCTGAGTTAGGCCTGCCTGCTGACCAGATCCGTTTCGAATATTTCGGTGCTGCACCGATTGAAATGGAGATGACCGGCGAGAAGAGTTTTGTCCGTTTCAAAACCTCTGGTATTGCGACCACCACCACGCCCGATGAACAGATGAGCCTGCTGGATCTTGCTGAAAAACAGGGTCTTACTCCACAGCATGGCTGCCGTATCGGTGTGTGTTACCAGTGTGTCTGTACCAAAGAGAGTGGGGTGGTTTTCAACACCCGCACTGGCCAGTATTCGGATACCGGCAAAGAAGATATCCAGCTCTGTATTTCAGTGGCTGCCAGTGATCTTGAATTAAACATCTGATAAAGGAACCGCTATGACTACGCCAATGCCAAGCGCAGAGTCGCTGAAAGCGTTTGAAGAGGATCTTAACCAGATCCGTGATGAAGCTCTTGCCAAAGTCGGTAAAGAAGATGCGGATTACATCCGCCGTGTGGTACTGGTTCAGCGTGTGCTGGATCTGGGTGGCCGTGCGGTGATGGTTGCCGGTTTCTACCACTGGGCTTTCTGGGTTCTGGGTGTTGCCATGCTGGGCATCGCCAAGATCATCAATAATATGGAAATCGGGCACAACATCATGCATGGTCAGTATGACTTCATGAATGACCCGCATCTGAATTCCCTGAAGTACGACTGGGATGGAGCCTGCTCCGGTGGTTCCTGGCGCCGTACGCACAACTTTGAACACCACACCTACACCAACGTGATCGGTAAAGACCGTGACTTCGGCTATGACGTTCTGCGTCTGAGTGACGACGTTGAGTGGAAGCCACTCTACCGTATGCAGTTCCTGCGTTACCTGAACATGACCCTGATGTTCCAGTGGGCTGTGGCTTTCCACGAGCTGCACGGTTACATCCTGCGTAACATGCGCAACAAGCGTGAAGGCAAAGCACCGACGGATAACTCTGAACTGAAAGCTGATTTTTACGGTAAGGCGCTGAAAGTACTGTTCCGTGATTACCTGTTCTTCCCTGGTCTGGTTGCCATCTTCCTCGGCTGGCCAATGTTCTGGATGATTTTCTGGGGTAACATGGCCGCCAACGTGATCCGTAACATCTGGGCCGCGACCATTATTTACTGTGGTCACTTTACCGGTAACGTTCACACCTTTGCTGAAAAAGAGTGCGAAGGTGAAAGCCGTGGTCAGTGGTATTACCGTCAGATTCTGGGTTCTTCTAACTTTGAAGGTCCACGCCTGCTGCACATCATGAGCGGTCACCTGAGCCGTCAGGTTGAGCACCACCTGTTCCCGGATATGCCGTCTTACCGTTACAACGAAGTCGCGCAGAAAGTCCGCGCAGCCTGTGCCCGTCACGGCGTGCCGTACAACACCGGCAGTTTTGGTGGTCAGTACTTCAGTGTGATTGGCCGTATCCTCAAATACAGCCGTAAGCCTAAAGCACAGACTCAGACTCCGGCAGCCGCCTGATCTGAAATTCTGTCTGAAAAAGAGCGCCCCCAGGGCGCTTTTTTTATGCGTTAAAACATCAGCTGATGTAAGGTACCGGCCAGACTCAGGGGAGATTTCCGATGAAAGTTACCGGCACGTTTGAAGTTATGTTAAGCCCGCTGGATGCCGCCGCCGAAGGCAAAGGCGGCGTAAATCTGCGCAGTATGGCCATCCGTAAAACCTTCAGCGGAGATCTTGAGGCCAGCAGTCAGGGGCAGATGCTCAGTGCCACAACGGCAGAGCCCGGTGCTGCAGGGTACGTGGCGCTTGAACAGGTCAGCGGCAGTCTCTGTGGTCATGAAGGCAGTTTTGCGCTGCAGCATTATGGCCGTATGCAGGGGGGCAGCCAGCACCTGACTCTGGAAGTGGTGCCGGGGTCCGGTGCTGCCGCACTGGCGGGCCTGACCGGCTCTATGGCTATCCGTATTGATGAGGAAGGCCAGCACTTTTACGACTTTGAATTTGAACTGCCGGGCTGATCCTGGCTGACCCGGTGGCGGGTGATTCCGCCCCTCAAACCATGTACACTACGCCCGTTTTTTCTGCTGCTGACACGCGACTGACTGACCATGATGAAATATATCTCCACCCGTGGAAACGCCCCTGAGCTGACCTTTGAAGAAGTCCTGCTGACCGGACTGGCTGCCGATGGTGGCCTGTATGTACCGAAGGACGTCCCGCACTTTACTCAGGACGAGATTGCCTCATGGCAGGATCTGCCCTACGCCGCACTGGCGCACAAGATTATTTATCCGTTTGTTGAAGGCTGTATTGACGATAAAGCCCTGCAGCAGATGATTGATGATGTGTACGGAAGCTTCGGTCACAAGGCTGTTGCGCCGCTGCAGCAGATTGATCACAACGAATACGTGCTGGAGCTGTTCCACGGTCCGACCCTGGCGTTCAAAGACTTCGCCCTTCAACTGCTCGGGCGTCTGCTGGATTACGTGCTCAAGCGTCGTAACGAAAAAGTCGTGATCATGGGTGCGACATCCGGTGACACCGGCTCTGCGGCCATTGAAGGCACCAAGGCCTGCGATAACGTCGATATTTTTATTCTGCACCCACACGGTAAAGTTTCTGAGGTTCAGCGCCGTCAGATGACCACGGTGCAGGGCAGTAACATCTACAATATTGCCATCGAAGGTAACTTCGATCAGGCGCAGGATATGGTCAAAGCCAGCTTCGGTGATCAGGCTTTCCTGCGTGGTGAGCGCAAGCTGGTAGCGGTCAACAGCATTAACTGGGCGCGCATCATGGCTCAGATTGTTTATTACTTCTATTCCAGCCTGAACATCGGTGGGCCGCTGCGCCCGATGGCGTATTCCGTGCCGACCGGTAACTTCGGGGACATTTTTGCTGGCTACATGGCGCGTAAAATGGGTCTGCCGATTGAGCAGCTGATCATTGCCACCAACAGCAATGATGTTCTGCACCGTCTGATGAGTAAGAATCAGTACGAAGTCCGTCCGCTGAAACACACCATTACCCCGTCCATGGACATTGCTGTCTCCAGCAACTTTGAACGCCTGCTGTTTGACCTGTACGACCGTGACGGTGCTGCTCTGGCTGATCTGATGACAAAAATGAACGCCCGTGATGACATCGTCTCTCTGGATGAAGAGCGCCTGGCGCGTGCCCGTGAACTGTTTGATTCACTGGCCGTGGACGAGCGCACCACCGTCGACACCATGCAGGAAGTGTATGAGGAAACCGGCTATCTGCTCGACCCGCATACTGCGATTGGTGTCCGCGCCGCGCGTGACTGCCGCCGCAACACCGGGATTCCTATGATCACACTGGGTACGGCGCATCCGGTGAAGTTTGAAGACGCCGTAAAACGTGCCGGCTTCAGATTGCCGCCGCTGCCACATCATCTGACGGATCTGATGGAGCGCGAAGAGCGTTACGAAGTGATGCCGGCTGACCTGAAAACCATTCAGCAGTTTATTGCGGATAAAACCTTCGGCGGCGAATAAACCGGCGCAGGTCTGTATGATGAAAGCTGCCCACGGGCAGCTTTTTTTGTGTCACACTGACCCCTTTGCCAGCGGTAAACGTTATGGACTATCAGAATCTTGAGGACTACTCACAGGGATGGATTTTCCGTCACCGCGAACTGCCGGTGCCTGCTGAGCTGATGGCTGATATCCGGCCATTGACGGTGTCCTCCGCGATGCAGTTCTGGAAGAGCAAAATCAGCAAAGAAGCGACACACGCCAGTCACTTTCTTGGTGACGACTGGCCGGCCCGTAACGGCGTCTGGAAGGTCCGCGCAGACTGGCAGAAACGCTGGGAGTCTGAGGATAATCAGCTGCCGGAAGAACTGGATTTTCCCGACTGGGAAATGAACACCCAGGTGTTTTTCTGTTACGACCATCATCACGTGATACAGACCAGTTGGGACACGTTCAGAAAGTGCTGGAAGAACTTCCTGTTTTACGACGACGAGCCTATACTGCTCGCCAGAAAACGGTCCCAGGTTGCCCGTTTTCATTCCGATGGTTCCTTTGAGACCGGCAGTCACTGAGACTGGCCCGGTTCCCCCCAGTCACTCTGTCCAATCCTGGTTCCGGCAGCTCCTGCGACTGTGGTTAAATGCTTCTGTTTTTCTTTGTTCTCAGGTAGGTGTATGCGTTTTAAGCGGTGGCTGACATCAGCCGTTGTTCTTTCTGCTGTGGCGACGGCATCCTGCAGTCATTGGCCCGGCCCGGATCATCGTGAGGTTACCCTCGATGGCATTCAGACCTTACTGGAGCAGCAGTGCCTGCCCGCTCCGATTACGGATGAGGATCTGTTTGCTTTGGGTGACCGTCTGGATCAGCAGACCCAGCAACTGCAGGTGCTGAACGACACCATCAATGCCCAGCAACTGGAGCTGGACAGCATACGCCTGGGTGACGATGCTGAATGCAATCTGCCCGTGCCAACAGCTGTGCCGGTCGGAGCTGACAGCAAGACCATTCTGGGCTCCCAGGAGTGGATTTATCTGAATCCTCCGGGGCGTCATTTTGCCGCGCGGGTGGATACCGGTGCCGCGCTGTCCTCCATCAGTGCGCGGAATGTGCAGCGCTTTGAACGCGACGGCAAACGCTGGGTCTCGTTTGAACTGGATACCGGCGAAGAAGAAGCCGATACCATTCCGCTGGAAGCACCACTGAAGCGTTTTGTGCGTATCCGTCAGGCGTCATTTGATGATTCTGACCGCCGTCCGGTGATTATGCTGGATGTGATTCTCGGTCATGCGATTCATCAGAAAACCGAATTCACACTGGCAGACCGTACGCGCATGAGTTATCCGGTGCTGCTGGGCCGTTCGTTCCTGCGTGATATCACTCTGGTGGATTCCGGAGAATCGTATATGCACCCGAAAGTTACCCCTGAGGAGCTGGAGTTCCGACCATGACACGTCCGTCATCGCTGATGTTTTATCTGTTGGTGGCGGCGATAGTAACCGCTGGTCTGATCATGATCATTCACCGCCACTGGGTCTATGACATCCCCTTGATCCCGGGTGAATCGCGTACCATCTGGTCGCTGGAGGCCAAGGTCAGCTTTGTGGCCGAAAACGGCCCGGTCAAAGTCTCGCTGGCACGGCCATCGGATCAGCAGGGCTTTACTCTGGTGCGGGAGTCGGGTGCCTCGCCGGGCTACGGTCTGAATTTCGTCGAGCAGGGCAGTTCACCCAATGGCCGTGTACAGAGCAGTCCGCGGGCACAGTGGACCATACGTTCGGCGTCCGGCGCACAGGAGCTCTATTACCACGTTGATCTGATGGAGTCGTCAGCGCCGTCTTTACGCGCAATTCCTGCACCGGCTCTGAGTCCGTCGGAAGATTGGCCAGACCCCTACCGCACTGCGATTGAAGCCGTGATGAAGGCGTCTTTTGAAACCTCAGCAGATAACTTCAGTTTTGCCCGGGAGCTGATCAAACGTTTCAATCAGGAAGATGCCCCTCAGAACGTGCGTCTGCTGAAACGCGCCTACCAGAACCGTCTGCCGCAACTGCTGCAGGAAATGCTTAACGCGGCACGGGTCCCCGCGGCCGTGGTGTACGGACTGGAACTTGAAGACGGCCGCCGCCGCCAGAACCTGATTCCCATGCTGAGTGTATGGCAGGACGGCAAACGTCATGTGTTTAATCTTTCTGATGGCAGCCTGGAAGAAAATAAGCCGTTATTGCTGTGGGAACAGACCGGTGCTCCGGTGCTGGACGTGATGGGCGGACACGACTCCGGTGTGCGCTTCTCGATGCTGCGCCGCGAAGAGTCGGCTTATGGTGTACAGGAAGAAATTCTGCCTGACGACAGCCTGTTTAACTTCTCTGTGCACAGTCTGCCGGTGGAAGAACAGGCCATGTTCAAAACCATTTTCCTGCTGCCGGTCGGCGCTTTAGTGGTCTGTATCCTGCGGATTCTGGTGGGCGTGCGCACGTCCGGTACCTTTATGCCGGTGCTGATTGCCATCGCTTTTCTGCAGACTTCGCTGGTGACCGGGATTCTGGGTTTTCTGCTGGTGGTGGGCACGGGTCTGGCGATCCGCAGCTATCTGTCACATCTCAACTTATTGCTGGTGGCAAGGATATCGGCGGGCATTATTGCGGTGGTGGGTATCATCACCATGCTCAGCGTTATCTCCTATAAAACCGGCCTGACCGAAGGCCTGAAAATTATTTTCTTCCCGATGGTGATTCTGGCCTGGACGGTGGAGCGCATGTCCATTCTCTGGGAAGAAGAAGGCCCGCGCGAAGTGGTGATTCAGGGCGGTGGCAGTCTGATTACGGCGGTTCTCGCCTACTTCGCCATGCAGTCCGAGATCATGCGCCATCTGACTTTTAACTTTATGGGTGTCCAGCTGGTGATACTGGGTCTGGTCCTGCTGTTGGGGTCTTACAGTGGCTACCGACTGTCTGAGCTGAAGCGGTTTACCTCTTTCCGGAAGCGTGTATGACGCGACGTTTTATTTCTCCGTTTCAGTTGCGCGATTACGGCATTCTCGGCATTAACCGCCGTAACCGTGAATACGTCAGCCGCTATAATCCACGGCGTTTGTTTCCGCTAGTGGATAACAAACTGCTGACCAAACAGACGGTGGCACTGGCGGAAATTCCGACGCCCGGACTGATCTGTGAAGTGCGCCAGCAGTCGGAGATCCGTCATCTGATGGATCACCTGCAGGGGCATTCCGGCTTTGCCATCAAGCCCGCCAAAGGCAGCGGCGGTAAAGGTATTCTGGTCATCACTCACAGAGACGGCGATGTCTTTTTCAAAAGCAGTGGTGTGGCGCTGACGCCGGAAGATCTGCAGCGGCATGTGTCCAACATTCTCTCTGGTCTTTACAGCCTGGGTGGCAGTGCGGACATGACCTTAATCGAAGACCTGATCCACGTTGCCCCGCATTTTGAACGTTTCACCGTTGAAGGTGTGCCGGATATCCGCGTGATTGTCTGCCGCGGATTTCCGGTCATGGCCATGATGCGCTTGTCGACTCACGCTTCTGACGGTAAGGCCAACCTGCATCAGGGCGCTGTGGGCGTCGGGTTGGATCTGGCGACCGGAAAGGCATTGAATGCGGTGCAGCGTGATCAGACGATTGAGGTGCACCCGGATACCGGTGAAGACCTGTCGACGTTAGAAGTTCCGGACTGGAAGGATCTGCTGATTACCGCAGCGCGCTGCTACGATGTCACCGGGTTGGGCTATCTGGGAACGGATATGGTGATTGACCGTGATCGCGGGCCGTTACTGCTGGAGCTGAATGCACGCCCCGGTCTGTCGATCCAGATGACCAATGGTGCAGGGCTGCTGCCGCGGCTGCGTAAAATTGACTCCCTCTCAGAAGCAGAAACCCGCCTTTCAGCGGAAAAGCGGGTTGCTATGAGTCAACGCTGGTTCGGTGGTCTGCACTGACGGCTGACCACCGGGTCGTGCGGATTAATCCAGCAGACCATCCAGGCCGGATTCAATGCCACCCAGTTCTACCAGACCGGCCTGAGCTTTTTTCAGATCCAGACCAATCGCCGCTGCGGCGGCACACGGAAAGCCGGAAATGATGGCTTCTTCACTCAGGTTGTTTTCGTAAGCACGCTGCAGGTAGCGGGCAATATAAACAATCCCAGCTTCTTTGGTGTAACCGGTCTGACCGGAAGATGGCCAGTTCTGCTGCGCAATGGCACTGTGGATCACTTCCGGGAAGCGCCAGCGGCGGGCCAGTTCGGCACCCACTTCTGCATAATCAAAGCCCAGCTGACCATTTTCAATCAGGTGACGCTCGGTTTTGCCCAGTGCTTCCACCTGATCAATGCGGGCAGCCTGTTCCGGCATCACCACGCGGATCAGCAGGTCACCAATTGAGTGAACCATACCGCAGGTAAAAACGGTCTCTTTCTGAACGCCCGGCACGTACCCGGCCAGCCACTTAGAAATAGCCGCCACGGCAAAGGCCTGCTTCCAGAATTTGTTCATGTCGTAGCTTTCGACTTTGAACGCACCGGTCAGACCGGAGGCCAGCACCATATTACGCAGTTTTTCAAAGCCCAGCAGCATCACCGCATCGTGTGGGTTCGCTACATTTTTACGCATACCATAATGAGCTGAGTTGGCCAGACGCAGTACCTTGGCAGTGAGCGACTGGTCTTTAGATACCTTGTCGCTGAGGATATCAATATCAATATTTTCATCCTGAAAACTGATGATCAGTTCCTGCACAACTTTGGGAATGTGGGGCAGATTGACTGACTCAGCAAAAATGGCATTCATGTTCATGGAGGGCTCCTCGTTAACTCCTGAACTAAGAATAGGTCAGCTTTCAACAATGTGTGGGTGGGTCATTGTTTTATTCTGTGACGCTTCGTAATTATTTCATGGGTGTTAGAATGCCCGCTTTTTTCAGGAGGATGCGTCATGTCGCAGCCACGACTCGGCTTTATCGGAATGGGACTGATGGGCGTTCCCATGAGCCGGCGTCTGCAGCAGGCCGGGTATGAAGTCCGGGTCTGGAACCGCAGCCCGGAGAAACTGGCGCCACTGGCCGGCGAAGGTCTGCTCCCGTGTGGATCTGTGACTGAGCTGGTGAATGACTCCGATATCATCATGACCTGTGTCAGTGATACGGCCGCGGTAGAAGCGGTGGTGTTCGGGGAGGGTGGCATTGCTGCCAGCGGCCGGGAAGGGCAGGTACTGATCGATTTTTCCAGTATTGATCCCGATGCCACGCGCGACATGGCCGCGCGTCTGGCCGATGAAGCCGGTATGCACTGGGTGGACGCCCCCGTGTCGGGCGGCGTTGCCGGGGCAGAGCAGGGCACGCTGGCGATTATGGCTGGCGGCGATGCTGAACGGATTGAATCCCTGGCGCCTGTCTTTGCTCCGTTATCGCAGCGGGTCACCCGTATGGGCGATACCGGCGCCGGGCAGGTGACGAAGATCTGTAATCAGATGCTGGTCAGCTGCAATGTGATGGTGATGGCTGAAATGATGGCGCTGGCCGAGCGTGCGGGGGTGGATGCACAGCAGATTCCGGTGGCTCTGAAAGGCGGTTTTGCCGATTCGGTCCCCTTGCAGCTCACCGGTCCGCGCATGGCAACGGATGACTTCGAACCGGTACGCTGGCATGTGAAAACCCTCCTGAAAGACCTCACCATGGCCAATCAGCTGGCGGAAGAATCTGAAAGCCCGGTGCCTATGTCAGCACTGGGGATGGAGCTGATGCGTTTGCACGCCAGTCGTGGATTCGCTGACTGTGATCCGGCGACCCTGATCCAGCTGTTCCGCGAGGCACCCTGATGTCTGCTCCTCTCAGACTGGTCGCCAATCTGTCTCTGCTGTATGTAGAAATGCCGTTTATGGAGCGTTTTGCAGCGGCCGCGGCGGATGGCTTTGCAGCGGTGGAGATTCAGTTTCCCTACGATACCCCGGCTGCTCTGATACGTGCTGAGCTGGACAGGCTCGGCCTGCAATGTGTACTGATCAATGTGCCTGCCGGTGATCTGATGAGTGGCGGCCGCGGGCTGGCCTGCGTTCCGGGGCAAGAGGCGGAGTTTGAAAACGCCCTGGCCCTTTGCGCAGACTATGTGCAGGTGCTGTATCCCCTGAAGGTGAATGTACTGGCAGGGCGCTGTCAGGATGCGGCAGAACGTCCACAGTACCTGAATTGTCTGGAAGCCAGTCTGCGTAAAGCGCTGGCTGTACTGGAGCCTCTGGGGGCCGGAGTGGTGTTCGAATGCATCAATACCACGGATATGCCCGGATTTCTGCTCAGTACCATGGCCGATGCCGGGGACATGCTCAGCCGGGTTGCCGATACCAGTATCCGCCTGCAGTTTGATATCTACCATATGGCAATGATGGGTGAAGCGGTTGAGGATCTGTTGCGTGCGCACAGCGGGGTGATTGGTCATATCCAGTTTGCCGATATGCCGGGGCGGCATGAGCCCGGAACCGGATCACTGGACTTTACCCGGCTGTTTGCTGCAATCGCTGAATCCGGTTACGACGGGTGGGTTGCGGCGGAATACCGGCCGGAAGGGGCATCGACCAGTGCCGGACTGGGCTGGCGTAGCCTGCTGCCGGGTTGATAACCTCAGCTGCTGTTCAGAACGCTTCGCTGCAGAAACGCTGATTCAGAACAGATCGAACTGATCCCCCGGATGCTTCACGGGCGTTCTGACTGTTTCTGTTATGTGAGAGGGCGGCGGCACTTCCGGTGATGGTGCTTCCGTTTGCTCCTCTGCCGGGATCAGGAACAGATCCTGCTGATCCGGAGCTTCGCCAAAATCTTCGTCATCACTCAGGCCTTCACGGGCGGCAATGATCTTCAACCGGCGCTTTTCGCACAGGTTAACGATCAGCTGCTGCTGAAACTGGGTAAGGTCATTCCAGTGAAACCTTTCCTGGCGCGAGCGCAGGCATCCCCGGCAATATCCGCGGCTGTTGGAAGTACAGACGCCTTTGCAGGGATTGGGAATGGTGAAGAGTTCGCCCTGATCAATCATGAACGAAGAATATCAGACTGGATCACGAAGACCAGATCAGTATACATCGAAGATTGCCAGGCCGATGGCCGGCAGATAAAACGGACCGGTTCAGAGTTGGCTCTGAACCGGTCTGTGACATCAATCCTGTGGAGTGACGTTTTCAGCCTGAGGGCCTTTCTGACCCTGAGTGACGGTCATCGTCACTGCCTGACCTTCGCGCAGGGTGCGACGGCCGGTGCCATTGATGGCGCTGAAATGAACGAAAACGTCCTTACCTGAATCCTGAGCGATAAAGCCGAAGCCTTTTTCGTCATTGAACCATTTAACGGTGCCTTGAACTATCTCTGACATTGCTTTTTTCCTGAATAAAGCCGGGTATCCGGCAGACTTGCGTGTTTCCTGCTGGGACACTTTCCATTAAGTCTCCCGCACTTATCGACCAGTTCTTATGACAGCACTCGCCAACGGGTTACAAACATATGTAACAGTTCCATATTATCCCAACTATCTGGGCTTACCAAGTTAATTTCGCATGACGTTCACGTGACATATGGCTGCCTGTCAGAGCCTGTATTTCAGGGGTAAACCGGGTCTGTAAGGTCCCGTCCCGGGTCGGTGATATAGTGGGAAGATGATCTGATAAAAGGAGAAACCGGTGGATATAGATTTAAGCCTGCACAGTGCCTCAGAACGATATCATATGCTGACTCAGGCGGTTATACCGCGTCCTGTGGCCTGGATTCTGACGCAGGATGAAACAGGCATAACCAACCTTGCCCCTTATTCCTTTTTTGCTCCGGTTTGTTCAGAACCACCCACTCTGGTGGTCTCCATTGGTCATAAGCCGGACGGCAATGAAAAGGACACTTTTAACAATCTGAAAGCCTCCGGGCGTTGCGTGTTGCAGATTGCCTCGGTTGCCTTTGCCGCGCCACTGAACCTGACGTCTGCCACCCTGGCGGCGGGGCAGAGTGAGGCGGATGAGTTTGGCATTGAATTGCAGACTGTGCCCGGCTGGTCACTGCCTGTGGTGGCAGGAATCCCGGTCGCTTTTCTGTGTCGCTATCAGCAACAGGTCGATCTTGGTCCGGGTAACCAGCACGTAGTGTTTCTCGAAGCCGAACGTCTGTATCTGAAAGACGGGCTGGCAGAAGCGACAGAGCGGCTGACGATTGCATCTGAGGATATTGATCCGCTGGCCCGTCTGGGCGCCGCTGAGTATGCCGCTCTGGGGCAGCGGATGAAGATCCGCCGCCCGCAGTGATCAGTCGATCTGGGTCAGAGGGATCAGCCGGGCGTCACGGCGCAGGCTGTAATAGCGCATCATGCCCAGGCAGGCGGCAATGAAGGTGATGCAGCCGGTAATCCAGCTCAGTGCCGACAGGGGCTGGGTGGTCAGCTGGCCCAGCTGGTACACGATCACAGCGCTGGTATAAGCGAGACCGCTGCTCCAGCCAGCCACAAACAGCATCCAGCGCATGCCCGCTTCCCGGGTCATGGCTCCCAGTGTGGCCACACACGGAGTGTAGAGCAGCACGAACACCAGATACGAGAAGGCGGCCCATTGTCCGGCAAACAGAGTGCCCATCACCGTAAAGGTGCCGCTGTGTACGCCCTGTTCCTCACCCTGATCGGCGCTGATCAGCGACAGACCCAGCGGATCAAGGAAGCTGTCTGCCAGACCGGCAAGGTTATCCGGAATCGTGGCCAGTGCTTCACCCAGTCCGGCGATCAGGCTGTACTCACCAGCATCGTCTTCCTGTGGCGAGTACAGCGCATCAAGGGTTCCCACAACGGCTTCTTTGGCAAAAATACCGGTAATAATTCCGACGGTGGCCGGCCAGTTGTCTTCCTGAACCCCCAGGGGACTGAACACCGGCGTCACGACACGGGCGACGCCGGAGAGCACGGATTTTTCATTGTTTTCGTTACCGAAGCTGCCGTCGGTACCGAAGGAATTGAGGAAGCTGAGAATCACCACCACCGTCACAATGGTCTTGCCAGCGCGCATGATGAAAGAACGCAGACGCTCCCAGGTTTTGATCAGTACCCCACGTATGGTTGGCAGGTGATACGCGGGCAGCTCCATGACGAAGGGCGTCAGCTCAGGTGTGAACAAGGTGTTCTTCAGGGCAAAGCCGGTCATGATGGCCATAAATATGCCCAACAGATACAGGCTGAACACCATGAGGGCCCCCCCCTCGGTAAAGAAGGCGGCGGCAAACAGGGCATACACACTCAGACGTGCGCCACAGGACATGAAAGGGGCCATGGCAATGGTCAGCAAGCGGTCTTTCTGAGTATCCATGGTCCGTGCGGCCATGACCGCCGGTACGTTACAGCCGAAACCGACGATCAGGGGTACGAAGGATTTACCGGGCAGGCCCACCATGCGCATCAGCCGGTCCATAACAAACGCCGCCCGAGCCATGTAGCCGGAGTCTTCGATCACTGACAGGAACAGATAAAGACCGGCGATCACCGGTATGAAGGTCGCGACCAGCTGGATACCACCGCCAAGACCATCGGCCAGCAGGGTGGTTAGCCAGTCAGGCGTGCCTATGCTTTCCAGCACCACGTGGGCACCGTCCACAAACACGGTGGCAAAGGCGATGTCGAAGAAATCGATAAAGGCGCCGCCGACGTTGATCGCGAACAGGAACATCAGGTACATGATGAAGAAAAAGAATGGGATCCCGAGCCAGCGGTTGAGTACCCAGGCATCAATCTTCTCCGTCAGGGTACTGCGGCCCTCTGCCGAGTTCGTGATGACCCCATCCAGCAAGGTCTCAATGGCCTGATAACGGCCATTGGCAATCAGCACATCAATGGGTTGTCGGTGGGTCTCTTCCAGTTGGTTACGCAGTCCGGATGCCCGCACAGCTATGTACTGCCTGTCTTCCTTGCTGAGCGCCTGCAGGGAATAGATATCCGATTCCAGTGCCCGGACGGCAGCCCAGAATGGGTTGTCTACCTTGTCCTGAAGCAGGGTATGCAACTCACGTACAGCCCCTTCGAGATCGCCCTGCGGCCGGGCAATGGGCGCTGCGACGGAGAGATGCTGCAGGTGGCTGCTGATGGCCTGTTTCAGCTCTTTCAGGCCGACGTTGTCGGAAGCAACGATCGGAATTACCGGAACCCCCAGCCTGGCGGACAGCTCATCGCAGTCGATCAGAATGTTCTCGCGCTCGGCGACATCCACCATATTTACGGCACAGATCAGAGGGACGCCCATCTCCAGAATCTGTGAGGTCAGGAACAGATTACGGTGGAGATTGCTGGCATCGAGGATATTGACGATCAGGTCAGCTTCGCCACTGAGGGCAAAGTTACGGGCGACTTTCTCGTCAAGTGACAGCTCATCGCTCTGGGTGTCGAGGGCGTACGTGCCGGGGAGGTCAACGAGTGTGTGTTGGACACCGTCGATCACCAGCAGGCCTTCTTTCTTTTCGACCGTGACGCCCGGCCAGTTACCGACTTTCTGACGGGCACCGGTGAGGGCATTGAAGAGCGTGGTTTTACCGCAGTTGGGGTTACCGATGACCCCGATGATGGCCGCTGTCATCAGGACACGACCGCAGCGACAGGTTCCGCTTCAATCACCGCTGCCTCGGAGCGGCGCAGGCTGACAGAGGCACCGCGCAACTGGATCTGAATCGGATCACCCAGCGGAGCAGTACGGCGGATTTCAACTTCTGCACCCGGCATGATGCCCAGCGCCAGCAATTTGCGTCTGAAATTGGTTTCCACGCTGGTAAAGCCCACGATCCGTGCCCGGTTACCCGGGAATATCTGATCCAATGTGGTGAAGGTCATAGCCAGAATCCGGTAAAAACAGTGTCTGAATGATAATTCTTATCATTAAAACCTGCAACAGACCTGTGCCGCAAGGGGATGCGGGTGTGAATTGTTGCGTCATCTGACACAGATCATTCACAGCGCTTTTTGATTATCCGGCTGTTTCAACATTATGGCGCTTGCGTTAATATGTCCGCCCCGTTATTCCGGCTTGCGGAATAATACCTGATATATCCCGTTATCATATCTGCGCAAATCCTGTGCAGATATATTTGTGTTTTCTCAGAGGTAATGAAGTGACTGCATTTGCCAGTGATATTGATAAACAGATCCAGCAGCACCAGCAGAAGATTGAAGAGCTGGAAGTATTAAAAAAAGCTCAGGCAAAAAAACTGGAAGGTCTGAAAGAGTTTGATGAGCAGATCAAACGTCTGTGTAACCAGAACAGCCTGACTGAAGAAGAACTGTATGTATCCCGTTCAGAGCAGATTGAAAACTGGATTACGGCTCTGGGTAAAGTTGAAAACCCATCTTCTATCTATCTGAATCTGAAGCGTCATTTTGAAAAGGCGCTGTCCAAAGACGGCCGTAAAGTAGCGAAGAAGCCTTCTACTCTGCCTAAGCCGAAACTGGCCGTAGGCACTTATAAGAATCCGGCAACCAACGAGAAAGTTGAGAAGATCAAGCGTAACCCGCGTCAGCTGGATCAGTGGATTGAAGAATATGGATTCCAGACCGTCCGCACCTGGAAAGTCTGATTCTTATCTGTATAAAAAAACGGCAGATATAATCTGCCGTTTTTTTATCTGCTGAATCAATAACCAGAGTATTTGTCCGGTTATGATATCACTTATGCGAGACGCAGTTTCAGCTGGCGGCGGACGGCATCAATTTCCTGCACGATGACTTTAATAGGCTGACCCAGCATAAAGCAGTCATCACCCTGACGGTGGGTCATGGTCTTGCTGTCGAATACCCATTTCCCCTTTGCCTTACGCCGGTCAATCACCCCCTCAATCCCGGTGTCGTTCATACGCACGGTAAATGAGGAGCTGTTCATGTTCACCAGAGTCCCTTCGTAGGCCTGACCTTCCGGCTGGCGGCTGAGCCAGTTGAGTTTGAGCCACTGCTCCGCCAGGGATGCGGCTACGCGTGCCTGATTCTGCGACTGCTGGATACCCTGCAGCAGTTCATCGCTGAACTCCGGTGGTGTGGTCTCATTCAGCAGGGCTTTGACGGTGCGGTGGATCAGCAGGTCATTGTATTTGCGCAGTGGCGAGGTGAACGTGGTGTAACAGGTGAAGCCCAGCCCCATGTGCGGCTGGCCGCTGCGACCGAATTCACTGCGTTGCATCTGACGGCTGAGGATGGTGCGCAGTGGCAACTCGCAGCTGGCGGCAGCAGCCTGTTGCTGCAGGCTGACATAGGTCGGCAGGTCGGACAGGTCCGGTTTACTGTCGAGTGTAAGTTGTTCTTTCAGCAGGGCAGTTGCTTCCCCAAGGCGCTCGGTACGGATGCCGGACTGTTCAATAAAGAAGCCGGCATTGCGGGCTTTCAGCCACTCTGCGACTGAGCGGTTACACACCAGCATGCATTCTTCGACCAGCTTATGGGCATCATTACGGTCGATGCGCACGATGTCGCTGATCTGGCCTTCGTCATCGAGTATCAGGCGGAAGTCCGGGCGCTCTTCCATCAGCAGGCAGTGCTGCCGGCGCCATTGGTTCAGGGCGCTGGCACAGTCGGCCAGGTGGTGCAGTGAGCCATGCAGATCAGCCGGAATGTCTTCGCAGACTCCGGCGATGTGCTGTGCCACCTGAGAGTAGGTCAGCTTGGCGCGGCTTTCGATGATGGCTTCATAGAGCTTGATGTCTTTTACTGCCGCGTCCTGGGCCAGATGCAGTTCAGCAACCATAGCCGGGCGCACGGTCTGGGCCTGCAGGGAGCTGGCCTGTTCGGACAGTTCCGGCGGCAGCATCGGCAGAACGCCATCGGCAAAATAGACTGAGGTGGCACGGCGGCGGGCCAGATCATCCAGTACAGAGCCGGGCGGGATGACGGCTTCGGGATCGGCAATGGCAACCCACAGGGTCCAGCCATCACTGTGGGATTCGGCACAGAGTGCATCGTCGATGTCGCGGGTGCCGGCCGAATCAATAGTCACAAACGGCAGGTGAGTCAGGTCGTACCGACCTTCATTCACGGCTTCTGCAGGCTGACTGCAGATCTCAGCAACGGCGGCTTTCACCTCATCGGAAAACGCGTCTTCCAGACCGAAACGGGCCTGCATAAACAGACGCTCAATACCCCGGGTCTGCAGGTTACCGATAATACCGGTAATCGCGGCCTGGGCTTTCCCGTGCGGATAGGGGTGTTTGCGCATGCGGGCACTGACAAAGTCGCCGTCGGCGGCACCTGCGCGGTCATTCGGCGGTACAAAAATCCAGCGGTTCAGGGTGTCATGGTCCGGCTCAATAAAATGGCCTTTGCCACGTACGATGTAGCGGCCGCAAAAGGTATCCAGTCCGGAGCTGATAAGTTTTTCGACAATGGCCTGTTCCTTACCATCACCGGCTGCTTCCACGCGGAAGCTGATGCTGTCGCCGGGCAGGACTTTCTCCATTTCATCCGGCGGCAGGAAATAACTTTTGCCATCGTCGGTGGTGGCAAAACCGTAACGGCCGTTGCTGCCCCGCACAGTACCGTCGAAACGGGGTGTGCTGTCGTGTATTTCCTGTTTCAGCTGTTTCAGCTGAGTTAACGCATTTTTATCTAGCATCCGCTGACTCTGGGGACCCGCAAAAGGGCGCCAGTTTAATGGATTTCTGGTCTGCCTTCGAGTGCTGTGCTCAGCGGAAGGCCTGACAGGCGCGATAAAAACTGACCTGACGGAACTCCCGGGCCTCATCCAGATCGGGAACGGTACAGGAATTCATACGCCCGGTCCGGACGTAAGGTGTCACCGAAAAATCTCTGATCCGTGAGTCGGCAACCCAGACTTCACGGGCTCTGGCGGTGAAGTCACCGAGTAGAGGCAGGTTGCTCCGGTCATAAAGAACGTCGGCCGCGAGCAACAGATCTACCGTCGTACTGAGCTGGAAAAAGTCGCCGGAATATTCCAGTTCCACCTCATTCAGACGGGCGTTTTCGCGGCAGGCCAGCAGGGCATCCGGGTCGAGATCACAGGCAATGACGCGTGATGCACCGGCCATCGCGGCGGCAATACCGGCAACGCCCGAGCCGGCGCCGAAGTCGAGTACGGTTTTACCGGCAACGGTGTGCGGGTTCTGCAGGATATAGGCTGCCAGTGCCTGACCACTGGCCCAGCAGAAAGCCCAGTACGCCGGATACTCTTCGATGCGGTGGGTTTCTTCCACACTGAAGCGGCGCTGCATGGGTAAGGGGTCAACTAACCAGAGGCGGATATCCGGACACTGGGGCAAGTGCTGCACCCTTACCGCTGCATCCGGCAGCATCTGGCGGATGGCCTGCTGCAGCAGGTCAGACATGGAGTGGTGTGCCAAGGCGGAAAACATCTCCGGGGCGGGCAACCCGGTAACCGGCCTGAATCAGGGTGTCTGCTGCGGCAGCGTCGGCGTAATGATAGAGAATCAGGCGGCTGCGGATATCGTCACGGTATTCGCGCGTCAGATCATCCAGCCCGGTGTGCGACGGGTTAGGCGTGACACCACAATCATGAAAAATCACGTCACTGGCCTGACACAGGTGATGCAGCAGCTCCGGCACAGGGCGGGTGTCGCCGGTGTAAAAGAAGCTGCCCGGCAGGTGCAGGGCATGGCTGGAACCGGGAGCGTGGTGGCGGGTCGGATACAGGCGGAAGGTATCGCCGCTGAGAGTGAAGTGATCACTGACTGGCCGCAGCTGGAAGGATTGCCAGAAGTCGTGATCGCCTTCAGCCATGCTGCCGGGGTAGGTGGCCAGACGCTGATGCAGAACCGGAATGAGCGCGACCGGCACGAACAGCGCAATGGCCGCAGCGCCGCTCAACCGCGCCCGCACCGTGAGAATCTCCAGATCGGCGATATGATCCATGTGTGCATGTGTGATAAAAACAGCAGAGGGCAGGCCGTCATAGTGATGGGCGAAGGCATTCAGGGTGCCCGGCCCGCAATCGATCAGCAGCAGTGGCTGACCGGCCTGCTCCAGAACAGCAGCGGCCGCACCGACACTCAGGTTGCCGCCGCTGCCGGTGCCGAGAAAACGCAGGCTGTAGACCGGGGAATTCGTACCGGTATTCAGAGGTTCTGTCACAGTTGCTGTCAAAGGTGCTGTCATTTCAACAGGAGTTCCCACTATGTGGCGTCCAAAACTTATGCAAATACCAACGGCTGAAGAAGCTTTGCCGGGGCGCGACGAGCCTCTGGACGTGGCTCCGGCGCACTATGTGAGCGGCCATACTATCACGGGTGAGTGTCCGGAAGGACTGCAGGAACTGATCGTCGGCATGGGCTGTTTCTGGGGTGCAGAGCGGCTGTTCTGGCGTTTATCCGGCGTCGTGGTGACCTCGGTGGGATATGGTGGTGGTCATACGCCCAACCCGACTTATGAAGAAGTCTGCACCGGAAAAACGGGCCATACCGAACTGGTGCGCATCTGGTTCGACCCGGAAGACGTTACCCTGGAGCAGTTGCTGACCGTATTCTGGGAGGAGCATGATCCGACTCAGGGCATGCGTCAGGGTAATGATACCGGCACTCAGTACCGTTCGGCCTTGTATCTGCCTTCAGAAGCGGATCTGGCAGTAGCACTTACAACCCGTGATCATTATCAGGAGCGCCTGACGGCAGCGGGCTTTCCGGAAATCACCACCGAAATCCGCAGTGGCGTTACCTATTACCTCGCAGAAACTTACCATCAGCAGTATCTGGCGAAAAATCCGGATGGCTACTGTGGCCTCAATGGCTGCTCGGTCGGGTACCGTGAGTGACGCCTGCCGTCTGGTTTGACAGTCACTGTCATTTTGATTTCTCCGTTCTGGATGCCAGTCGTGAAGGAGACTGGCAGCTGGCGTCCTCTCTCGGCGTTGAAGGGCTGCTGATACCCGGGGTCACCCGAACCCAGGGGGAGTCATTGTCGGCGTTCTGCGCGCAGAACCGGCGCTGGCGTTATGCACTGGGGTTGCATCCGTACTGGTGTCAGGATCACCGCGAAGACGATCTGCTCTGGCTGGCGACGGCACTGCAGCAACCCGGTGTGGTTGCCGTAGGCGAGTGCGGCATGGACCGGGTGCTGGTGAAAGAGGGTAGTGCCACCTGGGATGCCCAATGGCAGTGGCTAATGAAGCAGGTTGAACTGGCTGAGAGCACAGGTCTGCCACTGGTGCTGCATATCCGTGGAGCGCACGATGAGGTCGCGGCAGAGCTGCGGCGGCGGCGCTTCAGTGGCCAGGGGCTGGTCCATGCCTTCAGTGGCAGCGTCCAGCAGGCGGCCAACTGGTGCGATCTTGGCTTTTGTCTGGGCGTCGGTGGTGCCATGACACACCCGCGAGCGCAGCGTCTGCGGCGGACACTGCAGCAGATACCGCCTGAAAACCTGCTGTTGGAAACCGATGCGCCGGATATGCCCCCTGCGTTCCTGGGCCGCCACCACAACAGCCCGGCCATGATCCCCCTCTATGGTCATATACTTTCCTGCCTGCTCGGTATTGAAACTGAAGATCTGGCCGAGCAGTTGCAGAAAAATCTGTTGCGGGTGTTTCCGGTACTGGCCGGGTCTGAAATGGCCGGATAAACTCAGGGCATGAAAACAATAAAGACTTTTTCTTCGTGTCTGGTGACCCTTCTGTTAGCAGCCTGTGCCTCGCAGGAGCCGTTGCCGGATAACTTTGACGACATGCCGGAAGACCTGCAGGTCACCCTGATGGATTTCCTGTCCCCGGAGCAGACCGCCATCTGGGGCGAAGAAGCCCGGGCCTCCGGCACGCACACGCTGGTGCGTTATCTGGATGACTTTCACACCCAGGTGACAGTTAATTTTGAATCCGGTTATGTGCAGGTACAGACCCGGGGTGGCGATGAGCCCCTGCAGCAGCTGCGTCAGGCCATTGTCGGCACCCTGCTGACCCCGGCCGACCCACGTATCATTGACCTCTACACAGCCACCGATTTCGGTCTGACCGGAAAGCCTTTCCTGCAGGGGCAGGTGGTGGATCAGGACGGACAGGCCATCGGTACCCAATGGCGCGCCCAGCGTTTTGCCGATTATCTGGTGCAGCAGAAGCTGAAGCGTACTGGCCCTGGCTACGAAGTCGTCATTCCTATGGTGCGTCAGCATACCCTGGTAGCTGCCGGCAATTACCGCCAGGCGGTGAGTCAGGCGGCAGCACGATACCGGGTGTCAGTGCCGCTGATTTACGCTGTGATTGATACCGAAAGCAGTTTCAACCCGCTGGCTGTATCCCCCTCCAATGCCTACGGCCTGATGCAGATTATGCCGCGTACGGCCGGGCACGATGTCATGACCAAAATCTATGGCCGCAATACGATACCGACCCGCGACTATCTGATGGTGCCTGAGAACAACATCGATATGGGGGCTGCCTATCTGTCGATTCTGCGTGATAACTACCTCAGTGGTATTCAGGACCCCCTGACCCGGGAATACTGTGCCATCGCCTCCTACAACGGTGGCGCCGGTAACCTGCTGCGGACGTTCAGCTCGGATACCGCCCAGGCCAAAGCAAAGATCAACCGCATGAGCAGTGATCAGGTCTACCGCTATATTCTGAAACATCACCCGCGTGAAGAAACCCGCAATTACCTGCGCAAAGTCACCGAGAAGAAACAACGCTATGCCGGCATGGGATGACAGTCCGAACGCCCGGCAACTGCAGCATCTTGAACAGGCGCTGGGGTTGCCGCAGGCAGGCCTGACCCGGCAGTGGCTGGATGACGAGCTGCTGGCTCTGTGGCTGATGACGCTGGAAAACCCGGAGCTGCAGATGGACGCTGCAGCTATAGGTCGTTTCTGGCAGACCCTGCCTTACTGGGCCTTTGCCTGGGCCGGAGGACGTGGGTTGGCGCGCTTTATTCAACAGAATCCACAGCACCTGGTGGGCCGCCGGGTACTGGATTTCGGCTGTGGTTCCGCCATTGCCGGAGTCGCTGCTGCCATTGCCGGAGCGGATGCAGTGTATGTCTGTGATCTGGACCCGAATGCCCTTCAGGCGGCCGCGGTGAACGCAGCGCTCAATGGGATTGAACTGATCCCTGTTCGGTCCGGGGAGCCATGGCCGGAGGTGGACCTGCTGCTGGCAGCAGATGTGTTGTACGACAACAGCAGCCATGATCCGCTGGCAGAACTGACGCGCAGGATTCCGGAGTTATTGCTTGCTGAAACGCGGGGAATGACGCCGGCAGTAGCGGGTATCCGTTGTCTGGAAACCCTGGAAACCTCGACCTTGCCGGCCATCGGGGATTTTGACCAGGCGGTCACTGTGGATGTGTATGGCCGGTTGCACGGAGCTCCGGCTCTGAACTGAACATCCTCAGTTTCCGCCCTGAAGCAGCTCAGGCGCTCTCGCTGATACGGTTACGGCTGTGACCGATCTGCGAGCGACGGTAAGCGGCGGGAGTCAGGCCCGTCCATTGTTTGAACGCACGCTCAAAGCCACGACGGTCAGAAAAACCCAGATTCAGAGCCAGCTGCTGTACGTCCGTACGGGCAAACTTCAGCGCTTCCATGGCTTTTTCAAGGCGAACCTCTTTCACCAGATTAGAGAACTGATAGCCTTCTTCCTGCAGGCGGCGGGTCAGCGTCCGGCTGCTGGTGTTGATCAGTTCTGCGACAGCTTCTTTGGTGATGGCAATGGTTTCCGGCCATTCGTTAAGAATGAACATGATGCGCTGGCTGAAACTCTGCATATGACTGAAGCGTTCCATGGCTTTTTCAGATTCCTTCTGTAGTGTCGTAATCAGCGGCGAGTTGGAATAGAGCAGCGGACTGTCGATGTACTGGCTGGAAAAACTGATCCAGTTCTGTGCCTGGTCATAATGAACCGGAACACCAAAGAACTTCTGTACCTGCTCGCGGTTGGCCGGCGCGGGATGGCGGAAGCCAACGTCCTGCAACTGGTAAAACTTACCGCAGAGAATGCCGCCCAGAGTATGCGCTGCTGAGGTGATCAGCTCCGCACGGACCTGATTGCCAACCGGTTTGCCTTCATTGAAGTGATACACAATCCGGCTGGTGCCGTGCCCGATAAAAAATTCCGGCGAGCGTGTATCAGTAATCAATGAATAGTAGCGTCGCAGCGTCGCCATCACTTCACGCAGCGTCTGACAGTTGCCGATCAGAAATGCGAGCAGAGGAAAATGATGAATATCCACTTCTTTCCCGGCAAGGATGCCGAGCGAAGTTTCCCGTGACATACGGACGAGCTGTTCCATCAAGCGGTCGAACGTACTGATTTCTATACGCCGGCTGGGTGACTCTACGATCGAAGGATCAATTCCACAGGAAGCCAATACATCTCTGGCTGAAATCCCTTTGCTTTCGAGTAGTTTCAACAGTGGCTGCAGCGACGCGGTCGCCATAGTTTCAGTACTGGCAGAATGCGTTTTCATAAACCAGTGGCCTTCATTTTTTATTATTTTTTGGGCTGTCAAGTGTGATCTGTAACCGATTACACAGAACTGTAAAGTAACACCACTTTCTGTATCAATCCATAGGTCAGGGAAAAAAGTCATAATAATTAAAGGGTTATTAGACAGGTGATAAAAATCATAAATTCTTCTCAGGCACCTGTTGACAGGCATGGGGGGCATCAGTAATATGCGCAACCTCTGACGCGGGGTGGAGCAGCCTGGTAGCTCGTCGGGCTCATAACCCGAAGGTCGTCGGTTCAAATCCGGCCCCCGCAACCAACTTCCTTTCAGTGAAGTTTTATCGCTCCAAACGCTGCTTGACCGGCAGCTGTCTCAGAAGGGTTTCCTTCGCATAATCACAGAAAGTGCAGTTACGACCTACGGTGTCGCACTAGGCGTGCCCCACTAGGCGTGCCCGTTCACATCCGGCCCGCAACCAACTTCCTTTCAGTGAAGTTTTATCGCTCCAAACGCTGCTTGACCGGCAGCTGTCTCAGAAGGGTTTCCTTCTCTTAATTACGAAAATAAAGCTGCGACTTTCAGTCAACTTACTCTGCTTTAATCACAATACTTCTTTATCTCCGGTTTCTTTGATGATGATGCATCGCTTCTGCAGTCTGCTGTTATCTGCTGTAAAAAGAAAAGGCCGGAAATTCCGGCCTTTTTGTCTGGCAGGGGCTGACTCAGAAGCAGGAGCCATCGGTTTTCTCTTCAAACCGTTTCACCATGGTGATGGTACCGTCTGCGGTCACATCCACCAGATCGGTGCCGCGGTGGGCACAGAGTGAGTCCCATGTAATGATGGCCCGGTAGCCTGTGGCGGTTGCTTCCCAGGACTGGGGTTCTACCACCAGACTGTAATCAGACTCCGACAACCAGATATAGAGTTCTGCATCCGTATCTATGTTTCCGAAGAAGGCTTTCAGCTCATCGTAAGAGCTGATCACTGTGGCGTAATCGTCGCTTAACGATACGACATAGTTAAAGCAGGTGTTCGGACACCCGGTTTTGAAACCGGATTCAGAAAAAGTCGCATTGAGTACGTCTGTCTGCACTGGTGACAGCGATATAAACGCAGCTTCATCAACCTGGCGGTTCGTCGAATAGTCTTCTGGTGTTTCGGGGATTGCTGTGCGGATTTCCCAATAATCTGTGTCTGCCGAAAGGCTGAAGTCACTGATTGAATAGTTGTCGCTGAATTGATGCTCAAGCTCTTGATCATCATCAGAGGAAGCTCCGCAAGCGGTCAACAGAAGTAAGGGGGTTAGGGTGGCTATAACAGGCAGGAGCGGGAGCGGAAGTTTCATGGCATGGTCCTTCATACATTTAGTCCGGATATTGAATCTAGTTCTGTGTCTTACGGTCGTCTATTTAATCCGCGTCGGGAAAATGTAAAGTGATGTGGACGGTCTGATCATGGATACTGCAGTCATCAGTTTTTAGTGAAGATTGCTATGGGTGTTGTTCTTTCTGCTCTGCCATTTTTCTGGTTTCTGCTGATATCCGGGCTGACCCCGGGGCCGAATAACCTGATGCTGATGGCCAGCGGTATCCGTTTCGGTTACTACCGCACACTGCGTCATATTGCCGGAATCGTTACCGGTTTTCTGTTGCTGACCCTGATTGCGGCGCTCGGTGTTGGTGAGGTGTATCAGGCCTATCCGCTGGCACAGCTGACTCTGAAAGTACTGGGTTCGGCGTATCTGCTGTATCTGGCGTGGCGGATTTTCAGTTCCGCCGGGCTTTCTCATGATCAGATGCATCAGCAGAGGGAGCATCCGATTGGTTTCATTGAATCGGCCGGTTTTCAGTTCATTAATCCGAAAGGCATTCTGTTTGCGGTCTCGGCGATTAATCTGTTGCCAACGGATGTTACTCAGGCAGAGCGCCTGTTGATGACGGTGCTGGCGGTCATTCCTGTGGCACTCATCTCTACTCACACCTGGACCCTGTTTGGCACGCTGATCGCGAAACTCTTCACCGACGACCGCAGCCGCCGCCTCATCAATACCTTTCTGGCGCTGCTGCTGGTGTTGATTGTGCCTGTCATGTTTCTCTGAGCCGCGGAGCAGGTAGAATGGCCTGAACGCAGCGACGATGAGAACATCATGACAGACTCCCAGCGCATACTGATTACCGGTGCCGGACGCCGTCTGGGCAAGGTGCTGGCACAGCATTATCTGGATAATGGCTGGCAGGTGCTGGCGCACTTCAACAGTGCTTGTGAGTTGGCGCACCATGCTGCACTGAAGACGGTTCAGGCGGACCTGTCCGATCCCGGTGCTGTCGGCCGGATGTGTGAGTGGCTGGTGCAGCAGGGACCGGTGAATGCCGTTATCCATAACGCTTCCTGTTTTATTGCGGATGCTGATGCGGCGGATCTGGCACGGCATTATGAGCAACATCAACGGGTGCATGTGACTGCTCCGGCGCGGATTACGGCAGCCCTGTCGGATCAATGGGCAGAAGGCGCTGCCATGATCAGTATCAGTGATATTTACGCCGATATTCCGAACCAGCGGTTCGCCGCTTACTGTGCTTCCAAGGCTGGATTGCAGAACTGGTCGCTGAGTATGGCGCAGCGTCTGAAAGGTCGGGTACGGGTGAATGTGATCCAGCCGGGGCCGGTGCAGTTTTTGCCGCAGCATGATGCGGCCTACCGCGAACGGGTGCTGTCGCAGTCACTGACCGGACGGGAGCTGGGCTATGGGGCCATTGTGCAGGCCTGCGATTATTTATTGTCAGCGGAAGCGGTTTGCGGGACGGTCATGCGGGTCGATGGCGGGCGGTTTGTTGCCAACCGTTATGATCAGACGTTTTCAGACTGAGGCTGATGCCGCCAGGCTTCACTGACACGCTGGTAGTAGCTTTCTTCCGGCTGCAGCCGGGCGCATTCCCGGGCGCTGTCAGCTTGACCCAGAATATCAATGTCGATGGTGCGGTCGCGGGTTGCACGGGACGGGCATTTGGGTTCGCGCCCGAGTCCGGTCTCGACCGATAATAAACGTTGTTTCAGCAGCGGAGCAGGCAGGGCAGAGTGAAACACGACCAACTGATTGCAGAACTCCTGATGAAAGGTGTCACCCACAGGTTGGGTTATCAGAATCGGCGAGCTGTCCAGAACCTGGCCGAGATTTTCCAGCGCCATAAGCGCATCCCGCAGATGTTTCTGTGGTTCAATATTGCTGCCTAACCCCAGTAGATAAAAACTCATAACTCCGGAAAACCGATTGTCATTACCATGCAGATTCTCAGGATTGGCGGAAGCGGCACTGAAGTCAAGAACTCTCCTCTTTGCAGGTGTATACGGTGAGCACCCTGTCTCCACTGATCCGCACCCGTGAGTGCCCGGCCTTGCCAGAGCTGCCTGGTCTTGGTCCGGTGCTGTCGCGCATTTACCGTGCCCGGGGTATCCGCACCGAACAGGAGTTGGTTCTGACGCTCCAGGACCTGGAACCCTACCACAGCCTCAAAGGTATGGACGCCGCCGTGGAGGCGCTGTTGCCGGTGGTGCTTAGGCAGAAAAAGCTGCTGGTGGTCGGCGACTTCGACGCCGATGGCGCCACGAGTACGGCGCTGGTTATCCGGGCTTTGCATATGCTCGGCGCGACGCGGGTGGATTATCTGGTACCCGACCGTTTTGATCTGGGCTACGGCCTGTCTCCCGGGCTGGTGGAGATTGCCCGGGGGTATGAGCCGGATCTGATCATGACGGTTGATAACGGTATTGCTTCGGTCAGTGGTGTTGCGGCGGCCAGGGCAGCGGGGATTCCGGTGCTGGTGACCGACCATCACCTGCCCGGGGATGAGCTGCCGGATGCGCTGGCGATTGTGAATCCGAACCAGCCGGGTTGTGATTTTCCGTCGAAAGCGGCCTGCGGCTGTACCGTGGCCTTCTACGTGATGCTGGCGCTGCGCGCTGCCCTGGTAGAACGGGGTGTGTTCACGAAAGAGACGGCTCCGAATCTGACCTGTCTGCTGGATCTGGTGGCCTTGGCCACGGTGGCCGATGTCGTACCACTCGACCGCAATAACCGCATTCTGGTGGAGCAGGGGCTGCGCCGTATCCGCTCAGGCGCGACTCAACCGGGCATACTGGCCCTGCTGCAGGTTGCCGGCAAAGATGCCCGGCGCATGACATCAACCGACTTCGGTTTCGCCATCGGGCCGCGCATCAATGCCGCCGGACGGTTGACCGATATGTCCGCCGGCATCGAGTGCCTGCTGACAGACGATCCGCAGAGAGCACTGTCGCTGGCCGCTGAGCTGGACAGTCTCAACCGTGAGCGCCGCCAGATCGAACAGACCATGCAGACCGAAGCACTGCAGTTACTGGAGCAGGTCAGAGAGACTGACGAGCGCCGCACCGGCGTGTGTCTGTTTCACAGGGAGTGGCATCAGGGCGTGATCGGTATTCTCGCATCGCGTATCAAAGAACGTCTCTACCGCCCGGTGATTGCTTTTGCACCAGGGGATCAGGGCGACCTGAAAGGCTCGGCACGCTCCATTCCCGGACTGCACATGCGCGATGCTCTGGATCTGACTGACAAGCGTCATCCCGGGCTTATTATCAAATTCGGTGGCCATGCCATGGCAGCCGGATTAACCCTCCGGAGTGATGCTCTGGATGCCTTCAGCGACGCCTTTGATGCCGTGTGCCGGGAGCTGCTGGATGACGCCGATCTGCATCACCGTCTGGATACCGACGGTGAATTATCCGCTCAGGAATTCACCATGGATCTGGCCGAGCAGATACGCCTGGGTGGCCCCTGGGGACAGGGATTCCCCGAGCCTTTATTTGCCGGCGAGTTCCGCCTGCAACAGCAGCGTCTGGTGGGAGGGCATCACCTGAAAATGATGTTGCAGCCCCTGCGCAGTGATACTGCACTGGATGCCATCTGCTTTAATATTGATACCGCGGTCTGGCCGGACTATGACCGTGACATTCTGCGCTGCGTCTTCCAGCTGGATGTGAACGAATACCGCGGCCAGCGGTCTGTTCAGTTACTGATACGCCATATTGAATGAGTTCACCGCAGCTGAACTCCGGCACCCGGTGGATTTATGTCCGGGTGCTATTTATAGTGAGCTGATAAGGATAAGACCGGATTAATTATGCTGACTTTTCTTGCAAAACTTCTGAGCGCCCTCAACTCAGAAGCCTCTCCGGGGCAGGTGGCGTTTGCCTTTGCACTGGCCATGATCGTCGGGTTCACACCCTTCTGGTCTTTCATCAATCTGTTCGTTCTGCTGATTGCCCTGCTGCTGCGGATTAATTTCAGCGCCTTTATTTTCGGCGTCATGGTGTTCTCTCTGGTGGGCTACGCTGTTGACCCACTCTCAGCCCGTCTTGGCGAGACCCTGTTACTGAACCCGGATCTGCGGGAAACGTGGACAGCCATGTACCAGAATGAATGGCTGCGTATTCTGGCCTTTAACAATACCGTGACTCTGGGCGGGTTGATTATCGGGCTGATTGCACTGATCCCCGTCACGGTTGCCAGTCGTCTGCTGGTGCTCCAGTACCGCCACCGCTTTATGGCCTGGATCAATAAACTGAAAGTTGTGCAGATGCTCAAGGCGAGTAAGTTTTATCACCTCTACAACACCTTCGCAGGATAACCGGAATGACAAAATGGATACGTTGGTCCGGTCTGCTGGGCTTTGTCGCGGTGATTGCATTAATCGCCGCCCTGATACTGGTCGCCTTACCCTGGATTATTAAATTCAGCATCGAATTCGCTGGCACTAAAATGGCCGGAGCTAAAGTGACGCTCGACGATGTCGACGTCACGGCTTCCCCTTTCGGGGTGAAGCTGGTTCACCTCCAGGTGGCTGACGCCCGTCAGCCGATGCAGAACCTGCTGGAATTTGATCAGGCCCATGCGGATCTGGAACTGGCTCCGCTGCTGATCGGTAAAGCCATCAGCAATGAGTTGTCGGTCAGCAATCTGCAATTTCACACGGCACGCAGCGAAAGCGGTGCATTACCGGTGGAAGAAAAGAAAGCCATCGCAGAAAAGAACGCTGAACCTTCTGCCACTCAGAAAGTAATGGAAGAGCTGCCCAGTGCCGATGAAATTCTCGCCCGTGAAACGCTGAAAACACCACAGGCGGCGGAACAGCTGCAGACGACCTGGAAAACCAGCAGTCAGGCGGTGGAGAAAGCGGTCAGCTCGGTGCCGGATGAAAAAGCACTGAAGAACTACGAAAAAGAAATCAACGCCATTACCAGCGGGCGCCTGGAATCGCTGGAAGACTTCCAGCAGCGCAAGGCCAGACTCGACGATCTGAAAAAGCAGTTTAAAGCTGATAAACAGGCACTGACCGATGCCAGGGATACGGTACAGAGCAGCCGTAAAGATCTCAGTAACGCGGTTGCCGCACTGAAAGCCGCTCCCGGTGAAGACATGGCCTACCTGAAAGACAAATACCAGCTGAGTGGTGCCGGAGCCGCCAACATGACGGGTCTGTTATTTGGTGATGAAGCCGCAGGCTGGGCTCAGGAGGCTCTGTACTGGTATGAAAAAGTAAAACCGTATCTGGATTCCGGTGGTGCAGACGAAGAACAAGTGGAAGAGGAAAAAGCACCGCGGATGACCGGTCGTTTTGTGAACTTCCCGACGTCCGATCCCTGGCCGGATTTCATGATCCGCAAGGCCTACATCACCGGGCCGCTGGATGGCGGTAAGCTGAAAATAGAAGGCCGTGACATCACCCATCAGCAGGCCGTGACCGGACGTCCCACCGTATTCACCGCGACCGGGGTCGAGCTGCAGAGCATCGGTGACCTGAACGCACAACTGGTACTCAATCACACCCGGGTACCGGGCGAAGACACCCTGACACTGAGCATCAGCGACTGGAAGATGGCGCCGTTATCGCTTGGCGTTGCCGGTGCAGAGCTGGCATCATCACGGGTGCGGCTGAATGCTGATGCTCAGGTGATTTCCGGTGAGCTGGTGGCGGGTGCCAAAGCGCAGGTCAGCAATGCCCGCTTCAGCGGTGACGGTAAAACCCTGTTTGCCAAAGAACTGAATCAGGCTCTGGCGGGCATCACTCAGTTCAGCGTGAATGCCAGTGCTCAGGGGCCTCTCCTGCACCCTGATATTGGTCTTGGTTCTGACCTCGACCGGCAGCTGCAGGCGGCGTTTAACAAACGTATCAAAGCCAAGCAGGATGAACTGGAAGCGCGTCTGAAGAAGAAACTGAATGAACAGGTGGATCAGTACGCCGGCGAATACGCCGATGAGCTGAAACAGCTGGCAGCAATGGATGGCTCCCTGCAGGACCGTCTGAATTCATTGCAGGATCTGGCTTCGGCCGAGCTGGAAAGTTTTAAAGATCAGCAGGAGCGGGAAGCGAAAGCGAAACTCGAAGCCGAAAAAGCCGAGGCTAAAGCAAAAGCTGACGCCGAAGCGAAAAAGAAAGAAGACGAACTCAAAAATAAAGCCAAAGACAAACTGAAAAATTTATTCTGATGACCACTGAAAGCAGCATAACCACCCGGAAGCTGAGTCCGGAAGAATTTAAAGCCACCCAGAACAGCCCACAGCGTGTGATGGACAGTACGCCACCGGCGGACTTCTGGGATTACGTCGCCGCGATTCCGGCGGACGATTTTGAATTTTTTGATTGCCGTGCCGGCAACATCACCCACGTGTATCGCATGGCGGATGAATATGAACACGTACTGATTAACAGTCAGTATCAGGGGGTGGCTATGGTGGTTGTGACGGATCTGAAAAACAATACCGTCTACGGTCATTTCCTTCTCGATCTGAATCCACCGGGAACCCGTATTCCGGAAGGCGATCAGCCCACCGGACAGGCAGACTGATCTTTTCACACAGAAAAAATCCCGGAATTACCGGGATTTTTTTTGCCTTAATTATTGGTCGCGGTTTTTGGATTTTGCCTTCGGCTTCTCATCATCGTCACAAGGACGTTTGTGCTTTTCCGGTGGGGTAAAACCTTTCTCTTCCATACAGGCGCGCATGGCCTCACGGTCTCCTTTTGCTACCGTATCACGGCATTCCGCTTTGGCGGCTTTTACCGCTTCACGGTCTGGCATGCCTTCATGGTGGGCGGCAAAGGCGACGCCACTGAAAGACATCATCATCGCAAAACAGGCGATCAGTACTTTTTTCATGATTCCTCCCGGAGCTCCGGTCTCAGTTGGTACAAAGGGGGTATGAAAAGAGTAGCGCGTGTAAGCAGTCCGGTGTGTCGGGAATTGCCTGAACCGCATCAGAATTTGTCAGCTTCTGTGCGGTCCAGTGTCAGGATAAAGATCAGTCAGTGGCACCCGGGCTGACGGCCGGGAAGCGCGGCAAACCCGCACGTTCAAGGTCAGACAGGTTGCTGAAGGAATCCAGTTCACCACCTTTGCTGAACAGCAGCCAGCTGTACTGGCCGTTGATCATGGCATCCTGATACAGGGCTCTGACCTCGTCCAGAGTCAGTCCGGCAACCCGGGATGCGATCTGCTCGCGGCTGTCGAATGTGGTGCGGCCGCTGAGCAGTTCACTCCAGTTGCGCAGGGCCTTTTCCGCCATGTTTTTCGGTTTTTCCGTCAGTCGTGTCACCAGACCCTCGCGGAACAGGGCAAATTCCTCTTCCTTCATGTCGGTCAGTGTACCTACGTAATCACGGAAGAAGAGTTCCGACTGTTCGATCATCTGCTCAGGAGTGGCCTCCGGTGACTGCACCACAAAAATCAACCCGGGGACGGCATCGCGCGGGAAGGCTGCAGCGTAAACAATGTAGCCCAGCTGCTTCTCGGTACGGATGACATTGTAATACGGGGTCGAGATCATATGGCCGAGCAGGCCCATGACCGCCCGGGCATCGTCAGACGTCTCTTTGCCCTGTACATACAGCGCCATGGCCATATCCGGATGATCCTGAGTGATGTCCTGCTGGTAGCGTCCGTCAGGCAGTTGTACGGTCCGCGGCAGTGCGCTGAATGCCGTGCTGGCCGGGTAGGTATCGTTGAGGATGTCCGCCAGCAGTGTGGCCTGTACGGCGCTGACGCTGCCGTGCACATAGCTCAGGCTGGCGAGGTCGCGTGGGAAATCCCGGGCAAACTGACGGACATCAGCGGCACTGAGGGTGTCGAGCTGAGCCTGCAGTTCGTCTTCACTGAAGGAAGGGTAGGTCAGCCAGCGGTTCATCTCGGCCATGACACGCTGATACGGACGCGCTTTGGCAGCATTCTGCAGTTCACGCCGCAGGCTTTCACGGTAGCGCACGAAGGCATCGTCGCTGACTTCAAAGCTGTGCATGGTATTCAGCACACGGCGCAGCAGTTCCGGCAGTTTGTCCTGAAAACCGGCCACGCGGATTTCCAGCCCCTGCTCATTGACCGACAGGCTGTAGCCCAGCCCGGCCAGTTGCGCCGGATAGCTGTAGGTATTGAGGTTCTCATTCACCGCACGCACGTAAAGACGGGCCAGCAGTTGCTGGCGGGCGTCATCTCTGGCCTGTGGCAGCATCAGGCGTGCGAGGAACTGACTCTTCGGCAGTGCAAAATCGTGTTCCGGGTAGTACCAGACCTGACGCTCCGGGCTGTTGACTAATATGTCCGGAGTGTCACTGGCCGGCGCCGGATCCATGCTGAAGTCTTCCGGAATGAAGGGGTTGGGCTCGGGCAGGTGTAATGCTTCCAGTCCTTCAACGGCAATATCCGGGTCATAGTCGAGTGGCGCAATGGCCACAGCAGTACCGTACCAGGGGTCTGTGCTGTCAGTGCTGATATCCGGAGCGATGAGGGTTCGTACCATGTTGTCCCGGGTCAGCTTGCTGATGTAGGTCTGCAGCAGGTCGTCGGAGGGCGGGTCGGCGCGGAAGCTGCCGTAAATAATGTCAGCAGGCGGGAAATTCTGCATATTGCCGCTGAGGCTGGTGGCGTAGCGGGCAATGTCACCATGCTCCTGATAACGGAAGGACATATCATTCAGCAGCTGCAGTTCGTGTTTGAGGTAATCCGGCAGCGGCCCGGAGTTGAGCAGATCAATGTAGCTCAGCAGAACGCGGGTGATGGCGTCGGTGTTCTCAGCCCCTGCCCGGGTCAGGCCGATGGTCACGGTCAGGGCTGACGCGTTCTCGGTGCTCAGTGAGACACCGGCATTAAGGTTCTCTGCCCAGCCCTTGCTCTTCAGCAGCGCCAGTATGCTGCCTTCACCTTCGTGGCCGAGCAGGTGGCTGAGCAGCCCCAGCGGCTTGTTGGCGTAATGGCTTTCAACTTCCGGCAGCGGGAAGGTAAAGCGTATCTGGCGCAGCTCTTTCACCGGTTCAATGTGCATATCCAGTGGCAGGCTTTCAGTGCGGTACACCGGGACGTCGGCACGGCTGAAGTGCACGTCCCGGTGCGGCACGGCACTGAATTCGGCCGTGGCCAGCTGTTCCAGTGTGGCCAGCGGGTAGTCGCCGGTGATCACCAGCGTCATACGGTCAGCGCTGTAATGAGTCTGGTAGAACTCAATCAGCTCGTCACGGGTATTACTGTCAGGACGGTTGGCCAGGGTATCCAGGTTGCCGGTGGAGAAGCGGGCAAAGGAAAAGTCCGGGTTCATGGCCAGTTTGCCGGCGGCGAAAATACGGCGGCCATCGTCTTTCAGGCTGGCTTTGTATTCGGCATTCACGGCGTTCATCTCACGTTCGACATAAGCGGCATCGAAGGTGGGTGAGATGAAGAAGGGAGCAAAGCGGTCCAGTGCTGGTGTCAGCTGGTCGTTATCAACATCAAAGAAGTAGGTGGTCTGGCGGTAGGAGGTGAAGGCGTTGTGGCTGCCGCCATTCTGGCTGATGAAGTGCTGGTAGGCATCGGCATCTGGGTAGGGCTCAGTACCGAGGAACAGCATGTGTTCCAGAAAGTGCGCCAGCCCCTCGCGGCCCTCAGGATCATCCATGGCGCCGACTCCGACGCTCATGGCGGCGCTGGCCTTATCCGCCCCGGGAGTCTGTACCAGTAATACCCTCAGGCCGTTTTCCAGCTGCAGATAGCGGTAGCTGTAAGGGTCAGCAGGGCTGCTGACGGGCTGAGTGGCGTGAGACATACGGATCACAGAATAAATGATGGCGGCCAGGACGATAACCAGAAACGTCCAGTAACGGGGGGACAGCATGCCTGCTCCTGTTTCAATGTGAGATCTTCTGCTGGAATATGATTGCCCTGGCGTCTTCCAGGTTGTGTTTTTCAGGATTCAGGCGGGCAATAGCATCAAGACGCGCTTTGGTCTCATCAAGTTCCTGAACCAGCAGAGAAAACTGCTCTTCAAAACCTTTATCAATGGCATCGTACAGGTCTTTGACCTGATCCTGAGAGTTAGCGCTCTTGCCTTCTCGCAGCGTTTTCAGACAGGCGAGGGCGATCTTGTGGTAAATCTGGTCTTTGTTCATAAGTTCTCCGGGGTTCCCAGTATGATACACCATGCTGCAGGCCTCACGAATCGTGGCTTGTAAGACGATCTTATGGTTTCCGGCAGCGACTTTGTTGCTATCTGTAAAATCCTGTTATCCCGCCTTGCTTTCACGGGAGGGTATCTATACTTGGATTATCAGTGTGACGGAATCGAGTGTTCAAAGTGAAAGAAAAACAGGCTCTTACGACAGGCGAAGTGGCAAAGTACTGCGGAGTGAACTTCCGTACCGTAATCCGCTGGATTGAACGTGGCCATCTTGACGCCTACAAGCTGCCCGGCAGGGGCGACAACCGTATTCCGGTAGAAAGCTTTGTGGACTTTCTGACCAGCAACAATATGCCGGTTCCGGATGAACTCAACGAAGCCAGTCACAAGATGGTAATGCTGGCCTCGAACGAGAGCATGGCTGCCGATATCGCCGCCTGCGTGCGCCGTGCCGGCTGGGACCTGCTGGTCACCCAGGACAGCGTGTACTTCGGTTATCTCATCAGCCAGCATCATCCTGCAGCGGTGGTGGTAACTCAGGCCGGTGTACAGGATTCAGTACAGAAGATCCTGCGCGACTGTGACCTGAAGGAAACCCTGTGCATTGCGGTAACCGCAGAGGATATACCTGATGCGCTGGCTCAGGGCTGGATGCACATGCGCTGGCCGCATGATCAGCAACAGTTCATGCTGCAGCTGACCAGCAACGAAGCAGCCTGATACTGCTTCCTGCGACCACTGCCGTTACAGCATGACCTTGCCATAAGGGATATAACGGTTGGTGGTTTCCGCCTTCAGGGCGCGGATGACCTCTTTACCCGGCAGGCGCCCCTGGCGTTTCAGATAGCGGAACACCGCGATAGCCGGGTTTCCGGCCCCGGATTCAAACCCGGCAGCCGTCATCTCCGCTTTCACATAAAACTCCGCCAGAGCCAGTAACTCCGCATCGCTCAGACCCTCCAGCAGAGGCTGCCATTCATCCTCGCTGAGACTGATCCAGCGGGCGGCCTGTTTCAGCAGCAGGTTGTCAGCCTGTTGTAACAGGCTGCCGGACTGAGCCGCCAGCTCCTGCAGCTGGTGGACAGCGGGGGGAGATACGGTCGCTGGCTCTGTGGGATTCCATTGGCCAATCATAGACACCTCTCGTTAAACGTCATAAATTGACAGTATCTTATCAGGTCCTTCATCCAAACCGGGCATTATGGATTTGAATTCAGAGCAAAGGGTAACCGACAGTCCGGCCCCAGACCCTTATGCGGACATCCGTCCTTATGAGGATGCGGAAGTCGCGGCCGTGCTGGAGCGTCTGGGCCGCTCGCGGCCACTGCATCAGGCGCTGGTGCAGTACCGTTTCGGGCGGATGCCGTTGTTCATGCAGAGTTGGCTGGCGTCTCTGCTGGGTGCACAGCTGCGCCGTCATTTTGCGCCGGTAACCACAGTGCATGCGTTTCAGTCCTGGCTGGAGCACTGGGTTGAAACCCTGATCCGCAAGACCACCACCGAAGTGACCATCCGCGGGCTGGATCAGCTCTCACCGGATAAACCCCACCTCTGGCTTTCCAATCACCGCGACATTGCCATGGACCCGACTCTGGTCAACTTTGCACTGATGCAGCAGGGCTGGCCAACCGCACAGATTGCCATCGGCGATAACCTGTTGCAGAACCCGGTGCTGTCGGATGTCATGCGCCTGAACAAAAGCTTTCTGGTGCGTCGCAGCCTGACGGACCGGCGTGAAAAGCTGCGTGAGCTGCAGAAGCTGTCTTCCTATATTCAGGATGCCCTGAACAAAGGTCATTCGGTATGGCTTGCGCAACGGGAAGGACGGGCCAAGGATAATCTAGACCGCACCGACACCGCCGTACTGAAAATGCTGACCCTCAGTGGTCGTGACAGCAATCTGGAGTTTACCGAAGCCATGCGCCGCCTGAATCCGGTGCCTGTCGTCATTCAGTATGAATGGGACCCCTGTGATGTACTGAAAGCGCGGGAGCTGGTGGCACTGGCGGAGACCGGTGAATATCAGAAGAAAGAGGGTGAAGATACGCTCAGTATGATGAGAGGGTTGTCCGGTCACAAAGGCCGGGTATGCATAGGTTTCGGACGCCCGCTGACCGTGCCTGAGATGGAAACCCCGCAACTGATGGCCGCAGCGACGGACGCACAGATCCGCAGTATGTCGGTGGTGTTTCCTGTCAGTCACGCCGCACTGATGCTGTTACAGCGGGATTTCGGGCAGTACCGGGGCTTGCGTCCGGATATGACAGAAGTGACTGATGAGCTGGTGGAGAAACTGCAGAGCCGTTATGCCGGAGAAGAGCGTGCGGTGGCTGTCCGTCTGCTGTGTAATTACGCAGTGAATGTGATTGATATGCAGGGCCGGAATAAACATTCCGGCCCGGTGCCGTTCACCGGGCAGTAAGCAGTGCCGCGATGCGGATATCGGCCATCGGTCTGACTTTGCTTTCCGGAAACTCTTCGCTCAGGCGGCGCAGATAGTTCAGGGCCGTCAGCGGGTCAGCCTGTTGGTTGTAAGGGCTTAAGTTGATCAGCGCCAACTGGTACAGAGCCTGCGCCCGCACTTCAGCATCGGCTTCCTGGTTATCATAGATGGCCTGATATTCGTCAACGGCAGTCTCTACGCGGCCATCTTCAATAGCATCCGCACTGGACAGGCTCAGCTCCTGATCCACCGGCTGATTAGGGCGGCGCAGCAACTCCTCTTCATCCACCTCCTGCAGCAGCTCACCGGCATCGGCCTGTTTTTCGCCCTGCATGCGGTTTTCATCCAGCGTGCGCAGCTGATGCTGAATCCGTACCTTAAGCCGGGTGTCCGGGTTTTCATCCAGACACTGCAGCAGATAATTGCGGGCCAGCAGGTCATCGCGCTCATCGTTGTAAGGGTTCATATAAATCAGCGCCAGCTGATAGAGGAACATGGGGCGCAGGGCCGTACTGGCATTTTCATCGCGGTAATGCTCCAGATACAGCTCGGCAGCCTGTTCGGTCTGGCCGGTGGCAATAGCATCCAGAGAATAGGAATTCAGATCGGGCTCTTCGCGCAGCGCTGCAGCGGCACGGACTTTCATCGACTGGTCGTAGGTTTCCGGACGTTCATCTGAGCGCCCTTTGAAAACACTGCACGAAGACAGCAGAGTGAGAGTGGCGGCCAGAAAAAGACAGGTGACGGGTGATTTATGGAGCATTTTTTTATTGTTCGTATGTACGCATTTTGCACAGTGTAAAGACAGAAGCGACACTTTGGAAGGCAGATTGACTTTCATCGTAGGGGGGAAGACAGCCTTTCTGGCATAATCCTGAGCGTGAATAAAACAGTATAGTCCCGGAAAAACCTGAAATATGGCGCAAATACAGAACGCCCACCTGATCAGACGTGCGGCCATGGCTTCCATTGCCACAGCACTGATTCTGCTGGTGGCAAAAACCTTTGCCTGGGCGGCCAGCGACTCCGCCAGTATCCTTTCTTCCCTGCTGGATTCGCTGATGGATATCACGGCATCGGTGGTGAATTTTTTTGCAATCCGCTATGCCCTGACCCCGGCGGATGATGATCATCCGTTTGGTCACACTAAGGCCGAAGGCCTGGCGGCACTGCTGCAGTCGGGTTTCATTCTGGGATCGGCGGGCATGCTGCTTCTGCACGTCAGTGAACGCCTGATTAATCCGCGCCCGATTGATGATGTCGGACTGGGGATTGGTGTCATGGCCTTTTCGACCATAGCGACCATCACTCTGGTGATGTACCAGC
>DBNK01000010.1:0-13158 GCA_002298335.1 Thalassolituus sp. UBA674
TGCGGTCAAGCCGCAGGATGACAGACTACTCACCTTATCTCACAAACTATGAGACAGCAGTGGGCTCAGGCCGGGTTTTTTATACCTGTGGCAATCACACCTGTTTTCATTGGTTGCCCGGTCACAGCAGTCAGCTTACTGTAGAACAGGGATACACGTCAGGAGTGGTTATGAAAGCGACGATGATCTTTGGCGCTATGTTTCTATCTGCAATTTCTTCTGCAGAAGTGATCAGTCAGGCAAACGAAGGTTTCCACATCAAAAGCTCGGTTTCGGTACCTGTCTCTGCTATGCAGGCCTATCACGGCTTCATAGATATTGGCAGCTGGTGGATTGAAGATCATACCTGGTTCGGAAAGGCGGCCAACCTGTCGCTGGACCCGGTTGCCGGTGGGTGTTTCTGCGAAATTGACGGTGACCGCCAGGTTCAGCACATGACCGTTGCCTACGTGAACCCGGGTAAAGCCGTGCGTCTGACCGGTGGGCTGGGGCCTCTGCAGCAGATGGGCGTATCGGGAACACTCTCATTTCAGTTTGTCGGAATCTCAGACACTGAGACCATGATCGTGCAGGAGTACCGCGTCAGCGGTTATTACTCAGAAGGTCTTGATACGCTGGCGGCGGTGGTTGATCAGGTGCAGACCGCACAGCTTCTCAGTCTGCAGAAGCGGTTCGTGGATGAGAGCTGACGCAGAGCCGCAACAGCACTGATCCACTTATTTTCTGGAGCGTTTCAGTTCGTACATCAGCGTATCAGCCTCACCCATCAGGTCGTGCAGGGTGCGGGGGCAGTCCGGATCGAATCCGACAATGCCGTAGGAGAACAGAATGTCATATCCGCGCCGGGATTCAGCGTTGTACTCATCAACGGCTTTTGAAAACCGCTCAATGACCTCGTGTGCGGATACCGGGCTGGTATCAATAAGCAACATGGCAAACTCATCGCCGGAAAGACGTCCGAAAACATCCGATTCGCGGCACGTGGTTCTCATCAGCTGACCAAAGGCCGCGAGTGCCCGGTCGCCTTCTGCGTGACCGAATTTATCATTAATAAATTTGAATTTATCCAGATCAATATTAATTAATGACGCATGAATATGCTGCCTCGCGCAGACACTCAGGCTGTGTTCTGCCAGTATTCTGAAACCACGGCGATTGGAAATATTGGTCACTTCATCGAAGGTCGCCATCTGGTAGGAATCCAGTTCTTTTTCAACCATCCCCGCCAGATCTTTGAGAATGTCGATGTCTTCCGCGCAAAGAGATTTCGGGTTGCGGTCGATAATGCACAGAGTACCGAGCTTCTGACCGTTGGCAGCGCTGAGAGGGCATCCCGCATAAAACCGGATGTGGGGTTCTCCGGTAACCAGTGGATTGTCAGCAAAGCGCGCATCCTCCATTGCATCGGAAATCACAAAGGGTTCATCTCCGAGAATCGCGTGCCCACAGAAGGAAATGTCACGAGAGGTTTCGCGCACATTCAGCCCGTAACAGGATTTAAACCATTGACGATTGGCATCCACCAGACTGACCAGCGCAATAGGCACGTTGAACAGGCGCTTGGCCATACGGGTCAGGCGGTCGAAACGTTCTTCCTGAGGGGTGTCGAGCACGCCCGTGGCATGCAATGTTTCGATCCGCTCTTTCTCATTCTGAGGTATGTCAGGTGTTTTCACGGCAAGTCCTCCGGGGGCATTCTGCAGATGTGTGTACTGCATCGGATCACTTCTTCAGCAAGGGTTGAGATTCCTCTGGCTGCTCATCCGGCACTGACGGTTTCTGATGAATATAGAAGGTGAAACCGGGATATCAAGTTATCAGTGAGGCTGATGTGATGAGGTTCAGGAGGATAAAAAAAACCCGGCAGACGCCGGGTTTCAGTGAGGGCATAAGACAGATTTACGCTCTCAGCAGGGCCTTAGCCATACGCTCAGAGAGCTGATCTTCCGTGAACTGAGGTTCATTCGGTGGATACAGATCGTCTTCGGTAAAGTGAAAGCCATGTTCACGTGACAGCGCGAACAGTTCTTTCATTTTCAGGCAGCCTTTCAGTTGCTCTGCCAGCTCGGGTTCTGCTTTTGCTTTGGCGGAAAATCCGGCAATTTGATCGACAGGCATTTTTCGTTCCTCGTGTGTTGCGGTTTAGTTTTGTCATCCCGCGACTTGATCGCGGGATCCATCATTCCCCAGCCCCTCAGACTGGATCCCTGGACTTGTTGGCAAGCTCCACAAGCCCGTGGGATGACGGGACCAGGAAGATTCGTTGTACTCAGGCTTCCAGTGCTTCTTCTGTACTGACCGGTGCTTCAATACCCATCAGGTCAAACCAGTCGGCATCGATGATTTCCAGATTCTTTTTCGCGCAGTAACGTTTTTCTTTATCGTTCGGATTCGGCAGCAGTACCCAGCCAGCAGGCTCAGCGGATGAATAAATCATGTCGCTCAGTACCATGCGTTCAGTGTCGCGATTCATGCGCAGACCCATAAACAGATACTGTTTGCCCACACGCTTTTCTTTAATGAAGGAAGGAATGGCAAAACCACCCATCAGCTCGGTGATGTAATCGACATAGTCGGCGTCAGAGGCGATAAAGTTCGGTTCCGGGCGTGGTGTGCCCATCGGCTTGAACAGTACTGGCAGGCTGGTATCGGCTTCTTCTGCAGTCACCTTGCGGTATTCACCACTGAAGTACTGATAAATCTGATAACGGAAGTCCGTACCGGCGATACGTGCCACACCAACAATCAGCAGGTGTGGACGGTCAGCCCACATATTCTGGATCTGGGTGTCGCGGTTGATATCAATGATGTAAGGAACATCACGATCAGTCAGCCATTGGTGGAAAACTGACGTGGTCCAGGTTTTGTTGCCGTAGGTCTCAGTCAGGAAGCGTTCAATGAACTTACGCCCCTTTTTATTTTCCAGGTTCATCGCCGCGCGTGGGAATTCATACATTAAACGCGGCGCCATTGGCTTGCCGTCGTTCATCGCCAGAATCAGGCTATCGCTGTCGGCAGGTATCGGATTTCCGGTGCTTTTTTCGGTAACGCCGGTCAGGGTACCAGCACCGATATAAGGAACGATGCTGCCATCTTCCAGTCCGGTGATGAGCTGGCTGCGCAGGGCTTCTGTTAAAGACATTGTGATCTCCTTGACCTGATTCATTCAGGTGTCTGGTAAAAAAGGACAGAAAATCTCTGTCGCATTTCATACATTTCTGGTGTTCAACGGAGGGTTATTTCAAATTCCGCGCCAGTGCTTTTTATTCTCAAAAAATGTCTTTGTTAAAAATCCGACATAACCACTTTGTGTCGTTGTTGGTTGTTCATTTTGTTTGTTGTGTGTGTGACAAGTGCGGTGGTTTTGTCGGACAGATAACCGGTATTAAATGCGACAACAAAAATAAAATATCTTTAAAAACAACAACTTAATAATTATTGCGGCGGATGGCACAGGCTTCGCAATAGTCACACCGTTGTTGGCTGATGTGTATTCGGAGAGGGATACAGGTCTGCAGCCGGAGAACCGGCAGTCAGCAATGAATGCTCATATCGGAGGCACAAAAGTCTAAAGCCCCAACACAGGAGAAAGACTATGGCTATGCGTCAATGCGCCATTTACGGCAAAGGCGGTATCGGTAAATCAACTACTACCCAGAACCTGGTAGCAGCTCTGGCCGAAGCCGGCAAAAAAGTAATGATCGTGGGTTGTGACCCTAAAGCAGACTCAACTCGTCTGATTCTGCACTCAAAAGCTCAGAACACCATCATGGAAATGGCTGCTGAAGCCGGCACCGTTGAAGATCTCGAACTGGAAGATGTACTGAAATCCGGTTACGGCGATGTTCGCTGTGTTGAATCAGGCGGTCCGGAGCCCGGTGTTGGCTGTGCAGGTCGCGGTGTTATCACTGCAATTAACTTCCTCGAAGAGGAAGGTGCATACGAAGACGACCTCGACTTCGTTTTCTATGACGTACTGGGTGACGTTGTTTGCGGTGGCTTCGCTATGCCTATCCGCGAAAACAAAGCACAGGAAATCTACATCGTATGTTCTGGTGAGATGATGGCTATGTACGCCGCTAACAACATCTCTAAAGGCATCGTGAAGTACGCCAACTCCGGCGGCGTTCGTCTGGCAGGCCTGATCTGTAACAGCCGTAACACTGACCGCGAAGACGAGCTGATCGAAGCTCTGGCTGCCAAGCTGGGCACTCAGATGATCCACTTCGTTCCTCGTGACAACGTGGTTCAGCGCGCTGAAATCCGTCGTATGACTGTTATCGAGTATGACCCATCTGCCAAACAGGCTGATGAGTACCGTGCTCTGGCTAACAAGATCATGGCTAACGAGAAGTTCGTAATTCCTTCGCCTATCACTATGGACGAACTGGAAGACCTGCTCATGGAATTCGGCATCATGGATGAAGAAGACCTGAGCATCGTTGGTAAGACTGCAGCAGACGAAGCTTAATCGCTCCGGCTGACTGAGTCAGCAAGCCTGTGTTGGACGTGGGTGGTGCAGCAATTTTACTTAACCGTAAAAACAGCCGCGCTGTAACCACCCGCTCCCGCCGGGTTGCAATAAGTACGACACGCAAAACAAACGAATTATGTATGGGACGAAGCAGATTAGCTCCGTCGGAATCCGGGTTTAACCCGATCTGTTACCCAAAGGAGGCCCATCATGGCCATGTCACGCGATGAAGTTGAATCTTTGATTCAGGAAGTGCTCGAGGTTTATCCTGAGAAAGCTCAGAAAGACCGTGCGAAGCACCTTGCTCCTAACGATCCGTCGTTAGAGCAGTCTAAGAAGTGTATCACCTCAAACAAAAAATCCCTGCCAGGTGTTATGACCATCCGTGGTTGTGCCTATGCTGGTTCCAAGGGTGTGGTATGGGGTCCTATCAAGGACATGATCCATATCTCTCACGGTCCTGTAGGTTGCGGTCAGTACAGCCGTGCAGGTCGTCGTAACTACTACATCGGTACTACCGGTGTGAACACCTTCGTTACCATGAACTTTACTTCTGACTTCCAGGAGAAAGACATCGTATTCGGCGGTGACAAGAAACTCGCAAAACTGATTGATGAGATCGAAACTCTGTTCCCGCTGAACAAAGGTATTTCCATTCAGTCAGAATGTCCGATCGGTCTGATCGGTGACGATATTGAAGCGGTTGCCAAAAAGAAAACCGAAGAGCACGGCAAGACCGTTGTTCCTGTTCGCTGTGAAGGCTTCCGTGGTGTGTCTCAGTCTCTGGGTCACCACATTGCTAACGACGCCGTCCGTGACTGGGTACTCGATGCCCGTGACGAAGACGACAGCTTCGGTACTACCCCGTACGACGTAGCCATCATCGGTGACTACAACATCGGTGGTGACGCCTGGTCTTCCCGTATCCTGCTGGAAGAAATGGGTCTGCGCGTTGTAGCTCAGTGGTCCGGTGACGGTACCATCTCTGAAATGGAACTGACTCCTAAGGTCAAACTGAACCTGGTTCACTGCTACCGTTCCATGAACTACATCTCCCGTCATATGGAAGAGAAGTACAAGATTCCCTGGATGGAATACAACTTCTTCGGCCCAACCAAAACCATCGAATCTCTGCGCAAAATTGCCGCTCAGTTTGATGAAACCATTCAGGCTAAGTGCGAAGAAGTTATCGCCAAGTATCAGCCAGAGTGGGAAGCGGTTGTTGCTAAATTCCGTCCACGTCTGGAAGGCAAGCGCGTCATGCTCTACATCGGTGGTCTGCGTCCACGTCACGTGATCGGCGCTTACGAAGATCTGGGCATGGAAGTGGTTGGTACCGGTTATGAATTCGGTCACAACGATGACTACGACCGTACCCTGAAAGAAATGGGCGACTCAACCCTGCTGTATGACGACGTAACCGGCTACGAATTCGAAGAATTCGTGAAGAAGGTCAAGCCTGACCTGATCGGTTCCGGCATCAAAGAAAAGTACATCTTCCAGAAAATGGGTGTGCCTTTCCGTCAGATGCACTCCTGGGATTACTCCGGCCCATACCACGGCTTTGATGGCTTCGCCATTTTCGCCCGCGATATGGATATGACTCTGAACAACCCATGCTGGAAAGTTCTGGTTGCACCTTGGAAAAAAGATGCAGCAGCAGACAACAGCGCGGTTGCAGCGTCAGCCTGAGCTTAGGAAATAACCGAACTTCAACTATGTACTGAAGCTCGGTCGCTGGACAGATTGTGGTTCGCAGGCAAGGCAAAAATGATGGAGAAGCGCAGCGTATAAATGATACGTGAGCATTCGAATCCATTTTTAACACCGCCTGCGGATCAGAAGATTTCAGCGAACCGCTTCAGCCGTTTACCCGCCAGACCTGAGATTGCAGGCGCGGGAGGAGAAAATATCATGAGCCAGAATGTTGATAACATTAAACCAAGCTATCCGCTGTTCCGCGAAGACGACTACAAAGAGTCTCTGCGTAATAAAAAGGCCAGCTTTGAAGAAGCACATTCCCAGGAAAAAATTGATGAAACTTTCCTGTGGACGACCACTGAAGAGTACAAAGAACTGAACTTCCAGCGCGAAGCTCTGACCGTTAACCCGGCCAAAGCCTGTCAGCCACTGGGTGCGGTTCTGTGTTCACTGGGTTTTGAGAACACCATGCCATACGTGCACGGTTCTCAGGGCTGTGTTGCTTACTTCCGTACTTACTTCAACCGTCACTTCAAAGAGCCGATCGCCTGCGTGTCCGACTCTATGACTGAAGACGCAGCCGTATTCGGCGGTCAGCAGAACATGAAAGACGGTCTGGAAAACTGTAAAGCCATCTACAAGCCAGACATGATCGCTGTGTCTACTACCTGTATGGCTGAAGTTATTGGTGACGACCTTAACGCCTTCATCAACAACTCCAAGAAAGAAGGTCATATTCCTCAGGAATATCCGACGCCTTTCGCTCATACCCCAAGCTTTGTCGGCAGCCACGTAACGGGTTGGGACAACATGTTTGAAGGTATCGCGCGCTACTTCACTCTGAACTTCATGGAAGACAAAGAAGTAGGCTCTAACGGTAAACTGAACCTGATCCCGGGCTTCGAAACCTACCTGGGTAACTTCCGCGTTATCAAGCGCATGATGAAAGAGATGGATGTCGATTTCACCCTGCTGTCTGACCCGGAAGAAATCCTCGATACCCCAGCAGACGGTACGTTCCGTATGTACGCCGGTGGTACCACTCAGGATGAAATGAAAGATGCGCCAAACGCTCTGAACACCATCCTGCTGCAGCCTAACCAGCTGGTTAAAACCGAGAAGTTCATCAAGAACACCTGGAAGCACGATGTGCCTAAGCTGAAGATCCCGATGGGTCTGCAGTGGACCGACGAATTCCTGATGAAAGTCAGCGAAGTCACCGGTAAGCCAATTGCTGCCAGCCTGGAAAAAGAGCGTGGTCGTCTGGTTGATATGATGACTGACTCCCACACCTGGCTGCACGGCAAGAAGTTCGCTCTGTGGGGTGATCCTGATTACGTCGAAGGCATGACCAAGTTCCTGCTGGAGCTGGGCGCTGAGCCAACTCACATCCTCGCTAACAACGCCAACAAGCGTTGGAAGAAAATGATGGATGCGATGCTGGAAGAGTACCCACAAGGTGCAGACTGTGAAGTTCACATCGGTAAAGACCTGTGGCACATGCGCTCACTGGTATTCACCAACAAGCCTGACTTCATGATCGGTAACAGCTACGGCAAGTTCATCCAGCGTGACACCCTGTACAAGGGCGAAGAGTTCGAAGTACCGCTGATCCGCATCGGCTTCCCGATCTTCGACCGTCACCACCTGCATCGCCAGACTACCCTGGGCTACGAAGGCGCAATGCAGATCCTGACTACTCTGGTGAACTCTGTTCTTGAGCGTCTGGATGATGAAACCCGTGGTATGCAGACCACCGATTACAACTACGACCTGGTTCGCTAAGACCTGGCTGTGTCGCTGAGGCGGTGTCATAGCTGTCCTCCGGGTGCTCACTTACTTCAGTAAGCTGCGCGCCCTGAGAACAGCTCTTCCTACCCTCAGCTTTCTCGCCAACGGTCTTCGGACTTTGGAACTGCCACTTGCCAACGGCTTTACGTTGAAGAGGACGCAGATCCGGTAACGGTCTTAGTCAGAGATAAAAAATTATTTTTAATTTGAATTTCTGAAGTTGTTTTTAAGTGCGTCATCCCCGCGCAGGCGGGGATCCACGAGCGGTTAAGGTGCGGTTTCATTTCTGTGTGGTCGCACCTTTACTCCCGATTTAAAACCTCATTCCTGCCCGGTTTTTCTCAAGACCCGGCAGGAATGACCGCAGAAAAAATCCCGTTAATTCTTTCTGCCGGTTTTTACAGAATTCGCAACGGATGCATTGTCCGGGCGAAGGAGATACGAAGCGGAGATCCTGCTTCTCTCCATACCCTCCCGGCGGTCACCTGTCCCCTTGGTGGTCGCTGGTTTTTGTCGTAAGGGGCCTGAGGAAAGTGGTATGCCTAACGTAATGATCCGTGAAAACGAAGGTGTGATGACCCTGTACGTTCCTAAGAGAGATCTGGAAGACACCATCACCTCCATCGAATTTGATTCAGAAGACGCCTGGGGCGGTGAGCTGACACTGGGCGATGGCTCCAGCTTCATCATCGACAAAATGCCAGGTAAGCCAGACCTGCCGATCACTGTGCGTGCCCGCCGGGGCGCTGGTGAATAAGGATGTCTGCCGCCATCCTCACTGATGACATGGCGTTCCGTATCGGCATGGCCAGTCGAGCCTTGCCGGGCGTTGCGCTTGATCAGTGGATTGGCATTTTAATCCGCGCGGTGGGGTTACCCCTGTCGCCGGAGCGGGTGAAGAAACTGCGTCTGAAACGCTTACGCCAGAGTGGCGGTAAAGCCTTTGGCGACTTCACCGATGAACAGCTGCGCGAGGCTCTGAGCCTGCTGCGCGGGCAGGGCATCGATCTCAGTATCACAGTGCCAGTGCCCAAGCCGTACCGTCCGGGGGATATGCCCGGTTCTATCCGTGTGGCCTGCGCCAGTAACCGTGGTGACCGTATCGATGCACCGTTCGGAAACTGCGCCCGCTTTCTGATTTATCAGGTATCTGTTTCCGAGATCCGCCTGATTGAAAGCCGTAATGCCGCCAACGGTGGCAAGCCCGCCGAACGCTATGATCGCCGCGCCGAGCAGATCAGTGACTGCCCCGTGTTGTGTGCACTCACTATCGGTGCAACGGCCGCTTCAAGCGTGGTACGTGCAGGCATTCACCCACTCAAACTGGGTGCCCCCAAGCAGGCCGGAGAATACCTCGCCAGCCTGCAGGATGTGATGGCCGGCAGTCCGCCGCCGTGGCTGGATAACCTGATGCGAGGTTCTGAGCAGCTGGCTCTGAACCGGGACCAAACAGCGCTGAAAACTCTTAAGGAGAACGCTTTATGATCAACCGTCATGACGTGTTAGCTATGTGTGATTTTATCGACCAGAAGGGCCTTAACGAGGCCGTGCTGTCTGAGCTGCGTGCCCAGTATCAGGGTCGTCACTTCACCTGGTGTCTGGAGGATGATGTCTGCAGCCCGGTTCAGCCTTATCTGGAACGCGAAACGTATAATGTGTATCTGGTGAATTCATCCGATCACTGCTCGACCCTGACCCGGGATGAATCCGGTGCGTCGGGCGTCGTATTTGCCGAGTGCCTGCCGGAGTAACGGATGAGCAAGGATACCGGGGTACCGGATGAAAACGATCTGACACCCATCGGCAACTGCCGCATGTGTCAGTACCGCATGAACCTGCTGCTGGGCGGGCGCTGCACGCCGGGTGACATCTGTATCGCCGTTGACAGTGGCCGGCAGATTGACCGCTTCCTGCGCTTTAATCCGGAGCTGGCTCCGCATTACCTCAAGGATGGCTTCTGGGAGCGCCGTGCCATCGCCGTACGTTATTCACCGCAGGCGGCACTGTCGTCCATGATCCGCGACCCGGACGAAGCCGTGCGCCGCGCCGTGGCCTACCGTCTGCCGCGGGAAGAACTGCACGCCCTGATCAACGACCCCGACCGCGAAGTGCGTATCACCGTCGCTGACCGTATCCCCGTTGAGCAGCTGGAGCAGATGGCCGACGACGTCGATTATCTGGTGCGCACCTATGTGGTCGCGCGCCTGCCGACCGGACGTCTGTTCCGCTTTATCCGCGATAAAGACCGTCAGGTACGCAAGCGTGTGGCCGAGCGTCTGCCGCCGGAAAGTCTCGTGCTGATGTCGCAGGACCCGGAGCCGGAAGTGCGCCGTATCGTCGCCTCACGACTGGAAGGTGACGACATTAAGTTAATGCTCACTGACCCCGACTGGACCGTCCGCCTTGAAGCGGCGATGAACGCCCCGGTCGATGTCCTGCCAGCGCTGCTGAATGACGAAGACAGTGAAGTGCGCGACGTGGCGGCCAGCCGTCTGCAGGAAGAGGCCTGAAGCATGTCCCTGCTGATCCGCCAATACGCGCCTCAGAACCACGAGGTGGAACGCTGGCTGGAAGACAATCCGCCGGGCCCGGTCGACATCGATTGTATCGTGACGGTCAAACTTAAAATCCTCGATGGCAAATGCAAAATGCCGGAGCAGGAAAAGGTCGTCATGTCCGAACTGTACGACGCCATACGCTTCCGCCCCGGTCATCATCTGGACATGGGCCTGCGTCAGCTGATCCGTGAAGCGGACCGCATTCTCGACATGCAGGGCGAACTCAGCGAAGGCCTGACACTGCATATTTATGAGCTGCGTCTGATGGCCGAAAGCCGCCTCGCGCGCCCGGTGATGAAAGCCTTTAAAAAACACATCCGTGACACCGGATTGTTGCCGAAGAAAGTGGCAGTGACTGAGGATGACGACGCATGACCATGTTGGTACGCGACCTGTTTGACGATGCCCCGCTCGCGGGCCAGCTACAGGTATCCATGGAAACCGAGCGCCTGCTGCGCGAGCCGATAAACATCGCACAGGACTGGCAACGGGCCGAACGCCTGTTGCATCAGGTACGGGCGGAACTGCCGCGGGCTACTGAGGTGAAAATAGCCCTCTACAAAATGTACGCCTACGCCTTCCGCACCGATGAATCCCTGGTACTGATTCACGAAGCACTGGCCGAAACCGCCGCCGCCGCCGGATTCAGCCCCGACTGGCAGACGCTCTCACTCGCTGACATCAACTACCGTTACCCGCTCACCGGCGCTACGCGCATGTTCCTCTACACCCTCAAAGCCCTGGGCTTTGTCAGCATGCGCCACGGTGACTTAGTGACGGCCGGCATGGCACTGAATCAGCTCGAGGTGCTCGACCCGGACGATCAGGTGGGGGGCAGTGTGGTGCGCGGTATTTATGCGGGCCTGACCGGAGACGAAGACGATGAGTGTCACTGAAACAGCCACAGATGCGGCAGCAGCAGATGTGCTGGAAGCCCACAATCAACCCGTGCTCGGCCATGCAATCATCGACCGCGACCACGCCGAAGCAACGGAACTGCTGGAGCGCCTGAAAACGGCCGAAGGCAGTGAGTTTGTTACTCTGTTCTGTGAACTGGACGACCACCTCAATGCTCACTTCAAACGCGAAAATACTCTGATGACCTTGTTCTCCTACCCGCAGCAGGATGAACACAGTGCCGACCACACCCGTGTACTGGGGGATATGGCGCGCTTCCGTCAGCGGGCAGAGCAGGGACGGATCCGCTTTGCCAAAGCCTATGTCAGCGATCAGCTCCCCGGTTGGCTTGGCCTGCACATCAGCACCATGGATGCCGCACTGGTGCGCTACGTAAACGAAAAATCATAAACACCTGATACGTATGAACACCGAAGCCTCATTTTATTTAAAGCAGCTGGAGGGTGACCTCAAAGCCGCCATCGAACTGCACCCTACCGCTGAAGACGACCTCTGGCTGCTGGTTATCCGACTCAGTTACGACGGCGACCCTGCCGGAACCAAAAGCTTTAATCTGCATGGGTATACGCGGGAGGAGGCGGAAGCCGTCGCGCGGGATATTCAGGCGAATCCCTTTGTGATGAAGGAGATTGATGAGTTTTTGTGGGGGGAGAGTGACTGAGGTTTTTGTCTTTTAAATGGATATTTAAATCCCATTATTGCGATAACTTCGTTACGAGCGGATGCAAAGCAATCCAGAAAAAAAGAGATCATTCATATTGCTCCCTGGGGGGCTGTAGCCCCGTGGCGCACGATCGTCTCCCAAAACCGACTTCCTTTAAAGTATTCACCGTCATCCTGTGGCTTGACCACAGGATCCATGTCAGATTGGCGTTTATATAAAAGCCTTTCCTCTATACGTTTGTTGAAATCCTCCTCATTTCAATTATTTAGCTACGAGCGAAGGCGAAGCAATCCAGATTGCACAAACCCTGATTTGATTATCGCTCCTGGGAGGACGGCATGGGGACGCCTAGTCCCGACCGGCGCGCCCTAGGCGGTCCCGCCCTCCTACCTGCTTCGCGCTGTAGTGCTCGTTATTTCACTGATATCTTCAGAATCGCGACGGCGACATCCCGATTCGGCGTCCTGGCTAGGCGCCCCCGCACTCAGCGGGCTTCTCGGAACATCCTTGTTCCTCACGCCTGCTCTTCTTTGCTATCAGTGACTCGCACTAGGCGCCCCAACACCAGAAACATCGTATTCGAAGTTACAGCACTGGGAGCCTTAACTTCACAATTCGCAAGAGTTAATACCCCCAGTGCTGTATTTTTCATGAGCAAGTGTCGCTGGTTGAAAATGCGCCTCTGGGGCCGCCGAGATTTATGCAGACTCGTCCGGAATGCGAGACATGGATGTCGAGCAAGGGGGGGGCAGCAAGGATGCTGCTCATCCCCGGTCCGGTAAGAGGCCAATAAATGAGGAGACACGGCCCAGAAAAGCGCGAAGTAGGCTGGGCCGGCACACCGGGGACGGGCATGTGCCCGGGGGATGCAGTCCCCCAGGGAGCAACAGAAAAAGATTAAATCTCAGGAATATAAATAGCCGTCATCCCGAGATATGCGGAGCTTGCCGACAAGTCGCGGTATCCAGTCTTTTTATTCTTACAGCAATGTCTTTATGGATCCCGCGATCAAGTCGCGGGATGACGCCGAGTGGATGACGCCGAGTGGATGA
>DBNK01000010.1:13434-76437 GCA_002298335.1 Thalassolituus sp. UBA674
CCCGCGATCAAGTCGCGGGATGACGCCGAGTGGATGACGCCGAGTGGATGACGTCGAGTGGATGACGTCGAGTGGATGACGCCGAGTGGATGACGTCGAGTGGATGACGTTGCGCGATGACGCGAGTGGATGACAGCGTGAGAGTATCCGTACCAAGCTGACCTCCAGTCTGGCACAGCCCCCCATTTTCAGGCATTCTGACCTTTCCCGACCCCTTTCAGGCGCTGCCCCATGAATGCATCCCCCTTCGTCTCAGGAACCATCAGTCAGATCGATGACGAACTCTACAAGTGCGTTTCGGGCATCGACATTCTTGAGGCGGTAGCGCCACTGAACTACCGCGAGCAGAAGGCGGCTTTCTTCGGGTCCAACTACTCGGTCAATCCGGAGTTCGTCTATTCAGAACCGGATCTTGATCTGTTCGCCAAAAAGCGTGAGCTGTACAACATCCGTGTCGATAAGCTCGAAGACAATGATCTGATGCAGCTCTACACCGATGTGATCGAGTCGTACGTCGACAAGCTTGATCAGTTCAAATCCATCGGTACGCCGGAGTTTCTATACGACTCCCTGCGTTACTACGGTGAGCCGAATGATAAAGACATCGGCAACGCCAACTTCATCCTGCACCTACCCGATGAAATGGACCCGCGCGACAGCAACTTCCTGGATTCTACTGAGGTACAGGCGCGCATGAAGGCCTTTGCCGAGGCAGAAGGGTACGAGTACAGCATCAAGCTCAACGACAGTATGATTGCCAATGCGCTGGTGTCGGGCACGACGGTGAAGATCAACAGCGCAGCACAGGTGCCGGAAACCGAAGCCAACGCGCTGATGCACCACGAGCTGGGGGTGCATCTGGCCACCACACTCAATGGCCGGGCGCAGCCGCTGAAAATCATGTCACTGGGCTCGCCGGTGAACACCACCACGCAGGAAGGTCTGGCCATTCTGTGTGAGTACCTGTCCGGCAACCTGACGCTGTACCGCCTCAAAGTTCTGGCGCTGCGTGTTCTGGCGGTGCAGTCGATGATTCACGATAAAGACTTCAAACGCACGTTTCTGCTGCTGAAAGAAGGCAACGGCGCCAGTGATGAGCAGGCCTTTACGATTACCGCGCGGGTCTACCGTGGCGGTGGTTTCACCAAAGATTACCTGTACCTGCAGGGCTTCCATCAGATGCTCAATGCGCACCGCGACGAGCCGGAGTTCAATAATCTGCTGGTGGGCAAAGCGTCACTGGAACACCTGCCACTGATCACCCGTCTGATCAGTAAGGAATACCTCAACAAACCCGGCTTTATCAGCCCGGCCATCCGTGAGCCACAGGAAATCGATATGGTGCAGCGTTTTATCGCCCGCGCCATCCGCTGAGCCGCTACTGAGACACTCCATGTTCAATTTTTTTAACAAGCTGCAAGTATTTCCGGAATCACCGGACAAGCCCGACATCAAAGCTCTGCTGGAAGAACATATGCGCGATATGCTGGCCACTTCGCCGCCGGAGAGCGTACACGCACTGGACATCAGCAAACTGATGAAACCCGACATCATGTTTCTGACGGCGCGACGTAAAAAGCAACTTCAGGGCTGTGTTGCCATCAAAGCACTGGGTGCGGGTAAAGGCGAAATCAAATCCATGCGCACGGTCACAGAAGCCCGGCGTCAGGGTGTCGCCGCGGCTCTGATGGACGCTATTCTGGAGATAGCGGCTTCACGGGGTTACCACACGCTCTATCTGGAAACGGGTTCGATGGACTACTTCCTGCCAGCCCGTACCCTGTATAAAAAATACGGGTTTACTGAGTGTGGCCCGTTTGAGAATTATGAAGAAGATCCGAACAGCGTTTTCATGATGCTGGATATGCGTGAAATCGTCCCGACCTCACTCTGATGCCGCGTCAGAGTCGCCGGGTTGGTCTGCGCACCAGCCATAACGGAGAACAGACTCATGAGCAAAGAGATTAAATACGACATGCACGGCCTGAGCGTCGGTATGGAGCGTCACGGCAACGAGTTTTTTCTGAACCTGAAAATGACGGGTAAGCTCACCCACGAAGACTATCAGGTGCTGACCCCTATGCTTGACTCTGCTCTGGAAGGCATCAAGCACCCACAGATCAAAGCACTCGTGGACCTGACCGACATGGAAGGCTGGGAACTGCGTGCCGCGTGGGATGATTTTAAACTCGGCATCAGGCACGGTAACGAATTCACTAAAATCGCCATTTACGGCAATAAAAAATGGCAGGAATATTCCGCGAAAATCGGCAGCTGGTTTATCAGTGGTGAAGCCCGTTATTTTGAAGATAAAACCGCCGCACTCGGCTGGCTGCTGGAGGAAAACTGAGCGGTGCACAAACCCTCTGACATTGTTCTGGAAAGTAAGCCGCCGCAGCTGGAAGACGTGGATTTCAGCAAGGCCCGCTATGAAGATAAAGACACCTACGAACGCGAACTGAAAGACGTTCAGCAGCAACTCCTGTGTCTTCAGCAGGCTTTATTCCATCAGCAGCAGCGGGCCATTGTGGTGTTTCAGGGCTGGGATGCCAGCGGTAAAGGCGGGGCTATCCGCCGCCTTACCCAGCCCCTTGATCCACGCGGTTTCCACGTCTATCCCATCGGCCCACCCACGGCCGATGAACGTAGCCGTCATTACCTGTACCGATTTCAGTCACGTCTGCCCGCCGGTGGCAGCATGGCTATTTTTGACCGCTCCTGGTACGAACGGGTATTGGTTGAACGGGTAGAAAAACTCATCCCTGATGCCACCTGGGAACGTGCCTATCAGGAAATGAATGAGTTCGAGCGTACTCTCACAGACGACGGCGTGCGCATTGTAAAAATCTTTCTGCACATCACACCGGAAGAGCAGCTTAAACGCTTTTCAGAGCGGCTCAATAACCCGGTCAAACAATGGAAGCTCACCCCCGACGATATCCGTAACCGTGAACTCTGGCCCCAGTACCATGAAGCCATCAATGACATGCTGCGCTATACCTCCACCGAAGCTTCGCCCTGGCATGTGATTCCCGGCGATAAGAAATGGTATGCCCGGGTGGCCGTGCTGAAAACCGTTTTCCAGACCCTTTCGGCCGGGCTCGACCTGACGCCGCCACCATTGGATGCCGAACTCATCCGCCTTGCAGAAGAAGACCTGGGGCTGCGCATCAAACAGTGATGCGCACCTTTCTGCTTTGCTTCACACCTTCGGCTGAGCCGGTTCAAAATCAGAAGCTGAAAACGTAACGCAAGATTCAGAATGGATGCTTACCGGATTATTTAATTTTAAATAATGAGTTGATCAAAAAATAACTCATAAAAAAGTATTTAATCAGGCGTTTGAATGGCCGCTTTGTTTTATTTTTCCTGACAAAAGTACGATCCATGTCCTGAGTCACTTTTAGCAACTTGTTGTTGTCATCTGTGCTGGGTAGAGTGCCCATGCTTCAGCGCCCGCTGAAGCATTCAAGGATAGTTAAAGAGGGAAAAATAATGAAAAAGACCATTCTTATCCCAGTTCTGCTGGGGCTCGCAACCACTGCACACGCCGGTAACCTGTCTGACCGCATGGCCGCTAAAGTTGAACGTCTGGCCTCTCCGACCGCTGTGGGTACCTACGACATTTACTCCGCACAGCAGTACATCGGCCTTGAGCAGTGTACCTACAACATCTACCGCATCCGTGGTGAAGTCACTGGTGTTGATAACGACACCGGCACCGGCTTCGACGAAATTGAATTTCAGGTATGGGATGACGGCGCACTGAAGGATTCAGAGACTATCACCGTCGCCGTGGGCATGACCGCCAACTACGACATCACACTCCAGTTTGAAGGTATCTACGGCTCTGGTGCACCGGGCGTTGGTCTCTACAGTGAAATCGGCCTGAGTATTGACCCGTTTTACCCGGAAGACGTCATCGTGGAAGACTGTGAGCAGGCGCTTAAGTGCTGGGTAACGCCGACCACCGCCAACGCCGGTGACGAAGTGACCGTACACGCCAAGCTCAACCTGACTGAACCGGGCGTGACCATGACGGCCTACAGCATCAGCCTGGTGCCTGTGGTTAACATGTACGACCTGGACGGCGATGGCGAATACACAGGTTCCTTTACTGTGAACCAGCTGTCTCACCGTGGTCCGCACCTGTACCCGGTCCGCGCTACTATCGGTGAAGACGTTTACTGGTGCCCGGGTTTCCGTAAGACCCCGACCGACTTTGAAGCGCCTGCTCCGCAGTGATCTGAAGCATTCAAAACGTCGGAATAAAAACGGGGCCTGATGGCCCCGTTTTTTTAGGTTCGGTATTCAATGACAGCACTCCGTATTATTTATTCGGCAAGCCGGTAATACCCCTACAAACATCCATGTTCGACGGTCAGCTTGTTTTTGAACGCCGTGGCTCGCAGCAGGCGCACGTTCAACCAGACACGTAGGGCTCACACTCAAATCACTGAGAGCCTAAACTTCGTAAACTCAAAAACTTCAGAGTCGATTCCCTCAGTGTTGTTATTCCTGAAGGAAAATGTTGCTGGTTGAAAATGCGCCTCTGGGGCCGCCGAAATTTATGCAGTCTCGTCCGGAATGCGAGACATGGATGTCGAGCAAGGGGCTGGCAGCAGGGAGGCTGCTCAGTCCCGGTCCGGTAAGAGACCAGTAAATGAGGAAACACGGCCCAGGAAAGCGCGAAGCAGGTGGGTGGGCCAGCGCCGGGAGGATGCCGTCCTCCCGGGAGCGTAATGACGCAGATCTTAGATTGAAGGTAAATACCTCATATCGCAGGATACCTATTTCTAGTTATGAAAACTACGGGCGGTTATCCTTATGGCTGTTTTTATAGATTCTCTACGAATTGGTATGCTTCAACTATATAGTTTCTAATGTTTTCCGTTGTACTTTCATTGCTCGTGCTTGACCATTTAAACTGATCGTTTTTTAAAGTAGAAAGTTGAAGAGTAATTTTTTTCGGAAGCATTGAGCTTAAATAAATTTCTGCTGCCACTTCGTTACCAATGAACGTCTTTGCATCAATGTCAACTAGAGGTATGCCTTTGTCATTGTATAGTTTCATCATTCTATACATTGACGTACTCTGTTCTTCACGGATTATGATTTCCGGAATTGGACCAAAGATATCGTAAACAATATTTAAGGTTGTGTTTAATTCATCTTCCCATGTTTTTTTCATATGAATATCCTTTTTATGATTTTTTAAAATGTAATATTAAACCAACCCCGCTGACTTCACCTGCGCCCACATTACCTTACCGGGCTCTAACTGCAGACTGGCCACTGACCGGCGCGTCATCCTCGATAATAACGGCGCATCACCCACCCGCACTTTCACCAGTGCCAGCGCGTCATGGTTATCGCTGGTGATGGCTTCCACAGTGCAGGGCAGAGCGTTCTGAATACTGGTTTCACTCTGAGGTGACACGGCCAGACTGACATCGCGGGCGAGGATACGCAGGCGCGCCATATCACCTTTGCGGTGGCCGCTGTCGCGTATCCAGATACCAAAGCCGTTGCCCACTTCAAATTGGGCAAGATGCCATTGCGGGTCCAGCGCGGTGACATAGGTATCCAGCACGACGCCGGCTTCTTCACCCAGCTGCAGCGGAAAGTCCGGGTCGGCGAGGGTTTCTTCCAGCGAACCCTGAGCCATGACATTACCGTTTTCCATGGCAATTAAATGGTCGGCCAGTCGGGCGACTTCATTCACCGAGTGCGTAACGTAAATCACCGGCAGGGAGAATTCAGAGCGCAGGGATTCCAGATAGGGCAGGATCTCCTGCTTGCGCTGTTCATCGAGCGCGGCCAGTGGTTCGTCCATCAGCAGCAGGCGCGGTTTGCTCAGCAGGGCGCGGGCGATGGCAACGCGCTGGCGTTCACCGCCGGATAAATTGGCCGGGTAACGTTGCAGGGTATGGCCTATGCCGAGCAATTCAATAATGGCGCTTTTTTCACTCTGGCTCACCGGCTGGCGCGCGCGTTTGACGGCAAAGTCGAGGTTGCCCTGTGCACTCAGATGATCGAACAGGCTGGCCTCCTGAAAAACATAAGCCAGAGGCCGCTGATGCACCGGAATAAATACGGTGTCTGACTGCCACACCTCATCGCCCAGAGCGATCTCGGCAGCGGCTTTTTCCAGCCCGGCAATGCAACGCAACAGGGTGGTTTTGCCGGAACCGGAATGACCGAACAGTACGCTGAAACCCGTGCCGGGTAAGTGCAGGTCGGCATTCAGGGTGAAGTCACTGCGTTGCAGGAGCACGCGGGCGCGGATGCGGTCTGCGCTGTTCACAGCCATGATCCACCTCCCTGTTTATTCCGGCGGCGCAGGCCATAGAGTGCCAGCAGCACAATAAAGGCGAACGCCACCATCAGTCCGGATAATGTGTGCGCCTGACCGTAATTCAGGGCTTCGACGTGGTCGTAAATCTGCACCGAAATCACCCGGGTCTGGTCCGGAATATTACCGCCGATCATGAGTACAACGCCGAATTCGCCGACGGTATGGGTAAAGCCGAGAACGGCAGCGGTTAAAAACCCCGGTTTCGCCAGTGGCAGGGTGACGTGGAAAAAGCTGTCGATGGGGCCAGCGCCTAAGGTCGCAGCGACCTCGCCGGGGCGTTTACCCAGAGCGGTTAACGCGTTCTGAATGGGCTGTACAACAAAGGGCAGGGAATAAATCACTGAGGCCACAACCAGCCCGGTAAAGGTGAAAGGCAAGGTCCCCAGGCCGAGCGACTGTGTGAATTGCCCGAGCGGGCCATTAGGGCCCATGGCAATCAGCAGATAAAACCCCAGCACACTGGGAGGCAGCACCAGCGGCAGGGCAACCACGGCGCTGACCACACCGGTAAAGCGGCTCTGGCTGCGGCTCAGCCACAGGGCGATGGGGGTGGCTACCACGAGCAGAATCAGGGTAACCAGGGTTGCCAGTTTCAGCGTCAGCCAGATGGCACTGAGATCAGAATCGGACAGATGCATAACGGCGGGTGTCCGCCTCCCTGCTCAGAATAAACAATATCTGTCTGGCATCATCGCCGAATAACCCGGCAAGGTGAAGGGCGATGGTCGATTCTGTCGCCCGTATTGCGCGGCGCTGCTCTGTGCTCAGGGCGTTACCGGGAAGTTGCCGTAGCCGTAACGCTGCAGAATAACCGCGGCATTTTCAGACTGCAGGTACGCAAGCCAGGCGGTTGCGGCGTCGTTCTGCACGGCGCGCTTCAGCAGAACGGCGTCCTGCTTTACCGGCTGATAATATTCCGGCGGAATTATCCAGGCATTTCCGGATGTAATACTGCCGTCTTTCATAACCTGCGACAGAGCAACAAAGCCGATTTCGGCATTACCACTGGCGATGAACTGCCAGGTCTGGGTAATGTTCTCACCCATTACCCGACGGGGTTGGCTGCTGCCGGTGAGGTCGAGATGTTCCAGCACCTGTTCGGCGGCCACGCCGTAAGGCGCCAGACGCGGGTTGGCGATAGCGATGTGCTGATACTGGTCGTTGCGCAGAATGGCTTCTGCAGATGAACCACTGTCGGCGGTCCAGAGTGCCAGAGTGCCCAGTGCATAAGTGAAGCGCGTTCCTTTCACCGCCAGCCCATCATGCTCCAGCTTTTCAGGTTTTGCCTGATCCGCCGACATAAACACATCGTAAGGTGCACCGTTGACGATCTGCGCCAGCATTTTGCCGGACGAGCCGAAACTGAGCGTGATCTTGTGGCCGGTGTCTTTTTCAAACATGGCGGCCAGATCTTTCGCCGGGGCGGTGAAGTTGGAGGCCACAGCAACCAGAGCCTCGGCAGCGATACCGGCGTGACTCAGGCTCAGCCCGGTACAGAGGCTGAACAGAACCACGGCGGCTCTGCCGGGCTTTTTCAATAAACGCTTTGTTAAGCGCTTGCCTGCGCTCAGCGGATGTCTTACGGCCACGCTCACCTTCTTTATTAAGGTTTCTTTTTTACCCATCGCCCTGCGCTGCGAATACCTGGGTATCAGGCAGTTTTACGTGCCGGACGCAGCAAACGCAGACAGCCCACACTGCTGGCCAGATCCAGAGCGGTAAAGCCCTCCGGGGTTTCGGCTGTGGTGTCGGCGCCGTTCTCCAGCAGGAATTTTACCCACTCGGTTTTACCGGCTGACGAGGCGTACATCAGGGCTGTTGCGCCATTTTCATTGATGTTATCCAGATCGATACCGGCGGTCAGCAGTTTTTCGGCAATCGGAAAACTGTCTGCAACGATGGCCGCCCACAGAGCATTGGTGCCATCCATATTACGGTGATTCAGCGCGATTTCTTCAGCGGACAGGGTCAGCAGGTCGGTAACGACATCTTCGCGGCCGCGACGGCTGGCGAGAATCAGCGGGGTATCCTGATAACGGGCCGGGTATGCAGGGCAGGACGGATTAAACCCCTGCTCCAGTAACCATTGAAATGTCTGTGGGCGCAGGCTGCGGGTATTCATATTTCTGATCATGTTCATTGTGTATGACCTCTTCTTGAAGTCTCTTGTCTGAAAGGTGGCAGAGCTCTTGCTCTGGATAATTAAGTCCTGATTCACGTTTTGTACCTGACAGGCCCGGTTTAGTTGCAGTCTTTACATGCTCCTGATTTTTCTGGTGATTTTTCACAGTATTAACCGGGGCGTAAAAAGCTGAGTGACAGGCCCGAGGCAGTTTTGTCGCACATCCGACAACAGGAAGTTCACAAAATTCGGTTCGGGACAGACTTTCAACGTCGTGTAGCAAAGGAAACAACCATGAGTGCATTCGAAAAAGGCGATGCGGTATTTGCCGCAACCACCATCATCAACGACGGCTCCGTGCCGGGTTATCCTGAAAATCAGGTATTTGCTGAGCCGGGCACCATGGGGATGCTGGTGAATACCGGCCACCTGGAAGAAGACCCGTCGCAGGAAGTGTTTCTGGTTGGCTTTGAAGATGCCAATGGCGGTCTGGCGCTGGTGACCTGTCTGCCGGACGAAATTACCGCCGAGCCACCGACCACACACTGAGAAGCCTTGTGGATATTCTTGAGTATCACAGGCGGACAAAACACCGCCCGGACGCCTATGCCAAAGGCCCGGCAAGCATTGACTGGGAAGCCCAGCCAGATCCGTTCCGCCGCTATGACGGCTGCGATATTGTCGCCCTGCCATTGGAGGGTATGCAGGCCCCATCAACCTGGGCCAGCCTCTGGCAGGACAGCGGAGACCGCTCTCTGACCACAGTGCGGGATGTCGGGTGTCTGCTTGAACTGTCGCTGGCCTTGTCGGCGTGGAAGCAATACGGTGGTTCCAGCTGGTCGCTGCGGGTCAATCCGTCGAGCGGCAATCTGCACCCCACAGAATGCTATGTACTGGCATCGGGCGTGGATGGTCTGGTTGATGGTGTGTACCACTACCGCGCCGATCTGCATGCGCTGGAACTGCGCTGCTGTTTTACCTCAGTGAATTCTGACTCACCCTCACTGGCGCTCGGTTTCACCTCGGTGCACTGGCGCGAGGCCTGGAAATACGGCGAGCGCGCCTTCCGTTACTGTCAGCACGACGTCGGGCATGCGCTGGCGTCCGTCAGTTATGCTGCTGCGACGCTGGGTGTGAATGCGGCGGATATCCGGCCACTGATGATTACGGATGATGAACTTGCTGCGCTGACAGGCATTGATCGCGCTGAGGATTATCCTGAGGGAGCAGAGGCCGAACATCCGGATTGTCTGATCACTCTCAGTGGGGGTAAGAGCGGCTCTCTTACCGGCAGTGACTGGCTGTCTCTGGCACAACAAGGCAGCTGGAAGGGTATTGCCAACGTTCTGGATAGACGCCACTTTTATGAGTGGGATGTTATAGAAGAGGCTGCGCAGGCAACCCGTATTCTTGAGCGCCCCGCGCCTGATCATCCTGAATATTGTGAAACGCCTGCGATCATTTCACAGGGGATAAGAGCCACAGACAAAGCCGCACAGATTATTTATCAGCGCCGCTCGGCACAGGCGTTTGATCAGAGTGCCGGAGCCATTTCACAGCAGACGTTTTTCACCCTGCTCGATCACACCCTTGCGCGCAGGCATTGCCCGCCGTGGAATGCGCTGCCATCCGTTAATGGCATAAATCTGTTCGTCTTTGTGCATAAAGTCGATGGCCTTAAACCCGGGTTATATGCGCTGATACGTGATGCCGAATCGTCTGAATTTCAGAACCGTATGCGCGAGCAGTTTGTCTGGGAAAGCGTGGATGGTGCACCAGAGCATCTGGGGCTTTATTGCCTGTTGAATGCTGGCACCCAGCGCACTGCTGCAAACATTTCCTGCCAGCAGGCGATTGCCGGAGACAGCGCCTTCAGTCTGGGAATGCTCGCCGATATGCGCGGTCTTGAAGCTGAGCCTTATCAGTACCGTCAGTTGTTCTGGCAGGCGGGTGCAATCGGCCAGACGCTTTATCTGGACGCCGAGGCCGAAGGCCTGCGCGGAACCGGCATCGGCTGTTATTACGACGACTTTATGCACGACCTTCTGGGTCTGAGCGCAGAGGACTATCAGGTGCTGTATCACTTCACCGTCGGCGTGCCCCTGACCGATCATCGCATCACGACCTGGCGACCGTATCAGGAACGGCGCTGAATTGCGTTTTAGAGTTGTGCTTTGTAGGTTGGGTTAGCACAGCGTGCGTAACCCAACTTGAAGGTTACTATCCATGTTGGGTTACGCCATGCGATGGCTAACCCAACCTACCCGTTCAGTCGGTGGCGTTGATCTTCTCTGAAAACCCATCCATCCTCTGGTGAGTATGGTTTGAAAAGAATGCTCTGAATATGCCTGATGTTGTAAAGCGCTATCTGACCGCATCCGCAATCCTGATCTCGTTCGGGATCTTTTCTCTGCTGATCTTTTTCTCGTTTTCCTGGTCTTTCAGGCTGCCACGGGTATTGGGTTTTATCTTTCCTGTGGTTGTGATTATCGGTTTGCCAGCCATCACTTATTTCAGCATCACCCGCTACCGATTAATCTGGTGGTTTCCCCCAGTTGTTTATCTGATCTCTGTCCTGCTCGTGAGTCTGGCCGATCAGATCAGTGCTGACTCCAGTATTACACTGTTTATTCTGTTGGGTGTGGTGTCATTGATTCTGACCGTCCCGGCTGCGCTGGCGGCAAGGAATTCCAGCAGGTTGGGTTAGCCACAGTGCGTAACCCAGCGGATACACGCCAACCGTTTTATCCCAGCTTACCCGCCTCCAGAATCACGCCCCAGAACAGAATAAGAAAGCCACCGATCTCAGCTGCGATCAGTGTCCACATTTAAAGCGGAATCATTTTCTGAACCTGAGTCTGCTGTTCAGGCTCAGGAAGCTTCAGCTGGTTGTTCGTATCCTGACGGATGCCATGCACAAAATAACTGATCACCGCGGTAGCGAAATACACAACCAGCAACACCACGGCGAGCAGTTCAAGCCAGTCGCTCAGCTGGCTGATCAGTACAAACTGATAGATCAGTAAACAGGCGAAGGCGTACATCAATGAGGCCCGGTGGCAGGTGTCGATATAGATGTGAGCACGGCCCCTGGGCGAGGCCATGATCTGCTGGTACTTGATCACTCCCGTGATCAGTCCGAAGAGAAAAAACGCGCCAGTAGCGATGATGGCAAGACCTGCGGCAGGCATACCCTGACCTCCGGTTAAAAGGGGACAGAGTACCCGTATTGCCCGGAATCCCCCAGCCTGACTGGTGAACGGCCTGACACTTCTTTTCGGCGCTGGCACGAAACAGACTATTTCAGACGTTCAAATTCCGAACAGACAGGCGTAGCGTGTATCTGACAGGTACAGTCATTCAGCTTTTACGGTCTGCCCAGCGTTCTGAGCAGAAAACCAACGGAGGTTTACCATGAAAGTGATCAGTGTGTTTGTTCTTACCGCTCTGCTGCCCATCATAGCCATTGGTGGTCTGGCATTCGTCGTGTCCTACCTGATGGCCAAGGCCGTCGATCTGGGTCTGAAGAAGTCCCCGGTTCCGGTTCAGATTGACGACCCGCACTGAGCCGGCAGTTACATTTCTCTTCCGCTTCTGGCGCGATACGTCTTATCTGGTCGTTCATTTCCGCACCAGACCGGCGTAGCGTGTTCAGGCAACGCACGGCAACGTGTGATCTGAGGCACCGGATAGACGGTGCCATTCTGCAGGATCATTCACTCAGCCACGCATGCAAGGGAGGTGTGTTATGGGTATTCTCGGTTTTGTGATTCTGGCCGTTCTGGCCGTCATCATCGCTACGGTCGCCCGGGTTTTCTATCTTTCCGGTCTGATGGCAGAAGCCACAGACGTGGGGCGTCAGACGAGTCCGATAGAAATCGACACCACACACTGAGCCTGCTGATCAGGCGGCGGCGGTCTGAGCAGCACGGATGTGCCGTTGCCCGACGATGCGCAGCCGTGTGATCAGTGCCACGGCGGCGGCGGTGAGGCCGATAATCAGGCCGATCCAGAAGCCTGCTGCTCCCAGTGGTTCATCTCTCAGATACGCCAGGTACCAGCCGCTGCAGAAGCCGATTACCCAGTAGGCAACGAAGGTAATCAGCATCACCGCGAAGGTGTCTTCATAGGCCCGCAGAGCACCTGCTGTGGCCACCTGTATGGTGTCCGGAATCTGGAACAGTGCGGCATACACCAGCAGTGACGCGCCCATGGCGACGACCGCCGGGTCCGGGCTGTAGAGGCTGGCAATCGTATCTGCCCCCAGCCAGATGACGCTGGCATTGAGCAGCGCAATCACCAGATTCATGCCGATGCCCGTCAGGGCACAGTAACGCGCCCCGGCAAAATCATTCATCCCCAGGTAATGACCGACACGCACAGTCAGCGCCAGACTGATGCTCAGCGGGAACATAAAGGTGATCGACGAAACGTTGATGGCCACCTGATGCCCGGCAACCACCACCGGGCCCAGATCGGTCAGGAACAGGGCGGTCGCGGTGAACAGGCTGACTTCAAAAAACAGTGCGATACCGATGGGTACTCCAATCCGGTTCATCTCCATCAGACTGCGCTTGCGCGAGGCCTCAAGCGACCAGACGTCCTGCCACAGCGGAAAACCCACAGGCAGGCGGCGTTTGCGGGTGTTACGCAACAGCGCCAGCGCCATAAACGTAAACACCACGGAGCTGGCTACCCCGCAACCGATACCGCCCAGAGCGGGCAATAACTGAACATCCCCGAGTGTGATGCCGTGAATAAACAGAAAATTCAGCGGTACGTTCAGCGCCAGGCCGGTAAGCATGATCCGCGTGACCTGACCGGGTTCGTTCAGGGCTTCAGCGTGAAACCGCAGCGCCAGAAATAACCCGGATGACGGGAAAGCCGGGGCTATGGCCAGAAGATAAAACATGGCGACATCGGCGCTGGTTTTATCCTCAATCCACAGGGGCAGGCCCCAGCCGATCAGCACCAGCAACAGGCCGAGCAGGGTGCCCCAGAGCAGCCCGAGAACAATACCGGCCTGCAGCAGTTTGGGTACATCATCGTGGCGCTGAGCGGAATTGGCGCGGGCAACCGAGGATGACAGGGCGACCATGAGACCCGCGAGAAACAGCCAGACCGGTGTCCAGATGGCGGCACCGATGGCGACACCCGCCAGATCCAGCGTACTGACATAGCCCGACATCACGGTATCCAGCGTGCCCATGCCGACCATCGCCAGTTGGGTTGCCATTATCGGCAGAGCAAGGCGGAGCAGGGTGCGGGATTCTCCCGCAGCGAAGGATGCGAACGACATGATGGGCAGGGCTATGATGCAGAAAAAGAAACCGCATTCTGCCTCAGCAGGGCCAGGGCTGCCACTGCTGTGCAGATGCGGTTCTGCCCGGGGAGGGAATCAGATGGTGAATTTACCGATCAGGGTCAGCAGCTGACGGGCTTCGGTTTCCTGCTGACGTGCCGCTTTTTCAGAAGCACTGGAAGAGGTGTTCGCGCTCTCCGCCATTTCGCGCACCTCACAGATGGCTTTGTTGAGCTGGGTGGCGACTTTGTTCTGCTCCTGCATCGCCTGGAATATCTGGGTAACCCGGCTGGACATATCTGACATCACCTCAGAAATTCCAGTTGCTGCTTCCCCCGCCTGACGGCTGAAGGTCACGCTGCTGGTGATCTCTTCATTACCGGCTTCAATGACTCTGGTGGCGTGGCCCGAGGCTTCCTGCAGTTTGGTGATCATGGCCTGAATTTCTTCAATCGACGATTGAGTACGTTGCGCCAGAGAACGCACTTCATCGGCAACAACTGCAAACCCACGTCCCTGCTCACCGGCCCGGGCGGCTTCAATGGCGGCGTTCAGCGCCAGCAGGTTGGTCTGATCGGCAATGGAGCGGATGACGTCAAGAATGCCACCGATGTTCTGGCTGTCGGAATGCAGGGTATGAATGGCTGCAGTCGCTTTTTCCAGCTGGCTGCTGGCACGACTGATGGAGTCCACCGTGGCCTGAATACTGCCAGCGACCTGATGTGTGGATTTATCCGTACGCACGACCGCTTCGGCTGCCTGACGGGTATTTTCAGATACCTCAAGTACCGAGGCTTCCAGCTGCTTCACGGTTTCTGAAATCTGCGCCGCGCCTTTGGCCTGCTGATCCATAATGCCGGAACAGGTGTGCGTGTGGGTGGTGGCCTCTGCGGAGGTCATGACCATGGTATGCCCTGCTTTACTGATGGCGCCGAACAGCTGCTGCAGACTTTCCAGAAAGGCGTTGATGCCTTTTGCCAGCCCGCCGATTTCATCCTGGCGATCGAGATCAATACGGTAGGTGAGGTCACCGCCCGCGCGGGCCAGATTCTGTACCAGACGTCTGAGTTTGGTGATGCTGCGTACTACGGATTGCCCCAGCAACAGGGAGACGGCCGCAGCCACAGCAATACCGGAAAGAAGAATAATCAGAATATTGATGGTGTTCTGCGTCATATCGGAGAAATTCTCCGACATGGAAGCCACGATAACATGATCAGTCTGACGGCTCAGTTCGCGGATTTCATATTGCACGGCGGTTTTTTCCTGCTGTATACGCGCCAGATTTTCAATGAAGGTTTCCAGCAGAGACTGCAGTTGCATGTTGGCGGTGAGACCAGCTTTGGCCTTATCGGCGAACGGAGTACCTTCCAGCTTTTTCACGTCGCTCTGGGTGTTGGTGACCAGCTTCTGCAGGTGCACACGGGCTTCGTCAGCCGATGCGATGCCCTGATACAGCTCGGAAAACATTCTCTGGGTTTCATAATTGCTGATGGTATTGACCAGTGCACCGGCAATCACCAGACGCTCCAGCGTGCTGACCTCATTGCGCGCCGTTTCATCGGCCAGATTTTTACTCATCTCATTGATGTAAAAATTGGATTGAGAAGAGGAGTTGGCCGTGAGGTCATACATGTCGGTCATGATCTGCTGGTTGGCTTTAAAGGTTTCATCCAGCGAAGTCACGCTGGCTTCAATGCGGACCAGTCCTTCCAGCAGCGGAGCATCGATTTCTTCCGTGAGTTTTTCTTTGACCGCTTTTGTGGTGGTCAGTACCTCTGAGGCCGCAGCACCCTCATTGATAAAGTCTTCGGTAATAAGCGACAGATTGTTGAGGTTGCGGCTGATGCTGCTGATGACGGAGACTTCTTCTTCGGCCTCACCCAGAGAATCGCGGCTGTCAAGAAACAGGACCACGGCAACAACAATCAGAATGACCTGCAGAGCGACCGGCAACAGCAGTTTTTTGCCGATGCTCAGATTGGAGAAAAATGCGTTCATAGGCACAAACTTCCGGATGGTTTCTGATAAAGGCTAGTGCAGACCGCGCCTTCTGCCAGCAACTGGCCGGAGGGAACCCGGCTTCTCGCAGAGGAGCGGGCACCTGGTGAGCTGCAGCACCTATTGCACAGGCAGCACGTAGGTCGTGAAGGTGCGGTCCAGAAGCGAAGTGGAACGTATGCTGGTGGCCCTGTTTTGCAGGAAGCGGTAGTCCCGGCGGGTGTCGAGCAGGTGAATGATGACCTGCTCATGCCCCAGCTCCCCGGCCCAGCCCAGCAGATCGCGGAAGATACGGGGGCCGGTTCCCCAGGCCTCCGGTGTGATGACAATCGCCATCTCCGCATCCTCCCCGCTACGCTGCAGGCCACACCAGCCAATCAGCTGTTCATTGCTCAGCACCGCACGCACACGGCAACCGGGCAACCGGTCCTCTTCCACTTTGGCGTCGATCCAGGCGTTCAGGCTGTCGGTGCTGAAGAGCGGATGCTGAATGAGGTGATTGCGGATCTGTGGGTCATTCAGCAGGGTCAGAAGCGCCGGGGGTGAGACCTCTGTCAGGGGGACATAGCGGATGGTGGACATGTACTGCTCTCTGAGATGACGGGGTATGGATGAGTCGTTATGAGCAGGGAATTTCTTACAGCTGCACCGACAGAACCGTTAGGCGGGTTCGGTAGCCACCGGGATGGGGATGACGTCTGCGTTGCAGACGTCAGATTCTGAACTTACCGATCAGGTCCAGCAGCTCACGCGCTTCGGTCACCTGCTGGTTGGCGGCATTCTCGGCTGTAGTTGACGAGGTGTTCGATTCTCCGGCCATGTCTTTGACGCTCAGGATCTCCTTGTTGATGCCGGAGGCCAGCTGGCTCTGTGCCTGCATTGCCTGCGCAATCTGGCTGATGCGGCTGGACATATCGGTCATCAGGGCGGAAATCTGATTGGCTTCTTCGCCTGCCTGCTGGCTGGCGGAGACGCTGGAGGTGATCTGGCGGCCCCCCGATTCGATGATCACCGTAGCGTTATCCGAGGCTTCCTGCAGCTTGGTGATCATGCGGTTGATCTCTTCGATGGAAGACTGAGTCCGCTGTGCCAGTGAGCGCACCTCATCGGCCACCACCGCAAAGCCGCGTCCCTGTTCTCCGGCCCGGGCGGCCTCAATGGCGGCGTTCAGGGCCAGCAGATTGGTCTGTTCCGCGATGCCGCGGATCACATCCAGAATGCCGCCTATGTTCTGGCTGTCGGCCTGCAGGGTGTGAATGGCTCCGGTAGCCTTTTCCAACTGGGTATTGGCGTTGCTGATGGCAGCAACCACCTGGTGCACACTGGAGGTCACCCGGTCAGACGCCTGATTGGTGGTGGTGACTGAGGCAGCGGCCTGAGCGGTGTTCTCTGAGACATCGCGGACTGAGCTCTCCAGAGCCTTCACTGAGTTGGTTACTTCCGCGGTTTTTGAGCTCTGGCGTTCCATGATGTTTGAGCAGTTACGGGTACTCATCAAGGCCTGTTCGGCGCTGCTCATCATGCTATGACCGGCTTTGCTGATAGCGGTGAACAGGGTCTGCAGGCTTTCCAGAAAATGGTTCAGCTGGGTGGCAAGGCTGGCAACTTCGTCTTTACCATCGATGCCGATGCGGAAGGTCAGGTCACCTCCGGACTGTGCCAGACCGGTGATCAGTTTAATCAGGCGGTTGATGCTGCGGGTGACCGTCCGGCCGATCAGAACAGAGCACAGGGCCGCAAACGCAATGCCGGCCAGCATGATCAGAATAATGCTCACCATGCTGCTGATCAGTGACTCAAAATTGCCGTGGATGGCGTCCCCAATGCTTTTCTCGGTGTCGTTGGAGAGTTTCTGGATCAGGTCGCGGATGGCCTGATGATCCGCCAGATTCTGCTCACGCACGCTCAGGTACATTTCCAGCAGTTCCTGAATACGCAGGTTGGTCACCAGACCGGCCTGTGCCTTCGACTGAAACGGCGTGCCTTCCAGCAACCCGATGTCGGTGCGGGTATTGTGCAGCTTCTTTTCCATGTGCTCGCGCGCTGTCTGAGGCTCTATCTCATTCTGCAGCAGCTTGCTGAACATCCGCTGGGTTTCGTAGTTTCTGGTGGTGTTCAGCAGAGCTCCGGTGATGACCTGACGTTCCAGTGTCGACACGTCTGCCCGGGTATCTTCCCCGGCCAGCCGCTCACTGACGGCATGGATGTAGCTGTTCGACTGACTGATGGAAAGCTGAGTGCGCTCTTCCATCTCAGCGATGATCTCGCGGGTCTGAGCAAAGTGTGCTTCCAGAGCCCCGATGCGCTCTTCGATGGCAAGCAGATCCTCGCTCAGAGTGGCGTCGACGCTTTCGGTCAGACTGGTCCGCAGGGTTCTGATCTCAGCCAGAATCTCTGAGGCCGGAAGCTCGTCACTCAGAAAGGCGTCAATCCCCAGTGACAGGTTACTGAGCTGGTGGCTCAGATGGTTGAGATCCGAAATTTCGACTCTGGCAACGTCAACGACACTGAGATTACGGACATACACCGCGACAACGATGACAATGAGAATAACCTGGATAATGACAGGTAACAGCAGCTTTTTACCGATGGTAAAACGGCCGAGGAAGTGGTTCATAGCTGGACGTCCTGATGTCTCGCATTTTCCCTAAGGCTAGTGCAGTTAATGACTTTTGCCATGGCGGACGTATATCCACTTCAGTCCCGGTTTATTCACCGCACCGGCGAAGTGGATAATGGCATCGTCGGCAATGCCACAGCAGCGTCTGGCAACGGCCGTAAAAAGGGTACAGGCAGCAGGCACTGAACAAGAGATCCGTTTGGGGTAAAGTAACCCCGTCCACTTTTCGGGAGTTGTTATGAACAAGATGATCAACGCATCGCTGTGTCTGGCGGTCTTCGTACCTGTAATTTCTTACGCCGCAGACTTTACCCTGACCAGCACGGATATCGCGGAAGGCGAAATGATGCCAGACGCACAGGAGTTTGTGGGTTTTGGTTGTGAAGGTGGTAACACCTCACCGCAGCTGGCGTGGAGCGGTGCCCCAGAAGGCACCAGAAGCTTTGCCCTGACCGTCTATGACCCGGATGCCCCGACCGGCAGCGGCTGGTGGCACTGGCAGGCGGTGAATATCCCGGCGGATGTCACTGAGCTGAAAACCGGTGCAGGCAGTGTCGGAAAGAACATGATGCCCGAAGGCAGCATGCAGATTGTGAACGATTACGGCAGCCGTGGTTTTGGTGGTGCCTGCCCTCCGGTAGGGGATAAAGCGCATCGCTACCAGTTCACCCTGCATGCATTGAAGGTGGAGAAGCTGGAACTGCCGGAAGATGCCTCAGGTGCGCTGGCGGGATATATGATCAATGCGAATGCGATTGAAACCGCAACCATCGAAGCTCTGTATAAAAAATAAAAAAATGGTTGGCTATCGGCTAGAGAACTGACAGATCCCGCGATTTGTGGAGGTCGCCTTCGACTCGCGGGATCTGTAAGCCGGATAAAAAACAGTCTCTCCGTTTATACTATGGGTGATATTCAGGATGAAACACCGCTTACTCGTCTTAGTTTTAATACCCTCCTTTCTTTCTGCAGGCCAGTGCCCCGACCCGAGCGATTGCCATTCAGCGATGTTGTGGGAATATGGTGATTTTCTGCAGACATTAGAAAACAAAAAAGATCAGGAATTGCCGGATTTTTTCAATGAGCACTCAGTCATTGGTTTTGGCGGTTTAACAGGGTATCAGGGGTTTCAGCTGGAGATACAAGTAAAGCCTGACTGCTATGAGAATCTGGTCTTTGCTCTGAAGCAGGGATGTTTATTCAAAGGGGAGGGTTCTGCGCCCGAATGCACAGCACCACCCCAGTTCAGTGACGACAATATCCTCTATCTGGGTGCCAGAGTAACGTTATATCTGGATGAGCAGGGACAGGGAAAAGTGCGCCGCTTCATCTGCGGAGGGGGCTAAGCAAAGCCCCTTAGTTCATGTCACAACCCCAACAATCCCGCATTGTCATAATTCTTCCAACATTTCTGGCTTGTCGTATTTGTGACATAGCCTTTCCTGCTACAAACCTTTCTGAATCAATGGCTTAACCCTCTGGCCTCAGGTTTGCACCTGCTACAGAACGATGACATCCGTTCTATGAATCCAGCAGGGGGTACCGATGAAAGCCAAAGACATCGCCGAATTGCTCGATGAACCGGCCTGCGAGCACAACAAAAAGGAGAAATCCGGTTGTGCCAAACCCAAGCCCGGTGCGACGGATGGCGGCTGTGCTTTTGACGGTGCTCAGATTGCGTTACTGCCCATCGCTGATGTCGCCCATGTGGTCCACGGCCCCATTGCCTGTGCCGGCAGCTCCTGGGATAACCGCGGTACCCGCTCCAGTGGTCCGACTCTGTACAAAATTGGTATGACCACCGACCTGACGGAGCAGGATGTGATTATGGGCCGTGGTGAAAAACGCCTGTTCCATTCGATTAAACAGACGATCGAAGAACACAGCCCGGAAGCCGTGTTTGTCTATAACACCTGCGTGCCGGCATTGATCGGTGACGACGTCGATGCCGTGTGTAAAGCCGCCGAAGAACGTTGGGGTGTGCCCATTGTGCCGGTTGATGCCGCGGGATTTTACGGCACCAAAAACCTCGGTAACCGCATCGCCGGTGAGGCCATGGTCAAGTATGTGATCGGCACCCGTGAGCCAGAGCCGAAAAAGCCGGAATGGGAATCCGACGGTAAAAAGATTCACGATGTGAATTTAATTGGTGAATACAACATTGCCGGTGAGTTCTGGTTTGTTCTGCCACTGCTGGATGAGTTAGGTCTGCGCGTACTGTGCACTCTGTCCGGTGATGCCCGCTTCCATGAAGTGCAGACCATGCACCGCGCCGAAGTGAACATGATGGTCTGCTCCAAGGCCATGCTGAATGTCGCGCGTAAACTGCAGGACCGTTATCAGACGCCGTGGTTTGAGGGCAGTTTTTACGGCATCACCGATACGTCTCAGTCATTGCGTGATTTCGCCAGAATCATTAATGACCCGGATTTAACTGAGCGTACCGAGGCCCTGATTGCCCGTGAAGAAGTGCGCATCCGCAAAGAGCTGGAGCCCTGGCGTGAGCGCCTGCAGGGCAAACGCGTGCTGCTCTACACCGGCGGTGTGAAATCCTGGTCAGTGATTTCTGCGTTGCAGGATCTGGGTATGAAAGTGGTGGCGACCGGTGCGAAAAAATCCACCGAAGAAGACAAGCAGCGCATCCGCGAACTCATGGGTGACGACGTCAAAATGCTCGACGAAGGTAACCCACGCGCGCTGCTGAAAACCGTTGAAGAATACAAAGCCGACATCCTGATTGCCGGTGGCCGCAATATGTACACCGCGCTGAAAGCGCGTATTCCTTTCCTCGATATTAATCAGGAACGCGAGTTCGGTTACGCCGGTTACGACGGCATGCTGGAGCTGGTGAAGCAGCTGGCACTGACGCTGGAAAGCCCGGTCTGGGAAGCAGTACGCCGCCCTGAGCCCTGGGCAACAGCGGCCAAAGGTATTCCGGTCACCATGAATGAATCATCCGCATCAGAATCTGATGAAAGGAAAGCCTCATGAGCGTGAAAAAGCGCCAGAAAGCGCTTTCCGTCAGCCCGCTGAAAACCAGCCAGACCATAGGCGCGACACTGGCCTTTCTCGGCGTAAAAGGTGCAGTGCCACTGATGCACGGCTCTCAGGGCTGTACTGCCTTTGCCAAAGTATTTTTTGTACGGCATTTCCGCGAGCCGGTACCGCTGCAGACCACCGCAATGGATCAGGTGACCTCGGTAATGGGCGCTGATGACAACATCACTGAAGCGCTGAAAACCATTTGCGATAAAAATCAGCCGGATCTGATTGGTGTAGCCACTACCGGGCTGGCCGAAACTCAGGGTGCTGACCTGAACAGCGGGTTATACAACTTCCGCAAAAAGCACGAGGAGTACGACGATATTCCCGTGGTGCTCGTCAGTACACCGGATTTTAAAGGCAGCTTCGAGACCGGGTTTGCCATTGCGGTAAAAGGCATGCTGAAAACTCTGGTGCCGGACGGTACAGCCAAACCCGGCAGCCGCCGCCGTCAGGTCACCGTGCTGTGCGGTGCCAACCTGACTCCGGGGGATCTTGAATATGTGCAGGACAGCATCAGTGCCTTCGGTCTGCGTCCGCTGTTGATTCCGGATGTGTCCGGCTCGCTCGATGGCCACCTGGAAGAGGCCTCGTTCAACCCACTGACCACCGGTGGTGTGACCGTGGACGAAATCGCGACAGCCGGCGACAGCATTGCGGTGCTGGCCATCGGGGAGAGCCTGCACAGTGTGGCCGAAGAATTTGGTGAGCGCGTCGGCCTGAAAGCCCACTGTTTTGGTCACCTGATCGGATTGGATGCCAACGACGACTGGTTAATGTGTCTGCACGGGCTCAGTGGTGAACCGGTGCCGGAGCGCTATCAGCGCCATCGCCGTCAACTGCAGGACGCCATGCTGGATACGCACTTTATGTTGGGTACCACCCGTGTGGCGGTGGCCGGTGATGGTGATCTGGTCGCGGGGTTCACCCGTCTGGTACAGGCCATGGGAGGCGATGTGACCAGCCTGGTGGTACCGACCATGAGCCCGGGTGTGCAGGCTCTGGATAAGGTAAATCCGATGGTTGGTGATCTGGAAGAGGTGGAAAAAACCGCGCGAGCCAGCGCCGCTCAGATCCTGATTACCAACAGCCATGGTGTCGCTACGGCAGAGCGCCTGGGTATTCCGATTCTGCGTGCCGGCTTCCCTCAGTATGACCTGTTGGGTGGGTTCCAGCGCTGCTGGTTTGGTTACCGGGGAACCTCCCAGACCTTGTTTGATCTGGCCAATTTAAAGCTGACCAAACACGAAGACGTACCACCGTATTACTCCGTGTATTCACAGAAACACGACGAACCGGTGCAGGGCTGTATTAATCACTGATCCGCTTGAGGAACGCGTCATGACCGTGACCCGAAGTCTGCAGGTGATTGATGATCACCCGGAGAGTGTGCTGAAAGTGGCATTTGCCACCTCAGACCGGGAATTCGTTGATCAGCATTTTGGCTCAGCAACGGCCTTTGCTGTCTACGGCATCAACCCGGATGACACCTGGCTGCTGCAGGTAGCCGAATTCGGTGAACTGGAACAGGACGGCAACGAAGACAAGCTGAAAGAAAAGCTGGCGCTGCTGAAAGACTGTGTCGCCGTGTATTGCCGGGCCTGTGGTGCATCTGCCGTACGTCAGTTGATAGAGATGGGTGTGCAGCCGGTAAAAATTCACGAGGGCGCACGCATCGACGAATTACTGGAGTCATTGCAGAAAGAAGTTCTGCTGGGCCCCTCAGGCTGGCTGGCCAAAGCCATGCGCAGCAAAACCCTGAATGCCCCATCGCGCTTTGATGATATGGAAGCCGAAGGGTGGAATGAATAATCCGGAAATCCGGACCATTTACTAAACCAGAAAAGGCACCGTGGTGAACGGACGCCGGGAGTACACAAGATGAGTACAGAAGCTACAGCCGAAGCGGTGGATATGTCCGCCCCAGTCGTGCGTCAGATCGTAACCCAGTTACGTGCAATGGACAGTTACGGCACCTACGACACCTGGACGGATGAAAAAGTCATCGCACCTATGATTCTGACCAAGGCCCAGCGTCGTGAAATCCCGGTCGTGGGTGATCCGGACGAAACCACCATCTCGCGCGTGAAGGCCTATTACAACGCCATTGCCACTCTGATCGAACAGGAATGCGGACTGATGGCCGTGCCCATGATCAACCTGTCACATGAAGGTTTTGGCCGCGCCATCATCAGCATCGGCAAACTCATTGTGGTGGATAAAACCCTGCGTGATGTGCACCGCTTTGGTTTCGACTCCATCGAAAAACTGACCGAAGAAGTGGAAAAAATCACCACTAAAGCACTGTCGTTCGTCACCGATCACCGTGATGTCGCCAAGCTCTGATTTCGCAGAAAGATAAGGAGAAACCTATGTCTGATGAACTGAAAACACTGCGCAAAGATGCCAGCAAGAAGAAGCGTCTGGCATCGGATATCGCCTCAAAAATTCACGATCTGGTAGAGGATACCTACTGGACTGAGTACGACCAGCTGCCCGCATTGGCTCAGGAAGCCATCGCGGCCTGCGAAGCCTGGGCAGAGGCACAGAAGCTGTTTGATGAAGCCAGCGCCGAAGCAGAAAGCGCTTGAGATTGATCCTTGCGAAGCAACTTCTGAAAAATGTAACTAAAGCAGTTTGTGGCAGGAAAAGACGGAACAGAAAGACAGAATTTACACCGTGTAAATGAGCACTTTCAGTCCGGTTTAATCCCCGCAGGCAAGGCAGGTAATTTTTCAGGAGTTTCCTAACGATGAATTTATGAGAGAGGAGGTCGTCATGAGCGATAAAATTACCGGGCGGACCCGGGGTGGAGCAGAGTGGGTGCCGGAATTCGTCACCGATCTGAACGCCGAAACCTGTATTGGCTGCGGCCGTTGCTACAAAGTCTGTCCACGCGATGTATTCAATCTGGTAGAGCGTGGCGACGTTGTCGATATGGAAGATGATGACTTCTATGACGAAGACGACGAGATGATGGTGATGACCATTGTGAATGCAGATGACTGCATTGGTTGTGTGGCATGTGCGAAGGTGTGCCCGAAAAATTGCCATACTCACGAAGCTGCCGCCGCTTGATGAATGGAGCTGTCTGCGTTATCTGAGCGGTGTTAAAACCTCATCCGGGAATGCTCATTTACAACACGTAAACTCCGCTTTCCGGATGAGGTTTTGCCTTGCTCAGACTGCCTCGACGACGCTCCTTCTAAGGAATGGGTGGTATTTGCGATCTGACCTATCGGCTTGCTGACGCTCAGAATAACTTCGATTGGAACTGGCTGTATCGCCGACGATTCTTTTGAATAGGTGTTCGCTGACGTTCGGGAAGTATTTGGCTGAGGCTGTCTGCTTTTCCAGAGCGGTATTAAAACCTTATCCGGAAATGCACATATACAACCGTATACATCTTATACGGATGAGCCGTTATTTAACGTAGGGTGCGCACTGCGCACCAGATCGACTCCGGGTGTTTATGGTGCGCAGTGCGCACCCTACTTAGGATGAAGTTATTAAATTCAGCACAGGCGAGCTGATATCTGAATTACCGTAATTGGGGGAATTACCATGCCAAAACCAGAGATCCATGTTTTTGTCTGCAGCCAGCAGCGTCCTGCCGGTCACCCGCGTGGCAGCTGTGGTGAGAAAGGTGCTATGAACGTACTGCAGGTATTTTCTGAAAAACTGATTCAGAAAAACCTGATGAATAAAGTGTCTCTGGTGGCTACCGGATGCCTTGGCCCATGCCGTGCCGGTACGAACGTACTGGTCTATCCGGGTGGTACCTGGTATATGGCAATTGAGCCCTCGGATATTGATGGCATTATCGATCAGCATCTGATCGGTGGCGGTGTCTATGAAGACAAGCTGATGCCGGAGCAGGTGTGGCAATGAGTACGGCGCCTGTGAATATGGATGCTGAGGCTAAGGTCGTCGGAATAGAAACCAGCTTTGTGCGTCGGGTGGAGCGCATTCAGGCTCAGCTTCGGCAGATAACGGATAAAGCCAATGTCGTGGTCCGCGGGTTCGAAGAACCCTTTACCGAACTGGAAAAGCGCATCGACCCCTACGACTCCAGCTTTACCCAATATGGTTTCTGGCGTGGCCGTAATGGCGAATTACTCGGCTCAGTGCAGATTCATCAGAACGGCCAGGTCTACGCCGAATACGACGTGGGCTGCGTGCACCCGGGTAAGCCGGGATGGTTTATTGAGTCGGCCACCGTCTGGGGAAATGACGAGCGACTGACCGGTGAACTGCAATGCCTGAAAATGCCGGACTGAGCAGCCCCGCGAAACCGGCTCTGACCGGTATCTACCTTCTGATCGCTGAGCAGGCGGAGTCATCCTGCATCATCCGGGATGTCACCATGGGGCTGGCCTGGACCTGTATTCAGGTTGAAGATCCTGCTACGGGCCAGCTGGGTTCAGGGCTGTGTTTCAGTCCCACTGTGCATGACCGCAATATCCCATGGTCCGGAACACTGACAGGCAAACCTGTAAATGATCTACTGCCCTGGTTGCAGAGCTGGCATGCCACCGAAACGGCAGTCGCCATCGCCGCCGCTAATGCGGTGCTCAGCATGAATAATCCCATGATCGGGCAGGCGACACCGATCCCGACCCCGGTCCGGGCAATTACTGATTCGAATTTATCGGTATTTCAGTATTTTGCACCACGCCTGCGGGAAACCACAGCACAGGGGTCTCACTCGCAGAAGAAAAACGTCACCATCATTGGCCGCTATCCGGGGATCGATAAACTGCGCAGTCAGTTTGATTTCGCCATTATCGAACAGAACCCGCAAGGGAACGATTACCCTGCAGTCGCGGCTGATTATGTGCTGCCGGATTCAGACTGGGTATTTATTACTGCCAGCAGTTTATTCAATAAAACCCTGCCACATTTACTGTCGTTGTCGCAGAACGCCGAGGTGGTACTGATGGGGCCGACCATGCCCTGGCTGGCGCAATGGAAAGCGTATGGTGTGGACCATCTGGCGGGTGTGGAAGTGAAAGATTATGAGTTGCTGAAGCGGATAGCAATGGAAGGCGGTGGGACGAGGATTTTTGATGAGGCGGTGGAGTATAGGGTGCTGGGGCTTTAGTTCCAGAATAAATGACACAGTGAAATATTATTCGTCATCCCGCGGCTTGCGGAACTCGCCCTCGAGTCACGGGATCCAGTGGTATTCAAGATTGTCATTGCGATACGTCGTTACGAACGAGCGGAGCAATCCAGAACCTCTGTGAATCGAAATTCCTATTTTAGTTTGCTCCCTGGGGGATGGCATCCCCCGGGCGCAGGCCCTTCCCCCTGCTTCGCGCTGTGTTACTCACTATTTCGCGATTTTCTTCAAACTCACGACGACCACGGGGCAATTCGGCGTCCTGCCTCAGTGCCCCTGCTTCGACGTCCTGTCTCAGCGGTCTGCTCGTTTTTTGAAAATCGCAGTTCGTAACAGGCGCATTTTCAACCAGAGATATTAACTCACTAAATAAAATCACTGGGGGCCTTAACAGCATTAAAAGTGAGTCGAGGCTCCCAGTGATAAACCTTTGAGCACTGTGTTTCTGGTTGAAAGTGCGCCTCTGGGGCCGCCGATATTTCTGCAATAACGAAAGGGTTGCGAGGCAGGACGCCGAGCAAGTCCACGCGGGCCACGGACGGCCCGTGAGGGCGCACCCTGAAAGTTATAAAGAAATGGAGGAAATACGGCCCAGAAAAGCGCGAAGCAGGTGGGGGGGCCAGCGCCGGGAGGATGCCGTCCTCCCAGGAGCGTAAAACAATTTCCAATAAAAGGGATAGCTAGCGCCTGTCGGGACTGGGCGTCCCCATGCCGTCCTCCCAAGAAGCAACAAAAAAACGATACCGCTTAAACCAAAGCTTCTGGATTGCTTCGCATTCGTTCGCAATGACGGCCCAGAAACATCTCTGGATCCCGTGGTCAAGCCACGGGATGACGGTATTTAACTATTCAGTTACCTACCCAGGGAACAACCAAAATAGAAACCTCTGATCACTAAGGCTCTGGATTGCTTTGCGATCTCCAGTAACGACAGCCTCGATAAAGCCACTGTATCCCGTGGTCATCTCTTCTCCCGCTGGTCGAAGCAGCCACGGGATGACGTACTCAACTCTCAATACACTCCTGGCTAATTGACATATATCAACACACCCCATACTCCCCAAATTTACAAGAATCACCACCTGAGATATCTTACGGCCTGTTTATAACCCCGATTTTTATCCGTACACATACCCGTACATCTACCATCGGAGATCAACATGGCCACACCTCCTCTCAAGTACAACAAAGCGCAGATCATGCTGCACTGGCTGTCCGCTGCGCTGATCATCATCATGCTGTTCGCTGGTCTGGTGGTGCTGCCGAATCTGCCGGACGGCGGTTTCAAAGCCTTTGCCGTGCAGATGCACATGCTCACCGGTATCGCGATTTTCTTCCTCACGCTGGTGCGTATTGTTCTGAAGAAAAAGCTGCAACAGCCACTGTACGCCTCCACCGGGAATGCGTTGCTGGATAAGCTGGGAGTGGTTACTCACTATGCGCTGAACATTGTTACTCTGCTGGTGGTATTGGCAGGTATCGGTTTTGCCCTGTCGGCAGGTTTCTGGGATGTTCTGTGGGGTGTGTATGTGATGCCTGCTCATACCGACAGTGCGCTGGTTGGCTTCTTCCATGAGGCCCATGAGATTCTGGCGTTTGTGCTGATCGGTCTGATTGTGCTGCACGTTGCCGGTGCTGTTTTCCATCAGCATGTTCTGAAGGACAATCTGATCAGCCGCATGAAAATGCGCTGAGTCCCGGTTCAGTTTCCTCCTGCGGGTGCGGTCTCCTCTCTGGCCGCATCTGCAACCTCCTGTTTGTCGGTTTTCCCCTTCGTTGTGTCTGTAATCTGTTTGTTATAACTGCGACAAAGCCCTTCTTTCTGTCATTGTCGTATGTACTACAAATCCCCCTTCTGAACGCCGGTTACACTTAAAGTCCGCTGGCTCATTCTGTCTCAACTCACTGAAATCCATACAGTTTCCGAATCTGTTCTGGCTCTGTCCGGGCCGTGGCATCTGGATTGCAATTCCATTCATAAGGCTAACCACCACTGCGGCGGATGCCCGCGAGAAGCATCCCCACAACGCCACAGGAGGCAACCATGATCAACATGACTGACAGTGCAATTTCAGCAGTACAGCGCTTTATGCAGACCACCGAGACGCCGATGGTAGGTTTGCGCATCAAAGTAGAAGGCGGCGGTTGTTCCGGCTTTCAGTACGGAATGAAGCTGGAAGAGCAGGTCGGTCAGGGTGATGAGGTGCTGGATTTTTCCGGCCTGAAAATCCTGGTGGATGAAAACAGCGCGGCACTGCTGGACGGTGTCACTGTGGATTTCGTCGACGGCTTTGAAGGCAGTGGCTTCAAATTCGAAAACCCCAATGCCTCAGCCAGTTGTGGTTGCGGTAAATCATTCAGCTGCTGATAACAGAACCGGAGAGAGAGCCATGTGGGATTATTCTGAAAAAGTTAAAGAACATTTTTATAACCCTAAAAACGCCGGTGCTGTTGCAGATACCAACGCCGTTGGTGATGTGGGTTCCATCAGCTGTGGTGACGCCCTGCGCCTGACCCTGAAAGTCGACCCTGAAACCGACATCATCCTGGATGCGGGTTTTCAGACCTTTGGTTGTGGTTCGGCCATTGCGTCTTCTTCAGCTCTGACCGAAATGGTCAAAGGTATGCACGTGGATGAGGCGCTGAAGATCTCCAACCAGGACATCGCTGACTTCCTCGACGGTCTGCCACCGGAAAAAATGCACTGCTCTGTAATGGGCCGTGAAGCCCTGCAGGCTGCCATCGCCAACTACCGCGGTGAAGAGTGGGTGGATGATCACGAAGAAGGCGCACTGGTGTGTAAGTGCTTCGCTATCGATGACGTGATGATCCGCGAGACCATCCGCGAAAACGGCCTGAGCACTGTTGAAGACGTCACCAACTACACCAAAGCCGGTGGCGGTTGCTCATCCTGTCACGAAGGCATCGAAAACATCCTGACTGAAGAACTGGCCCTGCGTGGCGAGACCTTCGTACCGGGCGGTGCCAGCAAGAAAGCCAAGAAGAAAGAAGCCCTCGTATCACTCGACACCGGCGCCCCATCTGCGACTCCAATGACGGCTGTGCAGCGCATCCTGGTGATTGAGCAGGTACTGGAAGGTCTGCGTCCGGCGCTGAAAGCCGATGGCGGTGACGTGCAGCTGGTCGATGTCGAAGGCAAAAACATCTATGTGAACCTGATTGGCGCCTGCAACGGTTGCCAGATGGCGGCCATGACTCTGGGCGGCGTTCAGCAGAAGCTGATCGAAACCCTGGGCGAATTCGTGAAAGTGATTCCTCACACCGAACGTGAAGCAGCGGAGGCATAAGATGAGCGATATTTATCTCGATAATAACGCGACTACCCGGGTCGACCCTGAAATCGTCGAAGCCATGCTGCCGTATTTTACCGAGCAGTTCGGTAACCCGTCTTCACTGCACAGCTTCGGCAATAAAGTCGGCTTCGCACTGAAAAACGCGCGCAAGCAGGTGCAGACGCTGCTGGGTGCAGAGCACGAGTCGGAAATCATCTTCACGTCCTGCGGTTCTGAGTCTGACTCCACCGCGATTCTGTCGGCTCTGAAAGCCAACCCGGAAAGAAAGACCATCATCACCACCACGGTTGAGCACCCGGCCGTGCTGACACTGTGTGATTACCTCGAAACCGAGGGTTACACCGTGCATAAGCTGAAGGTGGATGGTAAAGGTCGTCTGGATCTCGAAGAGTACAAAAAGCTGCTGACCGACGACGTGGCCATTGTCTCTGTGATGTGGGCCAACAACGAAACCGGCACCATCTTCCCGGTGCTGGAAATGGCTGAGATGGCCGATGACGAAGGCATCCTGTTCCACACTGACGCTGTACAGGCCGTGGGCAAGATTCCGATGAACCTCGAAGACAGCAGCATCCACATGCTGTCACTGTCTGGCCACAAGCTGCACGCTCCGAAAGGCGTTGGCGTTCTGTACCTGAAGCGCGGTGTGCGTTTCCGTCCGCTGCTGCGCGGTGGTCACCAGGAGCGCGGTCGTCGTGCCGGTACTGAAAACGTCACCAGCATCATCGGTCTGGGCGTTGCCTGCGAGCAGGCCATGAAGCACATGGAATACGAAAACACCGAAGTGGCGCGTCTGCGTGACAAGCTGCAGGCCGGCATCCTGTCTCAGGTGACTCATGCCTTTGCCACCGGTGATGTCGACAACCGTCTGCCAAACACCGCCAACATCGCGTTCGAATACATCGAAGGTGAAGCGATTCTGCTGCTGATGAACAAGGCGGGTATCGCCGCATCATCCGGTTCCGCCTGTACTTCAGGTTCACTGGAGCCATCCCACGTCATGAAAGCCATGGGCATTCCTTACACCGCCGCACACGGCACCGTTCGTTTCTCTCTGTCGCGCTACACCACAGAAGAAGAAATCGATCGCGTGATCGAAGCCGTACCACCGATTGTGGCCCAGCTGCGCAAACTGTCGCCTTACTGGGGTGACGGCAAGCCGCTGGAAAATCCGGAAGAAGCGTTCGCGCCGGTTTACGCGTAACGCATCCGCTGAGGGCACTGATATGACGCGTCCTGCATTTGTCACTGTGAACGATACGACGCTGCGCGATGGCGAACAGAGTGCAGGCGTCGCGTTCAGTGCCGAAGAAAAGCTCGAAATCGCCCGCCGCCTCAGTGCCATGGGTGTCCCTGAGCTGGAAGTCGGTATCCCAGCCATGGGCGACGAAGAGCAGGACATCATTCAGGCCATCGCGACGCTGAATTTACCGGCAAAACTGATGGCCTGGTGCCGTATGTTTGCCAAAGACCTGCACGCCGCCAGACACCTGAATGTGCAGATGCTCGACCTGTCACTGCCGGTGTCAGATCAGCATCTGAAGCACAAGCTGAACAAAGGCCGTGGCTGGGCACTGGCTCAGGCCGCACGTCTGATCCGCGAAGCGCGTTATATGGGCTTTGAGATCTGCGTCGGTATGGAAGACGCGTCCCGCGCGGACATGGACTTCCTCAAGCAACTGGCCGAAGTCGCACAGGAAGCCGGAGCCAAGCGTCTGCGTTTTGCCGACACCGTCGGCATCATGGAGCCCTTCAGCCTGATGGAGCGCATGCGCGACCTGCGCTCAGCGACGGATCTCGAACTGGAGATGCACGCCCACGACGACTACGGTCTGGCCACGGCCAATACCCTGGCGGCGGTTCTGGGTGGCGCCACTCACATCAACACCACAGTGAATGGTCTGGGTGAGCGTGCCGGCAATGCCGCACTGGAAGAGTGTGTGCTGGCGCTGAAGAATCTACACGGTATCGATACTGGCATTGATTCGTTCGCTATCACCGAAATCTCGCAGATGGTCGAGAAGGCCTCGGGCCGCGCAGTGAGCTGGAACAAGAGCATCGTCGGTGCCGGTGTGTTCACCCACGAAGCCGGTATCCATGTCGATGGCCTGATGAAAGACCGTCGCAATTATCAGGGCCTCGATCCACTGGAAGTGGGCCGCGACCACGTCCTGATGCTTGGCAAGCATTCTGGCAGTAAAGGCGTTCTGGATGCCTATCTGCGCCTGGGTATCGAACCGACCACCTGGCAACTGACCCTGCTGCTGTCACAGATCCGCGCTCTGGTGACCCGCACCAAGCGCACCCCGTCAGACATTGAGTTACTTAACCTGTATCTGGCGTTACCGGAAGCACTGAACCCACTCAACTCAGCCGCTGCAGCCCCTGCAGCGAACTCTGCAGATATGTCGTCCGCAGAAGGAGAAGCCGCATGTCAGCCTCAGATACTTCAAGCCTGAAGCCTGCAGCCACAGCAGCAAAACGTCCGTCGATCTGGCAGCAATGGTCAGAAGACATCGGCAGTGTGTTCGAACGGGACCCGGCGGCCCGCAACCGCTTTGAAGTACTGATGACTTACCCGGGTGTACACGCTCTGCTGGTGCACCGGGTCAGCCACTGGTTATGGCAGCGCCGCGCATACTTTGCTGCCAGGGTACTCGCCTTCTGGGGGCGTCTGTTCAGCAACGTGGATATCCATCCCGGTGCGCAGATTGGTGCCCGTTTTTTTATCGACCACGGCGCCTGCGTGGTTATCGGTGAAACCGCCGTGATCGGCGACGACGTCACCCTCTATCACGGTGTCACCCTCGGCGGCACCAGCTGGAAGAAGGGCAAGCGTCACCCGACGTTGGGCAACGGTGTGATGGTGGGTGCCGGTGCCAAGGTACTGGGCAATATCACCCTCAGCGACAACGTACGGGTAGGTGCCAACTCGGTGGTGGTCGAAGACGTACCGGAAAGCTGCACCGTCGTCGGTATCCCCGGCAAGATCGTGCGCCTGCGTGAGGCCGGTCAGCTCAATCCTTATGGCATCGATCTGGATCATCACCTGATTCCGGACCCGGTGGGCAAAGCCATTAACTGTCTGCTGGAGCGCATCGACGCACTCGAAGCACAAGTCACGCAGAAGTCCGCTGAAGAACGTTACAAAGATTGTGATCCGGACAACGAAGTCTGTGAGAACGACTGTCCGGGGGCAGCCCACGCTGGGGGAAATATTGCACTGCGCAATAAACCCCATCAGCTGGTGACGAGCCCACGCTGACTCATGAGCCGGAATTAATGGTGTAGGAACAGAAAGGTAAGCACGAATGGATCTGCAGGATTTTGAAGGCCAGAGCATGTATTTCGATGAGCAGACACCCGCTGAGGTGGAAGCTCTGATACAGCAGGCGTCTGAACTGTATGGCGAAGGCAACGCGGAAGCGCCGCTGTTGAAAGCGAAGGAACTCGCCCCGGATAACATGCTCGTGCTGGTGGCCCTGTACCGTTTTTATTACTACCAGCATCGTCTGGAAGAGGCGCTGGACGTCGCTGATCAGGTAATGGGTGTCATTGCCCCGAGCATTGATTTCCCGGCGAACTGGCGTGACCTGACGTTCCGCCACCTGGCTAACGGCGTGTTGGAGTCCTTCACCAAGGTGCGCTTTTACCTGCTGGCGCTGAAGGGTGCCGCGTATCTTAATCTGCGCCTTGGCCGTCGTGCCGAAGCGGTGGAAATGCTGAATATGGTCGTGGAATACGACAGTAAAGACCGGCTCGGAGCGCGCTCCCTGCTGCGTGTGGTCGGCCCGGTACTGGTGAGCGAAAACGCCTGATGCTTTTACAGGAAAGCCTCCGGCGAAGGCCCGCCGCACACATAACGAACACAATGAGGAGAGACTGCCATGACTGATGATCTGACTTTGGATGAAGCGCTGGACGAACTGGTATCGGCTGAGGATTTTCTGGAGTACTTCCAGATTCCGTTTGAAGCGTCTGTGGTGCACATCAACCGCCTGCACATCATGCAGCGTTTCCACGACTACATGAGCCAGGGTGACGAAACACTGGATGCACAGGACGGCAACGACGATGCCCGTGCTGCCGCCTACAAAGCCCTGCTTACCCGGGCCTATCAGGACTTTGTCGAGTCCGATGCCCTGACCGAAAAAGTCTTCAAGGTGTTCAAAATGCACGAGCCGCAGACCGGTTTTGTGTCACTGGATTCCATTCTTTAATCCAGCGTCCGCACCGGGGCCGGCATCGTGGTGTCATTGTCCCGGCAACAGGGCCTCAGGAGTTGAGCTATGAAACCCGCTTACGAATATGGCGACGAAGTCCGTCTTATCCGCAACGTGCGGAACGATGGCACCTATCCCGGTAAGGAAGTCGGGGAGCTGCTGATCCGCCGTGGTGCCATAGGTTGTGTGTTCGATGTCGGCACCTACCTGCAGGACCAGCTGATTTATCGCGTGCATTTTCTCGACCAGAACAAAACCGTCGGTTGCCGTGAAGAAGAGCTGATTGCTGCAGACGCCCCCTGGATCGATAACCTGTTCGAATTCCGCGATGAAGTTATCTGCAAAATTCCGCTGGGTATGAAAGGCGAAGTGATTGCCGAAGCCGGCGACAAAGGCGGCATCGAAAAAGTCATCCGCGAAGAAGACCGCATTCTGTATCACCTGCGCATTAATGGCCGTACCGTCATGGTGCCGGAAGCTGCCCTTGAAGCCTTGCCGAAAGAAGAGGGTGCTGAGGGTGCCCTCGCGGAAGACCCAGTAGCGGAAGAGACAGCATCAGAGGAGAAATCCGCATGAGCGCCCTGCGCCAGCCCGTGGATACTACTGAGTCCGAAAACGGTTACCGCTTTCTGCGCATTGCCAGCGAGCGTTTTGATACCGCACTGAATGATCTGACCGACGAGCAGTGGAAAGAAGTGCGTAAAATTGCACTGCTGGAAACTCAGCTGGAAATCGCCGTTCTGTCCAGCAAAGAGGCCTCGCAGGTCGCCGTTCCGGAAAGCCAGTTAATGGAAGCACTGGGGCAGGTTAAAAACCGCTTCACCGACGACGATGAATACGAGCAGATCCTCGATAACATCAAGATGAGCGAAGACGAACTCAAGGCCGCGTTATCGCGCAGCCTGCGCGTTGAAGCCGTGATGGATCTGGTCGCCAGCCGTGAAACTCCGGTCAGCGAGACTGACGCCCGCCTGTTTTATTACCTGCATCTGGATAAATTCGAACAGCCCGAGCGCCGTATTGCCAGCCATATTCTGATTACGGTGAATGATGACCTGGAAGGCAGCGACGAAGTCTCTGCCAAACAGAAGGCCGATGCGATTTATGAGCGTTTGCTCAAGCATCCCAAATGGTTTGCCGAACAGGCACTGAAACACTCGGAATGTCCGACCAGCCTGAACCAGGGCCTGCTGGGTGAAATCAGCCGAGGCACTCTGTACCCGGAGCTTGAAGAAGCGTTGTTCGCCATGAAACCACATTCACTGGCAGAGCCCGTACGCAGTGAACTGGGCTGGCACATTCTTCATTGCGCGGATGTCAGCCCGGCTGAAACCATGCCGCTGAAAAAAGCCCTGCCGCAATTACTCGACAGCCTGCAGTCCCGCCAGAACCGTAAGGTTCAGCGTCGCTGGGTTGCAGAACAGATGAAAGCCTCCGGCGTGACCGGACAGGAGAGCCGTTAATGTCTGAACCGAAAGGTCTTGTACCTGTTTGCTCCTTTTGCGGAGCTGAGAAATCCCCCGAACTGCCGCTGATTGCAGGCAATAACGGCCACATCTGCCAGCAGTGTGTAACGCTGGCATTTCAGGTCATCAGCAGCTGGGGCAGTAAAAAAAGCGTGGATACGCCGGAGCTGAAAACCCCGGTGGCCATCAAGGATTTTCTCGACCAGTACATTATCGGACAGGATCAGGCCAAGCGGACGCTCTCCGTTGCTGTTTACAACCATTATCTGCGCCTGCGCATGCAGGGCCAGAGTACTCAGGACATGACTCTGGACGGAGCAGGCAGCGGCGTGGATTTTGAAAAATCCAACATCATCATGGTCGGCCCATCCGGCAGTGGTAAAACCCTGCTGGTCAAAACCCTCGCCAAAATCATCGGCGTGCCCTTTGTGGTCGGCGATGCCACCACGCTGACTCAGGCTGGTTATGTTGGTGAAGACGTCGACAGCATTCTGAAGCGCCTGTTAGAAGCCGCCGAAGGTAATGTTGATCAGGCCAAATGGGGTATCGTCTACATCGACGAAATCGACAAGCTCGCCAAGCGCGGCGGTGGTAATGCCGGTGTACGCGATGTGTCCGGCGAAGGCGTACAGCAGGCGCTGCTGAAAATGGTCGAAGGCAGTGAATTCCGCCTTGCTAAAAATGGCGGCCGTCGCGAAGGCGGCGAAGAAGTCGTACTCGATACCACCAATATTCTGTTCATTGTTGGCGGTGCCTTCCCGGGTCTGACCGACATGGTCTCCGCCCGTCTTCACCCGCGTAAAACCAGCATTGGTTTCAAGGCACCCGTGGTACACGACAAAGGTGAAGAAAACATCTCCAAACTGCTTGAAGCACTGCAGCCGGATGACCTGCTGCAATTCGGATTAATCCCTGAATTTATCGGACGCTTCCCGGTGATCACCTTCCTCCAGGATCTGGATGTCGAAGCGCTGAAAAAGATTCTTACCGAACCGCGCAACGCTCTCACCAAACAGTACCAGCAGCTGTTTGAATTCCAGAAAGTGCATCTGAATTTTGAAGATGACGCCCTGACTCATATTGCCGAACAGGCCGTCAAGCGTGGCACAGGTGCCCGTGGCCTGCGCGCCATGATGGAAAGCCTGCTGATGCCGGTGATGTTCGACCTGCCAACCGATACCGGCCTGGATACCTGTGATGTGGTACTGGAAAAAGCTGAAGAGTCTGAGACGCTGAAAGTGAATAAAGCGTACGACGAAGATAAAGCGGCTGCTGTGGTTGAGGAAGTGAAGGACGAGAAGAAGGAAGAGCGCCCGAATCTGACGGTGACGGTTTAAGATTACTGATACGGTCTTTCAGACTTCGTCATTGCGAGCGAACGCGAAGCAATCCAGAATTTCAGTGTATTAAAACTTACTTTTTTGGTTGCTCCCAGGGGGAATGCATCCCCCGGGCGCACGCCCTCCCCCCAGCTTCGCGCTTTCCTGGGCCATGTTGCCTTATTTGTTTATAACTTGCCGGGTACGCACACACAGGACGTCCCTGTCCTGCGTGTGCTTGTTCGGCGTCCTGCCTCACACCCCTATCGTTATTGCACAAATTTCGGCGGCCCCAGAGGCGCATATTCAACCAGCGACAACGGTGAAGAAGATATAAATCATTGTGGGCCTTAACGATAGGAATAGGGCGTGGAGGCTCCCAGTGATAAGTTTTGAGCACGGTGTTTCTGGTTGAAACTGCGCCTGTTGTGAGCCACGGATTTCAAAAACGAACAGACCTACAGAACATGGATGTTCTGTAAGGTCCGCTGAGGCAGGACGCCGAATCGGATCGTGGTCGTCGTGAGTTTGCAGAATGACGTGAGACAGCGAGGAACACAGCGCGAAGCAGGGGGACGGGCATGTGCCCGGGGGATGCATTCCCCCAGGGAGCAACCAAAAACTGTCCTTGAATCCTAAAAGTTCTGGATTGCTTCGCATTCGCTCGCAATGACACCCTGGTCATTCTAAAAGATGTTTAGACGGAAACTCTGCAGCTGGAAAATCGACACAGCCTCCAAATAAAAAGAAAGCTTATTTTTAAAACCACGTCATTGCGAGCGGACGCGAAGCAATCCAGTTTTTTAAGTAAGAGATCTGTCTGAATCTTCGGTGTGGGAGTATTGATATGAAGTTGAAATCTAAGCGAATTTAAATAAGAAGATATTTTCATCAAAAAATAAAAAAGCGCAGCCCCTGACTCTCTGAAAAGGAACTGCGCAAGGGTTCTGCCCTATGACTATCAGGCAGGCAAACCAAACTCACCCGCAATCATCGACAGCCAGGTGGTCAGACGCTCTTCGGTCATGCCAGACTGGTTATCAAGATCGAGTGCCAGGCCAACGAACTTACCGTCCAGGATGGCCTTGGATTCATCAAATTCATAACCTTCGTTCGGCCATGCACCGACAATTTTTGCACCACGCTCAGAGAAGAACTCATACAGTTCGCCCATGGCGTCGAGGAATTCATCGGGATAACCCACCTGATCACCCAGGCCGAAAATAGCGATGGTTTTGCCGCTGAAATCGGTATCTTCAATCTGTGGCAGGAATTCTTCCCAGCTCTCTGCATCACAGTCGGATGACAGGCCCGGCAGTTCGCCGTCGCCCAGTGTCGGGGTGCCGATGATGAGATATTCATAGGCTGCGAAGTCTTCCGCGGTGGTGCGGTTTACGTTCAGTGGGGCTGCCATCAGATCATCGTCGTATTTCTTTTTGATCATCTTTGCGACTTTACGGGTTTTACCGGTGTTGCTGCCGAAAAATAAACCGATCTTCGCCATGGGTATCTCCTCATAGTTTCTGATTATTAACAGGTGTCTGTTCTGTTACAGGTGCTGTTGCAGGAGGTGTGCCGCAAATATGTGGTTTTTAACTGTTTGAAATATAAGGAGTTGTTTTTCTGTGTCAGAAGGATTGTCGCGAAGATAACAACTTGAAAAGCGCGCCTTTTCAGCCTGTGTCGCATTTGCGACAAGCAAAATAACTCAGCTGAAGTTGCCGCCGCTGTTTGGCGTAAACCCGACAGAAAGGCTCATGCCCTCTGGTTCAGAGGGGTGGATCGTTGTCGAAATCGCTGTGCAGAACAATGCGGAAAGGGAACCACTCACCGGACATCACGGCACCGGCGATGGCCGGATCAGCCAGCATAATGGCTTCGGCTTCTTCATCAGATGCCGCTTCATACACCACGATACCAAAGGCTTCGGAACCCGTGGTGCGGCCTACGAACAGAGCTACTCCACGTTCGGTGAGACGTTTCAGATATTTGAAGTGCAGTGTGATCAGGCCAGCCTCAGCATCGGTCGGGCCATCACTGATCATGGCACGACGGGTGGGGTGAAGGCGGTAAAGGTAGCGGTTCATCGTCGTGGATTGACCGGGAAATCATCTTCGTCTTTGCGGACCGGTGCGAAGATCAGATAGAAGATCCATGAAAACCAGGAAATAAAAATGACCAGCAGAATCCAGGCGAGACGCTCACGGCCTGAGGCCCGGTCTGAAGTTGCGATAAGCAGGATCGGTAAGATCCAGATGATAAATGGCAGCAGGATCAGTCCTGCCAGCAACACTTCGGCACCCATTAGTTTCCCCATGATAGTGGTGGAGCCCTACAGGGTGCGGGTTGCAGACACCTGATCCTGTGCTGAGTGATCCTGATGGCAGCATCCGGAGATCGGCCATGCATTGCTCAACGCCCAGACCTGAAGCACTACAACACGCACGCGCTGTCTGTCTGAAATATTCAGAGGCCCGTTAAAACTATCACGCACAATATTCACCAGCAACAACAGGGGGCGCGGTTTTCCCGGCGTCTTTACACGCCATACCCTTGTGGCCACCTGGTCAGATGTTACTGTGCCTGCAGGAATAAATTCAGTGACTTTCGTCGTGACTCATTTTCAGAGCATGCAACGGTATTACACTGATGATTAACCGCGTTCAGACAGGGAGGGTCCTATGCGACTGAGTCTGATTCTGGTAGCTGTGCTCTGTTGTACACAGGCTCAGGCAGATGGATTAAGGTTCGGATTGCTGGCGAAAAGCACGTCTGATCATAATTTTGTGGATGCCTGGCAGGGGTGTCAGCAGGCCGCTGCTGCCGATGGCAACCAGTGTGATCTGCTCGGAGCGGATGGGCCTGCCAATGCCCACGTGCAATGGGTGGAGCTGGAAAAAGCCCTGGGCAGTGGCGAGTATGCCTCGATCGCGATTTCAGTGACGGCATCTGCTTTTCTGGCGCGCCATGTCGGCTCAGTAGAGATTCCGCTGCTGACCTTTGATTCCCCGTTTGATGCCAGTGATCAGGGCCTGTCAGAAGGCTATATCGGCCCGGATAACTATGCCTTTGGCAAGCAGCTGGCCGAACTGGCGCTGTCTTATCGTCCCGACGGCGGTGTTCTCTGCATTGTGAGTGTCGGACAGGACCCGAACCTCGAAACCCGGGTGCGTGCGGTACGCAAAACCCTGGCCGGTGATGAGCCCCTGAAGAACATGGGCAAGCTCAACGGTGAAGGTGGCTGGCACGAGCACGAACGGTGCCCGCGTATGACACTGGGCTCCCCCGAGCAGGTAGACACCCAGTTCCGCTCCATCCTCACCGACATCCAGCCCCATGTGATTATCTCAGTTGGTCACTGGCCGGTGGTGGATGCCATGCTCTACCGCCGGATTGTGCGGGATATTCAGGAGCAGCTGATCAACCATCGGATAATGCTGTTTGTGGGGGTCGGGCAGATCTCACCGGCCTACCGGGCACTGCTGGACGAAGGCCTGGTACATGGACTGGTCAGTATTGATTTCACAGAGATCGGTCGTGTGACCTACGAACAGATGAAGCAGGCCGCTGCCGGTCAGGAGATCCCCCGCGTGACACACACTCAGAAGCGGCTGGTATATCCAGAATGGCTGGTGGATAACCGCGTGTCTCGGCCCGACTGAGATATAACGTGCATCACAGCCACAGCGGTTGCCTGGCATGGCATACTGGCGGCCGGATGAATTAACCGGAGTACCGCGTGGACAGCCTGGTGTTTGCCGGAATCAGCTTCCCGCTGATCCCGTTTCTGGGGCTCACTGCCCTCGGCCTGTTTGCCCTTCTTAACCGCTTTCTTCCCGGAGCCGTCGCCGGACTGAGCGATGCGTTCCTCAACCGCCTGCTGCTCGCTCTGGTCGTCGCCCGTGTGGCCTTTGTGGTTCTGCATCTCCGCCAGTATGACAACCTCATCAGCATGCTGGATATCCGCGACCGTGGCTTCCATGCAGCGGCTTTCGCGCTGACCCTGACGGTTTTGCTGGCGCAGCTGGCTGCATCTTCCCGTGCTATCCGTCGGCGCCTGCTGATTCTTCTGCCGCTGCTGCTGGTGTGGACCGGTGGCGGCTACGGCCTCTACCGCTACTTCAATCCTACGCCAGAGGTCTGGCCGCAGCAGTCGTTTGTGGCGCTCAGTGGCGAGCCGGTGCAGTTCACAACCACCGATGTTGCCTCTCCGCGTCTGACACTGGTCAACCTCTGGGCGACCTGGTGCCCATCCTGCCGCACTGAAATGCCCGCCCTGATGAAGGCTCAGCAAGACCATCCGGATGTCCGCATCGTGATGCTCAATCAGGGGGAAAACGCCGCTGAGATAGCGGCCTTCCTGCAGGAGAACGGCTACGCCTTTGAGCATGTCTGGCTCGATCCGCAGGCCCGCATGGGACAATGGCTGGGGCAGGGCGCCTTACCGGTAACCCTGGTGTTTGATGATACCGGCAGACTGGTGGACGGGCATATGGGAGTGGTCAGTGCAGCCGTACTGGAAGACTTGCTGTCGCCAACGCCCGAGTAAGCGGGTTTGCTATTCCGCTGCCGGCAACCTATGTTGATGGCTCCAATAACAATAACCCCGCATTAAAGGACGAATGACGATGGCCTTTCCAACCGCAGTTAATAACCAGATCACTGACTCCATCACCCAGAGCAATGTCAAAGTCATCGCCGATGCCCCGGCCGTGGCCATGGGCAATCTCTATCAGGCGACGTCACAGGCACTGTCGAATGCCGCCCACAACGCCACCACCAATCAACAGCAGATGGGCATCACCATGCAGGCGGCCCTCGTTCAGGGCATCACCACCCTGTACGGGATAGACGTTGCCTCCGGGGCTACTCCGGCGTCACACCTCTACCGCACGCAGGTGTCCGGCCCGTCGGAGCAGATTTCTCAGCCACCGGCCTCAGTCACCGACAGCGCCGCTCAGGTGGCGGAACTGAGTGAAACACTGGCGGCAGAGCAGCAGGACGCCAGTCGCAAAATCGAAGACGCCGTACGCTTCGCGCTCGACTGCAACCTGGATTCCGCCGACCGCTTCAACCACGCCGTACGTGAAGTGATGGATGCCTTCGTCACCTCACTGCAGGCCATCGGCGACAGCCAGTACCGCAGCGCCCTCGACATGATCCGTATGGCAGGCATCACCATGACGCTCAAAGCCATGATCGAACAACCCGGCGAGCACGAGCATTACGCTCAGATACTGGAAAGCATTAAAAACCTCTGAGCCCATCAGGCAGCCTGCATACCTCAGTGCGGATAACGCTGATATACTGTTTTTAAATACAGTGTATGAGTGAGGCCATGCAGGCAGCACAAACCCTCAGCTTCGCCGACGTGCGCCGCCGCTTCGGCTTTAAAAGCATCGAAATTGGCCGTTGGGTAAAACCCGATGAGCGCGACCGGGCCGCCATCGCCTTCAACAACGCTCTGACCGACCTCATGCTCACCCTGCAGGGGCCGGAGACTCTTATATCCTTGCGCGAAACCCTCGGCCTGCAGTTCGGCATCGGCGGACGCCCCGGCGTTTCCGCCCATTACATACCCAATACCCGCCAGCTCGCCCTCGCCAAAAACGCCGGAGCAGGCAGCCTAGCCCACGAATGGTTTCACGCGTTTGATCACTACATAGCCCCAAAAGCCTTCCACGACGCCAGCCGTCACCACTTCGGCTCCTGCCTGTTCGGCAAACACGGCGAACCGAATGAGCATCGGTTGAATCAACTGCTGTTCGACTGCTACTACAGCATCCTCGCCGTCGGTGACGACCACGGCCCTAACCCACTGGTCGAAGCTTCTCTTAAGGCCGACCGCCAACATGGCACCCGCTACTACGCCATGCCCGAAGAACTCTGCGCCCGCGCCTTCGAAGCCTTTGTTGAAGACAGCGGCCCGGTAAACCGCTTTTTAGTGCGGGGCACGCTGGGGTCCGCTGAGGCGAAAGCCGGGTTGTACCCGCAGGGGCAGCAGAGAAGGGCGATTAACGACGCGTTCGGGCGGTATTTTGCGGGGTTGGGTGGGGCGTTGAAAAAGCTAGCCTAGTAAATTGAAAGCAGAAAACGCGTGAGGGATTTCACGCGTCATCCAACATATTGTCCCAAAAATCCGAATCTCTTTTCTTCAGCGTGAGAGTCTGTACTTCCTGCATTCCAAGCCCGAATTCGTAGATGTATTGACTTAATTGTTCACCATCGATCAGTACTATCGTGGTTGAACCATTAAGGCTCTGCACATATTCGATAGCGCCTCGGGTGAAATAGGAAGTGGTAATAAAGACCCCTTTCTGAGACTGAGCGACAGCAAGAGCGCCAACAAATTTCTGGATTTCTTCTCTGCCGATTCCGCTGTCACGCTTATAACGCTTAGCCTGGAGATTTATGCGGCCCAAGCCTAAAACATCTTCTTTAATGATACCGTCTATGCCGCCATCTCCTGAGGCTTTGGTCACTAAAAGAGAGTCTGCTGTTTTGCCGCCATATCCCATTCGACCTAAAAGACGAACCACCAGTTTTTCAAATTCATAAGGATTCTTGGTGAGGATAGTGTCTAGTATTTGCTCACACTCCGCTGCACGAATAGATTCATAGGCACTGAGAAGCTGCTCCTGAGGTGTCGTACTGGTACCAGTAATCATCAATTGTTCGGCGCTAGATTCAGCGGCTGTTGTATCTTCTGAACGCCGGCGACTTCGGGCGGCAATCGTCTGTTTAACAAAGTTTTTCAAACCCTCTTCATCGCTCAGATATCGCCTGCCCAGATCAGTAATCTGACAATGGCCGCGTTTGGGTCTTTCTGCAAGACCTGAATTCACCAGATAACTGATACTCCAGCTGAGTCGGTCAAGAAACACAGTCCCATTACCTGTCTGATATTCAATGGTCAGATCCTCATCATTGAGATGGAAGGCTTCAGCAACGGGCTTTTCCAGTGCTCTCCAGGGCATCGGCTCGGTGTTGCTGAGATGCCGGAGAATAACAATGAACATGTCGTCAAAGCGGGGCAGGTGATCATAATTACTCATGATGATTTCTTTAATCCTCAAGGGCCCGACAGATAATTCCTGAAGATACAGCACAACATGAATGAAGCAAAACGACATCAGGCAACTTGTTCTTTGATGCGTTTGGCGGATGTCTTTGTAATCCAGCATGCCTGCTGGATCGTCTTTTTCTGTATTGATTGATAGTCTGGGTGCATTAATAGCTTTCTGATTGTTAAAATATCACTATTGATAACATTTTGTGTCTTAGAGGGTGAAAAAAAGCTGCCTCAGTGAAGTAACGAGCCGGTAGTGGTCGAAAGGTAGCCTTGGATGCGTCGCCTCTTTGCACTGCTGGGTAGTGCATTGGCTGAGTGAGCGTGGTGGAAGAAAATCTCACATTCGTGCTGAAGGTTGGGGGGCCTCTTATCAAGCTCGATCAGCTTAAGGCTGTGCAGAGGCTTTCTTTACTTTAAAATCAGTCACTTTTGGCAGTAAGAGTGGTTGCGAAACAAGCAACCAGATTCCGCAGAGCAACAGGTAGGCAGCGTATTGGTCTCGAAAGCATACAGAATAGGGTTTGCGCGTACTGCGTTACTCAGAGAGACGGTTGTTGTCGCTCAACTCTTCAACGAGCTGAAAGACTGGTCTCAAGTTAAACAGACCGTGATCGCCGATAACGTCCTCCAGGCTCGTGCCATTCGCACTGGTAGCATCATCTTCAGCGAGATTCACAAGCGGCTGACGCTTCTTACTGATGAGCAGATAGAGCTGATTGGTGAAGATTCTCCTCAAGATGTCCGGCAGTTGGTATGGATCGGTATCTGCAAGCAATATCAGTTCATCGGTGAATTCTCAGTTGAGGTCCTGGCTGCTGCGGTTGCGTCCCGGCGCTATGAGATAACCTATGACGATTATGGCTATTTCTTTAACGCCAAGGCTGAGTGGCATCCTAAGCTTGAGCAGATCTCCGACAAAACACGTTCTAACTCTCGTCAGATGCTGTTTCAGATGATGCGTCAGTGCGAGCTGCTCAATGATAGCGGCCAGCTTATTCCCCAGCTGCTTTCTGCAGCAATACAAAACTGCTCACCAGAGTCAGACCTAGCCTTTATTCCAGGAGCTATTCGTTTATGAGCCAGGTCTCATCCAACACCTCGCAGATTAATACGGTAACAGCAAAGAATCTGGCCGAGAGCCAGGTACACCTCGAGAATGTAATTTCCAGCCAACGTTTTCTGAAAAATGAAGGGCTCAACAACGAAGTTCCATTTCATATTTGCCCCTTCGGGCCGGAAATCACAGAGGACATGAACCACGCGGTCAGGCAGCTCAAAAACGAGCTCGCCGATAAAGGTATCGCTGTACTTGAGATTAACCTGTATGACCTTGTGGTGGAGATTCTTAAAGACGAGGGGGATTGGGAATGGTTAATCGAGAACGAGACCACCCTTTCCCGAGATGAATTAAAGGAAGAGTTGCAGGGCATCCTGGATACCGAAACTGTGCTGATCCCTGCCATCGTTAAAAAAATGAAAATGGCGAGCTTCAGTGTCATGTTCATTACAGGTGTTGGTGAGGTGTTTCCCTACATCCGGTCTCATAACATCCTGAACAACTTACAGCGCGTCGCTAAAGAACAGCCGACCGTGATGTTCTTTCCCGGCAGGTATCAACATTCTCTGGCCAGTGGTGCATCTCTGCGCCTGTTCGACAAACTGACCGATGATAAATATTACCGTGCGTTCAATATTCTCGATCGAGCGAACTGATTTAAGGAGTTTTTATGCTACTGGAACAGCTATTTAACAAACCCGTTGACCGCGCGATCGAAGGGGTTATCAAAGCCGATGATGATGTGAGCTTGTACGTTGAGCTGGACGAGTATGTCATCACCAACGAAGTTGCCAAACGACTCGACGAGTTTTTGGATGCCTATCTGAACTACGCCGGTGCCAATGGTGTGTGGGTGTCTGGTTTCTTTGGTTCGGGTAAATCGCACTTGCTGAAAATGCTCGCATTGCTCCTGCAAAATCAGCCGATTGAAAACACCTACTACCCGCTTGACCTGTTCCTTGAAAAGCACCCGTTCAGCGAGGGGGGCATGCAGGCAGAAGATTTAAAGCGCGCTGTTGCTATTCCGTCTGAAAGCATCCTGTTCAATATCGATCAGAAAGCCGATGTTATTTCTAAAGATGAGTTGGATGCGCTGATTGCAGTATTTGTGAAGGTATTTGATGAGCACTGTGGCTACTACGGCAAGCATCCCTATATTGCACAATTCGAGCGCGAGCTCGACGTAGATGGTCAGTTTGATGCGTTCAAAGCCGCGTTTGCCGAATTTTCCGGACGGGATTGGGAATCGGGGCGTCAGCGTGCAAAACGTATGGCGCAGTACATCGATCAGGCCTATACCAAAGTGACCGGCACATCCGTGACGGATATTCTGGATAAGTATCGTGATGACTACCGCTTATCCATCGAGGATTTTGCGGAACAGGTCAACGCCTATATTGAGACGAAAGGGGATACCTTCCGTCTGAACTTCTTCGTCGATGAGGTCGGTCAGTACATCGCCGATAACGTCAAACTGATGACCAACCTGCAAACGGTGGCTGAATCACTGGCAACAAAGTGTAAAGGTCGCTCCTGGGTGGTGGTGACCGCACAAGAGGATATGTCGGCCGTGCTGGGTGATGACGCTCAGCAGTCGAACGACTTCACCAAGATCCAGGCGCGCTTCAAAAATCGCATGAAACTCAGTAGCCAAGACGTTGCTGAAGTTATTCAGCGCCGCTTGCTGGCCAAACGTCAGGAATATATCAACGACCTGTCTGACCTTTATCACCAGCAGCAACCCAACTTTAAAACACTGTTTGATTTTGCTGATGGTTCTGCGGCTTATCGTAACTTCAGGGATCGCGAGCACTTTATTCAGAGCTATCCATTCGTACCCTATCAGTTTGAACTGTTCCAGGCGGCAATCAAAAACCTGTCACGCCACAGTGCGTTTGAAGGCAAGCACAGCTCGGTCGGTGAGCGTTCGATGCTGGGTGTGTTCCAGCAGGTTGCGATTGGCATTAAAAGGCATCAACTGGGCGATCTGGCGACCTTCGATCAGATGTTTGAGGGGATTCGCACCGCCCTGAAAGGATCGATTCAGTCGTCCATTTTGCGGGCTGAGAATACGCTTACAAACGATTTTGCGCTGCGCGTGCTTAAAGCACTGTTCCTTGTTAAGTACGTTAAAGAGTTCAAGCCCACCGTGCGCAATATCTGCGTGCTGATGCAAAATAACTTTGGTACATCGATTACCGCACTGAAGGCGGATGTCGAAGAAGCCCTGGCGTTACTCGAAAATCAGACGCTTATTCAACGCAACGGTGAGCTCTACGAATACCTCACGGATGAAGAGCAAGACGTCGAAGCGGAGATCAAGAACACCGAGATTGATACCCAGGCGGTCGCCACCGAGCTGGAGAAGCTGGTGTTTGATGGTGTGATTAAAAATCGCAAGATCCGCTGGGATGAGAGTGGGCAAGACTACCCGTTCACCCGCAAGCTGGATGACGTGCAGATAGGCCGTGAACATGAACTGGCAATCAACGTTATTACCTCTTTCCACGACCATCGCGATGCCTTTGATAAGCACAAGACCGATACCGTCTATAACGACGAACTGCGTGTTGTGATGCCAGAGAATGATCGCCTGATCCGTGACTTGATGCTCTTCAAGAAAACGGAGAAATACATCAATCACGAAACCCGCACGACCCAGCAGGATTCGGTCAAACGCATCCTCGCCGAAAAAGCGGCCCAAAATGGCGAGCGCTACGCTCAGCTTAAAACATTGATTTCATCCTTAATGGGCAAGGCCGTTTATTTCGTCGGCGGCAAAGAGATTGAACTGGCCGGGGAAGACGGCCAGAGCAAAGTACAGCGTGCGTTTGTAGAGCTGGCCAAGCAGACCTATCCCAACCTGAGAATGCTCCGTGGCCAACAGTATCAAGAAAGTCAGGTTGCATCGATTCTCACCCAGGGGCAGCAGGGCCTGTTTGGTGATGAAACCAGCCTGCCAGAAGCGCAACAAGAGATGTTCTCGCATATCCAGAGCAATCATCGCGGCGGCATTCGCACGACCGTGAAACTGCTGTTGGAAAAGTTTGAACGTAAGCCCTATGGCTGGTCTTATGCGGCGGTGCTCTGCACCCTCGCTCATCTTTGTGCGCGCGGCAAAATCGAAGTCCGTGAATCCACCAACTTACTGGATGATGCCGACCTTGCCCGCGCCCTCGCTAACTCCAACGTGCAGGGTAACCTGATCCTCGACCCGCAGGTAGAATTCACCCCCGGGCAGGTTAAAAAGCTTAAAGAGTTCTTCAATGACTATTTCGACAAGGTTGCCCATGCAACCGAAGCGAAGGCGCTGGCAAACGAAACCAAAGCGACGTTTGCTAACCAAAAGAACGAGCTCGAAAAACTGCACATGCAGTCCGAGCGTTATCCATTCCTGCGCGCACTCACAAACATTATTAGCGACCTGGCCGAGCTTGAAAGCCATCCGTATCAGTGGTTCGTTATCGAGCTGACCCGTGATGAGGATAAATGGCTCGACGATTATAAAGATCGCATCATCGACCCTATCCTGACCTTTATGAAGGGCCCTAACAAAGCCCAGCTGGATGAAGCCAGTCGTCTGCTTAACGAGCACAAAGCGAATCTGAGTTACGTGCAGGCTGAGGAGCTCGATGCCATCAAAGCGGCCGTGGTCGACCCCAATATCTACAAAGGCAATGCAATACAGGCCTTGGTGAGCAACATGCAGTCGCTTAAATCCAGGCTGGATGTCGCGATTGATGATGAAAAAGCCCATGCGCTGAGCAAAATCGAGAGCCTTGAGCAAAAACTCAGCCAGTACGACGGTTACACCGCACTGGCCGAAGATCGCAAATCAACGGTTCAGGCCGCTTTTGATGCTGCTAAACAGAAGGTCGACGCACACAGTCTGATTGCGATGATCCGCGATGCGGCCAACGACTTTGAAAACCACCAATACAGCGTCTTGCTTCAGCAAATTGAGGACTGGAACACGCCAGCGCCTGCGGTCGCAGAACAGCCGCTCACGCCCTATAACGGTCACGGCGACGATGGCAAGCAGCCAGTTACTCCGCCAACGCCGCCCGCAACGCCGAAACCCAAGGTGGAAATCGTTGGCGCACGTGATTTGCTGGTGTCGTTCAACAAACCGCTGCTTGAATCCGAAGCAGACATTGATGCTTATCTGGAAAGCTACAAGCAAGCCCTGGTCAATACAGTTAAACAAGGTAAGAAGGTGCGCCTCTGATGGATAGCCAAAAAATGGAAACAAGTGCGTTAAAGAAATTTGCACAAGCGGCGCGTCAGGAGCTCCTCGAGCAAGTCGGCAGTAAACTCGCGTTTGTCTTAAAGCCAGAAAGCCCTGCTCGCCGTGAATCTCCAACGGTGGTTAATGAGCTTGAAAAGGCGCTGTCTACGCATGGCAAAGCGGCGCTGATTGACCAGGTAGCCTACACCTGGTTCAACCGCTTCTGTGCCCTGCGCTTTATGGATGTAAACGGCTACAACCGTGTTGGTGTTGTATCACCCGCCGAAGGACAGGTGCAGCCTGAGATCCTCGCGGAAGCCAAATCGGGCGTGATCGACGAAGACCAGATCAACGCAACAACCGTTGAGAAAATTCGTGGCCTGCTGAATGGCTCTATCCCAAGCCCGGATGCACAGAGCGAAGCTTACCGCTTGCTCATTGTGGGTTCGTGCAACGCGCTGTACGACCGTATGCCTTACCTGTTTGAGCGCATAGCAGATTTCACCGAACTGCTGATGCCGGATGATCTGCTTTCAGATAACTCGATTCTGACGAAAATGCGTAAGGTGATGACGCCAGAATCCTGCACGGATGTTGAGATCATCGGCTGGCTGTATCAGTTCTACATCTCTGAGAAAAAAGACGAAGTATTCGCAGCGCTGAAGAAGAACCAGAAGATCACTGCCGAAAATATCCCGGCTGCGACTCAGCTGTTCACACCGCACTGGATCGTGCGCTACCTGGTAGAGAACTCCTTGGGTCGTCTCTGGATGCTGAACCGCCCCAACTCCAGGCTCACCGAGCAGATGGAGTATTACATCGAACCAGAGGAGCCGGAGACTGACTTTATAAAGGTTAGTAGCCCTGAAGAACTCCGAATTGCCGACCCAGCAGTCGGTTCAGGCCATATGCTCACCTACGCCTTTGATCTGCTGTATGCCATCTATGAGGAAGAAGGCTACGACCCGAACGATATTCCGGGGCTGATCCTTAGCAACAACCTGTACGGCATTGAGATTGATGAACGTGCCGGAGCATTAGCGTCGTTTGCGCTAGAGATGAAAGCCGCAGCAAAACTTGGCCGCCGCCGTTTCCTCCGCATGGATGCTAAACCTAACGTCTGTGTACTCGAAGATGTCACTTTCACCGATTCCGAGATGGATGATGTGATGTCCATCGTGGGTAAGGATCTTTACTCAGCAGATCTGCGCGAAACATTGACTCAGTTTGAGCAAGCCAAAAACTTTGGTTCTCTGATCGTGCCCAAACTCAAAGATCCCGCTGAAACACTGCGACTGATCGAGACAAAAGATCTCGCAAGCGATATGTGGCTCGCTGAGGTGCATAAGCGTTTAGTTAAAGTGCTGCGCATGGCTGAATACCTGTCGCCGAAGTACCATGTGGTTGTTGCCAATCCGCCATATGCTTCCGCGAGTGGGTTAAATGATGTTCTACGCGCGTACTCTGAAATCAGCTACCCAAAGAGCAAGAATGATTTGTACTCAATGTTCATTGAGAGAAATAGAACACTCGCGAAGGCATCAGCTTATGTTGGCATGATTGCCATGCAATCTTGGATGTATCTAAAGACATTCATGGAGGTTCGTGACTTGGTCCTGAGGAAGACGAGCATTGTATCGTTACTGCACCTTGGCCCTAGAGCATTTCCAGAAATCCAAGGTGAGCGAGTACAAGCGGCTTCGTTTGTTCTAAAGAATGTCGCACCAACAAGCGATCATTCACCAGTATTCTTTAGACTCATATCTGGTAAGGGAGCCGAAAAAGAGACTGCATTCTTGCGTCTAGACGGTAAATTCTGCGGTATTCGACAAATAGATTTCCTGAAACTTACTGATAGTTCAGTTGCGTATAAGATGCTTAGTAACCCTTTACTCAAGGAAAAGCTGCTTACAGGTGACACCATTGATTTAGAAGCGAAAATCGGGGCGCAACCAGGTTCTGAATTGATAATTTACTGGTGGGAGGTTCAGTATTCAAAAATCGGGGCGCGCTGGCGTAAATATAATAAGGGGGGAACCTTTCGGCGTTGGTACGGCAATGCGATTTGGATTTTGGATTATGGTAACAAGGGCGAAAACGTACTTAGTGCCGGTGGGCAGCTTTCCAATCAGAACTTTTATGGACAGCGTCACATAAGCTGGACTCGTGTCTCGGATAATATGAACCTGAGGTTTTATAGCGAAGGAACCCTCTTCGACAATACGTCGCCTGCTATTTTTAGCGATTTGGGCTTTGCTCATGGATACCTGAACTCGAAGGTTGGCGAATTTAACCGAACCGGAAAGTTTTCAGGAACAAAAATTGAGGCAGGCCATGTGCAGAGCATTGCTCCCGTATCACCAACGGCAGAACAACGATCTACCGTTGAATCACTTGTTGATGAACTAATACACTTTTCTTGTTTTGACTGGGACGGTTACGAAACCTCTTGGGATTTCAACATGCTCCCGCTGCTCTCGCCCGATCACCGGAGAGAGATTCTGGAGACTAGCTATAGCACCCTCCGCACTCACTGGCAGGGTATGACTGCCGAGATGCAGCGGCTGGAAGAAGAGAACAACCGCATCTTTATCGAGGCTTACGGCCTACAAGACGAGCTAACACCCGAAGTCCCGATCGAGAAAATCACGCTGACCTGTAACCCAGCCTATCGCTACGGCATCAAAGGCACAGAAGAGGAACGCGAAGCACGCTTAAAAGCCGACACCATGGCTGAATTCTTATCGTATGCCGTGGGTTGTATGTTTGGCCGCTACTCACTCGATGAGCCGGGTCTGATCCTCGCTAACCAGGGCGAAACCCTTGCCGACTATTTGGCTCGCATCCCTGAACCGACCTTTATGCCGGACGATGATAACGTCATCCCTATGATCGACTTTGAGGGTGACTGGTTTGAGGACGATATTACCGAACGTTTTAAACAGTTCTTGCGCGTAACCTTTGGCGATAAACACTATGCTGAAAACCTGACCTTTATCGAGGATGCACTGGGTAAAAGTATCCAAAAATACTTTGTTAAAGACTTCTACAACGACCATGTGCAACGTTACAAGAAGCGCCCGATCTACTGGTTGTTCTCAAGTCCTAAAGGTACGTTTAATGCGCTGATCTATATGCACCGCTATACGCCTTCCACCGTCAGTGTGGTGTTGAACGAATACCTGCGTGAGTTCCGTACCAAGCTCGAAGCGCGTCGCGATAGCAACGAACAGATCTCCATCAGCGCCAGCAGCTCGCAGAAAGAGAAAACCGCTGCACTGAAGATGATTCAGAAGCTCGATAAGGCGATTGATGAGGTGAACGACTACGAGCGTGACGTGCTGTACCCGTTAGCCGGTCAGAACATTCCCATCGATCTCGATGACGGCGTGAAACACAACTATCCCTTGTTCGGCAAAGCGCTGAAGAAGATTACAGGTTTGAGCTAAGGCAGAGATGATGACTCAGAATCGCATTCAACAAGCTTTGGCTCGCCTGTTTGAGCGCCAGCGTATTGTCTTCTGGTACGATGATAAAAAAGAGTTCCGTGAGGCGTTTGAAAGCCTTGAGATCGAGGGTGTGGAGAAAGCTGAGATTCAGTCGAATGAATTTACGCTCAAGCACCGCATCTTACGGGAAGCGCCGAAGCAGAATTTCCTGCTGTACTGCGAAGATAAAGAGCCCGAGTACCTTAATAATTGGCTGCTTGATGTTCAGCTGCATAGTGCTGTATTCCGTACCGATCAGTCTGCCATCTGGTTGAGCGAAATGAGCCTGCCGCCGGAGTTTGCCGATGTTGTAACTGAGCATGAAGCCTTCTTCGATGCCGGTCGTGCGCCTAAGCAAGCCGAGACGCGGAAACAGAAGCTACTCGCGTTACTGAAGCCCGATGACCTGAAACAGCATGTACGGCTTAAAATGCTGGCTGTCTGCGCGGATCTGCATCAATTGGCTGACGTACGCCTGGATGTTATTTGCGAGAACCTGTTTGATGAGTTGGTTGAGGATACCCAGCCACGGTTTGCGCTGATCGAACGGTGTAATCTGACGGGCGTGCTGTGGGAGCAGATCGAGCGTCACTATGGGTATGTCTCCGAGACACCTTCCGTCAAAGACTTTTCAATCGAGCTGTTTAAGTCGTGCTACGCACTCTCCGTTGCAAAACCAAAAGCCAGTGATAAGGCCTCGCTGAATAACGATGCGCTCGTGCTGTTCAAGCGCTGGAAAGATAGCCGCAAGCATGAAGCCGTATTCGAAGCCCTGTCAGCGGATTATGCGGCGCTGCTCGATATTGAGAACGATCTGAACAACCGCGATCTGCGTGATGTGATCGAGATGGATTACTACCGCTTGATTGACCAAAAAATCATCGTGGATCTGGTCAATGCCGTGAGCCAACGTACGCTATCTGAAGGTGAAGTCACCAAATACTGCCGAGAGCGTCGTCAGAGCCATTGGTACGGTGCGTTTAAACATTTGTATACCGCAATAGAGGTCGCCAGCCAGTTCCTATCCGGATTGGATAAGGCTCAACTGAACATGAGCAGCACGTCCGATGCCGTGCATGGCTATGTGCGTCACTGGTACAAGATTGATCAGATGTACCGTAAGTTCATCCATGCCCTGAAATCCTCCGGGCAGATGACGCTGTTGAGTAACCTGGTTGATACCGTTGAGAACCTATACACCAACCGCTTCCTGAGCCCACTGGCAACCCAATGGCAGGGCCAGGTGGACGCGATGGATAAATGGTCGGTACCGGATGTTATCCCGCAGCGCCAGTTTTACAACCATTGGGTTAAGCGCTATTCCGAGCGGGGCAATAAAATCTGCGTGATTATCTCGGATGCTTTCCGCTATGAGGCTGCCGAAGAAATGATTGGCCGTATTAACGGTGAGAAGCGCTATCAGGCTTCACTCAGCCACATGCTGTCATCTCTGCCGAGCTATACACAGCTGGGTATGGCTTCTCTGCTTCCGTCTAACGGCGGTGAATTTACCATTTCAGATACCGATGGCTCGGTGTCGATTGGTGGTGTGTCGACGCAAGGCACGGCGAACCGGGACAAGCTGATCAAAGCCGCCTTGGGTGAAACCGCTTGTGCGCAACAAGCCAAATCCATTCTGGATATGACGCAGAGCGAAGGCCGTGAGCTGTTCAAAAATCACGATGTTATCTACATCTATCACAACCGCATCGATCATGCCGGCGATAAGATGCAGTCTGAGGGTGAGGCATTCGACGCAACGGAACGCACCTTTGAAGAGCTGATGACCCTGATTAAGAAGCTGGCAGCGTATAACGCTTCTAACATCCTGATCACCGCCGACCACGGGTTTATCTATCAGAATAAACCCCTCGACGAGAGTGATTTTCTGTCAGCGGACGCCAGTGGTGAGGTGCATTACCGCGACCGTCGCTTTTTACTTGGCAAAGGGTTATCCGCGCCGGATTCCATTAAAGTGTTTAGCCCTGAGCAGCTCGGGCTGGCGGGCGATGTGCACGCGGCCATTCCCAAAGGAATCCAACGCCTGCGCTTGAGTGGTTCGGGTAGCCGGTTCGTTCACGGCGGCGCGACCTTACAAGAAGTCATTGTTCCCGTCATTTCAGTGAATAAGAGTCGTCAGGATGATGTGGCGGTCGTTGAGGTTGATCTGCTGCGCGGTGGTACGAACATCATTTCAGCAGGCCAGCTTTCAGTCACGCTGTATCAGACCGAGCCTGTGACCGACAAGCTCAAACCGCGCCAGCTGCGTTGTGGTATTTACACGGCTTCTGGTCAGCTGATTTCCGACGTGCACAACGTCACTATGGATCTGACATCCGAGAACGCCCGTGAGCGAGAGATAAAACTGCGCTTTGTTCTGACACAAGATGCAGACAGCGCCAATAATCAGGAAGTCAGCCTGAAGCTGGAGGAGCCGGTTTCCGGGACGAACCAATACACTGAATACAAACAGCTGAAGTACACCATGCGCCGGTCGTTCACCAGCGATTTTGATTTTTAAGTTCGCAGATAGGGACTTCGTAGAATGAGTGCGCTGATTGACGCTGTGAAAGCGGGGTGTTTGGAAGACGTAAAATCGGTGATGTCCGCTGAGGGTGTTGCCGCTGGCCACGAAATCAGTACCGAGGCGTTTAGCCTGGCTTTAAATGCCGGCTTTAAAACCATTGCAATGCACCTGCTTGAGTATGAGAGTTTTGAGCCGAATGCGAATGACTCAGAGCCACTCCGGTTGGCAATCAGACTGGGGTATCTTGATATCGCTGCACGGTTATTGGAAAAAGGAGCCAACCCTAACTTCCGCTGTGAAGAGTCCAGCAGTGCGCTTGTGCTTGCGCTGGAGTATGAATATTTCGAGCTGGCCGAGCAGATGGTTGCCTGTGGGGCCGAGGTGAATATTCGTAATGCCAAAGGCTGGACACCGCTTATCTGGGCTGCCATCAAGGGCTATCGCCGCATTGTGGAGTTTCTGCTTGAGAAGGGCGCCGATATCCATATCTGCAATGACGATGGCTGGAATGCCCTGACCGGCGCTTACTTCAAGCAGCGTAGCGATATTGTCGATTTGTTGATTGAACGTGGCGCCTACTTTGGCCGCAAATACAGTGAGGCAGCACTGCTGTCAGCGTACCAACAGGGGTACTCCGAGGTCGTCAAAAAACTGGTTAGTGAAGGTTGTAACGTCAACATCATGGATGCTGAAGGAACACCGTTGCTGATTCTGGCAATACGGCGGGGCGACATTGAAACCGTAAAGCTGCTGTTGGCGCATGGCGCTGATGCCAACGGTAAGTGTGCAAAGGGCACCGCGGCACTGAGCGTAGCTTTAGATGTGCATGATGGTATTGGCGAGCTGCTGATTGCGGGTGGGGCTAATGTGCATGTGGCAAAACAAAATAGTTGGGTACCGCTGCATCAGGCGGCATATCGTGACAATGCCGAGTTGTGCCGCTTAATGCTTGAGCATGGGGTAAATCCGGACCAGAAGACAGAGGACGGATGGACAGCGTTGATGCTTGCGGTGCAGACAGGTCATTTGGCAGTAGCTAAGGTGTTGATCGAAAAAGGTGCGAATTTGAACCTTCAGGCCGACAAAGGTTTAACTGCTCGTCAGATAGCTCAGAGCTATAAGCGGTATGCTTTGAGAGATTACTTGGCTGAGTGTGGTGCAGTTTAAATATGATTGCTCCCTCTGAAGTATTCGAAGCTGTCCAGCGAGGCTATAACGAGCTGGAGACCGCATCGAATGCCGAGATCATCGATTACTTCTCATCCATCGACGATGAAGCCGTAGCTGGGCATGTCAGCCATATCAAAGGTATTCTGTTCGAGCAGGAATATCTGGATCTGCTGGATGTGCAGGGTATTGAAGCACAGGTGTTTGAGGCGACGAACCATCCGGTCACTGATATCGCCATCATGGACGGTGATGAAATTGTCCATGAGTTGCAGCTCAAGGCAACCGATAGCAGCAGTTACATCAATGCTACCCTTGAGGAGCATCCCGATATCGAGATTGTTGCGACAACGGAAGTCGCCTCTGGTTTCGATGCGGATCTGGTGACTGATTCGGGCATTGAGGATGCGGCCCTCGAACAGGCAGTGACGGATACTCTGTTTGATGAAGTAGTGAACCCTATCAGCCCTATATCGGTTATAGGTTGGCTGGTTGGCTTGCCTTTCTAAGTGTTTGTAATAACCAAGGATACCAACGTGAGCATACTGGACGACAAAATCAATCAGCATTTCCCTGGGCTGGTGGTGCGCAAGGACTTAGTCAAAACAGTTAAGGGCAACGCGATTGTGCCTTCCTATGTGTTGGAATATCTGTTGGGTCAGTATTGCGCGACCAATGACGAAGACAGCATCCAAAGCGGCATTCAAACCGTGAAGGAAATTCTGGCCAAGCACTATGTGCATCGTAACGAGGCGGGGCTGATCCGTTCGACGATTCGTGAAAAAGGTCGGCATAAGGTCATCGACAGAGTAACGGTTGCGCTTAACGATAAGAAAGACTGCTACGAAGCCGAGTTTTCAAACCTTGGCATAAAAAAAATCCTTATCGATTCTGGCACTGTTAAGCAGCACCCTAAGCTTCTCGTTGGTGGTGTCTGGGTAATCGCAGATGTCGAATACGAGCATACCGAAGATAAAGATGCAGTCCCCTGGATATTGGCCTCTTTAAAGCCGATTCAGATGTCTCATTTCAATTATGACGGATATCTGGAGGCTCGCCGCCAATTTACATTGGAGGAGTGGATTGACGTTTTGGTCCAGAGTATTGGTTTTAATCCGGAATACTTTGGTGAGCGTAGTAAGCTGACGCAGTTGGTGCGACTCATTCCATTCTGTGAACGCAACTACAACCTGATCGAATTGGGCCCCAAAGGTACGGGTAAGTCGCATATTTATTCGGAGTTTTCACCTCACGGTATTTTGATATCGGGTGGTGAAGTAACAGTACCTAAGCTGTTTGTGAATAATTCAAGCGGTAAGATTGGTCTGGTTGGTTACTGGGATACCGTGGCATTCGATGAATTTGCCGGAAAGCAGAAGAAAGTCGACAAGGCTCTCGTCGATATCATGAAGAACTACATGGCGAACAAGTCATTCTCTCGTGGTGTTGAGACACTGGGCGCTGATGCGTCGATGGCATTTGTGGGGAATACGGAACATAGCCTGCCTTACATGCTCAAGCACTCTGACTTGTTTGACGCTTTGCCTGAGAAATTTTACGACTCTGCATTTCTGGATCGTCTGCATTTTTATATTCCAGGCTGGGAGGTTGATATCATCCGTGGCGAGATGTTCTCGTCTGGGTACGGCTTCGTGGTCGATTACCTGGCAGAAATTCTGCGCCATCTGCGCAACCAGGATTACTCGGATCAGTATAAAGATCACTTCACTCTTTCTTCCGATATTTCTACTCGTGACCGTGATGGTATCAACAAGACCTTTTCGGGCTTGATGAAGATATTGTTCCCGCAGGGAGGGGCAACGAAAGGCGAGATTGAGCAGGTACTGAAGCTATCAATTGAAGGTCGTAAGCGCGTTAAAGACCAGCTTATGAGAATTGACTCAACCTATGGTGCCGTAAAGTTCTTCTATACAGACGGTCAGTTACAGCATCGGGTTTCTACGCTGGAAGAGCTTGAATACCCAAACTATTACAACCAGACCGTTGCCGTGGCTTCTGATGATGACAGCAATGCCTCGGCTGGTAATGTTGATGTAGAGGATAATGAGGCAGCCGATTATGAGCCTAAATCACCGGTTGCCAATGGAGAGAGCCCCGAGGTTCCGCTAAAGGAACAGCACATAGTGATTCAGGAAAATCAGAAAGGTATTTCTTTTGATTCTCTATTTGGCCCTTATCTGGCTGGAGCCACTTCGATTACCCTGACTGATCCCTACATCCGTAAGTTCTTTCAGGCTCGTAATGTGATGGAGCTACTTGAGACCGTAGCTAAAAAGAAACTGCCTGAGGATGAGGTGAGTTTTCACCTTGTTACTGCTGATGACGAATTATCAAGTGACAAACAGATTGAGTACTTTGAGAAGATGCAAGTGTCAGCAGGGACTATAGGCATTCACTTTACCTGGGAGTTCGATTCTAAGAGTGGACTTCATGCTCGGCACATTGTTACTGACACTGGTTGGAAGATCTCACTGGACCGTGGTCTGGATATATTCCAGCAGTATGAAATGAAAGATTCCTTTTCATTCGCGAACCGCTTGCAGAAGCACAGGGCTTGTAGGCGCTTTGAAATAACCTACATCAGGCTACCGTCGACTTAATCTGGGTTATAGATGATCGTTGCTTCACGGACCGATATTATCCACGATTACTGCGTAACCCCGGGTCGAACCTGAGAGGTTCTCACTTATCTGATGCGGGCCCGAAACTGACTTGGCTGCTGTAGGAAGAGCCCTCGGGGAGGGATTCCTGCCATTGCATGGCAATCACCCTTCGGGGGCCTTTGGCGTCTTAACCGGTCTTCGCCGGTTAATCGAACCTGAGAGGTTCTAGCCTATTAGGCGGTATAGAAACGACTTCCGGTGAACTCTGAAGCCCGGAGGATGACCGTCGTCGCAGGCGCCGACGTTCTCTACGGTTACTGCGTAACCTCCGGGTGATTCGCGCCATTGCATGGCACTCACCCTGCGGGCGCCTTCGGCGTCTTAACCGGTCTTCGCCGGTTAATCGAGCCTGAGAGGTTCTCACCCACTCGGCGTTAAATAAAAAGGCTCCCCCATATGCCTGCTTTGCAAGCGCATGGGGGAGCCTTTTTCATTTAATGGCCCGCCCGAGGGGATTCGAACCTCTGACCTTTGCCTCCGGAGAGTACCCCAAGTAGTAGTCAATACTGATGTAAAAAAATAAGTCATTGATAAATAAGCATTTATTTTTCGATCTGATGATCTCGGGAATCAAGTTTTTGGTCACTTGACGCATTTTATGGTCACTTTTTATGGTCCCAAAATGGCCAAAAAATGACCTCTGCCACAAGCCACTCAACTCCATCTTTACATTTTTTTCTGGAAGAAAAGTTGGCACCTGTTTTACGGCTGCCGCCGGATTTTGGCAGATCTGCCGCCGCTAAGTACTCAATCTCGTCTATGTGGATACCTTAAGGCCGTCGGCTCTCTTATTGATCTTGAAGGTGACTGTTATCTTGGTGCTTTTTTATCCAGGCACGATTGAACTTTGGGGATATCTGGAGTATGTTCAATAATAATGAACGTTCAATATTAATGAACAGGTTGCTTATGAACGAAATAGTAGAAACATGCATCAGACAGCTTCAGCAGACAGAAGGCTTGGAGGTTAGTCTGGTTTCATCACGAAGCTCACTGTCGAATGTAGGCAAAGCTCTGTTGATCAACCAAGAATGTTCTCTTCCTATTTATGCCTATACAGATGATGAGCCAGCATCAAGGGTTCTGGAAGAAGGTGGCAAGAACCAGGATCGTCTTGTGGCTCTTCGGCATACAAGTAATCGAGAAGCCAGTAGGCTCAGAGAGCTGGGCGTGCAATTTGTGGATACCGCAGGTAATACATTTGTTAGTCAACCCGGGTGTCATTTGTTAATTACAGGGAAGCGACCACACACAGCAAAGTCTTCTGAAACCAAAATAAAAGCAGCCAAGTCAGTGAGAGGCAATGAGATTACAGGGAAGGCATTTCAGCCTGCAGGGCTGAAAGTGATCTTTGCATTGCTCTCAACCCCTGATCTGGCAGCAGCTTCATTACGCACCGTCGCAGAGGTATCGGATGTTTCTCTGGGAGCCGTCAGCGGAGTGTATAACGACCTTTTGGCACAGGGGTACTTCATTCGTAAAGACGGGAAGATGTTGCCCAAGGATAAAAGGAAACTGGCTTCTCGCTGGGCTGAATCTTACCCATACATGCTGCGAAACAAACGTCACATTGGAACGTACACTACCAATGAACCCGAATGGTGGAAAAATTACCAGCCAGGCATTGGGGTACAGCTGGGAGGAGAAGTGGCTGCCTATCTCTTGAGCCGCTACATCACGCCCATTAACACGCTTGTGTATGTTTCTTCTGATAAGCTGAATTTGCTCATGAATACAGCCAGGTTAAGACGGATAAACGAAGAAGAACATTCCAATAACATGGTTGAACTCTACGAGCCGTTTTGGAATACCAGAGATGACTCAAGTCTGCTGGCTCCAGCATTAGTTATCTTTGGTGATCTGATGGCGACTGATGAAGTACGTAATCACGATGCGGCATGGAGAATTTTTGATGAGCATATTGCTTGATGTAACAGGGAAGTTACCGTCTGGGTTAGTCGAGATGTATCGTGCTGTTAGTGATTCATCTGACGGATTACCGTTCCTGATTGTGGGTGCCATGGCCAGAGATCTTGTGCTTCACCATGGATTTGGTGCGCCAATTGAGCGTGGAACGCGTGATGTTGATTTTGCTATCAGGGTAGATTCTTGGGAAGACTTCCATGAGTTGAAAGTCCGACTGCTAGGTAATGGATTTATGGAAGATAGTCGGCTTAATTACCGTTTCCGATTTACAGATTCAGAAGAATTTGAATGGGAGATGGACATACTTCCGTTCGGAGAAATTGAAGATGAAAGCGGAGATATAGTCTGGCCCCCGGATAATGAGGTCGCTATGTCTATGCTGGGATTTGCAGACGCACTCGAATACTCGTGGGAGGTGACGCTATCAGAGGGATGTGTAGTGAAAGTCGCAACACCCATCTCGATGATAGTACTTAAGCTGGTCGCCTGGACGGAACGTGACCGAAGTCTACGGGCAAAAGATGCTTCCGATGTCGGATACATTATTAAAAATTACAACAAAATTTCAGAAATTGAGAATCGTCTGTTCGAAGAAGGTTTCATGGAGCGTAATGAATGGGATATGGATCTGGCGACATCGGAGTTGGTCGGTTACGAGATACCTGATCAAATAAATGATGCTACTTATGACTATCTTAAAGAGCAGTTTTCAGATGCTAATGTCAGTGAAAATTTTATACGTGATATGAATGTTGGTAACAGCGAAGAAATGTTTATTAATCTCTTTAAGATGATAGTTTGAAACTAGCTATAACTTGTCAGCCCATGACGGGAGAGGGGATATATGTACAACCCTGACACCAGCTCTTATCGTCAATACTGGCTGAAAGGGATGATCCAGTCTCGAGTTATCAAGCACACGAACCTGGTCACAGAGTGGTATGGCGAGTTGTACGTTCTCCAGTATTCGTGGGATACGCGCTCTGACTTTGTCCGGTGGGACGTTATGACCACCTTCCTTCGCGTGCTGGCTGACACGTACCAAATTCAGTTCTGTGGTTTCAATGTGGATAACGACCAGGATGATCTCATAACCGAGTGCCTTGGCCTGCGCGATAAAATCAATTTTCGATGGGTGTGAAAAGACCGTCTCAAAACAGAAGCTCTGGCCTGCCTGTATAAGCTCCATACGCATGTTTTCGGCAATTCTGGCAGCCTCATAGCTATGTGCTTCAGGGGCGTCTGGGAATAACTCTTTGGCGATCACATCGGCATTGATAAATGGTATCCCAAGAGGCTGAAGTGCCTGTTGGTAAAAGGTGCTTTTTCCTGCACCATTCCCACCAACCAACATCCAAAGCTGCTTTTTACTCATTCCGGAATGAATCGACCATTCACGAATTGGCCCACCTCAATCCGACCGTCCGGATAGCAAGCCTCCAGATAACCGGGTTTCGCGACAGACGCCTGGTAACGCACCGAACCAGATGCAATGGCCTCGCTGAGCTCGCCAGAGCTACGGGCATTATCCAAGGCGGCAAATACGGCGTCAGGGTCTACAGGAGATGGATCGATATGCTCTACACGGAGTGTCGCCAGTCCGGCTTTCACAGCCAGCAGGCTTTCCGGGTCTATGGAGCTGGCGACCTTGCGACCGAGATCCGCCCAATATTCAACTTGTTCGGCAGCACTTCGATGCAACAGCATCCCAGCTGCAGTTGCAGAACTCATCAGGCTGCTTTCGAGTCTTACAGGTGATTTTGCTTTAGCCATGAGAATGACCTATGCCTATGAGCTTTTATAGATTGTAGTAGATTGCTACAGTCGTAGTACATGGGTGTAATCATCCGAAATATACCACTGACAGGAAATGACGTACGTGAGCATTCTTAGCCACTCAAGACAGTAGTGGAATGTACTGAAGGCGTGTCTTCACTGTCCCAGTCCCAGTCCCAGTCCCAG
>DBNK01000013.1 GCA_002298335.1 Thalassolituus sp. UBA674
TGAACGCCTGATTAATCCGCGCCCGATTGATGATGTCGGACTGGGGATTGGTGTCATGGCCTTTTCGACCATAGCGACCATCACTCTGGTGATGTACCAGCGCTGGGTTGCCGCCCGTACGTCATCGCTGGCCATTAAGGCGGATTCTGCACACTACCTTGGCGACATTCTCACCAGTGCGGCGGTTGTGCTGGCGCTGATCGCCTCGAAGATGGAGGTGTACTGGCTTGATCCCTTGGTGGCGGTACTGATTGCTGTCGTGCTGATATGGAGTGCGGTTGGTATTCTGCGCGAGTCGTTCCGTATCCTGATGGATTCCGCCATGGCGGAAGAAGATGAAAAGACCATTATTGATATGATAACCGCGACTCAGGGTATTCACGGTTTTCATGATCTCAGGACACGTCAGTCAGGCGTGCTACAGTTTATTCAGTTCCATATCGATATGAATGGACAGCAGAGCCTGCGGCAGGCTCATGATATAGGTGATGCACTGGAGCACAGGATCCGTGACCGGTTCCCCCAGGCTGAGGTAATTGTTCATTATGATCCGGTTTGATGCGATTTAGGCTGCGACTTCTGGCAACAACGCTGGTTTGTCATGGAGTGCTGGGTATTCTGCCGGTTAAGGCAGAAGACAGCATCCCGACTCCGGCGCAGCCTGTGGTATCTGAGGGCGCTGTTCCTGCGGAGGAAGGTACGGCAGAGTATCCTCCGGAGCCGGGAATTCCGGACACAGAAACGGCCGATACAGCAGCGGCCGATTCTGCAACCGCAGAGGCCGGAACCCCTGCCGATACCTCATCTGAGGCCCCTGATCCTGCTGGCCAGGATGTCACTCACCCCTCCGCTGCCCCGGCCGATTCTGAGCAGATTGATTTTGCCGACCGCTCAAGACTCTGGGTTGTACACCGGCTGGATACTCTCTCCGGCAGTCTGGATACCTTCTTCATGAATATGCTGTTTGATGAGCAGCTGGTGGATCAGGATATCCGCGGGAATACGGCGCGTATTTCCGCCAGTTCATACCGGGTACGGCATGAGCTGACTGAGTATAAGCTCGGGCTGGGTGTCAATATTGTTCTGCCCAACACCAATGAACGTCTGAACCTGCTGATCAGCTCGCAGGGTGAGGACGAAGGTAACGAACCCGATATCATCCGCAGTGCCGAGCGGGCAAATTATGTGGCGGCACTGCGTTTTATCATCCGCGAAAGCAGGCGTTGGAAAATCGATGCTGATGCCGGGGTGAACTGGGCTCTTATTCCGGATCCTTACACGCGGATACGTGCACGGCGGCCACTGGAATACGGATTTATGCGGTTCCGTTTCACTCAGGAGCTGAACTACTACACCAAGGAAGGATACGGTGAAAAAACCGATTTACGGTTTGATTTTCTGGTGAGTGAACAGAAGCTGCTGCGCTTTGAAACCGGCGCATCGTATCTGCTGAACGATGAATATTTCAAACTGCGCTACGGTGCCGGTCTGTTCAATCAGGTCAGCCGGAAATTTGCTTATGTGGTGCAGGCCGGAGCTACGGGTAGCACCGAATACGGGACGACGTTTGACCGCTATGTTGCGGGTATCCGTTTCCGGCGTCAGATTTATAAAGACTGGATGTTCTTTGAAGTCCATCCGCAGATGATCTGGGCGGATGAATATGACTGGAATCACCGTCCGGCGCTGCTGCTGAAACTCGAAGCCGAACTGGCTGAATAAACGTTCTCTACCGTTTTCCTACCGTAAACTGATTCATTTCCTGCAATTTCAGCCAGTTTGTGTTCTGAGCTTGTTACAAAACGTAAGATTAACGAAAAATCCTGTATCTTCAGCAGCATATAGACTGGTCACGACCATATTTTGTCTAGACTGTTAACTGGATCTGTATGCATTCTTAACAGTAGCAAATGCAATCCCAGGCTGTGTTTGCAGCCGTCCGGCGCTGGGTCAGGCGTGAAATTTTCAGGTACGTCAGTGACAGATTTTATACTTCAACAGGACAGCAGAATCATCCGGCCACTGGAGCGTCAGATTGATGTTCTTTCGGACCTGATTCAGCAGGATAAGAGCCACCAGAAGTTTCCGGCGGAACTGGAAAACGAGTACGAGGAATTCCGCCGCAATCAGATGGTAGCTCAGGACATGCATCTGATTTCTGCTGGCCTCATCGTATTTCTGGTGTTTTCCTGGGCCGAACTCTACATGACCGGCGGCCGTAGTATCAGTGTTTTTATCATTCGCTGCCTGATCACCTTTGGCTGTTTTGTCGCACTCTACATGGTGCCGCGTACGCGCCTGCTGAACTATGGTTTTGAGATCGTCGCGCTCGGCGCTTATATCTGCTTTCTGACCTTGCTGTGGCAGATCGTCGCTTATGCGGATGACCCGAACCGGTATCTGTACCATCTCGGTATCATCCCGATGCTGGTTTTTATGCTGCTGAGTCTGCGCAACAGTTATCGCATGATGATGGTGGCCTCGCTGTCTATGCTGGCCAGTTACGTTATTGTACTGCTGAGTTTCAGGGTAATGGGGGAGGCCAGCCCGTACGATAATTTTGCCCGCCAGCTGACCCCGTTTTATCTGCTCTTCCTGCTGATCCAGATCGCTATGAACACCTACCTCAGTTATGTGATTGAGTCGGGTTCGCGGTCTGAGTTTGTCAAAAACCGCTTGCTGGCTCTGGAAGCCCAGCGTTTACAGTACCTTGGTCAGCGCCTGCAGCAGTTGTCGACAACCGACGGTCTCACCGGCATTGCCAACCGCCGTTACCTGGAAGAAAAGCTCGCCAGTGAATGGGCCAGGGGAGTCCGCAGCCAGCAGCAGCTGGCGTTGATCATGCTGGACGTAGATTACTTTAAAGATTTTAACGATGCCTACGGCCATCAGGCCGGAGATGAGTGCCTGCGATTGGTGACCGGAGCCATCCGTGTTGCCTGCCGTCGTCACGGCGATTTCTGCGCCCGTTACGGCGGTGAGGAGTTTGTGGTGGTGCTGCCGGATACGTCAGAAGATGACGCTCTGCTGATCGCCGATGAAATCCGTCAGCGGGTAATGACGCTGGAGATGGAACACGCTACGTCCGAGTTCGGGCTGGTGACGGTGAGTCTGGGGGTGGCAGCAGCGGTTCCGGCCAAAGACGGGTCGTATGAAAATCTGTTGCGGCTGGCGGATATGGCACTGTACCAGTCGAAAGACAGCGGCCGTAATCAGGTGACCGCTGCTGCCGCACTGGACGCCTGAGCCCGGCCGGAGATCAGCCGGGCGGAAGCGTCAGTTTCCGCTGCGCAGGCTTTCCAGTCTGGCGTCTTTTTCTTCCCAGAGCTTGGTCAGCCAGAGTTGGAAGTTCAGACGGTACTGTTCGTCGTTCTCGTAGTCGCCGTTGAGCAGTTCTGCCGGAATCGGCTTCTGTTCAACAATCACAGTAACCCGCTCCATTTTCCCCTGCATGAATTCCCAGAAGGTCGGAACGCCGTCCGGATAATCGATGGTGACATCGAGAATCGAATCAAACTGATCCCCCATGGAGCTGAGTGCGAAGGCCATACCACCGGCACGTGGCTTCAGCAGATGTTTAAAGGGGGACTCCTGAGAGTCATGCTTGCTTTTGGTGAAGCGGGTGCCTTCGACAAAGTTCATCACACTGGTCGGCAGATCTTTGAATTTCTCACAGGCCTGACGCGTGGTTTCGATATCTTTGCCTTTCATCTCAGGGTGCTTTTTCAGGTATTCCTTGGTGTAGCGCTTCATAAACGGAAAGTCGAGTGCCCACCAGGCCGCACCGAGAATCGGTACCCAGATCAGGTTCTGCTTGAGGAAGAATTTAAGCAGCGGGATACGCATGTTCAGTGAGTGCTGCAGCACCAGAATGTCGACCCAGCTCTGATGGTTGGAGACCACGAAGTACCAGCCTTTGCGGCTCAGGGAAGCCGGACGCTGGACGTCCCAGTTCATTTTCTGGGTCAGCATCATCCAGCCGGAGTTGCCGGTAATCCAGAGGTTGGCAATGGTATTCAGAATCCAGGTAATGACTTTGCGGGTGCCTGTATGCGGAATGACTACCTTGAGGAAGGTGAAGGAAAACAGAAACAAACCCCAGAAGAGGGTGTTGAGCAGCAGCAGCAGACTGGCAAGTCCCGCAGAAACGTAAGCCGGCATGAGCGGTTAATCCTTTTGTTGTTGAGACTGAATCACGGTCAGGGCAATGGTGTAGACGATGTCCTCAATCAGAGCACCGCGCGACAGGTCATTCACCGGCTTGGCCAGACCCTGCAGCATAGGGCCGATACTGATGACATTGGCTGAACGCTGTACCGCCTTATAGGTGGTGTTACCTGTGTTCAGATCCGGGAAGATCAGTACCGTGGCCTGACCGGCGACCTTGCTGTCCGGCGCCTTGGATTTCGCGACGCTGGCCGTGGTGGCAGCATCATATTGTAAAGGCCCGTCAATCTCCAGATCAGGGCGGCGCTCATGGACAATGCGGGTTGCCTCACGCACCTTCTCCACATCGGCCCCTGTACCGGATTCACCGGTGGAGTAGCTCAGCATGGCAATGCGCACAGGTATACCCATAGCCTGGGCAGACTCCGCTGACTGAATGGCAATGTCGGCCAGCTCTTCCGCGTTCGGGTCCGGGTTCACGGCACAGTCGCCGTACACCAGCACCTGATCGGGCAGCCCCATAAAGAACACAGACGATACGATGCGTGCGTTCTCTTTGGTTTTGATCAGCTGCAGTGCCGGACGGATGGTATTGGCCGTGGTGTGAATCGCACCGGAGACCAGACCATCGACCTCACCTTTGGCCAGCATCATGGTGCCCAGCACCACGTTATCTTCTAATTGTGACAATGCCATGGGCGCGGTCAGATTCTTGTGCTTACGCAGCTCAACCATGGCGTCAACGTACTGCTCGCGGGCGCTCTCAGGTTCGAGCAGGGTCAGATCTTCCGGCAGCTCCACCGCCTGGGCCTTGGCAACCTGACGGATTTTTTCTTCATTACCGAGCAGAATACAGTCGGCAATACCGCGGGTCTGACAGATCACTGCTGCCTGAATGGTGCGCGGTTCCTCACCTTCCGGCAGAACAATGCGGCGTTTGTCGGCACGGGCTTTGGCAACCAGCTGATGGCGGAAGGCCGCCGGGCTCAGGCGTGGCGCTCTGGGTTCACCGATGTAGCTGGTCAGTGCCGGGGCGTCGAGGTGCTCAGCTACGGTATTGACGATACGCTGCACCCGGTCCGGGTCATCCGCCGGCACATGAGTGTTGATCTCTGACAGAATGCGCGCGGTGCGGAAACTGTTGCCATCGACACTCAGCAGCGGCAGGCCGCTCTGCCAGGCTGAGCTGCAGAACTCCATCAGGGCGTCGTCCGGAACCAGGTTTCCGGTCAGCAGCAGACCGGCCAGTGGCGTGCCGTTAGTAGCGGCGAGCGCGGTGGCGGCGATGATGTCGGCGCGATCCCCCGGGGTGACGATCAGGTTACCCGGCTGCAGCTGATGCAGCATGTTGGGAATGGTGCGTGCGCACAGGCTGACGCGTGCCACACGGCGGCTTTCCAGTTCACCTTTCTGCAGAACGGTGGCATTGAGCGCGCGGGCAACGTCCATGGTGCGGGGGCTGAGCAGAGTCGGGTCCCAGGGAATGACCCCCAGTACCGGGCAGTTGCGGATGGTCAGCGACTGGCATTCTTCCGCGCTGCTGGCTGAGCTGGGGACATTGTTCAGCTCTTCTTCAGACGTCGGCAGGTTGCCTTCCAGATGCGGAGCGCCGGCTTTGTTGATGATGCAGCCCATAATGCTGGCTTTGCTGCCACCAAATACGCCCATCTGCAGTTTCACTGCGGCGGCAATCTCGCTGGTGCTGTGTCCCTGAGCATTGGCGACCAGCAACACCGAGGCGTTCAGTGCTTTGGACATCTCGACGTTGAGTTTGGCGGTGTACGGCTCGTTGCGGTCTGGCAACAGACCTTCAATCACCATTACATCGCAGTCGCTGGCCACTTCGGCGTGTTTGCCGACCACGTCTTCCAGCACGCGGTCGAGCATGCCGTCACTGACCTGCTGCTGGACTTCGCTGAGTTTCAGTGGGTCTGGCGTCTGCAGCTGCAGGACGTCCCGGGCGAGGGTGACGGAACGTTCTTCCTCTTCGTAATCCGGGGCGATGGCTTTGACAAAACCCACTTTCAGACCCTGAGCATCGAGTGCCCGGACCAGACCCAGGCTGACGGTGGTCAGGCCGCTTCCGGCACTGGTGGGGGCGACTAAGATGTTGATCATAAACCGGCTACCTCGTATGTATCCTGAGCAATCATGTATTCCTCGTTGGTCGGGATGACCATCACCAAAGGCGTGTCTGCGGCACTGATACGTCCGCTGTCGTCTCCGTGTTGCTGATTCAGCTCACTGTCCAATGGGTGGGGCTGGCTCTGCCAGAACGCCAGCACGCGCGCCCGGATGCTGGCGGCGTGTTCACCGATTCCGCCGGTGAATATCAGGGCGTCGGTCGTGGGCAGGCTGGTGGACAGGGCCGACAGCTGGCGCGCAATGCGGAAGCAGAAGGCATCAATTGCACGGGTCGCGGCGGCACGGGTGTCTGCGCTTTCATCGTCGGCTTCAGCCTGCAGCAGGGTGCGCATATCGTTGCTGATGCCGGACAGGCCGAGCAGGCCGCTCTGTTTGTTCAGAGCTTCCAGCACCTCATCAGCGGACATCCCCGTCGTTTTCATCATGTGTGCCTGCAGACCGGGATCAATGTCGCCGCTGCGGGTGCCCATGATCAGGCCTTCCAGCGGCGTCAGGCCCATGGTGGTATCCACCGACTGTCCGGCGCGCACGGCACAGGCACTGCAGCCGTTGCCCAGATGGGCGATCAGCAGATTGAGCTCAGCGGGGTCCCTGTTCAGGCGGCGGGCGGCCTCGCCAGTGATGTAGCGGAAGCTGGTGCCGTGAAAACCGTAACGGCGCACATGCTGTTCTTCGTACCAGGCATAGGGCACACCGTAGAGGTACGCGGGTTGTGGCAGGGTCTGGTGAAAAGCGGTATCAAACACGGCAACATTGGGGACACCGGGAAACAGCTCCCGGCTGAGCTCAATTCCCATCAGATTCATCGGATTGTGCAGAGGGGCCAGGCGGTTGAGCGGTTCCAGTCTGGCCAGTGCTGCTTCGTCAATCAGGGTGCTGGCGCTGAATGCTTCGCCACCGTGGACAATGCGGTGACCGATACCGGACAGGCCCTGCAACGCCTCGTCACAATGCTGACTGAAGGCCAGCAGGGCATCGCGGTGTGACATGGCCGCTTCTTCCCGGTATTCCACCGTACCGCTGATGGTCAGCCGGGCGTTGTCGCTGTTCAGGCGTTCGGCCAGCGCGGTAATGTCGGGGTCGGGGTGGTGTCGGTCGCGGTAGAGCGCCAGTTTGACTGACGAGCTGCCACAGTTAATGACCAGCACGGAACGGCCCATGATCTGTCTCCTGTTGTGTATACGCTGTTTTGAGGCGGATTGTTTGTAACATGTTCCGCGGAATATTCAGACTGCGGCGTGCAATTAAGGCGCACCGGCTGTGACGGAATGCCTAGTGTGACAGATTCCCGGCACCGAATTGTTCGTTCCTGGGCAATATTCTGTCATACAGTAAAAAAGCGTTAAAAATAATTAAAACCATGAAAAAAGTAGTTATTCTGGCCGATAACTTAAACACAATGTTATCAACCAGGTATACGCGGCCATGACCACTGATGCTGTATTTATCATTGCGGACGAAACTCTGTCGGTTCAGGCGCAGCTCGCCGAAACCCTGGGGCAGGGGGTCACCCTGATCAGTGCCATGAATCAGGATCAGCTGGATTACTGGCTGAATGACCCTGACCTGCGCCCGGAGCTGCTGCTGCTGGATCAGAAGTTTGTCGGTCAGCAGATGCAACGCTTCTGCCGTGAATGGAAAGAAAACCCGGACACCCGCGATATTACCCTGATTGTCATGGGTAAGGATGATGACGAAACCGAACTGCGTGCACTCAGTGCCGGTGCGGATGACTTTCTGCGTAAGCCACTGAATTCGGAACTGTGCCGGGCGCGCATTGATATGCACCGTAAGCGTAAGGCGGAGATGAAGCGCCTGTCGTCGATGAGCATGACCGACGGTCTGACTCAGATTGCCAACCGCCGTTGCTTTGATGAATTTCTGGTCTCTGAGTGGCGCAGTGCGGTACGTGAGAAAAGTAATATCGGCCTGATTCTGCTCGATCTGGATTACTTCAAAAAGTACAACGACTATTACGGTCATGTGGAAGGCGATCAGTGCCTGCGCAAGATTGCGTCCTGCCTGTCACAGCAGGTGCAGCGCCCGCGTGACCTGGTGGCGCGCTACGGCGGTGAAGAGTTCGCCATCATTCTGCCGTCCATTCATATAGAAGGTGTGACGGTCGTGGCTGAGCGTATTCAGCAGGCGGTGCATGAGCTGATGATTCCGGCGGCACGCTCGGACGTCAGTCAGCATGTGACCGTCAGTATGGGTCTGGCCTGGACTGAGCCGCGCCACAACGAAGATTACTACAGTCTGGTGGAAGCCGCGGATGAGGCGTTGTATTCCGCCAAAGCCAATGGCCGCAACGGCTTCAGTAAGGTGGTGGATCTGACCCGGGTGCGTACGCTCATTCCACACGGCTGAGCGGCCGCGCGGAAGAGGGCGTCAGAGGATCAGCGCATGATGCGCTTGAGATAGCGCAGGTTGAGGTCCTGACGGCGCAGCAGGATCATGACATCGGCGACACCAAATGCCTCATCCAGACAGAGTTCACCGCAGATACGTACACCGAGGCGCAGGTAGGCGCGCAGCAGGGATGGCGGCTGAATACGTTCTTCCGGGATCTCAACCACAGGCACAGCGACTTCAGGGAACACCCGCATGTTTTCCGGCGTCATGTAGCCATCACGCAGGAAGTCCATGCTGGCATTGGCCTGAATATAGCCATCCTGAGTCGGGATAGAGCAGCAGCCCATCAGGTAGTCGATCTTTTCCCGCTCCATGTAATCGGCGATAAAGCCCCACAGCTGTCCGAGACCGGAGCCACTGCGGAACTCCTGATCGACACAGGTACGGCCGATTTCCATGTAGCTGAAGCCAGGTTTGAGTACCTGGCTGATGTCGAACTCGGTAGCGGAATAAAAGCCACCGGCACGGGCCGCCAGATCATTGGTCAGGATACGGCTGTAGGCCACAATCTGACCGGAAGCCAGATCCTTGACCACAAGGTGCATGCAGTAATCATCGAATCTGTCCTTATCGATACCCGCATCAGCTCCCTGAACCTGAGCCCCCATGTCCTGTGCGAACACACGGTAACGCAGTTCCAGTGCCTTGCGGATATCCTGAGGGTCCTGAGTGATGTATGCCGCAAGTGCAGACGGCTGATCCTCAGTCAGGAGATCCTCAGCAATGACCTGTAATTTTGCCTGTTGCATGCTGTATTCCATAAAACCTGTCACGCGCAATTTATAACGATCAGGTGACAGATATATGACAAGCCTGTTTAAAAAAAGGTGCGCTATCCTAATGAAACGGAGGTCAGAATGAAACGACTTTTTGTGACAATAATATTACTGACAGTTCCAGCTTCCGTGCTTGCTGTACCTGCCCTGAGCCGGGCACAGGCTGAATCTGTTCTGGCGGCTGAATACGCCGGCCAGCCCCTTTACTGGCAACCGGTGCAGCTGCCTGCGCTGGTGCCCGATGCAGCCGTCAGCCCGGATGCCCAGTTGCTGGTGAAACTGGCTGAGCTGGATGTTCTGACCCGGGAATCCCGTATGGAAATGCGTGATCTCGGGGATGGTCGCAGCCGCGTCGGTCTCAACTGGCTGTACCGCTGGCCACAGCCGGAACACGACGGGATTTTCTACGGCATCCGCCGGATTGCTTCGGTGGATAAGGTAGGTTCTGTGGTGAATCAGGGGGACGGCTGGTTTGCGGACGTCAGCCTGACCTGGTTTGTGACGGATATGCCACTGTGGACTGAGCATCCGGATCTGGCCGGAATCCGCCTCCTGAGACGCAGCCGTGAGTCCCGTGAGAAGCCGTTTGAAACGGGTGTTGCACTGGAGTACCGCGATGCCGGATGGCATGTCTGGCACCCGTAAGGGGTTCTATGATGCAGAAACATGCCTTACAAATGCATAATTTAACCCCCTCAGGAAAAAATTCGGCATAAGAACCTGTCTTCGTTGTCATTTAAGCTTGCTTTTGACCATGTTTGATCGTTCCATATACAGGCTTGCAGGCCCGCGCCTGCCCGTTTTTGCTGTATTCGGTTGCTAAGAGGGACGGCGTCAATGCCTAAAAAACCATTTACACCTGAGGAAGTCGCTGCACAACGAGAGCGCATAATGAGTGCTGCATCTCAGGTCATGGCGGATGTGGGTTTTCATCACCTTTCCATGCGTAAACTGGCGGCACAGCTGGGCATGACGGCCAGCAATATCTATAACTACTTTCCTGATAAAGAATCTCTGTTCCTGCATACCCGGCTGCACGGTTTTGGTCTGTTGCTGTCGGATATCAATGAGCAGATGAGTCTGAACACGGATGCCCGCGCGGCGCTGATGAACTTTGCCCAGTGCATGATTCAGTTTGCCCAGCAGACTCCGGGTTACTACCAGCTGATGTTTCAGCCGCCGCGTCTGCGTCTGGACGACACCGATCACCAGCACCGCGATATCCAGCAGCAGTCAGAGCGCATGCTGGAAGAGTGGCAGACGCACCTGATGTCACTGTTGGCTGATGCCTTCCCGGAAGGCATGAAAAGCAAGCCGGAGACCTGCCACCGTCAGCTGGCCTTGTTCTTTATCTCGTCCGTACATGGTCTGATTGACACTTACCATCACGGCGCCTTGAGCGGTCTGCTGTCCGGTATTGAACTGATTCCGGACGACGTGATCCGCACGCAACTGGAGTGGCTGATGGCCTCTCTGGTACGCGAGGCCGAAGGCGTCGCCTGATTCAGCCTGGCGCCCGGGTCTCTCCGGGCGTACGCCCTTCCAGCTCGTACACAAATGCCAGAATCTCGGCAATGATACGGTACAGCTGTTCCGGAATTTCTGACCCCACATCCAGCTGCCCCAGCCAGCTCACCAGTTCCGCGTTTTCATAGACAGGTACTTCGTTGGCCAGTGCCAGACGGATAATCGCCTGTGCCAGATCGTCTTCACCATGGGCCGCCACTCTGGGTGCTGAGGTGCCATCGTATTTCAGCGCAATGGCTTCGGTGGCTTCGAACAGATGCTGAGGAATGGTCATGTGCGGACGTCCACTAATGAATGACGGATACTGAGCTGCTGATCTTCCGGCAGCTTGCGGCCATGGCGGACTTCCAGCTCACCGACCTCAGCGCCCAGCGCGGTCAGACGCTGGCGCAGCGGTTGCAGACTGGTGTTCAGCAGCCCCAGCGTGTCTGTGGTCTCTGACCAGAAACGGGCACTGACGCCGGGCGCCATGAGTTCCAGTTCAACATCCAGCGGTCCGAGCTGATCGAGCTCAAAATGCAGGGTGAGGTGCCAGCGCATGCGTTTCTTCTTTTCCGGTTCATTGTCAGCGCTGCTGTCGCGGTCGATATCAATACTGATCTGGCGTGTCTCTGAACCATCGCGGAACAGCAGGGGAATGGTCACCGGATAAGGGTCCGGCTGTTGCAGAAGGCGCACCTGATCCTGTTCGGTTCTTGCCAGAACGGAATGCAGCAGGCGGAAGGTTTCGGCCAGTGGCAAAGATTGGGTATCGGCCTGGGCCGCCCCTGCAGCGGCACCAGCCACAGCACCCGTGGCGGGGTGTGGCAGGTGACGGCTGATCAGCAGCAGCAATCCTTTGAGGTTGTCTTTCAGGCCATCCGGCAGTTCATGGTGCAGCGGCAGGGTGCCGGGCAGACCGTGCACGCTGGTGGCGTCGGTCGCGGGTCGTGAGGCTGCGGCCGCCAGCTGACTGATCACCGACTGCAGGGTGCTGTTGTTCATTTTCGCTGCGGGGGCAGCGCCGGTTGCACCTTGCCAGAAGTGACGGAAAGCGCGGCTCAGGCCGTCGCTGCTGCCCTGCTCTGCAGGGGGCGTCAGCTTCGACATAACCAGCTGCATGGCCTGCTTTTCAAAGTTCAGCGGGTTGTTCTGTAAGGCCTGTTGCAGCACCGCCGGCTGACTCAGCTCTGACCGTGCAGGCAGGCGACTGATAAAACTCTGCAGCTGCTGGCGGATGTCAGTGGGTAATGCCGCCTGGGTTTGTGCCAGCAGGCTGAGCAGACGGTCGGCACCATGACCGGCCACCGGTGCCGGCAGTGGGCTCTGTTGCAGGTTGCTGCCGTTGCTCACGGTTCCGGCCTGAGGAGGACGATAAGCGGCCATTTCGTTATAGGCGCCGACTTTGCGGTTGGCCGACTGAGGTTGCAGCAGGGAAAGCAGCGACGGTGATGAACTTACCGCCGCGCTGCCGCCTGCGGATTGGCCGCCAGTTACAGCCCCCGGGTTCTGAACGCCACTGGCGGATGGTGTACCAGGCGACAGTGGTGCCTGTGGGCCGGCTGCAGCGTTGGGAGCCGTGCTTGCCGTGCCTGACAGCGGTTGGCTGTACAGTGGCAGGCGCGCCGCCAGCAGCTCGCGTACGGCCACCGGAATCGCCGGGCTCTGGCGCAGCTGCAATGCCGCAGCCTGCAGTTGCTGCTCCAGTGTTCTGGGGGTATTGAGCAGCAGGGAAGAAGGTTTCTCCGCTGGCAGCTGGATGGCTTTGACTTCCAGCAGCGGTGGTTCATCGTTGGTGGCGGTGAGTACCAGCATACTGCCCGGCGGCAACGGACGTTCACTGAGCACCGTCAGCTGACGGCCGCCCACGTCCAGCTGCAGCTGCCAGGGCTGGCCGCTGCTTGCCGGAGGTGTCTGTGACTTTACGCTCGCCACAAAGCTGCCATCCGGTGGCGGAGGCTGTGGATGCGGCCCCTCGTGGCTTAACCGGGCAGTGCGGATGACGGTCGGTGTCAGTAATGGCAGTTCGATATTCTTCATACCTTAGATATCGACGGAAAACCCCGATTCTTTATTATCACCCGCAGACCGTCCTCTTCCAGTCATTTCCGGTATAATCCCCCGCCAGATAACCCTGAGAGACGCTAATGACAGTGGACAGAGCCGCAGACCTGCCGGTGCTTGAAGCCCGGGATCTGTACTGTGAAAGAGACGACCGCGATCTCTTCACCGGGCTGTCGTTCACGGTGGGGCGCGGTGAGCTGCTGCAGCTGGCAGGTCCGAACGGCGCCGGTAAAACGACCCTGTTGCGGTTGCTGGCCGGTCTTAACCGGGATTATTCCGGTGAGGTTCTGTTTCAGGGGCAGGCTCTGCTGAAGGTGTATGCAGAGTACGCTGCACAGCGTCTTTACCTCGGTCATCTGGCGGCGGTGAAAAAAGCCCTGACGCCGCTGGAAAACCTGCGCTGGTTGACGGCGGCACAGGCACCGGATGATGACCGTCTGTGGCAGGCGCTGGAGCAGGTGTCGCTGCGCGGCTATGAAGAAACCCCCTGTATGCAGCTCTCTGCCGGCCAGCAGCGCCGCGTCTCTCTGGCTCGCCTGTGTGCCACCGATGTGCCCCTGTGGATTCTCGATGAACCCTTTACTGCGCTGGATAAAGACGGCGTCAGCTGGCTGGAGCAGCAGCTTGAGCGTCAGGTCGCCGCAGGCGGCACCGTCATCATCACCAGTCATCACGCGTTACAGTCAGTGCCCGGTCTGCGCCAGTTAACGCTGGGAGGCAGCCTGTGAGTCTGGTAACCGCGACCATCCGCCGCGACCTGTTGCTGGCCGCCCGCAATCCCGGCGAATGGGCCAATCCACTGATGTTCTTCCTCATGGTGGCGGCCTTGTTTCCTCTGGCTGTGGACCCTGATCCCTCCTTCCTTGAAAAAATTGCCGGAGGTGTGATCTGGGTAGCAGCTTTACTCGCAACTCTGCTGTCACTGGATGGTCTCTACCGCCCGGATGTGGAGGATGGCTCGCTCGAACAATGGCTGGCCTCCGGCGAATCCCTGTACGGGCTGGCGTTGGGCAAGGCACTGGTGCACTGGTGCATCAGCGGTCTGCCACTGACGCTGATGTCGCCTTTGCTGGGGCTGATGCTGTCTCTGCCGGATGAGGCTTATGCCGCTCTGGTGCTGAGCCTGCTCATTGGTACGCCGGTACTGAGTCTGCTGGGAGCGGTCGGTGCAGCCTTGACCGCAGGGGTGCGTGGTGGCGGTCTGCTGCTGTCCCTGCTGATCCTGCCGCTCTATATACCTGTGCTGATTTTTGCCGCCAGCGCGGTTTACCACGCGGGTATAGGAATGACGTACAATGGCCAGCTCGCGATGCTGGGTGCCATGCTGGCGCTGGCCATGGCGCTGACGCCTTTTGCGGCGGCAGCGGCCCTGAAGATTAATTTGTTACGGTAAAGAAGATATGTGGCAGTGGCTGAAACGCCTGTATCACCGCCTCGGCTCACCGAAATGGTTTTATGAGATCAGTGCCCGCTGGATTCCCTGGCTGGTGGTACTGTCGGCGGTCGGCGCTGTCACCGGCATTGTCTGGGGGCTGGCCTATGCTCCGGCGGATTATCTGCAGGGCAACAGTTTCCGCATCATTTATATTCATGTGCCCGCGGCGATTCTGGCCCAGAGTGCCTACATGATGATGGCGGTGGCCGGAGCTATCTACCTCATCTGGCGTATGAAGATGGCCGCCTGGGTGGCCAAGTGTATCGCTCCGATCGGGGCTTCCTTCTGCCTGATCGCGCTGCTCACCGGGGCCATCTGGGGTAAGCCGACCTGGGGCACCTGGTGGGTCTGGGATGCGCGCCTGACCTCTATGCTGATGCTGCTGTTTCTGTATTTCGGGGTGATGGCTCTGCAGCAGGCCATGGAATCGGAGGATTCATCCTTCCGTGCCGGTGCCATTCTGGCGCTGGTCGGCGTGGTGAATATCCCCATCATCAAATACTCGGTGGAATGGTGGAATACCCTGCACCAGCCTGCCACGCTCAAACTGACTGAAAAGCCGTCAATGGATCCGGCGATGCTGTGGCCGCTGCTGATCATGATAGTGACCACTTACGCCTTCTTTGCGCTGCTGGTTATTCTGCGTACCCGTAATGAGATTCTCTGGCATGAGCGCAAGCGCCAGTGGGTCCGTGAATTACTGGAGAAGTGATGGAATTTGAGTCGTTCAGTGAGTTTCTCGCCATGGGTCGCCATGGCTTCTACGTCTGGCTGTCGTACGGCCTGACTGCCGTTATCATTGTTTACAACCTGCTGGTGCCGGTACTGCAGCGGCGCCGCCTAATCAAAGAGCAGGCCCAGCGTCTGCGCCGGGAGAAAACCGATGCACCCTCTGCGTAAAAAGCGCCTGACCCTGATCCTGTTTATGGTGGCCGCCGTTGGCACCGCCGTGGGTCTGGCCATGTACTCCCTCAGTGAGAACGTTAACCTGTTCCAGACGCCGACCGAGATCGCCAACGGTGAAGTACCGCCGGGACGGACCATCCGTGCTGGTGGTCTGGTGGTAGAAGGCAGCGTGGTGCGTGACGATGACGGTCTGGGTGTGACGTTTTATGTCACTGACGGTAATGCGGAAGTACCGATTTTTTATGAAGGCATTCTGCCGGACCTGTTCCGTGAAGGGCAGGGCATCGTCGCTCTCGGCCAGCTGGATACCAGTGGCCGTTTTGTAGCGTCGGAAGTACTTGCCAAACACGATGAAAACTACATGCCGCCTGAAGTGAAAGAAGCGCTGGAAAAAGCCCACCTTGATGGAAAAGAAGCCATGTCGGAGGCCAGCTACTGATGCCTGAGCTCTATCTGCCGGAAATCGGCCAGATGGCCCTGATTCTGGCTCTGGTCTTTGCTGTACTGCAGGTATTTGTCCCTCTGACCGGTGTGCGCACCGGGCAGGTCTGGCTGATGAATTATGCCCGGCCACTGGCCATGGGGCAGGCGCTGTTTCTGGTTATTTCACTCGTGGTGCTGACCCTGTGCTTTCTCCACGATGATTTCTCGGTGGCCTATGTGGCGGCCAACAGCAACTCGCAGCTGCCTGTGCCTTATAAAGTCAGCGCTGTGTGGGGTGCCCACGAAGGATCACTGCTGCTGTGGGTGACCATGCTGGGTCTGTGGAGTGTGGCCGTGGCCCTGTTCAGCCGTTCGCTGCCGCTGGATATGGTGGCGCGGGTGCTGGGTGTGATGGGCATGGTGTCTGCCGGATTTATCCTCTTTACGGCAGAAACCTCCAACCCCTTTGAACGCATTCTGCCGTCGGCGCCGATGGACGGTGGTGACCTGAACCCCCTGCTGCAGGACTTCGGCCTGATCGTACATCCGCCGACGCTGTACATGGGTTACGTGGGGCTGTCAGTGGTGTTTGCCTTTGCCATTGCCGCGCTGATGAGTGGTCGTCTCGACGCCGCCTGGGCGCGCTGGTCCCGCCCATGGACTCTGGCCGCGTGGATCTTCCTGACCATAGGTATCGCGCTCGGCAGCTGGTGGGCGTATTACGAACTCGGCTGGGGCGGCTGGTGGTTCTGGGA
>DBNK01000009.1:0-24059 GCA_002298335.1 Thalassolituus sp. UBA674
ACCGGCTGAGTGCCTCAGCCGCCCTTCGGGTGCACACCGCTGCACGGTGATGCAGTGCTGCTCGCAAGCTCGCAGTCGCCATGAAATGGTCGCCTTGTGAGTTGCATGGCTTACAAGCCGTACTGAATAGAGTCACGTCATCCCGCGACTCGATCGCGGGATCCATATATTTATTGTGTTGTTTAAACCTTGGTAGCTTCTCGCTGCGCTCGCGGTCGCCATGAAGAGTAGGGTGTTCTGGTCTTATCTGAAACTGGGGTAGAGGTAGGTCATGTCATTGCGACAACGTCGTTGCAAGGAGCGCAGCGACGCGGCAATCCATGCCCCGTACTACTCCGCATCATTCCCGAAACACTCCTGACGCTATCTGATCGAGGCAGCTCTATCCTCACTACTGGCACCGCAAAATGGATCCTGTGGTCCATCTGACGTCGTCAGAGCCACAGGATGACGGTGGTGGGGTTGAAGCATGACGAATAACATAAGCCATCGAAGAAAACACCGTCACCCTGCGACTTGATCGCAGGGTCCATAACCGCTTTGCGACAACGTCGTTGCAAGGAGCGCAACGACGCGGCAATCCAAAGCGTTGAAAGAACACGTTATCCCCGTACTCCACTTCGTCACAAGGCGGAGACCCAATAACAGGTAGGGTTATCAGCCTTGATACGCAGCACTGAACTTATGCCGTCGGAACACCCGTAGAGTCTGTCGTTTGAGCATATTTCCGAGCAGAAACCAGGCAAACGCATAGCCCCACACCATCAGCGCCATTGACCAGCCAATCGGCTCCATAAACCAACCGTAGACGGTGGCCAGGGTACCAAGAATCTGAGTCGCTTCTGTGGTGACGAACAGCTTCATGCTGGGCCAGGGTTTATCCCAGAAGTGACCATCGTTACGGGTCAGGTACAGTGTCATGTGCCCGGCAACGAGGAGTTTCAGAAAGATCAGACTCTGTACCTGAGCTTCCGGCAGCTGCCAAACGCTTTGAACCAACCAGAAGAAAGCGAAGCTGCTGACAACCCCGGTCAGGCCTAACACCACGGACAGCGTCAGTACCCTTGGCATATTCCAGCGTACCGGATTGGCTGCTGGTCGCGCGTTATCGTAGGCAATCATCATGATCGGAAAGTCATTCAGCAATGCCAGCAGAACAATCATCACGGCAGTGACCGGATAAAACTCGAATACCAGGATGGACAGGGTCATGAACATCAGGACACGGATAGTTTCCGTAATGCGGAAGATGGCGTATGCATTCATCCGCTCAAAAATACGCCGCGCTTCTTCAACCGCACTGCGGATGACGCCAAGCCCCGGATCGGTGAGTACCAGATCCGCTGCTGCCCGGGCAGCATCACTGGCACCACTGACGGCGATCCCGACATCGGCCTGGCGTAATGCCGGGGCATCGTTGACGCCGTCACCGGTCATACCAACCAGATGATCACTGCTCTGCAGGGTTTTTACGATGCGGAATTTATGCTCGGGAAAGACCTGGGCGTAACCGTCCTGCTTCAGCACCTGTTCAGCGTCGGGGGCTGTTTCTCCGGAGAAAACGTCTTCGGCGGCCGAGAAACGCTGACCGAGCCCGAGGCGACCGGCAATCTGTTTTGCGATCGCGATGTGGTCACCGGTAATCATTTTGACCGTGATACCCATCTTCTGCAGGTGGCTGATGGTTTCGGCACTGTCTTCACGCGGCGGATCATACAAGGGCAGCAGACCGAGAATCTTCCCTTGCCCCTGATCGTTTCTTTCAGCAACCACCAGTGCGCGATAGCCCGAGCCTGCTAACGCATCGACCTGTTCCGAGACCTGCTGGCGGCTGCTGGCTGAGGCATTGGCCCAGTTGAGAATGGCTTGCGCCGCACCTTTGGCGATGGTCAGATTGCGTCCATCCAGAATGGCCTGCGCTTCTGTGAGCTTGTGTACCGGGTCAAATGGGGTGAAATGAATAACGGTACCTTTCAAAGGCGTATCGCCCAGCGCGGAGATAATAGCGCTGTCAATGGCGTCATTACTCTCGGGTTCGGACGCCAGTGCAGCGGCCTGCAGAATATCCTCCGCCGTAAGATCACTGACCGAGACTACCTCACCGAGTGTCAGTCGGTTCTGGGTCAGTGTGCCGGTCTTATCGGAGCAGAGGACATCCATACCCGCCAGTTCTTCGATGGCCGCAAGCCGGGACACGATCGCACCACCCCGGCTGAGTACCGTGGCACCGACGGCGAGCGTGACTGACAGCACCGCAGGTAAGGCCACAGGAATCGCTGCGACTGTCAGAATCAGGGAAAACTTCAGCGTTTCGAGAAATGGCTCATGGCGGATTAATCCGGCAATGATCACCACTGCTACCAGTGCCAGTGTGGCGATGATCAGCGAATTGCCGATCTTCAGTACCGCCTGCTGAAAGTGGGAAAGGTTGCCTGCGCTTTTTACCAGGGCTGCGGTTTTACCAAAATAGGTATTCATGCCAGTGGCCTGAACCTGAGCCTTCATTTCGCCACTGCGGATGATTGAGCCGGAATAGGCCAGCTCACCGACTTTTTTATCCGCCGGGAGAGACTCACCGGTCAGCGCAGACTGATCAACTGATAAATCAGAACCGTTCAGCAATCTGATATCCGCAGGTACGACATCACCGGGTTTAATGTGAACAATATCGCCGCAGACAAGCTCACGGGCCGGCAGATCCTGCCACTGACCATCGCGCAGCACGCGGGAGCGTGTCGCCAGTTTCTGTTTCAGCAGCGCAATCGCATTGTCGGCTTTATTTTCCTGCCAGAAGGCCACTCCGGCATTGATAATCAGCATCGCCAGAATGATGGCAAAGTCCGGCCAGTCGCGAGCGACTGCCGACAGAATTGCCGCTGCCTCAATCATCCAGGGAATTGGCCCCCAAAGATAACCGAGTATTTTTTTCAGCGGGTGTGCGCTTTCTTCAGCAATTTCGTTCGGCCCGTTGGCCTGTAAACGTTGTGCAGCTTCAGCTGCAGTAAGACCACTACTGATATTCGTATCTGGAAGGTTATCCGTCATGATGCAGTGTCCAACAAAAAAGAAACGTCTGCCGCCGATGGCAGAACCGGGTAAGTCCTACTGTTATACCCAAGGCAGGGCAGGCAGACGCTGACATATGTCAGGAAGTGGAGTGAATTATCGATTCCGGCTCTGGGGCTGTACTTATGATGGTGCAAATGCACTAAGGTTGCAGCGTCCGGGTAGCAGCATAGCTGCTGCCTTTATTGGGCCGCACTCTGTTGTTTCCGGCGCCCACTTTCAGGCAAGGACATACAGAGAGTAGCCATCATGGAAGTGATGCGGTTTTGGGGAAGGCATGATCTGGTGTATTTTCTTTCGGCCATTAAAAAAGCCCCGACCGTCTCCAGTCAGGGCTTGATAATCAGGCTTACGTTTCTAAAACTTAAACTCCTGCTGACTTAAAGGTCGCGCTGACCATCGCCTGTGCTTCTTCGATGATCTGAGCAAGGTGCTCTTCGCCTTTAAAGCTTTCCGCGTAGATCTTATAGATCTCTTCGGTGCCGGATGGGCGCGCAGCAAACCAGCCGTTTTCGGTGGTGACCTTCAGGCCGCCAATGGCTGCGCCATTGCCCGAAGCATGAGTCAGTTTCTGAGTGATTTCTTCACCGGCCAGTTTCTCCGCCGTCACGTCATCCGCACTCAGCTTCTTCAGTACAGCTTTTTGCGGGCCGGTGGCCGGTGCATCAATCCGCTTATACACAGGTGCAGAGAATTTCTCCGTCAGTGCCAGGTAATGCTCACCCGGGTCTTTACCGGTAACGGCTTTAATTTCTGCGGCCAGCAGAGCGAGAATGATGCCGTCTTTGTCGGTCGACCATACGGTACCGTCCTTACGCAGGAAGGACGCCCCTGCACTTTCTTCACCACCGAAGCCGAACTTGCCGGTATACAGGCCATCAACGAACCATTTAAAGCCCACTGGTACTTCAGACAGTTTCTTGCCTAAGTCGGCAGCTACCCGGTCAATCATGCTGGAAGACACCAGCGTTTTACCGATGGCCAGGTCATCAGCCCACTGTGGACGGTGGGTGTAGAGGTAGTTAATGGCTACCGCGAGGTAGTGGTTCGGGTTCATCAAGCCAACGGACGGGGTCACGATGCCGTGGCGGTCGTAATCCGGGTCATTCCCCAAAGCGATATCAAAATCGTCTTTCATACCGATCAGACCGGCCATGGCGTAAGGGCTGGAGCAGTCCATACGGATCTTGCCGTCTTTATCCAGCGTCATAAATGAGAAGGTCGGGTCGACTTTCTTGTTCACCACGGTGATATCGAGACCGTAGGTCTCGGCAATGACATCCCAGTAGGCGATCCCTGAACCACCCAGTGGGTCAACCCCGATCTTCACGCCAGCTTTGGCAATGGCTTCCATATCAATGACGTTCTTCAGGTCATCAACATACGGCTTAATGTAGTCGTATTCAGTTACCAGATCCGAAGCCCAGGCTTCAGCGAAGTCCATGCGGACGACTTCTTTACTGCCGCTGGTGATGATCTCGTTGGCACGATCCTGAATCTGTGAAGTGATGTCCGTATCCGCCGGGCCGCCATTTGGTGGGTTGTACTTGAAGCCGCCGTCCTGCGGTGGGTTGTGCGATGGTGTGATGACCACACCGTCGGCCAGCTCAGTAGTCCTGCCATTGTTGTAGGTCAGAATGGCATGCGAGATTACGGGGGTTGGCGTGTATCCACGTCCTTCCTGCACTCGCACGTGGATGTCGTTGGCAACCAGCACTTCAATGGCCGTGATGAAGGCACACTCCGACAGGGCGTGGGTATCCATGCCGATATAGAGTGGGCCGGTAATGCTGTGTTGCTGACGGTATTCCACCAAAGCCTGGCAGATGGCAGCAATATGAGTCTCGTTGAAGGAACCGTTTGAAGAGCTCCCCCGGTGACCTGAGGTGCCGAAGCTCACCAGCGTTTCGGTAGTGGGCTGACGGACATAATAGTCAGCAACGAGGCGGGGGATGTTAGCCAGGTCGGTATCAAGCGCTTTCTGGCCAGCTCTTTCATGTGTACTCATGCAGAGAGTTCCTTGCAAATCAGATGACTAAAACCTCCATTGTAGCCTTCTGTTTGTTACACCTTCCAGACAGATTAGGAAGAATGGCAATAGAGGCATCTGCTGAAAACGCTGCTTTGTTATGTCGGGCGCATCCAGAGAGTACTCTTTGTACCTGGGAATGCTGATTTTCTCAGCTTGAAACTTCTGACAACTTTGTAGCTGTGTTGCTTGCCTGAACACTGTGAGTTTGAACAATGCAATGTAATAAGTTGGACTCACCGGATCGATCTTTTGAGTTCAGGTTCATCTGAAAGTGTGAGTAAAAATAGCTGTCATACGTAGTTTGTCCGTCATAGTGCCCAATCTCGTCACTTCCAATGGGTGTGTCATCACACAACAAGCGGTATGATTCCTGAAATTTCATTCAGGATAAACCTGAAATTAATCTGGAATCTTTTCGTACACAGGACGTTTTATGCCCCGGGTATTTTCTTTCAGGAAAGCGCTTACCTGCCTGACCGCCGTTGCTTCTTCATTTTTCATTTCAACCCTCCATGCAGCTCTGGTTGATATCAAAGAGCAGGATGAGGTCGTGTATGCGCTTTACTCAGCGCCAAATAAGATCGTCAGATACGACCTGAAGCAGGAGAGATTTCTCAGTGAGATTTCACTGACATCTTATCCATCAGCGTTTGAAATCGATGCTTCTCATATCTATGTGGGTCTGGATAGAGAGATCCGGCGTATGACTCTGTCGGGTACTTCAAATACTTTTGTTCGTAACGCTGGAAGTACGGTTACGGACATGACTTCAGTAGGGAAGTACTTATTTGCAAGGGAAGAGGAAGATTCAGTTCTCTCAATAGATAAAGATGATCTTTCATTAGTTGAAAGGCATGATGCACTAACTCCAGGTAGTTCTTATATAGGTTCCGAAATACAAAGTGCCTACTACTATAGAACAGTAATACAAGGTCCTGCAGATATTTATAAGGTGTCCATCAACGCAGATGGAACCACAGAGAGTGAGGATGATTCACCTTATCATGGTGATTATCCGGATGCTGCAAATCTGTTTATGAATTCATCGGAAAGTAAAGTCTTTGATGATGCTGGTATCGTTTATCTGACAGATACTTTGGAATATGCTGGAAGCCTCTCTGGTGTTGCGCATTTGATGACATTCAAAGATGACAATCCGATCATCCTTAGGGATGACGAAGTTATTGTTTTCGATCAGAACCTGATTGAACAGGGAAGAATCAGCTCCGTAGCTGGAGCGAATTTTCTATCAGAGTACGGAGATATTGTATTTCTCTTTCAGAGTACAGATGTCTCGACTTTAAATGTGACTAAATATGACATTTCAAAATATGAACTGCCGCAGCCGGGAGATCCTCTTAATCCAGAGGGGTTTCAGTACACCCCTGAAATTTATGAGCAGAATGGTGGTTCAGTCATTTATTTGTATGATAAAGAAAGCCTGAATGTTTTTCGGTGGGATATGATCTCTGGTAAGTATCTGACATCACTGAAAATTAATACTCCACTATTGTTGTTGAGCTACTCGGAGAGTCACAATCGTCTCTATGTTGGTTATGAAGATGGAAGTATTTCATATTTTGATCTGTCGGAAGATGATCCGGAGGAAGTTGATTTTACAGTTCTGACTATGGGTATTCATGGACTTAAGGCATTTGATAATTACCTTTTTGCTGTGGACTATTCCGGCGCCTGGAATACTCAGTATCTCTTTGATAACGGGGGAAGTCTTCTTAGCTCGGCAGAGTGGCGCTATTACAGTAAAGTTTATCTGTGGAATCCTGAAAACAGTCGGATGTATTATTTTCAGGATGATAGCTCTCCCAATGATGTTGGCTGGACGGATATAAATGTTGAAACTGGGATCATTGGTGATGACGGAGATTCTCTTTACCATGGCGACATCATAAACCCTGAGCCTCCATTGATATTGATTGATAGTAATCAACTACTACTGAGTGGATCCGGACAAATAATGGACCCTGCAGCTACCCTGGAAGTGGTTGATTATCTGTCAAACGCAATATCAGATTCGATATGGAGCGAAGGACAACTGGTGACCGTAACTCAGCGTGGGTATAAATATCAGCTTTGGGGAAGTAATTACGAGCTTAAGTTCCAGAGACGTATCGATTCGATTCATCCAATCAGAATTTTCATATACAACGAAACATTGACTATGGTGTCTGATCCGGAAGGTATACCCGTTTTTACTGAATTTGGCGTGAATGATGATCAGGATGATGATGGTACATATGATCTTTTTGATAACTGCCCTTTTGAGGCTAATGTCGATCAGAGCGATAAAGACGGGGATACGCATGGTGATACATGTGATGACGATGACGATGACGACGGAATTCCTGATTCAATAGAATTAGAATATGGCCTTAATCCACTGAACAAAAACGATGCTGATTGGGATCTTGATAATGATGGGTATTCAAATTTTGTTGAATTCAGGGCAAAAAGTGATCTGTCTGATAATGATTCGGTCCCTCCCATAGTTAGTTCCTTTTCAGAGAACTTTAACGATCAGGATCTGGGGTACCTTTACAACATGTCGGATACCCCCTGGAGACTTTCCGAAAATGGTATTGGAAATACATATGCATTGAAGTCGACTGATTACCTCAAGAATGGCGAGGTGTCTTCAGTCTACATCACGTCTAATTTCTCGGAAGGAGCTTTATTTTTTAAATTTAAAATGGGCGAAAGTGCTGACGATTACTCGGTTATGGCATTGATCGATGGTGATGTGGCTGATTACGCTACCACCAGAGAGTTCGAATGGAACTATTTCAGGGCAGACGTAGATTCAGGTGTCCACACAATTGAAATCCGGGTTTATGCATATGATGAAGAACCGGATGAAAGAAGTAGTTATTATCTTGATGATCTGGCATTTGGTTCAGACATAGACGAAGACTGGATACTTGAGCCTGATGATAACTGTCCTACTGTTCACAACCCATCTCAGGATGATGAAGACCTGAACGGCATTGGAGACGACTGTGAGGGTGAGTATAGCGACGATGACGAGGATGGAGTTCAGCGTTGGCAGGACAATTGTCCTGATTTATACAACCCCGATCAAATGAACATGGATTACGATAGTTTTGGTGATATCTGTGACGATGACGTTGATGGAGACAGGGTTCCGGATGATCTGGAAGCTCTCTACAGCTTTTTGGACCCTGCGAACCCCTATGATGGCGGTGGTGATTTCGATGAAGATGGAATGACCAATGCTCAGGAAATATTGGCAGGTACTGATCCTGAGGTTAAAAGCGAAAGGGTCACCATTGATCTCCTTGATTATTTTCCACTTGGCATTATCAAAATTACGGGTTCCGATGGTAACCAGTCTAATATCTGGCCGACAGGAAATAAAAATGAGTACATTCTGGAGAATGAGTACTACGGTTTTTATAAGATATATAAAGCTACTTCATCGGGTATTGCTCTGATTGAGGAGCAGGTCGAAGAGCCTTCCTACTTTGAAGATGTCACACGTACATTGGATGGTTATATCCAGATGCCGAAAAAAATGGGTCTCAATACCACCAGTTTTTATAATTATTCCACCGCAGAATTGGGAGAATCTGAGTCTGAAAGCTCTGTTGAAGAGCTGACTTTCTCTGAGTATGGTTTAACTGAATGGAATGGCGAAAGTTATGAGTACGTGACGTTGATCTATGATGGTTCTGTGAGGACGTATCTGAAAGGAGTGGGGCTGGTTTATTACGGTTACGCTGGTGAAGTTGACCCGTATGTAGTGAGTGTTGAGATTGAGCAGCTTGATGATACTGATGTGAAATCTAAATCATCCGGAGGTGGTTCTTTTCAGCCTTTTTGGTTGATGCTACTTACGATACTGCTTTTCTTGAAACACGCCAAGAAACGAAAACGGTTTTATTGAGTTATAAAAAAAGCCCCCATCAGGGGGCTTTTCTTTTTCGGCTTTAATTTCTCATTAAAACCGGATTGCCGCATCAGAACCCAAGCTTGGCACTGAACTGAGCGCGGGTCATGGAACCATCGGCACCGCTTTCAATTTCACGGTTTGCGAAGGCCAGTTCACCACCCAGTGTCAGGGCTTTGGTCGGGCTGTACAGCAGGTTCACACGGGCGCTGCTGGTGTCGCTGGTTGCGCTCATGCCGGTGTAGTCGGTGTCGTTATCCACACTTAAAGCGGAGTAGACGACGCTGGAGCGCCATTGCTCACTCCACCAGTGACGGTAAGACAGCGAGTAGCTGATGGCATCAACGCCTTCGAGTTCGCCGTCGGAGTTGATCACAGCGTCGTTGTAGGCGTTCAGGGCCACGTAACGACCCAGACCATCGCCGACATTGACCATCACCTTGACGTCGTCCTTACCAAGCATGTACACGCCCGACAGGCTGACACCATACGCCATGGTGGTTTCGTCGAATCCAGCACCATTGTTGTAGGCCAGCTGACGCAGGATACCGGCAGCGGTGAGTGACATATCACCGGCTTTCATGTCATAGCGTACGACAACATCGGGCATGGAGTTGTCATCGGTGACCACTCGGGAAGCCGTGGTGCCGTCATAAACAGTCACTGCGGTCTCCGGGTTTTCCAGTGCAATCTGGATTGGTCCGTTGGTATAACGGATCTGCGACTGGCGGACGAACACGGCACCATCGGTATTACCGATGAAGTCGAGGGTTTCCGGCAGTGAGTTGACGTTCATGAAGGTGGACCAGGTCTGACCGAACAGCCAGTTGTCGTAACTTAAGAAGGCATGACGCAGACGCGGTACACGTGAGTTGGAGATCCGTTCGTCGCCACCGGCGGTAGCCATAAAATCGATCTCGGTATACGACTTGAGCGTATGGCCATCCATATCAGTTTTGGTGGCCAGACCAAGGCGGGTCTGACGGGAATGAAAGTCTACTGCGGTGGTTTCACTTTCACCGCCCACCGGTGTGAGTGACGGTACGTAAAAATCGCGGCCGATACTTTCAGGTGCCAGGGTGCCGTCGCTGTAATCAGACACCATGGCATCAAATTTGATGTAACCCTTTATTGAGACATCCGTGCCATTAAAGTTGCCCAGCTCGACTGCCTGAGCGCTGGTTGCTGCCAGAATTCCGGCCATTAGTGTTGCGTTTATGAAATTATTTTTATGTTGCTTCATTGTGAGCCACCCTCCGTTTATGAGTGCTACAAAGACACGATAAGCCGTTCTTACCGTCCATGGCTGCTAGCCATTAGTCGAATATAGACTATGGTCGGTATTCGACCAGTGTCGAATAGAATCTTTCGCGCCAACTCGGCACTGTAGTGAACATGCTCAGGCTTATCGGGAGGCATTTATGCACGTTAATCCACACTCTAAAAGCGCAGCTTTTAAACCGTCGATGAAAGAAAGCTCACACTCAGGTAGTGATCTTTTCTGGAGAATGCAGGCTAAATCTCTTAATTGGCGTAAGCCTTTCACTAAGCTTAAAGACATATCTTTTGATCCGGATAATTTATATATCCGCTGGTTTGAAGATGGCTTTCTGAATATTGCGGAAAATTGCATCGATCGGCACCTGCCGGAGAAGAAAGATAAAACCGCAATTATCTGGCAAAGCCAGGATATGGATGTGGCGCAGCATATCTCTTATCAGATGCTGTACGAAGAGGTCAGCCGGCTGTCCAATGCCCTGACCGAACTGGGCGTGAAAGAAGGCCACCGGGTGATCATTTATATGCCAATGATTCCCGAAGCTGCTTATGCCATGCTGGCTTGTGCTCGTATCGGTGCTATTCACTCCGTGGTGTTTGGTGGTTTTTCAGCCCGCGCATTGGCTGACCGCATTGACGACAGCGGTGCACGGGTGGTGATTACGGCCACACACGCCCGCCGTGGCAGTAAACGCATCATGCTGAAAGATATTGTCGATGACGCGTTGGCACTCGGGAACAGCGAGCAGGTCGACAACGTTGTCGTGGTGCGTCATCCGACTGACTCCGGTGTCGACTATCAGGAGTACACCCGCGATATTGATTACCGCGAACTGGTCGACCGGCAGCCGGCCCATCATGTAACGCAAGGGTTCCCGGCGGAACATCCGCTGTTTATTCTCTATACCTCCGGCTCCACCGGTAAGCCCAAGGGCATCCAGCACGCCACCGGCGGTTACCTCTGTTATGCCGATACCACATTCCGTCATTCCTTTGCAGCGGATGAGAATGATGTGTACTGGTGTTCCGCCGATATCGGCTGGATTACCGGGCACACCTATGTGGTTTACGGCCCTCTGGCCGCCGGTGCGACAACCGTTATGTATGAAGGGGTTCCTAACTATCCGGATCTGGGCCGTTTCGGCGAGATTATTGACCGTCATAAGGTCAGTATTTTCTACACAGCGCCAACCGCTATCCGTCTGCTGATGGCCGACAAAGCCGAATCCCTGAACTCGTCAGAGCGCAGTTCGCTGCGTCTCCTCGGTTCGGCCGGTGAGCCAATCAACCCCGGCGTGTGGGACTGGTTCCGCAACGACTTCGGTAACGGCAAGGTTGAGGTTCTGGATACCTGGTGGCAGACAGAGACCGGTGGCCAGATGATCCTGCCGCTGGATCAGTCGAAAGGCTCAAAACCCGGGTCGGCTGGCAAACCATTCACCGGAGTGCATCCACAACTGGTCGAAAGCGACGGCACCGTGCTTGAAGGTGCTGCCTCAGGTCATCTGGTGATCACGGAGTCCTGGCCGGGACAGGGCCGGACTATCTGGGGAGATCACCAACGTTTTGTGGAAACCTATTTCACCACCTATCCGGGCAAGTACTTTACCGGTGACGGCGCCCGCCGTGATGAGGACGGCGACTACTGGATCACGGGCCGGGTTGATGACGTGCTCAACGTCTCCGGTCATCGCCTGGGTACGGCAGAAATTGAGAGTGCGGCTGTCCAGCATCCGCTGGTGACAGAAGCGGCAGTTGTGGGTTATCCGCACGATATCAAAGGCGAAGCGATTTACATCTACGCCGCGCCGGTGGCCGGTACCGAACCCACCGAAGAGATGACCGAGTCTCTGCGCGCTACGATACGGGGTGTACTCGGACCGATTGCCTCGCCGGATAAAATCCAGTGGGCGAAAGACCTGCCCAAGACCCGTTCCGGCAAGATCATGCGCCGCATTCTGCGCAAGATCGCCAGTAACGAGCTGGATAATCTGGGTGATACGTCAACGCTGGCGGACCCGACGGTGGTCACCAGTCTGATAGAAGGTCGGCTGAACCGCGGGGAATAACTCCGCCTGACCGACTCTGCGGGCGTCTGCCGGAGACAGAAGGCGCTCGCATTCTTTGATTTTATTGTTTCTAATGTCCTTAAGAATAAAAACTATACTCAGGGACTATGTACCATTTTCATATTGCGGATGATCACCCGCTGTTCAGGACGGCATTGGTGCAGGTGATCAGCCAGAACTATCCGGACTCCTCCATCAGCCAGTCGCAGACGCTGGAGAGTACGCTGCACGACCTCGAAAACCTTGAGGATGTCGATCTGCTGCTGCTTGACCTGAATATGCCCGGCAGTATGGACCTGTTCGGTCTGGTAACCATCCGCGAAACCTTTCCGGGTATCCCTGTGGTGATTGTCTCCGGCAACGAAGAGCAGGCCACGGTGAACCGCGCGCTGGGTCATGGCGCACTCGGGTATATTTCCAAATCCCTCAGTCCGGAGCAGATGTCAGCAGCCATTACTGCCGTTCTGGATGGCAAAATCTGGGTGGAAGAACGTTTCAAAGCAGCACTTAAACCCATCAGCGCGGAAGAAAAAGACCTGGCCGGTAAAATCGCCTCGCTCACGCCGCAGCAGTACAAGGTGCTGTGTCTGCTGAAAGAAGGCTGGCTGAACAAGCAGATTGGCTATGAAATCGGTGTTACCGAAGCCACAGTGAAAGCACACATCACTGCGATATTCCGAAAGCTGAATGTGTCCAACCGGGTGCAGGCGATTCTGGAAATGAATAAGCTGGCGATTCATCCCGACGAGGCATAATCAAACCTCAGCCTTTCCTCACCAGCTGCTCCAGCAGTGCCCGTAGCCGGCCGGGCTTGATCGGCTTACGCAGGAAGGCCATACGGTTGGCGGCGGCCTGGACCTTGAAGTCGGGTTCGGGAGCGGCGGAGACCAGACAGCCTGGCACCTCTTTCTTCCAGAGTTTGCGTAACTCCCGGGCCAGTTCCACACCGTTATTGCCGTCTTCCAGATGCCAGTCCACGACCAGCAGATCCGGTGGCGCGTCCGGGTTTTGCTGTGCGTACGCCAGTGCAGGGCCTGCCCCAGCGGCGCTGCTGAATTCACAGCCCCACTCCGTAAGCACGGCTTCCAGTGCCCGGATGTTCCGCACATCGTCATCCACGCAAAAAATCCGCCGGCCACGCAGGTTGTCCGGCAGCATGTCCGGTAGCAGGGTTTCGTTCTTCTGCGCCTGCGGACGGCTCTGACCGAGAGGCACCAGCAGAGAGAACATGCTGCCTTTACCGGATTCACTCTGGCACTGAATCTGATGTCCGAGCAGCTCAGCAAAGCGTTTGGCCACCGCCAGGCCCAGACCAATGCCGCTGACGGTCTGTTGCTGAGAGGAGCGGAAGAAGTCATCAAAAATATGCTCGAGGTCGGCTTCGGGAATACCCGCGCCGGTATCCAGTACACAGATTTCCAGCAGCCGGTCCGGGCGGTGACGGCAACCCAGCAGTATCCTGCCACCCTGGGTGTACTTCACCGCGTTCGACAGAAAGTTCTGGATGATGCGTCGCAGATATCTCGGGTCGCTGTACACCACAGCGGAGGTCGGTACATAGCGGATGTCGGTGTCGGCGCTGGTCTGCACGCGGAATTCAGCAACCAGAGGCTCCAGCAGAGTGGTCAGGGGAATGTCTTTGCACTCGGTACGGATAGCGCCGGTATCCAGCTTCGAGATTTCCAGAAACGTTCCTATGATGTGCTCACTCGACTGAATGGCGCTGTTCAGGTTCTCAATAATCTCAATATTTCCGGCTCCGGCCTTACGTGCCTGCTCAAGCAGCAGGCTGGCATAGAGGTTGGCGGCGTTCAGTGGTTGCAGAATGTCGTGGCTGGCGTGGGCAATAAAGCGTGATTTGCTCTGGTTGGCCTCTACCGCCATGCGCTGGGCACGCTCCAGCTCATTGGTGCGCTCTTTTACCCGTTGTTCCAGGTACAGCCGGGTTTTTTCCAGCCGGTCCTGAGCGTCGATGTACTCACTGATGTCGTCGTAGGTGGTGACATACCCCCCGCCCGGCAGAGGGTTACCTTTGATCTCGATGACGCGGTCACCCTGATTGCGCACCACCCGGTACGGGCTGCCGGAGCGCAGGTGCTCCATGCGTTTTTCCACATGTTCTTCGGCGCTGCCGGGGCCGAGCAGACCACGCTCGGCGTTGAAGTGCACCAGATCCGCGACCGGAATACCGACCCTGAGTACGCCATCGGGGTAGCGGAACATTTTTTCGTAGTTGGCATTCCAGCTGACCAGACGGAAGTTGGCATCCATCACACTGATGGCCGACGACATGCTTTCAAACGACGCCACAATCATGTCCTGATTGAAGCGGAATGCCCGTGAAGTTTCTTCAAAGATATTAACGACATCTTCCACGCCCAGCTGGCTGCGGTTCTCCAGCGTGCTGAGCAGGCGGATGGCTGACGTCACCCCGACCACGCCAGCCAGAGCATGTTCGGCGGCATCCACCAGTTCACCGGAGGCAAAGCTGTCCGACGGTGTGCTGTGGCGGTAGATCAGCTGGCGCGTGGTGCTTTCACCCAGAAAGCTGATCAGCAGTGCCTGCAGGTCGGCAATCAGGTAATTGCGTTTACGCCGCGAGGGTCTGGCACGCGACAGATTGAGGAAGGCTTTGGCCTGAATACGGTCAGAGAGGTTGGTTTTGCCGATACCGGAAAACAACCAGTAGGCCAGCACATTGGCGCTCAGACTCAGGGTTACGGCGCGACTGAAAGGGTCGGCAAATCCGCTGTTGAACAGGTGGTCGGGTCGCAGCCAGCCGATACCAAACAGCCCCTGAGACTGAATTTCAGATGACAGCAGGCCTGCCTGTATCAGCAGCGGAATCATCAAAGTAATAAACCACACGCTGCAACCGGCAATCAGGCTGGAATAGGCGGCACTGGCGTTACCACGGGCGCTGTAGACGCCAAACAGCATGGGCGGGCAGACCTGGATGGCCAGAGTGAAGGCGACCAGCCCTATGTCCGTCAGGCGTACATCGTTGGCCAGCAGGGTCTGATACACAGCCGACATCACCAGTACCAGCACCACGGTCAGGCGGCGACTGTTGATCATGGCCCTGGAGTAATCCGGTGCCGGAACCAGCTGAAAACGCCGCCTGTGCATCAGGTAGGGCAGTACCACATCATTACTGAGCATATAGCTGAGCGTAATACAGGCCACGATGATCATGGCCGTAGCTGCAGATACTCCGCCGATAAAGGCCAGCAGGGTCAGCCAGTCGTTCGCGGCGTTCACCGGCAGCATCATGACGTAGGTATCGGCGGGCACTGCCTGCCCGGCGAACACCACGGTCCCGGCGATACTGATCAGCAGAATACAGAGGGCGGTGATCACCAGATACAGCGGAAAGGTAAAACCGGCAATGCGCAGGTGGCGTTGTGAAACCAGCTCGACAAAGGTCACATGGAACATACGTGGCAGACAGAGCACCGCAGCGGCTGAAATCAGGGTTTCCAGCACAAAGCGGTAACTCAGCTGCGGTGCAAGGAAGGTTTGTAATGCCTCGTGGGCTGCCAGCAGGCGCTGGCTGTCCTGATTGATCAGCACCACCGCCAACAGGGCGATGGCGATCATGGCGATGAGTTTGATCAGGGATTCAAAGGCAATCGCTGTCATCAGGCCGGCATGATATCCGGCACCTTCGAGACGGCGGTTATCAAAGAAAATGACCAGAGTGATCAGGATCGCGGTAATCAGGGTGCTCAACTGCTGCGGGCTGACGTGACTGTCCGGCAAGAGCAGCAACATAGTGTCAGAGATGGCCTTCATCTGCAGAGCTATATAAGGCACGGTGGCGCACACCATGATCAGGGTTACCGTACTGGCAATTCCCTGACGTTTGCCGTAACGGGCGGCGAGGAAATCAGCAATGCTGCGCGTGTTTTCCTGGCGGCACAGAGCGGCAATACGCCTCAGCAGAGGTTGACCGAACAGAAACAGCAGCACCGGCCCGAGCAGAATGGGCATAAACAGCCAGCCATTGGCAGCGGCTGAGCCTGCCAGCCCGTAAAAGGTCCAGGATGTACAGAACACGCCAAGCGCCAGACTGTATACCAGAGGACTTTTAACAATCCGTCCGAGTAACGACTGGTGCCGGTCCGCAGCCCGGGCGATGCGGTAAAGCAGGGCAAGATACACCAGCAGAATAATGACGACGGGCAGGTTGGCAGGCATCCGTTAAACGTGTCCTGAAGCAGTTATTGTTCTGATTTTAGTTGAAGGAAGTTGGTGCGGACTGATTTTCAGACAAGTGTTTAAAAACGCCTGAATAAATCCGACTTAACGGCGTAATGCCTCAAAAAAAGCTGCCGGATCTCCCCATTTATTCTGACCTTTTATTTTTGTGTCAGAGCACAACTTCAACCTCTTTTCTTATTCTCATTTTTCAAGATACAGGCACAAGTCGCAGAGCACCATCAGTAGCCCGGTTTATTCGACTATGGTCGAGAGTTAGACCAAAGTCGAGCAGTCATTCTTAGTCTACGCTGTTAGCTTAGGAGAATAGGCCAGGAGTGCAGTCGCGGTCGTTCTGTCTGACCCGACCGCCGTAGAAACGGACATTCCTGATCAATAAGCGCGGTCAAAAAAACACAGTACCAGCTCAAAGGAGGCGGACTATGTCTAACAATAAAGAAATGGCACACGCGTACTGGAAAGAGAACCTGAAACTCATCTGGATTCTGATGATCGTCTGGTTTGTGGTGTCCTTCGGCTTCGGAATTATTCTGGTCGATGTGCTTAATACCATCCAGATCGGAGGCTACAAGCTCGGTTTCTGGTTTGCCCAGCAGGGCTCAATCTATACCTTTGTGGTTCTTATCTACGTCTATTCTCACCAGATGGCGAAGTTGGATCATAAGTACCAGGTAGAAGAAGAATAATAAGGAGTAACTTATGGAACTTCAGACTCTCACGTTTATCGTCGTCAGTATGACCTTTATGGTCTACATCGGCATTGCTATCTGGGCCCGTGCCGGGTCAACGAGTGAATTCTACGTCGCCGGTGGTGGCGTTAATCCGGTTGCCAACGGTATGGCAACAGCGGCTGACTGGATGTCGGCAGCCTCCTTTATCAGTATGGCCGGCCTGATTGCCTTTATGGGCTACGGCGGTTCCATCTTTCTGATGGGCTGGACCGGTGGTTATGTGCTTCTGGCACTGCTGCTGGCGCCTTATCTGCGTAAATACGGCAAGTTTACCGTGCCGGAATTTATCGGTGACCGTTTCTACTCCAAAACCGCCCGCGTGGTGGCTGTGCTGTGTCTGATCATCGCCTCGGTGACCTATGTTATCGGTCAGATGAAAGGTGTGGGCGTGGCCTTCTCGCGCTTCCTTGAGGTGGATTACAACACCGGACTGATGGCCGGTATGGGGATCGTATTCGTCTACGCCGTGATGGGCGGGATGAAAGGGATTACCTACACCCAGATTGCGCAGTACTGCATTCTGATTGTGGCCTATACCATTCCGGCCATCTTCATCTCCCTGAACCTCACCGGTAACCCGATCCCACAGCTGGGTCTGGGCTCGATGATGACAGGCACCGAAACCTATCTGCTGGATAAACTCGACCAGACGGTGACCGAACTCGGCTTTGCTGAGTACACCACCAACTCACGGTTAAGTCACCTGAACATGTTCGTGTACACCCTGTCGCTGATGATCGGTACTGCTGGTCTGCCGCACGTGATCATCCGCTTCTTCACCGTACCGAAAGTGAAAGATGCGCGGACTTCCGCCGGTTACGCTCTGCTGTTCATCGCTCTGCTGTACACCACTGCACCAGCAGTATCTGCCATGGCCCGTATGAACTTCATGAACACTATGGAGCCGGCTCCAGGCGAGTACCTTGCTTATGAAGACCGTCCTTCCTGGTTCAAAAAATGGGAAACCACCGGTCTGCTGGGCTTTGAAGACAAAAACGGCGACGGCCTGATCCAGTACACCTCCAATGCCGAAACCAACGAAATGGTGAAGGTAGACCGTGACATCATGGTGCTGGCCAACCCGGAGATCGCGCAACTGCCTAACTGGGTGATTGCACTGGTCGCGGCGGGTGGTCTGGCAGCAGCCCTGTCAACAGCGGCGGGTCTGTTACTGGCGATTGCTTCGGCGATTTCGCATGACCTGCTGAAAGGTGTGTTCAAGCCCGATATATCAGAAGCCAATGAGTTGATGGCCAGCCGTCTGGCGATGGCGGGTGCCATTGCTGTGGCAGGGTACCTGGGCTTCAATCCGCCGGACTTTGCGGCGGGGACGGTGGCATTGGCCTTCGGACTGGCGGCGTCGTCCATCTTCCCGGCACTGATGATGGGTATCTTCAGTACCCGCATCAACAAAGAAGGTGCAATTGCCGGTATGCTTGCGGGTATCACGGTGACGCTGCTCTACGTGTTCCAGCACACCGGTATCATGTTCGTGGCTGAAACTGCCTTCCTCGGTGACCTGCCACCAAACTGGTTCTTCGGTATTGAGCCGAATGCCTTCGGTGCAGTGGGCGCTGTCGTGAACTTCGGTGTTGCCTATCTGGTCGCCAGTATGACCAAAGCACCACCGGAAGACGTTCAGGAGCTGGTGGAATCCATCCGTGTACCGATCGGTGCCGGTAAAGCTGTCGATCACTGAGAACAGGAGCGCGGGAGGGTAACCTCCCGCCGATGCCGTTATGTCGATTTTAACCAACCGTCATTTTGTGATTGCTCTGATCGTTGCACCGATTCTGGCAATTATTGCCTGGTTCGCCGTGGATAAGCTGGTGGCCCCTCCCCCGGTTGCTGCCCAACCCGGACAGAGCTTTAAGCTGATTGCCAAACCCAATTGCCGTTATGACAGCGGCCTGTGTGAGCTGGTGAACGGTGATGTCAGAGTCAAACTCGAACCGACTCCGGAAGGTCAGCTGAAACTGCTGTCCAATCTGCCGGTACAGCTCAGCCGCGTCGAACTGCTGGGCAGCGGTGAACAGTCACTGCAACAGCTGGATACCCGTGATCCACAGGGCAGTGAAGAATCACAGTTAGCGGTGTCCGTTCCTTTATCCGATATTCAGTCGCTGCGTATCGCCCTCAATATTCAGGGTGTGTATTACTACGCTGAAACGGAAGCGGTATTTCTGGAAAATCTCTGATGGTTTGATGTAAGCAGAGATTCACTCTTCAGTTCATAACCCGGTGCAGAATATTCCGTCTTCACCGGGGTTTTTTATGCCTTTTTCTTTTATGGAAAATAATTGCCCGAAGGAAACAGAGAGATCGGATGCTCACGTTGCTCAGACCTGCAGCTGCTGATCGTTTTACGGAGCAGCCTCACTGGATTGCTTGGCGCCATGGCATTCCGCGTACTGCTGACCTGCTGATAATCGTGCTGTAACTCTTGAGTGAATCACTTCGCTGGCAGAACGCCTTAAGGTAGGGTGCGCACTGCGCACCATAAATAACCGAGAATAAATCACTGCTTATTCTGGAATGAATAAAAAAGCCCCGCATTGCGGGGCTTGTGGTTTTTAACGATGCAATCAGAGCATCATTTCTGGTCGGAATATTTCCGACGGTACGCCACATAATACAGTGTCGGAATGACCACCAGAGTCAATGCAGTCGACACCAGAATCCCGAAGATCAGAGAAATGGCGAGGCCATTGAAAATCGGATCGTCCAGAATAAAGAAAGCACCGATCATGGCCGCCAGACCCGTCAGAATAATCGGCTGAGCCCGGGTAATGGCACTCTGCACAATGGCGCGTTCGAATTTCATGCCTTCGGCAATCTGCAGGTTAATAAAGTCGACCAGCAGAATGGAGTTACGCACGATAATACCCGCCAGTGCGATCATGCCGATCATGCTGGTGGCGGTAAACTGCGCACCGAGCAGGGCATGACCCGGCATCACACCAATTACCGTCAGCGGAATCGGCGCCATGATAATCACCGGCGTCAGGTACGAACCGAACTGTGCCACAACCAACAGATAAATCAGAATCAGACCAACACCATAGGCCAGACCCATGTCGCGGAAAGTCTCGTAAGTGATCTGCCATTCACCGTCCCATTTAATTGAGTAATTACGGTAGGGGTCATCCGGCTGGGTAATAAAGTATTCGGCCAGAGGTACACCGTCGGCAGTTTCAATGCCGCTCAGGGCTGAGCGTGTTTTGAACATACCGTACAGCGGGCTGTCGACTTCACCGGCCATATCCGCGATCACGAAATTCACTGGCAGCATGTCTTTGTGATAAATCGGCTGCTCAACCAAAGTATCGCTGAACTCCATCAGTTCACTGAGGCGGATCAGCTCACCATTGGTGCCGCGGACCTGCAGCTGCAACAGGGCATCCAGATCGCCCTGCAGAGCCGGGTTCATGCGCACATGAATGGCTACCGGGAAGCGGCTGTGGTCACGCAGATAGGTGACATCCTGACCGGACAGGCCTGCGGTCAGTGTATCCACGATGCTGTCCTGAGTGACGCCCAGGGTCAGTGCCTTGCGGCGGTCAACCAGCAGGAGTTTGCGCGGCGCATCATCAATCGCACTTTCGTCGATATCGACCAGATTATCCGTGTTATGGAAAATGGTCTGAAGCTGCTCTGCAATCTGACGGCGGCCTTCTGCGGTCGGGCCATAAATCTCAGCCACAATCGGAGCCAGCACCGGTGGTCCCGGCGGCACTTCCACCACTTTCACATTGGCGTTAAAGCGTGCGCCGATTTCCTGCAGAGCCGGACGTACACGGGTCGCGATGTCATGGCTCTGGTCATCACGGTGGTGCTTATCCAGCAGGTTGACCTGCAGGTCGCCGACTTCGCCGCCGGAGCGCAGATAATACTGACGCACCAGGCCGTTAAAATTGATCGGTGAGGCAGTACCGGCGTAGGCCTGATAATCCTTCACTTCGGGAACGGTAGCCAGATACAGGCCCAGCTCCTGCAGAACCGCGGCGGTGCGCTCTACCGGCGTTCCGACCGGCATATCAACAATCACCTGAAATTCCGATTTATTGTCGAATGGCAGCATTTTCAGTACCACCCAGCCAAACACCGGCATCAGCACAGATGCACCAATGAGTGAGAAAATAATCAGCCCCATGATGAAGCGGCTGCGCACCCCGATTACGGGATCGAGAAGCGGTGCAAAGACTTTCTCGAAAAAGTGGCCCAGGCCACGCTGAATCGCACTGCCATGGGTTTTTTCCGCATGGTCATCGCCATGTGTGCTTTTCATCCACAGACGTGCCAGCCAGGGCGTAACAATAAAGGCGATGGCCAGTGACAGCAGCATACCCATGCTGGCGTTGATCGGAATCGGGCTCATGTAAGGCCCCATCAGGCCGGACACAAAGGCCATGGGCAGCAGGGCGGCGATGACGGTAAAGGTCGCCAGAATGGTCGGGCCACCGACTTCATCCACGGCTCCCGGAATGATGTCTTTCAGGGTTTTACCGGGAAACAGTTTCTGGTGACGGTGAATGTTTTCGACCACCACAATGGCGTCATCCACCAGAATACCGATGGAGAAAATCAGAGCGAAAAGGGATACGCGGTTCAGGGTAAAACCCCAGGCCCAGGACGCAAACAGGGTTACGGTTAAGGTCAGGATCACGGCGGTGCCGACAATGGCCGCTTCGCGTTTGCCCAGTGCAATAAACACCAGTACCACCACCGACAGCGTGGCAAACAGCAGCTTCTGAATCAGCTTGGTGGCTTTGTCGTTGGCGGTTTCACCATAGTTGCGGGTGACGGTCATCTCCACGTCATCGGGGATGATCACGTTATGCAGGCTGTTCACGCGCTTGATCACCGCCGCGGCGACATCAATGGCGTTTTCGCCCGGCTTTTTGGTAACGGCCAGGGTAATCGCCGGGTGTGTCTGACCACCGTCGGCGGCATTTTCACCGAACCAGACGTAGTTGATCGGCGGCAGCGGACCATCGCTCAGGCTGGCGATATCCCGCAGGAAGACGGGACGGCCATCGCGTACGGCAACCACCAGTTCAGCCACATCCTGAATGCGCTCCAGAAACGGACCGGCTTCCAGCTGAATCTGCTGGTTACCGTGCAGCAGACTGCCCACCGGCATGCCCTGGTTGGCTGCCTGCAGTGCGCCTGAAAGCTCCTGAATAGTGATCCCGGCATTGGCCATGCGCACCGGATCAACCGATACCATAATGACGCGGCTGTTGCCGCCAATGCTGTACACATCGCGGGTACCCGGCACGCGCTTGATTTCACTTTCCAGACTGTTGGAAATTCGTTCGAGATCAAAGGCGGTGGTATCGTCGCGGGCGCTGTGCAGCGTTAAGGAGACAATCGGTACATCATCAATGCCCATCGGTTTCAGCAGGGGCGGTGCAACTCCGAGATTCTGCGGCAGCCAGTCGGCGTGCGAGTCGAGCGTGTCACGCAGGCTCACCAGAGCATCATTGCGAGGTACACCCACTTCGAACTGGATGGTCAGTACGGCCATACCCGGACGGGAAATCGACATGACATGCTCAACACCGGTCATGCGCGACAGCACATGCTCGGCGGGTGTAGCGACCATACTCTCCACATCCCGGGTGCTGGCACCGGGGAAAGAGATCATGACGTTGGCCATGGTGACGTCGATCTGAGGCTCTTCTTCCCGTGGTGTCACGGACAGAGCAAACACCCCCAGCAGGAAGGCGACCAGTGCCAGCAGCGGGGTAATGTGTGCGGTCTGAAAAAATGCAGCGATGCGGCCGGAAATGCCCAGCCCGCCCGTAACCGGGTTGTTATCCTTCTGGGTCATGACGGCCTCACTCCGCGCGCTTGATACGGTTAACCAGTGCCGGGTTCAGAATCAGGCGGTCACCGGCATCCAGACCACTGAGAACTTCAATCTGACCGGCATTCAGCAACCCGGTGCGCACCTGACGCAGGAGGGGCGTTTCATCACCCGACAGCACGTAAACTCCGGTCATTTCACCGCGTCTGACAATGGCAGAACGGGGTACGAACAGGTGGGTCTGGCTGTTGCTGGCAGAGGCATCCGGCAGCAGTACACGGGCGAACTGTCCGGGTACTGAGATGGTGCCCTGAGGCAGGTTGAAGCGCACATTCTGTGTCATGGAAGAAGCATCTACCTTCGGCAGAACCTGCACACTGACCGGATGCAGGTCAGTACCCTGCACACCCAGTGACGGGATCTCGATCAGTGAGTCCATGGTGATGCGTGAATGATCGGTGACCTGCGAAGGCAGAGCCGCAGTGACCCGCAGCAGCGACGGATCATAGAGGCTCAGCAGGTGGCTGCCGGGCAGGGCCATATCGCCTGTTTCGACGGAAATCTCGGAAATGATACCGGCAATGGGCGCGGTGATTTCAAAGAATCCGGCCTGGGTCCGGGCGGACTTCAGCTGCGCCTGCAGAGCTTTGAGCTGAGCGGCATCGGCATCACGGGCCGCTTCGGCCTGCTCCAGCTGCTCGGTGGTGATGTGCCCTTGTTTGAACAAAGCGCTGCTGCGCTCAAAGGTTTTCTGCGACAGCTTAAGCTGCGCCTGATAAGCAGCGACCTGCGCATCCACAGCGAGAACTTCCTGATTGGCCGCACGCGCATCAATACGCAGCAGTACCTGACCGGCGCTGACGTGATCGCCTTCGGTAACCAGCTTCTCGGTGATGGCACCGGATACCTGAGCCGCCATATCCAC
>DBNK01000009.1:24355-38070 GCA_002298335.1 Thalassolituus sp. UBA674
GGCACCGGATCCCTGAGCCGCCATATCCACGTAGGCAACGGCTTCCACCATGCCTTCATACGCGGAGTACATATCGGGTGTGGATTCACCAACAACCTGAATCTGCAGGTCGTTGGTACTGGCTTTCATCTCATCGGCCAGACTGACCACCGGCAGGCTGATGGCTGCGCTGAGCAATAAAGTGTGGAGAATGTACGTCTTCATAGTACCGGTCCCTAAGTTGTCCCCGTAGATCAATTATATTAGTATATTACGATTAACTAATTGTGCAAAGGGAATATCCATATGCCGAACAGCACTGCAAACCTTGCCGCAGGAACCGCTGACAGTGGTCAGTATAGGCAAATGCTGCCTGAGACCTCAGTCGGGCCGGTTGCGGCCTATTTCCATGTGCTGGGTGAACCAACACGTCTGCAGATCCTGAACCTTCTGCAACAGGGCGAGCACAGTGTCGGTGGCCTGGCGGAAGCCATTGGCTGCAGCGCTGCCAATACCTCCAGGCACCTGTCCCTGATGGCCCGTCATGGTCTGATCTGCCGCAACACACGGGGTAATCTGGTGTTTTACCGTATCTCAGATCCGCATGTCCGTGAGCTCTGCTGCCGGGTCTGTACCCACCTGACGCCAGGGGCCGCCTGCTGCCAGACGCTCTGATACAGATCCCGGGCATTGATACCACAATGACCGGCCTGCATTGGTTTGTTTTGTATTAAATACGACGCAGATAACACATTTGCTACATGCCGGTTTTCAGTCTTTTTCTTTGTTTTCAGACGCTTAGCTGAAAAGACAGGCTGGAACACTTTCTGCTGAACACTCATAAGCCCCCCGATCTCCCACAAAACGCAGGAGTAGCCTATGAGTGCCGTTGCCGAAATCACCACCGAAGCCCAGTGCGTCGCCGACCTGACCGGCGGCAGCAACCCCGATGAGTTGATTGTTGCCTTCGCCAGTGAAGATGGCGATATGGTTGAACAGCATTTCGGGTCTGCACTGGGCTTTTTTGTCTACCGTGTCACGTCTTCCGGATCAGAACTGATCGGCAGCAAGGCCTTTGGCAAAGAAAAGAAAGACGGCAACGAAGACAAGCTCAAACCTAAACTGGCGTACCTGGTGGGAGCAGATATGGTGTACGTCGCGTCTATCGGTGGCTCGGCGACCAAACAGCTGATTGCGCTGGGCATTACCCCGGTTGAAGTCAAAGGCGGCCCGGATGTCGACGATCTGGTGGCAGAGCTGCACAGCGAAATGGCCGGTGAACCCGGTGTAATGCTCAAGCGTGTGCTGATGCAGAAAGCGCCGAAAGAAGACAGTCGTTTTGACGACATGGATGACGAAGAGTGGTCGGAATAAGGAAGCCGCACCATGAAAATCCAGATCGAAAAGAACTTCGCTGAAGAACTCGTCCAGCAGTTTGCTGAGCTGGCCAATCTGCTGGAACAACTCAAACTCGGCACCCGCATTGAAGTGCCGTTTTATGAGCTGACCACTGAACAGCTCGGATTCTTAGGCAATATCTACAGCAACGCCGGACCGGCAATGAAAAGCCGTGCTGCGCAGATACGTACACTGGAGTCGGCGCTTGGCTATACCGGCCCGCGCTACCGCGAGGGTGAGCTGGAATCCCTGGTTGCGGACGTGATCGAATTTCTGCTGCAGGATGGCATCCGCGGCTGGCTGTTTCAGGCGACCGTATCCGCCAAGCCGATTGCCTGGCTGGTCACCCGCATCGACTTTACCCCGCCGGGTGAAGAAGAATCCGGACGCATTCTGGTTGAACTTAAAGCCAATGGTATGGGCAAGGTCAACGTCCAGACCATCACTATCAATGAGCGCGATATTGCTGGTAAAAACGTTGCCGAAGTATTCGCAGCCAAAGGCTATTTAAAAGAAACTCCCGATCTGATTGAAGCCTATCAGGAATCGACCGCGCGCTTTTTTGAATGGCGTTCCGATTATGGTCGTCAGTTTTCCGGGCGCGGTACCGGTATTTTTGCCGAAGACCCGACCGCCTCGCATCGCAACACCGACTGGTCGCGTAAAAGCCGCGTGGTGTTGTCCTCCAGTGGTGGCGAAGCCCGTCTGGTGAATGATGAAAGCATTCTGCGTGAACGCGATTTAACGCTGGATGCCACCGGTGAAGTGCTGAGTAAATACCTGCGTAAAGCCGGTAAAAGCATGAACTACAACGAGCGTGTCGAGACCCGTGCGGAAAAACTGCGCGAGCAGATTCCGGTCGGCATGTTCACCGAATTACCGGTGCACGGTTATATCCTTATGTTCCATCTGGAACTGCACCATCACCTCTGGGTGCATGTGGATGATATGCAGCCTTATGTCTATCAGCCGGAACTGAAAGACAAACTGATTCTGCCGCCGGAGCAGACCGATCTGATCGATATTCTCACCGCCGAAATGGACGTGCTGATGGATGACATCGTCGAAGGTAAGTCCGGTGGAACCACGGTACTGTGCGCTGGTCCGGCCGGTGTCGGTAAAACGCTCACCGCAGAAGTCTATTCCGAGATCATCCGTCGCCCGCTGTACCGCGTGCATTCCGGTCAGCTGGGTCTCAATGTGGCAGAAATGGAAAAGGCCCTGATTGATACTCTCACCCGGGCACAGCGCTGGGGCGCGGTGATGCTGATCGATGAGGCGGATGTCTACATCAAACGCCGCGATGACAACATCGCAGCGAACGCCGTCGTCGGTGTGTTCCTGCGCGTACTGGAATACTTTAACGGCCTGCTGTTTCTCACCACAAACCGAGTCAATGACATCGACGAAGCCATCGTTTCCCGTTGTATTGCACTGATCCGCTACCACCCACCGGGTGAAGAAGACCGTCGCCGTATCTGGGGTGTAATGACGGCTCAGTTTGGCCTGGAAATTAACGAAGAGTTGATCAATACCCTGGCGTCAGAGTTTCCGCAGGCTTCAGGCCGGGACATTAAAGGGCTGGCCAAGCTGGTGGCTAAGTACTGTCACCATAAATCGGTTGAGCCGACGCTAGAGGTATTCCGGCGTTGCAGTATTTTCCGCGGCATGGACTCTTCTGATGACGACTGAATCTCCCGTTACAGAATCTCCCATAACTGAACCTGTAAAAAGTGGCACGCTGAAAATTGCGGTGGCGACAAAAGATGGCATCTCGATTAACGAGCATTTCGGTCACGCTAAGAAGTTCTGGATTTATTCATTGTCGCCAGGCAAGTGTGAATTACTGGAGCAGCGCGATGTTGAAAACTACTGTGGCGGGCCGACCGACAGTCAGTCAGCGATGCAGATGATTCTGGCCACGATTAAAGACTGCTATGCCGTATTCACGGCAAAAATTGGCGATGGCCCAAAAGAAAAACTGCAGAAAATAGATGTGATTCCGGTTTCATTCTACGCGTATGAAGCTCTCGAAGAGTCGCTTCTGGATTATATGAAAAACCTTTGATTACTGTCGTCGAGAAAGGCAGGTCGAGGAAGCCAGATCGAGGCAAGCATCATCGAGAAAGCGGAGTTTATAAATCATAAATGAGCATTTTGAGATGATGATTAACAATGAGCTGGCAACGCAGATAGAGAATCAGAGGTTTTTTGGAGACTGAATTATGATTACGTTATACATGACGCCGGGGTCCTGTACCACCGGCATAAATATTCTGTTGGAAGAACTCGAGCTGGTATTTCAGGTTCAGGTCGTGGATCTGATGAAAGGCGATACCCGTACACCAGAATATCTGGCCATCAACCCGAAAGGCACCATACCGACTCTGGTGCTGGATGACGGCACCGCCCTGACCGATTACCTCACCATCTGCTGGTGGCTGGGTAAAACCTATCCCAGGAAACAACTGATCCCTGAGGATCTGATGGCCCAGATCCGCGTACTGGATGCCCTGAGCTATTCCGTGAACACCCTGCATGGGCATGGTTATACCCGCATCTTCACGCCAGACCGTTATGCCGCTGACACTTCCGGGCAGGAGCGCGTGAAAGCCGAAGGCATGGTGCTGGTGAAAAAAGGCCTGCATTACCTGAATAATTTACTGGCCGGAAGTCCGTCAGCCTATGTGACGGAGAAATTCAGCATCGCCGATACCGCACTTTTTTATAATGAATTCTGGGCGGTGCATCAGCAGATTGATCTGCCGGAACATTGTCAGAGGCATTTTGATGCCATGGTCAAACGCAGAGCGGTTGAGCAGGTGTTGGTGGAAGAAGGGTATGGGAAGTATGTTCGTTAAATATCTAGGCTAATGATTTACTTGTAATTTTTTCGTAAGAAATTTCCATTCGCCACTTGAAATCTTCAGCTATTTCTTCAAGGCCAAATTTATATCGATCTCTATTTCTTACATCAAAGAGATGGTATAAATAACTAGAATCAATGGGGGATATGTGGATTGGACTAAATGGTCTATTTTTAGTGATGGATCTGCATAATTCTTTGGAAGGTATTAGGTTGTATTGATCTCCGGTAATATCTATTGCGATGTTACCTACCTCTAGCCAGTAATGACTAACTGTCCTCCTTTGTTTTGCAAAGCCACAGGCACCAAAAATTTCTATTTCTGGCCATAATCTTAAAAAGTGATATGTCAGAAGTAGAGATGTCAGTTTACACGACATTACGGGAAATTCTTGAAGTACAAGAGGAGTATCAAATTTGTCACATAACTCTATTAGCGTTCTAAATTTTGTTGCTTCTCTCTCTAAATCAGAAGTTTTCGGTTGAAACACAATCAAATCACTGCCTTAAACAACTCAAGCTGCGGATGCCCAAGATAAATCTCCCGGGTTGACGCATTCCCTGCATTCGCATGGGCTTTGCGGAACGCTTCAGAGTGCGTCCAGTCATTAAAGGCCTCTTCTGATTCCCACACCGAATGCGATGCAAACAGGCTGTATTCCTCGGTTTTCGGGCCTTCCATCAGATTAAACGACTTAAAACCGGGTACGTCCTGCAGGTAGGTATCGCGCTGCTTCCAGATTTCGACAAAATCGGCTTCACGACCGGGTGCAATTTTAAAACGGTTCATTGCCAGAAACATGAATATTCCTCCGTGTGTTCTATGCACCAGAATACCAGAGGTTGAGTTTTTTTCAGTACAAAAAAGCGCACTCATCCGGAGGGCCAGAGTGAGTGCGAAGGGTGGAATGGTACCTGTGGGGACGGGTACCAAGCTCTGAGACATGGAGTGTTCCGGTCTGTTAAAAAGGCCCTCCTGAGCGATCCGGACAGAGGAGGGGCACCGGGGTGCAATTTCTGTGGTTAACTGTGCCTCTTCAGAAGAAGCCCAGCGGACTGGTGCTGTAGCTGACCAGCAGGTTCTTGGTCTGCTGATAGTGCTCCAGAGCTACTTTATGAGTTTCGCGGCCGATACCGGATTTCTTGTAACCACCGAATGCAGCATGGGCTGGGTAAGCGTGGTAGCAGTTGGTCCAGACACGCCCCGCCTGAATGCTGCGGCCCATGCGGTAGGCGCGGTTCATGTCGCGCGTCCAGACACCGGCGCCAAGGCCGAATTCGGTGTCGTTGGCGATGGCCAGTGCTTCGGCTTCGTCTTTAAAGGTGGTCACGCTGATTACAGGACCAAAGATCTCTTCCTGGAACACGCGCATCTTGTTGTGGCCTTTCAGCACGGTCGGCTTGATGTAGTATCCGGTTTCAAAACCAGCCACTGTCTCAGCTTCGCCACCGAGCAGCACTTCAGCACCTTCTTTGCGGCCGATGTCGAGATAGCTCATGATGCGGTCGTACTGTTCTTTCGATGCCTGCGCACCCACCTGAACGTCGGTATCCAGCGGGTTGCCACGTTTGATGGCCTGGGCACGTTCAATCACCTTGGCGATGAACTCGTCGTAGATGCTTTCCTGAACCAGAGCGCGGGATGGGCAGGTACAGACTTCGCCCTGGTTAAAGAAGGCCAGAACCATGCCTTCCACTGCTTTGCTGAGGAAGTCATCTTCGTGGGACATCACATCTTCGAAGTAGACGTTCGGTGACTTACCGCCCAGTTCCACAGTGCTCGGAATCAGCGTATCTGCGGCGCAACGCAGGATGTGCTGTCCAACTGGGGTAGAGCCAGTGAAGGCCAGCTTAGCGATGCGTTTGCTGGTGGCCAGTGCCTGACCGGCTTCTTCACCCAGACCATTGACGATGTTCACCACACCGGCTGGCAGCAGGTCACCGATGAGTTCCATCAGCACCAGAATCGAGGCCGGAGTCTGCTCCGCTGGCTTCATCACCACGCAGTTACCCGCAGCAAGGGCTGGGCCCAGTTTCCAGGCGGCCATCAGAATCGGGAAGTTCCACGGGATGATCTGGCCGACCACACCCAGTGGCTCATGAATGTGATAAGAGACGGTGGTTTCATCCAGCTCAGCCATACTGCCTTCCTGCGCACGCAGACAGCCTGCGAAGTAGCGGAAGTGGTCAGCCGCGAGCGGAATATCGGCCGCCAGGGTTTCACGCACGGCTTTACCGTTGTCCCAGGTTTCGGCGACGGCCAGCATCTCAAGGTTCTGTTCGATGCGGTCAGCGATTTTCAGCAGGATGTTGGAGCGTTCCTGCACGGATGTCTTGCCCCAGGCCGGCGCGGCAGCGTGGGCTGCATCCAGTGCTTTTTCGATATCGGCGGCATCTGACTGAGCCACCTGACAGAAGACTTCACCGTTGACCGGGCTGATGTTGCCCATGTAACGGCCATTCACCGGGGCGACGAATTCGCCACCAATGTAGTTACCGTATTGTTGCTTGAATGAGACGACAGCACCTGGCTGTCCGGGATCGGCATAAATCATAGGACTCTCCATTCTTTTTGTTATCGGCGAGCGACGCTTCGGCGTATCACCGGTTGTCATGATTAAGAGTATGTGGTGTATTGAAAGGCAGCTTGCACGACAGTCCTGAAAACTGTTCCCTGAATCCTGATCTCTGCGACGGGTACGGACATGACAACAACAAAAACGCTGTCCACACTGGCCGGAATGCACCGCGATAACGTTGCCCCCGGCAAACTGATTGAAAACCGCACAGTATACGCCTCTGATCTGGCGGAACTGTCGGTTTATGACACTTATGAATCCGCCAAACGGGTGCTGCTTGAAGCCGATGAACTGCTGTACTGCGGCATGATGACCGGCCGCAAGATCATGCACGGCAAAGGTGGGTACTCCACAGAGTTTCTGCCGCACGAATCCTTTGTGATTGCCCCGAACAGCTTTGTCGAGATCGACTTTCCGGATGCCACGCAGGACACCCCGACCACCTGCATGACGCTGGAAATTCCGCGTGAGACCCTGAAGAAACTTACGGATCAGTTCAATCTGCAGCAAGCGATGCCAAAAGAGCTGGGTGAGTGGGCGCCGCAGGTGAATCAGATGCATCTGGCCCATACCGAAGCCACCCAACAGCTGCTCGAACGCATCGTGCACAGTTTTGTCTGCAAAGAAGATGATCGTGATCTGGTGCTGACCTTCGGTGTGAACGAACTGATCGCGCGCATGCTGCGCCACGAAAGCCGCACCTTTCTGCTCAACTGCGTCAGTGAGGACCCGACCAAATCCGGTCTGACCCAGGCTGTGGCGCATATCGAAGCGAATCTCGCCCGGCCACTGGATGTGGACGGACTGGCCCGGCTGGCCTGCATGTCACGCAGCAAACTCTACAGTCAGTTCCGCAACACACTGGGCTGCAGCCCGGTGGAGTTCCAGCAACGCCGCCGTTTAGAGAAAGCCTGTAGCATGATCCGCAGTGGCGTGCAGTCGATTACCGCCGTCAGTTATGATCTGGGCTTCTCCAACCCCAGCCACTTCTCACGCCGCTTCCACCAGATGTATGGTATGACGCCAAGAGAATTTGCGGCCCGGTTCCACTGATCAGGCAATGTCTCCAGGCATAAAAAAACGGCGCATCAGGCGCCGTTTTTTGTTCAGGTAACCCGCAGATTACTCAGGAGATACCACGCGCAGAGTTGCTTTCTCAACCTGCTTGCGACGGTTGCCAACAAACAGCTGGGCCGGTACAGACAGCAGCAGAAGCAGCGGGTAACCAATAAAAGGGAACAGCAGAATTGCCAGTGCAGCAATCAGTACAAAAGTCATCGCCGATGTCATCAGATGGCCAACCGCACCAACACTGGTCAGCAGAGGCAGCGCAATCAGCGCGATAACAGCGACAAACAAAATGGTTTCTTTTACGAGATTCGGGTGTGGCTTGGACTTATGGTTCATGCGTTGGCTTCCTGCAGACGTTGTTTTTCTTGTTTGTAATTGCGGGAGAAGCACGGTCTCCCTGCGGTCGCACTTAAGTGTAGCTGGTTTGTAACAATCTGCGTCGGAATGTAAAACAGTGGCCCGTAAAGACCAATTGGCTGCTTGGGGAAGGAGAAACAGAAGCGGCGCCCGAAGACGCCGCTTATGCTGCAATTAATCCCGAACAACGATTCCGGGGTACTGCAGAAGATCAGTGTACGCAAATTGGCGTAAGGGTCAAACAGCACCAGCGATCCGTCACTACAAACCTCCTACAATCCTCTCATTCTGCATAGAGCACGCACCGCTCATCTGGTAAATTCTCATTCAGTCAGTACACCGCCCGGAATCTTGTCATCAACCGGGCCCGCAAAGGATCACACCTCATGGCACGTAAGCCAGCATCAGATAAACCAAACAGTAAAAACAACAGCAAGACCAAATCCTTCGAACAGACCCTCTGGGCCACCGCCGACAAACTGCGCGGCAGCGTAGAATCTTCTGAGTACAAGCACGTTGTGCTGTCACTGATCTTCTTGAAGTTCATCAGCGACAAGTTTGCCGAGCGCAAACAGCAGCTCGAAGCCGAAGGCAAGGGCGCCTACGTTGATATGGTCGCGTTTTATACAATGACCAACACCTTCTACCTGCCAGAAGATGCGCGTTGGGATTTCATCGCCAAAAACGCCAAACAAGACGACATCGCCGTTAAGATCGACACCGCCCTGCACACCGTCGAGAAAAACAACAAAGCCCTGCGTGGCGCACTGCCAGATAATTACTTCTCACGCTTAGGGCTGGATGCCAGCAAACTCGCCGCCCTGATCGATGCCATCAATAACATCGACACCTTATTCACCCCTCTCCCTCAGGGAGAGGGCAGGGGTGAGGGTGGAGAGGGAAGAGCCAGTGAAACCGACGGTGCCCACAGCGCAACGAAGCGAGGCACGAGCGAAGAGGATATAGTCGGTCGTGTTTATGAGTACTTCCTCGGCAACTTTGCCGCCACCGAAGGCAAAGGCGGTGGCGAGTTCTACACGCCCAAGTGCGTGGTCAACCTGCTGGCTGAAATGATCGAACCCTATCACGGCAAAATCTACGACCCGTGTTGTGGCTCCGGCGGTATGTTCGTGCAGTCGGTCAAATTTGTTGAAAACCATCAGGGCAATAAAAAAGACATCTCCATCTACGGCCAGGAACAGACCAGCACCACCTACAAGCTGGCCAAGATGAACCTCGCGATCCGCGGCATCAGCGCCAATCTCGGCGACGTACCCGCCGACACCTTCTTTAAAGACCAGCACCCGGACTTAAAAGCCGACTTCATCATCGCCAACCCACCGTTCAACCTAAAAGAATGGCGCGGCCCGGATGAACTCACCAACGACCCACGCTGGGCCGGCTACGAAACCCCGCCCACCGGCAACGCCAACTACGGCTGGATACTGCACATGATCAGCAAGCTCAGTGACAACGGCGTCGCGGGCTTTGTACTGGCCAATGGCTCCATGAGTACCAACACCAAAGGCGAAGGTGAAATCCGCAGACAGATCATCGAAAACGACCTCGTCGACTGCATGATCGCCCTGCCGGGGCAGCTGTTCTACACCACCCAGATACCCGTGTGCCTGTGGTTCTTAACCAAAAACAAAAAAGCACAGACCTTCAGTGATGGGCGCAAACAGCACCGTAACCGTGAAGGCGAAACCCTGTTTATCGACGCCCGTAATATGGGCAGCATGATCAGCCGCATCCATAAAGAACTGACCGCCGACGATATCGCCGACATCGCCAACACCTACCATGCGTGGCGCGGGGAAAGCACCAAACAAGGTTATGGAGACGTTGCTGGTTTTTGTAAAAGTGCCTCATTAGACGACATCAAAGCCAACGACTACGTCCTCACACCGGGCCGCTACGTCGGCGCTGCCGAAATCGAAGACGACGGCGAACTGTTCGAAGAAAAAATGCAGCAACTGACCCAAACCCTGTTCCAGCAGATGGCGGAAGCGCAGGAGCTGGATGCCGTGATTAAACAGAACCTTAAGGGGCTGGGTTATGCTGGGTGAATGGCCTAAACGAGCGCTGGGAGAGTGTGCAACTTGGCTTTCTGGCGGCACTCCTCGTAAATCAAATCCAGATTTTTGGAATGGCTCAATTCCTTGGATCAGTGCAAAAAGCCTGAATGATTTTCGTGTGGGGGACTCCGAAGACAAGGTGACCAATTTAGCTGTCGGTAATGGCACGCGACTTGTTCCAAGGAACAGCATCTTATTTGTTGTTCGTGGGATGAGTTTGAAAAGTGAATTTCGTATCGGCCTGACAACACGAGAAGTGACTTTTAACCAAGATTTAAAAGCATTAATAGCAAACGAGGATGTTGACGCAGAATTTCTGGCTTATGCAATTCGAGCTAAGACAACTGAAATATTGTCATTGGTGGAAGAAGCTGGGCATGGAACGGGAGTGTTGCCCACTGCTCGGATTCAGGCGCTTGAAATTGGTGTCCCAAGCAAAACTATTCAGGAAAGAGTCGTTTCTTTTATGAAGGCTCTCGACAACAAAATCGCCCTTAACCGCCAGATCAACACCACCCTCGAATCCATGGCGCAGGCATTATTTAAAAGCTGGTTTGTGGATTTTGACCCGGTGATCGACAACGCCCTGGCCGCCGGTAATGCAATCCCAGACGCCTTGCAAAAAAGAGCCGCCGCCCGCGCCGCCAGACGTGAAGCGCTGCATCAGCAGACCAACAAAACCACCAACAAAACCGCCAACGAAACCACAGGGGCCACCGACGCCGCCAGCGTAGATCAGGCCCTGCCTGAAACTGGTTTATCAGACCAGCGCCTGCCGTCTGAGATACAACAACTCTTCCCCGACCGGTTTGTATTAACCGAAGAAATGGGCTGGGTGCCGGAGAGGTGGGAGGCTGTTCGATTTTCTCAGCTTGTGGATGCGAAGCAAGGAAAATACTTGGCGAAGACCGAGATGATGGAGTCTCAAAATGATGTTTTCCAATATCCTGTATGGGGTGGTAATGGAATTCTCGGTTATAGCCAAAAAAAATCATACGATGCCCCAATAACGTTGATGACTTGCCGTGGCTCCAACTGCGGGCTAATCAAAACTACTCAATCATCTTCGTGGATATCAAATAATTCTTTCGCGTGTAAATCACGGTACGGCTCTGAATACTTCCTGTATTTGTATTTCATTAGTGAAGATTTTTCTGACTGTGTGAGTGGTTCTGCTCAGCCACAGATCACTTATACGGCTTTAAAAAATAAGCTGATGAAATACCCGATTTCAACGGAAATTTGTAATGTATTTTCTGAACTCGTAGCTGTATATCGGGAAAAGCAATTTTTGAATGATCGTCAGAACGAATTGCTTACCAACCTTCGCGACTCCCTTCTCCCCAAACTCCTGTCCGGCCAGATCACCATCCCGGACGCCGAGCAACAACTGGCTGAGGTGTTGTAAGGTGAAGCTTGAGTTTGTAGTTCTTAGTAGTATGAAAACGTCCGGAGCTGAACGCGCTATGTCCGTAGCTTTCGTAACAAGCTCCGGACATATGACCAAAAGCTGCGGACATAAGACCCGCAGCTGTCGTTGGTAAATCAAACCATGATCCAGATACACGCCACCAAAAAACTACTCGCCAAAATGCCGGCCCAGACGAAGCCTGGGCCAGAGGATATTCTGGCGGCTCCGCAAAGTAAGCTGGGCAGTTGGCACGCCAATCTGCTGACGATTCAGCGCCGCAACTGCCTGCTGTTTGTGCACGACCAGACGCGCTTTCCGGTATTTATTCCGGCGTTAACCAAACCGGATTTCGCCAAGATCGACCGTTTTTTTGACGATGCTCTGATGAACACGCTGCTGAAATGCGGTGCAACACAAGAACAGCTGGACACCGCAGCGGCATTGCTACAGCCGTTGGCGTTTGTCGGCGGTACCGATCGCTCGGTACTGGGCACGCTTAATCAGCTTGGTCAGGACATTGACCACATTCTCTATTTTGATTCGCTGAACGTGGCAGAGATGGCGGGCTATGCCCTGAGTGCGTCGCTGGCCGATCGCCCCTGTCATGTAAAAGGGCAAAAGGACTACATCTGGCCGAAGGATGCGTTTCTTGAGCTGCTCGACCGTTTGAGCTGCGAGGTCGACCTTAATAGCAGCCAGACAGATGACCAGCGGGCGCACTCAGATTCCCCATCCGAGCCAATAGCCGACAATGTGGTAATGTTAGACCGGTTCAGACAAACGAAGTAAGTAGAAACGTCTTTATAGAAGTAACAGCAACGTAGAAGTAGAGGCAGGGAATGAGCTTTACCGAGGCCAGACTGGAACAGGCAATTATTGATTTACTCGCCGAGCAGGGTTACCCGCATGTATTGGGTAGCACCCTTGACCGTGCCCCGCATGAGGTGCTGATCAAAGAGGATCTGCGTGCCTACCTGAACAAACGCTATCAGGCCGATGGCATTACCGAGGCCGAAATCGACTCTGTGATTAACCGCCTTGATCGCCTGTCTGCCGCTGATCTGTACGACTCTAACCGCAGCATTCATAAGCTGGTGGCTGATGGCTTTTTGCTGAAGCGCGAAGACCGCTCGAAAAAAGACCTTTATGTTCAATTAATTGACTATGCCGGGTTGCCGGAGCAACGACTGCCTGAAGACGGTGAGGTCGAGTCGATTGATGCCAATGGCCCTGAATATCAGGTGGCTAATAACACCGCTGCCTATGGCACCGCCAATATCTATAAAGTAGTGAACCAGCTTGAGATTGAAGGCAAAGAGCTGCGCATTCCGGATGCGATTCTGTACATCAACGGCCTGCCGCTGGTGGTGTTTGAGTTTAAGAGCGCTATTCGTGAAGAGGCAACGATTCACGATGCCTACGTTCAGCTGACGACCCGCTATGCCCGTGATATCCCGGAGTTAATGAAGTACAACGCACTCTGCATCATCAGCGACGGCGTGAACTCGCGCATGGGCTCGCTGTTTGCCCCGTATGAGTTTTATTACACCTGGCGCAAAGTGACGGGCGATGAAACCATTGAGAAAGATGGCATTAGCTCGCTACATACCATGATTGAGGGGCTGTTTGATCACACACGCCTGCGTGAGGTGATCCGCCACTTTATCTACTTCCCGGATACCTCAAAACGGCAGGAAAAGATCGTCTGCCGTTATCCGCAGTTTTATGCCGCCAATAAGTTGTATCAGAATATTCTGCGCCACCGTAAACCCGAAGGGGACGGTAAAGGCGGTACTTATTTTGGGGCAACAGGGTGCGGCAAAAGCTACACCATGATGTTTTTAACCCGGCTGCTGATGAAGAGCGTCGAGTTTGAAAGCCCGACCATTGTGCTGATTACCGACCGTACCGATCTGGATGACCAGCTCTCTGGCCAATTTACCGGCGCTAACCCGGATTTCTCATGAAGAAGGTAG
>DBNK01000020.1 GCA_002298335.1 Thalassolituus sp. UBA674
CCGACCTGATGTCGCTGCTGATGTGCTTCTTTGTGCTTCTGCTGTCGTTCTCAGAAATGGATGCGCAGAAGTTCAAGCGCCTGGCCGGTGAACTGCGCAATGCTTTTGGTGTGCAGACCGTCATCAACGCGTCTGATCCTCCGAAAGGTACCAGCATTATCGCCCGGCATTTCAGCCCGTCGATTCCTGAGCCGACCCCCATCAATGAAGTACGGCAGAAAACCAGCGATGTGACCAAAAGCTCGCTGGAGGTGCTGTGTCAGGACGAAACCACCCAGCAGACAGAAAGACAGGGCGACCGCGGCATGCAGACCCGCGAAATCGCAGTGCCGGACCTGACGGTTGAGGCTAAAAAGAGCGAAGAAAAGGCCATGGAAATGGCCACCGCGCTCGAATCTGAAATCGCCCGTGGGCAGATTGAAATCGAGACCTCGGGTAAGAAGATCATCGTGCGTATCCGCGAGCGTGGCGCGTTTGGTTCAGGCTCCGACTACATCGAAGACGATTTTCTGCCTGTCATAGATAAATTACGTGCACTTCTGGTGAAGATTCCCGGAAAAATCTCGGTTGAAGGCCATACTGATGATATTCCGATCAGTGGTGGGCGTTTCCGTTCCAACTGGTCTCTGTCGGCGGCGCGGGCTACGGCTTTCGCCGAAGAACTGTTTGTAGCACCTGAAATGGATGCGTCGCGTTTTCAGGTGGTAGGCCATGCGGATAAAAGCCCGCTGGTGCCGAATGTGGATGATGCCTCACGCGCGCGTAACCGCCGCGTCGAAATCATCATCCTGCGGACGCACGAAGACGACGATGACGATGTACCGGAAATGGCCCCGACCCAGCAGGAAATCGATGATGCTGCCAATGCCCGTCCGGAAGACTATGAACTGACACCTGACGAGATATTCTGAGGTAGCACTTATGCAGCAGGAAATGCCAAAACAGGAAAGACGCCGTTACTTCCGTCTGGACGATGAGGTCATTCTTGATTTTGAGCCCATCTCTCAGACCGAAGCGCAGGAGTGGAAAAGCCGCCACTGCAATCAGCGCAATGAACTGGCCGACCTGAACCGTGACATTGCCACCCTGCTGCACCAGATTCAGACGCAGAACCCGACGGTTGCGCGTTTACTGAACCTGTTCAACAGCAAGGTCAACATGCTCAGCACCGGCAAAGAAATCGACTTCAGTCAGACCGAAGTACGCACCCGCGTAAACCTGAGTGCCTGCGGTATGTCGTTCCAGACCAGCGAACACCTGGAGACCGGCGAAAACCTGCGCCTGCAGATGCAACTGCAGCCGAGCAATGTTCCGGTCACTCTGCTCGGCACCATTGTTGGTATTGAAACCACCGACGATCCGGCAGCGCCACACCTGATCAGAGTCGACTTTGAAGGTCTGCGCGAAGCCGAGCAGGAAATTCTGATTCACCACCTGTTCCAGCTGCAGACCCAGAATCTGCGCTCGTTTCCGAAAGCCCTGAACGACGAATAAACTCTCTTTGCAGCCTCTGCTATGATGCGGTTCTCTGACGCTCAGGAACCGCATCATCATGTCCGGACCCCGGATTTATCTGAACCAGCCACTGTCCCCCTCTCAGGATACTGAACTTGACGCCCAGGCAGTCACCCATCTGGTGCGTGTACTGCGTATGAAAGACGGTGACGCCTTACGCCTGTTCAACGGCGACGGCCACGAATACCCGGCCACACTGGTGATTACCGGCAAAAAGACCGCCTCCGCGCGCATTCTTGACCGTTCAGATGAAGATGCCACCCAACCGCTCAGCATTCACCTTGGCCAGGTGATTTCCAAAGGCGACCGTATGGATTTTGTGCTGCAGAAAGCCACCGAGCTGGGCGTCAGCGAGATCACACCACTGATCAGTGAACGCTGTGATGTGCGCCTGAATCAGGAGCGTATGGAGAAGAAGATGGAGCACTGGCATAAGGTGATCACCTCCGCCTGTGAACAGTGTGGCCGCAACCGCCTGCCCCAGCTGCACGAACCTCTGTCACTGCAGGACTGGACCGCCGGTACCGATGCCAAAAGTAAGTTCATTCTGCACCCGCACAATCAACAGCCACTGAACACCAGCGAAGCACCGTCATCGGTGGCCATACTGGTCGGGCCGGAAGGTGGCTTCAGCGATACCGAAGTGAAACTGTGCGAACAACAGGATTTCAGCGGACTGCTGCTTGGCCCACGGATTCTGCGCACCGAAACCGCACCGCTCGCGGCCATCAGTGTTATGCAGTTTCTGTGGGGGGATTTCCGCTGATTTCCTATCTGCGTTGTCACTGCAGTGTTAAAAACCAGCTCGAAATGCTCATTTACCATGTGTAAATTGCGCTTTCTCTCTGATTTTTGCCTTGCATTGACTGCCTCGATAACGGAAATATTCAACTTGCCAGAGTATTACTGAAAACTACCTGCATTGCTTCTGGGTTGTTAAAAACGCCCTGACTGATAACCCCGCTTTTATCTGCGTTGTAGCTTTGAAAAGGTCGTCATCCTGCGGCTTGACCGCAGGATCCATTTAAAAGACAAAGATAAAATTACAAACTGGATCCTTTGGCTCGGAGGCGAGTCCCACGAGCCGCAGGCTGACGAAGTATATTGTGTGAATAAGCACTAGAGGCCGATTTTGCCTTGCATTAACAGCCTGACTCTCGAAGCGCTGAGCCGATTAATTAGCCACCAAACGAACCGACTTCCAGTCCCACACGGACGACAGGAAATAAAAGCCGATAAACAGCGTCGCCCACCATTCGATAATGCGCTTACCATGGCTGATCTCAACGCCGACCGTCACCCCGGTAAAAGCAATGAACATAAACCAGAGAATCAGCATCAACCCGGTTTTAATCCGCATGGACGGCACCGCAAGTCCAGCCTTCTGCGCCCGCCAGGTCAGTACATAACTGATGGTCAGCGCCACCAGCATGCCCTGAAAGAACAGGTTTGCACCACGCACATGCACGCCCCAGTGGGTATCCGCTTTTTCCGGCAGTAATACGGCCGTGCCCGCCATCAGACCCAGAGCTGCGATCACACCAAAAAACTGCATGGCGTTCAGCGCAATGTTATTGCTGTGGGCCGCCAGCCAGACGCGCATCACCTGCCACCACACCAGCATAAAGGCACAGGCCATAATCATGCCGCCACGGAAGATAAACCCGGCGTCGCCCTTCATGCCCGTGTGAGTGATATCCGTGCAGCCATCCAGAAACGGATTGCACAACTCCGCCGTACCCTGTGAAGTACCGACAAAATAAGTGACGGCGATGGTGCCCATGGAAAAAACAAAGGTGAGTAAAGCGGTGACCTGACCAAACGACATCGGGGTTCTCCTGTTCCGGCGTGGATCATAACATCCGCATGATGGAGCGCACAGCGTGGTAAACTCCGGGCCAGAGAGACACGGCAGAAGGTTATGGTTAAGAAGAAAACCGCGTACGTCTGCACCGAATGCGGGGCAGATCACAGCAAATGGCAGGGGCAGTGCACCGCCTGCGGACAGTGGAACACGCTGCAGGAATTCGTTGTTTCGGCGAGCAAAAGCAAAGCTCCGGAAGCACGCTTCGGCGGCTATGCCGGCGATGCCGGACAGAACGGTGTGATCAAACTGTCACAGGTCGATCTGGCCGAAATGCCGCGTTTCAGCTCCGGCCTGCAGGAATTCGACCGGGTACTCGGCGGCGGCCTGGTCCCGGGCTCAGCTATTCTGATCGGCGGCCACCCGGGAGCGGGTAAGTCCACACTCCTGTTGCAGACCCTGTGCCATCTGGCCAGCCAGATGCCTGCACTCTATGTCACCGGCGAGGAAAGCCTGCAGCAGGTCGCCCTGCGCGCGCGCCGTCTGGGCCTGCCGGTGGATCAGCTGGATATGCTCAGTGAAACCAATGTCGAGCGACTGACGCAGGCGTTTGAGAAGCACAAGCCGCGTATCGTCGTCATTGACTCCATTCAGGTGATGAACCTCGACGGCATCGAATCGGCCCCCGGCAGTGTTGCTCAGGTGCGCGAATGCGCTGCCTACCTGACCCGCTACGCCAAGCAGACCGGCACAGTGCTGATACTGGTCGGGCACGTGACCAAAGACGGCACCCTGGCCGGACCAAAAGTGCTGGAGCACATGATCGACTGCTCCATCATGCTCGAAGGCTCCAATGACAGCCGTTACCGCACCCTGCGTGGCATCAAAAACCGCTTTGGCGCCATCAATGAACTGGGCGTGTTCGCCATGCTGGATACCGGTCTGAAAGAGGTGAAGAACCCCTCTTCTATCTTCCTCACCCGCAGTGACGAACCCGCACCCGGCAGTGTGGTGATGGTGATCTGGGAAGGCACACGCCCTCTGCTGGTCGAGATTCAGGCCCTGGTCGACGAGAGTTTTTCCGGTCATCCCAAACGGGTGGCTGTGGGTCTGGATCAGAACCGTCTGAACCTGCTGCTCGCCGCCATGCACCGTCACGGGGGCATTACCCTCGGTGATCAGGACGTCTACATCAATGTCGTTGGTGGTGTGCGGGTGAACGAAACCGGTGCCGACCTGGCACTGCTGCTGGCGGCGCTGTCGAGTTTCCGTAACCAGCCGCTGGATCAGAATCTGATTGTCTTTGGTGAAGTGGGTTTATCCGGTGAGATCCGTCCGGTGCAATCCGGTCAGGAGCGTATCAAAGAAGCCGCCAAGCACGGCTTTACCCGTGCCATCGTGCCGAAGGCCAACGCACCGAGGTCACCCATCGACGGCATGGAAGTGATTGCCGTGGAGCGCCTGCAGGAAGCCATCGAGCGGCTATAAAAACCGGCTTTACTTGCTGATGCCTTCCTGACGGGCGGCTCTGGCCGCCAGCTCTTTGTCCTGTGTGCGTTCGATCACCGGGCGGTTACGGTGCAGTGCCGCCTTACCCATCATATAGGCCGACACCGGCGCCGTCAGGAACAGAAACAGACTGATCACCAGCTCGTGTATACGCAGACTGCCGTCACTCAGGCTGAACCAGATCAGAGACCCGAGCAGGGTTGCGCCCATCCCCAGCGTCGACGCTTTGGTCGGTGCATGCAGGCGGGTAAAGAAGTCCGGCAGCTTCACCAGCCCCCAGGAGCCGATCATCATAAACAGGGCGCCGGTCAGAACCAGAAACGCCACCAGATAATCGCTGTACGCAAGCAGATTATTCAATGATATCTCCCCTCAGCAGATACTTGGCCAGGGCCGCGGTACTGACAAAGCCCAGCATGGCAATCAACAGGGCTCCTTCAAAGTAGAGCGCCGAACCGTGGAACAGACCCAGCAGAATAATCAGCGCAATACTGTTGATGTAGAGGGTATCCAGCGCCAGAATCCGGTCGGTGATATCCGGCCCTTTAATCAGGCGCCACAGGCAGAACAGCATGGCAACGCCGACCATCATGGCGGCTACCAGAATCACGGTACTCAGCATCCGAAAATCTCCTTCAGGGGCTGTTCATAACGCTGGCGGATAAAGCCGGTCAGCGCTTCCGCGTCTTCCAGATGCAATACATGAATGTACAGACAACTGCGGTCGCTGGAGAACTCCACACTCACGGTGCCCGGGGTCAGCGATACCGAACTGGCCAGCACGGTCGCAGGAAAGGCTTCCGACAGACTCAGCGGATACGCCAGCCAGCCCGGCTGCAGCAAGCGGTTGGGCATCAGTACGCGGCGGGCAACATCGACGTTAGCCACCACAATGTCTTTCAGCAGACGCAGGATATACACCAGCATTTTCAGCGGGCGTTTAACCGGCGGATGACCACGGACGTAGGTGTAGGTCAGCACCGGAATCAACCATGCCAGAAAGGCACCAAGAAACAGGTGACCGTAGGAAAAGCCATTCAGCAGCAGCCATACCAGCAACAGCATGACCGAGTGCCAGGGCATGGGCAGCAGTCGTTTCATCAGCGCACACCTCCCGGAATCTGATCGTTAATCTGCTGCACAGTTAGCCCGGCACGCAGTTCAGAAGCTGCCTGCATCGACCATTCTGTCAGCGGACCTGCGGCCACCACCAGTACCACCGTCATTGCCGTCAGCAAACCGGCCGAAAGCAGATGCAACGGGCTGATGCGTTCGCGTGCTTCAGTCAGCACCGTACCTTGCGTCCGCCAGAAGATGGTGGTCCCGGCACGTGACAGTGCGATCAGGGCCGCCAGACCGGATACCAGCACCAGCGGCCAGACCCAGAGAGCATCGCCGGAGTCGTACGCCGCCTGCAGGATGAAAACCTTACCGATAAATCCGGAGAACGGCGGCAGACCAATCAGCGCCATGGCCACCAGCGCGTACAGCAGACCGGAGATCACCGGGTATAACAAGGGACGGGAGCGCACAAAGCGGTCTTCCGCCTGCCCGCGCTGCAGGGTAATCAGACCAGCCAGCAGAAAGAACGCACCACACATCAGCGTACTGTGCAGGGTGTAATACAGGCCGGCAGCGATACCGGATTCGGTTCCCAGTGACACAGACACCAGCAGAGTACCGACGGAAATAATAATAAGATTGGCAATCAGCCAGCGCAGCGACTGACTGGCCAGCACACCGATAATGCCTGCCGCCAGCGTCCCACCGGAAAGCCATGCCAGAGCATTCATGCCGATCCCAGCCACGGCACCGGCATCCGGCCCGAAGACCACACTGTGAATACGCCAGAGGCTGTAGATACCGACTTTGGTCATCACCGCAAACAGCGCTGCCACCGGTATCGACGTATTGGAGTAAGTCTTCGGCAGCCAGAAATGCAGTGGCAGCAGCGCGGACTTGATGCCGAATACCACCATCAGCAACAGTCCACCGGCTTCCGCCAGCGGCAGGCTTTCCGCCGGCAGCTGTGCCGCCCTGGCGGCCATGTCCGGGATATTGAGCGTCCCGAAGGCACGGTACAGCACCGCCAGTGCAATGAGGAAGAACGCAGAGCCAATCAGATTGAACAGCACATAATGCTGAGCCGCACGGGTACGTTCGCGGCCACCGCCGTGGATCAGCAGCGAGTATGAGGCGATCAGCAGAATTTCAAAGAAGACGAACAGGTTGAACGCATCCGCCGTCAGAAAGGCACCGTTCAGCCCCATCAGCTGGAACATATACAGTGGGTGAAAAAAGCGTCCTTTGGTGTCTTCACCGGCGCAGCCGTACAGGTGGGTCGCCAGTGCCAGCACTGAAGTCAGTACCAGCATCGACGCCGACATCAGATCGGCTACGAGGAAGATGCCAAACGGCGCCTGCCAGTCGCCCATAGCGTACGCCTGCGGCCCGTGATTAAGCACCTCAACAAACAGATAAACGGTCAGGCCGAGTAACAGCAGCAGAAAGCCTTGCGCCACGACCCGCTGAGCGTTGAGCCGCATATTGAACCAGGGGAATAAAATAAATACCGCCGCAAAGAACGGCAGCAGAACGGGCAGAACAGGAAGGTGCATCACTTGTGCTTACCTCCCGTCGCCTTGTCGGGGTGCTGACGCAGCTGACCTTCATGATCCTTGTCGGCAAGGATGTCCGATGAGGTCGCTTTACCATCCACCTGATCGTTACCCAGATCCGCCCTGGCGCGGATGGCCAGAATCAGCGCAAATGCCGTCATGGCAAAACCGATCACAATCGCTGTCAGCACCAGTGCCTGCGGCAGCGGGTCTGAATACTCTGCGCCTTCTGCCAGAATCGCCGGCTGGTTCAGTACCAGACCGCCACTGGCAAACAGGAACAGGTTCACCGCGTACGACATCAGAGTCAGACCCATGACGATGGCAAACGTATGGCCGCGCAGCATGAGAAACACTGAGCAGGTCACCATGATGCCCACCGTGACTGAATACACCAGTTCCATCAGGCTTTCTCCCCCGTACGTGTGGGTCTTTCAGCCGTGGTCAGCTTGCCGAGGTTTGCCAGAATCGACAGAGTCGCGCCAATCACCGTCAGATACACTCCCAGATCAAAGGCCATGGCACTGGCCAGTTCAAACTTACCGACCAGAGGCAGGTAGAAATAATCAAACCACGAGGTCAGGAAGGGTCGCTCAAACGCCCAGCTGCCCACACCAGACAGGAAGGCAATCATCAGACCGCTGACAATAAACCACTGGAACTTCAGGTCGCCGTGCACCCGCATCCAGTAAACGCCGTTGGCGATGTACTGCTGAATCAGGGCAATGGCGGTGATCAGGCCGGCGATGAAGCCACCACCCGGCATATTATGGCCACGCAGAAAGATGTACGCTGATACCAGCAGTGCCAGCGGCAGCAGACTCTGGGAGATCTGCATCAGCATCACCGGATGCCGGTCTTCCGACCAGGGACGCCCATCCATATCTGAAGACGGTACAAACAGGCGCACACCCGCCAGAAGCTTGTAGATACCGATGGCGGCGATGGCCAGTACGGTAATCTCGCCGAAGGTATCAAAACCCCGGAAGTCCACCAGAATGACGTTCACCACATTGGTACCACCGCCACCGGTTTTGGCGTTGGCGGTAAAGAAGTCGCTGATGGTTTCTACAGGACGGGTCAGCATGGCGTACGTCAGGGTACCAACCAGCGCACCACTGGCAGTGGCGATGCCCAGATCACGGACAATACGCCCGGGAGACAGATGATTGAGGCCAATCTTCTGCGGCAGGAAGTACAGCGCCAGCAGGAACAGAATGATGGTGGCCACTTCTACCGACAGCTGGGTCAGTGCCAGATCCGGCGCTGAGAACCAGGCAAACGCCATGGATACCACCAGCCCCACGACAGATACCGTCACCAGTGCCAGCAGGCGCTGATGACTCAGCAATACAGTCGCCACAGAGCCAACAATCAGCAACAGGGCACCACCGAGACTGACCAGATCCAGCTCAGTCACAGCCAGCCTGCCACGCGCCTCAGCCATGTGAATCAGAGGATAACCAAGGGCAAAGCCCGCCGTCAGGATCAACCACAGTGAATAACGCTGGAAGCTGCCGTTATCCAGCCAGTTCTGAATCCGTACCGCCCGCTCAACCAGCTGCTGCATACCCTGCTCGAAGGCCAGCTTAGGATCGACTTCCGCAAAACGCGACTGGAAGGCAAACATGGATTTACGTTGGGTATACAGCGCAACACCACCCGATACCGCCAACAGACTCATCAACAGCGGCATGTTGAATCCGTGCCAGATGGAGATACTGAACTCAGGCACACCCGCTGGCATCAGCGAAGCACCCACGGCCATCAGCAGGTCGCCGACAATAAACTGCGGAAAAATACCCACCAGCAGACAGATCACCACAAGAATCTCAACCGGCACACGCATGAACACCGGTGGCTCATGCGGGGTTTTCGGCAGCCCGACCGGCTCACCGTTAAAGAAGACGTCGTGCACAAAACGCAGCGAATAAGCGACGGCCAACGCGCCGCCGATGGTGACCAGCAACGGAATCAGCCATGACAAAGACCCCAGGGTTTCCTGGTGCAGGGCCTCGGCAAACAGCATCTCCTTCGACAGGAAGCCATTCAGCAAGGGCACCCCGGCCATCGATGACGCCGCCACCATCGCCAGTGTCGCGGTGTAGGGCATATAACGGAACAGGCCATTGAGCTTGCGCATGTCCCGTGAGCCGGATTCATGATCGATAATCCCCGCAGCCATAAACAGTGAGGCTTTGAACACCGCATGGTTGATCACATGGAACATGGCGGCGATCGACGCCAGCTGGGTATCCAGCCCGAGCAGCAGAGTGATCAGCCCCAGATGACTGATGGTGGAATAGGCCAGCAGGCCTTTAAGATCGTGTTTGAACAGGGCCGTGTAAGCACCGACAAGCAGGGTCGTCAGGCCTACCAGACTGACAACGGCGAACCAGAGCTCGGTATGCGACAGCACCGGATAAAAGCGCGCCATCAGGAAGATACCGGCTTTCACCATGGTCGCCGAGTGCAGATAAGAGGACACCGGCGTCGGTGCCGCCATGGCCTGTGGCAGCCATGAGTGGAACGGGAACTGCGCCGACTTGGTGAATGCCCCCAGCAACACCAGAATCATAATCACAGGATACAGGGCACTGTCTGCCAGCAGTTTGCCGCTGGCCAGCACGGTACGCAGATCGTAACTGCCCACCACTTCACCAATCAGAATCAGACCCGCCAGCAGCGCCAGACCGCCAGCACCGGTAATGGTCATGGCCATGCGTGCACCTTTGCGCGCATCGGAGCGGTGCGACCAGAAGCTGATCAGCAAAAACGAGCTGACGCTGGTGAGCTCCCAGAAGAACCACAACTGAATCAGGTTGGCAGACAGTACAACGCCCAGCATCGCCGTCATAAAGAGCAGCAGGCTGGCGTAGAAACGTCCGGCATCGTCCTGCGGCGACAGATAATAACGGGCATAGAGGATCACCAGCAGACCGATTCCCAGAATCAGCAGGGTGAACATCAGGCCCAGGCCATCCAGGAAGAAACTCACCTGCAAAGACAGCAATGGCACCCACTCCGCACTGAAGGAGGGGTATTCACCCGCCAGAACATCCGGGATCAGTGAAATGACGATGCCAAGGGCAACAGCCGGAAGAAGGGCCGTACCCAGCGCCAGCATAGAACGCGGATAACGTCCCAGAATGAGAGGCACTAACGCACCGAACAGAGGTAACAGGGGAACCCAAATGAGGTCCATCAGGGGCAGAATCTCCACATACAGTCAGGCCACAGTTTAACAGTATATGAAGCAGCTGCCAGAATGTGGCTTTGCGAAGTTATGTCAATGTGGACCACAAAAAAGCCCTGTAAAAACAGGGCTTTTCAGATCAGCAGCATCAGCCGTGGTAGGTGGAACTGAGCTCGGTAACCGCCTCAACAAAAGCGCCGGCGTGTGCCGGGTCGACAAACTGGTGAATTCCATGACCCAGATTGAAGACATGACCACTGCCCTGACCGTAGCTGTCGAGGATGCGTTTCACTTCCTGACGGATGGTGGCTGGCGAGGCATAAAGCACAGACGGGTCCATATTGCCCTGCAGAGCAACCTGACCACCAACACGGTGACGCGCGGCACCGATATCGGTTGTCCAGTCGAGACCCAGTGCATCACAACCGGTCGCCGCCATATCTTCGAGCCACTGCCCACCGCCTTTGGTGAACAGAATCACCGGGACAGTGCGGCCTTCGTGTTCGCGGATCAGGCCATCGACAATCTGCTTCATGTATTTGAGTGAGAACTCGCGGTAAGCCACATCACTCAGGGTGCCGCCCCAGGTATCGAAGATCTGTACCGCCTGAGCACCGGCTTTAATCTGGGCATTGAGGTAATCAATGACAGACAGTGCCAGTTTATTCAACAGCTCGTGCATGATCTCCGGTGTGTCGTACATCATGGCTTTGACGTGACGGAAATCCTTTGAAGAACCACCTTCCACCATGTAAGTCGCCAACGTCCACGGACTGCCGGAGAAGCCAATCAGCGGCACACGTCCGTTCAGTTCTGCACGGATGGTCGATACGGCTTTGAGCACGTAATCCAGATCAGCCTGAGTATTCGCAACGGGCAGATCAGCGACGTCTTTTTCCGTACGCACGATCTTGCTGAAACGCGGGCCTTCGCCGGTTTCAAAATAGAGACCCAGCCCCATGGCATCCGGGATGGTCAGAATATCCGAGAACAGAATGGCAGCATCCAGCGGGTAGCGCTCGAGCGGCTGAATCGTCACCTCACAGGCCAGTTCAGCGTTCTTGCACAGCGACATAAAGTCACCGGCCTGTGCACGGGTCGCCTTGTATTCCGGCAGGTAACGTCCCGCCTGACGCATCATCCATACAGGGGTACGGTCCACAGGCTGGCGCAGCAGCGCACGAAGGAAACGGTCATTTTTCAGTTCAGACATAGCGACTGTTCACGGATCAATCAAAAAGGGCGGGCATCATAACAAAAAACCCGGCGCTTGGCCGGGTTTGATGTCATGTCGTGGATTACACAGACGGAACCAGTGTAATGGTGAGAGTATACTCACCTGAACCACTTTCTATCGTCAGAGACACACTTTTCGGCGTACCGTCCGGAGCGAAGGAGACCTGATACAGAGAACCAAAGCTTGAGTACAGACCGGTATAGGAGGCTGGCAACTCACCAATACTGTTACCAACCTCGCCAGTATCAGAACTGACATCATACCCATCGCCACCAGACGCTACCGTTGTACCAGATTCAGCAATAGCACCATTTTCATCAGTAATGAACAGGTAGAAAGACCCCGAATCATCCGCGATATTGTTATCGTTCAGATCCAGGTCGCCATCAAAGACAGTGAAGTTATCACCACTGCGGGTATAGAGTTCATACGCAATACTGTTTGCTGCCGACTGAGAAATCACAGCCGTATCACGAACATCCATCAACTGAGCGCAGTGACCAGCATCTTTGGCAGCGTCTGAACACAAGGTGCCCTGATAAACCGATGGTGCGGCATCACGCTGATCGTTGGAGTTATAGTCTGCAAAAAACTCAACCGGCCCATTGCTGTTGGTATCCAGATCAATGGCATCGTCATTCAGAATATCATCATCACGGATAGCTTCAGGGAAAGATTCAAACACTTCACCCACATCATACTGGCCATTGTTATTGCTGTCGGTAAATCCAGCTTCACCTTCGGTATAACCGAGAATGGTGGTAATACCAAACGCTGAGGTACCGGCCACAACGTTCTGATCGTTGACGCGATCAAGAGCATCGTAGTCTGGATCATCTTCCTGGCCTGGTCGGTAACCAGAGCTGGTCCAGATCACTGAGCAGCTGCCACCGGCAGTCGTACAGAAAGAATCAATCAACCCACTCTCTGCGGTGAAATTCACAATGGTGCCATCCGCTACCGGGTTCTGGAACTGATCACCAACAAATGCTGTTACATTGACGGCTACCCCGCTGACGTTATACGCACCCGGGTTAAGAACACTTGCCACAATTTCAAAACTGTCCTGGTCAGCAATACCCGTCGTCACAGAAACCGGTTGGGATGACGTGGTAATAGGCGTGACACCATCCGTTGCCAGAGTTGTGGCTATGACAGAAGTAACTGTGTGAGCGGAACCCGATTTCACAACCGCGGTTACTTCGCCATCTTCATTGGTGACAGATTCATCCAGTGCCAGAGAAAGACCGCCCTTGGTATTGGTCAGGCTGAATGAAACGGATTTATTGGCTACCGGATTATTGGACCGGTCAACAACACGGAACACCAGCGATGCCAGTTGCGGCAGAACCGGGTTAGAGATGGTACTGATAGAAATCGCAGAAGAGTCAGCACTGACGTAAGAAATTGCACCAATTTCGGCAGGAGCTACTTCAAGGGTTCCTGTGGCAATCGAGAGTACCGTGGACGTATCGTCAGGGTCATATAGGTTGAAAGTGATAGTATCCGTACCTGAACATCCGGTGGCGGTATAGGTTACCGTTGCTGTACCACCCGTAGTGGACACTTCATCCCGACTGAAAGTTGCCAGTCCGCTGGACTCACAAACTGATGAGAAAGTTACCAGATACTCTTCACTGACGATCTGAGCGTTACCGTTATCGGCATCAACAATGGTAGCCAGGATCTGCGTTGAACCACCGGCAGACAGATCAGTGGTGGCAATTTCGAGCTGACCTTCCTGAAAAGTATCTCCGGTACCGGTGCCCATTGCAGGGTCAAGAGCTGCATTCGGAGTGTCGTCTGTAACACCGCCACCGGTATCACCATCCCCCGGGTTAACAACATCCTCACCACCGCCCCCACAGGCACTTAATAACAGTGAAAGTGACAGTAAAGAAACTACGCCAAGCCTGGTCATAGTGATTGCTCCTTATTGATATATTTGTTTCCGGAAGCACTTGAGCTGTCAGCAGCATATCATTGACTTGACAGGCAGAAAAGAAAAACGCGGCTATGCCGCGTTCTTTGTAGGGATTGGCTCCGGGGAGCCATTTTCATCATTCTGAGCAGGTCAGAAGTCAGATATCCAGATAATCGAGAATACCTTCGGCAGCCTGACGACCTTCCCAGATAGCTGTCACCACCAGATCCGAACCACGGACCATGTCACCACCGGCAAATACTTTCGGATTGGTGGTCTGGTAAGCGAACTCGCCCACTTCCGGAGCGATCACACCACCCCAGCTCTGCAGTTCGATACCGTGGTCAGCAAACCATGGCGCCGGGCTTGGACGGAAGCCGAACGCTACCAGTACCGCATCGGCTGGCAGGATCTCTTCTGAACCTTCAATGACTTCAGGACGCTGACGGCCGTTTTCATCCGGCTCACCCATGCGGGTGGTCACGACTTTAACGCCTTCGACTTTGCCGTCGCCGACGATTTCAACCGGCTGACGGTTGAACAGGAACTTCACACCTTCTTCGCGCGCGTTCTGTACTTCGCGCTTGGAGCCCGGCATGTTCTCTTCGTCACGACGGTAGGCACAGGTCACTTTGCTGGCCCCCTGACGTACAGAGGTACGGTTACAGTCCATCGCGGTGTCACCACCACCAAGCACCACAACTTGTTTGCCGCGCATGCTGATGAAGTCTTCCGGATTCTTTTCGAAGCCGAGGTTGCGGTTCACGTTGGCGATCAGGAAATCCAGCGCGTCGTGCACACCCGGCAGGTCTTCACCCGGGAAACCGCCCTTCATGTAGTTGTAAGTACCCATGCCCATAAAGACAGCGTCGAATTCTTCGATGATGTCTTTGAAGTCAATATCAGTACCGACATTGGTGTTCAGGCGGAACTCGACGCCCATACCTTCAAACACTTCACGGCGGTTGGACATCACGCTTTTTTCGAGCTTGAACTCAGGGATACCGAAGGTCAGCAGACCACCGATTTCCGGGTATTTATCGAAAACCACCGGCGTCACACCATTGCGCACCAGTACGTCAGCACAGCCCAGACCCGCAGGGCCTGCACCGATCACTGCAACACGCTTACCGGTAGGTACAACCTTGGACATGTCCGGGCGCCAGCCCATGGCAAAGGCGGTGTCGGTGATGTATTTCTCAACGTTACCAATGGTCACGGCACCAAAGCCGTCGTTCAGCGTACAGGAACCTTCACACAGACGGTCCTGCGGGCACACACGCCCACAGACTTCCGGCAGGGTATTGGTCTGATGGCTCAGCTCAACCGCTTCCATGATGTTGCCTTCGCTGGCCAGTTTCAGCCAGTTCGGAATGTAGTTGTGCACCGGGCACTTCCACTCACAGTACGGGTTACCACAGGCCAGGCAACGGTGAGACTGATCGTTCACCTGCTCTTGAGTAAAAGGCTGATAAATCTCAACAAACTGAGACTTACGCACCGATACCGCTTTTTTCTTCGGATCCCGGCGGCCCACATCGACAAACTGGAAATTGTTGTTCAGACGTTGTGTCATCTTAAAAATCTCTCTCTGGTATCCGGCTGGTTATTCCGGACGGGCACGGGTGCTGTTCAGTAACTGCTGCAGGTCGGCGGCTTTTGGCGTTACCAGCCAGAAGCGGCGTACGATACCTTCGAAGTCGTCGAGAATTTCCGCACCCCATGGGCTGCCGGTCTCCTGCACGAACTCACGGATCACGCTGCGCAGATAGCTGCGGTGTCCTTCCATTTCTTCGTTGGTAACGCGGTGGATATTCACCAGCTCGTGGTTGTACTTGTCCACGAAGCTGTTATCCATATCCAGCACGTAAGCAAAGCCACCCGTCATACCAGCACCGAAGTTGTAGCCGGTTTCACCCAGCACACACACCATACCGCCGGTCATGTATTCACAGCAGTGGTCACCAGCGCCTTCAACCACGGCGTGAACGCCGGAGTTACGTACCGCGAAACGCTCACCAGCCCGGCCTGCGGCCAGCAGCTTGCCACCGGTCGCACCGTACAGACAGGTGTTACCTATGATGGAGGTTTTCTGAGTTTCAAACTCTGAACCACGCGGCGGATAGATCACCAGCTTACCGCCGGTCATACCTTTACCGACGTAGTCGTTGGCATCACCTTCCAGCTCCATTTCCAGACCACCGGCGTTCCACACACCGAAGGACTGACCGGCAACACCGGTCATCTTCACGCGGATCGGGTTGGAAGCCATCCCCTGGTTACCCCAGCGTTTGGCGATCTCACCAGACAGACGCGCACCAATGGAACGGTCACAGTTAGTGATGGTGTAGGTAAACTCACCACCGCTCTTGTTCTCAATAGCACCAATCATCTCAGCGACCATACGCTCTGCCATCAGACCTTCGTCATACGGCTTGTTGCGCGGTACCTGCACGGTGTGCGGCTTGCTGGCAGGAATCTGATCGTTGTACAGCAGCGGTGTCAGATCCAGATGGCGCTGTTTACCGGTATCGCCTTCGAGCACAGCCAGCAGGTCAGTACGGCCAACCAGCTCTTCAATGCTGCGGATACCCAGCATGGCCATCCACTCACGCACTTCTTCGGCAACGAAGCGGAAGTAATTCTTCACCATGTCTTTGGTGCCGATGTAGTGTTTCTCACGCAGATCGTCGTTCTGGGTGGCAACACCGGTCGCACAGTTGTTCAGGTGACAGATACGCAGGTACTTACAGCCCACGGCGACCATCGGCATGGTACCGAAACCAAACGACTCAGCCCCCAGGATGGCGGCTTTGATCACGTCCAGACCGGTCTTCAGACCACCGTCGGTCTGTACACGGACTTTGCCACGCAGATCGTTCACCCGCAGTGCCTGATGCGCTTCTGCCAGACCCAGTTCCCACGGCGAGCCGGCGTACTTGATGGAGGTCAGCGGTGACGCTGCGGTACCACCGTCGTAACCTGAGATGGTGATCAGGTCAGCGTAGGCCTTAGCCACACCGGCAGCAATGGTCCCCACACCCGGCTCAGACACCAGTTTCACAGACACCAGCGCATCCGGGTTGACCTGTTTAAGGTCATAGATCAGCTGCGCCAGATCTTCGATCGAGTAAATATCGTGATGCGGCGGCGGAGAAATCAGGGTCACACCCGGCACGGAATAGCGCAGGGTTGCGATCAGCTGGTTCACCTTACCACCCGGCAGCTGGCCACCTTCACCCGGCTTGGCACCCTGCGCTACCTTGATCTGCAGCACTTCAGCGCTGGACAGGTAATGCGGAGTCACACCAAAGCGGCCGGAAGCCACCTGCTTGATTTTTGAGTTACGCACAGTGCCGTAACGCTTCGGATCTTCACCGCCTTCACCGGAGTTGGAGCGACCACCGAGTTCGTTCATCGCCATCGCCAACGCTTCGTGTGCTTCCGGTGACAGAGCCCCCAGAGACATCGCCGCGGTGTCAAACCGTGGATAAATGGCTTCCGCCGGTTCCACATCGCTGAGGTCGATCGACTGCACGTCTTTACGGAACGTCAGCAGGTCACGGATGGTGGCTACCGGACGGTTATTCACCAGATCCTTGAAGCGGTCGTAGGCCGGCTGACTGTCAGTCTGTACGGCTTCCTGAATGTTTTTCACAACGTCCGGGTTGTAGGCGTGGTATTCGCCACCGTGGACGTATTTGAGCAGACCGCCCTGATCCAGCTGCTTACGCACCTTCCAGGCGTTTTTGGTGATCAGCTCCAGATCTTCTTCAAAATCTTCAAAGCCAGCACCCTGAATACGGCTGGTCACACCGGTGAAGCACAGATCGACAACCTCTTTGCTCAGACCCACAGCTTCAAACAGCTGCGAACCACGGTAAGAGGCTACTGTCGAGATCCCCATTTTGGACATCACTTTCAGCAGACCTTTACGGATGGCTTTGCGGAAGTTTTTCTGCGACTTCAGCGGGTCACCCAGCACTTCGCCGGAGCGGTGCAGGTCGGTGATGATGTCATAGGCCAGCCACGGATAAACCGCAGTCGCACCAAAGCCAAGCAGCACCGCAAACTGGTGAGCATCACGGGCCGCACCGGTTTTCACAATGATGTTACCGCTGGTACGCAGGCCGGTTTTGACCAGGTGGTGATGGACCGCACCCGTCGCCATCGGTGCCGGAATGAGGTACTGACCTTCGCCGACTTCCTTATCGCTCAGAATCACCATGATCTGACCGCTGCGGATGGCATTCTCAGCCTGAGCACACAGATTTCTGATCGCGTCTTTCAGCGAGGTACCGGCGTCGTAGGCCATGGACAGAATCACGTGTTTAAACGCCGGGCTTTCCAGCTCACACAGACCGATATACTTCAGCGGTGACAGCACCGGTGACGTCAGAATCACGCGGTGAGCATGATCCGGCGTTTCTTCAAAGACGTTTTTCTCGGCACCGATACAGGTTTCCAGCGACATCACGATGGATTCACGCAGCGGGTCGATCGGCGGGTTGGTCACCTGCGCGAACTGCTGACGGAAGTAGTCGGCAACGTGGCGTACTTTCTGTGACAGTACGGCCATCGGCGTATCATCACCCATGGAGCCGGTGGCTTCCTGACCGTCTTCGGCCATCGGACGCAGTACCTGATCACGCTCTTCACGGGTCACCAGATGCAGTTTCTGGTGAGTGTTCAGCGTATCACCGGTCATCGGTTCCTGAGCGTCGGCTTTGCTCAGATACAGCTGGCTTTCAATGCGGATGGCATTGCTCTTCAGCCACAGCTTATAAGGGTTAACCTTCTTCAGTTCGTTATCGATTTCATCGGCGAACAGCAGTTTGCCTTCTTTGGTATCGATCGCCAGGATGTCGCCCGGGCCGACACGGCCTTTGGCAATCACATCTTCCGGTTTGTAATCGTAGGTACCGACTTCAGACGCAACGGTGATGAAGTTGTTTTTGGTGATCACCCAACGCGACGGACGCAGACCGTTTCGGTCGAGACCACAGACGGCATAACGGCCATCGGTGATAACCAGACCAGCCGGGCCATCCCAGGGCTCCATGTGCATGGAGTTGTATTCGTAGAAGGCACGCAGATGCGGGTCCATGGTTTCTACGTTCTGCCAGGCTGGCGGAATCATCATGCGGATAGCACGGAAGAGGTTCATGCCGCCCATGGACAGCAGTTCCAGCATGTTGTCCATCGACGACGAGTCAGAACCTGTGGTGTTCACCACCGGTGAGATGTCATCCAGATTCGGCAGACGCTGGGAAGCGAACTTAGGAGTACGGGCATTGGACCAGTTACGGTTGCCCTGAATGGTGTTGATCTCACCATTGTGCGCCAGCATGCGGAACGGCTGCGCCAGTGGCCAGCGAGGCATGGTGTTGGTGGAGAAACGCTGATGGAATACGCAGATGGCGGTTTCCAGACGTTCGTCACCCAGATCTGCATAGAAGTTCGGCAGATCCACCGGCATCATCAGGCCTTTATAAGAGAGCACGCTCTCAGACAGGCTGGCAATGTAGAAATCCGGATGATGCGCCAGCGCTTTCTCGGCGAAGCGGCGTGCGTAATAAAGTTTGACGGAGAAATCTTCGTCTTCCAGCGCTTCATCGGCAGCGACAAAAATCTGCTCAAAGCGCGGAATGCAGGCCAGAGCCATAGGCCCGAGGCAATCATTACTGGTTGGCACCACACGCCAGCCCAGCACTTTCAGCCCTTGTTGTGAGATGGCAGTTTCTACGGCCGCTTTCTGTTCAGCACAGACGGCATCATCCAGATCGAGAAACAGCATACCCACCGCGTACTGTTGCGGCAGAGTGATACCGCCCTCGGCCGCCACGGCGCGCAGGAAAGAATCTGGTTTCTGGATCAGGAGACCACAACCATCACCGGTTTTGCCATCGGCAGCAATACCACCCCGGTGGGTCATACAGGTCAGTGACTTGATCGCGGTGACCAGTAACTCGTGACTCTGTTCGCCCTCAAGATGGGCCAACAGGCCGAAGCCACAGTTGTCTTTAAAATCACCCGGATTATACAGACCAGTCCTCATAGACAGCTCTCACCAACAAAAGTTATATAATTCAGTAACTTGCCAACGATTGTACAAAATTTGTACAGGCGCGCGCAAAAGGACGCCTATTCTACACATCCCATGCGGTTGTCACAAACGTGGTAAATCAGATGTAAGTATTCAGGAAACCCTGAGCGTCAGGGTCAGCGTAAGGCTGATTTCACCTGAGACAGAGGCCTGATCCAGGGCGATTGGGAACGAATTTGCTCCGGCAGCTCCTCTAACGCCTCCTGAGCGCTGAAGGGATCGCTGAAAATTCCTGTAGTCACCACAAACCAGTCACGCCCTTTGTAAGAGCCACGGTAGGTGTACAGGGGGATCTGATCCTGCCATTCAGACCTGAACATGTCAGCACTCTCCTGTGAGAAGGTGCCTAACAGTTGTACGATATACCCGTCTTCAGCCGCCAGCAAGGCCGCTTCGTCCGCACTGTAAGGTGATGGTGGGCGCGATTCAGTAACTGAGGCTTTTTCAGGCTCTGACTGAGCTGCCGCAGGCGGCGGGATATCGGCAGGGATGGTGGCTCCGTCCTCTGCAGCGGCGGTGGCAGTTGCCACATTTTCTGCAGGAACGTTACCCTGCGCTCCGCCGATCTCATTCACGCGGTCAGCGGCCGTATTTTCTTCAGCACCGGCAGAAGACGCTTCAGTTTCATTTTGCAGCACGGCAAGTGCGTCGGGCTCTTCTTCTGCAGCCTGGGCCTCTTCGGTCATCGCTGGTGATACCGCCACAGCGGCAGTGGCGTCAGTTTCTGCAACTGCTGTGACCTGTTCATCCGGCTGGGCTTCAACGCCGGCGGTTTCAGTGACGCCAATTTCATCCGCCGCGGTATCCTCCTGAAAAGCCACATCATCAGCTTGCTCAGCGACCGCAGAGGGTGATTCACCCACGTTTTCTCCGGGCTCCGCGACGTCTTCCGTCCGGGCCGGAACGCTCACCGCAACGGACGGTTTGAACTGCCCCAGCAACTCCGGACCATAAAGACGGTACACCGCCACCCCCGCAATCGCCACGGAGGCCGCCACCAGCAGAAAAATCATTCCTCTGGAGGATGCCTGACGCGCCGGAACCGGACACTCTCCATCCGGACCAGTACCGCCCATAGCCTGTTCCGCCTGGGACATCAGTGGCCCAGGCCAGCCATCACTGCTTTCCAGCAACCGGCCCAGTGTTTTGTCGTCAAGCGGGCAACTGCCCTTCACGCCATACGCCCAGGTCAACAATGACCGGGCTTCCGGCAGATCCAGCGGCTCCAGTACCTGCACATACACAGGCGCCTGAGCCGGTGACTGCTTCACATCACGCTCAAACCCGGTGGTGCCGAACAAAGCGAAGGAAACCGTTTCCTGCAACAGGAGTGCGAAATGCGCCAGATCGTTCAGCGCCTCTCCACCCAGTTGGTCGGCCTGATCAATAATAACCAGGAAGTTGTTCGTGTCGTGATAACGCAACTGGGATTCAGCGCGGATACGCTCACGGTTTTCTGAACTGTCTTCTTCAATCGCAGGCAGCCCCCAGTGACTGGCGATGGCAGACAGGATGCCGGACATACCAAGCATGACACTGGCTTTGATCAACAGGGTTTCGCTGTCTTCGCGGGAGGCCGACAGAGCATTGGCAAGAGTGGTTTTTCCGGCGCCGTCAGGACCACTGACCAAGACCATCAGGTCACTGTATGACGTCAGGTGTGTCAGCAGCTCGAGTGTTTTGGTCTGTGTGGGTAATAACTGCGGCATAGCGAAATCCCGTTGTAGTTCCCTGCCCTCAGCGCTCCTGAATACACCTGGCCTCAGGTGGCCAGGGTGCCCAGGCTGTAGAGGGTTGCAAGCAGCTGAGCCTTAGGCACATCGTCTGTGATGTAGGCTTCGCCGACGTTTTTCAGCAGCACCAGACGGATCTTCCCATCCAATACTTTTTTATCCACCAGCATACGGCTGACGTAATCGTCATCCGTCATGTCGCTGGGGCCGGTGACCGGCAGGCCAGCATCGGCAATCAGCTTGGTAATGCGCTCGACATCGTCGCGGCTGATATGACCCAGACGGCAACTCAGGTCGGCCGCCATGACCATTCCGGAGGCCACGGCCTCTCCGTGCAACCAGTTGCCATAGCCCTGATGGGATTCAATGGCATGACCAAAGGTATGTCCGAGATTAAGAATCGCGCGGACGCCACCTTCACGTTCGTCGGCGGATACCACCCTGGCCTTGTCGGCGCAGGAGCGGTAAATCGCCTCAGCCAGCAGCCCGCCATCACCCCGCATCAGCCCCGCGATATTGCTGGCCTGCCATTGCAGGAAGTCCGCATCGCAGATCAGTCCGTATTTAATCACTTCTGCCATTCCTGCGGACAACTCACGCGCAGGCAGGGTTTTCAGAGTATCGGTATCGGCAATCACGGCCTGCGGCTGATGGAAAGCTCCGATCATGTTCTTACCGAGCGGGTGATTCACACCGGTTTTACCACCGACGGAGGAATCCACCTGTGACAACAGGGTGGTCGGGATCTGAATAAAATCCACACCACGCTGATACGACGCGGCAGCAAAACCGGTCATATCGCCGATCACACCGCCACCCAGTGCAATCAGGGTGGTGGTGCGGTTATGGCGATGCTCCAGCAGGGCATCGAAAATACGGTTGAGAACATCAAGAGTCTTGTAGGCTTCGCCATCCGGCAGTACAACCGTGTTCACCTGCAAGTCGCCCAGAACCTCGCGCACCGTGTCCAGGTACAGTGGCGCCACCGTCTCATTGGTGACGATCATGACCTGTTTGCCACGCACATGCTGGCGGATCAGTCCGCTTTTCGACAGCAGGCCTGAGCCAATATAAATCGGGTATGAACGCTCCCCGAGATCGACCGTTAATTGCACCTGAATCAGCCTTTGATCTGTGTTTTAAGTTCCTGGATGACCCAGCGCGGATTGCGCTGATCCGTCTCAATGATGGTATCCGCGATCGAGCGATAGAGCGGATCACGGACCTCAAATAACCGTGTCAGTACGGCTTCAGGATCCGGAGTCTGCAACAGCGGGCGATTCTTGTCACGGCTGGTCCGTACCAGCTGCTGCTCGATGGAGGTAAAGAGGTAGACAACGTGACCACGGGAAGACAGGTGGGCACGATTGCTGTCACGCAGAATGGCACCGCCACCGGTCGCCAGAACAATACCCGGCATCAGTGTCAGCTCATCAATCACCTGCTCTTCGCGCTGGCGGAAACCTTCCTCACCTTCAACGTCAAAAATCCAGGGAATGTCAGCACCACAGCGCTGCTCAATCACCCGGTCTGAATCGTAAAAGCTGTAACCGAACTCCTGCGCGATCATGCGGCCGATGGTCGTTTTACCTGCGCCCATCGGCCCGACAAGAAAGATAGATGACTGCATTATTCCTCAGCGGACGGTCAGGCTGTCTTTGACCAGTCGCGGAGTAATGAATACCAGCAGCTCGCGTTTGGTTTCCTGCTGTCCTTTATAACGGAACAGCGCGCCGATTAACGGCAGGTCACCGAAGAACGGGGTCTTACGGATGGTGATCACTTCTTCACGGCGGTAAATACCACCCAGGACGATGGTTTCGCCGTTCTCAACCAGTACCTGAGTTTCTACGGCGTTGGTGTTGATCGCCGGACCGGCGGTGGTTTCTTCACCACGGGAATCCTGACTGACAGCCAGATCCATAATGATACGGTCATCCGGAGTGATCTGCGGAGTCACTTCCAGCTTCAGTACTGCAGACTTAAAGGCGACGTTTGTCGCACCAGAGGAGCTGGCCTGCTGGTAAGGAATTTCTTCACCGGACTCAATCAGTGCAGTTTTACCGTCAGAGGTGATCACACGTGGTTGCGAAACCAGTTCACCACGACCTTCGGTTTCGATCGCCGAGAGTTCTAAGTCCAGAAGGAAATCAACGGTCTGATAACCAATGGCAAAGGTAGAGGCGCTTGGGTCGGTAACCCCAAAATCAACGACGTCAGACGCTTCCAGATCAATGGTCTGATCTGAACTGCCGGTGGTCGCACGGTCAAACAGAATCTGGTTGCCTTCGGTCAGCGTGGTTTTGGTGCCACCCAGGGTTGTCCAGTTATCACCGTTGTTCTTGAAGCTTGCGCCACCCCACTGTACGCCCAGTTCTTCACCCACACTGGTTTCGGCAATGACGATACGCGCTTCGATCAGCACCTGGCGCACTGGCACATCCAGCATGGTCAGTGCTTCACGGACCTTCTCAAGATTTGAGGCGGTGTCTTTCATCAGCAGCGTGTTGGTACGTTCATCCACAACGGCAGTACCACGCTCAGACAGCAGGCCGTTTTCAGAACTCAGCAGTTTCTGCAGGTCTGTGGCTTTGGCATAACGCAGCTGCATATATTCCGTGACCAGCGGCGCCAGCTCTTCAACCTGACGAACCGCTTCCAGCTCAACCTTTTCACGTGCGGCAATTTCTTCAGCCGGGGCGACCAGCAGAACAGCGCCCATCTGACGCTTGCCGAGGCCTTTGGACTTCAGTACCAGATCCAACGCCTGATCCCAGGGCACTTCCTGCAGACGCAGAGTAATATTGCCACCAACGGAATCCGATGCAACCAGGTTCAGACCGGTAAAGTCAGCGATCAGCTGCAGCACCGCACGGACTTCAATATCCTGGAAGTTCAGCGACAGTTTTTCACCGGTATACAGAGGCTCTTTACTGCGCGCAGCCACTTCACCGGCAGCCGGGCGGGTCACGTTGATAGAGAGAATTTTATCGGTCTGGTAAGCCAGATATTCAAATTCACCATCAACCGGTTCAATCACAATACGGGTCTTGCCACCGGTGCTCAGAGCATCAACGAACTGAACCGGGGTGGAGAAATCAGTTACATCCAGACGGCGGCTGAACACATCCGGCAGGGTCACACTGTTCAGTTCAGCGACAATTTTGTTGCCTTCACGACGGATATCAGCAGAGGCACGGGAGTCGCTCAGAGCGATACGCACCTGACCTTCACCCTGATCGCCACGGCGGAAATCCAGATTCACAACTTTTGCAGTTGCGGCGGCTTCCGCAGCCGTGACAGGCGCAGCAGAGCTGCCAGCCTGCTGACCAGCGCCAATACGGATATAGACTTTATTACCGCGGGTGTTGGTGGTGTAGCTGGTAAGCTGATTCAGATTGACCACGACCCGGGTACGGTCTTTGGCTTCAACCACAAGCGCACTGCGGGCATTACCGTTACCCAGCTCCTGACGTTTGCTCGCCAGTTTGCTCTGTACACCCGGCAGGTCGAGGGCAATACGGGCCGGCTTTTCAATGGTGTAGCCGCTGATTTCCGGCGGAGTGCCATCAAAGGAGAGTTCCAGCTCAACCACATCACCGGGCGCACTGGAATAATTAAGCTCGGTCAGAGACACCGCATGAGCAGCGCTCAATGCCAGGGCAGCAACCACGCCAACGACATATCTGAACATATAAAAGCCCCTGAACTTTTTCATAATTATTCTCCAGTCTGCCCGTACAGAGCCAAGGCTCTGGGGCGTTCAAGCCAGCCACCCAAGCCGTTAGGTACAATTTCTATCAGGTTGATTTTTGATTCAGTAATCCCGACCACTCGGCCGTGATTCTGCCCCATGTATTCGCCACGCTGAACACGGACAACACCACCGTTGCCATCACGCACCAGCGCCCAGAGTGCGTTTCCGGGCTTTTGCATCGTGCCGACCATCACCAGATTATCCAGCGAGAACTGCTCAAGGTATTCCCGGGCGCGGTCCGGATCCGGACGGATATCGGTTGTCGCTTTCACGCTCTGCAGCTCATTGGCATTGTAGGGTAATGCAAAAGGTGAACGCAGTGCAGAAGCGTTATAACTGAACAGCTCGTACGGTTTAAAGACCGGAATCGGGTCAATACGTCCACGCGGGGTGGACAGCACACGATCAACAAACTGTTTGAGATCTGATGTATCAGCATTCTGACTGCAGCCGCTCAGGGCAGTCGTCAGCAGAATCACGGACAGGGACAAGACACGTTTCATCTTACTTCTCCTTGTCCGAGTTATATTGATAGGTTTTGGCCAGAATTTTCATCGACAGCTTCTCGGCTCCCTTGCCGGAACGGCTGATGGAAAAATCATGCAGGGTCACAATCCGCGGCATCGCTGCCACACCAGACACGAAAGCCCCCATCTGATGATAGTCGCCTTCCACTTCAATATTGATCGGCAGCTCTTTATAAAACTCGGTGGTTTTCAGCGCCTGAGGGTCCATGGTCTTCAGAACCAGACCGGAGTTCAGCGCTGCGGCGCTGATGTCATCGATCAGACCGGGAATTTCCGTATCCTGTGGCAATTGTTTCAGCAGGGCGCCAAAGGTGGTCTGCATTTCTTCCAGCTGTGTTTTGTATTCATTCAGATTCGCAACGCGGAAGGCTTTATTCTCAAACTCTTTGCGCAGTTTCTCTTCATTGGCCTGAGAGCGGGCCAGCGAATCACGTTCCGTACTGATGAGCAGGAAATAACCCAGGGCGAGAATACCGCCGGAAAGTATCAGGCAGAGGATAACCTTACCGACGATGGGCCAGGAGCCCATGTTATTCCAATCCACATCATTGAAATCAAAGTTGCGGATATCGTCGAGCAGCGCATTGAGGTTTTGTTTATCAGCCATATCACTTACCTCCGTCTGCTGCCTGAGACGGCTGAACGCGGATCATCTCAATTTCAAAATTATTGGTGCCGGATTTGTTGGCTTCGACCTTGATCAGCTGAGGGTCACGGAACCAGACCGAGCTGTCGAAATTACGCATCATGGCAGACAGGCGGTTATTGGAGGCAGCGACGCCTTTGACGGTGACCTTGTTACCTTTCACCTGCAGGTCGGTGAAATACAGATCATCCGGAACAGCACGGACAATTTCGTCAAACACACGCACAATCACCGGACGGTTACCCTGAAGGGCCTGAATCAGTTCCATACGGTCAATCAGCTCAGTACGCAATTCTCTGAGCTTCTGGATTTCAGCGATTTTCTTGTCCAGCGCTGCAGTTTCCGTCTGCAGATAGGTATTACGGGCATTCTGAACCTGCACTGCAGATTTGAAGTATTGAAATCCGATACCTACCGCACCAGCGGAGACAATCGCGATCAGCACCAGCGTGGCTTTAAAGTCTTTATTGCGTTTCTCACGGCGGACTTCACGCCAGGGGAGTAAGTCGATCTTAGCCATCAGTCAAAACTCCTCATGGCCAGGCCTGCCGCAATCATCAGGGACGGCGCGTTCTCTGCCAGCAGAGACGCATTCACCTTCTGGGAAATTGTCATGGAAACAAACGGATTGGCAATAATGACCGGCGTATCCAGCACATCACTGACCATATCATCCAGGCCTTTGACCATGGCAGCACCACCGGCCAGCACAATCAGATCCACATCGTTGAATTTACTGGATGAATAGAAAAACTGCAGGGAACGGCTGAGCTGCTGCACCACAGCGCGACGGAAGGGATCCAGCACAGCGGCCTCGTAGTCATCCGGCAGGCTGGCATCCTGCTTTGCACGCTCGGCTTCATCGTAGCTCAGACCGTAGCGGCGCATGATATCTTCGGTCAGCTGACGGCCACCGAACAACTGCTCACGGGTATAAATACTGGCGCCTCTGTGCAGGATATTCATGGTGGTCATGGTCGAGCCGACATCCAGAATTGCCACGACTTCAGGGTTCACCCCCTCTATCTGCCCGGCCAGTAACTCATAGGCGCGTTCGGTACAGAACGCTTCCACGTCGACCTTAGCAACTTCAAGGCCGGCAATTTCTGCGGAATCTTTGCGGCGTTCGACGGTCTCAGAACGGCAGGCGGCCAGAAGCACATCCACCGTGTCTTTGTTGTTCTCGGTAGGGCCAATGATTTCCCAGTCGAGGGCAACTTCTTCAATCGGGTAAGGAATGTACTGGTCAGCTTCGGCGCGGATCTGGTAATCCATTTCATCGTCACTCAGATCAGCGCTCATCTGCACGATCTTGGTAATGACGGAAGAACCAGCGACAGCCAGCACAGCGGCTTTGGCCGTAGTACGGGAGCGCGTTACTGCGCGGCGCACGGCCTCAGCAACGGCTTCTTCATTATTGATGCTCTGCTCGACGACCGCATTGGCCGGCAGCGGCTCCGATGCGTAGGATTCGACCCGATAGCTGTGACCGGCCCGGCTAAGCTCCAATACCTTAACGGACGTTGAGCTTATGTCGATGCCGAGCAGCGGTTTATTTTTCTTATTAAACAGGCCTGCTAACACGGTAAATCCCCTTCTAATTCGAAGACTTGCAAAAACAAGCTAACACGAATCCTATTATGCCGTGGCCATTATAAGCACAATCCTGCTAAAAGAACAAAAAAGCCGTATAATCGCCCGCCTTGCTTTTATATACATGAGTATCCGCGCCTGACAACTGTTATGACCCGTCCAAAAGCGCTCTACCTGGCCATATTCTGGCTGCTGATGGCAGTCTCCTCAGCCACCCTGATGGGTGTGTCTGCCATATACCTCTATCTTGAGCCCGGGCTGCCCGACGCCGAAGCGCTGAAAGAGGTCGAACTGCAGACGCCATTACGGGTGTACACTGCGGATGGCCTGCTGATCAGCGAGTTTGGTGAGAAGCGCCGTACGCCAATCGCCTACGACGATATTCCCCAGCAGTTTATCGATGCCCTGCTGGCTTCTGAAGATGAAGGTTTCTTTGAGCACTCAGGCATCGCCGTGAAAGGACTTGCCCGGGCGGTGTTCGAGCTGGTGACAACCGGTCGCAAACAATCCGGCGGCAGCACCATCACCATGCAGGTGGCCAAAAACTATTATCTGTCGAGTGAAAAAACCTTCACCCGTAAGTTCACCGAGATTCTTCTGGCGCTGAAAATCGAAGAAGCCCTGAGCAAAGAGGAAATCCTCGAGCTCTATGTCAATAAGGTCTACTTCGGCAAACGTGCCTACGGCATCGAAGCGGCCAGTCAGGTGTACTACGGCAAACCAATCCGCGAACTCAACCTGGCTCAGCTGGCCATGATCGCCGGCCTGCCCCAGGCGCCTTCGGCCGCCAACCCGGTCAACAATCCGCAACGCGCCATTGCCCGCAGAAACTATGTTCTCGGACGCATGCTGCAGCTGGGGAAAATTACTGAAGAAGATTACCGCAGCGCCGCAGATGCGCCGATAGTCGCCGGTCAGTATGGTGCTGACTCCGAAGTGGATGCGGCCTATGTTGCCGAAATGGCCCGCCAGGAAATGCTGCGGCGTTTTGGCGGCAATGCCTATACCGACGGCTATAAGGTCTACACCACAGTCATCGGCCGCAATCAGACAGCAGCCAATGATGCCATTCAGAGGGGCCTGCTGGCCTTTGACCGCACACAGGGGTACCGGGGTGTCAGTGCCAGTCTGCCGGTTGTGACATTGATGGTTGAAGACAATCCGGTTCTGCAGGAATGGTTCGAACAGACACAGCCAGGCCATGACATTAACTGGCCCGAAACCCTGCAACAATGGCACTCGCGGCTGCTGAGCATGATCGACCAGAGTGTCGTCCGTGCCGGTATCATCGCGGGTAACAACAACGGCAGCTATCTGGTGTACACCAAAAGTGGCTTTGTGCGTCTGAACCGCACTGGCACCGCCTGGGCCTTCCCGGAAAGACAGCCTGACCTCAAAACCGGCGATGTAATTCTGGTGGAAAACACTCCGGCCGGTGCACGCCTGGCACAGATCCCGGAAATCGAAGGCGCACTGGTTTCACTCGACCCGCGCAACGGCTCAATCAAGGCTCTGGTGGGCGGGTTCTCCTATTCAGAAAACCAATTCAACCGGGTCATTCAGTCTGAACGTCAGCCGGGTTCTTCATTCAAGCCCTTCATTTACAGCGCAGCTCTGGCCAATGGCTTTACCACAGCCAGTATCGTCAACGACGCGCCGGTTATCTTTCAGGATGAGCACCTGGAAAGTGCCTGGCGTCCGGAAAACTACAGTGGTCGCTTCTACGGCCCGACCCGACTGCGTCAGGCGCTGTACCGCTCCCAGAATCTGGTATCGATCCGCATCCTGAAGCAGATCGGCCTCTCAGCTGCCCTGAACCACCTGGAAAATTTTGGCTTTCACGACCTGAACCGTGATCTTTCGCTGGCTTTGGGCAGCTCCGTCGTCACACCGCTGGGGCTGGCCGAGGGTTACAGCATCTTCGCCAACGGTGGTTATAAGATCCGTGCGCACATTATCGAACGCATTGAAAATGACGAAGGAGAGGTACTCTATCAGGCTGATCCCGTCGTCGCCCCCGAATGTGAGTACTGCGCCCCCATAGCAGCCGGCACACCTGACGATACAGAAGACTTTGATCCGGATGACATGCTGCTTGGCTCATCCGCAACAGATACCGCAGAAACGGAAGAAAAGCAGCGTATAGCGCTCCGGGTTCTGGACAGCCGTAACCGCTTCCTGACCGTGAATATGATGCAGGATGTCATCCGTCGCGGCACCGGGCGCAAAGCACTGGCGCTGGGCCGCTCAGATCTGGCCGGAAAAACCGGTACCACCAACGATCAGAAAGACACCTGGTTCTCCGGTTTTAATCCGGAGCTGGTGAGTACCGTCTGGGTGGGGTATGACCAGCCCAGAACCCTGGGGCGCAGCGCCTCGGGCGGCAGCACCGCTCTGCCCATCTGGATTGATTACATGAAGGTTGCTCTGGCTGGCATGCCGGAAGGCCATTATGAGCAGCCCGCAGGTATCGTCTCTGCCCGCATTGATCCGGACACCGGATTGCTTGCCCGTCCGGATCAGAGTGATGCCATTTTCGAATACTTCCGCGAAGAGAATCTGCCAACCGAATACGCCAATCCACATGTTGGCTCTCCATACGGTACAACCGCGACGGATGAAGACTTTAATAGCGAACTGACACCTGAGCAGCTGTTCTGACCGGACTGGTACTTTTTAATTAATATGGATTTTATTTTTTAATTCTTCTGATGGATTAACCAGCCACGCCGGACACCTCATACTCCAGATCAAAGAACGTATGTCCGTTGAATCCACAGGGTTCAGAGACCAATAACAATAATCAGGACCTCAGACACAAGGATGTGTTGACGTCGTACGGTTTTCTCACCGTAGACACCTCACTCCGTTCTGCTCCGCAGATCCGCTTGTCCGGCCCCGGTCCTGTTCGGGGGATTTATGATCAGATCGTTTGTGCTGTTTCTCAGCCTTGCTGCATTACCCGCACTGTCACAGGCAGACATGGTTGCTCTGGATGATCAATCGCTTTCACAGCAACAGGGCGCCGGGATTGCCTTTGCCCTGGAAGACTTCGTCTTTGACGTCAATGATGCCGTCACCACTGTCACCGGCATTGAGAGTTCCGATGAAAATCAGGTTCTGCAGATAGAGTGGACGGAACTCTATATCATGGGAGAAGGCAGTGAAAACGGCACACTGGACCCAAAACCTAAAGCACAGATTTGCACCCCTGGCTCATTCAGTCGGTTCAGGGCAGCCAGTGGCTGGATCCCTCTGACAATAATTACAACGAAGCCTACCAGGCCTTTGGCAGCGACATAGCCCTTCTGGAAATAGCCACCGACAGCTATCAGAACCCGATCGAAAGCACCCCGACATGGGGACTGTTCTCCGTGTATCAGGGCTGTGTCTGGGGACAGGACGGGTGTGATGATCCTACCCTCGCCGAAGACAATATCACGGAAGAAATTGATGGCCTAAACAATGAGCTGAATACCATAGATCAGGATTTCAGCAATGATAACTATGCATCCGCATACTATGTCCAGGGCAGCATTAATTACGAGATGAGAGAATACATCGAACCTCAGGAAGTTGAGATAGACAGAGCCGAGGCAGCTGTTGATGAAGCCTATAACGGACCTGATGGCGTCGAAGCATGGTATTACCGAATGGAACAACGACATCAGGATGAAGTTGCCATTGGTGAATACGTCGATGGCTGCGATGTAGACTGGGACTGCTACGATTATAACAACTCGCTCGATGACTATTATGAAGCGTACGGATACTACTCAGAGCAAAAAAAGATTCTTTCGCTGATGTATACACGCACAGGTCAGGAAACCGATAAAGACGGTGATGGCATCAGCGACGGGGAGCAGGACACTGCAAATATTTCTCTGGCAAGCAGGATGGAAATGCTTGATCGCTACAAAACCCTGTGCGGAACAGACCTTCAATCCACCAGCTGTACAGATGGTCTGATCATCACCAAGGAAGACCAGAAAGGCGACATTCAGACCGTATCCTTAGCTCTGAGCAGGGGTGTTACCCGGCGCGGCGGATTGGATATCGGCTCGAAGTTCACCTTCAAATTCCTCGATGCCGACAACCCTGATCCAGATGCTCCCCTGCGGACTGACTATCTCGATATTGATATGAAAGGAGTCTACCTCGACGGTTCGTATTTCCGTCTGTGGGCTCGTGAAGACAGCAATGGTAATTCTGAACTGAATGCCAATATCAGTCTCAACCTGTATGCCAAAGAAATTAATATCGCCACCTGCGGCTCAATCTGTGAAGTCCCGGGAATGGAGCAGGCAAAGGCCGACTCCACCCTGTATCTGGATAACTTCCTGCTGAACCTGAACCTGGGTCACGGTGATATGCAGGCTGTAAAATTCAGTTCCACATCCGATGGTAACTTTATTCTGGAACTTGAAACCCCGAAATCTCCACTGGGAGAAGATGGACAACCGATATATGCGGGTGCCCAGGAGACCTACGAAGCCTTCTACAATGAGTCCCAGAAGAGTTACCTCTACGTTGGTAATATTCAACTGGGTACCGATCCGAGCAAGAACCTCGGCAGTATTACGATCGATGGCCTCCGTGCGACTTACCTGAAAGTCACCAGTCACGACCTTTGAGTGGAAATCACCGCACAAAAAAGCCGGCTTCGCCGGCATTTTTATTCATTCACAAAACGCCTTTCAGGCATCAATCAGCTTACCCGGGTTCATCACATTCTGCGGGTCAAAGACCTGCTTCATGGCTTTCATATAAGCAATTTCAGTTTCTGATCGGGTGTATTGCAGATACGGCTTTTTGGTCATGCCCACACCGTGTTCGGCAGAGACTGAACCGGCGTATTTCTGTACCGTTTCAAACACCCAGACAGAGACTTTGGAGCATCGCTCAAAGAACTCTTCTTTTGGCAGGTCATCCGGTTTGAGAATATTCAGGTGCAGGTTGCCATCACCAATATGCCCGAACCAGATGATTTCGAAATCCGGATATTCGCGGGAGACGATGTCATCAATATCACGCAGGAACGGAGGCACCTTAGAAACAACGACAGAAATGTCGTTTTTATAGGGGGTCCATTCAGAAATGGTTTCTGAAATATCTTCACGCAGGCGCCACAGATTCGCCGCCTGGGTTTCGCTCTGGCTGATCACACCATCAATCACCCAGCCCTCTTCCATACAGGCTTCAAACATCTGCATGGCCTGATCCATCTCCGACTCATTAACGGCTTCGAATTCGATCAGGGCGTAATAATCTGTGCTGGACTCAAACGGTGCGGGTACATCGCCGCGCGCCAGTACTTTCTGCAGGGCTTTGTCGGAGAAAAACTCAAACGCAGTCAGATCCATACTGCTCTGGAACTGATGCAGCACTTTCATAACGTCATCCAGTTCTGGCACACCCAGCACCAGAACGGTGAGGTTCTTAGGCTGACGGGTCAGGCGCATGGTCGCTTCAGTGACAAACCCGAGCGTGCCTTCGCCACCGATGAACAGCTGACGCAGGTCGTAACCCGTGTTGTTCTTCATCAGGTCTTTGTTCAGCTCAAGAATATCGCCTTTACCGGTAACAACAGTCAGACCCGCAACCCAGTCACGGGTCATGCCCCAGCGGATTACCTTGATGCCACCGGCGTTGGTGGAGATGTTGCCACCAATCTGACTGGAGCCTGCCGAGGCAAAGTCCACCGGGTAGAACAGCCCCTGCTCTTCGGCGTAGTTCTGCAGCTGTTCGGTGATCACACCAGCCCCACACTTCACGGTGCGGTCTGTGGCATTGAACTCAGTAATCTGATTCATGTAATCGAACGCGACAACAATCTCGCCGTTGGCTGCGACGGCACCCGCACTGAGGCCGGTACGGCCACCGGACGGCACCAGCGCCAGACCATGTTCATTAGCCAGTTTAACAATGGCTGCCACCTGCTCCGTCGTCTTCGGGAAGACGATGGCGGTGGGCTTCGGCGCGTAGACTTTGGTCCAGTCTTTACCGAAGGTTTCGAGTGAATCGGCGTCGGTACGGACCTTATCCGCGCCTGCGATGTCAGCCAGCAGGCTGATCAGATTCTCTTGCGTCAGAGTCGTCATGCTTCTTTCCGGGTTGATTCTGCCCTGTTTCTGCATAGGAGCTGCGCTGATCTCCCTCAGTTCACGGTCGAAATGAGAGAGAAAAGCCGCTTCAGGGCTCACTTTAACGGGCGTGTATGCTAGCATACGCGCCTCTTTTTTCGGAGTGCTTTCCGCCCCGGAGCACAGACAGGGCCTTCCGGCTCTGTCTTAGATATGTAACAGCGCCCATTGGGCTACATTAGGTACCTGCCATGTCAAACACGTCACTGGATAAAAGCAAGATCCGTTTTCTGCTGCTGGAAGGCGTACACCAGTCCGCACTCGATACCCTGAGTGCCGCCGGTTACACCAACATCGAATACCTGAAAACGTCCCTGCCGGATGACGAGCTGAAAGCCAAAATCAAGGACGCTCATTTTGTCGGTATCCGTTCCCGTACTCAGCTGACCGAAGACATCTTCGCCGCGGCTGAGAAGCTGATTGCGGTTGGCTGTTTCTGTATCGGTACCAACCAGGTAGACCTGAAAGCAGCAACCAAGCGCGGTATCGCGGTGTTCAATGCGCCGTATTCCAACACCCGCTCTGTAGCCGAACTGTCACTGGCTGAGATCATCATGCTGATGCGTGGCATTCCTGAGCGTAACGCCCAGTGTCACCGTGGCGGCTGGAACAAGTCGGCCGATAACTCCTTCGAAATCCGTGGTAAAAAGCTGGGTATCGTCGGTTACGGTTCCATCGGTACTCAGCTGTCCGTGATGGCAGAAAGCATGGGTATGGAAGTGTACTTCTACGATGTGGTTACCAAGCTGCCGCTGGGTAATGCGCGCCAGGTCGGTACCCTGAACGAACTGCTGAACATCGCTGACGTCATCTCCCTGCACGTTCCTGAAACCGAAGCGACCAAGTGGATGATGGGCGCAGAACAGTTTGCCCAGATGAAGCAGGGCTCCATTCTGCTGAACGCCTCCCGCGGTACGGTCGTGGACATTGACGCACTGGCTGACGCTCTGCGCAGCAAGAAGCTGCTGGGTGCTGCCATTGACGTATTCCCGGTTGAGCCACGCTCCAACAACGAAGAATTCGTTACCCCGCTGCGTGAGTTCGACAATGTCATCCTGACCCCGCACGTGGGTGGCTCCACTCTGGAAGCACAGGAAAACATCGGTAAGGAAGTGGGTGAGAAGCTGGCTCAGTACAGCGACAAGGGTACGACCACCTCTTCCGTGAACTTCCCGGAAGTGGCGCTGCCATCCAACGCCAAAGTGCACCGTATCCTGCACATCCACAAAAACGTTCCGGGCGTGATGAATGCCATCAACAGCATTTTCGCCGAGAACAATATCAACATCTGTGGTCAGTACCTGCAGACTGTTGAAGAAGTGGGTTACGTGGTGATTGATGTGTCGACCGATGCGTCTGAGCTGGCGCTGGAGAAAATTAAGGAAGTTGAGGGCACAATCCGCGCCCGCGTCCTTTATTAAGACCGGAGCTGCCTGCGTTGTCAGAGCTGTGTTAAAAATGTCTTCGGAATGCTCACTTACACTCAAGTAAGCTGCGCTTCCTCAGACATTTTGGCCTTGCTCTGACGGCCTCGGCTACGCTCCTGACGGCTTTTTAGATCCAAATCAGAATGCTCATTTACTCCCGGTAAACTGTGCTTCTTCAAAGAACTTCGCCTTGCCTGACCTTCGCTCGCGACGCTGGAGAGATATTCTCTGAATTGCTCTGACGGCCCTGTCATCCTGCGGCTTGACCGCAGGATCCAGTTTTTTCTTATCCATCACTGTCTTGGATGGATCCTGCGGTCAAGCCGCAGGATGACGAACACGCAACAACCTTCTTTTACCCATAAAATCACAAACTGTAGAAAAGCGATGCCTTCGGGTGCTTTTTTTGTGTCTGCGTCAGAGGATTTCAAAACCTTGCCGAGTATCTGCTCCAAGCCGTAAGTGATGACTGACTCCGGCGGGAATTTCCTTGGCGTGGTGGGTCACATACAACAGGGTAATGCGCTGCTGCTCGGATAAACGCCGGATAAAGGCCAGCACCATTTCGCGGCTCGGGTCATCCAGGCCCTGGCAGGGTTCATCCAGAATCAGCAACGGCGGTTGCTTGATCAGAGCCCGGGCAATGAGCACCAGACGCTGCTCACCGTACGACAGATGATGCAGGCTCTGATTAGCCTTATGATGCAGGCCGACAATCTCCAGCCACTGTTCCGCCAGACGCCGGTCGCCATCCCCGGCCGCCTGATACAGGCCGATACTGTCGTACAGGCCTGAGATTACGGTAGTCAGCACATTGGTTGTTGCGCGGTATTCCCACTGCAGGGACGACGACACCAGTCCGATGTGCTTTTTGATATCCCAGATGGTTTCACCACTGCCGCGTTTCATGCCGAACAGATACAGCTCATTGCGGTAACACTGCGGATTATCACCGGTAATCAGCTGCAGCAGGCTGGTTTTTCCCGACCCGTTCGGGCCGGTGAGTGCCCAGTGCTGTCCCGGCATCACAGTCCAGTTCAGACCGTCAAACAACGTCCGCTCACCATACTGAATCCGGGTATTCACCATGCGTACCAGTGGTTCGGAGTCTGCCAGCCGGTAATCCGTCAGCGGCGGCGGAAAGTCTGAAAGCGGCTTATCAAAATGCATCAGCGCATGCACTTCCGCCGCGTTCAGAACCTCATCACGCGCCCCCTGCATCAACAGATTCGCGTCATGAACAAAAGCCAGATGCGTGACCCAGTGCGGCAGTTCATCCAGACGATTAGCCACCCAGAGCATACGCTGACCGGATGCGTGCAGATCACTGAGCGCTTCCTCAAGCAACTCACGGCTCTCTGCATCCAGGCCTTCCAGCGGCTCATCCAGAGTCAGCAGTTCCGGCTTACGCCGGATGGCATCCACCAGCAGCACCTTGCGACTCTCGCCGGTTGAGAGTGAGCGGAAGCCCTGCTCCAGCAGATGACCAAGACGCAACTTATCAATCCAGTCCTGCACCTCGTCCACCGGGTGCAACAGCTCAGACACCAGAGTACCGATGTCCATCCGGTCCATCAGATCTGATTCGTCTTCATGACGCTCACGCTCTATCAGTTCACGCTGAGCCTCCAGCGAGACATAAAGAACATGATCCGGCAGACCAGACACATCGCCTTCACTCAGGCGCACATCGCCAGCAAACAGCCGCGACAGTACTGTCTTGCCACTGCCGTTGGTGCCGATAATACCCCAGGTTTCGGAATCCGCTACCGACCAGTCATCGACCTTAAGGATCCGACCATCGTGAAGACGCGCGCGGAGTCTGTTGAATGATGCAGTCATAAACAGAAACTTCAGAAGGTTGTTTATGCATGGTGCGCAGTGCGCACCCTACGGATTTGCTGTGAATACAATGAACCGGATACACAGTGCATTAAAAGCCGGTATCGCATAAAAATTAAAGCGTCGGCGAGGCAGTCCGTGCAAGGCATAAATCGTCGAAAAAGCGGAGCGTACATTCAGTACGTGAGCATTTTGAGATGATTTATAACACCGCCCGGACAACGCAGGCAGCTTTAATCATTGTTAAATATACGGTCTCGACTCTTAGATTAAAGCGTTGCCGAAGCAGCAGCTACAAGGCAAAAGTGAATGAAGACGCGCAGCATACAGATAGTATGTGAGCAGTCTGAATGAACTTTTAACACCGTAGATGCAATGCAGGCAGCTTTAATCAGCCGGGGGGCCAGGAAAGGGAACGTCCACCGATTATATGCATATGCAGGTGAAACACCGACTGTCCCGCCCCTTCACCGTTATTAATCACCAGACGGTATTTATCGCCCAGACCTTCCTGCTCCGCGACTTTACTGGCCACCAGCAACATATGCCCCAACAGAGACTGATCCTCTTCTGAGGCATCGCATAAACGCGGTATGGCTTTACGCGGAATAATCAGGATGTGCATCGGTGCTGCCGGGAACATATCGCGGAACGCGAGGCACTGGTCATCTTCATACACGATGTTGGCCGGTGCTTCACCGCGGGCGATTTTTCCGAAAATAGTGTCTTCTGACATGCGTGTTCTCCCTGACGCCGCAGCGCCTTATTCTTCGACTTTGCGCTTGAGCACCAGCGGACTGATGTTCAGGCTGACCAGCGTATCCTGAGCTTTATTCAGTTTGGAACGATCCGTAAAAGGACCGACATACACCCTGTGCCAGACGGCGCCATTAACCTGGCTGCTTTCGTCATAGGCATTCAGCCCCTCGAGCAGCAGCTCCGCACGCATACGGTCAGCGTCATCGGCAGAGCGGAAGGAACCCGCCTGCAGAATGTACTGGTAAGCGGTTTCTTCATCTTTTGGGGTGGAGTGGTATGCATCCATCTCATCGACATCCACCGTCTGGTTTTCCAGCAACTTGTAGAAGTCGTAGGCAGGCTTGGCCTGATCCACTTTCTCTTCGACGGCATCCGCGCCTTCACGGACTTTATCCACCGTGGTGCGGAAGACCTTATGCGCGTCTTTTTTTACGGTTTCGATCTCCTGTCCCGGCGGTACCGTCGACAGATAGAACAGAAACCCGGCAAAAGCCGCGGCCAGAGCTGGCGTGGTAACCCACACCCAGCCCGGAATCGTTTTACCCTTATCCGCCATGCGGTTCTCCTGAGCAGACCGGCATCAATTACATTTCCTGCGGAGCACTGACGCCCAACAGATCAAGACCGTTCGCCAGAACCTGACGGATGGCTTCTGCCAGAGTCAGACGGCCATTACGCAGATCGGTTTCGTCGACCAGGGTTTTTTCGGCGTTGTACCAGGTATGGAAGTCACCGGCGAGTTCACGCAGGAAGTTAGACACCAGATGTGGCTCATTGTTGTTGGCGGCGTTGCGCACAACCTCAGGGTAGCGGCCCAGCTTCACCATGAGTTCTTTTTCTGAGTCCAGCGTCAGGGCAGACAGGGCGTCCAGACCGGTTTCCAGCTCCCAGGTCTGACCGGCTTCAGCCAGCTTACGGAAGATGGAGCACACCCGGGCGTGGGCGTACTGAATGTAATACACCGGGTTATCGGACGACTGAGAACGCGCCAGATCAATATCAAAAGTCAGCTGACCGTCGGCTTTACGCGCCGCCAGGAAGTAACGCGTGGCATCACGACCCACTTCATCGATCAGGTCGCGCAGGGTCACATAGCTGCCGGCACGCTTGGAAATTTTCACCTCCTCACCACCGCGCATCACGGTCACCATCTGGTGCAGCACATAGTCCGGCCAGCCTTGGGGAATGCCCACATCCAGCCCCTGCAGACCCGCGCGAACCCGGGTGATGGTGCTGTGGTGGTCAGCGCCCTGCTCATTGATCACACGTACAAAACCGCGCTGCCATTTGTCGAGGTGGTAGGCAACATCCGGTACAAAATAGGTGTAGCCACCATCGGTTTTACGCATCACACGGTCTTTGTCGTCCCCAAAGTCGGTGGTACGCAGCCACAGGGCGCCACCATCTTCATAGGTGTGGCCATTGGCAGTCAGCTTTTCAACCGCAGCTTCAACTTTGCCATCGGTATAAAGAGACGACTCAAGGAAGTACACATCGAAATCAACACCGAAGGCTTTCAGGTCGAGATCCTGTTCGTTGCGCAGGTAGGCCACAGCAAAGTGACGGATGCCTTCGAGGTCATCAGCATCCTGGGTTCCGGTGAAGCTCTGGTCTTCAGACGAGACGGTATCACCGCGCATAAAGCTTTCGGCCAGATCCTTGATGTAGTCGCCACGGTAACCGTCTTCCGGCCAGCTGGCGTCATCCGGAGTCAGGCCCTTGCAGCGTGCCTGTACTGATAAAGCCAGATTGTTGATCTGTTGGCCGGCGTCGTTGTAGTAGAACTCGCGGGTCACGTCCCAGCCGGTGGCTTCGAGCAGACGGCACATACAGTCACCCACGGCTGCCCCACGGCCATGACCGATGTGCAGAGGCCCGGTCGGGTTGGCGGAGACAAATTCCACCTGAACTTTGCGGCCCGCACCTTCGTTGCTGCGGCCATACTGGTCTTTTGCCTCCAGTACCGCCCGTACCAGTGACGAGGTCGACTCTTCACTCAGATAAAAATTGATAAAGCCCGGACCGGCAATTTCCACCTTCTGCACCAGAGATGACCGAGGCAGAGCATCCACCAGCAGCTGCGCCAGCTCCCGCGGATTTTTACCGGCGGGCTTGGCCAGCATCATGGCGAGGTTGGTGGCCAGATCACCGTGGGTTTTATCGCGGGTGTTGTCCACCTGAATTCGGGGCTGCACGTCAGCAGGTAATACAGCAGCGTGTTTCAGTTGATCAAGGGCGGCGGATAACAGCTCAGCAATTTGCGGTTTCATGGCAGGATTCAGGGTCTGGGACTTTTCATTAAGGGTTGCGGATTATCGCAAAATTGGTATCCGGGGTGAAGCAAACAGGACATATGGGTACAGGAGAAGCCCCGTATGACCCGAGTTCCTCCTCTCTGGTCATACGGGGCTGCAGTCAGATTGCCTGCTCTCAGCAGTAAGAGCGTATCAGGCAGTCTGTGTGGCCAGAGCGGCCTCCGGCAGACGTGGCAGAGCGTGTACCACAGGGCGTGGACGCTTGCGGCGTTCGGCCAGTTTCTTTCCATACACCATCAGCAGCAGAGCCGGCAGCATCAGGAAATCGAACACAAGGGCAGTGACAACGCACAGAGACAGCAGCCAGGCCATGTTCTGTGTCGGGATGAAGTTAGCGAAATCCATCACCATAAAGCCACACACCAGGATGACAGAGGTCACGACCAGAGCAAAACCGACGCTGCTGAAGGCGTAACGCACGGCGTCTTCGGCGCTCTGACGGTGATCGTAATAGGCATGACGGAACTTGCTCAGGAAATGCACAGTGTCATCCACAATGATGCCGGTCGCCAGGCTGGCAACGATGGAAGTACCGGTATCCACATACCCTTTGGTCAGAGCCCAGATGCCATAAGCCGCGATCAGAGGCATGACATTCGGCAGTACAGACAACAGACCCAGCTGTACAGAGCGGAACAGCACCATGATCACCAGAGTCACGGTCAGCAGAGACAGCAGAGTGCCCTTCAGCATAGAGGTGATGTTGCGCTTGGTCATATCAGCAAACACGGTGTCCAGACCGGTGGATTCCGTCAGGTTCAGCAGTGGTGCATTGCGGTTTGCCCAGTCGATGGCGCGCTCTTCCAGAGCCAGTATCTGATCAGAATCCAGACGGCGCAGGGTAGCCACGACGCGGGTCGCACTGCGGTTATAGGTCATGACAGAGTCCAGACCCATGCCCTGTGGCAGTGACATTTCAAACAGCAGCAGATACTGAGCCACGGCTTCCGGTGTATCCGGCAGACGGAACATATCCTCACGGCCTTCGTTCAGTTCTTTGTTCAGCAGCTTGATGGTATCAGTGATTTCGGTGGTCTGTGCGACTTCCGGCTGCTTGCCCAGCCAGGCAGAGAAGGCATCCAGCTGGGTCAGGAAAGCCAGATCATTGATGCCTTCTTCCACACCGGTGTCGGCAACAAAGAAGATGGTGTGCAGGCCTTCCAGGGTTTTTTCGATATGGTCAGTAGTGCGGCGCACTTCGTAAGACTCTTCGAAGAAGCTGTGCCAGCGTTCAGTCACCTTGTTGGTCATCATGGTCGGAACCATCAGAATCACAACCGCAACAGCCAGACCAGCCAGACGGCGGTGGTTGACGATGACCCACTCAGCCAGATGTTCCATGCCCACATTGACCGATGTTTTCGCAGCAACACGCGGAGCCGGGAGCAGCCACATCAGTACCGGAATCATAGTCATGCTCAGTGCCCAGGCAACAAAAGTACCCAATGCAATCAGGTTACCCATGTCGCGGTAAGGCTGGGATTCACTCATGTTCAGGGCCAGCATACCGAGAATGGTGGTCAGGCTGGTGACAAATACCGGAATGGTGTTGCTCAGCAACGACTTACGCAGTGCATGCAGTTTGTCATCGCCACGCTGCAGCGACTGGTAGTACATGGACAGGATGTGTACCGAATCGGCAATGGCGATGGTCAGGATCGCTGTAGGCACTGCACCGGTTGGCGGGCTGAGTGCGAAACCAAGCCATCCGGCAATCCCCATAGTCACTGCAACAGAAGTGGTGAACAGCAGTGTGATCAGCATGATCCCGGACACTTTACGGACCAGAAACACCATAATCAGCAGCATCATGCCGAAACAGAGCGGCAGCAGGCGGCTCATATCGTCATTGGATACCTGATTCATGGTGGTGTTGATGTAGGCTGAACCGCCCATCTCGAGAGTGAATTCAGGATATTCCACACGCATACGGCTGAGCAGAGCCTGAGCAGAGTCAACGGCTTCCTGAGAAGCGGTCAGCGAGCCATCGCCCGGCAGATTGAGCAGCAGACGCAGGCCGGTCACCTCGCCATCGACAGACACCAGATTACGCAGCAGCTCAGGCTTGTCCAGCGCACGCTGCTTGAGTTCGGCCGGAGTGATGCTGAGCTCACTCATGGTGTAAAACTCACCGATGTTCAGTTCGTCACCATCCACTACGGTATTGGTGAAGTTCTGGATGGAATCCACACGCTGCACGTGTGCCACTTCCCAGCTCTTGTGGGTCAGGGTCTCAATCAGCTGCAGACCACGCTCAGAGAAGATCTCTTCCTGCTCCGATGACACCAGAAAGATCAGATTGTCCTGACGGACGAAGCGCTTTTCCATCTCCTGAAAGGTCTGCATACGCTGATTGTCGTCGCTGAAATAGACACGGAAATCGCTGCTGTAGGTGAGCTTTGACAGACCGGCAGATGCTGCCAGACAGGCAGTGGCAATCAGCGCCAGCAGGATCAGTGGGCGACGGGTCAGAGCGTTGAAATACTGGTTGAACATCGGGAGGATTCCTGTTCAGGGCAGCCTGGCCGTGACTCTTTCCGGTGGCTTCCCTGTCCTGACTCTGCTTGTCAGCCCACTCCTGTGGTTGTGTCCGGATCTGCTGTAAGAATCGGGTTTGTCTGCTTTTTGTTTTTATTGTGAACGTTTGTTAATTATATGGATTCATCGTAACAAGTCGATACACAAGTCATCCAAAGTACGTACAGGAACTGTAAATCAGGGCAAGAAGGAAGGATTAACTGCCGAAGTAAGAATCTTCATCAAATGTGCTGAGCCAGCGGGGTTGAAAGGTCACCATTCCGCTGATGAACATGCCGTTGGTCACGCCTTCCGGGAAGAGCGTGAGAATCAGGTAGCTGAGGTAGTCATTCCAGATCAGGTGCGGAGCGTGATACTCCGTAATCCAGTACCAGAAGCTGACGGAGGATACGAACACCACCTGTGACAGGGCCGCATTCAGAAAGCCCGCCACCAGAATGTATACGAAGGGGTTGTGTGGCAGCCGCCGGTAAACCTGCAGATAGAACTGGTAACACACCAGGACCGGCAGCCCGACGCCGAGCAGAAACGACACGGACCAGTCCTGCAGGCCGATCTGGCCGACCAGCACCATGACGGCCAGCACACCGGCGTACACCAGCAGTGCCAGACGCCAGCCCATCAGTAAGGTGATGGCGGCAATGCCCAATATGTGAAAGTGCAGGCCGTCATGGACGCCCGCTTTCAGCACCCAGAAGCCGGACAAGACAAGTACAGCACCGAACATGAAATGGTGCGTTCCCGGATGCACCCGCAGGGCTTTCCAGTTGGTGGTCACCGCGGCCCAGATAAGTAAAGCCACCGCCAGAAGGTGTATCAGCCAGGCGTATGGCCCGACCTCAGCCAGATAAATCATCCGTCGCTCAGGTCCATGGAATACAACAGGGCATCTTCGGATCCCCCGGGGGCCGGGTAATAACCACGGCGACGGCCGTTTTCACCAAAGCCGATACCTTCGTACAGAGCAATGGCGGGCGCATTGCTTTCCCGGACTTCGAGAAACATACATTCCGCTCCGGTCGCCCGCAGATGCTGTAACACGTGCTCCAGCAGACGGCGGCCAAACCCCTGCCCCTGAAACTCCGGTGCGACCGTCATCATCAGCAGCTCAGCCTCACCGGCTATCAGTGTCACAACGGCATGGCCCAGGTGCTGACCATCCTGCTCCAGCAACCAGACACAATCCGGCTTCAGCAGGTAACGTTGCATCACTTTCTCAGACCAGGGATACGCATGAGCGCCGTTCTCAGCCACCATGATGGCCTGCAGATCAGAGGGAGTTGCCGCGCGGAATGTGAGCATAAGATGTCAGAACGCTGTGAGTGCCTGTAACGATAACCACAACTGACGCTTGGCCAGCGCACCCGACTGCAGTGCTTCCAGAGGGTCCAGCTGGCAATGCAGTCTGACGTCTATCCGCTGCAGCCATTGTGCGGCTTCAGGTCCGACACTGATGACGTAATCCAGGCCTTCATTCTCGAGTACCTGCCACTGGGTTTTCAGTGCCTGTAATGCCACAGGTTCGCTCTGATCATCCTGCCGCGATGACAGAAATGGCCAGCGGAAGGACGCCGGCTTGTTCATGAACACCACAGGTTCAAAGAAAGCCGCCATGACCCGGCGGATAAACAGCTGCAGGGCTTCCGGGTCGGTTGCGCTGTCACACACCCAGATGCCACGTTCTGACACACGGACAAAGTGCAGATGAAAAGCCGGCACTGTGTTGCCGGAAACAACGGGCCGCGACTCGGCGGACTCTGGCAGAAGGTTTACAGAAGCCTCTACCGGGTTCTGTGTTGCCGGTGGCTCAGGAACCGGTTTCAGTACCGCCGCAACCGCCTGAGCAACGCCCGATGATTCTGGTTTTGCAGCCACCGGGCTCATCAGTTCAGCCGCCGCCGGACGCTGTGCGACCCGGGTTGCCGGTGCAGCAGGTGTTTCCACAACCGGATCTTCAGGCAACCAGCGTGGAGCTAATGCATTAGGCAGAGGCGCACGCGGCAGCCACAGGGTTACCCCCATGGCTTTCAGGTAGTCGGCGCGGCGCTGCTCCAGCATTGTCAGACGCCGTCGTTCTGCGGATGAGTCCGCCCGGCTTCGCTGGAAAGGAAGTTCAGGGCGTGAATGTAGGCCTTGGCTGACGCCACGACGATATCCGTATCGGCACCGTTACCATTTACGATACGCCCGGCTTTCTCCAGACGGACGGTCACTTCGCCCTGGGAGTCGGTGCCCTGAGTAATGGCATTCACGGAGTACAGCAGCAGACTGGAACCGGACTGAGCCACGGCTTCAATTGCTTTCAGCGCGGCATCCACCGGGCCACTGCCTTCAGCACGGCTGCGGTGTTCGGTACCACCACAGGCAATCACGGCTTCAGCCACCGGCGTTTCGCCGGTTGCGGAATGGGTTTCCAGAGAAATCAGGCGGTAGTGCTCAGGCGCCGAGGCACTGGTGGTTTCGCTGACCAGCGCCTGTAGATCTTCGTCAAAGATCTCGTGTTTTTTGTCGGCCAGCTCTTTGAAGCGGGCGAAGGCTTCGTTCAGAGCTTCATCCGTCTCAAACGTCACACCCAACTCCAGCAGGCGGCTGCGGAAAGCCGCCCGGCCGGAATGCTTACCCATGACCATCTTGTTGGCGCCCCAGCCGACGTCTTCCGCCTTCATGATTTCGTAGGTTTCGCGGTGTTTCAGCACACCATCCTGATGAATGCCAGACTCATGAGCAAAGGCGTTGGCACCAACAATCGCCTTGTTCGGCTGCACCGGAAAACCGGTAATACCAGATACCAGACGCGAGGTCGGGACGATGTGCGTGGTATCGATGCTGGTGGTGATGTCGAACAGGTCCTGACGGGTTCGGGTAGCCATTACGACTTCTTCCAGCGAAGCATTACCGGCACGCTCTCCCAGACCATTGATGGTGCACTCAACCTGGCGCGCACCGTTCTGCACTGCCGCCAGCGAGTTCGCCACGGCAAGACCCAGATCATTGTGGCAATGCACAGAGAAGATGGCTTTATCGGCGTTCGGGATACGTTCAATCAGGGTTTTGATGGTCTGGCCAAACTGTTCCGGAATGGCATAACCCACGGTATCCGGAATATTAATGGTACGCGCACCGGCATCAATGGCAGCTTCAATGATGCGGCAGAGGAAGTCGATTTCGGAGCGGCCCGCGTCTTCACAGGAAAACTCCACATCATCAATCAGGCTGCGGGCTTTCTTTACCGCACGTACAGCCTGTTCAATCACCGCATTGGGCTCCATACGCAGCTTGTACTGCATGTGAATCGGGGAGGTCGCAATAAAGGTATGAATCCGGCCCATAGCCGCAGGACGCAGGGCTTCACCAGCCAGTTCGATATCACGGTCAATGGCACGTGCCAGGCTGCACACCCGGCTTTCACGTACGGCTTCAGCCACTGCCTGAATAGACGCGAAATCGCCCGGACTGGCAGCAGCAAAGCCCGCTTCCATCACATCGACACGCATCTTCTCCAGCGCCTTGCCGATACGGACTTTCTCTTCACGGGTCATGGAAGCGCCGGGGCTCTGTTCCCCATCACGCATGGTGGTATCGAAAATCACCAGACGGTTCTGCTGACTCATGGTTTCTCCGGGCACAAAAAAAATCGGACGTACAGTATACGTCCGATTCTGTTCTGCCGCAGCAAGCGGAGGCCTAAGCCTCCAGCCAAATCAGCGGATCGGGGTTGCGGTCAGGTTAGCCTGGATATCGGCGTTCTGAATCACGATGCTGTTGATCACAGTCTGAGGAGCACTGGTCGGGGTTGCCGCCAGAGTCAGGCCATCGATGTTCAGCTGCTTGAAGTGAACACGACCAAACACCGCGAAGCCGAGTGGGCCGTTTTCAGCAACCGTATCACCATCCGCAAATTCCACGTAGTCACCATTCTCAAGTTTCACGAGATCACCCGCTTCATTCCGAACAGCAGTACGGGCAACATCCACTGACAGATCAACGTTAAGACCATAATCGTTGGTATTCGCTGAGCCATCACTGGTGCTCATATTGTTCAGAGCAACCGTTGTCCCGTTTGGCTGAGTCCAGCTGAAGCTGTTGCCTTTACCAGCAAAGCGGGAATCAGAACCATCGTCTTCGGCGAAGATAAAGTTCACCTTAATGGTCAGACCTTCCTCACCACGGTCTTCAAAGCGGCCACCGTCTGCAGTACACGCACCTTCGGTTGCACCAGAACCACCGATACACACCTGACCTGCACCACCCGAAGCGACGGCGATGGTGGTGCCGTTCTCCAGGCGTTCCAGTGTAAAGGTACCCAGTGATTCACCGGAATCTTTCTCACCGAAGCGGATATCTTCAACTTTCAGAGTCGACCAGCTCAGGCCTTTACTGATGGTCAGACCGTCTTCGGTTACGTCAATACCGCCATCACGGGTGTGCAGATCATAGGTCACACCTGTGAGCCACACGCCTTTGCCGTATTCGTCGACGGACAGTGCGGCATTACCATTGGTCACCCGGATATCGCTGTTCAGAGTCAGACCGTTAGAGCCAATCCGACCACCCGAGCGCACCGTGACCTGACCATCAATGGTGAAGTCGTAGGAAGGGAACACCTGCAACGCCAGCAGGAGTTCAGTACCCCCCATCAAAGGAGAGTTGAAGGCTGAATCCGGATCGTTCGGATCTTCTGCCGCCGAAGTACCAACGGTCACACCGGCAAAGCTGTAAGAACCATTGAGGTCAGAAAACTCAACACGCAGACCGTCAAACTGACCTTCATAACCCAGGCTGTCACTGAAGGTACCCGTGGTAGGGTCGTAAGGGTTCAGGTACAGATTGGTGGTGTCTGTCTGGCGGGTCATATCGTAACTGATATCACCGTCCAGCCAGCCATTGAAGCCGTTGAAGAATACCCAGTTACCATCGTCCTGCATGGCAATGTAAGTACTGTCGATGGCTGGCATGTTGTAGTCAGTCACACCATCATTATTTTCATCAACAGGGCGCAGGTCACCGGAAACCATATTCCAGCCAATGCTGGTACGGATGCCCTGTGTACCGTAATTACCACCTGGGTAAACGTGAATGTAGTTTTCCTGCAGTACGTTGGTGATCACACCATCGATGCTTTTCTCAACATACCCTTTTTCGAAAATCAGCTGACCGCGGAAGCTACCCATAGGGCTCATATTCCCCGCCAGGTAGTCGGCTTCGGTACCACCCATATAGAAGTTCTGGAGGTCAACGCCAACACGCAGATCATCGAAGCGCATGGCCATGTAGGGCCAGCCATCAGCATCTTCTTCAAAGTCAAAGGTCATACCGCTGGAGCTGAACACACCAGTCAGGTTTTCAGCCAGCAGAATGAAACCATCATCAACGTATTTGACGGCTGGAATATCAGAGTCATCATTTACCAGAGTGAACCCCGGAATAAAGGTAATACCTTCACCCACTGCACCGCCACCACGCAACTCCATGGTGCCATAGGCTTCAAGGTCGATAGTCAGCGCGCCAAAGGCATTCGTCAGGGCATCATCAAAACCAACCGGGTTATTCGGATCGAGGCCCATAGCAATAGCGCCCACATCCAGGTTCAGCTCAAGGCCGCGGTTTGATTCCGTACCGAAGTCAAACAGGATGCCATCAGCCTGATTAATGATGCGGCCATAGTTAACGACCGCAGACAGCGTCAGGTCATCAAAAATGATTTCCATGCCGTCATCACCAAAGTGCAGACGGTCATAAAACAGACCCAACTCTGAACCATCGACCTTGATATTGCCATTGCCATCATCACCGATAGCAATAATACCCAGGCCAGTCTGGTTGGCAGCGTTGTAGCTCTGGGTACGGCCACGCACGCTGTAGAACTCAGCTTCACGCGTAGATGAGGCCATACCCAGCGAGCCAATTGAGAAATCTGTTGATCCCAGTTCTGCACGATACTGCAGCGTGCCATCGGCATCGACGTCGACAGTCACATGAGTCGGATCAACGGAAGTATCGGAAAGCGACAGGTCTTTAGCGACCAGAGCTACACCATCCTGTTCGTACGCAATTGCACCAACGGTGATATCGCCGGTATTAATGTCCAGCGTGATACCGGCCTGACCGGTTACACCAGCCATAGCCTGATCATCCAGGGATTCGAGCGCAAGGGCGTTCTGGCTGATGATCGCCAGAGTAAGGGCACTGATCTTTATCGTTGTATTTTTCATATCAGTTCACCGGATAAAGCAGCAGGTTGCCCTGAAGGGTAATATCACCATCAAGGCGAATACCGTACAGGTCGGTCTGAACGAACGGAGTAACACCGCCATCAGGGCTCTGCCCCCACTCACCGTTGTTCGCAACGGCGTATGTAAACTTGAAGTTATTGAAGCCGACGGTACCTGGCAGACCAATCACAACAACTTCTTTATCAAACGCCACTTCAGTTGGTGTATAGGTCTGGCCACCATCGGTGGTGTAGTCATAGTCAATCGCAGTCGGGCGGTTTTCGGTACGCAGGGTCAGACCTTCAAAAGAGAATCCACCGGACAGGTCATCCAGTACGTACCAGCCTTCGCTGTTTGAGTTCAGTTTAACCGCGAAACGCAGACCACACTCTTCCGGCTCGGCAGCAGTACCACAGTTACGGACGACTTTTTCGTTACCGAAATCATCCAGCTGCCCAGGGGTAGCAGACCACAGCGGGCCACCGTCTTTGTTGATTGCAATTTCACCGGACAGGTAAACCCCGCCCTGACCACTGATCTCAACCAGATCAGAATCGGTGATAGGCTTCAGCTCTGCCATGGCCGGTACAGCCACCAGAGGAAGGAGTAATGTCGCAAGATGCTTAGTTATTGTCATTATGCATCACCTGATTCTGATTATTATATGTCGTGACTGGTCACTTTCAGGTATGACGCCCGCAGGCCGTCAACGGTCAGACTACCCAGATTCTTGGTGGGGTCTGTGCCAAGCTGTATATTACCAATAAAAACGTAGCTTTTATCAGCGTTGTCGTAAAAGTCTTTGTAAACCTGCTGGGCATTAGTACCTCCACCTGGCAGGTTCTGATACTGAGGTGCGACCAGTTCCAGTACGAAGTTACCGTCAGAGGTTGCACTCAGTTTCACCGGCTGTACTTCGCCATACCCGAGGTTCAGGTTGAGCAGGAAGTTATCCAGATACAGGGTAGAGTCCGCCATCGCCTGCTCCATTCCCGGTGCTTCACAGAGCACACCACAGGTAGCGATGTTGATCTCTTTCGCATACAGGTTGAAACTGATGTTGGCATTCAGCTCAGACTGACCATTGGCATCCTCACGTGCCCAGATGCGGAAGTAAGAACCATCAACGTAGACACCTTTCATATCAATGTCGATGTAATCGGTACGCTCAGTATTTCCGGTAGCCGCATCCTTGAAGTTGAAGGTGAACTTGGATCCAATATCCAGGCCTGCACGACGCTGCACGCCATTGCTCAAAGCGATGGACACCTTCTCGATTTCACCCTTCTGACCTTCACGGGTCACGATCAGACCGTCAGAGCAGCTGGTATCAGAGAGTTCAACACCACAAAGGGTTTTATAGCGGTCAATGTCTTCCATGCGCACGGCCAGAGCAACACCGGATGCGCCATCAAGGTCCCCGTCGCCGTCAAGGTCGGTCGGAAGATCCGGGTTTGTATAGATCTCAGCAAGCTGGGACTTCAACTCAGAGTAGGTTGCATACTCCTCGTAATAGTTATCGAGAGAGTTATTGTAATTAGTCTCTGCAGTCGTACAGAAGCCAAGGAAACCAGTACAGTCAGCGTATTGGCCGATGGGAGTATTCTGCTGTGTCGCCAGCGGTAACTGACCATGACGATCAACAACTCCGTTAGTTCCGGACCAGGCATCATCGACATACCCTTCCTGCACATCAATCTCAACTTGCTTATCTGCAACCTGATTATCCAGGTTGTACTGAATACTGGCCTCAACATCAGATATGCTGGCAAACGCATAGTCATTCGGATCGGTCGGGTTGGTGTATTTATCATTAAGCTGGGTTTCTTCTGCATTCAGAGTATCAAGCTCAGCATTGATACCATCGACGGCATCCGTAGAGTCATCACAACCTGGCTGCCCCCAGACACACCCCTGATACACAGAGAACAGACCCCAGGTCGGTGTACTTTCAACCGGGTTATCGTAATGATCCGTAGCGATTTCCAGCAAAGCGATATCTGTGTCAATACCTGCATAAGGCAGAGATGGATCGTAAGCAGTTTGGTCAGGAGGCAAAAAATCTGGAATACCATCACCACGCACTGACTGCACCAGCCAGGGGTGCATCAGATTACCAATTTGGCCCGGGGTTTTGATGGTACCGTTTTCACTGCCTTCACCCATGATGTACAGCTCGGTCCACTGGATTTCCAGCTCCTGGGACTGATCTGAACTTTCGATACCGGTTACTGTGGTAACCGCATCATTCACATCAAACACAAAATCTTCCAACACCAATGCAACACCGGCACCACTTTCCTGAGAAAGCGCATTGTCAGAAAGAGCAACGAGCTCAGCATGTGAGACATTGCAGGTAAGGGCTATCGCCGCCAGCAACGGCAGATTTATTCTTTTCATTATCAGCACCCCTTGGTACGACCTACACAGGTGGCAACGCGCTGAGTACCAGACAAGCCCTGGAAGAGTTCAAGGACGAGCGGGTAGCGCTCATTACCATCACCCGCCATATATTTAGCGGAATTCAGATACGCTCCATGTTCAGCATAAACCCGGGTTGCATCCGGCAAACCTGATAAATCCTCCCAGGGCACGACTTCGCTTTGCAACGATACGAACACACCCCGGGCACCATTGTCTTCAAAATTATCATCGGTGGAATCTGCATCATCAACACCGACATAGATACTGTCATAGATACCAATATTGAAGCAGGTCTGGACCCCTAGAGCCGAACACTTATCAGACACTGCCAAGGACTCAATCGCCCACTTTACAGCATCACTGGCTCCCTGAGTTGTAAAGTAATCACCATTACGAATACCCGCCCACTGCGCTCGTTTGATGTAGAGCGCGCCATCATCGGAAGCCGGTGGAATCGGATCACCTGTAGCGCCATCCAACAACCCCAGCTCAGAGTAGATAATAGGGTCACCAAACGCAGCAACCGCGAGGGTCAACACACCACACTGCCCGTCAGTTGCGTTCGTATCACAGGCAAACTTCTGAGCATCAGACAGATTACCTATTACCAGACCATCAAACTTACCGGTCAGAGAAATCAGATCTGCAGACAGGTTTCCGTAGCCAGATTCGGCACCGATACGTACACCAGCAATGCGCCTCACATTGTTCGTATCCACCGCGTACGCCAGCTCTATGTAAGGATTATGAATTCTGAACGGGACAATCACAGGGTTGTCACTGTCGTAGTCATCAACGCGTCCCAGAGCCAGATTATCGAGATGAATGTCAGAATCGTTTACATCAACAATGCCATCGTTGTTGGCATCTCTATATGTCGGGACTCTTTTACTATCGACATACTCAACATCAATCAGCGGGGCAGTACCCTCTGACCCATAGGCACGATCAAACGTACCCAGCTTAACTGAGTCAGTATTTGCCTGGATCTCGATATCCACACCCAGGTTGATCTTCGAAAACTCGAAGTTACCATAGGTTGGATCGCTGTAGGATGAAGTATCCACTGTGATAAATGCCTGCCCTGCAATTTCAGAGAGTTCACGGTCTGAGATCCCTTCAAGCGCACAAACATGAGCGTTAACCAACAAAATGGCGGACGACAACACGATCCGAAGCTTATTCACCTTTCGTTCCCTCGAAGGCAGACAAGCGACACCAGAACACTTAATCAGTGTATGACAGAGTCAGAGCGGGTTTGGTGACGACTTGTTTTTTATTATTAAAAGCACGTACAGCATATGATATGCGCTGTGTATTCTGTAACAAGAGGTAACCAGCCTCTTTACAGCAAACGGACATTCTACAGTACAACTGACAGGATTCCGAGCTAAGTCAAAGGACATAAGGGACAAAGACATACCACTTAGACTGTTACAGTGGGTAAATCCTGTCTCCCACTGAGCCATTATTCGCAGCGAGTGAAGCAGGGAGTATCAGGGCAGACAGCCCTGATCAGAGGTATGGATAACCGCGTAAAGGCACTCTCAGCAACTGTAAACTGACGATTTTAATCAGAGAATCAGCAGAAGTTCTTCAGAACAAGGAGTAAAGATCGGAGAGAAGGGGGAAATCCCCCCCCTTCTCATGGTCAGTCAGATGTCACATGCCGGGTATGTGTCAGAATGATCTGACCACCAAAATCAACGCAGTGAGGGCTTGGGGATATGGTGCAACGTCCAGGAAGAACCGTCTGGTGATGACCAGACATAGTCATTCTTTAAATCATACTCAAATGGATCAGACCAATCCGCACCGCCTAACATCCAGATTCTTCCATCAAAATCAGTTAACGCATGTGCAACCCTGGATGATACTGATGGTGTGATGACCTCCTGCACCCAATAGATGCCATCGTATGATGACCAGATTTCGATAACATCTGAAGCAGCATCATCCTTACCCAGAACCTGATAATAAAGCTTACCTTCTGAATTGGTCAGTAGCCCTGTACTCGGCGGGAAGTTTGCGTTGCCAACTTCTTCGACCCAAGTAACACCGTCGACTGAAGACCATACATCATTGAAGTACTCCCCCTCCAAATAACCACCGGCCACCCATAGCTTGCCATCAGATACGGTTACAGATGCCCCCATGTTTCTAGCCGGGAAAGCAGCATCGTCTGTTTCGAGGACCCATTTTAAACCATCATCCGATGACCAGATGTCATCAAAACTGCCAAATGTACCGATAGCCCAGAGCTTGTCATTGAACTCGACAACTTTCATAAAGGAACAGGTTTGAGAATCATTTGTCTGTCCCTCAAGAAGCCAGTCGACACCGTTCTCAGAACTCCAGACATCCTGACTGCATCCGTCCGGACCAAAACCAGAAATTGCAAATAACTTTCCATTAAGCTCAGCAATTTCGGGCTGGTATTGCAGGAACTCATAAAAGACGCCCCCCAATTGCCACCGGCTACCATCAGCAGATGACCAGATGTCGAGCATGGATTCAGATGAGTGGGATGAAGCATCAAATAACACACCACCGGCTACCCATAAGCGATCATTGAACACATAGGTTTTGGGAAACAGGCGATTATCAAATACTCTTCTGGCAGGGAGCATTGCTTCAGAGCTAATAGCGTTTACATCAACACTTTGATTTCCAGCGAGTGAAATCGCCGGTAAGGCTGTACAACCGACTAAAGACAAGGCGGCAGATTGGACAAATGACTTTGTATATTTTTTTATTCTCATCATCATGGTATGTGATCTCATTAAATTCCATCTATCAGAACACAGAGCGACACTTTACTAGCAAAAAGATCGCTTTGCTGATGCCGATAGTAAATGTCATTTACCACAAAGAATAGGCATTACCAGGCCATAATAAAAAAGATAAAGCTGGATGCCGCTCGCACCGCTCGATGAGAAAGCTATGACTGAAAACAGTCGGGGCTTTTTTAATGCCCGACAGAAATCGGAAATGAACTCGATATCTGCCTTTTTCGTTTCTCACAACGGTGATGGTAACAACAACCAAGGTTATCATGCCCCAGAAGAACGGTGCGCAATGCGCACCCTACGGTAACCGCCTTCCGGATTGCCGCTCGCGGTGCTCTTCGCAATGACGTACTTACGGACAAGTTGCATTCACCACATGGCCCGAAGTTTCATCAGCCACCGTCATCCCGTGGCTCTGACACAGTCAGACAGACTACGGGGTCCATGCCCTCTTGGTCTAAAAACGACGTGTGGTGCTTCCGTAGAATGACAGTTTATA
>DBNK01000016.1 GCA_002298335.1 Thalassolituus sp. UBA674
TCTTCATGAGAAATCCGGGCTAGGGCGTATGCCTTTACTGAGCAACCGGTGCTGATATTCGCCTGAACGATATTGTACTCCGCGATCTGAATGCAGTATCAGCCCTGGCTTCACCTGCCTTGAGTCATATGCCATCTGGAAGGCATCTATGATCAGCTGATTGGTCATGGTGGAGTCCAGGGACCATCCGATGATCTTTCTCGAATACAGATCCATTACGACGGCCAGATAAGCAAAGCCTTTACTCAGTGGGATGTACGTAATATCCGATACCCACTTTTCATCTGGTCGCTCTGCCGTGAAGTCTCTGCGTAAGAGATTATCACTGACGTGGTTCCTGGCCTGAATATTCGGGAAGAACTTGTAACCTTTGCCGTTGCGGGCCTTGAGGCTGCCTTGAGCCATCAACTTGGCCACATAGTTCACGCTGCATTGGATTCCAGACTCATTCAGCTCCACAGCCAGCCTGGGCGCGCCATAGCGGTGTTTGAAACGCTCAAAGGTTGTAGCTATAACCTTTTCAAGGCTCTGCTGTCGCTTCTCACTCTCGGATGTTCCTCGATTGAGCCATTTATAGTAACCAGAGCGACTGACTCCCAGCCAGCCGCACATTTTCAGGATGGCATGCTCCCCGACCATAGAGCGGATATAGGCGTACCTCACCACTTTTCTTTGCTGAAGTACGCTGTGGCCTTTTTTAGGAATTCATTCTCTTCTTTGAGATCAGAGATCTGTCGCTTGAGCTTACGGATCTCTTCGCTTTCATCCTGAGAATAATCGACGCCATTCACGGTATTGAATTGCTTATCAGACAGCCTCTTATACTGACGACGCCAGTTATAAATCTGACCCGGATGAATACCGAGTTCGCGAGCAACCTCTACAGCACTGGCTCCGGGAAGATCAGAGCGACGCACCGCTTCACGACGGAAGTCTTCGGTGTAGTGGTTGTATTTGTTCTTGGTTTTCTTAGTCATTTAAAGACCCCCATTAGGTAGTAGTGAGGTGTCTACTTTTCATGGGTAACTCGGGACGCTAACGCCCGCATTTGGGGCCGACTGAAAGGAGGTCCCAAACCGCGAAGCGGTTGATCAACATGCGCTTGTTAGCGCTCATAGCCAAGCTCTACGCGCATTGTCTTAATAATCTTTCCCCTCGTATCGGCCAGCAGTGCCCCCAGCTCCGTCATCCTGACTTTGCTAGGCGTATCGAAGCTAAACTGACCGGTAATAAAAGACTCTGTTGTTAGAGAGACTTTAAGCTCTTCGAGCATTTGAGGCTGTAGGTTCATCATGCTTTGATATGCCCCCTCAAACACATCAAGTAATTCAATCAATTGATTACTGCAAACTATTCTAAGACTTACCAACTCATTAGTAGCCTTCTGAAACCCATCACTGACTCCCTTGGTAAAGTCGCTAATCGTTTTCTGGTACTCAACCAATGCTTCAGGAGATGAATTCGATTCATATAACTTTCGGCAAGCATTTGGGAGTGTTTCTGATAAATACTTATCATAGTCCTGCCCTGCTAATCGTGCCGCTTCTTCCATTTTTTTGAAGTACAGCTGGTATTCTTCTTTTCGGGTATCGAAGAGCTTTTCTTCTCTTTCTCTTCTTACTTTATATTTGTGCAGTAAGAATGGAAAAAGTCCTGATGACAGTAAAACCATGAACGCCGGAATTATATATTTTGGCTCTATCCATCCGATGATGAATGAGCATGCTTCCTCTGTAGCCAAGTATTCCTCCTGAGCGCTAACAGTTTATTCGTAAGCGTGCTCATTTTGACGCTGCCTTAAGATTCCATCCTTTGATCATAACCCTCTGTTTACAAAGTGAAAATACCATCTCGCACCCGAAACATCAGGGGTCAAAGCGTGCATGCCTGTTTTGGCACCATTGTATCTTTACACTTTGCACACTATCACTCCCGGCAGATTCTCAACCTCATGATTTTAAATGGTTTTTTAAAATACCATCCATGCAAAACGGGTTTGCTCACTTTGAACACTGGGTGTAAATGTGCATTGATTTCTCGAATTAGCGAATATACTGTTTATCCATACAGCATTCTTTCATGGAGTGAAAGCATGGGAAGCAGTCCGTTTCTTAATGATGTCCGTACGGCTATCAGGCTGAGAGGGTTGAGCCTGCGTACGGAGAAAACCTACCTGTACTGGATTCGTGATTTCATCCGTTATCACAACTACAGACACCCCAAAGATATGGGGCCTGAAGAAGTCATTGCTTACCTGGGCTATCTGGCCAGCCATCGCCAGGTTGCAATCAATACTAAACGGATAGCTCTGAACGCTCTTGCCTGGCTTTACCACCAATTTCTGGAAATCCCTCTTGGGGATCTGAGCTTTACGTTTGCGTCCCGTCCACGCCGGCTACCTGAGGTCCTCAGTGCTTTTGAAGTCGGTGAGATTCTCAGAGTGATGGCCGACAGAGATAAACTGATATTTTCATTACTTTTTGGTTCAGGTCTGCGTATCTCTGAATGTCTTCGCCTCAGAATCAAAGATTTCGATTTTGCTCAGGGGACCCTCACTGTCCGTGATGGCAAAGGCGGCAAGGACAGGACGACGATACTCAGCCGTTCTCTGCAGTCTGCAATTGAAGAGGCTATGCATATTGCTGTTCAGGTCCAGAAAAAAGATAACGCTCAGGGGGTTGGCCCTTCAATACCCGGCGTTTTAAACCGGAAGTACCCTTCCGCTTACCGTGACCCGGCATGGATGTTTGTTTTTCCGTCTTCAGGCTTGTGTACTCATCCTGTCACTGGTGTTTTATGCCGTCATCATCTTCATGACTCTGTGCCCCGCAGAGCTTTAAAGCAAGCCACCTTAATGGCTGATATCAGACACCGGCGTATTACCTGCCATACCTTCCGGCACAGCTTTGCCACAGAACTTCTTAAAAGTGGTCGTGACATCCGGACTGTTCAGGAGTTGCTGGGACATTACGATTTAAAAACGACCCAGATTTACACTCATGTCCTTGGAAGTCATTTTGCAGGTACTGCCAGCCCACTGGATATGCTGCTCAGGGCAGTCTGATTTTTTCATCACTCACCGATCCAGTTTTAACCGGGAGTACTCTTTGCACACAACTGGCTACCCGCATAAAAACACGTCATTCAGTGAACAAGGTTAAAATTTTTAAAAATCATAAAAATAAATATATTACAGATGTTCATTGGTTATGCTTGCACTTTCAGCTCTGTAACATGCATGCACTAAGGAATGAATGACCCTGTTGTCTGATTATCAGATGTTCAGAACAGGGGCATACACCGATCTTCTGACCTGACTTTTAATGACCAACCGTTCTTACATTGCCTCTGTCCATAATGACAGGCAGGACTGTTCCTGCTTTGGTGGTTGTTCCGAACTTGGCAGGATATAAATAAGCTGGTGCGGGTGGGTGAATCTGAACATTTGAAACTGACCAAAAAGTATTAAGCATTCAGAAACCCACATCATTTCTTTATGCTAGGGCATAACAGGGAGACAAGGGATCAGTCCGTCACTGATGACCTGATTGCTGGGCGGGTTTTCCTCCGGAACGCCTGCTGATTACCCATATGGAAGGGACCATAAGAATGAACACACCCCTTATTTGTGCCGGTTTTCATCGCAGCGGAACCTCATTAGCAGCTCAGCAGCTGCACCGTATGGGGTTGTCGTATGCCCTCAAGCCCATGAACGGCAATCTCTCAAACCCGGATGGTCACTTCGAAGATGAAGAGGCAATGCGCCTGCATGATCATATTCTGGCTGGCAGTCATGCAGACTGGATGTATGCCGGCTCTGACCCTTTTGTTATCCCCCCCCGGGTCAGTCGAAGCGCTGAAGCGTTACATTGCCGCCCGGAACCGCGTTTCCGGCGATGCCTGGCTGATGAAAGACCCCAGAGCCACGCTGATGCTGGAAGCCTGGCAGGAAGCACTCGGTGGGAGCGCTCACTTTGTGCTCATTTACCGCCACTGGTCTTACTGCGTGCAGTCTCTGCTGAAGCGGCATGCTCAGGATCTGGTGTACTGTCCACCATCTGACGATTTGCCGGAATCGGCCCTGGCGTTCTGGAACGACGTCACTCTCGCTGCGCGCATGTGGTTGAGTTACAACCACCACCTGCTGGCGTTTGCTGAGGCTCATCCGGCTGCCTGCCTGGTCGTATCTCAACATGACCTGATGCAGGGTGTGCAGCTGCCCTCTCTGCTGCGCGACAAGTTCGGTTGGCAAGTGACGGATGCTGAAGAGTCCTGCCTGAACCCGGACTATGTGGAATCATCCGTTGATGCCGATGTATGGGACATGTTGCCCGACGATCTGGTGCAATCGCTCAACGCGGTTTTTGCCCGCCTGGAAGCGCTGAATCACACGGGGTTTAAGGCGCCTCTGCCGGAAGCAGTGACCGATAGAAGGCCCTCTGATTTTCCCGGATATCTGGCCACCTTTATTTCAGATCGCTCTCTGGCTCAGGTCGCTGAACGTGATGCCACCACAGGCATTTTTTCCGGCAGCACCGAATCCATGACACTGGATGATATGGTCAATACCCTGAACGAACATGGCGATGCACTCTCAGCTGACAATGCAGACCAGTTTATTCCGGTTGCTGCCAAGCTGGCGAAGGAATACGAATTTCATTTTACGGGCCACGAGTGGCTGGGCCGCTGTGCACTGATTAAAGGGAATTATGATGAGGCGGAGGTGCACTTTTTACGCGCCATTTCCATTAATCGTTCGCCACCCTATTTAAAAATGTTACTGGGCGATCTCTACTGTGCAAAGTTCGGTTATGAACAGGCAGCTCAGTACTACAGATCAGCGTATGAACTGAATCCGAAAAATATCACCTTCACCATGAAGGTGGCGGATATGGCCCTGCTGAACGGTCAACCCCAGAAGGCATTAAACTGGTATGCCAGAGCCCTGGAAACTGACCATTCAGAGTGGGTTCACCTGCACTACTGTTGCGCGCTTTCTCAGCTTGAAGGCAAAGAAGCTGCCCTGAATTACCTGAAAAAACTGCATCTGAAAAACCGTGGGGAGCGGACACTCAAAGCCCTTCTGACCCTGCAGATGGAGTTGAGAAAACCCGGTTCCGTTGCAGCTTATTATCAATACATACGCTCACATCTGAGCCGTGACAGCGTGTCTGCCCTGATGACTCAGATCAGTGAATCCGGCCTGCCTGAAAAGGCGACTCGCCACCTGTGCCACTGGATCACCAAGGCATTCCTAAAAGTTCTCACCCCTTCTGACTTTCTGGCACTGATTGTTCCTGTCAAAGGGCAGTCTGCAGAGAAACCTGCAGTTACGGCGGTGGTAGTGAGTTACAACATGACGCGGGAGTTACCGCGCACACTGCAGACGCTTCAGGCACCGTACCAGCTGGGAATAAACACCGGAGATATTGAAATTATTCTGGTGGATAACGGTTCTGAAAAAACACCGGCACCGGAAGATTTTCCCGACATTCATAATCTCAGAATCGTCTCATTTCCATTTAAAACGCACTCACCGGTTCAGGCTCTGAATTTAGGCCTGAGCCTTGCCCGGTCTGATCTCATCGGCGCCTTTATTGACGGGGCGCGTATGGCATCGCCCGGTATGATGCAGAATGCACTGCGTGCAGTCCGGCTGTCTGATAACCCGGTCATTGCAACACTGGGTTTTCACCTGGGCCCGGAGGTGCAGATGCAGTCTGTACAGAAAGGTTACAACCAGCGCGTTGAAGACGCCCTGCTGCAACAGATTAACTGGCAGGAGGATGGCTATCGTCTGTTTTCCATCAGTGCACTCGCAGGTTCTAGCGCCAATGGTTTCTTCCAGCCGATTGCCGAAAGTAACGCCCTGTTTATGCCGAAGAAACTCTGGAACACACTGGGGGGGCTGGACGAGAACTTTGTCACGCCCGGTGGTGGCCTTGCCAACCTCGATCTTTACCGCAGAGCCTGTGAATATCCGGGTAATGAACTGATTATTCTGCTCGGAGAAGGCACCTTCCATCAGGTACACGGGGGGGTTGCCACGAACCTGCAACGCGAAGATGCCACTCCGGATATCTTTGGCCGTGAATATTATCTGCTGCGCGGTGAAGCCTTCAGCCCACCACAGACCGAACCCCTGTATCTTGGCCGTTACGTTCCGGCTGCGGCACCGGCAATGCAGTTTTCACTCAGTAAAGCTGCGGAGAACAAAACGGATTCACAGCCGGATAACGCTACCCGCCTCAACCTGAACCGGACCTTGCTGAATTCTACCTACTGCCCGCTGTTTACTGATGCTGTACCTCTTGCCAGCGATATGATTGACGCGCCTGTGATTATCACCGGGCGTGGTGGCAGTGGTACCCGTTTACTGTCTCAGCTGATGCAGGATATGGATATCTTTCTGGGCAATGACATCAATAAAACCGAAGACTCGGTCGAGTGGCTTGGCCCTGTGTACGACATGGTGATACATCGTATCCGTATCGAGAACGATAATTTCGAGCAGAAACACATCGATCGGCTGCGCCGGAATGCAGAAAACATTCTGAAAAAAGGAGGCTTTGAAAATGGACTCTGGGGCTTTAAATTGCCGGAGACGATTCTCTGTCTGCCCGAACTGAAAAAAGCATTTCCCAAAGCGCGCTTTATTCACCTGACACGGCACCCTGTCAGCGTCAGCCTGCGCCGTACGCACCTGACTTCGCGGCTGGATAATTCAGTAGGCAAAGCGGTACTGGAAGATGCGTATAAATTCATCGGTAAAGACCCGGCCTCCTGTCAGAATGAAGTGGACGAAGTAAATAACTCCGTCAGCTGGAATTACCAGTTAAGCAAGGCCATGACTTTCTTATCTGAGCTGGAAGACGGTAAAGACGTTATTCAGGTGAAGTATGAAGACATACGCACCTGCCCGGATCAGGTGCTCAGCAGCCTGTGCCGTTTTCTTGGCCTCAAGGGTGATTTCCAGCACAGCCTGAAGATTGATGATGAGCGTGCCAACCTGGTCACTGAGCCCGGCCCCATGGGCGATATTGCCTGGTCGATCTGTCAGGATGTGGCAACCCGGGTTGGTTATCAGAAACTGGGGAGCTGAAGGGTGAGACTGGTATTTATTGGTGGTGTAGGTGGCAGTGGCACCCGGGTTATTGCCAACGCTTTCCGCCATAACGGCGTATTCATCGGCAGCCACCTGAATCACTCGCTGGACAACCTCGACTGGCCGGGCAATATCGCGCTGATGCTCGACCCCGATCTGTCTTTCGAAGAAAAGGCTGCACAGTTATGCGAACCTTTTACCCGGTTTATAGAACAGATGACGCAACAGGCTCAGGCAGCAGAGGTCAATCAGGATCTGCTTGCCATTAAAGTACCTGGCAGCTTTCACTACCTGCCTTACCTCTGCACTCTGTTTGACCATGTATCTTACGTGCATGTTGTCCGGCACGGGCTGGATATGGCCTTCAGCAGCAACAAAAACCAATTGCGGAACTGGGGCAGCCTGTACGGCCTGAATGCTGATGGCAGTTCAATGGAGGCCATGCAGCTTAAGTATTGGCTGGCGGCTAACCGTTCAGCCGCGCATCTTGAACGGCTTCCGGGGTTGGAAACATTTGTGCAGGTGCAGTTCGAACGCTTCTGCCAGCAACCGAAAGATGAAACTCAACGGATTTTTTCTGCGCTGAATATGGAACTGAACATCGGGGATGTTTTTTTCAGCAATATTTCTGCCCCGGAATCTACAGGACGCTACCGCCAGCACGATTTAACCGTGTTTGATCCTCAGGATATCGCAGCTCTTGAGGAACTGGGCTATGCGTTGTAACTCCGATGTCTCCGACGATTAAAGTTACATGAATATCCATCATCTCAGGCTCATTGTTATTGCCGGTTGCCAACGCAGTGGTACTACGCTGACAGGGCAGATACTGGGGGCTCATCCGGATACCTTTCTGATCGATGAATTTGATGGTGCATACCCCTTTATTGAGGCCTTTACCGGAAGAAAAACGCCCTCAGAAGAAGCGCTGGACCACATCGTCCGTACGTCAGCTGAAAAATATCAGGATCACCGAGCCGGGTTTTCTCAACTGAGTGATCTGGAAGGCTGTGCGGTGGTACTCAAAGCTCCGAACGTCACTTATGACTACCGGATACTGGCACCGCTCAAGGACAGGCTGCGCATTGTTTTTCCCGTGCGTGATTGCCGTGCGGTAGTGGCTTCCATTCTGAATCTGACCAGCGTCCCGATGATCCGCAATCAGACCCGGCGGTTAAAAGAACATACGGAACTGTCAGCCGAATTCAGCGATGTCGTGCGTCATCTTGAGAATCCGGACGTACCGGATAGTCACAAGGCCGCGTTAATCTGGTCTGTAAAAACAGGAATGTACCGGCGTTTCAGTGATGCCGGGCTTGCTCCTTTTGTTTTCCGCTACGAAGATCTGATCAGTGAGGCTGAAAGCCTGATCAGGGCGATGCTGATGCATTGTGGGTTAAGCCCACAACACGACGTCATGAATTATCCGGACATTCTCAAAGGCATGGGCCCGGGAAACACGTCCCGGCAAAGTGCAATTCAGACACTTTCGCTGAATAAATGGAAAGACCGCTTTACCCAGGAGGACGAAGCAGAAATTCTGAAAATTGCCGGCGATACAATCACCGGCATCCCGGAATGGGCAAGGTCTTCCGTTACGGAGTAGTGGAAGGAATGGTGGTGTTATGGGTAGTTTCGATGTAGTCCACCAGCGCCTGCAATGACACGTCTGTTACGTCATCCGACTTCTTGAAGATCACATCCCCCTCAGGCGTAACGGTAAAGATGGTCGAACCGGCGTTGTTCTTAATCACCAGGTTCAGACCCGCCGAGATGTACCACTTGTTGCCGTTGCCGGTATGGTAAAACTGAATCTGCGGGTTACCGTTGTTTTCCAGTACCAGCAGGTCACGGGCCTCTTTGGTTGTGCTGGTCTCCTGAATGTACACCTGTGTCGTACCATCCGACTTTTTCAGATGAACCGGGTACTGAGGATTGTCTGTCATCATACCGATCCGGCCATTTTTCAGAACCAGGCTGTCATCAGCGGTGTCCGGGAAAATACGGAAAGGCAGTTTACTGCTGTGGCTGACATCACGGATAAAGAAGTTCGTCTCGTTGCCGGATACGTCCCAGGTCTGAGAACCCCAACCTGCTGAGTTATTCTGCTCAAGCCGCAGTCCCGGTGTATCACCATCGGTCACCTGCAGTTCAAGTACTGGAGTACTGGTACCAATACCGATATCGCCCTGGGCATCAATCACCATGGCATTATTGCCCGCGCCATTCACAATTTTGAATGGCGTAACATTGTTCGTGACGTTGTCGATAGCAAAATACTCTTCACCACCGTTATTGCTGTCATTCGCTTCAAGACGCCAGTCAGTTTTCGGAAAAGAGCCGGATGAACTAGTGTCATCAAACAGAAGACGGACATTATTTTCCTTAAGAATCAGGGTATCGAAACCAAAATTCAGCCCGCTGGCACAGTCGATACCGACACACTGGCTGCCATCGACAATCAGATCATCATTGATTACCTGGTCGGCAAAACCCATCATTGGCATTACAGCCAGTACAATTGCAGAAGTGAGCTTTTTCATTGTGTGGCCTCCCGGATTTTTTCTTCAACAGACTGAACCAGGCTGCCACCACGGATGCGGAAGTGACCACTTGATGTCTCAGAATCCACAAGGTTGCGCATGCCAGCTTCGCGGCCATTACTGGCCTCAGCATATTCCTGACCAATGACAGTGACTGAGACAGCATCAAAATAGTATGAGCCGTCTTTTCCCTGATTGATCTGACTGGTCTGCAGCGCGGCAAAACCGCCGTCGAACGCGTATGAAGCATTAAAACCATCCGGACCTGATACAGATACTGAGATGCTGTCACTGCCACGGTCAATGAATACGATTTCAGAATCTCTGACGCTGGCATCAATGGCATAGCATTGACCGGCGCACAGAGTCAGAAGTGCGAGTGTTGATATTTTTTTCATCCTTCTTTCCTCGGTTTCCTTTGCGGGGGGACCCGAGTCTATGCCAAACGACATTAAAGCCTCAAGGCAAAATAAGGATAAAAAACAATAATGGTTAAATATACCGATAAGAATCAAAGATTGGCTTAATTTAAGACTTCATCGAGACCATGTTTTTATTACTTCGAGAGTCACAAAATCATCATGAAATCGGCTTAAAAAAACAGATAAATATAAAATTTATTGTTTACTTTCAATAACTTATAAATATTACAAGGATTAATTAAGTCATTGAAAAAATACTTAAAAAATAAATAAATTATCGTTCTCCGTAGATCGCTGTTACTTTAATTATTGTTCTCTTTATGCCCATTAAATTCTGTCACTGATACTGGCAATCATGAACATTAAAATGACAAAATTAAAATTACATCAAAATTCAGTCAAATAACCGGCATCTGAAGACCAGGCATTAAATACCATGAGATCCATCGGACCTTGACTGTACAGAAGAACGGGAGACACACAAAAATCCGCAGATAAAAAATCTGCTGAAACGACGGAATTAAGAAGGTTACGCCGTACCCGGAGGGGCACGGCGAAGGCTGGATTTACTGCCCCATGGCAGACAGCAGGCCGGGATTGATCACAAGGTTACGGACCCCATGAGCATGATCTTCGTTAAAGGCATTGCCTTTACACCAGGTCGCAACACTCTGAATGTTCACTTTTTTCACACCAGGGCGAACGCTCCAGCTTACCTGCAGAGGTGATCCCTGCTCATTATAGGAAGGGCCTGTTGTTGAACCCACGTACTGGATGGGAGTTCCGGTGTCCGATGGAATATTCAGTGCCTGTTGATAGCCTTTTTTCTCACCCAGGCGGGTCAGGCTGGCAAAGTCGGCAGCCTGAGGGTCGTTCACCAGAACATACACCTGTGCTTCTACCCGCAGCTGCGGATTCTTGTTGTTGTCGTTCAGACAGGCGCCCAATGTCGGACCGGGAAACACCGGAGCCGTCGAATGAACGTAGTGCACTTCAATGGTATCACCCGGGTACAGCCCTTCATGCACACCGGAGCAGACATCCTCTGATACCGGCGCGGTTTCCGCCGCTGTCAGCTGTCCGGAGTATTTATAACCGGAAAGGTAGCCATGTCCGTCACCATTCCCCGCGTAGGTGGTGAACTCCCCGCCCTTATGTTCTGCGTTCTTATGAAAGTGGATGTTGCACAGGTTCATCGACTGATAGGGTGGTGCCATACCGAACTTTACCGGGTTGCTACCCGTTGGAGAGTCGATGTCGCGCGGTGACTGAGGGCCAAAGCCCATGCCTTCGGTATTGTGGGCCAGCAGGTCTCGCTGATGAGCGATCATGCTGTCACTGACGGGACCGTGAGACGCTTCTTCCGCGATCACCGCCAGCACCTGAAATGAGGCCAGACACATGGCCAGTAATAATCCTTTATTCATCCGTCTGTTTCTCCCTGAGTTCTGAACGTCAGAAGTATAGTCAAGACTGGCATATGTCACCCGCCGGACAGCAACTGGCCTGTTGTGCCGGTCGTTGGTAACTGGTCTCCACCCGACGGAGTCGAGCCGGGTTTCTGTGTCTGTGGGGTAATTACCGGTATGATAGTTTTTTTCTCAAAATGACGGATGCCGCTGCTGTGACCCCTGCCAATATGAAGAACCCCATCCACCTGCTGGCCTTTGGTCTGGGCTCAGGCCTTGCCCCGAAAGCACCGGGAACCTTCGGAACCCTCGCGGCCCTCCCGGTCTGGTGGTTACTGCTCCAGGGCATGCCTTCCCTGCCTTATATCGGGGTTCTGCTGGCGGGCTTTGCCTTTGGTGTGGTGATCTGTGAGATCACCTCACGGGATATGGGCGTGCATGACCACGGTGGCATTGTCTGGGATGAATGGATCGGTGTCTGGATCACCCTGCTGTGGCTTCCTTCTGGTGGATCACTGGTGACAGATCTGGCCTGGCTGGCGTACGGCTTTGTGCTGTTCCGCTTCTTCGACATCATCAAACCCTGGCCGATCAAGTGGCTCGACCAGAAGGTTCATGGAGGTTTCGGCATTATGATTGATGATGTGATCGCCGGGATCTTCGGCCTGATTGTGCTGCAGCTCACTGTGTATTTTATTGTCTGAGTCGGATTGCCGCGCTGCTGTACATGTGTGATGACGATGTTATAGCAACAGCTGATGTTGGGTTACGCATCTCGAAGGCGAGCCACGGCATAACCCAACCTACTTATACTCTTCACAACGACGTTGTCCCAACGACAGAATCCGGCGTTAACGAGGCATCGGGTTTTAACCACCAGCCGCAACGCAGACATTCAATCCGGGCGTCGGCGAGGCAGCGGATGGCAGGCAAAACCCGATGAAGAAGCGCAGCTTACATACGGTAAGTGAGCATTCTGAAGAGGGTTTTAACACACCAGCCGCAACGCAGGCAGCCCGGATCAGCGCCGCATTAAAATCCGGGCCAACACCCCAAGATTCAACAGACTCGCCAGCGACGCGGCCACGTACGTGAACGCTGCTGCGCGCAGTATCTGGTGTGCGTTCTGCATATCCGGGGCATTGAGGTACTCACCATTCTGCAGCATGGGCAGTGCTTTGCCGAAGCTGGCATCCCATTCAACCGGGAGCGTCACCAGGTTCAACAGCACTCCGAGCACGACGGAGCCCAGCGCAGCGATCAGCGCCCACCGGGTAATACCCGGGTTCCACCAGCTCATAAAGGGAACCGTAATCAACAACAGGGGGGCGGCTCGGGAAAAGATCATGGTGAGTCTGGCAATGCCGGTGCGCAGGTTAAACAGCGATTCACCCCTGCGGTGCTGAATGGCGTGGCCTACTTCATGCGCGGCCACGACAACGGCTGTGAGGGTTCTGCCATCCAGTTTGTCTTTGGTCAGCCGCACGGCTTTGGCAAAGGGGTCGTAATGGTCACCGATGTTGGTTTCTTCGACCTGGATATCGTTCATATCCATGATGCGTAACAGGTGCCGCGCCATATCTCCGCCAGTACCTGGAAAATCACTGCGTTCGCTGTTGTGTCTGCTCAGCACCCGCTTCACCCACCATTGGGGGAAATACATAATCAGCACAACAGCGATTAACAGCAGGTAAATCATGAACAGAGCCGGGTAACAGAATCAGCTGCCATTATTGCCCAGACGGCCCGGGCTTTCATCCGTTACCCGGCCTGATCAAAGAACACACGGGAGGCAGTACAGCCGCCCGTGTGATCAGGATCAACCGCAAGGCGGTAAGTACTCACTGACAGGCGGTTTTTGCAACACTGAATCCCCTCCACAGAAGGACAAGCCGGTTTCATGCTGCTAGAATACGCGCCCCTGAAGATCTGACAGAGGCCATTCTGGTGAACATCCGCTACGTTGCAACGTCACGGTTACCTACCCCGTTCGGTGTATTTGATATGCACGGATTCGAGGAAGTAGAGACCGGAAAAGAGCATCTGGCGCTGACCATGGGTGACTTTACCGATGGTGCCCCGGTTTTGCTGCGTGCGCACTCCGAGTGCCTCACCGGCGATGCTCTGTTCAGCATGCGGTGTGATTGTGGTTTCCAGCTCGAAGAAGCGCTGCGCTCAGTCGCGCAGGCCGGACGCGGAGTGGTGCTCTACCTGCGACAGGAAGGCCGTGGTATTGGTCTGCTGAACAAGATCCGCGCCTATAACCTGCAAGACCAGGGTGCCGATACCGTTGAAGCCAACGAGCAGCTGGGTTTTGGTGCCGACATCCGTGATTACGGCATGTGTCAGCCGATGCTGGAACACCTGGGCATCAGCTCCATCCGTCTGATGACCAACAACCCGCGTAAAGTGACGGCCCTGTCAGAGGCTGGTGTTACTGTCTCCGAACGTATTCCTATTGTGGTTGGCCGCAACCCTTACAACATCGGTTATCTGAACACCAAGGCCAGCAAGCTCGGACACTACCTGTCCCATCAGGATGAAGAGCCGGAGTAATTCCGCACCTCAGAACAGCAAAAAGCCGGGTCAGTTGCCCGGCTTTTTCATTTCAGGATATGTGGTATCAGGAACCTGAGATATTCCGCGCCTTGATCACTTCCGGCAGATGACGACGCGCCGCGTTCAGAATGGCCGTGGCATCAATGCCGGTTTCCACCCGCTGTTTGGCCGGGCTGTCCTGCTCAATAAAGCGGTCTTCAATACCCAGTACTTCCGTCGTCACGGTCTTACCGGCGGCAGCCAGCACTTCCAGTACGGCAGAACCGGCACCGCCCATAGCAGCGTTTTCTTCAACGGTGATCAGCAGATCGTGGGAGTCTGCCAGCTGCTGAATCAGCTGGGTATCCAGCGGCTTCACAAAACGCATGTCAGCAACCGTGGCATCCAGTGACTCAGCGGCCTGAAGTGCCGCCGCCAGTGGCGCACCGAAGGCCAGAATGGCAACGCCGCCCTGCCCTTCACGACGGATGATGCCTTTGCCCAGAGGCAGAGCGGTCATGTCGTCCGCAGGCACCGCACCCGTTCCGCTGCCGCGTGGGTAGCGCACCGCGGCCGGGCCGTCGTAACAGTAACCGGTGTAAAGCATCTGGCGGCATTCATTTTCATCCGAAGGTGCCATCACCACCATATTGGGTATGCAGCGCAGATAGCTGAGATCGTAGGCACCGTGGTGCGTCGGGCCGTCTTCTCCCACCAGACCGGCACGGTCGATGGCGAACAGAACGTCGAGGTTCTGCAGGGCAACATCATGGATCAGCTGGTCGTAGGCGCGTTGCAGGAAGGTGGAGTAAATCGCCACCACCGGCTTCATGTTTTCGCACGCCATACCCGCGGCCAGTGTGACGGCATGCTGCTCGGCAATGGCGACATCGTGGTAGCGGTCCGGATACTCTTCCGAGAAGCGCACCATGTCGGAGCCTTCACGCATGGCCGGGGTAATACCATTCAGACGCTCATCACGGGCGGCCATATCACATAACCAGTCACCGAAGACGTTGGAATAGGTCGGTTTTTTCGGCGCACTGCTCTGGGCCGCAGGTGCTATCGGCTTCAGCGCGTGGTATTTGATCGGGTCTTCTTCGGCAGGTTTGAACCCTTTGCCTTTGCGCGTCACGATGTGCAGGAAACGCGGCCCCGGCAACTGCTTCAGGTTTTCCAGCGTGCTGATCAGCTCACCGACATCATGCCCGTCGATCGGACCGTAGTAGTTAAAGCCCAGCTCCTCAAACATCACACCCGGAGCAACCATGCCCTTCATGTGCTCTTCGGTTTTGCGCGCGAACTCCCATGCTGAAGGAATGATCTCCAGCACTTTTTTGCTGCCTTCACGCATGGCGGAGTAGGTTTTGCTCGACCAGATACGGGTGAAGTACTTGTTCAGGGCACCGACGTTGTTGGAGATCGACATGTCATTGTCATTGAGGATCACCAGCATATCGGCCTTCTCATGACCGGCGTGGCACAGGGCTTCGAAGGCCATGCCCGCCGTCATGGCACCATCACCGATAACCGCGACACACTGGTTGTCTTTCTGCTGCTGACGGAAGGCCAGCGCCATACCCAGTGCCGCACTGATGGAAGTGCTGGAATGGCCGACACCGAAAGTGTCGTAGCTGCTTTCTTCGCGCGACGGAAAGGCCGCCGGGCCGCCCGCTGTGCGGATGCGGTGCATCTCTTCGCGGCGGCCGGTCAGGATCTTATGCGGATAGGCCTGATGGCCCACGTCCCAGACCACACGGTCATCGGGCGTATTGAAGATGTAATGCAGGGCGACGGTCAGCTCGACCACGCCCAGACCCGCGCCAAAATGTCCACCGGACTGACCGGTGCTGTACAGCAGGAAATGACGCAGCTCTTCACAGACCTGATTCAGCTGGTTCTCATCCAGCGCACGCAGATCAGCCGGCGAATCAATCTGATCCAGCAACGGGGTATCAGGGCGCGTGGAGGGAATCTCAGTAAACATCAGCAAATTCGGTTTCCGCAGGGGTTTGACCGCACAGGATCAAACCAGAATAGAAGAGGGACATTTTAACGTGTCAGGGCTTAATGATCACGCGTGATAATGTAATCCGCCAGATCAGCCAGCACAGAGGTATCAACAGACAGGCCTGACAGGGCCTCATGCGCCCGGTCCACCAGCGCTCTGGCCTCGGCCCGGGCACCGTCAAGACCCAGCAGCGCCGGATAGGTGGGCTTGTTCAGCTGCAGGTCGGCGCCCTGAGTTTTACCCAGCGTGGCGGTGTCACCTTCAATATCGAGCAGATCGTCCTGCACCTGAAACGCAAGACCAATGGCCGCCGCGTAATCAGACAGTGCGGTTTCCGTCAGCGGGTCGCTGTCCGCCAGAGCACAGATGGCGCCCATCTGCACCGCAGCGGCAATCAGGGCACCGGTTTTGTGATTATGCATACGGCTGAGCTGTTGCAGAGACATGCTTTTGCCGACGTGACTCAGGTCGATGCACTGCCCGGCTATCATGCCGGAAGCACCGGCCGCGCGGCTGAGAACCTGCACCAGACGCAGACGCTGCTGCGCCGACAAACCATCATCTTCCGCCAGCAGCTCAAACGCCGCGGTCAGCAACGCATCACCGGTCAGAATGGCAGTGGGTTCATCAAAGGCGATATGACAGGTGGGCTTGCCACGACGCAGGTCATCGTTGTCCATTGCGGGCAGGTCGTCGTGCACCAGACTGTAGCTGTGCACCATTTCCAGTGCCAGTGCGGCTGCATCCGCCTGGCTCTGAGACCCGCCGAGCATCTGGCAGGTGGCATACACCAGATACGGCCGCAGGCGCTTACCACCGTTCATCAGGGCGTAGTGCATAGCCTCTGACAGGCGTGAATCAGCAATATCCAGACGGCCAAGGTATTCGGGAATCAGTGACGCAATACGTCCCCGGACTTCACTCAGCGTCATTCAGCGTCATCCCGGGTGTTGAAGGGCATGGCTTCACTGCTGCCGTTGTTTTCCATCAGCAGCCGCACTTTCTGTTCAGCACTGCTCAGCGCCTGCTGACACTGACGGGTCAGGCTGACACCACGTTCAAACGCCGTGAGACTCTCATCCAGAGTCATGTCACCGCTTTCCATCCGGGTAACCAGAGCTTCCAGCTCTGCCAGTGATTTTTCAAATTCGAATGCGGTTTTCTTACCAGCCATAACGCCCCCCGGATCAAAGCGGCAACACTAAACCCAAGACCCCGCCCGGTCAACCGACTGAGCCCCGTTCAGCCGGGCTCCGACGCCATTATTTACGAAGTCTGCATGACTCCGGCCCAGCGCCGGAAGTACGAAATTTTTACACCTGACAGGAAGAAACCGAGACAGCGTCTAAACTGACAGAAGATATCTGAACAACCTATAAACAGGAGCAGCAGTGGATCTCGCATCGCTCGTCGGCGTCTTAGGCGCTTTCGGTATTGTTATCTTCGCCATGATACTGGGTGGCGATATCTCAATGTTTGTGAACGTTCCGTCACTTCTTATTGTTGTGGTCGGCAGTCTGTTTGCGGTGATGATGAAGTTTGAGCTGGGTCATTTTCTCAGTATTGCCGGCATCATGGCCAAGGCCTTTATGTTCAAAACCGTCAAGCCGGATGCTCTGATCAATGAAGTGGTGGAGCTTGCCGGGATGGCCCGTAAGGGCGGCCTGCTCTCGCTGGAGGGCAAGCCGGTCAGCTATGACTTCCTGGGCAAAGGCATTCAACTGCTGGTCGATGGTCACGACCCTGAAGTCGTGCGCAGCCTGATGACCAAGGAAATGAAACAGGCCAGTGAGCGCCACGACAATGGTATCGCCATCTTCAAGGCCATGGGCGACGTCGGCCCGGCCATGGGCATGATCGGTACACTGATTGGTCTGGTGGCCATGCTGGCCAACATGGATGACCCGAAATCCATCGGCCCGGCCATGGCCGTGGCCCTGCTCACCACTCTCTATGGTGCCATGATGGCGACCATGCTCATGCTGCCCATCGCTGACAAGCTGACCGCGCGTAAAGGCGAAGAAGACATGCTCAAATCCATGGTCATCGACTCACTGCTCGCGATCCAGAGTGGCCAGAATCCACGCGTTATTGAATCCATGCTGCAGGCCTACATGAAGGAAGGCAAGCGGGTAACGGCAGAAGGATAATCAGTCGTTATGGCCGCTGAAGAAGAAGAACAGGAATGCCCACCCTGCCCCGCGGGGATACCTGCGTGGGTAATGACCTTCGCCGACCTGATGTCGCTGCTGATGTGTTTTTTCGTGTTGCTGCTGTCGTTCTCCGAGATCGACGCGCAGAAGTTCAAGCAAATCGCCGGCGAGTTGTCTGCGGCCTTTGGCGTGCAACGCGAGGTACCGGCGCTGGAGATCCCCATGGGAACCAGCCCCATCTTTGACAAGTTCTCGCCAGGCAAACCCGAGCCAACGCCGGTAGACAGCGTACGCCAGCAAACGACCGAACAGGATCCAAAGCTCGAAACACTGCGTGAGGAATTGGAAGCGGATGTCCAGAAGCAGGTTCAGGACACCACCAAAGAGCAGATCGACACCAGCATGGATGCCCTGCGCGACGTGCTCGAAAACGAACTGGCTCAAGGTCGCCTGCAACTGGAAAATGACCGCAAGCGCATCATCATCCGAGTCGAGGAAAAGGGTTCATTTCCCTCCGGCTCAGCAGAGATGACCCCCGAGTTCCAGGACATGCTCGATCGCATCGCCACGGTACTCGCCGAGCTGCCGGGTGAAATCACCATCGAAGGCCATACCGATAACATTCCCATCAACACCAGCCGCTTCCAGTCCAACTGGGATCTGTCGGCCGCCCGTGCATCCTCGGTAGCCAACGCGCTGCTGTACAACGAGACGATCAAGCCCGAACGCATGCGCGTGCAAGGCTATGCAGAAACGCGCCCGCGGGCCAGCAACGAGTGGCCAGAGACCCGCGCCCTGAATCGCCGGGTGGAAATTATTCTTGATCTGTCCGGTTCCATTGAAGAGTACGAAACCGAATTGCGCCGTCTGATGGAGGAGGATCTTGGCCATCTGATTCAGGATCTGGAACTGCATCAGGCGCCGGCCAGCCAGCCCTGAACTGGCTTCAGCCTCAACGCTTGAGATCATCCGGGATGGTCGGGTCCGGCATCGGCCCCGGCCGCTTACCCTGCCCCGCCCGATACTGGCGCAACTGGAATACGTATGCCAGCACCTGCGCCACAGCCAGATACAGCCCGGATGGAATCTCGTGGTCGATCTCGGTGCTGTAATAGACTGCTCGCGCCAGCGGTGGCGACTCGAGAATGATGATCTGGTTCTCGTTAGCTACCTCGCGAATACGCTGGGCGATAAAATCAGCCCCCTTGGCGAGTACCACAGGCGCACCAGAAGACAACGGATCATACTTCAAGGCAACCGCAAAATGGGTCGGGTTGGTAATGACGACGTCTGCCTGCGGCACCTTGCTCATCATCCGCCGTTCGGCCATTTCCCGCTGCAACTGACGGATCCGCGATTTCACCTCGGGCTTGCCTTCGGAATCCTTGTACTCATCCTTGATTTCCTGCTTGGTCATACGCAGTTTCTGCTTGTGATCCCACAGCTGGAAAGGCGCATCCACCGCTGCGATCAAAATCAGCGAACAGGACAGAATCAGCAGCGACCAGCCGAGCACCCAGGCGCTGTGAATGATGGCGGCCGGCAGCGGTTCCTTGGCCATGCTGAGCAAGTCCTCGGTGCGCACCTGCAGCACCACCAGCGCCACACCCAGCACCACCAGAAACTTCGCCAGCGCCTTGAGTAGCTCCACCAGCGCCTTGACCGAAAACATCCGTTTGAGACCCGCCAACGGGTCCATGCGCTCGAACTTCGGCGCCAGCGAGCTGATGCTGAACAGCCAGCCCCCGAGCATGATCGGGCCGACAATGGATGCAATCAGCAACAGGCCAAACAGCGGCCCGAGGATCTCCAGACCCTCGCGCAAGGAGGCAAACAGATGCAACCCCATGGCATCGGTACCATAGAGCGCTTCACGCTCCAGCGAGAAATTGAAGACCATAAGGTCCATCATCTTCTGCGCCATTGCCGGGCCCAGCATCAGCAAGCCAACCGCTGCGACCATCACGACGGCGAGCGTATTGAGCTCGCGCGAGCGCGCAACCTGCCCTTTGTCACGCGACTCCTTGAGTCGCTTGCTCGTGGGTTCCTCTGTGCGTTCCTGACCGCTGTCGGACTCTGCCATCAGCTCGCCCTCACCAAACCGCGAAGCCAGATCAGGGCATCCGACGCCAGCTCCTGATACTGCCCCAGTACGTTACCCATCATGACCCACATGATGAACAGGCCGAAGACCAGCGTCAGCGGAAAACCGATCGAGAAAATATTCAGCTGCGGCGCGGCACGCATCATGACACCAAATGAGATATTGACGATCAGCAGTGCCGTAATAGCCGGCAGGCCGATCAGAATGGCCGCCGCCATCACCCACGAAAACCGTAGCACCAGGGCCTGAAAATCCATGCGCCCCAGACTCTCCCCGATCGGCAGGGTGGTAAAACTCTCCGCCAGCACTTCCAGCACCACCAGATGGCCGTTCATTGCCAGAAACAGCAGCGTAACCAGCATGGTAAACACCTGGGCCACCACCGCGACGGAAATACCGGTCGACGGATCGTTCATGGAGGCGAAACCAAGACCCATCTGCATGGCAATGATCTGCCCCGCCAGGACGTGAATCTGGAACAGCAGCTGCAGTGAGAACCCCATCGCCGCGCCGATCAGGATCTGTTCGCCAATCACTATCCAGGTACTCAGGGACAGCGCGTCCAGCAACGGCACCTCACCCACCTGCGGCGCAATCAGCAAGGTCAGAGCCAGTGCGAAATACAGACGCACGCGCACAGGCAGCAGCTGGGTGCCCAGTACCGGCATGGTCATCAACAGGGAGGCTATGCGAAACAGCACCCACAGGTAACTCGCCACCCAGCGACTGAGCTCGGCGCTGGACAACTCGATCATCAGCCGATCAATCCGGGAATCTGGCGATACAGCGTGTCGGTGAACTCGACCATCTGGCTGGCCAGCCAGGGTCCCAGCCAGATCAGGGTAATAAAGGTGACCAGCAGGCGCGGCAGAAAACTGAGGGTCTGCTCGTTGATCTGGGTTGCCGCCTGAAACATGGCGACAATCAGGCCGATCAGCAGACTCGGCAAGACCACAATGGCGACCACCACCGAGGTCAACCACAACGCCTGACTGAACAGACCAACCGCCACTTCCGGACTCATCTGCAGGCCTCCTAGGGAACCGCGAAACTGGCGGCCAGGGTACCGATAATCAGCGCCCAGCCGTCAACCAGCACGAACAGCATGATCTTGAACGGCAACGATATGATCAATGGTGACAACATCATCATACCCATGGCCATCAGCACGCTGGCCACCACCAGGTCGATGACAAGAAAGGGGATGAAAATCATGAAGCCGATCTGAAAGGCGGTTTTCAACTCGGACGTAACGAACGCCGGCACCAGAATATGAAACGGCACCTCGTCCGGCCCGGTCAGATCGGTACGCTTGGCCAGACGTACAAACAGCTCCAGATCCGTCTCACGGGTCTGCGCCAGCATGAACTCACGCAGTGGAAGGCTGGCCGCTTCCAGCGCCTGCTGCGGCTGCATCTGCTCATTGAGATAGGGTTGAAGGGCCGATTCGTTAATCTTGCTGAACACCGGCGCCATGATAAACAGGGTCAGAAACAGCGCCAGACCGATCAATACCTGACTGGACGGCGTCTGCTGCAAGCCCAGCGCCTGACGCAAGATAGCGAACACGATGATGATCCGGGTGAAGCTGGTCATCATCATGACAAAGGCGGGAATAAAGGTCAGCGCCGACATCAGCAGCAGAATCTGCAGACTGACCGAATAGGTCTGCTGCCCCTCGCTGTCGGTACTCAAGGTGATCGCCGGCATGGTCAGCGGATCTGCAGCCGACTGGGCCAGAACCGACGGCGCAAGCAGGATCAGGAAAAGTCCCAGCCAGCGCATCACGATTGCCCCTCTCTTTTCAGCAGCGCCTGCAGCTTGCGAGCAAAATCGCCATTGGCTGCGACATCGGCCTGAAGATCCGCCACCGGATGGTCAAACACATGCAATGTATTGATACGACCTGGGGAAGCCCCGAGCAGCATCTGCGTCCCCCCCACATCGACCAGAAGCAAACGATCGCGAGGCCCGAGCGGCAGGCTGCTGACCAGACGGATATGCTGGCCACCCTGGGCTGCGAGCGGGCCGACTCGACGCAGCAGCCACCCCAGCAGCACAATCAGGCCAACCACAAACCCCAGCCCCAGGGCCAACTGGCCAAGCTGCAAGGCCAGTGATCCGCCGCCGACATTACCGACTGCCGCGACGGCTGCAGGCTCAGTCCCTTGCGCCAGCACCTGCAACGGCGCAGACGCCAAAAGCGTCGCGATCAACGTGCGCATCAACGCAGCTTCTTGATGCGTTCGGAGGGGCTGATCACGTCGGTCAGACGGATGCCGAACTTTTCGTTCACCACCACCACCTCTCCATGTGCAATCAGCGTACCGTTGACCTTGACGTCCAGCGGCTCCCCGGCCAGCCGATCCAGCTCCACCACCGAGCCCTGGTTCAGCTGCAACAGGTTGCGAATGGTGATCTCGGTATTGCCGACCTCCATCGAGATGGTAACCGGAATGTCAAGAATGACGTCCAGATTCGGGCTGTCGCCGGGGTCCATGTCCTCGGCGGAGCGGCTGGTGCGTGCCGAGGCATCGAACTCTTCCATCGGCATGCGTGGCTGCGAACCGGTCTGAGCCAGCATCGCATCAATGTCGTCCTGATTGGCGTTACCGGCCTCATCCAGCGCCGCCGCCCACTCATCCGCCAGAGCCTGCTCTTCCGGGCTGATTTCATCGGGTTTGTTGTCGTCAGCCATCTCGCTGTCCCCTGTTATTGATTGTGGTGGTCGATCAGCGCGGTCGCGTGACCGGCCCAAGAATCTGCAGCGCCAGGTTGCCCTTGACCGACCCCAGCTTGCTCTTGAAGGTGGGCACGCCGTTGGCACAGAGCACCATATAGTCGGGCATCTCCACCGGGATCACATCACCTGCCTGCATGCTCAGCAGATCACGCAACTTGAGCTCGGTTTTGACCACGGTCGCGTTCAGCGGCACCTTCACACCGGTGATTTCTTCTCGCAGGGCACGCACCCAGCGCTCGTCATGCTCGTCCACATCAGACTGAACGCCCGAATCAAGGACCTCGCGCAGCGGCTCGATCATCGAATAGGGCATGGTGACATGCAGATCGCCACCGCCGCCATCGAGCTCGATATGGAAGGTTGAGACCACCACCACCTCGCTCGGACTGACAATGTTGGCCAGTGCCGGGTTTACCTCGGAGTTGACGTATTCAAAGGTGACATCGTGAACCGCCTGCCAGGCCTCCTTGAGATCCACAAACGCCTGGTCCAGCACCATGCGCACGACGCGCAGCTCGGTCGGCGTAAATTCACGCCCTTCGATCTTGGCGTGACGACCATCGCCACCAAAGAAATTGTCGACTAGCTTGAACACCAGCTTGGCGTCCAGGATGAACAGGGCCGTGCCGCGCAGCGGCTTCATCTTCACCAGATTGAGACTAGTCGGCACATACAGGGTGTGGACGTACTCGCCAAACTTCATCACCTGCACGCCGCCAACGGCCACGTCAGCGGAGCGACGCATCAGGTTGAACATGCTGATACGGGTGTAGCGGGCGAAACGCTCGTTGATCATTTCCAGCGTCGGCATACGCCCACGTACGATACGATCCTGGCTGGTCAGGTCATAACTCTTGATCGAACCGGGGTCACTGTCGAGATCGGTATCAATGGCGCCATCATCCACACCATGCAGAAGGGCGTCGATCTCATCCTGGGACAGCAGATCCTGTACGGCCATAGATGTGTCCTATTGAAGAACCATGTTGGTAAACAGCACCGATTCGATGACCGGGTTACCTACTTCCTTTTCAAGCAACGCCTTGACGGCCAGGGTCGCCTTGTCGCGCAGCGCCTGCTTGCCTTCAGGAGTCATCAGCGACTCGAAATCCTCACTGCCGAACAGCATTACCAGCTGATTGCGAATCAGCGGCAGGTGCTGGTTGAGCTTGGCCATGCCGGCGGCATCACGACTCATCAGCACCACACTGACCTGCATGTAGCGCTGGCGACCGGACACTGCATAGTTGACGACAAAGGCCGGATCCAGCGGCTGATAAATGGCCTCCTGTTGTACCGGCTCTGCCGGCACCTCTTGCTCGGGGGCATCCTCGCCACCGAGCAGAAAGAAGGCAACGCCGCCCGCCGAGACCAGCAGGGCAAACAGCCCGATACCGATCAGAATGAAGAGTTTCTTGCGGCTCTTTGCCGGCTTTTCCTGCACGTCGTCTTCGACAGATTCCGATTGCTTTGCCATGCCAATATTCCGTCAATTAGGCCTTTCAGCCACGGTTCATGTAGATGCATGCATCCAGCGTGCCAGTATCAGGCCAACTGTGCGCTCCAGCGCACTGCAGCAATACCGACGCGCCAGCAAAGGTCATAGGATACTGACTTGAAGGAAAAATGTCTTTGCTGCCCGGTGCGGGCCGGGCGACAGAACCGAGGCAGCCGAAGCTACCTCGATGTCAGATAACCCTGAGCGGGTGTATCAGGCGTAGTAGTCAACCAGCCGCGCGGCCGCCAGTCGGGTCTGCAGTGTAGCGACAGGATCATCGACTGGCATGTCTTCATTACCATGGGACGCAGCAGCGCCATGACTGCCGCGGCCACTGCTGCCGCCCTGATCCGCCAGACCGGCGAAAGCGCTCTGGGACTGACGTCCATCCGCCGAGCCATCGGATACGTTGACGTCGACCAGCGATGCCCCCTGCTGGGTAAACATTTCACGCAGTCGATGCATCTGCCCTTCCAGCGCATCGCGCACGCCTGCATGCTGACTGACAAACTGCACCTGGTGCTCCTGTCCACGTGTTTGAATACGGATTTCCAGCGGCCCGAGCTCTGCCGGATCGAGCTGAATCTCAACCGACTTCACATTCTGGCTGGACATCCACATAACCTTGTTGACCACCGCCTCGCTCCAGCCGGCCTGCCCCATGGGTACACCCAGGGTCTGAGCCACGCCAGTGACCGGTCGAGCGGTCAGCGCAGACTGCCCATTGGCATGCAATTGCGCCGCGGCGGCGCTCTTGCCGGCATCAGCTGATTCAGCATCCAGACCGCCAGCGCGCGCCGCGAGGCGTGACTCAAGCTGCTCGATAAGCTTGCCGACAGAGGCCGGCTGTTCACCGCCCACCCCCTGCAGCACACGCTGCTGGGTGTCGGAGAGCACCTGACGATTGCCGGCCTCAGCCTGAGCTGTGGTGCCCTCCGCCGCCCGGGTTGCCGCCTCGCGGGCAGACGCATCGGCGGACGCGCCGGCCTGAGCGTCACCCCGCAGCAGCGCGCGCAGCTGCGCAGCCAGATCGGCTCCGGACGGGCCGCGTCCTGCGCCCGCAAGCAGCGGGTCACCCGCCTCATCCTCAGCAGGAGCAGCCTGCGCCGCTGCCTCAACAGCGACAAGCGCAGCGGCAGCAGGATTGACGCCAGGCGTCAAAGCCCCGTCGCCAGCTTCAGTGTCAGCGGGTGCTTCCTGACTCGGCAGACGTGCGAGCCACTGCTGCCATTGTTCACTGATTCCCGCCAGGATGCTGTCGGAGTCATCCCCAGCCAGCCCATCACCCGTAGCCACATCCTCTGCAGAGGCGGCGTCGGCGGCGCCGACCAGCTGCGCCAACTGCTGAAACCAGCTCTGCATGCTTTCCGGCAAATCCTTGCCGTCTGCGGCAACAAGGGCAGGCAGCGGCAGCGCCGCCTGGTCCGCGCCGGTCGCCTGAGCAAGCTGCTGCATCAGGGCATCCAGATCCTCTGGCGTCTGCTCGGCAAGAATCGCCGAAAACGCCGCCACCGCCCCGGAATCGCCTGCCTTGCTGCGACCGGAAGCAATACCGGAGACTGTGTCACGGGAAAAGTCGGCGCTGAAAAGCGCCATCAGATTCTGCCCGACCGGCATGATGTCATCTCCACCTGAAAAGGCTTGGCCAATATGTCAGGAGAGTATCTGCAAACTGCGGGCCAATATTGAAAACGTGGGAAGTAAAGACTACGCGAGCAACGGTTGCAGGCGGTCAAACGCCTGCTCAATCTCGATCAGCACGCTGGCTGCGACCTGCTGATCCCCCGCTACACCAGCGGCTTCGGCGTCCAGACAGGCCTGCTCCAGCGCCAGGGCTCCCATGTTGCCGGCGCTGCCCTTGAAGCTGTGCGCTGCCTGACGGTAGGCATTCATGTCACCCTGAGCCAGGGCGTCGTGCAATTGACGCAAACGCTTGCCGGCATCGGCCAGAAACGTCTCCAGCAACAGCGGGTAGTCATCCTGCATCAACTCCCGCAGGCCCTGCTGCACAGTCACATCCATGTCCGGCTTGCGATCTGCCATCGCGCTGTATTCCTTTTCGATGGGGGTATGTTCAATTCTCAGTGCGGATCAGTATGCCCAAGCGACCAGTGGAAGACCACCCTGACCCGGCTGCACTGCGCGCTGAAGCTGACCTCATCGGCCAACGCGCTGATCAGCGCCAGCCCGCGCCCGGCATAGTCAGCCGAAGTACCAGGCGACGCGAAACCGGCGCCACTGTCCTCGCACTCGATGGTCAGACAACCACCCCCGGCAACAGGCTGGTGGTCCAGCCAGAAGCGAATCCAGCCATTGTCCAGCCTCTGCAGACGGGCACCGCGCTCCTGATAGTAGAACGCAAAGCCGTCGGAGTCCTGCTTCCAGGCTGACTCCAGTCGCAACAGGCCGTGTTCGAGAGCATTGCTGTAGAGCTCGCTGAGCACCGTGAACAGACTCCCGGCGCGGCTGCGCAGCCCTTGTACCGACATCAGCGTCTGCATCAGAAATGGTAACGGGTTCTGCTCGCGAATGGCTGCCGCGCGAAAGGTGTAGCTCAGCTGCCAGTCTTGCCCTGTCTGGGCTGTCGCCCCCAAGGCCGCGGGCAATATCGCCTGCGCCAGCTCACGCTCTGGCATGACAACCTGTAACAGACTGATATCGTCCTCTGCACTGCCGTGGAAATGCGCCAAAGCGTCAAGCAACCCGTCAAACACCTCATCCGGCCGACCGGCATGCGCAGCGACCGCCTGCAGCACCCCATGCTCGCCAAACTGTTCGCCCGCAGCATTGCGGCATTCAATGATGCCATCGGTCCAGCACAGCAAACGCTCGCCCGGTTGCATTGCCATAACCGTCGGCTCGGGATTGAAGCGCTCACGATTGGCCACCCCAAGCGGTAAATTGGAGGACGGCACCCGCTGCAGCAACGCGCCATCGCGGCCGAGCACAAGTACCTCAGGCAGACCGCCGTTCCAGACTTCCACCAGCCCCTTGGCGGCGTTCAGCTCGATCAGTACTGCGCAGCAGAAGATCCCCACCGGCAGGATGCGGCCAAGCTTGCCATTAAGCTCAAGCAGAATATCCCGCAGCGCAAACCCCTTGGCGGTCATGGCATAAAACACTTCAGCCAGTGGCATCGCCCCGATCGCGGCAGAGAGTCCGTGGCCGGTAAAGTCGCCCAGCAGCAGGTGCAGCTCACCGGACGGTCGGTGCGCCGCCAGCAAAATATCGCCATTGAACATTGCGTAGGCCGATTGCAGGTAACGCAGGCAGCTGTCGTTCAGCGCACCAGCGTGCGCCACCCGGTCAAACACGATTTTGGCAAGCTGCTGATCCCGCAGCAGCCCGGCATGCTGCCCGGCGATGACATCGCGCTGGCTTTGCAGGGTCTGATGCATTTCACGCATGCGTCGGAACGCGCGTATCTTGGCTTCCAGGATCACCGGGTTATAGGGCTTGGTCAAAAAGTCGTCACCGCCGGCTTCAAGACACTTCACCAGCGCACCCGTCTCCGTCAGGCTGGTGAGAAAAATGATCGGCACCAGATCCTCACCCGCATGCAGCTTGATCCTGCGGGCTGCTTCAAAGCCGTCCATGGTGGGCATCAGCGCATCAAGCAGCACGATATCGGGGGAATGCAAGGCGAACAGCTCGACGGCCTGCTGCCCGTGTTCTGCCTCATGGACCTGGTGCCCAAGACGTTCGACCAGACGCCGTAGGATCATGCGGTCGGCAGGGTTGTCATCAGCCACCAGCACCATCAACGGCCGGGCACCCTGATCCGGGTCTATGCCGTCAGCGCCGGTACTGGACATGATTATTCGATGCTGAACAGCTGTTCGAAGTTGGAGATACTCAGAACCTTGCGCACATCCGGGTTACAGTGAACGATACGCACATCGGCGCTGTCGCCACCAGCATGATCGCGCAACAGCAGCAGCATGCCCAGCGCCGAGCTATCGATGTAGTCGGTATCCTGCAGGTCAACGACATACTGCCTGGGTGTCAAGCCGCCACGTTCATAGGCGTTGCGAAAATCCTGATGGGCACTGAAGTCAAAACGCCCGTTTACGCTGATGGTCAAAACCTGGCTATCGGTGGACATTGACGCCTGAATCGACATGTTTTCTCCCTGTCAGGTCCTACGCTGGCAAACGCCAACTCAGAATTTGTTTTAGCACAGGGTCCGGCTACTGTCAGGAATTATTTGTGCGCTGCGAGTGGGCGCGCTGGGATAGCTCGTCGAGCAGCTTCTGCTCCTGCCTGTCTGCTCTGGCCTGCGCCTCTTGCCGATACTTTTCGATCAACTTGCGCAACGCTTCGAGCCGCTGATAGCGCTGGCGCCAGTGCTCTCGCGCACGGTCGATACTCTCGCCATGCCAGCGTACGGTCTGCCGCTGCTGATCAATCGCCACCTCCATCTGCGCCATGAAGCGCTGGTAGTTCATCAACCAGTCGCGACCAACGCCCTGGGAGCCCCGCTGGCTCCAACCCTTGGCGTATTCCGAGCAGTAGTATTCCAGATCACGCAAACGAACCTCAGCCTCTTCGAACTGCTTCTGGCATTGTCCAAGCACCTTGGCTGCCTTGCGCTCCTCGTCCAGCGCCATATCCAGTACCGGCGCAAGCCGGCGAATACGCGCTTCACTCATTGCCCAGAATCTGTTCCAGGCCGGTCTGACTGTCGGTCAGCGACACGCTCTCGTGCAGCCCCTGACGCAGAAAGCCCTGCATCGAAGGCATCTTTTCCATTGCCTTGTCGGTCAACGGATCCGAGCCTGCGGCGTAAGCACCGACGCTGATAAGGTCGCGACTCTGCTGATAACGGGCGTACAGCTGTTTGAACAGCTGCGCCTTCTGCAAATACGCCTGCGGGACAATCTGCGGCATGGCGCGACTGATCGAAGCTTCGATATCAATGGCCGGATAATGCCCCTCTTCGGCCAGGCGACGGGACAGCACCACGTGCCCATCGAGAATCGCCCGCGAGGCGTCGGCAATCGGATCCTGCTGGTCATCCCCCTCGGACAGCACCGTGTAGAACGCGGTAATTGACCCTCCGCCCTGCTCGGCATTGCCGGCGCGCTCAACCAGCTGTGGCAGCTTGGCAAACACCGAAGGCGGATAACCCTTGGTCGCCGGCGGCTCGCCAATGGCCAATGCAATCTCGCGCTGGGCCTGGGCAAAGCGGGTCAGGGAGTCCATCAGCAACAGCACGTTCTTGCCCTGATCACGAAAGTATTCAGCGATGCGGGTGCAATACATTGCAGCGCGCAACCGCATCAAGGGGGCGTCATCGGCAGGAGAGGCAACCACCACCGAGCGCGCCATGCCCTCCTCGCCGAGGATTTGTTCAATGAACTCCTTGACCTCCCGGCCCCGCTCGCCAACCAGCCCTACAATGGTGATATCGGCATCGGTGAAGCGCGTCATCATGCCCAGCAGCATACTCTTGCCGACACCGCTGCCGGCAAACAGGCCGAGACGCTGGCCACGGCCGACCGTCAGCAAGCTGTTAATGGAGCGAATGCCGACATCCAGCGTTTCTTCAATGGGGTGGCGCTTGAGCGGATTGATCGTCGGGCCGTTGATATCCACCCAGTCTTCGGCCTTGAAGTTACCCTTGCCGTCCAGCGGACGACCAATGCCATCCACCACCCGGCCCAGCATGGCAAACCCCATCGGCAGCTTGCCGCCACCGGCTGAAGGTACCACCCGAGCCCCTGGCTGCAGCCCCTCGAGACGATCAACCGGCATCAGGTAAATTTTGCTGCCGGCAAAGCCCATGACCTCGGCTTCGATCTGACTCTCGCCCTGCAGCGTGTCGCTAATGACCAGACAGCGGCTGCCGACCGGCGCCTTGCAGCCCTCGGCTTCAAGGGTCAGACCCACCATACGGATCAGGCGGCCCTCGACCACCGGCTGCGCCGGCAAGTGCAGCGCCTGCTGATACCCCGACAGCCGTCGGGCGAAACTGATGCGCTGGGGCTTGCTCATTGCGGATCCGCACCACGCTCGGAAATCGGCAAATCGGCGGCGGGAGGATGCGCACGTTGCTCGCGGCGCTGCTCGTACAGCTGCGCGATCAATTGCTGCAGACGGGTCTCCAGCGTAGCGTCAACCTGGCTGTGCTCGGTTTCAATCCGGCAGCCGCCAGGCATAAGCTGATCATCCTCAAGCAGACGCCAGCTCTCATCGTGGCGCTCACGCAGGGCCTTGATGCTTTCGAAATCGAGGGGGTTGAGGTAAATCCGGATATTCTCGGCACCCACCGGCAATGCCTTGAGCGCCGAACGCAGGACGCTGACCACCTGCGCCCGATCGACTTGCATTTCCCGCTGCAGCACAGCGCGCAGCATCTGCTCCAGCAGCATCAGCAGCATGTCTTCGATCTGCTCGTCCTGCTGCTTGAGCGGCGCCATCAACTGGGCCATCAGGGCGTCCAGCTCGGCAGTGCGCTTAGCCAGCACAGTCTTGGCTTCCTGCTGCGCCTTGAGCTGACCGGAATGAAAGCCGTCCTTTTCTCCGGTGGCAAAGCCTTCGTTGTAGGCTTCCTCGCGGATCTGCTCAAGCTCCTCCACGGTGAAAGGCTTGACCGCTTCCACGTCCAGCTCCTGCGGATCGGCCGCCGCTTCTGCTTCGGCTTCCGGCTTGGCCGCAGCCTCAGCCGCTCGCTCAAGTGGAATATGATGCGGCTCGGCGTCAAAGCTCGGCAGATCCCAGCGACTGAACGCTGATACATCACCACTGCGCAACAGCTCGCTTTCGTTCTTGACCTGCGACATGACACCCTACCCCGCTTGGAAAACCCGGCCAGCATACCACCGCGCGATGTGCAGGGCAGCGATTGCCGGGCTCAGATCATCTCTTCGCCACCCTTGCCGCCGAGCACAATTTCGCCGGCGTCGGCCATGCGGCGTGCAATGGTGAGAATTTCCTTCTGTGCAGCCTCGACCTCGCTGATACGGACCGGCCCCTTGGCTTCCAGGTCGTCCTGCAGCAACTCGGACGCGCGCTTGGACATATTGCGGAAGATCTTCTCCTTGATTGCCTCGTCGGCACCCTTGAGCGCGACAATCAGCACCTCGGAGGAGACCTCGCGCAGCAGCGCCTGGATGCCACGGTCATCCACATCTGCCAGGTTATCGAACACGAACATCAGATCCTCGATCTTGGAGGACAGGTCCTCGTCGATTTCACGGATCGACTCGATCAGCTGCGACTCGGCGCTGGACTCAAGGAAGTTCATGATGTCGGCCGTGCGTTTGACACCGCCCATGGACGCGCGCGAGGTATTGGAGTTGCCGGCAAACTGCTTCTCGAGAATCTCGTTCAGTTCTTTCAGCGCCGATGGCTGCACGGTATTGAGAGCGGCCACGCGCAGGAGAATGTCCAGCCGCACCTTGTGGTCGAAATAGCCAACCACCTCAGCGGCCATATCAGGGTCAAGATAGGCCACCACAATGGCCTGAATCTGCGGATGTTCGTAGCGGATCACATCAGCAACGGCACGCGGCTCCATCCACTTCAGGCTGTCCAGACCCGAGGTGCTGCCGCCAAGCAGAATGCGGTCAACCAGGCTGTTGGCCTTGTCCTCCCCCAATGCCTGGGTAAGCATGGTGCGGATATAGGAATCGGCGCCAACGCCCAAACCGGTCTGCTCGCCCACCACCTCGATAAAGTCGCCCATGACTTCCTGAACCTGATCGCGCTGTACAGTGCGCAATCCAGCCATGGCACTGCCGACCCGCTGAACTTCCTTGGGCCCCATGTGCTTGAGAATCGCCGCCGCATCGGACTCACCGAGGCTGAGCAGGAAAATGGCCGCCTTATCCAGCTTGGACAGTTTGGCCGGGCGTTTGCTGGCGTCATCACTCATCGGCGTTAATCCACTCTTTCACGACCTGTGCCACCCGACCCGGGTCTTCGGCCAACAGGCCCTTGATCGCATTGAGCTGCTGTTCGTAGCCGGCGCCGGGCGGCGGCAACAATACCGGGCCGGAGGAAGGACCGGACAGACTCACCTGATCATCACGCAGGCCGCCGTCCATGCCATCGTAACCTCCGCCTGCCAGCGCCGGATAGTTGTCACTGCCGCCCTTACCAGCGACTGTCAGGTTCTTGAGCGCCGGGCGCAGCACCGCGAAGACCAGCACCAGAACAAACAGAATACCCAATATCTGTTTGGCAACATCCCAGAACCACGGCTGCTCCCAGAAGGGGATGGCCGGCAGCGGTTCCAGTTCGGCTTCAGCAACAAACGCGCTATTGATCACGCTGACGCTGTCACCCCGGCTGGCATCATACCCCACCGCGTCCTGGACCAGACGGGTCAAGCGCGCCATTTCCGCCTCGCTGATCGGCGTCCGGGTGACTTCCCCGGTCTGCGGATCCATCTGTGCCGGGTCGTCTACCACAACGGCAACCGAAAGACGCTTGAGACGGCCCAGCTGCTGGCGGGTATGGCTGATCTGCCGATCCAGCTCGTAATTGCGTACCGCCTGCTCGCGCTTGTCCTGCGGTACGGCGGCAACAACCGGCTGGCCAGTGACCGGGTCAATAACCTGTTCAGGCACCTGGGTGGCTCCCGGCGGCTGGTTCGACAGCGCACCCGGCACGCCCTGGGGGCCAGCATTGGCCGAACGCGCCTCGGTCACCACCTGCTCGCTGCGCAGCGCTGCATCGGGGCTGAACATTTCCGCGGTGGACTCAACTGCGCTGAAATCCACATCCGCCGACACCTCGGCCTTGTAACGTCCAGTCCCCAGCACCGGCTGGAGGATATTGTGTACCCGGCGGGTGTAGGTCTCTTCCAGGCGACGGGTGTAATCAAACTGGCGGCCGGCCACTGTCAGCTCGTTCAGCTCGCTCTGATTGGACAGCAGGTTGCCGTTCTGATCAACAACCGTGACTTCGTCCTTGCCCAGTTCCGGCACACTGGTTGCCACCAGATTGACGATGGCCATCACCTGCGCAGGCTCCAGACGGCGACCGGCGTACATTTCCAGCAGCACGGAGGCGCTAGGCTTGCGATCATCGCGAACAAACACGGTGGAGCGCGGAATGGCGATATGTACGCGCGCTGCCTTGACGTTGTAGAGGCTGGAGATGGTGCGAGCCAGCTCCCCCTCAAGGCCGCGGCGGTAACGCGTGGTTTCCATGAACTGACTGGTACCAAGACCCTGCTCACGATCCAGAATCTCGAAGCCTACGTTGCCGTCGGTCGGCGAAATGCCGGCACTGGCCAGACGCAGACGTGCATCGGCCAGATCCTCGCTGCGAACCAGCAGCGCGCCGCTGTTGGGCTCGACCTTGTAGTCGATACGGCTCTGCTGCAGCATTTCCACCACCTGACCCGCGTCGAAACCATCCATGCTGTTGTATAGCGGCCGGTACTCGGGCTCCTGCGACCACAGCACCACGGCAAACCCGATGGCCACACTGGCGGCCAGACCAACCAGCAGACCGAACTGTCGCAACATCGGCAGTTGCGACAGATTGTCCAGAAAGGTCAGTCCCATCAGCGGCTTGCGATCGGCACCGAGCGGATCACGGGTAGCTGGGGTATTGCTGCCGGCAGAATCCATTGTCATTTCCTCAGACAGTCAGGCTCATGGGAGATTAGATTGGCATTTTCATGATGTCTTCGTAGGCGGTAATCATCTTGTTACGCACCTGCGTCATCGCCTGAAAGGCAACCGATGATTTCTGCGAGGCAATCATCACCTCGGTCAGATCGATCCCCTCTACACC
>DBNK01000039.1:0-40599 GCA_002298335.1 Thalassolituus sp. UBA674
TGTCCACGAAAGTGGTAGCAGATCACGCCCCTAAGCACGGCGTTATGTGTAAATAGCGATGGATGAAGTATTAGAGGCACTTCAATATTTGTTTAGCTTTTGGCGCTTTGTATTCAGTAAGCGATTTCGAGCTGAATGTATCTCGAAGTTTAAGAGAATGAGCTTATTTAGAAAGTGTATGGAAATAGCCGGTGGCCTAGCTTCTACCTTTGTTGGTCTTGGGTTGCTAGTATTTATTGTATATTGGGTATTCTTTACAACTTCTATATCGGCAAGTATTGATGCCTGTCTTGATGGTGGCGGTAGTTTTAATCATCAATTATGTGAGTGTGATTACGAGTTGAGTCACCCCTACATTGAGAAAAATCAATGCGAGTAGCAACACATAACAAGCGGCTGAAGTTCGCTTCGGGCCATTCGGCCCTTCTCTGGGACGCACCTTCGGTGCGCCCCATAGCCGAGCGTTATGCACACTAATTATGGAAATCAGAGAGCTATCAAAGTCTGAACTATACGAGCTTCTGGATTTATACCTGGATCTACATGATGAGGATGAATCTGCTCCTCAGGACGGCACGCTCGATTTAGTCTGGGATAAAATACAGGAAAACCCGGACTATTATTGTTTAGGTGTTTTTGTTCATAAAAAACTCGTGAGCACATGCAGTCTGATGATTATCCCTAACTTAACGAGAGGGTGCCGGCCCTATGCTCTGATCGAGAATGTAGTGACTCACCAGAGCTTTCGCAGGAAAGGCTATGGTAAAGCAATTTTGCAACATTCTTTAAATTTAGCTTGGGCAAACAATTGCTATAAGGTCATGCTTCAAACAGGACGTCTCAACGAAGAAACGTTTCAATTCTATGAGCAGGCGGGGTTCAATCGTCATGCTAAACAAGCATTTGTTGCCAAGCCCAAGTGCACATAGCAAGTAGGCAGTAAAGCTACACCCCTGACTGAGGTGTTACAAAAAAAAGGAGCCAGGCATGACAATCAATCTAAAGGAAGTTGACGGAATTAAAATTCTTCCGAAGCACAAAGCATCTTGCCATTGTGGGGCAGTAGAAATTGAACTGGACCTTCCGGATGGTCTGATTGATGTCCGTCGGTGTGACTGTTCGATGTGTCGCAGGCGAGGCGCTATAGCGGCGTCAGTTCCTTTGTCGGGTATTCATATTCTGAAAGGTTCTGGGGCACTCAAGCTCTATCAATTCAATACGATGACAGCAAAACATTATTTTTGCAGTCACTGCGGTATTTATACACATCACCAACGCAGATCAAATCCGACCCAGTATGGTTTTAATGTGGCCTGCTTAGAAGGTATCAATCCGTTGAAAATAGAGGGCATTCCAACCTATGACGGCGTTAATCATCCGGCTGACCGAAAGTAATGCAGTTTACAAATAATTGTTGTCATACCTTCTGGGTTGAGACAATCAAGAACACGCTGCTTTTTAGCCTGCTGCGAAAAGCGGGTGTTCTGCGTCACAGTGGTGAGGGTATAACTTCATGGAAATAGCGTTTGTATCGGGTGGTAGTTCTGGAATCGGTTTGGCAACCGTTCGGTCATTTCTTTCCCAGGGGGTGAAAGTAGTGACGTGCGGTCGCTCGGAAGACAGATGGCTCGCCTTAGTCAAAGACGATGTAGCATTAAGTGCTGTTGATTTTATTCCTGCTGATTGTACGGATGAAAGTCATGTTGAGAGTCTTTTCGAGTACATAAAGTCCAACTACGGTCATTTAAATTACGCGGTAAACAATGCCTCACCCGATTCAGGTTCAAACGGAGTGTTTCAGGTTCAACCCTTCGACGCGCTAAGAAAGAGCGTGGAAGCTGATTTGATATCTCACATGCATTGCATGCAGAAAGAGCTGGAGATCATGGGTGCTGGAGGCTGCATTGTTAACGTGTCATCGGTTAATGGGATAAGGCCGACCCCCGGTGCTGCTGCTTACTCAGCGGCAAAGCATGGGCTTGAAGGGCTGACGAGGTCAGTAGCGCTTGAAGCGATAAAGTCCGGGGTGAGGGTAAACTCCGTTGCACCTGGTGTAACCTGGACTCCCCGTTGGGAGCGAAGACAGGCTGAAACGTCCCATACAAGAGAAGACGTAAGTAATCTTGTACCAATAGGCAGGTTTGCAGATGCGGCCGAGATAGCGAGCGCTATCCAATGGCTATGCTCAAAAGAATCAAGCTATGTTGTCGGGCATACCCTGGTTGTTGATGGCGGGCTTTCTCTGGCATAGCTGAGAAAGATCTCGTTAACGTTTCAGGATTTACTCGTACTAAGCTGCCCGTTTGCACTGTCTGCCCTCTTTACCCTGAACTTCATTCCACTGACGCTATTGGACACTGGGCGACAACCTTTGTGTTGCTCATACCTGTAAGTGTTGATTATTCATCACTTTTTTATCAAAGAATTCACTGTGGTCTGTGGGGCTGCAGTGAATAGTTAATGATGGTTCTACAAACGTACCATTCTGAATTCTTCCATATGGGTGATTTGATGATTGCTGTAGTAAAGTAGACACCTTGGTGTAAGGGTGAAAATGAAAAACCCTGTTACAGTTATTCATTTTATTGCTCTTGCTTTCCTGCTCTATTTTCAGTTCTCTGAAATAGCCTATAAGTTGGATTTTCTAAGCTAAGCTGGTTGCCGTTTTAGAAAATGATGAAAAAATGAAGGAGGTGTGTGAGGTATACACGCCCGGATTCTTTGGTGAGGCAAAGCTTCAGAACAAATACCAGAAATGCATTAATGCTTATGAAACTGAAGGCTATAAATTGATCAACAGAAGTGATATGTGTTTTTAATATATGATTGGTCATAAAGTAAGATTTCTAAATATCGTTTTTGGCGCAATATTCCTGTTGTCATGCGGCAAGTTAGAGAGAGAGGATGGTGAGCTGTTATACAAGGACCACCCGATAGTAGGTACCTGGGTACATTCAATGAATGGATGTGATGAAATTTTTGAGTTTACTACTACCGGAATCCGCATGGTTCATGCGAATCAGGAAATCGTTAAAGCAGAATATGAAATATCAGACATAGTCCCAGAGAAAGGTATTTACCTCGTCAAAGATACTGTTTTGGAGGACAACGGAATGCCTGATTGCACTGGTTCAACTTCTGACATGAGTGGCGATGTGGTAGAGTTGATTTTGATTATTCAGCATCTTCCAGAGCGCTTTAGCTTCTGTTTTGATAGCCAATTAACCAGTTGTGTTGGCCCCTATGTGAAACAATAGGGAAACACCAGGCGCATTGATATTTAAGTTATCAATGTTGTAAGCATAGCTTTGCGAAGTGTGTTAGTCATTAAGGATGTGACCATGCTCCAATACTACGAACAGCGCTACCCTGAATACGAGGCAATCTATGCTAAGCCCGAGCGTCAAGTGGATCTGGTATGGCTTGAGGCCCGCATTCGCGAGTTAACGTCATATAAATGCGTCTATGAGATTGCTTGTGGAACTGGTTACTGGACGCGCCGACTGGCGTCCTTTGCTGAACGCGTGCATGCCACAGATGTATCGCAGAAACTGGTTGATTTAGCTGTATCGGGCTGTGCGTCTGATAACGTCACCTCGGAAACAGCTGATGCCTTTAATATTCCGAAAAGCCAGAACTTTAATTGTGTACTGGCTGGTTTCTTCTACTCGCACGTGCTTATTAAGCAGCAGAGTCCATTTCTGAAAGGCCTGGCGGAGTCATTTCTGCCCGGAACTCGCGTTGTTCTTTTTGATAACAGGTATGTTGAAGGTAGTAATACTGCGGTCTCCAGATGTTCTGATGAGGGCGATACATACCAAACCCGGCTGCTATCAGATGGTAGTTCTCACGAAGTACTTAAAAACTTTCCGACGGAATCCGAACTAAAGACAACTTGTGCACCATTCCTTCGGGATCTGGAAGTAATGGAGTGTCAGTATTATTGGTTGGTCACAGGGATAATTAGTGACTGACAAAATTTTATTCTTGTTTTTAAGTCTGATCATCTTTGGTTGTGTTAATTTACTTAACACGAAGTAGTTTCACCAAGTGATAGATAAAGTGGGTAATATGGTATGTGGCTTATCTTAGTCGCCCTGCCAGGGCTTTCTGGTTAACTGGTCGCCCGATACATGCGATATAAACCAGCGGTTCCTGTTGTAGGGTCTATCCTCTGGTTATGAGTTTTTTAGTGTGGCAAATCAATAAATATCAGTGAGGTGAGGTGAGGTGAGGTGATATGAAGTCAAGGTTTCCGGAAAAGATCGCACCCTATGTTCGCGCTGAAATAGCGCAATCAGACAAGTGCTCCGCTGAAAATGATGCTGTCTCTGCTTTCAGGCATCTGGAGAATGCTCATGTTCTTGGTCAGACTTCAACCTGGTGGCATGTCAGAGTTCATTGGCTGATGCTGGTGTGGGCGTATAAAAATAAATCCGGAAGAGAGTTCTCAGGGCAGATCTTACGCATTGTTGGAGCGGCGACAAAAACAGCCATTGGTCTGGTGCCAACAGGTAATACCGGTGGTGCAAACATCAGTCCCTTTAAGCGACTGCCAATCAGCCCTGAACATGGAGCCATTCTGGCGAAGGTTAAAAGTGATGGCTGATGATGCTGTTGAGTGTGTGTAATTATCAGGATGCATCAAATCGCTGAACATTTTTCAGGATGTGTAGCTATAAATCCCCTTATGGCAGTGATTGATCCGACAGGAAGGGCTATGCATTATTTAACTGAAAATAATCGTATTACATATTACGTATGCTTTTTATCAAGATAAATGGTGAATTATTTTGAATAAATTAGTTTCAGTCATGTTGCTTTCAATATCCTGTGTCTCATGTGCAACTGTGAAAACAGTCAACCCGGAAGAAGGGCATGTCGATATCAGTTATGGCAAAAATAAAAGCCAGTGTGAAAGTATCCCACGGGTTTACAGTGGTGCTGCTTACAACTTCTGTCGGTTACATGGTGAGCCAAGGACAGAGCCTGCCTATGAATTTCAGGTGCTGAATGGTGTACCTTTTCTGGTGATCGATACGTTTTTCTCTGTGCTTGCAGACACGGTGCTCTTACCATACACAGTGTACAGACAGGTGAACGATGGCAACATTCAGGTGAACTGACGCTGTTTTCATTCAGGTTCCGGTCGCAGCAGGCCTCATACTGTTACGCCCCTGACCGCCTGCCGCCATGGCATTTCTGCAGAATACTTCCCTTCTTTCTGAATCCTTTTTATCAGTTTCTCCCTCTTATCTGAAGCAGGTTGCTGCATACGTTTATCCTCAGACTGGTATCCCGCTGGGCGTCTGAATCGTTATGTTTAATTTCAGGTCAGTTGAATTTTTATGAAGTTTGAATTTCTTGAAGCATCACTGGATGACAAACCTTAGCTGCAGACACTGCGCAGACTCACCCTGGCGCCGCATCTGGCGCATGCGGGGCCCCTGCTGACGGATGAAGAGCACAACAGTCGGGTTGATGAGCAGTATGAGTTCTTCTTTCTGGTGTTCCTGGGTGGAATACGGATCGGTATTGTGCAATATGAATCCTCCTGTGAGGAGATCAGAATCCTGCAGCTGCAGATACATCCGGACTATCAGGGGCAAGGCTACGGTGGTGGGGTGATTGAACAGTTACTGCGTCTGGCTGGTCAGGGGCCGGTATCTCTGGCGGTTCTTAAAGGCAATCCGGCAATACGTCTGTATCTGAGAGCCGGATTTAAAGTTGTTGGCGAAGATGATCACGAATATCACATGAAGACAGATCCCTGTGGATATTCGCGTTTAAATTGAAAGAGAAATCAGTGAAATGGAATTAAGTCATGTTGTCCCCTGGGGGCGTTCGTTCCGTGAATACCGGAAAATGTTCTGCCTTACGGATTCAGACCTCAAAAAATCCATCCTGGGCTGTGGGGATGGACCTGCCTCATTCAACAGTGGGCTGACTTCTATGGGGGGGGCTGTGATCTCTGCTGATCCTGTGTATGCCTTCAGTGCAATACAACTGCAAGCCAGAATCGCTGAAGTTTATGCTGAGATCATCCCTAAAATGGAAGCGACACAATCACAGTATATATGGGAGTCGATTCCGTCAGTTGATGCGCTCGGTCAGGTTCGTATGGATGCGATGCTGCGCTTTCTCACCGATTATGAGCAGGGCAGACAGCAGGGGCGCTATGTTGAGTGTTCTCTGCCAGAGTTGCCGTTTAACAACAAGCAATTCGATCTGGCGCTCTGCTCTCATTATCTGTTTCTTTACAGCTCGCAGGTTAGCCTGGTTCAGCATCTTGATTCTGTTTTCGAGTTGCTTCGCGTTGCCCGTGAGGTGCGGATTTATCCCCTGGTGACTCTGGATGGAAGCCCCTCACCTTATCTGCAAAAAGTAACGACTGCATTGAAACAGCAGGGAGCTGATGTTCAGCTTCTGTCGTCTGCTTATGTTTTTCAGAAGGGTGCCACGCACACTCTGGTCATCAGAGAGCAGTGAATACAGGTGCAGGATTTAATAAAAATAAAAGAGATTTCTGAAATTATTATCTGACCGTTTTTTACACACCGTCACAGATTAATAACGGACATTCTCTGCTATATTCAGATTTCCACTTCTGGATGAAAAAAAGGATTTTATGATGAAAAAACTCTTCGCAGCAGTGCTTCTTACCACCATCAGCTCTTTTGCATTCGCCGAGCCTTTCAGTGTGTCATCGTCTTATGACGTTGCTCAGACACTGTCTGGTGCCATCGAGTTTTCGGTTGATGAAGGCAAAACCGCCAGTTTTTCCGGCGGTTATATCAAAGAGTTTTCAGTAACTGTTACCCCGGGAAATGAAGATCAGGTGATTCTCACCTATCATTTTGTTGCCGATACGGGTGACAGCCAGTATGAGACCAGTTCCGCGGTACTGACTGATCTGAATAAAGAGACAGTGCTGACGATGAATGATCAGACCTTCAGCTTCACGGTAAAACGCAGCTGATCTAATACCTCTTCAGCCCCGCTGTTCTGGTGGGGTTGGCCTGTTCCTGCTTTTCCTGTACCCGGACATCCGTGGCTGAGTCTGGTAGTGTTTGGTGAATTCCATTTTTAATCGGTCATGTTTTGCAGAGTCATCTGCAGCGTGACCTTTGGGTGCAGCCATGTCTGAAAATATTGCGATTATTCTGTCGATCACTTCGTATAAGCTGGTCAGTCTGTTGGTTGGCCTGCTGTTCGCGTGGATGGGTTTCCGCCTGTTTATGGCGGGTGTGTGGGGCGAGTCCGGTGATATGGATGCCTCATTGAGAGACTTCAGGGTCACTATGAAGAAGGCGGCACCGGGTACTTTTTTTGCGTTGTTCGGCACGGTCGTGATCAGTTTTACCCTCGTTAAAGGGCTGGAGTTTAGTAATGTGACCCGGCCGGTTGCAGGGACGAACGGGTCTGGTGCACAGGGGAGCAGCAATGATTCTGAACAGCACTTTCAGGTAAACGGTGTGCCGTTGCCTACGCCGCTGGGTGCAACACAGCCGGGCGATACATCAGTGGAAGATGATGCGGATGACGGGGGCAGTGACGGTCAGTTCGAAGACAGTTTCCAGGCGACCGGTACGCCTTATCCCGGAGATTAAAGCAGCCGCCGTTCCGGTATGTTGCCAGTCTTACATGCCAACGTATTTGTTCACCATACGGTTCATCCAGTCTGGCGATATGCTGGAGAGCAGATATAGAAACTTAGTGTCGCTGCCGACTGGCCAGTGCACCTTTGATCTGTGGCGGTTGGTGGTTGCGGCCTGATAAATCACCCGGGTGACATCGTTCACCGTCAGTTTGACGCCCATGCGACGGACGGAGCGGGCGTTCATGTCGGTCACCATGGCCGTGCGGACAAACAGGGGCAGTATGTCCATCACACGGATACGGTGGGGCTCCCATTCGAGGTTGAGGGCTTCGGTGAGGCCTTTGATGGCGAACTTGGTGGCCGAGTAGACAGCAAGCGATGGCTGGCCATACATGGCCGAGGCGGAGCACAGGTTGATGACCCGGGATTCGCGGGTGTCTTTCAGATAGGGAAACGCGCTGTGACAGCCGTTGACTGTTCCTGTGACGTTGATGTCGACCATGCGTTGCTGCGCTTTCAGGTCGATGGTCTCAAACGGGCCGGAAGACAGTACTCCGGCGTTATTCACCAGCAGATCGAGGCGCCCGGTCTTTTTCCAGAAACTGTCGAGGCCGCGTTGCCAGTCATCGGCTGAGGTGACGTCGAGTTTCAGTGTCATGCAGTTATCGCTGCCGATCTCTCTGGCCAGTGCTTTGAGGCCCAGCTCATCCACATCGGCGATGCCGACAAACCAACCGGCTTCGGCAAAGCGCAGGCTGGTGGCTTTACCGATACCGGCTGCGGCGCCGGTAATGAAAAGGCATTTCTGCTTGAGTTTCATCCGCAGACCTCAGAGCAATTATTATTGTTGGACCCGCTGTATCCCGGGTGCAGGACAAAACCTGATCCGCGGGCACAAAAAAAGGGGCTTTACGCCCCTTTATTCTGACTCATATATCAGGCCGGAACCAGATCTGTACCGATCGCGGTTTTGAGTTTTTTCATCGCGCTCTTCTCAAGCTGGCGGATGCGTTCGGCAGACACATCGTATTGCGCAGCCAGTTCGTGCAGTGTGGCCTTTTCTTCGGTCAGCCAGCGTTGCTGCAGGATAGCGCGGCTGCGGTCATCCAGAGTATCCAGTGCCTGATGGAGACGGTCGTTGGCGTCCTGCTCGTAGTTGTCAGATTCAACAACCCGGGCCGGGTCCATGCTGTTGTCTTCCAGATAGTAGGCCGGTGCCTGATAAGCGGTGTCATCATCGTCATCTGCGCCAGCATCAAACGCGGCGTCATAGGCGTTCAGACGGCCTTCCATTTCGAATACGGTTTTGGTCTCAACGCCCAGATCGTCAGCGATGGCGTTGGCTTCATCCTGATTCAGCCAGCCAAGACGTTTCTTCTGGCTGCGCAGGTTGAAGAACAGTTTACGCTGCGCTTTGGTGGTCGCGACTTTCACAATGCGCCAGTTGCGCAGAATGAACTCGTGAATCTCCGCCTTGATCCAGTGCACCGCAAAGGACACCAGACGCACACCCACTTCGGGGTTAAAGCGCTTGACGGCTTTCATCAGACCGACGTTACCTTCCTGAATCAGGTCGCCCTGGTTCAGACCATAACCGGAATAGCTGCGGGCAATGTGCACCACGAAACGCATGTGGGACATAACCAGCTGACGGGCGGCTTCGAGGTCACCCTGATAGTGATAGCGTTCAGCCAGATCTTTCTCTTCATCCGGCGACAGTACAGGAATGGCATTGACCGTCGCGATATAGGACTCCAGGTTCTGACCTGGTGACATGGCATATACGGCTTGCATACCTTGACTCATTTATTTCTCCTGACGTTCTGTCGGTTAGGACCCTAAGTCATACCTTACAGAGCGTGTAGTTTAGCATATACAACTAAGACACTTGTTATACGCTGATGTTCACCCAATATGCGTGCCCGGATCACAGATTTCAACCCTGTTCTGTATAGGTGTGTCAGTGCCGCTGCCGGAGGCCCTCCGGGTACGTACAGAGCGGACAGAAGCAATGCCGGCAATGAATATTGCCGGTGTCCTCAGGGCTCGATGTCGTCCAGATGACGCACCACCGACCACCAGGCTCCGGCCCAGCCGAGGAACATGGCAGAAAGCAGCAGGATCAGGGCTACGGCAGCGGACAGCGGATGAAGGTCAAATTCTGACCCGTACAGTGATGCGAGGTTCCGCACCGGCCCGCTGACCAGCAGCCAGCCGAGAATCAGCAGCAGCCAGGAGATCAGTCCGCCGATCATGCCGTACCAGAGGCCGGTGTAGAGGAAGGGGCGGCGTACCCAGGCGTCGGTGGCGCCGACCAGCTTCATTACGCGGATTTCATCCACCCGGTTAGCAATCGACATACGGATGGTATTGCCGACAATCAGCACAATGGAGATCCCCAGCAGCACGCTGACGACCCAGACCACCCGTTGGCTGAGAGCAATGAGGGCTTCAAGACGGTTGAGCCAGGCATCGTCCATCACCACGGCGTCGACGGCCGGTTCGTGTTCCGCGCGTGCAATCATGGCTTTGACCTCGGCCGGGGCGGCTCTGAGGTCAGGTTCTATCATGATCACACCCGGCAGGGGGTTGTCCGGCAGCAGGTCCAGCGCATCGCCGAGTCCGGATGAGCGGCGGAATTCGCTCAGAGCCTGATCGGCACTGATGTAGCTGACTTTGGCAACGCTGTCTTCGGCGTTCAGCGCGTTCTGCAGGCCGACGGCGACCTCTTCACGGGTGCCCGGCATCAGGTACACGCTGATGCTGCCCGACTGCTGAAAGCGGCTGCTGAGCTGGGTGAGATTATCAAAGGTCATCCACACGGCACCCGGCAGAGTCAGGGCGATGGCGATGACCAGCCAGGTCATGATGGACGCAAACGGCTGACGCAGCAGGCGCACGAGGGTCTCAACGGCGACCAGCTGGTGCTGTTGTGACCAGCCGGAAAGACGGTTCCTGAGACGGATCTGGTGAGCAGACGCACCGGCGGATGAGGGCTTAATGGCCATTGGCATCCCCCTTATCCGGGCCTGCGTTTTTATCAGAACCCGCACCTTTATCAAAAAGCGTACCGTGATCCAGAATCAGGCGGCGGTGGCCCATACGCTCAATCAGCGCGATGTCGTGCGTGGCGATCAGTACGGTCACCCCCACCTGCTGAAAACGCAGGAAGAGGTTCATGATTTCTTCAGAGAGTTCCGGGTCGAGGTTACCGGTGGGCTCATCCGCCAGCAGCAGCTGGGGTTTGTTGACTACGGCGCGGGCAATACCGACGCGCTGCTGTTCACCACCGGACAGCTCAATCGGGTTACGTTTCTCAAAACCCAGCAAGCCCACAGAATCGAGCGCAGCACGCACCCGGCGTGGTACTTCGGAGGGAGAATAACCGGCGATCAGCAACGGCAGGGCGACGTTGTCGTAGACGCTGCGGTCAAACAGCAGCTGGTGATTCTGAAACACCACGCCCACCTTGCGGCGCAGGAATGGCACCCTGGAGGGCTTCATGCGGTTAAGAAGTTCGCCATCGACGAATACCTCACCTTTGCTCGGCCGCTCCATCAGCATCATCAGCTTCAGCAGTGTACTTTTCCCGGCGCCGCTGTGGCCGGTCAGGAAGGCGAATTCGCCGTGCTGCAGTTCAAACGAGACATCACTGAGCGCATCCTTACTCTTGGAGTAACGTTTGGTGACCTGATCAAAACGCACCATGCTCATGAGGTTGGTTCCCGTCAGTCGTCGTCGCTGCGGGCAAACAGGGCCCGGGTGAATTCATCGGCATTGAATGGCCGCAGATCGTCGATACCTTCGCCTACACCGATAAAGCGTACCGGCAGGCCGAACTGCTTGGCCAGCGCAAACACGATACCACCTTTGGCGGTACCATCGAGCTTGGTCAGGGTCAGGCCACTGACCCCTACCCATTGCAGGAACTGCTTGGTCTGGTTGATGGCGTTCTGGCCGGTTCCGGCATCCAGCACCAGCATGACTTCGTGCGGTGCTTCGGGGTCGATCTTCTTCATCACCCGTACCACCTTCTCCAGCTCCTGCATCAGGTTGTCTTTGGTGTGCAGGCGACCGGCGGTGTCGGCAATAAGGATGTCCATCTGACGGGATCTGGCGGCCTGCAGGGCATCAAACAGCACAGAGGCAGAGTCCGCACCGGTATGCTGCGCCACCACCGGCACATTGTTGCGCTCGCCCCAGACCTGCAGCTGCTCAACTGCAGCGGCACGGAAGGTGTCACCGGCGGCCAGCATCACCTTCTTGCCTTTGTTCTGATATTGCTTGGCGAGCTTGCCGATGGTGGTGGTTTTGCCCACACCATTGATGCCCACCATCAGAATCACATAGGGCTTTTTGCTGCTGTCGATCACCAGTGGCTTCTGCGATACCGCGAGAATGTCCTGCAGCTCTTCGATCAGGGCTTCGTAGAGGGCTTCGGAGTCGTTCAGTTCGTGGCGCTTCACGCGTTTGGTCAGACGCGACATGATCTCAGTGGTGGCATCGACACCAACGTCGGCCATGATCAGCTGGGTTTCGAGATCTTCCAGCAGATCGTCATCAATTTCTTTTTTGCCCAGCAGCAGGTCTGAAAGACCTTCAGTGAATCCGTCACGGGTTTTCGCCAGACCGGCGCGCATGCGGCTGAAGAAGCCTTTCTTCTCTGCCGGCTTTTCCGCCACGGGGGCCGGTTCGTCGAGGATGACCTGAGCTGCGGGGGCCGGAGCGGATTTCACCGGCTCGGGTTCTGGCCGGGCAGGAGGTTCGTCCGGGGTGGCCGCTTCGGGCGTGGCTGCGGTTTCTGCGGGAGTGTCCGGCGTCAGCTCTTCCTGCAGTGATGAAACACCGGGGGAGTCGTCTTCCCGGAGCACTTCTGCGTCAACCTGTGGGGTTGTATTGTCTTTCCTGGGCTCGTCCTTTGCGGACTTGTTCTTTTTGCTTCTGAAAAAATCAAACATGGAGATCAGTCATCGTTTCCGTCGCAGGTTCAGGCTGGCATTCAGTCATGGACAGCCGCTGAACCGGAGAGTCAGTCGCACGGAACAGGCGCTTACCGTGCCGCCTGCGTAAATACCGCCTATCCTATCATTAAACGCACCATTGATAAGGGAAACCTTCATGTTTCATGGTCTCAGCCGGACAACCCTGAACATCCTGATTATCGGCTGTCTGCTGTTTATCACCGGGGTGCATCTGCTGACCCGGGACAGCGACAGCGATCCGTTGCCGCCACTGACATTACCGCCGTTACCCGCAGATACCTGGCAGCTGTGGCACAGCACCGAAGGCGTGGCTGTACGCTGGCAGGGGCGCGCGAGCGAACAGCTGCAGGTCCGTATTCTGCGTGACGGCGGTGAGGTAACGGACATTGCCCTGCCGGTGGATGGCTGGAGCCGGGCACTGGTAGAGCAACTGGATGAACCTGAGCATGAATCCGCCGCTGGACTGGTGCTGGCCGGACCTATGACCGACACTGAGCTGCGCAATGCCGCGGCCTTTATCATCCGTCAGCAGAAGCTGGTGGCTCCGCCATGGACGCAGAACCTCTGTCAGCTCGAGAACCCGGCGGGCGCCATCTGGTGGAACCGTCAGCAACAACAGGGCTGGACCGCTGAAGCTGAACCGGGCGAGGTGCTGCCGCAGAGCCGCAGCGAGTGGGCGCGCTTCCGTGAAGACACCGCACAACAGCTGCGTCATGATCTGTTCAACCTCAGCCGTACCATCGACATTTATGCCGGACTTACCTACCATCAGTGGCCCGACGGTTATCTCCCCGGCCTGTATCAGGATCTGGCGCAGGCGCAGATGACTGCCCCCGGAGCCTATGCCAGATGCCGGCAGCAGGCCGTTACCGACCAGCAGAGCGACCCTCAGTTTGAGCAGCAGAACACAGCATCAGTTACGCATCATCGGCGGGGAATGGCGTTCCCGTCGTCTTAAATTCCCGGCGGTCGAAGGTTTGCGCCCGACCCTTGACCGGGTGCGCGAGACATTGTTCAACTGGCTGCAGTATGAGGTCGAAGGCGCCCGTGTGCTGGATGCCTTCTCCGGCTCCGGTGCGCTTGGGTTTGAAGCCTTGTCCCGGGGTGCGAAAGAGGTTGTTTTCCTGGAGAAGAACGCCAAAGCGGCGATGCAGATCCGCGAGAATCTGGCGACCCTGAACGCCAGGAATGCGCAGCTCTGGGCGGGTGATGCACTGGTGTGGCTGCAGCAGAATCCGGAGCCGTTTGATCTGGTGTTCCTTGACCCGCCGTTCGGGCAGAACCTGTTGCAGCCTGCTATTGACAGTCTCAGGTTATTGCCGGGCAGCTGGGTGTATGTGGAGCATGAAACCGGGCTCGATCTGACCTGGCCCAAAGGCTGGGAAGAGCACCGCAGCAAAGAAACCAAAGAGTTCTGCTTCCGCCTGTGGCGGATCACGGGTGAGGAGTAAAGCCTCGGTTCCGGTTTTGAGCCTTCCCTAAGGCAGGGTAAGTGTTACCTGCGCCCCGCCTTCCGGATTATTACTCAGGCTGACATGACCTTTCTGCTGACCGCGGTGATGATGGCGCGCCACCAGCTCTGAGAAGTACAGCCCCAGGCCGGTACCGCCGATACGGCGGCTGATGCGCTCACCAGCGAGAATATTGTCCGGAAACCCGGGTCCGTTATCACTGACAGAGAACATCAGGGTGCCCCCTTCCGTTTTTACCTGCAGCCGGACCTCGGTAGCGCCGGCCTGAACGCTGTTAGTAACCATGCAGGCCAGGGCCATCTGCACCAGAAAATCATTGTAAAAACCGGGGCTGTCGTCGCCTTCGGTAATGTGAATCTGAACACCCGGATACTGCACCAGTGCCTGTTCAGTCACCATCCGCAGAGTACTTTGCGGCCAGGCCTCATCGGAAGTGAAGATACTGTGAGACTTCATCTGATAGAGGGTGATCAGCTGACTGATTTCACTCTGAATACCCCGTGTGCGCTTCAGCAGGGCATCCATCGAATCTGTGTAGGAAGGCGGCACCGCCTGCCGGATGCGCTCGGACTCAGTCACCAGTGTCTGCATCTGATTCTTCAGATCGTGAATGACCGCTGCGGTCAGCTGCTCAAAATCCAAAATCAGATTCCGGCACTGCGGCGCAGGCGTTCACAGGAGTCTCTGAGTTTTTCATAGCGTCCGTAGCGTTCGTCTTCCTGTCCGATAGTGCCTATGCGGCGGAACAGACGGTAGCAGTCTTTCAGCTGTTTCAGATCCATCTGCTGGGTTTCAATGTAGCTGACCTTGGCCTGAATCGAGTTCAGCAGCACACTGGCCCCGGCCTGATCGTACTTGGTGGCTTCGTCGAAGGCGGCAATGGCCTCGGCGTATTTGCCTTTCTCGTAGAAGCCCACGCCACGGGTGTTGAGCTCGGCGGAGTAGGAACTGTTGGTCCCTTCGACCTGTTGCTTAATCAGATCCAGCCGGTTGAGCAGGTCGGATGGTACCTCCCGCTCGCGGATGACGGCCAGCATGTCTTTGGCTTTATCCATCTGTTCGGTGTCGACGTAGATTTCGGTCATCTGAATCTGCTGTTCGCAGGTAGGATCTTTAATGCGGGTGAGCATTTCTTCGGCTTTATCGGCACTGGTGCGTGAGCGCTGTTTGTCTTTCACCATGTGATAGGTGTGGCTTTCAGCAATGTTGGCGTCGAAGATCACGGAGTTATGGCCGGCGTACTCCTGTTTGACCTCATCCAGAGCGCGCATGGCTTTGCTGCACAGAATCTTGTTGTCCTTGCCATCAGAGTTCCCCAGATTGTGCTGCAGGGCCTTGATGAAGTTCATGTAGTTCTCTGATGATTTATAGCAGGAGTGACGGCCAAGGCGCATGGCCTGTTCAAACGCTGTCTGCGCTACCTGATGGTCATCATTCTCAACCGCCAGACGGCCCAGCTCAATCTGCCGCAATACGCCTCGGGGTGAGATGGCCACGGCCGCCTGCAGCTCCTGCTGGGCTTCTTTTTTCTTTTCTTTTTCGAGCATGATGCGCGCCAGCCAGTCGTGACACTGCACATAGAGCGGGTGATCTATGAGTATTTCCCGCAGCAGGGTCGCGGCTTTGTCCGGGTCGCCCAGATGATAGACACACACCGCCTGACCGAGACGTGCCCAGATAGCCGGACGTTGCTCAAGAACCGTGTTGTAAGCTTCCAGCGCTTCGCTGTACTCCTGGCGCTGCAGATGCAGTTTGCCGAGGATGCGTGATGCCGGCAGCAGGTAGGCCGGGTTCTCCTGAATGATGTTGTGCGCCATGCTGATGGCCCAGTCAATATCACCCAGATCAATAGCCTGATTAATCGGCTTGAGGGTGTCTTTAATCACCATCAGGCGGGTCAGACGTTCACGCAGAATACTCAGGGTGTAGGGTTTGGTCAGATAACCGTCCGGCTCATGCTCGAGGGCGCCCATGACTTTATCGACGGCATTTTCTCCGGTCACAATAATGAACACAGAGGTCGCTTTCAGGCGGTTGGTATGACGGGCTTCTTCCAGTACCTGCTGGCCGTCCTTACCTTTGCCAAGATTGTAGTCAGAAAGTACCAGATCATAGTCTTTTTCCATGATCATATCGGTCGCTTCCCGCCCGTCGCGCGCGGTTTCCACGTTTTCGGCTCCAAGCATCGCCATCATGCTTTTCATGGCGCTGCGGGCTTCTACCAGGTCATCAACAACCAGAACCCGCTTGTTTTTGAGCTGTAAATCAGAATTCATGGGGTGCCCTTTGCAGTGGGCCTGTGACGCATAATGACAGGGCCCTGAAAATTCAGTGTAGCAAAGCTCTGCAATCCGGGAACAAATTGCCCTGTGTTTAAGGGTATTTCTGAATCAGCCCTTTTTCTGAGACCGGTATGAAGCGGCGCACACAACGGCATCTGAATTTGCATCAGGAAAAAATCGCCTTACACTGCGCAGCATCTTTCTGTCTGCGGATAATCAGCGTTAGTGAATACTCTTCTCGGATATCTGATGATCGGCGTCGTCCGCCTGATGGGATTGGCGTCACTGGCAACGGCCCAGCGTGTCGGCCGCGGTCTGGGTGCTTTTCTGTGGTTGCGCCGCACCCGTTCCCGGGAAGTGGCCCGTACCAACCTGGCCTTGTGCTACCCGGATAAAACGGCCGCAGAAATCAATGCCATGGTACATGACACCTTGTTGCAGAACGGTATGACCGGCGCTGAAATGGGGGTGATGTGGGGGTATGAGCCGGAGCAGCTGCTGGGTTTAATCCGCGCTGTACATCATGGTGAGCTGCTGGATGATCTGGCCAGCGGAGATACCGGGGTTCTGCTCATGGTTCCGCACCTGGGCAATTGGGAAATCATCAGTACCTACGTCGCCAGCCGCTGCCAGGTGACGGCCATGTACCGTCCGGCAAAGATGAAGGTCTTCAGTGACTGGATGGTCAGGCGTCGTGAAGCCGTGGGGGCCAACATGGTGCCTACCACCGGTGCCGGGGTGAAAGAACTTTTCCGCCTGCTCAACGAAGGTCGTGTCGTGGGCTTCCTGCCGGATCAGGAGCCCAAACGTGAACGCGGCGTGTTTGCTGATTTTATGGGTGTACCCACACTGACTCCGGTCCTGCCGCATCAGATGATTCAGGAAACCGGAGCCCGGGTAATTTATGCCTTCGCTGAGCGCCTGCCGGATGCCAAAGGGTTTGACCTGCACTTCATCGCGGCTGAAGAGGCTCAGTATGACCCCGATCCGGTGGTAGCGGCTGCGGCTATGAATAAGGCCATTGAGCAGTGTGTGGCAACCTGTCCGGAACAGTATCAATGGACTTATAAACGCTTCAAGCGGCAGCCTGAAGGGAAGAGGAATCCTTACAAGGCCGCTGGCGTCCCATAAAATTTCCGCAATTTCCTACCTGCGTTGCCAGTACGGTGTTAAACATTCCCTCAAAATGCTCATTTATGACGTATAAACTGCGCTTTCCCGGGAATGTTTGCCTTGTACTGCCTGCCTCGGTGACGGAAATTCAGTGAGTTAAGCTGCGTTGCCAGTACGGTGTTAAAAACCCTCTCGAAATACTCACTTATGACTTATAAGCTGCGTTTTCTCGGGAATGTTTGCCTTGTACTGCCTGCCTCGGTGACGGAAATTCAGTGAGTTAAGCTGCGTTGCCAGTACGGTGTTAAAAACCCTCTAGAAATGCCTACTGAGATCCTACAGGCTGCGCTGTTTAAAACTATGCCTCGATACGTGGACATTACAGCTGAAGTGGTAAGTTACGGATGCTTTTTCAGACATCGCGTCATCCCGCGGCTTGACCGCGGGATCCAGTCTTTTTTCAGTTTGTGTCTCTGCATGATCCTGCGGCCAGGCCGCAGGATGACAGACTCATAACCCCTTTTATTTGCGGGTTATCTGACAGAATATGGCAAAGTACCTGCCTGGTTGATCCGGGCCTGCTCAGACTGCCGCGAAACGTTTACCCAGCCAGTAATCGACACTGGTATAGCGACCACCGCCGGTGAAGAACAGTGACAGCAGCATGATGAAATACGTGGCTGCGAATTCAATACCGTTGTTCAGAATCACCAGTGAGCCACGTCCGGTCAGCCAGCTGTAGTTACCGTTCTCCTGCAGGATGGATTTGGCCCGGGCCAGACGCTCCCCGGCCTCCATCACCCGCTCATTGGCCAGCCAGCTTGAGCTGTCGGCAATGGCCAGCCAGCCGTTTTCCCAATGGACGGTGACCGCCGCAACCACCATGGTGGCCATGAGTGGAATGCTGAACCAGCGCACGGCAAACCCCACAATCAGAAATAGTCCGCCGATCAGTTCTGTGCCGGTGGCCAGTGCGGCCATGACTTCCGGGAACGGTAGCCCCAGCCCCCACTCGCTGTTGCCGAACCATTCGGCGGTATCGCTGAAGTGCATCAGCTTGCTCCAGCCCGCCTGAAGCATGACCGGCGCGAGATACAGGCGCAGCAACAGGGGAGCAATGCCATCGGCAAAGCGCACACGGTCGAACAGATGATTGATACGTTGGATGATGTTGATCATGGGGCGGAGCCTCAAAGTAAGTATGAATGATTACTTATTGGTCGCCCGCATCGGCAGAAGCTTACAGGGCGGATGAAAAAGAGTGCCGCTGATCAGTCTTCCGGTGGTTTGTCGCCGGGCTGGCGGCGGATGAGGGAGCGCAGGGCATCCATCTGACGACCGAATTCGCGGCAGCCGGAGCAGATGAAGAGGTGCATCTTCAGTTCCGTATTCTCACGCAGGGTCAGAGAGCGTTCCTGTCGCTCTGAGGTCAGTCGTGTGGCCTGTTCACAACTCAGCATTATGCACTCTCCTCTGTTCCGAACCACTGGCCCGAGAGGCAGGCGCGCAGGCGCAGGCGTGCCCGGTGCAGCAGTACATGCAGGTTAGAAGAAGACAACTCCAGTGTGGCACAGATCTCCGGCCCGGTGAGTTCAATGAATTCACGCATCATAAAAACCCGGGCCTGCTCTGCGGGCAGGTCATTCAGGCAGGCATCAAACACCTTCCAGAAGTCCGCATTGTCAGCCAGCCAGTGAGTGTCTCCCCACGAGCGCGGCTGGGTATCCTGCTGCCAGTGGCCGTTGTCATCAAAGTATTGGTCGTCGGCAGGGGCACAATGCTTACAGTCCGGGTCTGTCGTGGTGACGGGTTCGCGGTATTTTGACCTCAGCAGGTCAGCGATTTTGTTGCGCAGAATGGCGAATACCCAGGTTTTCAGGCTGGCTTTGCGGGCAAAGGCTGCGGCGTTTTTCAGAGCGCCGGCCAGCGCTTCCTGAACGGCGTCTTCGGCAAGGTGCGGGTCGCTGATCTGCAGGCGGGCAAAGGCCAGCATGTCACGGCGCAGATCGGCAATGTCAGAATCCGGGATCATGCCCTCGGCTCTCCATCAGGGGCTGCTGACTGCTGTTGCTGTTAACGCAGCAGCAGTAACGGGATGTTGGTGTGATTCAGCATATTACGGGTATGCGAGCCGATAAAAAACTGGCGGAAGCGGGAGTGACCATAAGCGCCCATGACAATCAGCTGAATCTGATGCTTCTGTTTGTACTCTGTGAGTACGGTTTCGAGTTCACCGGTCAGGTGCGCGGTTTTCAGGCGGATATCGCTGCGGTTCTGCAGCAGTTTTACCGCCTCGCCGAAACTGGCGATGTGGGCTGAGTCATCATGATTGACCATCACCAGGTGACATTCTGTGCCGTTCAGCAGCTGGCTGCCGACATGCCTCTGCAGGGTCGCCAGTGCCGCTTCGGTGCCGTCGTAGGCCATCATGATTTTATCGGGGGTCGTGAAGTGGCCGGTAGTGACCAGAACCGGGCAGCGCACGGTACGGGTGACGGTCTCCAGCTGGCTGCCGACGTGTGTGCTGTCGTGCTCGTCATGGCTTTGCCCCTGACGCCCGATGACCAGCAGTTCGATGTGATCCTGGCGGTCGAGAATATTTTCCGTCAGGCGGCCGTGGCGCTGCAGGGTCGAGATTTCGAGGGCAGGGTGGTGGGAGCTGATACGGGTGGCGGTGTCTTCCAGCATCAGGCGGCCGGATTCCATCGCCAGGCGGCTGCGTTGTGCATCGAGCTCGGTCAGTTGCTGCAGCAGGTGTTCACGCACCCCCAAGCCGATGTTGCCGGACAGATCGGTCTCGGCAAAGGCGGATTTTTCCAGCACATGCAGCAGCGTCAGTGGCATGCTCAGCTTGCTGCTGGCCCAGACGGCGGCGTCACAGACAGCCTCTGAGCTTCGGGAACCATCAATACAGGCAGTAACTTCTTTTGTCATTATTATTATCCTCAGTGACCGCCAAGGAATTTCTCGATTTCCTCCGGCTTATCGTGAACACCGAAGCGGTCAACCAGTGTTGCGCTGGCTTCGTTCATGCCGATCAGTTCGACATCTGCGCCTTCGCGCCTGAATTTGATCACCACTTTGTCCAGTGCCGACACGGCAGTGATATCCCAGAAATGGGCCTGAGAGAGATCAATAGTGACACGGCTTAACACTTCGCGGAAGTCAAAAGCGTTCACAAATTCATCAGATGAGGCAAAAAACACCTGACCGATAATGCGGTAAGTCACCTGGCCGGGAGCATTCTCTTCACGGCGTACCACCATATACCGGCCGATTTTGTTGGCAAAGAAGAGCGCCGCCAGCAGCACACCGACGAACACACCCAGCGCCAGATTGTGAGTCGCCACAACCACAGCAACCGTCGCCAGCATGACGACGTTGGTCGACAGCGGATGCTTCTTCAGGTTGATTACTGACTCCCAGGAGAAGGTGCCGATGGATACCATGATCATCACCGCTACCAGCGCCGCCATGGGGATCTGGCCGATCCACTCATCGAGGAATACGACCATGATCAGCAGGAAGAAACCGGCGACAAAGGTGGACAGGCGCCCACGGCCACCGGATTTCACGTTGATCATCGATTGGCCGATCATGGCACAGCCCGCCATACCACCAAGCAGACCGGCACCGATGTTGGCCACACCCTGCCCCTTACATTCGCGGTTACGGTCACTGTCGGTATCGGTCAGATCATCAACGATGGTCGCGGTCATCATGGACTCCAGCAGGCCCACAGCCGCCAGCGCACAGGAGTACGGCAGGATGATCCACAGGGTTTCGAGGTTCAGCGGTACGTCCGGCCACAGGAACACCGGCAGGGTATCCGGCAGTTCACCCATATCGGCAACGGTGCGGATGTCGATGTTCCAGATCATGGCCACAGCGGTCATGGCGATGATGCACACCAGTGGCGACGGCAGCCAGCTGCCGACTTTCGGCACGTAGGGGAACAGATAGATGATGCCGAGACCGGCGGCGGTCATGGCGTACACATGCCAGGTCACATCCGTCAGTTCAGGCAGCTGGGCCATAAAGATCAGAATCGCCAGGGCATTCACAAAGCCGGTTACTACCGCCCGCGAGACAAAGCGCATCAGATCGCCAAGGCGCAGGTAGCCGGCCAGGATCTGAATCACCCCGGTAAGCAGGGTCGCCGCCAGCAGGTACTGCAGACCGTGGTCTTTCACCAGAGTCACCATCAGCAGGGACATGGCACCGGTCGCGGCGGAGATCATACCCGGACGACCACCGACAAAAGCGATGATCACGGCAATACAGAAAGACGCATAGAGGCCGACTTTCGGGTCAACACCGGCAATGATAGAGAAAGCGATGGCCTCAGGAATCAGCGCCAGAGCAACCACAGTCCCCGAAAGCAGGTCCCCGCGGACGTTGGAAAACCACTCCTGTTTCATTGTCTGCATCATAAAACTGCCCGCCTGCCTTCTTTACGTGTGTCTGGAACGAAGGGCGGAATTATACGGGCGTGGGGTGTGATAACAACTCAGCAGGGCTATAGAAGCCGCCACTCATGCCTTTAGGTGCTGAATAATCTGTCTTTATGAATCCATTGCTATGCCAGTTGCGACACTGACCTGTCGTCACTGAGAAATTTTCGTCTGCTGCGAGCCGCGTATGACAAAACCGAGCAGGTCTTCGAGACAGGAGGTCGAGAAAGGGATGCTGAGGCAGGACGCCGAATCATCCCGTGGCCGTGGTGAGGTTGAAGTCAGAAGTGATCAGCGAGCCGTCGGCGAAAAAAGCAGGAGATCTGGAGGATAAGATCCTCCAGAGAAGATAAATAAAATGCCCTTCCTTTTTTTAAGAAGAGTTAAGCCAAAAGACAATAGAGCAAAACTGTAATAAAAAATTAGCTACGCCAGAAGGTCGGGGTAATCAGCACCAGAAGCGTAAAAATCTCCAGACGCCCCAGCAGCATGGTCAGCGCCAGCAGCCACTTAGCCGTGTCGCTGATGTTGCCGTAATGCGCGGCTACCTCACCCAGACCCGGACCCAGGTTGTTCAGACAGGAACCCACGGCAGAGAAGGCCGTGACCTGATCCAGCCCGGTGGCCATCAGGGCAATCATCATCACCATAAAGGTGACGATGTAGAGCGCGAAGAAGCCCCAGACAGCTTCGAGAATCCGGTCAGCGACCGGCTGACGACCCAGTTTGACCGGGATGATGGCGCTGGGGTGTACCAGTCGCTGAATCTCGCGCACGCCCTGCTTGAAAACCAGCAGGATACGGATGGCTTTCATACCACCGCCGGTGGACCCGGAGCAGCCGCCGATAAAGGCCATCATGAACAGCAGCACGGGAATGAACACCGGCCAGGATGAAAAATCGGCCGTGCCGAAACCGGCAGTCGTGGCTACCGAAACGGTTTCAAACAGACCATAACGGAAGGCATCGCCGAAACCGTAGGTGTCTGTGAGCCACAGTCCGATCACCGCCAGCCCGACACCGCCGAGAATCACAAAAGTAAAAAACTGCACTTCCGGGTCGATGAAGTAATGGCGCAGTGAGCGGTTGCGCCAGGCAAAGAAGTGCAGCGAGAAGTTGAGTGCGGAGATCAGCATGAAGACCACGCAGATGGACTCAATCAGCGGACTGTTAAAGTGGCCGATCGAGGCGTCATAGGTGGAGAAGCCACCGATTCCGACGGTCGAGAAACTGTGTACGATGGCATCAAAGCTGTTCATCCCCGCCAGCCAGTAGGCTACGGCACAGGCAATAGTCAGCGACAGATAAATGTACCACAGGGCTTTGGCTGTTTCGGTGATACGCGGGGTCAGTTTGGAATCTTTCAGAGGGCCGGGAATCTCAGTACGGAACAGCTGCATGCCCCCGACCCCAAGCATCGGCAGAATGGCAACGGCCAGCACGATAATCCCCATACCGCCCAGCCACTGCAGCTGCTGGCGGTACCAGAGGATGGATTTCGGCAGATACTCCAGCCCGGTCATGACCGTGGCACCGGTTGTGGTCCAGCCGGACAGGGATTCAAAGAAGGCGTCGGCAAAACTCAGGCCGGGGTTATCGGCAAGGATAAAGGGCAGGGTTCCGGCCAGCCCGAGGCTGAACCAGAACAGCGCGGCAATGATGAAGCCGTCACGGGTGTTGAGGTCCTGCCGGACGTTGCGCACCGGCAACCAGCAGATGAAGCCGAGACCGAAAATCAGCGTCATGGCCACCATAAAGGCATCGGTAGCGCCGTCGTCGTAACCCATGGACACCACGGCCGGCGGCAGCATGGTGAGGCTGAATAGCATCAGGAATATGCCCAGAACCCGGGCGATAACACTGAAATGCATGCGTTAACGATCCATCCGTACAGTAACAGTCATCAGAAAAAGCCGAGCCCGACCTGGAACAGACGCTCCACATCCTGAATGTGGCGTTTATCCATCACGAACAGAATCACGTGGTCGCCGGAGTGAATAATCACATCGGAGCGCGGCATGAGTACTTCGTCATCGCGCACGATGGCCCCGATGGTCGTGCCCGGTGGCAGATTCACTTCTTCCACTTTGCGGCCGACCACCTTGGACGAGCTGTTGTTGCCGTGGGCGATCGCTTCGATGGCCTCGGCGGCACCGCGGCGCAGGCTGTGAACGTTTACCACGTCACCACGGCGCACGTGGGTGAGCAGACTGCCGATGGTGGCCTGCTGTGGCGAGATAGCCACGTCGATCATGCCACCCTGGACCAGATCCACGTACGCGGCTTTGTTGATCAGGGTCATGACCTTGCGCGCGCCCAGGCGTTTCGCCAGCAGCGACGACATGATGTTGACCTCGTCGTCGTTGGTCAGGGCGCAGAACACGTCGGTGTTCTCGATGTTTTCTTCTTCCAGCAGACTCTTGTCAGTGGCACTGCCGAGCAGCACGACAGAGCTGGAGAGGTTTTCACTGAGGTGGCGGGCGCGGTCTTCACCGTGCTCGATCACCTTGATGCGGTAGTCTTTTTCCAGTGTCTTGGCCAGACGGTAACCGATGTTGCCGCCTCCGGCGATGATCACACGCTTGTAGGAATCTTCGGTGCGGCGCAGCTCGCTCATCACCTTCTTGATGTGGCCCTTGGCTGCCACGAAGAAGACCTCGTCATCGGCCTCAATCACAGTGTTGCCGCGCGGCTCGATGGCCTTGTTGCGGCGGAATACGGCTGCCACCCGGCTTTCCACGTTGGGCAGGTGATCTTTCAGGGTGGCAATGGTCTGACCGACCAGCGGGCCACCGTAGTAGGCTTTAACAGCGACCAGCTGCACCCGGCCGTCGGCGAAATCCAGTACCTGCAGCGACCCCGGGTATTCCAGCAGGCGGCTGATGTAGTTGGTCACCACCTGTTCCGGTGAGATCAGAACATCGATGGGGAAGGCATCGGCGCTGAACAGTTCGGTCTGTTTGAGATAGGCGTTGGAGCGGATGCGGCTGATTTTGGTCGGGGTGCGGAACAGGGTGTAGGCGATCTGGCAGGCGACCATATTGGTCTCATCGGAGTTGGTCACGGCCACCAGCATGTCGGCGTCATCGGCTCCGGCGTCACGCATCACCTGTGGGTAGGAGCCCACACCGACGATGGTTTTCACATCAATGCGGTCGGACAGCTCGCGCAGGCGGGAGGTGTCCGTATCAATCAGGGTGATGTCGTTTTTCTCACTGGCCAGGTTTTCAGCCAGTGTTCCTCCGACCTGACCGGCACCGAGAATAATAATCTTCATAACGCTCAGTCCTTAACCGGAAGCTTCAGCCCGGCAGTAAATCAGACTTTATGCTCTGACGCTTTGTGCAGCAGCGCATAATAAAACCCGTCATGTCCGCCGGTCTGTGGAAACAGCTGCCGACCGGCCGTACAGGCGATTCCCCAATCTGCGTGTAACACGTTTTCGCGGGCATCTGCCTGCGTGGCGAGAAAGGCTTCCACCTGCAGGCTGTTTTCCTGCGGCAGTACCGAGCAGGTTGCGTACAGCAGGCGGCCACCGGGCTTAAGCCAGCTCCACGCGCGCTTCAGGATGTCGGCCTGCAGCTGTGTCAGCTGATCAATATCTTCACGGCGGCGCAGCAGGCGGATATCCGGATGGCGCCGGATTACCCCGGTCGCCGAGCATGGTACATCAAGGAGGATGGCGTCAAACAGTGGTTTCTGCCATTCCTCGTGCGCTTCTGTGATATCGGCACAGACCACGTCGGCCTGCAGTTGCAGCCGCGCCAGATTCTCGCTGATGCGCAGCAGGCGGGTTTCATCAACGTCGGCGGCGGTCAGATGAATATCCGCCGCCTCCAGCAGATGGCCACTTTTACCTCCGGGCGCGGCACAGGCATCAAGGATATGCTCCCCGTCCTGCGGGGCCAGCAGGCTGGCTGCCAGTTGCGCGGCTTCGTCCTGCACACTGACGTGACCGTCGGCAAAACCGGGCAGCAGATTCACATCGCAGGGCTGCTCCAGCACCACCGCATCGGCGCCGAACGGGGCTGCATGGGCGGCAATGCCTGCCTGTTGCAGGCGGTCAAGATACTCATCGCGGCTGCCATGGCGGCGGTTCACGCGCAGTGTCATGGGTGCGCGTTCGTTGTCAGCCGCAAGAATAGTCTGCCAGTGCTCCGGCCAGGCTTTGGTGAGCAGCTTCACCAGCCATTTCGGATGGCTGGTGGCCGTGACCGGGTTTTCTTCCAGTGGCGGCAGCAGGGTTTCGTATTCGCGTCCATAACGGCGCAGGCAGGCGTTGATGACGGGTTTGGCGTAGCCTTTGCCCAGCTCCTCGCAGACATCCACAGTGGCGTGTACGGCGGCGTGTGGTGCCTTGCCCTGGATGTTCAGCTGATACAGGCCGATCAGCAGCAGGGCGTGCAGGTCCTGATCTTCATCGCCGAAGGGCTGTTTGAGGAGCATCTTGGCCAGGGCGTTCAGGCGGAAATACCAGCGGCAGGTGCCCTGCGTGAGTTCGCGGTAGAAGCTGCGGTCTTCTTCACCGACACGGGATTCGGTGGCGGGCATGATCTGATTGAGGGAGCGCCCGGCGATGACCTCGGCCAGAGAGCGGGCGGCGGCGTGGCGGGCACTGAGTGACTGGTTGCGGCCGTACAGGGAGCTGCTCAAAGGGTTTGTCCTGACAGGGGCTGGCCGGAGATGAAGCGCTGCGGCTGACCGTTGATGACATCGGCCACGCTCATCGGCTTCTTGCCGGGCAGCTGGATGTGGGTGATACACAGCTCTGTGCCGTCACCACAGGCGACGCAGAGGCCGTCGCTGCTGACACCGGTGATGGTACCCGGCTGCATGTCACTGCTGCGGCTGATCTGTGCCGACAGAACACGGATGCGCTCTTCCCCCTGCAGGCAATAGGCCATAGGGAAAGGATTGAAGGCGCGGATGCGGCGGTCGAGCACGCCGGCTGGCTGCGACCAGTCGATCAGGGCTTCTTCTTTTAGCAGTTTGTGGGCGTAACAGGCCAATGTGTCGTCCTGTGTTTCCGGTGTCAGAGTGCCAGCTTCGGCGTGCTTCAGGGTATCCAGCAGGGCTTCCGGGCCCATTTCAGCCAGACGGTCATGCAGGCTGCCGCCGGTATCATCACTGTGAATGGGGGTGAAGATTTTGCTGAGCATGTCGCCGGTATCCAGACCCACGTCCATCTGCATGATGGTGATGCCGGTCTCTGTGTCTCCGGCTTCGATGCAGCGCTGGATCGGTGCGGCCCCGCGCCAGCGCGGCAGAATTGAGGCATGCACGTTGAGGCAGCCTAGACGGGGCGCATCAAGCACAGCTTTGGGCAGAATCAGGCCATAAGCGACAACGATCATGATGTCTGCGTGATGCGCTTTCAGTTCTTCGATGGCCGCCGGGTCGCGGAAATTCAGCGGCTGGTACACAGGAATCTCATGTTCCAGCGCCACCTGTTTGACCGGGCTGGGCTGCAGCTTTTTGCCGCGTCCTGCCGGACGGTCCGGCTGGCTGTAGACCGCACAGACCTGATGTTCACTGGCGATGAGGGCACGCAGGTGCACGGCCGCGAACTCAGGCGTTCCGGCAAAGATAATGTTGAGCGCCATGTCTCAGCGGCTCTCCTTGCGGGCTTCCAGCTTATGTTTCTTTTCCAGCTTGTCTTTGATGCGGTTGCGCTTCAGCGGCGAGATGTAGTCCACCATGAGCTTGCCTTCGAGGTGGTCAACTTCATGCTGAATGCACACCGCCAGCAGACCGCGGCATTCCAGCTCGAACGGGTTGCCGTCACGGTCGGTGGCGTTCACCAGACAGTGCTCAATGCGGGTGACATCTTCGTAGAAACCGGGCACAGACAGACAGCCTTCCTGCATGGTCTCCATCTCACCATCGAGGACAGTGATTTCAGGATTGATGAACACCAGCGGTTCCGACTTATCTTCGGACACATCGATAGTGATGATGCGTTCATGAATGTTGACCTGAGTCGCAGCCAACCCGATACCGGGAGCGTCGTACATAGTGTCAAACATATCATCGACAATGGCGCGGATACGGTCATCCACGTCAGAAACCGGTTTTGCGACGGTCCGCAGACGCGGATCGGGGAATTCGAGTATATCGAGTATGGCCATATAAATGCTGTAGTGATAGAACTTTAGGCCAGCAAGTTGCTAATATGCGTTACGATAAAAGCAAAGCTGACACCCATTACGCCAATAATAAAGGGAATGAAGGATGAGCAAAACCATCAAGTACCTCCTCGTTGCAGGACTGATGTTCCTGTCGGCCAGCGCCAGCGCCCTGCAACTGAAGCCGGACGCGCCTCAGCGCTATGTTGTGGTCAAAGGAGATACCCTGTGGGACATTTCCGGCCGTTTCATCGGTAACCCCTGGGAGTGGCCTGAAATCTGGTACATGAACGACCAGATCGAGAACCCTCATCTGATCTACCCCGGCGACGTTATTGAACTGGTTAACGTTGATGGCGAAATGAAACTCATGGTGACCTCCCGCGGTCAGGACAGCCGCACCGTCAAGCTGTCACCCACCGCCCGGGTTGAACCGATTGCCAATGCCATCCCGGCTATCCCGATGGATGCTATTCAGGGCTTCATGCGTAACCATCAGGTGCTGAGCCGCAAAGGGTTTGAAAACCTGCCTTATGTCGTTGCCGGTGAAGATGGCCGCGTGATGATGGGTGCCGGCACTAAAGTGTATGGCCGTCTGCCGGAAGATGCGATCGCCATGCAGTCGTACGGCATTTTCCGCAAAGGCGAGGTCTACCGTGATCCGCAGACCCGTGAAGTACTGGGTGTTGAAGCCACCGACATCGGTTCCGCCAAGGTCGTGTCGGCGGAAGGTCAGATCCTGACGCTGATGCTGGAGAAAACCAATCAGCAGGTGAACGCCGGTGATTTCCTGCTTCAGTCTGAAGTCAGCGAGCCACGTTCCAATTTCGTACCGAAAGCGCCTGAACTGCCGATTCAGGGGCAGATCCTGTCGGTGACCAATGGTGTGGTCTCTGTCGGTCAGTTTGATGTGGTTGCCCTCAACCGGGGTGCCCGCGATGGTCTGGAAACCGGCCATGTGATGCTGGTGAAAAAGGCCGGTGACAAGGTCTATGATCCTGTGACCCGTAAGAAGATCCGCCTGCCTTCGGAAGAGTCCGGCCGCATGATGGTGTTCCGCGTGTTCGACAAGATGTCGTACGCTCTCATCATGAGTGCAACCAGCCCGCTGCAGGTGGGAGATCTGTTCGAATCTCCACCGCAGTAACAAACACAACCGGAGCCGGGTCTGCCCGGCGCAAAGTCTGCGCAAGACCACTCTGAAACATGTCAGCGAGGCAGTTTCCGGGTGTCTTTATCCTCAGGGAGAAATCATGCTCACGGAAGAGCTGTTACTCGCCTGGTGGCGACTGCGGCGTCTGCCCGGAGTCGGTACCGTTACCGTCAATGAGATCCGCGCCGGTCTCAGCTCCCCTGCTGACCTTCTTTCCCTGACCGAATCAGCGCTCGTCGCTGCCGGGCTGAGCCCGCAGGCGGCTGCGGCGTATTTTACCGATCCCGGTTTATCGTCGGGGTTTGAGCGTCTTCAGCACTGGTGCACGGGGGAACAGCAAGGGGTATTGCTGGCAGGCGTCGCACCCTATCCGCAGGCATTGAGCAGTCTGCGCGATGCGCCACCTCTGCTCTGGTATCAGGGGGATCTGTCAGCCCTCAATGATCCGGGGCTGGCCATTGTCGGCAGTCGTGGGGCAACACCCGCGGCACTCGACTGGACGGAACGGGTCGCGGCTGAGGTTGCTGCGGCCGGTATCACGGTGACCAGCGGTCTGGCACTGGGCATTGATGGCGCCGCACACCGGGGTGCGGTAAGAACAGGCCGGACCATTGCTGTGATGGCCACCGGGCCGGACCGGATTTATCCGGCGCGCCATCAGGGGCTGGCCCGCGAGATCACCCAGCAGGGGCTGCTGCTGACGGAGTTCACACCCGGTACAGCACCCCAGGCACGGCAGTTTCCTTCACGTAACCGCATCATCTCGGGTCTGTGTCAGGCGGTGCTTATCGTCGAAGCCGGTATCCAGAGCGGTTCCATGATCACCGCACGGCTGGCCGCCGATCAGGGCCGGGATGTGCTGGCCATGCCCGGTGCGGTGAACAACCCACTGTCTGCGGGGCCGCATCAGCTGATCCGCGACGGTGCCCTGCTGGTGGAGAATTCAGCTCAGGTACTGGAAGCGCTGGGTATCTTTACCTCCACTGGACCGGTTTCTTCTATGCACTCTCAGGCCGTTCCTGTGCTGGTAACCCTGGTGGACTACAGCCTCACCGCCACCGATGTGATCGGCCTGCGCGCACAGTTACCTCCGGCCGAGCTGATGCCACAGCTGATGACACTCGAACTGGATGGCTGGATTCAGCAGATACCGGGAGGTTATGTGCGCCTGCGCTGATACCGTCGGTCTCTCCGGCAGTGCCGGATGCTTGTCGTTTCTGTCGTGCTCATATAAGGTTCCCCGCTTTCTGCTCTGAGAAGGTCAGCTCCCCGGCTATGAGTCATCCGCGTATCAATGAATGGCATGTGCAACAAGCGGCCGCCTGCATTGGCAGGGGCGGTGTGATTGCTTATCCCACGGAGGCAGTCTGGGGACTCGGATGCAATCCGGCAGACGAAGAGGCCGTGCGCCAGATTCTGCGGCTGAAACAGCGCCCGGAAGAAAAAGGCCTGATTCTTATCGGCTCAGACCTGTCACAGTTTGATGGCTGGATTAAACCGCTGGCCGCAGACGATCTTGCCAGGGTTCAGGCCACCTGGCCCGGCCCGGTTACCTGGGTGCTGCCGTGCTACGACGAGGTACCTGTGTGTGTGCGTGGCCGCCATACCAGTGTGGCCGTACGCATCACCGCGCATCCTCTGGTGCGGGCGCTGTGTGAGCAGACCGGCCCGCTGATTTCGACGTCGGCCAACCCGGCCGGGCGTGAACCGGCGCGCTCATCCCTGCGTGTGCGGCAGTATTTCGGCACCGCGCTGGATCACATACTGCCCGGCGCCCTCGGTGGCCGTGATCAGCCCTCTGAGATCCGCACCCTGAATAATCAGCGCCTGCGCTGACCTGAACGGAGACCATTATGTCCGCTGTCTGTGATATTGCTGCTGTTAAAGACTTTCTGCTGACGCTGCAGGACCGCATCTGTGCGGCGCTGGAGCAGGCCGATGGCAAGGCCGTGTTTGTGGAAGACGCCTGGACCCGGCGTCCGGAAGATTCTCCGACCGGCCTGGAAGGCGAAGGCCGTACCCGGGTGATCACCGGTGGCACCATTGAAAAAGGCGGTGTGAACTTCTCGCATGTGATCGGTAAGGCGCTGCCGGCTTCTGCCACCCAGAGCCGTCCGGAACTGGCGGGGCGCAGCTTTCAGGCCATGGGGGTGTCATTGGTGATTCATCCGGATAACCCGTACGTACCGACCTCGCACGCCAACGTCCGCTTCTTTGTGGCGGAGAAAGAGGGCGAAGAGCCGGTGTGGTGGTTCGGAGGCGGCTTTGACCTCACTCCCTATTATGGTTTCGAAGAAGATGTCATACATTGGCATCAGGTTTGTAAGAACCTCTGTGAGCCTTTCGGGTCAGATGTGTATCCCAGATACAAACAATGGTGTGACGAATACTTTTTCCTCAAGCACCGTGGTGAGAGCCGTGGTGTGGGTGGGCTGTTTTTCGATGACCTGAACCGCTGGGACGGAGACGTCGATTTTGAGCGCAGCTTCGCGTTCATGCAGGCGGTCGGGCTGGGTTATATCGACGGTATCGTCCCGATTATTGAACGTCGCAAAGACCTGAGCTGGGGTGAGCGCGAGAAGAAATTCCAGTGCTACCGCCGTGGCCGTTATGTGGAATTTAATCTGGTGTTCGACCGCGGTACTATTTTCGGACTCCAGACCGGTGGTCGCACAGAATCCATTCTGATGTCGATGCCCCCGGTGGTACACTGGGATTACGACTGGCACCCGGAGCCCGGCAGTGCCGAGGACAAGCTCTACACGGATTTTCTGCCCCACAGGGATTGGGTTTAAGCGACAGAGAACGCCTGTGAGGTAAACCGATGACGGACCTGTACGCGGTTCTGGGTCATCCCATCAGCCACAGCAAATCACCACAGATTCACACCCTGTTTGCCGGACAGACGGGGGAGGATCTGCTTTACCGTGCCGTACTGGTGCCGCTGGACGGGTTTGCCGATGAAGTCAGCAAGCTGATCCGTCAGCAGGGCATGACCGGTATGAACGTGACGGTGCCGTTCAAAGAAGAAGCCTTTCAGCTGGCGCAGCAGCGCACGCCCCGGGCCGAACGTGCCGGAGCCGTCAACACACTTAAAGTGCTTTCCAACGGCACTCTGCTGGCGGATAACACCGATGGTGCTGGTCTTATCCGCGACATCACGGTCAATCAGGGTGTTTCTCTTAAGGGTAAACAGGTCCTGGTGCTGGGTGCAGGCGGCGCGGTGCGCGGCATTCTGCAGCCATTGCTGGAACAGCAGCCAGCGGCGGTGGTCATTGCCAACCGCACGGTCAGCAAGGCAGAAGCTCTGGCGGCGGATTTCGCTGACCTGGGCCGCATTTCCGGCTGCGGTTTTGCCGAAGCCACTCCCCCTGATGGCAGTGCGTTTGATGTCATCATCAACGGCACGTCGGCCAGCCTGGCCGGTGAACTGCCGCCCCTGACGTCCTCTGTGATCGGCCCGGAAACCGTGTGCTACGACATGATGTACGGCAAAGGCCTTACTGTCTTCAACCGCTGGGCCAGAGAGCATGGCGCCGCCAGAGTGATTGATGGTCTGGGTATGCTGGTGGAGCAGGCGGCGGAGGCGTTTGAACTCTGGCGCGGAGTGCGCCCGGATACTGCGCCGGTGATGGCTGAACTGCGTGGCGAACGCCGGCGCTGATTAAGCCGGATTCTCTGCGGTGAGGAAAGGTGAGGTGAGCCGCGCAGTGCGTACCTTTCATATGCTGATAAAAAAGCCTGCAACTGCAGGCTTTTTTATTCCGGATCAACGGCCGGGCATCACAGAATCGGGCCTTCCTCGAAGGTGATTTCCCATACGCTCACGGTACCGCTGACTTCATTAGCTACGGCGATGAAGTGACGGCCGAGACGGCTGAAATAGTCCACGGACTCTGGTCCGAGATCACCGGCTGCCGGGTTGAAGGTGGCGTCTTCACAATCCCCGGTCTGCGATGAGGTCGTGCAGACGTTCTCCGTGAAGTCACGGTTGGTGGCGTAGAAGTTGAACACTGGTGCTTCCGGGTTGGTGATCTCAAACGCCATCACACCGCTCTGACGCTCAAGGCCGATGAAGGTCCAGCTGCGGTCACCGAACGTCGCGACTTCCACCGCTTCTGGCTCAGAACCTTTGTCATCGCTGCGGCTGTCTCCGGTCGTCAGCAGGAAGTTGCTGTCGTTATCGGCGTTGAAGTCAGTGTCAGAGAAGCGGTCAAAACGGTAGTTGAACAGCTCATCGGCAATGACATCGCCGCTGTCATACACCAGTTCACCGGCGCTGTTCCAGACAGAAAACGAACGCGCACCAAAGGCGGTGATGTTATCACCGGCGGCGTAGCTGTCTTTGTCGTCAGTCACTTTCAGACGCGCCAGCAGACCCGGGTCGCTCAGTGCGGCTTTCAGCGGATGATCCGCTGCGACCTTGCCGGCAATATCTTTGCCACGGGCTTCGTCGGTGTAGGAGATACAGTCACCTTCGGCATCATCGCCACCATCCCAGTCATGACCGGCATCGTCACACTCAGCTTCGCTGGTGGTGTAGATGTATTCGCGACCATCGCCTTCGTTGGCGGTGATCAGATAGGTTTCACCATTCAGGGTCACCGTGGCAATGGCGTCCGGCATGTAGAGACCGGTCAGCTGCTCATAGCTGCGGAAGTTACCGATTACCTGATCTTTGTCTGAGGCATCCAGTGTATTGCCGGAGGCCGCATCCCAGGGCTTTCCGCCGAGAGCGGCAATGGCAGTCACAGAGGCTGAGGCCAGATCAATCACCGCAACCGCGTTGTTTTCCTGCAGGGTTACCCAGGCCGTGGCGGAGGCTGCATCAATGGCCACATATTCAGGCTCGAGATTGCGTGCGACGCTGCTGCCAGGGCCGAGGCGTACGGCAGACGGCAGTTCTGCGGCACGCTCGCTACCGCTGTTGAAGGCACCGAAGCCGACCTGAGCCACCAGGGCCTGTTCATCACTGAAACCGGCACTGATGTCGACGATGGTCACGGTTCCGGCGGGGTCGTTGCTGTAGTCACCGCTGGGCTCGCCCTCGTTAGCGCTGACGATATAGCGGCCATCGGGTGAAAAGGTGACCATGTCCGGCATGGCACCGGCCGGATAGGTGTTGATCAGGGCACGGGTGTCGGCGCGGAACAGGGCAATAAAGCCGCTGCTCTGCGGGTCCTGCGCTTCAACTGCGACGGCAATCAGGCCTTTATGGGCGGCAACACTGTTGGCGCTGCCTACGGTCACTGAGGCATCCAGACCGGCTTCAGCCAGAGTGATTTCAGCGGTTTTGGCCGGGGTGCTGTCAGTGTCTGACAGACGCAGCACATCCAGCGTGCTGCTGGCGTTGGTCAGGAAGAGCTGGTCGGTACAGGTGTCGTAGCTGACGATTTCGGCGGCACCGCTGTCGAACGGGCTGTCCGAAACGAAGGTGCCGGTCAGCGTCAGTTTGAGGTTCTTGTCGGTATCGATGTTCTCGTCGACGACGGTTTCAACCGTGGCACAGGCGATGCCGAGTTTTTCCAGCGGGGTTTTCTTGTCGTCATCACCGCCACAGGCGCTGAGAACAGCCACGGGTAACAGCATCAGACCCCAGTGTGTAACCTTCATAATCGTTCAGAACCCCAGAAAAAGACGGGTGAAAAAGAGCGTTAATCCTAACAAAGTCTCAGTTTTACAACCAGTTGGCGCGGGCGTTCTGAGGGGGGGAGGGGCGGGCGACAGCACGACAGACATGCCATTCCCGTACAGCTGTAAAGAAACGGCCGGAAGCACCCGCACAGGGCAGCTGCTCCCGGACCATCAGCCGTTATTCAAAGCCGAGGGAGTAGATACTGGTGGTACCACTGACTTCGTTACCGACGGCGATATAGTGCTGACCGCCACGGGTGAAGTAATCGATGGATTCCGGGCCCAGATCGCCCACAGCTTCGTTGTAGGTGTCGTTATCGCACTCGTCACCGTCCAGCTCAGTGCACACGCCTTCTGAGAAGTTGCGGTTGTTGAGGTAGCTCTGGAACACAGGGGCTGTCGGGTCGGTGATATCAAACACCATCACGCCACCCTGACGCTCAAGGCCGACGAAGGCAAAGAAACGGCCTTTGATATTTGCCACTTCGATCGCTTCTGGCTCAGTGCCTTTGTCATCGCTGCGGTTGTCAGCCGAGTTGTTCTCATCGTTGGTTGAGTTGAAGTTGGCTGCGTCAGCGCGGTACACCTCGTTGGCGATCTCATCACCGCTGTCATAGACCAGAGTGCCGCTGGCATCCCAGATGGAGAAAGAACGGGCACCGAAGGTGACGATGTCATCGGTCGCGGCGTAGCTGTCGACGTCGTTGGTGACTTTGATGCGGCCCAGCAGGGCTTTGTCGTCCAGCGCTTCTTTCAGCGGATGCGCGTCATCCACCAGATCAACGATGTCCTTACCACGGGCTTCGTCGGTGAAGGAGATACAGTCATTGATCTCAGTGTCGTAGAGCTCATTACCGCGGTTATCATCACCGTCCCAGGTGTGTCCGGCGTCATCGCAGGCGCGCTCGGTGGTTTCGTAGATGTATTCGCGGCCATCGCCTTCATTGGCGGTCAGAATGTAGGTTTCACCCCCCATCTCAATGCTGGCTACGGTGTCCGGCATGTACAGGCCGACCAGCTGCTCGTAAGAGTCGAAGAAGATCACGTCGTCCTTGTCCGACGGGTCCAGCTCGGCATTCTCATCCCAGCGTTTTTTACCCAGAGCCACGAGAGAGGACACGCTGGCATTGGCAACATCAATGATGGCCATGCCGTTATTTTCCTGCAGGGAGACCCAGGCGGTGCTGCCGTCGGCGTTCAGGGTCAGGTATTCAGGTTCCAGATCCTGCGCCACGGAGGTGCCCGATGGTCCGGCCAGACGCAGACCGGCAGGTACATCATCTGCCCGGCTGCCACCGCTGTTGAAGTCAGTGAACAGTACCTGAGAAACGACAGCGTCTGCGGCAGTGAAGCCGTCTTTCAGGTCAACGATGGTCACAGAGCCCTGTGGATCATTGCTGTAATCACCACTTGGTTCACCTTCGTTGGCACTGAGGATGTAACGCGCATCTTCCGACAGGGTGACCATGTCCGGCAGGGCACCCGCGCTGTAAGTCGCGATCAGTTCCAGTGTGTCAGAGCGGTAGAGGGCGAGAATGCCGTCATCCTGCCTGGTCCCGGCTTCGATGGCCACGGCGACCAGACCTTTCTTCGCAGAAACGCTGTTGGCGGCGCCGATTGCGATACCGGCCGATGCCGCGGCACTGCTCAGGTCAATGGTTCCGGCGTGTGACGGCACGCTGGTGCCCTCAGCCAGAGCCAGTACATCAATGGTCTTCTCTTCGGCGTTCACCACATACAGGCGGTCAGAGCAGCTGTCGTAGCTGACGATCTCGGCCGAGGCGGTATCAAACTCATTACCGGATACATAAGTCCCGGCGAGGCTCAGGGTCAGATCACCTTCTTCAACAACGGTTGTCTCGACATAGTCTTCCTGAGGAACACATTCGATGCCGAGGGCTTCCAGTGGTGAGGTTGAGTTGCCGTTACTGTCGCTGCCACCGCAGGCGGTCAGCAGGCTGGCAGACACAACCGCCAGAGAGAGGAGTTTGAGTTTCATATTCAGCTCGTAGTCAGATCATTTTTAAAATCGAACGAAAGAATGAGGCAAAAGCGTGAAGGTTTTATGACATCCCTGTGATGCCTGTCAGAGCTGACTTTCTCGCGGTTTCCGGCGGCAGAATGGTGCTGGCGGGTCCATGCTGCATGAGCCAGGGAAGGCGGTTACCAATAAAAATTACAGGACGTACACATATGAAACTTGCCGTTTTTCCCCCCGCTTTTCTGCGCCTGCTGGTGCTGATGTTTTTCCTGATGCTGGCGCAGTACTCCCAGGCGTTCGGTCCGGTTCCGGATGTCTTTCCGAGAGGCATCCCGGATCATTATCTCACCCTCCCCAGCGGTGATGTCATGCACTACTACGATGAAGGTAACCCTCAGGGAAAACCTCTGCTGATGGTGCATGGTTATCCGACCTCAGCGTTCCTTTACCGTCATATCATTGCTGAGCTGTGCCCGGACCGTCAGAGTGAATACCGCTGCATCGCCATGACCCACATCGGCTTCGGTAAGTCTTCCTGCCCGGGCGACGGTTCGGCCATCGGACCTGCCTATGAGGTGGCGCGGCTGGAAGACTTCATCCAGCAGCTCAACCTGCAGGATACCGGCCTGATTGTGCATGACTGGGGTGGACCGATCGGCACGCTGGCCGGACTGCGTCACCATGAGCGCATCAGTCATCTGGTGATTCTGAATACCATGCTGACCTTTCCGGAGTCTGAGTTACTGGCGGAACTGATGGACTGGGCTGAGCAGTGGTTCGGAGAAGAGCGGCCGCTGATTGAACACCTGTATGACCGTTATGTCGCGGTGGGCATGCAGGCGCTGACCAATCACTACCTCCGCTGGCCGGAACTGGCGGTATACCGCGCGCCGTTTAATGGCCCAGACGGTGCCTGCCGCACGCACGCCGGGGTCAACCTGTTTGCCCGGGCGCATGCGGATGAAGCCCTGTTTACCGAGATAGCACAGCGCGCTCAGGCAGACTGGCAGACAAAACCAACGGTGATCTTCTGGGGTCTGGATGATCCGCTGTTCGGCAACCGCACCAACCGCGGGGTGGAAGTGCATGAGCGTATTGAGGCGCTGTTCCCGCAGGCGGATACCATCGTCTTTGATGCCAACCACTTCATGCAGGAAGATCAGCCACAGGGTATTGCGGCAGAGATCCGCACTTTTATACCGGGCTATTGAGCAGGCCACAGAGAAAGCCTGAAACAAAAAAACGGGAGCCAGGGCTCCCGTTTTCAGTATCCGCTCAGTAAGCAGGATTATTCGAATTTACCGTTGTGGTAAATGTCCTGCACGTCTTCCAGATCGTTCATCAGGCTGGCAAAACGCTCGAACTGCTCGGCGTCTTCACCGGAGATCGGGTGTTCCATGGTAGGCAGGTAAGTGATTTCTTCCACCTCAAAATCGATCTCAGGGTTCATTTCCTGCAGTGCGGTTTTGGTTTTGAAGAATTCTGTCGGTGGCACCAGCACTGTGATCATGCCGTCTTCAGATTCGATGTCAGAAACATCGACATCGGCCATCATCAGGGCTTCCAGTACGGTTTCTTCATCATCACCGGCAAACACGAACATAGCGCGGTGATCGAACATGTGCGACACCGAACCCTGCGAGCCCAGTTTGGCTTTGGTTTTGGAGAACACACCACGGATTTCACCGAAGGTACGGTTGCTGTTGTCGGTCAGAGCACTGATCAGCACCATTACGCCACCGGGGCCGATACCTTCGTACAGGGCCGGAACAAAGTCTTCGCCGCTGCCGCCACTGGCTTTATCCAATGCTTTTTCGATCACGTGAGAAGGCACCTGATCTTTCTTGGCGCGGTCGATCAGGGAGCGCAGAGCCAGGTTGGCAGACGGGTCTGTGCCACCGGCTTTGGCCGTCACATACACTTCGCGACCGTACTTGGAATAGACTTTGGTTTTCGCCGCGGCCGTTTTGGCCATGGATTCTTTGCGGTTCTGATACGCTCTGCCCATAGGAATAGCTTCTGGTTACAAGTTCTGAGGGCGCTGATTGTACCCTCGGTAATGCCGCTTGTCTTGCCCGGAACCGGACATAAGCGGCCCACAGTGTCCTCAAACCCGCCGTTGAACCTCTGCCATCATAAGGTATGCTGAAGGGTATGTTTTGTTAACGGAAGAGATTGTATGTCTGGAATTCTGAAAGTGCTTGCGGCCTTGCTGGTGGCTGCATTCATCACCTTTCTGCTGTTTTTTTCTGAAAAGGGTGAACATGCTGAGCCCGTCGTTATTCCTGAAAGTCTGACCGAACTGCCCTCTCCGGTGACCGGCAAACCCTTTGTTTCTGAAGCTCTGGCGGAGAGCATTATCACCTCGCCGTGCTCAGCATCCATCAGCTATCTGCTCTCACATTATGCGCTCGACAGCCGTACCTACGACGCCATGGCAGCGATTGATAACGGCTTTGCCATGCCACCAGCGGAGTACGGGGCGGGCAACCCCTGGAGCGGCAACATCACCACCGACGGCCTGATTCTGCAGATGGCTCATTTTTTCACCGACTGGTGTACCTTCCTGCCAGAAATCAGCGGCGATCAGGACAACGGCCTGAAATACATTCAGGAGTTCGCCTGGTTCTACTACCGCAACTACGCGGCGCAGTCGTTTGTGCAGGGCTTTATGCCGGGCGGTAACCGGCCGCTGCAGACCGGCCTGGTGTTTACCCGCATGTTCAGTGAAGAGCGCGGCGCCTTTATGAACTCCCCGGCATCGGCCGCCAATGTCAGCCAGTGGGTGTCTGATCCGCGTATCGAAATCAGCGACTATGAAGAAGTGGATGGCGGAGGCTACGACTACGCCACCTGGAACGACTTCTTCTCGCGTCAGATCAAAATCGACACGGTGACAGAAACCATCCCCAGCCGTCCGGTGACCATGCCGGAGCGCGATTACGTGGTGTCAGCGCCAACCGACTGCATTATGAACCCACTGTTGCAGGTACTTGGCAGCAAACCCGGAGCCAAGCGGAAGTTCATTGATAACCCGCTGGCAGCCGACACCGTACTGGACGTGAAAACCGTACCCATCAACGTCATGGATCTGCTCGGCAACGCCCCGGCAGAGATCAAGGACACCTTTGTCGGCGGAACCGGTCTGTCCTGTGTGCTCATGCCGAATACCTACCATCACTTCCACGCGCCGGTTTCCGGTGAAGTTGTGCATGCGGAAATCATCGAATCCGGCACCTTCGGCTATATCGACTGGCCGAACTGGGTACCGGCGGATGGCAATGTCGGTCAGGCTGGCACTGACTTCAGCCAGTTCAATGCCTTCCAGCGCGGTGTGGTCATCATCAAAGTGACCTACGACAACATGAACGGTGAACCGGTTACAGGTTATGTGGCTTCCATCCCGGTGGGACTGGATACCATCGGCTCTGTGGTGCTGGATGCCGACATCAAAGAAGGCGCCACCGTGAAACGTGGCTACACCCGTCTGGGTAACTTCTTCTACGGCGGCTCGCTGGATATCCTCCTGTTCTCCAAAGGTCTGGCGACCGGTGCAGTGCAGACGCGGCTGGGGAATCAGATTGCGGTTCTGAATACCGGGAAGTTGCCGGAGGAAGAGACGGAGGCTGAGACTGAGGCGTCAGAAGAAGAATAAGTTTTCTGACGTCTGTGTTGATGAAAGGGGCCGCAAGGCTCCTTTTTCTTTTTAGGGAAATATGAGAAGAGATAGTTGTACGCTCCTGGGAGGACGGCATGGGGACGCCTAGTCGGGGACGCCTAGTCGGGGGCGCTTAGTCGGGGGC
>DBNK01000039.1:40946-46100 GCA_002298335.1 Thalassolituus sp. UBA674
GTCGGGGGCGCTTAGTCGGGGGCGCCTAATTCCGACCGGCGCGGGATACCTCTACCTGACTTCATTCTTCAATTCGATTTTCATTATTCGTCATCCCGCGGCTGAGACCGCGGGATCCATTTAAATCTAATTGTTTTACGCTCTTGGGAGGACGGCATCCTCCCGGCGCGTGCCCTCCCTCCTGCTTCGCGCTTTTCTGGGCCGTGTTTCCAAATTTTTTTATAACTTACCGGGTACAACCACACAGGACGTCCATGTCCTGCGTGGTCTTGCTCGGTGTCCTGCCTCGCAACCCTGACGTTATTTCAAAAATTTTGGCGGCCCCAGAGGCGCACCAAAACCTGCAGCATCCATTTCCAAAAGGAAATCACTGAGAGCCTCTACTGAATAGTTTTAAAAAAGGTTAAGGCTCCCAGTGTTGTCCATTGTTCATCGAAGTAGCTGGTCGAAAGTGCGCCTGTTGCGAGCCACGATTTTCAAAAACGAACAGACCATCGAGACAGGACGTCGAGATAAGGGCAGTGAGGCAGGACGCCGAATTGCCCTGGGGTCGTCGTGAAGTTTGTAGAAAGTCGTGAAACAGCGAGCAACAAAGCGCGAAGCAGGAGGGAGGGCACGCGCCGGGAGGATGCCGTCCTCCCAGGAGCGAAAAACAAATAGTTTTTAATAGGCTGGGGAATCAGCGCCCAGTCGGGACTGGGCGCCCCCGACTGGGCGTCCCCGACTAGGCGTCCCCATTCGGTCCTCCCGAGAGCGTCCATTAAAATTCAATCGCCTTTACGGAAATAACCTTGGCAAAAGCAACAGAATCTCTGAGTCACCAGAACCCGATCACCAACACCGCCGTCAGGCCAGCCACCACCACAGCCCCAATCCGCACCGTCAGTGACAGATCCCGGTACGCCACCAGACTCACCACCGACAGGTGATCCGCATCCGGCCTGAAAGCCTCGTTGCCTCTGAGCAGTATCTGCCAGATCACCGCCAGCAGGCCGGTGACCACAAACAGCAGTCCGGCGACGATGGAGAAGTGAATGTCATGCCATCCAAGCTGAGCACCCACGAACATCAGCGCGGAGAACACATGTCCGCAGATCAGACCATTCAGTGCGGCCTGTGCCCCGAGCGGCTTATAAAACATGCCGAGCAGGAAGATGGCAACCAGTGGCGAGGCGACGTAGGCGAACGCCTGTTGCAGGTACGCGAACAGCCCCGGGAAGTTGTCGATCATGGGTGCCCACATGGCCGCCAGGGCCATCAGGGTGAGGGTGACGTAACGGCCAATCTTCGCCATCTGCTTGTGGTCCATGCCCGGCTTACGGGGTTCAACAAAATCGGCCATGATCAGGGTGGAGGCGGAGTTCAGAGCCGAATCCACGCTCGACATGATGGCGGCCATGAGTCCGGCCAGCAGCAGCCCGGCCAGCCCTGGCGGGGCGAACTCGGCGATCAGGCGCGGAAAGACAGTGTCGGAGCGTTCGAGGTCGGTGAAGATGACGGCCGCCATCGCTCCGGGCAGTACCATGAGGAACAGCGGCAGCAGTTTCAGAGTGGCGGCTATCAGGGCGCCGCGTCCGGCCGCTTCGGCGTCGCGGGCACCGAGCAAGCGCTGGGCGACGTACTGATTCATGGTCCAGTAGTAGAAGCCGAGAATCGGCAGCCCGATCAGAGTGCCCAGCCAGGGCAGTGCCGGGTCGTCGATGGGGCGGATCAGCGACAGCTTGTCGGCGGGCAGTTGTGAGGTGACGTTATTCCAGCTGAAACCAAACTCGCTGAATACCAGATACGCCAGTATGCAGGAGCCCACGAGCAGCACAATGGACTGCAGCACGTCGGTATAAGCGACGGCTCTCAGGCCCCCGGCGGTGGTGTAGACCCCGGCGAATACGGCCATGCCGACACAGGTGGTCACCAGATCCAGGCCGGGTATGAACAGCATCAGCACCAGGGCCCCGGCGTAGAGAGAACCGGCGGTGTCGAGCACGATGCTGAGGAACACGGAGGCCGCTGACAGGTATTTACGCAGACGCGGATCAAAGCGCTGCTCCAGCAGCTGGGGGACGGTCGTCAGCCGCTGACGGATGAATACCGGCACGATAAAGACGGCAGAGACAATCAGAATCAGTCCCGCCATCCATTCGTAGTTGGCGACGGAAATGCCGTATTCCCACGCCGCGCCGGGCAGGCCGATCAGGGTGGTGGATGAAATATTGGACGCAAACAGCGACAGGCCGATAACCGCCGGGCCAAGGGTGCGTCCGGCAAGAAAGAGTTCATCGGAATCGGGCGAGCGTCTGGTGACTTTGATACAGACAAGAATGACGAACAGCGCGTAGCCGCCAAGTATCCAGTAATCGATGCTGTGCAGGCCGGGCATGCGGGAATCCTTTTTTCTTTTTTATCCTACCGGTCTGAGCAGGTATTGCCAGTCGGGGGGAGCCGGGCAGCAGGCCTGTCCCGCAGAACAGGCCTGAAACCTCGTCCGTTCAGGAAAAGGCGATGCGTTTCTGTTCGCTGATTTCCGGTCGCTTCTGTTCTCCGAACAGGGCTTTCACGGTTTCCCAGCTGTATTTGAGCGGGTTGGCCGTGGCGACAGAGATTTCGGCCTCTTCCGGAATAAAGGCCAGCAGCTGCAGGTCAGGGTCGTCTTTGCCTTTGTCGTACCAGGCTTCGACATCGGCGGACCACTTGTTGGCGATGGCTTCACGGTAATCAGAGACCTGAATACGGCCACGGATATCGGCCCAGATTTTATTGCGCTCGCTGGCCAGGCAGATGTGTGCGGCGGGAGAACCCTGCAACTCACCGATCTGGCGGTTATTGCGGTCGGTGAAGAACCAGATCAGGTCGGAAGACAGGTCTGGTCTGGCGGACATGGGCTGCATGAAATCTGTGTGGCCTTCCACTTCCAGCATCACAGTACTTTCGTTCTGCAGCTGTTCCCATAACAGGGTTTTCGGATTTTCTTCAAATTTTTCAAAGGTCTGCATAGTCTCACTCCTCAGCTTTTGGCTTGCAGTTCGACGGATTGGCGCGTTACACATATTGGTGTGCGCAGGGAATCCGAGTGACTGAGACGCCAAAGGTTCCGGAAACCTGCCTGTCATACCCGGCATGACTTGTCGGGAATGTTCTTTACACAAGAGGCTGTCATGCTGAGGAGGAAGAAAAACCGCTTGTCGCCATTCGTGCTAATGTCATGATACGGAACAGACAGGAAAGGAGTTTCGAACGATGACCTCACCGCACCACCATACCCACACCCCCCTCACCATCGAAAACTGCATGAGCCGCAAGTTTGTCTCTTTCAAGCCGGGCATGCCGGTGGTTGAAGCGGCCATGTCGCTGGTCACCAATGAACTGATCGGTGGTCCGGTGACCGATGACGATGGCAGGCTGGTGGGCTGGATTTCAGAGCAGGACTGCCTGAAGACGGTGATGAACGTGCTCTACTACTCTGAGCGCGTCGCCACGGTGGCTAAGGTGATGCACCCGGACGTACTGACGGTAAAACTCAGTGATGACCCGATCGATCTGGCCAATCAGATGTTGGGCGCCAAACCCAAGATCTATCCGGTGGTGGACGATCACGGTCATGTGGTGGGCGTGATTTCGCGACGCCGTATCCTGCGCGCTATGTGTCAGCGTATTTCCAAAGAGTGGGACTGACCCGGCGGGCGCCCACAAAAAAGCCCGGCGTGACCGGGCATAAGCAGGGTGCTCTGATGGGCACCTTGTGGAGAACCTGTCAGGGGTGAGATCCCTCTCCTTAAGTCCTTAATCCGTTGACCGCATTATTTTGCTGTTGCCAGCTCACTGACGATGCGGTCGTTCGTTGCGGTGGCCGCAATCAGCACACCTTCTTCATAAAACGCCGGATTGGCATTCACAGAAATCTGTGTGGTCTTGCTTGAGCTGCCGCTGAAAAAGCCCAGGGTTGAGCTGAGCGCGTTCGCCGCTTTCCAGCCCGCTGATGTGGTGTCTTCATTCTCACCGTAAGCGCCTTTCACGATAATCGGATCTTTCAGACGGATATGACCGTTTTTGGCAAAGGTCCCCGCGCCTTCATTGAGGAAGGTAACTCCTGAACCTGCCAGAACCTGAATGCCCTGACCCAGAGTCACACTGGCTTTCAGTTCCGTAGTGCCCTGTCCGGTCGGTCCACCGTAGTAGTTGTGGTAGACATCCGCATCTTCACCGAAATAAGCAAAGTGGATGGTGTAGTGAGCCAGCAGAACCGGTATGCCCATGTCCTTGGCGATATCACCGATTTTGAACTGGTTGTTGATATCGGGTGCAGTCACCAGGTCCATAGAGGCCGGTGCGTAAGTCAGATTCGCGCTCTTTTTCGAAAACGGCATGGACCCCGGAGTGTAGGGTTGCTCCAGAGTCTTCAGCTTGCTCCAGCCTTTCTGCTGCTGCAGCTGGGCGTAGCTGAGAACGGTATAGCCGTTGGCTTCCAGTTTGGCTTTCAGGTCAGCGTAGATGCCATCCGTGATCTCCCGGAAAGTATCTTCCGGAACACCGGTCAGGTAGGCCTTCAGGTTGGCTTTGGCATATTCACCGCCAGAACTGTGGCGGATCATCGGGCTGCTGGATTTGGCAGAGCCGCTGTCTTCGGTAATGAAGGTCACACCGACATTGCCGATGTAGATCTGTTTTTTGCCCGCCATGACATCCAGTTTGTGGGTGTCCAGTTTGACCGATTTACTGTCTTTGACGTCAGTTGCTCCGCCACCGGTGGCACAGCCGCCGAGCAGAAGGGCCGCGCCCAGCGTCATAACCATCAGATGTTTCATACAAGCTCCTCCCAGAAATTAGAGCTGTATTCTGATGCCCTGATCTGTGTTCAGGCACCCCTGTTCAGGGGGGGGGTTAATGACGATCGGCGGGATGGATCAGGCCAAGATGTACGGCCTGCAGGGCCGCTTCGGCGCGGTTACTGACCTGCAGCTTCTGATAGATGTTCTTGAGGTATCCGGCGGCGGTGTTTTCGGTGATTTTCAGCGCCTCAGCCGCGCGGCGCACGCTGTAGCCGTTGGCAATCAGTACCAGTATGTCTTCTTCGCGGCGGGTCAGCAGGCTGGCGCTGTCGCGCCGCGGGTGGAAGTGGCCGAGCATGGCCCGCGCCATCGATGCCGAGATCGGCGGGCG
>DBNK01000039.1:46416-113143 GCA_002298335.1 Thalassolituus sp. UBA674
CCGAGATCGGCGGGCGTCCACCGAGAATCCCCTGTAATGCCTGCACAAAGTCCGGCTCAGGGTCACTTTTCAGCAGATAGCCGTCGGCCCCGGCACGGAGGGCCGGGAACAGATGTCCGCTGTCATCAAAAATCGTGGTCACCACACACAGCGGCGGCTGCTTCAGCGCTTTCATCTCACGGATCAGCAGGGTGCCGTCGCCATCGGGCAGGCCCAGGTCAATGAGTGCGAGGTCCGGCGTCAGGTCTGCCAGTTGTTGACGGGCATCGCGCAGATGAGCCGCGGTACGGATCTCCGCGTGCGTAAATACCTGCCGGCACAGGGCGGACAGCCAGGCGGAAACTTCAGGGAGGTCTTCAATGATGAGCAGCTGATTCACGGGGTTTCCTGATGGTGATTGTGCGATTGTCCCGAACGTCGCATTGCCAGAGTACCGAAACCTGCACAGAATAGGGAATCGTTTCACATGTGTTCAGCCGTTTTAACCCCGCGAACCGGGGGGAGATGTTCATGCAGTCATTCTCAGCCCGGGTTTCTGCCGCCATTCTGCTGGTGGTGTCGCTCACGCTCTGTGCCGTCTTTATTGCCCTGTCGCTGCCCCTGCCGGAACCCTCTCTGCGTTTGCACAACGACCGTATTCAGCTTCATACGGATGATGGCTGGCAGGAAGTCACCGTTTTTCACACTTCCGCTGCTGCTGTGCTGCCGTCACCACAACTGATGATTGATGAGCCGGATGTACTGCCGACGCACACTGAGGTGAATGCCCTGATGGCCAGTATTGGCCAGCTGACTCAGGGGTTGCAGGCCGGTGAGCTGCAGGCCGGGACGAAGGTTGGGATGCAGCCGTTGACACTGACCCCACGCCGGTTTGCTGATCTGCCTGCGGGTTACTGGATGCAGCAGATCAGTGCCAGCCTGGGGCTGGTGATCTGTCTGCTGGTGTGGCTGCCCGGCAGGATTGCCCTGGGGCGGGCAGGATTTATCCTGACCGGTTTCGGTTACTTCCTGCTCACCAGTGCGGCGGCCGTTTACAGCACCCGGGAGCTGTTTATCGGAGAGTCTCTGTTCCGGGTTCTGCACAGTGGCAACCTGCTCGGGGTTGAGTTGTTCATGGCCGGTATGATGGTCTTTCTGTGGAATTATCCGCGCATACTGATACCACGCTGGCTCAGTCTGCTGCTGATGCTGAGCCCGATTCCCTTCATGGCGTTTGCGTTGCTGCAGTGGGTCGATGAGCTGGCCTGGACGGTCTACATGCCTTTCACCCTGATGCTGGCCATCGCCATGGCCGGGCTGATCACTCAATGGGTCAGAAGCCGGCAGGACCTGCAACAGCGCGCCGCCTTGCGGTGGATCTTACTGTTTATGGCCTCCATCACCCTGTCGGGTGTGCTCAAACTCTACACCGAAGTACCGCAGGCGCTGATGCATTCAGCGTTTGTGGTGATGTACGCCGGTATGATGGTGGCGGTGATGTACCACCGTCTGTTTGATATAGACCGCTGGTCGCGCAAACTCTGGAGCTGGTTTCTGGGTGGGCTGGCTGTTGTGCTGGTCGACTTCAGCGTTGCTGGTCTCATTGGCCTGTCGCATCAGTACTCACTGGCTATTGCTGTGGCTCTGGTTGGCTGGCTGTGGTTTCCGCTGCGGCAGCGGTTATGGCAACGGCTGTTCGCCCATAATGATACGGGGCTGCAGGACTGGCTGGCGCGCTCGCTGCCGGAACTGCTGACAGAGGATGCCGGCTCGACTACTGACTCACGTCTTCTCGGCGCATTGCGGGCTGTGTTCCGTCCATTGGAGATCCGTGTTGTCCCCCAGTCGCTGCAGGAGCACCGCATCGCCCGCGGTGGTGATCTGATGCAGCTGGCTCTGGGAGAACGTTCCAGCATCGAGATCGTTCATCCTGCAGAGGGGCGGCGGCTGTTCCGCGACAATGACCTGCAGGTGGCCGGACTGGTACTGTCGCTGGATGAACTGGTCTACCGCAGCCGTGCGGCCCATGCCGAAGGACGGCTGGCCGGTACGCTGGAAGAGCGCAGCCGTATCCGTCAGGATCTGCACGATGACCTGGGTGCTAAACTGCTGCGTCTGCTGCACCGCAGCGGCGCCGAGAATCAGCCTCTGGTGCGCGAAGCCATCCGCGACCTGCGTCAGCTGCTCAATACCTCTCTGGCGGCGACTCAGGATCTGCACACTGTGGTTCGTGGCTGGCAGGATGAAGCCGCAGAACGCTGCCGGGATCATGATGTGGTGCTGGACTGGAGCGAAGACATCGGGGGTGGAACCCTGAGTGAGACCCGCAGCCGCCATCTGGAAATGGCGCTCAGAGAGAGCCTCAGCAACGCGCTGCGCCATCTGCAAACCCCTGAAATCCGGGTTCAGTGTATACAGCAGGGCGGCAGCCTGAGCCTGCAGATTGAAAACGATGCTCAGACGGAGGCAGAGCCGGTTGTTGCTGAGGGCAATGGCCTGGGGCTGGATCATATCCGCCAGCGTCTGGCACTGGCAGGGGGAACGGCCGACATCACCGACCGCGTTGCCGGAGAACAGCGGCAGTGGTGTGTTCTGCTGCAGCTGCCACTTGTTAACTGAGGGGACAAGGTCAGAGTAACAGGCCTAACCCATCTGCGGTGCGGTTAAACCGGCGCGGCGGCTCAGCCGTCGTGACAGGCTGTCGACACCGATGTTGAGCAACGCCGCCATCAGGATCAGGAAGAAGGCTTTATCAAAACGGATTTCTTCAAAGGCAGAGTCGACATAAAAACCCAGTGTGGCGATGCCCAGCACCCCCATCATGGCGCTTTCGCGCAGCATGACTTCCCAGCGGTAAAACAGCAGCGCCAGAAAGGCCGGAAAGCGCGCCGGAATGTCAGCGTACAGCACCCGCATCAGACCGGTGGGCTGGTCCGGCGTGGTCACGCGTTTGTCCTGTTCGCTCAGGTTAGCCAGCAGGAAGGCAATCAGGCCGCCGTTGTGCAGCGCCAGCGCCAGAATCGCCGGTAGCGCCGAGGGGCCGAACAGCAGCATAAACACATACGCCAGCATCAGCTCGGGCACAGAGCGCAGTAGCAGCAGATGAAAACGACCGGCAGCAGACCAGCGCCCGCTCAGGGTTTTACTCGCCAGCGGGTAATACAGCAGGGTCAGGACACCGGTCAGCACCAGCGCGACCTGAGTGATGGCGAGCGTCTGCCACAGTGCTGGCCAGACATCTGTACTGAACACATCGGCGTACCAGCTCAGCGCCTTGTTCAGGTCACCATTGAGCAGTGCACGTGGCCAGATGTCTTCGCTGATAAAGCGCCACAGCATATTACCGCTGACTGCCGGTGAGGCAGGCAGGGCCCATACCGATACCCCGAGCCAGAACGCCAATGTCAGCCAACGCGGTATGCGCCCTCGCACAAGCCAGAAGCGCCCGGGCACAAGCCAGAAACGAACCGTTCCGATCATGATCAGGAACACCCAGAGCACCGCAGCGGCTTCGGAGTAATCACCCTGCCGGAAGGCGGTATCGAGATGGAAGCCCAGTGTCGGCAGACCGATAAAGCCGAGAATGGCACTGGAACGCAGCGCACATTCAAACCGGTAACGGGTGTAGGAAATCAATGCAGGCCAGGCCTGTGCAATGCGGCCATAGGCATACAGACTCAGGCGCGGCGCCCGGCCCAGGCTGTCTGTGACCTGTGGCGACTGCTGACTGAGGATATCGGCAAACACCCGGGTGAAAATACCGGTGAAGGGAATCAGGATGGCCAGCAGGCCTGTCGTAGCGCTCAGTCCCCACACCTGCATCAGCAGCAGGCCCCAGAATATTTCATGCACTGAGCGGATGGCAGCTGCCAGTACCCGGATCACCCGCCAGTGAAAATACACCGCCAGCCCCAGCCCCAGCACTGCGGAAATGGCAACCGCGAGCAGGGCAAAAGCCACCGTCTGCAGGGCAGCCAGTGCCAGTTCCGGAATGTCCGGCCAGTACGGCGTGACCAGACCCAGGCCGATGCGCCCCAGTTCCTGCCAGGGGTCGGGGCGGTAGAGGTGGATATCGGCAATCCACAGCGCTGCCAGTGCCAGCAGCACAAAGGCGCCGCTTAAGCGCGCTAAACGCCGGCCGGTAGCCTCAGCGGCCGTAGGGGGAATGGCTGGATTTAATGACATCAGGCAGGCTGATACACGGACGTCAGGTCCGCCAATGCCAGCCGGTCTGTGGGCCAGTCACCAGCGATGCGGCCGTCTTTCAGGGCGATGACGCGGCTGAAATGTTTGAGCGCCAGTTGCGGATGGTGAATGGCCACCACCGCGGTGCTGTGCTGCGCCAGTACATAGCCGAGCAGTTCATCAGCCTGTTCCGGGTCCAGCGACGATACCGGCTCGTCACCGAAGAACACCGGCTGCTGGCGGTACAGAGCCCGGCCCAGCGCCACGCGCTGACGCTGACCGCCAGAAAGACGGTCGACCGAGGCCCAGAGGCGCTCGCCGATGCCAAGCCGGTCTGCCAGCCGGGCGACTTCGCTGCGGTTGGCAGGCCAGGGGCGGATGAGGTTGAGCAGGTTGTAGAGATTACCGTGGCGCGCCAGTCCGCCCATGTAGATGTTCTGGTACACCGACAGTATGTTCACCAGCCCGTGTTCCTGCGGGCACAGGGCAATCAGACCCGGATGCTGCGCCTGCAGCAGAGTCATAAGGGAAGATTTGCCCGCTCCGGAGGGGCCGATAAGGGCGACTTTTTCACCCTCATCTATGGTCAGCGATATCTGCTCAAGGGCCGTGCGCCTGCCATAGGTCAGCGAGGCTCCGGAGAGAACAAACACCCTTACTCTTCCAGCAGGCCGATGGCTTCGCCGGTGTCCTGAATCGGCTGGTAGTCGGCGTTGCTGGCCGGAACGAAGCTTTCCCGCGGGAAGCTGGCCAGCAGGTCTTTGTCGGTCATGTTCAGCAGGGCAGCGGTTACTTTCTCAGTGAAACCGGCACCGTAACGGGCATCCACATCACCGCGGATGGTCCACTGGTAATCCGGGTAAGTCGGGGTGCTCCACAGCACTTTCACCTTGGCCGGATCGGTTTTGCCTTCGGCCACTTCATTGTCGTAGACGCTGTAGTTCACCGCACCCACTTCAAACGCACCGGACTGCACCTGCGCGATGGTACGGCTGTGATCGCCCGAGAAACCGACACGCTCGAACACCTCGTCCGGGGCACCCAGATATTCGCGGATGTAAAACTCCGGCATCAGGCGGCCTGAGGTAGAACCTTTGGAGCCGAAGGTGAAGGTGCGGCCCTTAATTCCCTGCGGAAACTCATCACTGGCTTCCAGGTCGGTGCTGGTGTTGGCAATGATGTAAGTTTTGAAAAACTGGTCTTCATAACCCTGGGCAATGGCCTGCGAACCCGGTACCAGATGACGGGCCTGCACACCGGAGAGACCACCGAACCATGCCAGCTGTACCTGATCGTTGCGGAAGGCGCTGATCGCCGCCGGGTACGACTTCACCGGAATGTATTTCACGGTCACACCCAGCTGTTCGCTCAGGTAGTCAGCCACTTTACCGAAGCGTTCGTTCAGACGGCTTTCGTCTTCATCCGGAATGGCGGTGAAAGTAAAGGTGTCTGCCCGAGCCGGTTCTGCAAAGGCAGTAAGGGCCGTCAACGTCAGCAGGGTCAGGGCAAAAATGCGTTTGATCAGGGGTTTCATAATCAGTCTCAGGGTAAATGTGAATCGGTAAATTGCTGTGACAGGTACTCGTGGACCTCAGCCGCGGGACCACGCATGACCACGCGTTGCTCTTTTTTGCGCAGCTGCCAGCGGTACATGGGGTCGTAGTACTCCACCAGCATGCCGTGAATCCAGTCGCGGTGCAGATCCGGATTACCGGCAGCATGGGCGTCGATGGCCTTTTCCAGCTGGGCCGTCATATTTTTATAGCGCAGGCCGCCCAGGCGCTGTTCAACCTTGCTCAGGCTGGTGCGCAGATCATCGGCAAAAGCCGTGAAGGCGGCCTCTTCATTGCCATCCAGTGCGGCCTGCCACTCGCTGAGTTTGTTGAGGATGTAATTCTCAAAGCTGTGCTCAACGCGTGATTCCATATCCGCTTCAATAATCACCAGTGGCGCATCGTTCATTTTCTGGCGCAGCAGTTCCGGCAATGCGCAGCGGCCGATCAGCATGCTCTCGTCTTCAAGAATCACCGGGCGCTGCGGCTGAAACGCTTCATGCCGCAGGAAAGCGACGGACAGCGCATTTTCAAAACCGATCTGCGGCGGCTGGCCATCCGGCTTTTTGCCGAAGGTGCTGCCTCTGTGATTGGCCAGACCTTCGAGGTCCACGGCACCGTCGAGCTGTTGCAACAGGGCCGTTTTGGCACAGCCGGTCTCGCCGCCAAGGATCATCAGCGGATGGGTATTCAGGCGCCGTTCCAGCGTATCAATCAGAAAGCGGCGCATGGCTTTATAGCCGCCTGTGATACGTGGATATTCACAACCGGCCTCTTTCAGCCATTGCTGCACGATCTGGCTGCGCAGGCCACCGCGCCAGCAGTAGAGGTAACCGTCAGGATTCGTCCGGGCAAAGTCCAGCCACTGTGCCACGCGGGCGTCTTTGATGTCGCCTTTCACCAGCTGGTGGCCGAGTTTAATGGCGGCGTCCTGACCGTGTTTTTTGTAGCAGGTGCCGACTTTGGCACGCTCCTGATCCGTCATCAGCGGCAGACTGACCGTATGCGGAAACGCGCCCTTACTGAATTCCAGCGGTGCGCGCGTATCCATCATCGGCGTATCGCGCAGGAACAGCTCGCGGAAGTCGCTGGCGTCGGGGCGGAGGCTCATGCTGTCGCTCACGCGCGCACCTCAATGCGCACCGTCTGGCCTCTGGCGGCGGTCAGCTCGCCAATGCAGCTGTGTTCAAGGCCAGCATCGCGCAGCAGGGCTTCCACCTCTGCGGCGGATTCCGGCAGGACAGCAATCAGCAGACCGCCGCTGGTCTGTGGATCACAGACGATGGCGCGTTGCTCATCTGTCAGAGGGCTGATCTTAGTGCCGTAACTGTCGAAGTTGCGCAGGGTGCCGCCCGGCAGAGAGCCCTGGGCGATATAGCCTTTCACCGGGGCCATCACCGGCAGAGCGGCGTAATCAATCACTGCATCCACGCCACTGCCCTCACAGATTTCCAGCAGGTGACCACCCAGACCAAAGCCGGTGACATCGGTCAGGGCTTCTACGTCTGCCAGGGCAGAGATCTGTTCTCCGATCTTATTGAGGATGCACATGGTGTCACGGGCGAGGAATTCGTGTTCAGGTTTAAGAATCTTCTTCTTCTGTGCCGTGGTGAGTACGCCGACACCCAGCGGTTTGCTCAGATACAGCTTGCAGCCTGTACTGGCACGGTTGTTCTGCTTCAGACGGTCTTTGCTGGTAATGCCTGTGACGGCTAAGCCGAAAATCGGCTCCGGCGAGTCAATACTGTGCCCCCCGGCCAGTGGAATACCCGCATCGGCACAGGCCTGACGGCCGCCATCGACCACCTGCTGCGCGACCTCAGCTGCGAGTCTGTCGACCGGCCAGCCAAGAATGGCGATGGCCATCAGTGGCTTTCCACCCATGGCGTAGATATCACTGATGGCGTTGGTGGCGGCAATGCGCCCGAAGTCGAACGGATCATCGGCGATGGGCATAAAGAAATCGGTGGTACTGAGGATGACCTGACCATTACCGATGTCGTACGCCGCGGCGTCGTCTTTGCTGCTGTTACCGACCAGCAGATCAGGGCTGTCCGGCAGACTCAGCTGCGACGCCAGAATGGTGTCGAGCACCTTGGGCGAAATTTTGCAGCCGCAACCAGCACCGTGGCTGTATTCGGTCAGGCGGATGGTGTTCGGGTCCGGAGCTGTCACGGGCATCGGTCTCAGCAGGAAAAAACGGGTGTGCATGATACCCGACAGAGCCACCTGCGCTCAAAGGTGATCAGGGAAAGCAGTAACTGCGTTCCACTCTTGCTACCTGGAGGGCGAATGTGGCGTACCAGCGTTCCTTACCGAGTTTCTGTGCCAGTTGATGCTCCGCGTGGGTCTGCCACTGGCGGATGGAGGCTTCATCCTGCCAGTAAGAAACCGTGATACCGACCTGCTCCCGTGCCGACTCAACACCGAGAAAGCCCGGTTGCTGCGCCGCCAGTGCCATCATGCGTTCCGCCACTGGCTCATAGCCTGCGGTATCGTCGCTCAGCAAAGAGGTGAAAATAACCGCGTAATAAGGCGGTTCAGGCAGGGTCGTCAGGCGGTGTTCTGTCATGTCATCCGTTCTCTGCGGGCAGGTGTTGGCGCATCAGCGCGGCCAGTATGTTGTCTGTGGGTTTTCCGGAGCTTTCCAGCCGCGTCATCAGACTCTGCTGATTGGCGTGACTCTGGTTCTGGCTGATTTTCCATTTGCCCTGCAGGGATTCAATGCGGAACTCCAGACCGGTGATATGGGCCGCCAGCGTGCGGGTGAAGTCCTGCGGAGCATCGCCGACCTGCCACGGGTGAGTTTCAGCAGACTCTTCCGTCCGCGTGCTGTGTTCCAGCAGGCCGAGCAGGCGCGTGACGTCATCAAAGGTAGTCAGGCTGGCCTGCACCTGCACGACAGCGTAGTTCCAGGTGGGTACTACCCGGCCATCCACGGCCTTACTGGCATAACCATTGGGTGAAATGTAAGCCTGCGGCCCCTGAAAAATCAGCAGGCAGCGGCTGCCTCCGGGCATCTGTGCCAGAGGATTCCGCCGCGCGCAGTGGCCCTGCAGTGTGCCGTCCAGATAGTGCAGGGGCAGATGTTCGGCCTGCGGGCCGTCTGCCGTGCTGTATACCACGCTGGCCAGAGGATAATCACGCATCAGGCCCAGCAGGGTGGCTTCGTCCTGAACGGCAAAGTGAGGCGGACAATACATGGCGACTCCGTGGCGGGGATTTGTAACCCTCCGGACATTCAGGCAGAGTGCGGAAACACCGACGGAGGTATATGTCATGCAGATTACAGGCAAAACGGCGCTGATCACAGGCGCAGGCAGCGGAATCGGACGGGAAACCGCGCTGGCGTTCGCGCATCAGGGAGCACAGCTGATTCTGTCGGATATCCAGCAGGGCAGTCTGGATGAAACTGCGGCTCTGATCCGTGCCTTTGCACCAGAGGCTGTGCTGATGACATACATCGCCGATGTCTCTGACCGGGCTGCCATGCAGGCATTTGCCGCGCAGGTGCATGCGCAGTTCGGGGCGGTGGATATTCTGGTCAACAACGCCGGGGTCGGGTTGGCTGGTGGCCTGATAGACACCAGTTACGAGGATTTCGACTGGGTGCTGGGGATTAATCTCTGGGGTGTGATTCACGGCTGTAAGGAATTCATTCCCGCCATGATCCGCCGCAAACAGGGCGGACACGTGGTGAACGTAGCCTCAGCCGCCGGTTATTACGCCACCGCCGGGATGATGGGTTACAACACCTCCAAGTTCGGCGTGTTCGGTTTTACGGAGTCTCTGCGTGAAGACCTGCGTCCGTTCGGCATCGGGGTGTCGACCATCTGCCCGGGTGTGGTTAACACCAACATCATCAAACAGACGCGCATGGCCGGTAACAGTGAGGCTGAGCAGGCGGAAATCCGCGAAAAAGTGGATCAGATCTACGTCAAACGCAATTACGGTCCGGAGAAGGTGGCAGCGGCTATCGTCTCTGCGGTGACGGGCAACCGCGGCATCCTGCCGGTGACTCCGGAGGCCTGGTTCCTGTTTATCATGAACCGCATTTCGCCGCGTTTTACCCACTGGCTGGTGGGCCGTATTGAACGCTCCCAGGCACCGGATGCCATTGGCAGCGCCCACAAACTGCAGGAATACCGCCGCGACTGAATCCTGCGCCGGTTTCTCCCTTCTGCTTACTGCTTTTCTCTCTCCCCTCTGAAGGTGCTGACACTCTGCTCAGCACCTGTCACAAAAGTCAGCATCTTTCCGAAAGTCCAGCGTCGTTGAATCAGCAGGCCAGTATCCGGTTCCTATACTCATCCTTACGACGATAAATTCCGGAGATGAATCATGGATCTGAAAACCCTCTGCTGCCGCCTGCTTCTGGGGGCCGCTGCCCTCTCCACCACACTGACAGTCTCCGGTGAAACCATCACCGTCGGGATGTCAGCCGCACTGACCGGGCCAGCCTCCGAGTTGGGGAATGGTGTGAAGGTCGGGATTGAGAGTTACTTCAGCCGGGTGAACGCCAATGGCGGCGTGAATGGCAAAACCCTGGTATTGGATGCCATGGACGACAGCTACGAGCCTGCCAAAGCCGCGCCGAACATGAATACCCTGATTGATGACAAAAACGTCATCGCCGTGATGGGCAATGTGGGCACACCGACCGCCATCGTCACTGTCCCCATTGCCAATGAAAAGAAAACCCTGCTGTTCGGTGCCTACACCGGTGCGGGGGTGTTGCGTAAATCTCCGCCGGACCGCTACATCATCAACTACCGCGCCAGCTATGCCGAAGAAACCGCCGCCATGGTGGATGGCCTGATGAGCATCGGCATCAAGCCGGAGGAAATTGCCTTCTTCACCCAGAACGATGGATATGGTGACGCCGGTTACAACGGTGCCGTAGCGGCCCTGAAAGCCAAAGGCTTCAGCGCCACCGATTCGCTGGCTCATGGCCGTTACACCCGGAATACCACCAACGTGGAAGGCGCTCTGGGCACCATTCTGGATGCCGATACCGAACCGAAAGCCATCATCATGGTGGGCGCATACGGTCCTTGTGCAGAGTTTATCCGTCAGGCCCGTGTGGATCTGCCGGATGCGCTGTTTGTGAACGTTTCTTTTGTCGGCAGTGTGCCGCTGCTGCATAACCTGGGGGCCGACGCCGAGGGCGTGATCGTGACTCAGGTGGTTCCTCATTATGAATCGGATCTCCCGGGCGTGGCCGACTACCGCCGTGACCTGAAAGAGTTCGGCAAAGGCGCAGAACCTGAGTTTGTATCACTGGAAGGTTATGTCGCCGCCCGGGTGTTTGTGGAAGGTCTGAAAAAGGCCCCGGCCATGACCCGTGAAGGTGTGATCGACGGGCTGGAAAGTCTGTCAGACCTGGACATCGGCATAGGCGTGCCTGTGTCTTACTCCGCTTCAAATCATCAGGCCAGCCATCAGGTCTGGCCAACCGTGATCCGCAATGGCCAGTATCAGACCCTGAACTGGGCGGACCTGAAATAACAGGAGAATCATCTTGGCCAATCCGAAGTTTTCTATCCGTCAGCTGCTGACCGGGCTGTCGGTAATGGCACTGGTATCCGTGCTGATTGTCTCTGGTATGGCGGTGTGGCTGGGCCGGGTGGCGTCGTCCACCGGTGAGACGCTGGGCCGCGAAACGGATCAGTCACTGGCGCTGGCAAAGCAGGCCCAGGATGCCTCGGCCTCACTGGCCGAAGCGTTGAACATTCTGGTGGCCCGATCCGGCGAGGATCTTCAGGGCGGCCTGAGCAATGCTGCAGAGCTTCAGGACGGGGAGTCTCTGGCGGATATTACCGCGCGTTTCAAGAACTCCGGTCAGCAGTTAATGACGGTGAAAAGCCAGCTGCTGAAAAACCGCGAAACCATGAAAGGGTTGAGTGATGCGCTGGAACGGCTGGCCTTCAATATCCAGAGTAATGCCGGGTCTCTGCAGGGCAAAAGCGACCTCATGACCAAACGTGAGAAGCGTGCGATCCGGCGCTCATATCAATCATCAGGCGGTAATAACCTTCAGGCTCTGGCCGATGAAATGTATGCCTTTATTCAGGGCGACAGCGAGGTGGTTTCCTCTCTGGCCGCAGAGCTGACAGAAACCTCGGCACGGCTCAGTACCGTGACGTATCAGTTGCAGACCCTCAATAATCTGTCCGAACTCGTCAGTCTGGAACAGAACACCGCCGTACCACTGATGAAGAAGATCAGTGGCCAGTTGGAAGGGTTAGCCGCAGCGGTCGGCGGAAATGAGGATCTGGCCGCTCTGGTCAGTGCCATGCAGGATGACCGTCAGCAGCTCGAATCTCTGATGTACGGCGCTGACGGTTCGCTCATGCGCCTGCGGGAGCAGAACATCCGCCTGAATGAATCTCTGTCGGCACTGAGTACGGGCATGATGGATCAGGTAATGGCTATGAATGAGCTGTCCGTCACCCGTGGGGCAGAAGTCCGCGAGAAGAGTCGGGCCGTGCGTGATGCCAATGAAGCCCGCATTGAGGGCATCGCTTCAGCCAGTCTGATGGTCTGTCTGATTGTCTGTGTGGCACTGGCGGTACTGTCGATATTGATCACCCGCTTTGTGACCAAGCCTCTCTATAAAATCAAAAAAGCGATGAAAGACATTGCCGAAGGCGAGGGTGATCTGACCAAGCGCCTGAACGTTACTGGTGTGAAAGAAGCCATCGAGCTGTCGGCGTATTTCAACCGCTTTGCGGAACGTCTGCAGATGACGATCAGTGCGGTATCCAAAGTGGCGGATCACCTGCGCGGCTCAGTGACCTCAGCCACTGAAATTGCCCATCGCTCGCGCAATGCAATCCAGCGTCAGACCACAGAAACCGCTCAGGTCGCCACTGCGATGGAAGCCATCTCGCAAAGCTTTGCTGAAACGGCCCAGTCAGCCGGTAATGCACTGGAATCGGCGCGTCTGGCTTGTGAGGAATCCCAGAGCGGCTCGCAGACGGTCGATACTTCAGCAGCCTGCGTGGCCCGTCTGGCCAAAGACATTGAAAGCGGTGTGGCATCGATGGAACGTCTGACCCAGACCAGCCAGAACGTGATCAGCGTGCTGAGTGTGATCAGTGAAATCACCGAGCAGACCAACCTGCTGGCGCTGAATGCAGCCATTGAGGCCGCCCGTGCCGGAGAACAGGGTCGTGGCTTCGCGGTGGTTGCCGATGAAGTACGCTCGCTGGCCGGACGCACCCATACGTCTGCAGAAGAAATCAGCGGCATTCTCGACACCCTCAACAACGATGCCCGGCAGGCAATGAAGGTTATGAGCACGGGTCAGGGCCAGGTCAGCGAAAGTGTTGAGCTGTCGCATAAGGTGGCACAGGCACTGACACAGATCAGCTCAGCCATTCAGTCGATCCGCGACCTCAATACCCAGATTCATACCGGTGCCGAAACCCAGAGCCTTGCGGTATCGGAAGCGGCCCGCAGTATTGAACAGATCAATCAGATCGGTAATGAATCCCTGCACACGGCAGATGAAATCCGCCGTTCGGCAGACCACCTTTCTGAACTTGCCACCTCACTGCAGGACACCCTGTCCCAGTTCAGGTACTGACCTTAAATCACCGTAGTCTGCAGCCGGGCACGGCGCCCGCTGCAGTGGAGATGTCCCACGATGTATCAGGTGCGCGCCACCAGATCCCCACACTCAATACCCACTCATGCTGCGCGGGAATTGCCCTTATAACGAATGCGAATAGGGTGGTTTTCTGCGTCCACGTATATTGAACAAAAAGAGGTTTTCCCATGACGTCAGAACCCTTTAAGCCACAGCTCCTGCAACTCGTTCAGTCTGAAAATGACTGGAGCATAGTGTCAGCTGCTCTGCCAGCCTCTCTGCTGGAAGCGCTCGGACAGGGGATCGCGACATCAGCTGTGCTGAGCCGTGATTCGGTGGATTACAGCCTGTTCTATGTGGCGGCCAGCAAGAAACTGCTGATGTTCAGTCATGACCCTCAGGCGTTACTGACCCCGGTGGCTGCGGTGTCCGTGCCTGAGGCACTGGATTATCTCGATGTTTTCTATCTCGGCGGTGCGCCGTACATAGCTACTTACGCCAAGGCCAGCAGCTACCTGAATCTGTACCGCCTGAATGTGGATAACAGTCTGACACCGGTGCACAACCAGTATGTCGGCAGCGGCTTCACCATGATGCATGTGCTGCCGTACCGCGATACCACCTGTGTGGTGCTCTACAACGGCACGACCGGTGACTGCGTGAAATATCAGCTGGCAGTACCACCGTATGACGGATTGAGCCTGACCCAGGTCTGGTCGGATATCTGGGCCAAGACCTGGGGGCATTTCACCTTTTTTGAATTCGGTGGTGAGAATTTCTTTCTCAAAATTAATCAGCAGCATGAGAAGGTCAATATCGACCATTTCATGGATGACCCGGATGAAGGCTCTCACCCTGTGCTGAGCAAAGACGCCGATAACTCATTGCTGAGCTCATCGGTGCTGGCGGGCTTCCAGGGCCCCGAAGGCCAGGCGTATTTCCTGAATTATCAGTACAACGGCAGCCTGTCACTGAACAGTATTTATCCCAACTGCCTTGGCTGGTGGCCACTTGCTTCGCAGACCGTGAGTACTGGTGGCACAGTCCTGCATCCGTTCACCACCGCAGCAGCTAATTATCTTCTGATTCTGAATTAACAGGAGTATTCAGATGTCCCGATTGTTACAGAAAAAATATGACGTCTCGTCTGAAGTCAGCCTGCCGGTCATCGACTGGCAGGCTATTGGCGCTACCGCCCCGGCACTGTTGCCACTGACTGCAGGGCAGCTGCCGCAGGCGGACGTTGCACTGATTACCTGGACCAGTGCGGAATGGTCGGCGCTGGATCATGTCTTTCTGAACAGCAATACCGAACGCAAACCGGATGAAGACGCATGGCGGGATGCCTGGAAACCCTGGTCAGCCAACCGGGGAGATGACCCGGTGTTTTATTATCAGCTGGTGGGTATTACCAGCGACCGCACCGGTGCCTTCACCCGGGTGCTGCTGGTGAAGTCAGAAGTACACCTGGCGCATTACCCTTACATCACCGGGGTGGAACAGATGGTGGAAACCCTGATTACCGAAACCGGCGTGGAAACGGTTATTTCAACCGGAACCGCGGGTGGCAGCAGCGTCAGTCAGCCACTGGGGGATGTCCTGCTGACTACCCGGGCGCATATTAATCTCGAAAAACCGGAAAATATTGAGCACTGTACTTACAATAACCAGACCATTACCGGCTTTGATTTTTTCTCAGACACCCCGCTGTATTCATCGGTGCAGGAAAAACTCATGATGCCGCTCAGCCATGTCTGGAATGACGCAGCAATCAGTAAATCCATTGAGGAGCTGAATAAACGCTGCAGCACGGCTTACACACAAAAGGATCTGATTAACGAACCTCTGCAGCCGCAGGCCGTAAAAACCAACCGCATTGATTTCTGCCCGACCCAGCCATTGCTGACCACGGACTATTACTTTATTTCTCAGGGTAAAATATTCGACGAATATTGCTTCCTGGAAATGGATGATGCAGTCATCGCCTACCAGTGCTCAACCAAGCGTGTAGGCTTCGGGTTTATCCGTAACGTATCGGACCCGATTGTGACGGAGCAGGATGCATCCGGTAAGGCCATTCCGGAAGATGTACGTGAAGACTGGTCGGGCATTGTGTACAGCCTGTGCGGCTTTTACACCAGCTTTAACAGCGCACTGACCTGCTGCTCGGCGATCCGCGCTAACGTATAAAAAAAGCCCCACCGGTTCCGTTCTCAGAGCGGCAACCGGCAGAGCTTTGGGGGGAATAAAAAAACGTCCTTGTGGCATTCCGTTACCGAATGCATTCCCTTTTCTCCGGTCGGGTGGAGGCCGGACCGAATTCTTTCTGAATCCTACGATACGCTTCTCAGCGAGCTCGAAGACTCGAGTTTCAGATTAAGTGTTTCGTTATCACTCACTTTGATGCCAGCTTCATTTTCCGCCCACATATGCGGCACTTCCTGTGCAACAGAAACAGACGTAATCACACCACTGATGGTACTCAAAACCGATTGAATATCCGGTGGTACTGTCTGTTTGGCGTTCGTCGCAATCCAGATGGTCAGGCATCCCGGATCATCCACCAATATGGCTTCACTGACCGAGCTCCGTGCCACCGCCGCGACCAGAGATGAGGCCAGCCTGGCGGACAGCTGTTCACAGGCCGGCATGTTATCCCGGGTGGGAATCACAAACAGAGAGACGGTTTTATCTGACCAGTCCAGTGATTTTCCGGAGAAAAAATACGGCTGCGAACGCTTCAGTACATTGCCCGGATAGAACACCGGGAAGGCAGACTGACTGGCCGGATTACCGTCGGTGCTGTCGAACGAAAATACCTCGTAATGCAGCATGCCGTAAGCCTTACCAATGACCGTATTGCGGCTGGCAGCGTAGTAGGTGTCCTGGTCGGCATAACCCACCAGTGCAACCTCATCCGGCACATCTGCCGAGCTGCTGTTGAGCAGAGTCGGAATGTACGACCTCAGACCAATCGGCATCATCGCCTGACAGGTCAGAGGGATAAAAACATCTTCCAGTTTACTGACGAACCCTTCCCGGTCGGCAGCGTACTTCTCATTGCGGAACCCTCTCCAGACACGTATGGACGAGGGATGTATCTGATGACGGCTGAACATCAGTTTACCTTCCTTGCTGGGCATATTCTTAAAGGTAGGCGGCGAACGCAGATCACACAAATCTGATTCAGAATTAAGGCTATGCCGCAACGGAATTGTCCTGTAAGACAGAAAGTTCAGAATATCGGGGAGTCAGAGGATGACCCTATGAATCTTAAGTACTTTCACAATAAGACAACCCTCACCCTGGTTGTCAGCATTACGGTCGGCAGCGGGGCATCGTCACCCACAGCGACCGAGGTGACCCATCAGTTTTCTCTGGCGCCCGGCGAGCAGAGCAAGCTGGAGTATGGTTCGTTGCAGTGCTGTTACATCAACGCCATTTCGTTGAGTTATACCGACGATAACGTGCAGCACATCAGCACCCAGCGAACGACACCCGGGCCATCGTCACTGAGCCGGATTCTGAATGAAAGCAGTTATCTGGGCATCATCTCGCTGGAGCCACTGCGATTCGAAAGCGATGTCTGATGCGAATGCCTATCATCCATGCTATTTTGAGAGACGTTGTTGTCTGAAAAACCACTCAGACATATGACTCCTCCGATAACACATGGCCGCCACACAGCCGGGCGGCCTGAAAACATGGACGACATCTGTGCAGCCCTTAGACCCAAAGTATTTCCGGGCCTTCAAAGCCGTTGACCGGTCCTGCAGTTTCAGTGAAGCGGCGGATATCGCCGCCATGACCCAGGCCAATGTCAGTAAACACATCAAGGCCCTCGAAGACATTATCGGCAACGACCTTTTTCTGCGTACACCGAAAGGCCCGGTGATTACCGAAGCCGGTATCAAGCTACGCGAATACATCCGTGACTTTGAAAACCTCCATGCGGATTTCCTGCTCGATGTCGGCAGTTCCGGCGGAGACGTCAAAGGCACAGTGGCGTACGCCATGCCCGCCTCCTGTCTGCTGTCACCGCACTTTCCCATGCTGCTGGAGCGCCGCCGCGAACACCCGGGGCTGGAAATTAATCTGGAACTGACGCCCACCGATAAAGTCTTTGAGCGTCTGTTGTCCGGGCGCATCGACTTTGGTTTTGTGACTAAAAAAATCGATCACCCGCGGTTGGAATACATCGCCTTCTGCAAAGAAGAATACGTCGCTGTTTCAGCACCGGATATTGATCTGGCTTCGATCAGTGCTGACAACCTGTTGAACTACAACTGGATCGACTATCCGGGTTTCGACGTCTATTTCGATTACTGGCGCCGTCATAACTTTCCCGGCAGTCAGCACACACAGTCGCTGTCACTGCACTGCGCCGGAAACATCAACAGCATTGAAGGCGCGATACTCATGACGCTGGGTGGTCTCGGTGTCAGTATTTTCCCGCGCCACTGCATTCAGCAGTATCTGGATGATGGTCGTCTGGTGGTGTACGAGCGCGACGAGAACGGACCACTGCTGAACGATATTTATATTTCGTCACTGCGTTCCGAACAGCGTCCGCACCGGGTGGATCTGGTGATTTCCTGGTTTATGGATATGGTGGCGGGTCACTGACCGGGCAGCCTGCGTTCAGACTCTGAGGAACTGCAGCAGGCTATACTGATCAGAAGCCCATCATCTGACCAACCCCAGTGGAGGTAAACCTATGCTGCCAGACCCGCAGATACTCTTCTGGGGACTGATCTTCAGTTCACTCGGGCTCGGCTACTTTATCTATGGCAAGCGCCAGCAGGATAAAGTGGTGCGTTACTCCGGGATTGCCCTCATGCTGTACCCTTACGTAGTGACCAAGCTTGCACCACTGATTGTTGTCGGCGTCCTGTTGGCTCTGGCGCCTAAGCTGGTCGGGCGGTTTGTTGAATAACCATTCTGAGCAGCGCCGCCAGCTCTCCTTTTATTCCTGACCCAGCCAGGCCCGTTCTTCGGCGTCTGACAGCACCCGGGCACCTGCGATTTCAGGGCCGGATGCGGTCTGATACCCCGGAGTTTCCGGCATTACCTGCCAGTGCCAGTCACCCGGTTCGCCACAGGCAATCAGGGTGCGGCTGCTTTCCGGCGTGTGCTGAATCACTTCGCGGCAGAACTCACCGTCGGCATTCTCGAAGCTCATCGCCAGTTCCGTGCGGCGCTCGCCACCATCATGGATATCCCCACTCAGTGCAGTATCGGCAAACTGATTCAGGCCCGCATCGATGGCGCCGTCAGGGCGGTACTGAAACATCAGCGTTAGACCAAGAACCAGACTGGCGGCAATGCCCCAGGTGGCCATTGGTATGCGCGGCCCGGCGGACTTACCGGACTTACGCAGCGGGACGACATTGTCGTCGGCCCTGGCTTCGCTTTCTTTATCCTGGTCTGCCATGCCTTCGTCTGTCTGCGGCAGCGGCTGTGTCTGAATCATCTGCAGCAGCGCATCCGGCACGGGTGTCTCATCCGGCTGTGAAAAATAAGCTCTGGCGGCGTCGTTGGTGGCTCGCAGGGCATCCATCCTTGCGCTGAGTTCAGCAGAGGCGGCTAATTCTGCTTCAATGGCCTGCATCTCTGCAGTATCCAGTTCGCCATCCAGATAGGCAGAGAGCTGTTCATCGCTGATCGGTTTCATGGTCATGTCCTCTTACTCTGCCGCATTGGCTAAGCGGGTGCGGGCACGCGCTAGACGGCTCATTACCGTACCGGTAGGAATATCGAGAATATCCGCCGTTTCCTGATAGCTGCGACCCTCCACGGCCACCAGATACAGCACCATGCGCAGACTCTCGCTGAGCTGGCCGATACGATGCTGCAGCTGCTCCAGTGAGCGCTGACTCAGGGTCAGGGCTTCCGGGTTGTGGTGCTCGTGGTCGGGCATCATGTCATCCTCAAATTCTTCCTGCGGGCGTTGAGCGCGCACGGTATCAATCCAGTGGTTTCGACACAGGCGGTACATCCAGCGGTCCATGTCGGTGCCCGGCGTAAACTGCTGCCAGCGCGACAAGGCTTTTTCCACAGAGGCCTGCAACAGGTCTTCACCATCAGGGCGGCTGTTGGTCAGGGCAAAACAGTAGCGGCGCAGTGCTGGCAGCACTGCGATCAGAGCCTCTCTGAATAGCTGTTCTTGTGTCTTCATACCGGTTTAACGGGCGGGATTCGCATTTATTCCCTTAAAACATCAAATAATTATGCGGGGATGTTTTAAATGAAATAAAAACTGAATTTCTTCGTTATAGTAAAAATACTCACGTTCAGGAAACCCAGTGATGCTCTTCCGATCTCTCCTTATTGTTATGGTCTGCATTCTGTCATGGTCGGTGCCGTACGGTCACGCCAAGGATGCCGAAGACGAAATGGAAGACGCCGCCGAAGAAATGGCAGAAGACGCTGAAGATGATATGGAAGACGCTGAGGATGACGCCGAAGACGATGAAGAAGACGAACGCGAAGAAGATCTCGAAGACGAATTAGAAGATGACCTCGAAGACCGCCTCGAAGAAGCCGAAGAACTGGAAGACGACCTCGAAGACCGTCTTGAAGACATGCTCGAAGATCATGAAGACGACGATGACGACGACCGCGAAGATGATCTCGATGACGACCTGGAAGATCGTCTCGAAGATGACATCGAAGACATGGACATGCGCACCGAAGAGCGCATCGAACGGCAGACCGAACGCCTGCACCAGCTGTGGGAAATCGAAGCCGCAGCGGATGACCTCGAGTCCTTCGTGGTCGCCGATCAGTTCATTGCCCTGCTGAGCGAAAACGAACTGCAGAATGCCCTCGCCGATGGCCGCAGCGTCATCAGTACTGAATCCCTCGACAGTCTCGGCGGCTATCTGGTGACCTTTGATAACGCCCGCGACGCCAAAGCCTATGACGCTGACGTAAACCATGTGTATCAGCTGGATGCCATCGCGGCTGCTCAGCCTCAGTCAGTGCGAAGCTTTGCCAGCCTCACCGGTGCTGCAACGCCAATTTCATCAGACGCTGTCATCGGCATGATGGATTCCACCATAGACACCGGTCATGCCTGTTTTGAGGGTGTCAGTATCACTCAGAAAGATTTCTACCCCAGTGGCGCCGAGCCTGCCCCAGAGCACGGCACAGCCATGGCATCGGTCATTACCGGCCACTGTGGTCTGCTGGAAGGGGCATCTCTGGTTAACGCCGCGGTGTTTGGCCGTCAGCCGGATGGCGGACTGGTACTGGCATCCGCCAGAGAGCTGATTGCCGGGCTTAACTGGCTCGCGGGGCAGGGGGTAACCCTGATTAACCTGTCGCTTTCCGGCCCGCAGAACCGTGTGCTCGACAACGTGTTGGCGACCCTGAATCAGCGTCAGGTATGGCTGGTGGCTTCATCCGGCAATGATGGCGCGGCGGCTTTCCCGCGTTATCCGGCAGCGACCCAAGGTGTGATCGCCGTTACCGCGGTTGATCAGAATCTGGCGATCTATCCACGTGCGGTGCGCGGAGACCATCTGGATTTTGCCGCCCCCGGCGTGGGTGTGTTGGTGGCCGCACCCGATAACGCGAACAGGATGACCATGCAGGGTATGGACGGCACCTCGGTCGCCGCCGCTTACGCCAGTGCCCTGCTGGCGGTAGCCAGGTCGCACAACACGTCACTCAACAGCCTGCAGAAAAACGCTTCTGATCTGGGCGAACCCGGCCGTGACAGTGTGTATGGTTTTGGCCTGATTCAGGCGGATAAAAAATAATTTTAAGGCACCTCTGAAAAATGTAGGCGAAGTAGCTTCTGGTAGGCAAAAACGGTCGAAAAAGCGCAGTTTACAGGGTGTAAATGAGCATTTTGAGTCCGTTTTTAACACCCCGGAAGCAATGCAGGTAATTTTTCAGAGGTGCCTTTAAAAAAAAGGGAATAAATCTTCGGTTGGTTCGTTAACCCCTCACAGGAACAGAATCCTGACTTAATGATCTGCTGAGGTAATCACTATGAAACCAGTTATCCGTTATTCCGTCACTGCACTGTCTTCCGCGCTTCTGCTTGCCGCCTGTGGTGGTTCCGGCAGCAGCTCCGGAACTGCTCCGCAGGCCGAAGAAACCAACCGCACCATCCAAGGGACTATCGATGGCTTCGGCAGCGTCATCATTGATGGCGTGCACTACGACAGCAGCAGCACCAGCTTCACCATCGACGATAACCCAGGGTCTGAATCCGACCTGCGCGTTGGTCAGGTGGTGATCCTCAGCGGGTCTGACGATGGTAAAGAAGGCAAGGCCGTCAGCATCAGCTACGATGCCAGCGTCAAAGGCCCGGTCAGTAATGTTGATAACGCCGCCGGCACCTTCACCGTGCTTGGACAGGCCGTGGTTACCGACGCCATGACGGTGTTTGAAGGCACCAGTATGGACACCCTCAGCAACGGCGAGATGGTCGAAGTGAGTGGTTACACCGACAGCGACGGTCAGTGGCGCGCCACCTATGTTGAGCTGGAAGACAGCGGCGAAGCGGAACTGCGCGGAACTGTGAGCAGCCTCGATGAAGCCGCTCAGACCTTTATGATCGGCAGTCAGCTGGTGAGCTATTCCGGCACAACGGAAATGGAGCTGGATGAAGCTGCTCTGCGCGACGGTATGCTGGTGGAAGTCGAAGGTACCGTCGTGGCCACAGACAGCGGCGATGTGCTGGAAGCCGACAGCATTGAACAGGAAGATGACTCCCATTCAGAGCACGGTGATGATGACTCCCGCGTCAGCGGCTACATCACTGAACTCTCAGATGGCGCCATGACCGTCGGCAGCACCCCGGTACAGCTGCCAGATGACGTGCGCTACGAACACGGCACCAGCGCCGATCTGGCTCTGAACGTGTTTGTAAAAGTCGAAGGTCAGTTCGACGCCGATGGCAACCTGGTGGCCGATGAAGTCGAGTTTGAGGATGAAGTAAAACTCGAGCTTGAAGGTCCGGTGACTGCCGTCAGCGACACCACAGTCACTGTCATGGGCGTGGAAGCCATCGTCGATACCAGCACCCGGGTGAAGGATGAGCGCGACGACCTGCATTACTTCTCACTGAGCGACATCAGCGTCGGCGACTATGTCGAACTGCGCCTGAGCGAAAACGCCGACGGCACCTATCAGGCCCTGCGTCTGGAACGTGAAGAAGACGATAACGAAGTGAAAGTGACCGCCCCGGTCGACTCCATTGATACGGCTGCTGAGCTGATTGTGATGCTCGACATCACCATCGATATGGCGGGTGTCTCCTCACCGGATCTGAGCACATTGGTGGTCGGCGATTATCTGGAAGTCGACGGCACGTGGAACGGCGATATCATCACCGCCACAGAGGCTGAATACGAACACGACTATGATGACGACTCTCATGAGGAGCATGGCGATGACGACTCACATGATGACAGTGACGATTCCGATGATGACAGCGATGATGATTCAGACGACTCAGATGATGATTCTGATGATGACAGCGACGACTCGGACGATGATTCTGATGATGACGGCGATGACTGATCGTAACCAGGAGACCAGTGCTTGAAGGCACTCCATAAAACCCTGCAGGCTGCCACTTTCGTGGCAGCCTTTTTCGCGTATCCGGCACTCGCTGAACTGCAGCTTGGTGCCGCGGCCATGGCGCAGTACGACAGCAACGTCCTCACCGACGACGATGTCACCCTGCAGACCACCGCGGCCACGGGCACCAAACTGTCGGCGTTTGCCGGTTATGGCGGGCGCCTGCCCGACAGCATTCCCGGTAATCTGCAGTGGCAGGGGCGTTACGACGTCTCAAAATCCAGCTGGCAGAACGTCTCGGGTTACGACAGCCTGTTGCAGAGCGGTTATCTGCGCCTCAGCCGCAAAGGCCGCTTCTCGCCAGAAGTATCCCTGCTGATGGCCGATGCTCAGGTCGAAGGGCAGGACTTTCTGGAGTTGAAGCGGGTTTCTCCAGCCATTGGTTACCTGTGGTCGTCCGACTGGTATGCCCGCGCTCAGCTCGATCTCAGCCAGAAAACCTTCGCCCAGTATCCGGAGCGAGACAGCGACCAGCTGCGCGCGCGGCTGATGCTCTACTGGTTGATGGATAAAACCCGGCGTTATCTGAGTGTGCAGGCAGGCATCAAACGCGAAGACGCCCGTGACCCGCTCTACAGCTATCAGGCCTTTACCGGCCGGCTGCGCTGGAAAGATACCTTCGGCCCGGTACGCTGGGACATTGGGATGAAAACAGAGCTGCGTCAGTACGACGAAATCCGCGAAAGTTTAGGAGAAGAGCGGCAGGATCAGCGCTACCGTTTCAGTACCGGAGTGGAATGGCCCATCGCTGCAGGTTTCAGCTTTGTCGCCGAAGCCGGGCACGACATTTACCGCTCCAATCTGGATGTCGCCGACTACAGCCAGAACCGGCTGGAAGCCGGTATTGAATGGGAATACTGATCAGGCCGGATCACTCAGCCTGATCGTAACCCTCAGCAATGTGCTTGTCTTTCAAGCGTACATAATTGCCCGCGCCGTAGGTGAAAAAGCTGCGTTCTTTCTCAGTGATCGGGCGCACCGGTTTTGCAGGGGTGCCCATATACACATAGCCGCTTTCCAGAACCTTACCCGGTGACACGGTCGCACCCGCCGCGACAATCACTTCGTCTTCCACCACCGCGCCATCCATGATCATCGACTTCATACCGATCAATACCCGGTTGCCGATGGTGCAGCCATGCAGCATGGCCTGATGGCCAATGGTCACGTCATCACCGATGATCAGCGGATACCCGCCGGGGTTGTAGTCCGAGGCGTGGGTGATGTGCAGCACCGCGCCGTCCTGCACTGAGGTACGCGCGCCGATGCGGATCTTATGCATGTCGCCACGGATCACCGCCAGCGGCCACACCGAACAGTCATCACCCAGATGCACATCACCGATCACCACCGCCGTACGGTCAACAAACACCCGCTCGCCCAGTTGCGGAGTGATGCCCTGATAGGGACGGATGTCTTTGTGTGAACTGCTCATGGGGTGCTCCGGGAATTACAAATCAGTCGTTTCCGATGTTATCTGCATACGTTGATGCAGAACACGTATCAGGGTAGCTGTGTCGTCATCTGTTCTGGTCAGGAGTATATGACTGTTACACACAACGATGCGAACGGTCGGTCCTATCTCTGAACTCAGAGGGAATTGCTCAGGGTTTGCGGCGACCGCCATTACAGCCAGATTGATATCATCCAGATATTCATCTGCCTTCGCTTCACCCCATTTCTCAGCCGAAAACTGCCAGATGTTTATCAGATCTTCCTCAGCCTTTGGAAGCCTGATGATTCGCCTCTTGTGATTCACGCTTGCTGGCCTCCTGCCGTGCTTTCTGTTTGATGGCTTCCATGTCCAGATCGGTCGCAACACCACTGTTCAGACCTTCATCCAGTGCGGCCTGCAGGTTTTCAATCTTACGCTGCCGCTCCTGATCCCGGCGGATCAGATCACGGATGTACTCGCTGTCGTTGGTGAAGTCACCGCTGGCAATGCGCGATTTCACCCACTCACTCTGATTGCTGGTCAGCGTAATGGTTTTACGGACGGTGCTCATAGGGCTTACCTCTCTCAGATCCTGAGCAACTGTGTGTGCGCAGATAATCATACTATTGGTGCAGTTATGCACACTATGAGACCGGCCTGTCATGCTGTCAACGGCGTCTGGATTAACGGTCGGGCTGAGATTCTTCTGTCTGATCCCGGCGGGCGGTCATGCGGTACACCTTAAGGTCGGTCAGGCCATGCCCGCCACGGTCTTCGTACACGGTATCCAGCAGCTGCACATGAAACAGGTCGCGGTAGAGAGCGAGTACCTCATCGTCAGAAGTTGGTGCCTGCCCGCGTGAAGTATTCGTGGCATCTTCTGTGGTCATCAGAAAAATCACGGTCCCGGCGTGCATCAGGGTCTGCAGGTGTGCGACGTAACGGGCCCGCAGCTCGGCGGGCAGGGCCGTCAGGGCAGCGCGGTCAAACACCGCATCGAAACGTCCCAGTTGCTGGGTTCGGATGGCAAAGAAATCACCGCACCAGATGGTCAGTCCGGGGCTGCTCCAGCGGGTAAATGCCCCCTGGCGAGTTTTGCGTGGCTTCAGCGGCAGTCCCTGGAAGAAGGCTTTGGCCGCCACAGGGCTAAGCTCTACGCCGACCACATCAAACCCCTGTTGTTGCAACCACAGCATATCCAGACTTTTGCCGCACAGCGGCACCAGAATGCGGCTGCCGGGGGGCAGGTTCTGGCGATGCCAGCAGCTGATCAGCTGCTCATTGGTCGCCTCCTGATGAAACCCGCCTATGGTGTTGTCGCGCCACATCTGCAGCCAGTAAGGGTGATCATCCGACGTGTCATCCGGGGCAGCCGGTTTATCCGTCATAAGCAGGCCAGTGGGCACAGGCCCGGTACAGCAGAAGCAGGGGTAACATGGTCAGGCACTCTGTGGGGAAAGAAACAATCGCAACCCCGGCAGGAGGAAACGGGCATAACCGACAGATGGGGATAACGACAGCAAAAAAGCTCCGCTCCAGACTCAGGCCCTCTCGTAGCAGGTCTGAGCGGCAGGCGCGTTACTCGTAATGCTCACGTCTATGGCCTTTGCGCCGCTGTCAGTCACAGAGGCTCTGCAACAACCGCTCCAGTGCACAGAAACCGCGCTGCTACTTGAAATCACCACCGCCGCCCCAAATACTGACGTCATATTCCGCGTTTTTCCGACGCCTGACCCGGGACCTGTTTTTTTTATGAGTAACCCCCTGCTCGAACACCACACTCTGCCGCCGTTCTCTGCCATCAAGCCAGAACACGTTAAGCCCGCCATCGAAGAGCTGCTGAACCTCAACAAGCGTCGCATCCGCGAGCTGCTGGAAGGTTTTGCCGAGACGGAAGACACGCCGCTGTGGAATACTCTGGTCGAGCCGATGGCCGACTGGTCAGACGAGCTGAGTCAGGCGTGGTCGCCGGTCGGTCATCTGAACGGTGTGATGAACAGCGATGAACTGCGCGAGGCCTACAACGCCTGTCTGCCGCTGCTGAGCCAGTACTACACCGAGATGGGTCAGAACGAAGCCTTGTTCAGAGCCTATGAGGCTCTGGCGGAAAGTGAGCACTTCGATACCCTGAGCACGGCGCAGAAAACCGCAATCCAGCATGAGCTGCGCGACTTCCGCCTGTCGGGTGTGGATCTTCCTCCGGCCAAAAAAGAACGCTACGCCGAAATCCAGCAGCAGCTGTCGAAGCTGACCAGCAAGTTCAGCGAGAACGTACTGGATGCAACCGGAGCTTGGAGCAAGCACATCACCGACGTCAGCGAGCTGGACGGCGTGCCGGAATCCGGTCTCGGTCTGCTCAAGCAGCAGGCGCAGCAGAAAGAGCTGGATGGCTATGTCATCACCCTCGACTTCCCCTCGTACATGCCGGTGATGAGCTATGGCACTAATCGATCATTAAGAGAAGAGCTGTACACCGCCTTCGTCACCCGCGCCTCTGACATCGGGCCAAACGGTGGTGAGTTCGACAACAGCCAGAACCTCAAAGACATTATGGCGCTGCGCTACGAGCTGGCGACTCTGCTGGGCTTTGAGAACTACGCCGAGTATTCCGTTGCTACCAAAATGGCGCAATCCGGGCAGGAGGTCATCGACTTCCTGAACGATCTCGCGGGCAAAGCCAAACCACAGGCCGAGCGAGAGTTTGCCGAGCTGAAAGCCTACGCCGCCGATGAACTGGGCCTCACCGACCTCAAACCGTGGGACGTCACTTTCGCCGCCGAGAAACTGCGTCAGGCGCGCTACAGCATCTCGCAGGAAGACATCCGCCCTTACCTGCCGGTCAATACCGTTATCAAAGGCATGTTCGAAGTCGTCTCACGCCTGTACAGCGTTGAGTTCGTCGAACAGACCGAATTTGATACCTATCACCCGGATGCGCGCTTCTTCCATGTGATGAAAGACGGCCAACAGATCGCGGCTTTCTATCTCGATCTCTACGCCCGCGCCAAAAAGCGTGGCGGCGCCTGGATGGATGATTGCCGCGTGCGTCGCCGCACCAGCGATGGCCTGCAGCTGCCGGTCGCCTATCTGGTCTGTAACTTCTCACCAGCGGTCGGCGAAACCCCAGCGCTGCTGACCCACGACGAAATGACCACCCTTTTCCACGAATTCGGTCACGGTCTGCACCACATGATGACCCAGATCGACGTCAGCGCCGTCAGCGGTATTAATGGTGTGGCGTGGGATGCGGTCGAACTGCCAAGCCAGTTTATGGAGAACTGGTGTTACGAGCCTGAGGCGCTGGCCTTCCTCTCGGGTCATTACCAGACCGGCGAACCCCTGCCACAGGAACTGCTGGATAAACTGCTCGCCGCGAAAAACTTCCAGAGCGCCATGATGACCATGCGCCAGCTCGAATTTGCCCTGTTCGACTTCCGCCTGCACCGCGAATACAGCACTGAAAACCCGGTCACGGCTGAACAGATTCTCGGCGAAGTACGCGAGCAGGTGACGGTTGTACCGACAGTGGAATTCAACCGCTTCCAGCACGGTTTCACCCATATTTTTGCGGGTGGTTACGCCGCTGGTTATTACAGCTACAAATGGGCCGAAGTGCTCAGCGCCGATGCCTATTCACGTTTTGAAGAAGAAGGTATTTTCAACCCGGATACCGGCGCCAGCTTCCTTAAAGAAATCCTGTCACAGGGTGGCTCACGCGAAGCCGCCGAACTGTTCGAAAACTTCCGTGGCCGCAAGCCATCCGTCGAGCCGCTGCTGCGTCACTCTGGCATCGATATTCCGGAGGTTGCATGAGCGATAATCAAAACAAACCACAACGCCCGCGCCGCTTTATCGCGGGTGCGGTCTGCCCCAAATGTTCAGAGATGGATAAGGTCGTGATGTTCAGCAACGACGACGGCGAAGAAGTGCGCGAATGCGTCGCCTGCGGCTACAGCCAGACCAGCACCGAACAAGCGGTAGAAGACCAGCAGGCGCAGGAGCTGGCCACACGGGTCACGCCGGTGGATGGCCGCTTTGGTTATGATGAAGGGGAGCAGCCACTGAAGATATTGGGGTTGCCGGATAAATGACATTTTGTAATATTCATTAAATCGTTGAGTAATTTGTCATTCATGAAGGTGAATGGCATAAACATGGAGTGTTTATGGAAATATTAATTAGTATTTGTGATAGCGAAGAGCGTAGTTGGCAGAAAGCGGAGTCAATTAGTTGGCTTCGTGAGCAGATTGGTGCTCGTCAATCAGAGAATATTCCTGTCTATGTAGTTGTGAAAGTCGTGGATCGAGGGGTTTGTGATCTAACATTCGTATGTGGTGAGTGCAATGGATCTGGTGGCGGAGGTGGGGTTAAAAGTTACACTCGAGAGGAGCTTAGGGTTATTGAGTGTTGGAAAGCTCTTGGTGCTGACAAGGGAATAGTTGACCCGGATAGATTGATCTCATTTTTTCTGAAAGTTTCAGAGTTCTAAATAACCTTCATTGAGGCTTTGAAATGGATTTCAGCGAGTTTACTTTTAAGCTGATGCTTTTATTTTTGCCTGGGATAATTTGCTCCTATATCGTCGATGCTTTCACTAACCATAAAGAAAGAACGCAATTTCAATTCTTTGTAAATTCTTATGTTTATGGCCTGCTTGCTTACGCGCTATATTGGCTTGCCATTGAAGTTGTAAGTATATTTTTCTGTATTGGAGATGGTGCAGTTAGCTTTCTATTATACTTCCAAGACAAAGAAGCAAATATTTCCTTTATTGAAATATTTTACGCTTGCATTAGTGCCGTAATTATTGCGTCATCTGTCACCTATATGCATACTCATAAATTGCATTTTAGATTTTTCAGATGGTTGGGGATCACAAAGAAATTCGGTGAGTTAGATGTTTGGGGTTATCTCATGAATTCTGATGATGTGAACTGGATTACGGTTAGAGATCTTGAAAATGATCTTATGTACGACGGCTGGATTCAGGCTTTTTCAGATAACAGTAAAGAAGCTGAAGTTCTTTTAGGGGATGTTAGGGTATATAGAAATAGCAGTGGTGAACTTCTATATGAGGTAGGCTCTCAGTATCTATCAATGGATAGATCAAATATAGTTATTGAAGTACGAAAAGGAGAACAAAATGAGTGATAGAAAAATACAAATTAATGAAGGTAATGTTAAAAAAGGGAATACCAGTCCACCCCCTAAGAACTCCCGACCCAATCCGCCAAAAGCTCAAAAACCAAGCAAGTGAATTTGGTGGTGATTCTCCATGGCTTAGAAGCTCCTTATTTTTAAATAGAGCTGGCCTTGTGAAAGGCTAGGTTTTTATCACAACCCAAACTCCTCCACCCACTTATCAAACTCCATCATCACCTTCGGCAAACCCGTGCCGTCCGGCAGCATATGTTCCGCCCGTGACAGCAGAATAAACCGGCCTTTCGCGTACTTGGCTGCAGTACGGCGGCCAATGGCGGGCACGACAATGCGGTCTTCCGCCCCTGAGATCACCAGTACCGGGCCTTTGATGTTTTCGGGAATTACTTTACTGGCTTTGGTTTTGTCTAAGAACCACAGCGCCATTTCAAAATAGGCACGGCCGGACTCAGCCTTCAGCTGGTTGAAGCAGTTTTCCATAAATTCCTGCGACTGCAGATGGCCGGTGCTCCACACAAACAGATCCCAGTCGGGCATCAGCGGTTTGCGCCAGAAACCCCAGCGCGAGAAGTGCGGCTGAAAGGTCGCGAACATACTTGGGTACATGGCAAACATACCGGCAGACGGCGCGGGTGACAGCAGCATCAGGCCGGCGTGCTCAACCCGTTGTGCTACCAGCTGGGCAATCAGACCACCCATCGACCAGCCGACGATGATGGGCGGGCGGTCGAGGCCGTTGATCAGGTTGACGAAGTCAGCGGTGTAATCGAGCAGACTGAGGCTGGCCATTTTGCGCGCGCCTTCGAGCAGCGGCAGATCGTGGTAGCGCAGTGGCGGGGCGTGAACTTCGTACCCGCGCTGCTCCAGCTCGGCTTTCATGGCGTCCCATACTTCGGGAAAGCAGTAGGTTCCGGCGATCAGGACGACCGGTGGTTTCGCAGAGGCGGCTTCTTCCACTGAAGGTGAGTCTGTTGCAGTCATATTATTTCCTTTGCGGGGAGTCTTATTTTTTCTGAACCTTACCAGATGATAGTGCAACAGGCAGTATCCTGTGTGCCGTTATGGTGGCGGGAACGTCGTTATCGGGTACACTCTGGACAGAGTCTTTTTTCCGGGGAACTGGGTTTGGTCGACCGCTTACTGCTGACACTGATGTCGGTGCTGCTGAGTGTCCTTCTGTCGGGATGCGCGACCTATGGTTCGGGCATCCAGCAGGCATTGGATGCCGTGGACACCGGTGACTACAGCAAGGCCGCGTCCAGTATCAGCAGCAGCCTCAGCGAAACCGGCAAAGACCGCCTGCTGTACTACATGGAAATGGGCGTGGTGGAGCACCTGCAGGGTAACTACGACGCCAGTAACCAGCTGCTTGAACGCGCTGCCAGCATCAGCGATGGCCTGCAGAGCAGGAACCTCTCCGATACCCTGATTGCCACCATGAGTAATCCGCGTCAGGCCGCTTATGCCGGGGCGGATCATGAGCGGGTAATGATCTACTACTACAAGTCTCTCAATTACCTCGCCATGGCCACTCAGCTGCCCCGTGGCCAGGAACGTACCGACGCCATAGAAGGTGCCCGTGTTGAAACCCGGCGTCTGCTGCTGCGCCTGCGTGCACTGCGCAATGACGAGGGCAGCTATAAAGAGGCAGAAGATCAGAGCACGTCGGCCAAGCTGCTGAATATTTTCTCGGTCCTGATGGGTAATCTCACCGACGATGAGGCCCTGACCTACCGCGATGATGCACTGGCGCATTACCTCACCGGCATTACCTTTGAGATGAACGGTGAATACGACGATGCCCGCATCAGTTATCAGAACGCCGCCGAAAGCTACGAAGGCGGTTACGCCGAGCAGTTCCGCCTCGGGCCCGGTATGGCGTCGCAGGCCTGGTTTGATGTGGTGCGTATGATGCGTCTGACCGGTGGTTATGCCAGCGAGTGGCCGAAAATTGCCGACGAGAAACTGGATAAAGAACAGCGCAGCCAGCTGGACACCATTGACGGCAAAGCTCAGGTGCTGGTGTTTGAACACAAGGGCCGGGTGCCGGAGAAGAAAGAGCTGAACCTGACCATGTCGGTGAACCCGGGCGTGCGTTCGCTGCAGCTGGAGCCTTACTTCTTTGAATACAGCCACGATGAACTGGCCTGGTTTTATCTGCTCTACGCCGATAAGGGCCTGACCACGCTGGTGTCGAATTATCTGAACGCGACGCGCAATAACCAGCTCGACTTCTTCACCAAAACCGTCTTTCTCGGCCCGCTCTACTATCAGGCGGAGCAGATCGGCCTGACCCAGGCCATCGGTAATTCATTGCGTGTGGCTGTACCTTATTATTCGCCGCCGCAAACCTATGGCACCAGCCTGATCCGCGCCGGTAAGCAGAGCTGGAGTATGGAAGGTGCCTCCAGCCCGCAGCAGATGGCGATTCAGACACAGATGCGCCACGCCGGAGAAGAGATCCGCGCGGCGTTTGCCCGGGCCTCGCTCAAGGCCATCAGCGCCAATGTACTGGGCTCGCAGGACTCCACCGGGCTGCTGTCATTTGCCGGTAAGCTGGCCGCACAATTGACGGATGCCGCAGAAACGCGCAGCTGGTTGCTGTTGCCAGCAGAAGTCGGCTTCCGCCGCTTGTTTCTCGACCCCGGAGACTACACACTGACGCTGGATTCTCATCTGCAGGATGGCCAGCGCCAGTCGAATCAGGCTGAATTCAGCCTCGCGGCGGGCGATATCCGCTTCTGGCAGGTACGTGCCACCGGGCAGAACACCCCCGGAACACACCGTGCCGCGACGGAACCCGAAGCCAATGCAAACACTCTGACGATGCTCACAAAGGAAGAATAAGATGCTGAACTTTCTCAACCGAACTGCAGCGCTGACCCTGCTCGGCTCTTCCCTGGTTCTGACTACCGGGATGCTGGCCGGCTGTGCTACCACCGTTGAACGCGTGGATACCAGCGAAGAAATCGCCCTGTCTGATCAGTGGAATGCCAAAGACTCTGAACTGGTGGCGAACGAGATGATCGGCGATATGTTGTCGTTCCCGTGGGCGTCTGAGTTTGAGATGGACAACAACCGCAAACCGGCCGTGATCGTCCAGCGCATCAGCAACAAGTCGCACGAGCACATCGCCGTGGATACCTTCATCAACGACATCAAGCGTGCTGTGGTGCGCTCCGGCAAGGCCAACTTTGTGGCCGCTGGCGATGCCCGTGACCAGCTGCGTGATGAGCGTCGCGATCAGGAACTGAATTCCGCCGATGCCAAAGCCATGGGCCAGGAAAAAGCAGCAGACTTCGCGCTCTCCGGCACCATCAACTCCATCGTCGATGAAGCGGGTAAAAAGCGTGTGACCTTCTATCAGGTTGACCTGAGTCTGATCGATATGGAATCCAACATCGAAGTCTGGAGCGGCCAGAAGAAGATCCAGAAGCTGCAGAAACGGTAAGCAGCCATGTCTGATCTCCGCATTCTGCTGCCGGCTCTGATCCTCGGAGCCGGTGCTCTCACCGGCTGTGTCACCACGCCGGATAAAGGGGGCTCAGTGGTACCTGACAGCTATGTTCAGACCAACAGCTACCCGCAATGGGTCACCAGCCCGCCGAAAGCCGGTGGCCGTGTCTACGGTGTTGGCTCGATGGAAGTGTATGGCAACCCGGATCAGGCGCTGAAGCGGGCGTCTGAACTGGCCCGCGCCGATCTGATCAGCCAGTTACGCGTTACCGTTGCCAGTGACACCAGCAGCGTGGTGGATGAATACAGCCTGAACGGTGAAACCAGCCTGCAGAAAAGTTTGCGTCAGGCAGTCAGCAGCCGCACGCCGGAGGTGACGCTGGATGAACTGGTGATTGCCGATACCTACGTGGATAACAACTACGCCTATGCCCTGGCCGAGCTGGACCGCAGCGCCACCGCAGCACGTCTGGCAGCGGACATGGCTTCGGTTGAAGCCGATATCAGTGGCATGGAATCCCAGCCTCTGACGGGCTCCACACCCTTGCAGCGCCTGCAGCAGCAGTTACCGGCACTGGACCTGTTTGCCCAGTACGACAAACTCGCGGACCAGTACGCGCTGGTTTCTGAAAGTCATCGCCGCCCGCAGCTGGATGACAACCTGCGCCGCTACCGCACTGGCATCATGCAGGACATCCGTGAGCTGAACGTGCAGCTGGTGTTGCTGGATAAAGACGCCCGCACGCTTTCACCCGGCCTGATTCAGGCACTGACGGAACAGGGCTTCCGCATCAGCAGTACACCCTCTGGTGTCCCCGACCTGATCTTCGAAGTCGCCGCCTCCCTCGATGAGCAGAAACAGGATGGCAACTACTACGTATTTGCCAACGCCAGCATCCGCCTCAAAGACGGCGCTGGTCAGCTGCTCAGCGCCTTCTCCGGCAAAGGCCGCGGTGTTTCGGGCTTACCCAAAGCCGCTGAAGACAAAGCCGCTGCAAAATTAGCCGACATTATTGCCGAAGAACTCTCCGCCAGCCTTGCTCAAAGGCTGCAGTAGATAAGCACGAAAAGCCCGTCAGGCCAGCTTCTTCTCCCAGAACTGCGCCTGACCTTTCTCCGGGTCGAGTTCGTACTGACGGAAGCCGAATTTTTGATAACTGTTGATGGCTGTCTGGTTGCCACTGAGCACTTCCAACGTTACTTTGCAGCAGCCTTTTTCGCGGGCGATGTTTTCCACTTCCTGCAGTAACGCCTGGCTGATGCCCTTGCCTCTGAACTCTGTAGTCACGGCCAGGTCGTGAATGTTGATCAGAGGTTTTGCCGCAAAGGTCGAAAACCCTTCGAAACAGTTAGCGATTCCGGCGGGTTGATCATCCACGTACGCCAGAACCGTGCAGGCAAAATCACGCTTCTGCAGCTGATCAATCAGAGTTTCTTTTACGGAGGCTTTCAGTCCTTCACCGCCACCCATCGGATCCCGGGCGTACTGGTCCAGCAGGTAAATCAGGTCCTGTTGATGCTGTGGGTTGTGATAATCGGCGCGGACGATACGGAGTGACATTTAATCTTCCCGGAATTTATTGGTTCAGGCATGTGTCGTCAGCATATTACTGAACAGGGCGAGACAGAATCCGAAGACGGCTCCCAGCGGCGGCGCCCAGTGTTTTCTGAGTACGGATTGTGGGGCAATGTCCTGAAACAGGAGATACAGAATGCCGCCGGAGGCAAACAGCATAATGGCGCCCAGGATATAGTCCTGACCAGCCAGAAGATAAAAGCCGCTGAAACCGGCGATGGGCCCCAGTGGCACCAGCGCAAGCATGGACAACAGGGTGCGGCGGTTGCTGCGATTCTGGCGCTGCAGTTCGCGGAAGGCGTTAAACCCTTCCGGCAGGTTCTGCAGGGCAATGAGTACTGCCAATAGGGTGGCTGAGTCGGAACCGGCAGCCATTAATCCCCCAAGTGCGATGGCTTCGGGAACGTAATCAGAGAGCATGCCGATCAGTTGCGGTGCCTGTCGGCCTCCGGCGGCCATTTTCCGCTCCAGCAGGAAGAAAAAAATCCCTCCGGTCAGCAGTATAGGGATGGCCAGCATGGAGCCTCCCATGCTCTCGACGCCTTCCGGTACCAGCACCACAGCCACCGCGCCGAGCAGAATGCCGCCACCGAAGGCAATGATGAAATGGCGCAGCTCGTGTTCCAGCCATTGCGGGCGGATGTGCTCAAAGCTGGCGAGCAGTCCCCCCACAGGAATGGCGGCACCGGCCATCACAGTGAGAAGCAGTATCAGCAGGGGTTCAGACATTTTTTTGTGTGCTTTAACGGGCAGGGTGACAACGCTAGCAACCCTCTGCCTTTACTGCAACGGAAACCCTGATGGACTGTTGATTAATTTTAAGTGGATGAGGATATGCGTTGTCGGAATCTGGATTAAACCGGTATAAAAAAGCCCCGGTAACCGGGGCTTTTCTTCTCTGACAGTGTTGTGTGTTACACCCGGCTGCCGTACCGCTGACGCAGGGCTTCGATACGCACGTCCAGTGGCGGGTGAGACGCGAACAGGGCAGACAGCTTACCTTCACCACGGATGCCGAAGGCGACCAGTTCACCTTCCAGCTCACTGGGCTGGTCGTAAGTGTCTTTCAGGCGGGCAAGGGCAGACGCCATAGCCGCCGGACTGACCAGTTCAGCTCCAGCCTGATCAGCGCGGAATTCACGGCGACGGCTGAACCAGAAGACGATGGTCGAGGCCAGAATACCCAGCACCACTTCGGCGAAGATGGTGGCAATAAAATAGCCGATACCATGGCCATTCTCGTTTTTGAAAATGGCGCGGTCGACGAAGCTGCCGATGATGCGCGCGAAGAACATCACAAAGGCGTTCACCACGCCCTGAATCAGGGCCAGTGTGACCATGTCACCATTGGCCACGTGGCCGATTTCATGGCCGAGAACGGCTTTCACTTCGTCTTTGTTCATGCGTTGCAGCAGGCCCGTGGAAACGGCGACCAGTGCGTCGTCTTTTTTCCAGCCGGTGGCAAAGGCATTGGGGGCATCGGACTGGAAAATACCGACTTCCGGCATACCGATTCCGGCTTTGTCCGCGAGTTCTTTAACGGTGCTGAGCAGCCATTGTTCTCCGGCGTTATGCGGCTGTTCTATCACCTGCACACCCATGGAACGTTTGGCCATCCATTTGGAAATCAGCAGCGAGACGAACGAGCCGCCCATACCGAACAGGAAGCAGAAAATCAGCAGTCCCTGCATGTTGCCCATGCCGCTGGACATCAGGTACTGGTCTATTCCAAGAATCCGGAAGGTAATGCTGGCGACGATCAGAATCGCCAGGTTGGTTCCCAGAAACAGTGCGATACGTAACATTCAGAGTTCTCCTGATGAATGCAGAAACGGTAGTAAACCCGGTAAATATGACATCAGAATGGGTCCGGAAACGGTGAAATTCAAGCCAGATATCTGTCAGGAATGGTCATGGTTAAGACCATTCCTCCCCTGGGTTGCGGGCTCAGTCTTCCGGCGTGAAGATGGCTTCAATCGGCAGTTCAAACACCCGGGCTATGCCGAACGCCAACGGCAGTGACGGATCGTATTTGCCCTTCTCGATGGCAATGATGGTCTGGCGCGAGACATTCAGCTGCTCTGCCAGCGCCTGCTGGCTCCAGTTGCGCTCCGCGCGCAGATCTTTGATGCGGTTTTTCATGGTCAGCCAGCCTCAGTGGTAACGGCGGCAGACAAACCACTGCGACAGCGCCAGTGTCACCATCATCATCGGCATGATCCACATGGTCGGCAAAGCCGGAAAGCCAATGTCTTCCAGAAAGCCCCAGGCAAACGTCCCGGAGGCCACCAGAGCAAAGGCAGTCATCGCTGCCTCCAGATACTGGCGTTGCTGCAGCTCGTCCCAGCTGCGGACGTACTGAATGATGATGCGGATAACAAAGATCACCGGAATCATCGGTAGCAGCACCAGCAGAACGCTCAGTGCAAAGGGCACACTGTAATGATCAAGCACGGTATTTATGCCCATCAGAATGATGAAATAAGCAGCAAAGGCGATGCTCAGGTGAGTCAGATAACGGCGGAAAGCCGGTTTCATTGTGGTCATGGGTGCCTCCTCAGTCGGCTCAGGCTCTGTTTGATGTAAAGTGGGCTTTACTATGTAAAAGAAGCTTTACTATGTCAAGTGTACTTAACATAAAAAACTGAAGAACTGCATTGGTGACTACCTGACTTTCCGTTATCATGGCCCTCGCCCAGGGGGAGGCCAGCAGGCCTGAGATTAACCGCAACCTGAAGCAGCACGCTTTTGCGAATCAACCTTAATGGTTTCGCTGAAGCGTCGGTGAGGCAGCCAGAGCCAGGCAAAAATGGTTGAGGAAGCGCAGCGTACCCATCGTACGTGAGCATTCCGAAGACATTTTTAACGCCGCTCTGGCAACGTAACCAGCTTCTGAAAATCGGTTTAAACCCCGGAACCTGATCCGGCTAGTACCGGCGTAGGAATGGGAAAGCAGCCTGTTTTTCGCAGTCTGTCCGACATTTCAGAAATGATGCATCCGCCAGCGGAGGCATCTCTACGCAGTCACCGGGTCTTTCACACTCATCGTTAACGTGTAAAAGGCCGTTTATGAACCGCTCGTTGTTATCTGTTTTATTACCTGCCGCTCTGGCGCCCCTGAGTCTGCCATTGTCTGCCGTGGTGCAGGCGGAAGACGCTGTTTCGGATTCCGTCGATCTTCCGACCGTGACCGTCACGGCCGATTTCCGTCAGACCGATGTGCAGCAGATCCCTGAAGCCACCACCGTCGTCACCGGCACAGAGATCGAAGCCCGCAGTGCGGAGCATCTGGAGCAGGTGCTGAGTTTTGCCCCGAACGTGAACTTCTCCTCCGGTGCCTCCCGTGGCCGTTATTTTCAGATCCGTGGTATCGGTGAGCGCAGCCAGTTTGTTGACCCGGTGAACCCATCTGTCGGTCTGGTGATTGATGGTATCGATATGACCGGTCTTGGCGCTGCGGCAACCCTGTTTGATGTGCAGCAGGTGGAGATTCTGCGCGGCCCGCAGGGCACCCGCTTCGGCGCCAATTCACTGGCCGGAATGATCAATATCCGCTCCAGCGACCCGACGGCTGAGACGGAAGGCTATCTGAGCGCCCGTGCCGGTAATTACGATACGTATGGCCTTGGTGGGGCGTTATCCGGCGCACTGTCTGAGCGGGTACAGGGGCGTATTGCCATGCAGGGTTTCCAGTCGGATGGCTATGTCGACAACGACTACCTGAACCGCGACGACACCAATGATCTCGATGAGAAAACCGCACGCGGTAAGCTGGCCTGGCAGCTCAGCGATGACACCGACCTCGGTCTGACCCTGCTCTACGCCGACATCGACAACGGTTACGACGCCTTCAGCCTCGATAAAAACCGCACCACTCTGTCGGATCAGCCGGGTGTCGATGCCCAGGACACCCTGGCCGGTGCTCTGTCGGTGGATTCGCGCCTGAACGGCAGCGTGCAGCTGCAGGCGGTACTGACCGGCAGCACCTCAGATTCTGAATACAGCTACGACGAAGACTGGGCCTACGTCGGCATTGCACCGGACTGGGAATACAGCTCCTTCGATCAGTACCTGCGCGAGTTTGACCGTACCTCTGCGGATATCCGCCTGCTGTCGATGCCGGAAGGACGCCTGTTCGGCGGTCGTACCGACTGGGTGGCCGGTGTCTATGTGATGCAGCGTAACGAAGACCTGGTCCGCAACTACACCTATCAGGCAGAGCAGTTCACCAGCGAGCTGGAGTCCGTTTCGGCAGCGCTCTACGGTGAACTGACCACGGAACTGGCAAGCGGTGTTCATCTGATCACGGGTCTGCGTCTGGAAAACTGGACGAATGACTACCGCGACAGCAACGCCATCGACGGCAGCACGGATGAAGATCTGGCTGGTGGCCGTATCACCCTGGAAGCCATGCTGAACCCGTATAACCTGGGGTACGCCACGCTGGCGCGGGGTTATAAGCCGGGCGGCATCAATACGGATCCTGACATTTCAGAAGCCAACCGCGAGTTCGAAACTGAATACAACAACACGCTGGAACTGGGCCTGAAGTCTTCACTGCAGGATGATCGTCTGCAGACGCGTATCGCCGCCTTCTACATTCAGCGTAAAGACCAGCAGGTGAAAAGCTCGTACGCCTATCAGAACCCGGATAACTCCTTCTCGTTCCAGGATTATCTGGCCAACGCCGCCGAAGGCCGCAACTGGGGTCTGGAGCTGGAAAGCAACTGGCAGCTGGCTGAGCGTCTGAACTGGGCCCTGAGCTACGGTTATCTGATCACCGAGTTTGTCGATTACAGCTACGACACTGACGACGGTGAATTCAGTAAAGACGGCCGCCAGCAGGCCATGGCACCGCAGTATTCCGCTGCGACTGCGCTGACCTATGACCTGACACAGGCGCTGTCTTTCCGTGTTGAGAGTGAAGCTAAGGACGAGTTTTATTTCTCCGACAGCCACGACGAAAAATCCAAAGCGTATGTGCTCTGGCATGCACGACTGGCCTGGCAGAAACCAGACTACTCGGTCGCTCTGTACGGCCGTAACCTGACGGACAGAGCGACCGAAGTGCGTGGCTTCGGCGGCTTTGGGAATGACCCGCGTCTGGAATACGCCACCGACCGCTATGTGCAGTACGGTGAGCCAAGAACCGTTGGCGTAGAAGGCAAACTCTACTTTTAACACAGCAATGTGGTGGGCAGTGCCCACCCTACAGCACTCATTACGACGTAGGGTGCGCACTGCGCACCACCACAGACAAGCCGGAGACCGCTATGGAAATATCCGCAGAAATCAGCAAATACCCTCTGACCGAAGAATATCTCGAACACATCAAAAGCTTTATCGACCGCCTGAATGCGGTTGAAGGCCTGACCGTCGTCACCAACACCATGAGCACTCAGGTGTTCGGCGAACACGATCTGGTGATGGATACGCTGCGCGATGAAATGCGCGTCAGCTGGGAGACCTTTGGCCGCGCCATTTTTGTCGTAAAGTATATCGGCCGCAATCTTGATCCGGCTCTGAAGCCGCACGGTTGAGAACAGACGGACGTCTGATGTCAGGCGTCTGCCTTTAATGGAGCAGACATGATCGAAACCATCTGGCAGGGCGCCCTCAGCTACGCCCAGACCATGAGCCACTGGGAAACGGCCGGGGTTATTCTCGGCGTTGCCTATCTGCTGTTCGCCATGCGCCAGAGTCAGTGGTGCTGGTACGCGGCGTTCGGCAGCACCGCCATCTTCACCTGGCTGTTCTTCGACGTCAGCCTGCTGATGGAATCGGCGCTGAATCTCTATTACCTGGTGATGGCCGTGTATGGCTGGTTCAGCTGGCGCAACGGCGGTGACAGCCCGCAGGAGCAGCTGCCGATACAGAGCTGGAACATCCGGCAACATGTTCAGGTGATCGTACCTGTGTTGCTGCTCAGCGCCATCAGTGGCTTTCTGCTGACCGAGCACACCCGTGCGGCTCTGCCATATCTGGATTCCTTCACCACCTGGGGTGCCGTCGTCACCACCTGGATGGTCACCCGCAAGGTGCTCGAAAACTGGATATACTGGCTGGTGATCGACGCGGTGGCGGTGTATCTCTACATTGACCGCGAGCTGTATCTCACAGCGCTGCTGATGTTGCTGTATCTGGTACTGGCCAGTATCGGCTGGTACACCTGGCGCCGTGAATACCTCAGCCAGAATCCGGAACACAAAGGGAGCCCGGTGTTTGAACGTTAATCTGCGCCTGAATCAGGCGCTTGATCAGTGGCACGAATGGGGCCTGAACGATGCCCGTCCGCCAGTGGCCATCCGCCGCTTACCCGGTGGACTGACCAATCAGAATTTTTCTTTGCAGTGTGGACCGCATCATCTGGTGCTGCGCCTGAATCACACCGATGACAAGCGTCTGAATATTCTGCGCCCGGTCGAGCTGGCCATTCAGCGTTATATGGCACACATCGGCTTCAGCCCGAAAGTGCATTATGTCTCAGAAGAGCAGGGCTACTGGGTGCGTGATTACGTCGCCGGCAATGTATTGCAGACCGACCTGCTGACCTCAGACACCCTGGCCGGGATGGCGCGCCTGCTGCACTCGGTTCACCATATCGACATCCGTCATCTGGAGATTCCTCCTCTCGAATTCAGCGTCAAAGCCATGCGCTACCTGACTCTGCTGAAGCAGGAGCAGCCGCAGCACATCGGCATGCTGACTGAACTGGAGGATTGTGTGCTCAAAGTCGGGGAAGGCCTGCCGGAGGGCTACTCCCTGTGCCACATGGATCCGTTACCGGCCAACTGGATTTCTCAGCCCAGTGGTCTCCTTACCCTGCTCGACTGGGAATACGCCGCACGCGCACATCCACTGCTGGATTTTGCCGCCGTCTACCGCGCCCTGCCCGGACACCTGCGACCCTTGTGGCTGAAAGCGGCCAACGTCGGCGATGAATCATACTGGGCCATGGCCCTGCGTCAGGTCGGCCTGCTGGAAAAACTCTGGCTGGTCGCGGAAGGTCAGGCCGGAATCACCAGCCTCAGAGACGAAATCCGCTGATTTTATGGACACCTGTTAAATATGTGTGACTTATGCGACAGCTGCCAGTCATCCCGTCTTCTGTCCGCATTGTCCCGTATACAATTTAAACAGCACTCGTCATAATTCATGAGAATTCGGGGGAATTACCAACTGTCATGTCCATGACCATCAAGCGTTGCTATCAGTTACTGGGGATCGGGGAAAACAGCAGCCGTGCTGTGATCCGCGATGCCTACCAGCGTCTGGCGCTGGCCTATCATCCGGACCGTAATCCGGGTGCGGACGAGATATTCGCGCAGATGACCACGGCTTACGAGCAGCTCATGGAACACATGAAAGACCAGCCGGGCACGGACCTTGTGGAGTTCTCAGAACGCCGCCGTGCCCGCCGTCGTCCTACTGACCGGCGCTTCGACATTGTCAGTGAGAGTCAGTATCTGGGTACCTCTGTCCGCGAGCAGGTTTGATTTAAACCTGGCTGCGTTGCCACAGCGGTGTTAAAGCCGTCCTCAAAATCCTCATTTACAACTCGTAAACTCCGGTTTTTCGGACGGCTTTGCCTTGCTGTGACTGCCTCGCCGACGGTTTAAACATCCGGATCAATCTCACTAAAAAGGGATTCTATAAAAAATCACCGTCATCCTGCGGCGAGCGCAGCGAAGACCGGAGGATCCATAGACCTTCCTCTGGTGTGTGATGTCCCAACGTGAAATACAGACGTAGGGTGCACACTGTGCACCACATCAGCCTGAACCGGATCATCCAACGGAAGAATGCACCCGTGCCCCCAGCAACACCTCATGCACAAACGCCAGCTTCTCCTGAACAGGCTCCACCACCACAAACGGATAGGCATCATCCTGCCCCATACTGCGGTTGAGGGCATTGAGGATCACACTCAGGTGCAGCCAGTTATCCAGAATATCGCCGATGCCATAAGTGCCGGGCCCGTCCTGGGGCAGAGCCATGTCGGCAACAGACGCAGTGGTTTCATCACGCAGACCCATATGGCTGCGGATCTCCCAGCTGCGGGCGGTTTCCAAGGTATCGATCATGTGCAGGTAGTGTGAGAAGGTCTCCGCCCAGTCTTCCCAGGGGTGCATGGTGGCGTAGGCGCTGATATGTGACATCTGCCAGGAGGTATCAGCCGGGTCCCGTTGATAGTGTGCATCCAGTGCCGCCTGATACGACAGATCGGGGTCACCAAACAGCCCGGTGAAGCGGCTCAGCAGTTCCGGGTTGTCACGTATCAGCAGGTCCCAGTAGAAATGACCAATTTCATGGCGGAAGTGTCCGAGCAGGGTGCGGTATTGCTCACCCATGCTGACGCGCATGCGGTGGCGGGCAACGTCATCCGCCTCAGCCAGATTGATCGTGATATCGCCCTGACTGTGACCGGTAAAGACAGCGCCCATGTGCGTGAGCGGTGTACGGAAATGATCGGCGGCGTCTTTGTCACTGAGAAAGTGAAAACTCAGTCCCTGCGGCGACTGCTGTTTATCCGGCAATGGCAGATCAAGCGCCATCAGGGTGTACAGCAACCGGCGCTTGGCCTGCTCGAGATTGCTCCACAGGTCGGCGTGGCCTGGGATGCTCAGATCGGGAATGTTCTGATTAAAGTGACAGGCAAAGCAGAGCACTGGGGTGGCCGGGTCATAATCAGGCTCCACAGCGACGAGTGCATTACAGGCGCCCTGTGCGTGATTGGCACAACGGCAATACAGCTGTGTCTGCCACTGCAGCAGGCCCGGCGTTTTTGTGGCTTCGGTGACCAGCATGTCCTGCTGCTGAAAACACCAGCCAGCCTCACGGCCACAGCTCAGGCAACGGTCGTTTTCGAAAAACAGAGGCTGATCAGTCTGGCATTGGCAGGTAAAGCGGCGCACGGTCTCTCCGTAAAGTGATGTTCAGGGTTTATCGGGCCGGAATCCGGTTCAGAAGTTCAGAGGCAGGGCCGACCCGCGCTGTGAAATCAGGCGATCGCGGTACTCTGCCGGGTTTTTATGACCCGGTAATGTCTGGCCGAGTTTCTCAACCTGCTGTTTGGTGAGCAGGCGGCTGAGCCAGAAGCGCAATGCCGCACCACGCAGCACCAGCGGCCAGGCGGATTTTTCATCGTCAGTGAGAGGACGGACGTCGTTATAGGCCGTGACCAGGGCACTGACGTGCTCAGGCATCAGTGGCTGAGGCGCTGTGGTTGCCGACCATCCTGCTGAGCACCAGTCGTTGGCGACGACGGCCAGATCATAGAGGCGTGCGCCATCGCAGGCATTGTAGAGGTCGATGATGGCACTCAGCTGCAGTCCGGCACGGGTTTCCAGAAACAGGGCGTTGTCGTGGAACAGGTCGGCATGAATCCAGCCGTGGGGCAGTGCCAGCCACCGGTTACGCTGGCTGGTCTGGTACGCCAGCTCATCCTGCATCAGTGTCTGTTCTGCCGGAGTCAGCGCCGCCGAAAGCTCCGGTGCAGCGCTGATCCACCAGTCGTAACCTCGGGTGTTGGGGCGCACATCGCCGAGACTGTCCGATTTCAGGTGAAACTCCGCGAGCGCCGCACCGGCCAGCCGGCAGTGGGCAACCGAGATATTCTGCGGATGGTGCCCGGGAAAACGCTCACACAGAATCGCCGGACGGCCCTGCAGCTCGTGCAGCCATACACCCCTGAGGTCCGGCAGCGGCGCCGGGACATTGAATTTCTGCTCGCGCAGGTGGCGGCCAAGGCGTACGAACTCACCCACTTCGGCGGCGTTGTGATGTTCAAACAGGGTAAGGACAAGGTCCGTGCGTTGCGTGCGTACGGTGTAATTGGAATTCTCGATACCGGCGCTGATGGCACTGAAGTCCGTCAGGTCACCGAAATCAAAGCCGCTGAGCAGGGCTTCCAGCTCAGCACGGCTGATCTGAGTGTAGGCCGCCATGTCAGCGGTCCGGCATGTCAGAGTGGTCTGAAGCAGCCATCACCAGCGGAAGATAACCCACTTGGGCACGCGCATATCCGGTACGTCTTTGCGCTCAAACTCGTCCGGATTATCGCTCGCCGGTACCAGATAGTAGGCCGGGCCCCGGGCAGGCTGAACCTTGATCTCAACCACCTCACCGTTGACGCGGAATTCGTAGTAAGTGTTATCACCATCGTTGCGGATGGTCACGGTTTCTCCGGCGGGATCTTCTGCCATCACCGTCGCGGAATGCAGTCCGGTCAGCAGGGTCGCTGACAGGGCACAGGCGGTCAGAAGTCGGGACATCTTCATGGTAAACTCAGCTCCATTCACTTTCCGTCAGTGTACCTGATGGGAATCCGACATTGTATCAGGAAGCTCCGCATGTCATCCGACACTAAGCCCGTTGTTCTTATCGACGGCTCTTCGTATCTGTTCCGCGCGTTCCACGCCATCCCCATGCTGACCAACTCAAAAGGTCTGCACACCAACGCGGTGAAGGGCGTCATCAGTATGATCAAACGCCTGCAGAAAGATTATCCGGAGTCACAGCTGGTGGCGGTATTCGATGCCAAAGGTAAAACCTTCCGCAACGACATTTATCCGGAATACAAAGCGCACCGTCCGCCAATGCCGGATGAACTGCGCGAACAGATTGAACCTATCCATAACATCATCCGCGCCATGGGCTTACCTCTGCTGATCATCGATGGTGTCGAGGCCGATGATGTGATCGGCACCCTGGCCTCACAGGCACTCGAACATAAACAGGATGTGATCGTTTCCACCGGCGATAAAGATATGGCGCAGCTGGTGAATGAACATGTCTCCCTGATTAATACTATGACCGACGTGTTGATGGATGTTCCGGGCGTGAAAGAAAAATTCGGCGTGCCGCCAGAGCACATCATCGACCTGCTGGCGCTGATGGGCGACAAGGTGGATAACATTCCCGGCGTACCGAAAGTTGGAGAGAAAACCGCGGTTGGACTGGTCGCTGGCCTGGGCTCACTGGAAGATATTTACGCCAACCTGGACAAGGTCAAAGACCTGGACTTCCGTGGCGCAAAAACCATGGCGCCGAAACTCGAAGAACACAAAGAGCAGGCCTTTTTATCCAAAGATCTGGCGACCATCCGCTGCGATGTTGAACTGGAACACGGTCTGACAGAGATCCGCAGCAGCGAACCGGATAACGAAGCCCTGCTCGAATTATTCCGTACCATGGAATTCAAAGCCTGGATTGCCGAAGCCAGTATGCTGGTCGGCGGTGAACAGGTAGAGAACTCCGTCAAAGCCGAAAAAGGGAAACCGGCTGCAGCCCCCGGAGCTGACGCCGAAGAGGTTCCGGTCGTCGATGTGTTTGAAGGACAGGGTGAGTACGACATTATTCTTGATCAGGCCGACCTTGACCGCTGGCTTGCACTGCTGAAAAAAAGCGATTTATTCGCCTTTGATACCGAAACTACGTCACTGAATTATAAAGAGGCTGAACTTGTTGGTGTCAGCTTCGCAGTGGAAGCCGGTAAGGCGGCCTACGTACCTCTGGCCCACGATTATCTGGATGCGCCAGAGCAGTTAAACCGTGAAGCCGTGCTGGCGCAGTTAAAGCCCATTCTGGAAGATAAAAACCAGAAAAAAGTTGGCCAGCATATGAAATACGATGCCCACGTACTGATGAACCACGGTATTCATCTGAAAGGTGTGGAATTCGATACCATGCTCGAATCTTATGTGCTGGATTCCGTCGCCACCAAACACGATATGGACAGCCTGTCGCTGAAATACCTGGGCCACAAAACCATTCACTTTGAAGAGATCGCCGGTAAAGGTTCCAAGCAGCTGACCTTTAATCAGATTGCTCTGGATCAGGCAGGACCCTACGCCGCCGAAGACGCCGACATTACCCTGCGTCTGCACCAGACACTCTGGCCGCAACTGGCCGCCCGGAAAGAGCAGGCCAAAGTACTGACCGATATCGAAATGAAAGTCATGCCGGTACTGTTTGAAATGGAAGAGAACGGCACGCTGATTGATGCGGATAAACTGCATGAGCAGAGTGCGCAGATTGAAATTCGCCTGCAGGAACTGGAGCAGGAAGCCCATAACTGTGCCGGTCAGGTATTTAATCTGGGTTCCCCCAAGCAACTGGCAGAAATCCTGTTTGAAAAACAGGGCCTTCCGGTGATTAAAAAAACCCCGAAAGGTGCACCGTCTACTGCAGAAGAAGTGCTGCAGGAGCTGGCAGAAGAATACGAATTACCGCGGCTGATTTTAGAAAACCGCGGTCTGGCAAAATTAAAAAGTACTTACACCGATAAACTGCCGCTGATGATTGCAAAAAGCACTGGCCGGGTGCATACCTCTTATCATCAGGCGGTGGCCGCCACCGGACGATTATCTTCTACCGACCCGAACCTGCAGAATATCCCGGTGCGCTCGGAAGAAGGCCGGAAAATCCGTCAGGCGTTTATTGCACCGGAAGGTTACAAGCTGGTAGCGGCGGACTACAGCCAGATTGAGCTGCGTATTATGGCGCACTTATCCGGTGATGAAGGCCTGCTCAAAGCGTTCGCCGAAGGCATGGACATTCACCGTGCTACTGCCGCGGAGGTGTTCGGAGTCACGCCGGACGAGGTCAGTAATAATCAGCGCCGCAGCGCCAAAGCGATTAACTTTGGTCTGATTTATGGCATGTCGGCGTTTGGTCTCGCCAAACAATTAAACATTCCCCGAGGTGAAGCGCAGGAATACGTGAACCTGTATTTTGAACGCTACCCAGGCGTGCGTGAGTACATGGACAGCACCCGTGACAAAGCCCGCGATCAGGGTTATGTCGAAACCCTGTACGGCCGCCGCCTGTATTTGCCGGACATTAAATCGAGCAATGGCCAGCGCCGTCAGCACGCCGAACGTACCGCAATCAACGCACCGATGCAGGGTACCGCCGCCGACATCATCAAACGCGCTATGATCCGCGTTTATGACTGGTTACCGGGCAGTGGTTATGACGCGAAAATGCTGATGCAGGTACACGACGAACTGGTACTGGAAGTGCGTGAGGATCAGGCGGAGACCTTTGCCGTTGAGCTCACCACACAGATGCAGTGTGCGGCGGTGCTGGATGTGCCTTTGGTGGTGGATACGGGGATTGGGGATAATTGGGATGAGGCGCACTGAGTTTTAATTTATTCAGTATTTAAAAATCGCGCCTTTCCCGGGTGTGCGGAAGTATAATTTAAAATTATTGATTTGATTTCGCTCCTGGGAGGGCACGCGCCGGGAGGATGCCGTCCTCCCAAGAGCGTAAACAATCCGCTTTCTATAGAGAAATATCAGTTTGAAGGTTCTTCGCCAGAGGGGGGCTAGACGTCCCCATGCCGTGCTTCCAGGAGCGTAAAGTAATTGGATTTATTTGTAATTACCTTACTTGATCCCGCGGCTTGAAGGCGAACATTCAGCCACGGGATGATGGTGCTTAAATAAAGCGTCAGCCACACATAACGCCTCAAACAATCTGCGGAATAATCTCCTCCATCATCCTCTCCGCATTCGCCGCAATGGTCAGTGCCGGGTTCGCTGCTCCGGCAGCACCCGGCAACGCCGCACCATCCACGACAAATAAATTCTCCACTCCGAATACCTTGCCGCTGAGGTCACAGGCGGTTCCCATGGCCGCTCCGCCGAGCGGATGCCAGGTGCCGAATTTAGGGATGTCATTCTGTTTGCCACCACCGGTTTCAACCATTTTTTCAGTGGTGTAAATCAGGCCCTGACGGGCATTTTCATTGGCGTCCATATCCCAGTTGAGGTCGATATTGTCTCGCAGGCGGTTGTAGGTGACAGTGCTGTTTTTATCCGGTACGCACATGCCCATCTGCAGCTGGGTGTAGTCACCCACCACAGAGGTTGGGGAGTGCATGAAACCGGTCGGGGTGTAGGGATTTTCATTGTCGAAACAGGCGATGGATGGTGGCCCACCCTGTATCGGTGCGGTGGAATTATCAATGTCACGCCGGGCGATGAGTATGTCGCCATTCGTGCCCCATTCGGCGCCGATGCCGTCGTTCAGGCCCGGCACATGACCCAGTTCGCGCGCTTTCAGCAGCAGGCGGGTGGTGTTGATGGAGCCGGCAGCCATAAACAGATACTCGCATTCGATGATGTGAGTGCCGGTGATGCGGCCTTCGTCGTTGAGTACCTGACATTCCACTTCGTAACCGTGGTCGCCACGGCGGCTGCGGATGTGGGTGACGTTGTGCAGGGTTTCAATTGTGACGTGTCCGGTGGCTTCAGCATCAGCCAGATAATTACGGTCGAGGGTGTTTTTTGCGCCGCTGTTACAGCCGAAGACGTATTCGCCGACGGAGGCGTAGGGCGTCCGGGTGCCGTTCAGTTCTTCGCGGATCACATCCCAGTCAAAACTGACGTGGCTCCGTACCACTTCCAGTCCGGCATCCTCGGCGGATTTGATGAATTCACGTTTGGCGGTGTAATTGGGGTGATTGAGTACGTCGTCAGGAATCGGGCCGCCGCTGATGCGCTCCAGCACGCGTGGGTAATAAATCTGGTCCATGTCGGTGTACGACAGGAAGGGCAGAGCACGCTCGAAGTTTTCCCGTTTGGGCTGCAGCAGTACACCGCCATAAACCACGGAACCACCGCCCAGACAGGCTCCACAGCCCACCGGAATGCTACGGTCAAAGTAGTACTGAATCATGCCGACCGAGGCATTACCCAAGGGGCCGGGATCGTGCCAGAACAGGCCGTCGTTGACGTTGCCGACGGCTTCAGACAAGGTCGGATAACTGCCTTCACCTTCGTATTTCCAGTGTTTGCCGCGTTCCAGCAGCAGCGTCTGCACTCCGGCTTCGGCGAGGCGCAGGGTGGCGACGGAGCCACCGAATCCGGAACCGATTACCAGCGCCCGGGTGTAGGTGCGGCGACGTCGACTGGAGTTGAGCAGTCCGGCGCTGGCTCCGGTGCTGGCAACAGAGGCGGCACCCGCGGCAGAGGCGGTTTTGATGAATGAGCGGCGGCTGATCTTCTTCATGCGGGTCTCCCCAAAGGCGATACGACGACTTTCTATCTCGGATGGTCACTCGTCAATACGATGGCCTGATATGCTGCTTCAGGCGAAAGAATGACAGTTGGTTAAATGATCGGTCGTACAATTTATTGATTAAAGGCCCCTGATGGCCTGTTTCGACTGATTCATATCGCCCGGGCTGATGACAGAATAAGGATCAAATAAAAATAATACGAAGAACTACTTATGAAAAAGACCCTGACAGGTGCCCTTGCGGCACTCCTGACTCTGATGGCTGTGCCAGCAAAAGCGGCCATTCTCGACTGTAACCCCACGGCCTGGCTGACGTGCGCGGTCCCTTTTCCATCCGATTACTGGGCAGTTACCGATCAGACCTCACCAACCGGTAAGCGTCTGCAGATAAATGATGGTGTGCTGCGTGATGCGGTTCTGGCGGAGTTGCCGGTGGAAGACGGCTTCAGCCCGGCGGGCGTGTTTAACGGCGACAGTGGTTTCTCGGCTGCATCGGCGGTGGTGTTTGAGTTTCTCAGCGCGCCGGATCCGGCAACAGTGGAAGGCTCGGTGATTGCTATCGACCTGACCACAGGGCTGCGCGTTCCTGTGCGTGCTCAGGTCAGCGAATATGCTGCATCGGATCTGGTCAGCTTCCCGTCTCAGGTGGTTGAGGTCTTCCCGCGCTCTCGCTGGGAATACGGCCACGAGATTCTGGTGCTGGTGACCGACGATCTGGAGCTGGAATACCCGGAAACCAAACTGATGTCGCGTCTGCTGACGGCCAATCCGTATGTGTTTTCCATGATCACGACCATGTCGCTGCGTGGCATTGATGTCTGGTCAGTGCGTAACGCGACCCGTTTTACTGTGCGTGACCGCAATGAAGTGGTGATGCCGGTCATCAATGCTGTACAGGATCTGCAGACCCGGCCCCATGCAGTGCGCGATCTGCAGGTACTGCCCCGCCCTCTGAACCGCAGTATTGCCGCTCTGGTTCTGGGTGAAATGCAGGTTTATAACTACCGCACCAATGGTGGTACCGGTGTGGTTGATTTCAACGCTGAGCCGACAGAGCAGTGGATTCCTTTCCGTCTGACCCTGCCGGAGGCTGCACATCAGGGCGGCGTGCCTGTGTCCCTGTATGCGCACGGTCTGGGCCTGACCAAAGAAAGCGATGACATCGTGAGCGAAATGAACGCTGAACTGGGGATTGCGACCCTGTCTGTCGACTTCCCTAACCACGGCGCCCGTGCACAGGCGGACGGCGGTCTGATCTTCAGTGTGCTGAGTACCGATCAGCTGGCCAAGCCGGTGGGTATGATGGTGCAGGATACGCTCGATTTTGCCTCTGCTCATGCGACGCTGAAAACCGCGCTGGCCGATCTGGATGTGTTGGGTCCGCCAAGCTGGAAAAACGTTGGTGGCTATAAGCCGGATGGTGTGCCGGATCTGGCGGTTAATTCTGTCATGATGGAAGGTACGTCACTGGGTGGTGTGCTGGGCTCTGTTTATGGTGCGGTTGCCAGCGACATTAAAGGTGGTGTTTATCATGTAACCGGTGCCGGAGTTACCAGCATTCTGTCGGACTCCATCCTGTGGGAATCCATGTTCGAAAGCCTGGAGCCGGAATCCGCTACCGGTGCTGAAGCCCTGATGCTGCGTGGTGCCATTCAGCAGACGCTGGACTTTGGTGATTCCATCAACTTTATGGATTATTTCCGCACCGGCCGTACCGGTCAGGCTGCCAAGCCGCTGATGCTGACCATGGGGGCTAACGACGCGATCGTGACCAACGATAGCACCACTGCCGCAGCCCATATTGCGGATCTGCCGATTGTGGGAGAGGTTCTGGTGGCGCTGCCGGGTGTCCGCACTGAAGATGACTTTGACGATTACGGCTATGGCATCCGTCAGTATCTGCCGCTGTACAGCAATGTACCGCAGGACCGGGATGCGCCGTATCTGCAGTCTCTGTCCGAAGCCTCTGCGCACCTGATTTTTGAACGCAAGGCCGACCGCGCGGATCAGCAGGAGTTTATCCGTCGCTTCATCTTCCCGGTTGTTCAGTGATATCCGCAGCGGGTCCTGGGCTCAGCCCGGGTCTGCTTCAGTGATCTCTGCCCGGCTCTGCCGGGTACCTGCTAAGCGGGTGAGTCTCCTGCCCGCTTTGTCACCAATGTGCCCTTCCTCTCTTTCTGTACAGTCTTTAGTATTTGGTACCACTTAATAAGACGAATGAGCGAGATTCAGGATGAAGCACTCAGTACAACGGACCATGACTGGTCTGGCACTTCTTATCTCTTCCGTATTTTCCTTCCAGGCTCTGGCCGCTGGCTGTAACCCCAGTTCGTCCCATTCCTGTGGTCTGCCGTTTCCGTCTGATGTCTGGTCGGTGGATGATCCGAACTCTCCGACCGGCAAGCGCCTGCAGGTGCCTGACAGCATTCTCCCGGCCAGTGTTCTGGCCGAATTACCCACAGGTGACGGCGTAACTCCAGCGGAAGTTTTTGCCGGGAGCTCGGGGTTCTCCGCTGCCGGGGCGGTGGTATTCGAATTTTCTGCGATGCCGGATGCAGCATCGATTCCGGCGGATGGCGGAGACATGGTGGTCGCTATTGATCTGACCACCGGGCAGCGTGTGCCGGTGCGGGCACACATCAGTCCGGATGCACTGGCGCGTCAGGTTGATGAGCCCTCGTTTGTGATGGAGATCTTTCCGCGCAGCCGCTGGGCCTATGGGCATGAAATTCTGGTGGTGGTGACCGACCAGTTTCCGCTGACCTCTCCTGAGCCCGGGATACTGTCCCATCTGCGTCGTGGTGATGACTATGTGAGCGGTTTGCTGACCGTACTGCGCCAGCAGGGTTTCCGCCCGCGTCAGGTACTGAACGCCACACGCTTTACCGTACGGGACCGGGATGAAGTGGTCGTTCCTATGCTGATGGCCATTGAACGTATGCACTCGTATGAGCATCCGGTGCGCAATGTTGCCGTGCGTCATCAGACCCATGATCCGCGCGTGGCAGCGATTGTGCGGGGTGATGTGCTGATCCATAACCTGCGCCGGAATAACGGCCAGGGACTGGTGGACTTTGACGCCGAGCCACTGGAGCAGTGGGTACCTTTCCGTCTGATGTTGCCTGCTGCTTCTCTGCAGGGGCGGGCTCCGGTGGCGCTGTATGCTCACGGCCTTGGCTTTAACCGCCTGACTGATGTGCCGGTTAAATCACTCAATGCGGAGCTGGGCATCGCCAACTTCGGCATCGATTTCCCCAATCATGGCCGCCGTATCATTGCGGATGGTGGCTATGTGTTCGGCATTCTTACTCCGGAAGAGCTGGCCAAGCCGCTGGGCATGATTCAGGAATCCAGTCTGGATTTTGCTTCCATTCACCGTGCCCTGCTGACCGCGCTGGCGGATCTGGATGTGGTCGGGCCGGAAACCAACCGCAGCGGCAGTGAATACCTGCCGGACGGTGTGCCCGATCTGGATGTCAGCCGTGTCATGATGGAAGGCACGTCTCTGGGTGGGGTACTGGGTGCCACGTACGGCGCGGTCGCACCGGATCTGCAAGGCGTGGTGTTCACCGTGACGGGTGCCGGTCTGTCGAACATTCTGTCGGAATCGGTACTCTGGGATGCCGCCTTCAAACGGGTAATGCCCAAGAGTGCCAGCGGGGCTGATATCGTGCTGCTGCGGGCATTATTGCAGCAGGTGATTGATCCGGGCGATGGCATCAATTACGTCGACTATTACCGCTACCCGAAAGCGGGTGGTGCCTCCCGTCCGCTGATGCTGACCATGGGTGAGGGTGACGGACTGGTCGGCAATCAGGCCACCCATGCCATGGCGCTGCTGGCAGATCTGCCTGTGGTGGGGGAGTACTACGTGCCGCTGGAAGATGTGCGCTTTGAGGATGACTTTGATCCGGAGGGCTATGGCATCCGCCAGTATCTGCCTCTTTATGATCGTGTACCGGAGGCCTGGGATGCCTACTGGCTGCAGGTGATCTCCGATGCCTCCGCGCACTTCAGTCTGCTGCGTCCGGGTGACTTTGAAGATCAGCAGGAGTTCATCCGGCGCTTTGTATTTCCGCCTCAGGAGTGATCAGACATTTCAGGCAGGCATAAAAAAGGCCCGGAGATCATTGGGGGAAATCGCCGGGCCAACTTCGGATCTTTGGGGGAATTACCGAAGGAAAAGGAACTACCCATGAATAAACGTCAAAATTTACTCCAGGTTCTTTAACTGTAGACCAGCCAGATGGGTCTGCCAGTTAACTGGTTAAAAAAACGACGCTCACAGTGGATAAGTGACAGTTTGGCCTGAATAGTTCCTTTGCCTTTTCTTCTATAGCGTTTCTTTACCTTCGGGGGCTTCGCTGACGTCTGTTCCGGTCTCTGCCGGAGCCAGCCAGGATGTCAGTAACTGGCGCAGTTGTGGCAGGCCGTCACCCGACAGGGATGAAAACACCTGAACGCTGACCTGACCGTCTTTACGGGCCGTGGCTTTCTTAACCTGCAGCAGGGTGCTCTGGGCCGGGCCGCGTTTCAGCTTGTCGGCCTTGGTAAGCAGAATGTGGACGGGCATCTTTGAATCGGCCGCCCACTTCAGCATGGCGGTATCAAACTCTTTCAGCGGGTGGCGGATGTCCATCAGCAGTACCAGCCCACAGAGCGCCTCGCGCTTTTCCAGATATCCGGCCAGCTCTTTCTGCCAGGCGTTCTTCATGGCGACCGGCACTTTGGCAAAGCCGTAGCCGGGCAGGTCGACCAGCGCCAGTGGTGACTGACCCAGCTGGAAATAGTTGATCAGTTGGGTCCGGCCCGGTGTTTTACTGGTTCTGGCCAGCTTTTTGTTGTTGGTCAGCGTGTTCAGTGCGCTGGATTTTCCGGCGTTAGAGCGACCGGCGAAGGCGACCTCGCGCAGAATCTCTTCCGGACATTGGGCCAGTTTTGCGGCGCTTTTCACAAAAAAAGCATCACTGAAACTCATGGTTTGCTGCTCAGACATGGGGAAACGTATGACCCTTAAGAAATTATTGGTATATAATGGCCGCCTTTTTGCGGCACCTATTCTAACATATAGATGGTTGTAACTGCCGCAGGGGGCGCAGGCGCAGCAGTATGAGACATCCTCTGCTGGTCTGTAAGCCGTATGTGTGGCTATTGAGAGAGGCCTTTCATGATGAAGAAAACAGGTTTATTTGCTGTTGCACTGCTGGTACTGAGCGCCAATACCCAGGCGTTTGATGTGGAAGCCAAGTACAAGCAGACCTGCGCAGCCTGTCACGCCATGGCCGTTGCCGGTGCACCGAAAGCCTTTGATGCAGCGGCCTGGGAACCACGCCTGGCTACCGGTATGGACGCGCTGATTCAGAGTGTTACCAATGGTAAGAACGCTATGCCACCGCGCGGTCTGTGCATGGACTGTACTCCGGAGCAGTACAAGGCTCTGATTGAATACATGTCGACCCCGCAATAACCGACGACGTCACTGAACAACTTTTGGATACTGGATCTGAGTAATGAAAAACCTGTTGATTAGCCTGATCATCTCTGCCGGACTTATCGGTACTGCACACGCCGGAGATGCTGAAGCCGGTAAAGTAAAATCTGCGACCTGTGCTGCCTGTCACGGTGGTGATGGCAACAGCATGGCACCGACCTTCCCGAAAATTGCCGGTCAGGGTGAGCGTTATCTGATCAAACAGATTTCGGATATCCGGGATGGTAACCGTGCAGCTCCGGCGATGGCGCCGTTTGTAACCGGTCTTTCTGATGAAGACATTGCCGATCTGGCTGCTTACTTCTCTGCTCAGGTTCCGACCGGTGGCGGTGCGGATGAAAACCTGGTGGCACTGGGTGAGAGCATCTACCGTGGTGGTATCGAAAGCAAAAGCGTTCCTGCCTGTCTGGCCTGTCATGGTCCGAACGGCAAAGGTATTGCCACCGCAGGTTTCCCGCAACTGTCTGGTCAGCATGCTGCTTACACCGAAATGCAGCTCAAAGCTTTCAGCAATGGTGAACGCACCAACGACGGTGATACCCGCGTAATGCGTGACATTGCTTACCGTCTGCATGACAGCGAGATCAAAGCGGTTGCTTCTTACATCCAGGGCCTGCGTTAAGCCCGGATGGAACAGAAAGGTGGCTCAGGCCACCTTTTTTATTGCCCTGTGTAAGACCCGTGTTTGCACTATCCGGGCGTTGCGCTTCTGATGGACAGTGTTTTCCACTCGGCATTGACAGTGCTTTGCACTCCGGATGTGGGCCCTGCCCGGTCTTTCTGACAGAATACTCCCAGCTATGTCTGTAATAACAATAAGGACTCTTATGTTTTCCTCGTTTAAATCTCTGATGCTGGTCGCAGCAGCGCTGTTCAGCAGTCTGGTATCTGCGGCTGATTATCAGGCGGGTAAAGAGTATCTGGTTCTGGATAACCCGGTTGCGGTGATGCAGGACGGTAAAATCCATGTCGAAGAAGCCTTCTGGTATGGTTGCCCGCATTGCTTCCATCTGGAGCCACAGCTGGAAGCCTGGCGCAAAACCCTGCCGGCGGATGTCGATTTTGAAGGCGTGCCTGCCATGTTCGGCAAGGCCTGGATTACCCACGCTCAGCTGTATTACACCGCCGATGCACTGGGTGTACTGGATAAAGTTCACAAAGAGATCTTTGAATCCATCCACCTGAAGAAAGTCATGCTGCTGCGCCCGGATGACCAGAAAGCGTTCCTGGTTGAAAAAGCGGGTGTGACTCCGGATGAGTTTGATAAGGCCTACAACTCCTTTACCGTGAAATCGCGCATGAAGCGTGGTGACCAGCGCATCCGTGCCTTCCAGATCAATGGTGTTCCTGCTCTGATTGTGAACGGTAAGTACGTTGTGAATGCCTCTACGGCAGGCAGTCAGGAAGCCATGATTGATGTGGTGGACTTTCTGATTGAGAAAGAACGCGCCGGTAACTGATCACACTTTCTGAGGGTACTGCCGGTGCCCTCAGCCTCTCCGCTTATTTCCTTACTTTTTGTGCGTTTTGCTTCCTGCAAAACCAGAATGATTTCCTATACTGAATGGGATTGTCGCCGTGCAACGGGAAATCCCATATGGCCCTCAGAAAGAACACCTCACCGGATGTCACCTGGCGTGACAAGTATCTGGAGCTTCACCATCAGTTCGAAGAACTGAAGCTGACTGCAAAAGAGCGGGACCGCATGCTCAGTAAAGCGTTCTCGCTGGCGTCGGTGATGTCACAGGGCCAGTCGCCGTCGGTAGATACGTCTCTGGCGGCCCTGAAAAAAGCCCTGCGCGAAGATGACAGCGCCGGTTTTAACAAGCAGGTTGATAAGTTTGAGCAGGAAACCCTGTCGTACGATCATGCCTTCCATCTCGAATCCGATAAGCTCAGTACACGTATAAGGGCCATGGCGGATGTTCTGCTGCAGCAGAAATTTCCGGTTGAACTGAGTGACTTTATTACGGAGCTGCGTTCTTCGGCGGACAGCGCACTGCAGAGCTGGGACGGTTATTCACGACAGCTGAATGGCTGGGCCCGGGTTCTGACCTATCTGGCAAAGCAGAAACTGCCTCCTGCTGCGCCACCGGAAGACACCTCAGATTCTGCAGCAGGGACCGAAGATGTGTTACCTCTGAGCAGTGTGGCAGAGGTTCTTGATGGACTTATTGGCCGCCTGGTCGTTCCGGCCGAACTGGTCCCGCGTTCCCAGCATCTGCGCCAGGCGATAAAGAATATAACCTCGGTTGAACGGCTGCTGACTCTGTTCGAAGATGTCGCCCTCTTTATGTACGAATGTCAGAACGGGCGTAATGAATTCGAACGTTTTCTGGAAAGCCTGGATGGCCGTCTGCAGGCCATACAGGCCATTGTGGCGGATGTGAATGCAAGCCAGTCGGAGCGGGAAAGTGCCCGTCAGGAACTGGATCATATGGTGCGCCATCAGATCGAGGACATCCGCAAGGATGTGAAGGACTCCGGAGAGATCAACTCGACCATCCGGGATCATCTGCAGTACATCATCAAAGCGATGGAGAGTTATAACCATCAGGAAACCGAGCGGGAACAGCGCCTCACCAGTCAGCTGCAGCAGCTGCAGTCCCGTCTGAATGAGATGGAGGCCGAAGCCGCTGAAGCCAAAGCCATCATCGAAGATCAGAAGAACCTGGTCATCACAGATCACCTGACCGGCCTCCCTAACCGCGCGGCGTATGAATCCCGTCTGGCGGAAGAACTCACCAAACGTCAGCGCAGCCGTAAGCCGATGTCGCTGATTATCTGCGATATCGATCATTTCAAAGCCATTAACGACACCTTCGGTCATCTGGCCGGAGACAAGGTGTTGCAGCTGCTGGCCGGTGTGATGCGTAAGAATGTGCGAGCCGACGATCTGGTGGTGCGCTATGGCGGTGAAGAGTTTGTCATCCTGCTGCCGGGCAAGGCCGGTGCGGATGCCATGAACGTGGCTGAGAAGCTGCGCCTGAAAATTGAAGCCTGTCCGTTTAACTTCTCCGGTAAACCCCTCACGGTCACTATGTCCTTTGGTATCAGTGAGTTTCACGCACTGGAAGCCCCGGAAACCGTGTTTGAGCGCACCGACAAAGCCCTCTACGAAGCCAAGAAAACCCGCAACCGTTCTGTTCTGCGCTGATTGATCTGTCATAAAGTTTCGGATATGATTTCGAAAAATTTCGATTCGAAAGTTTATGACCGGACGATCTTCCCGCCTGCCGGCCTCAGACCGGCACTCGTACATTCTTTCTGAGCTGCAGCAGAACGGCCGGGTTCTGGTCGAAGATCTCGCACGGGCGCTTGATACATCGGAAGTGACTATCCGTAAGGATCTCACCCAGCTGGAAGCCGAAGGGCACCTGTTGCGACGCCACGGTGGTGCGCTGCCCCGTATGGATCCCAAACAATCAGGTTCGTCGGAACAGAGCGAACTTTCGGAACGAAAGTTGATGATTGCGACAGCGGCAGCTGCCCTCGTGCAGGATCATTCACGCATTCTGATTGATTTCGGTTCGACCACTACCGCTATGATCCCTCACCTGCAGGCGCGTCAGGGGCTGGTCATCATGACCAACTCCCTGCGCACAGCGGAGGCTGTGCTGGCACTGGAGCCGCCTCCGACCCTGCTGATGACAGGCGGAACCTGGGACGCCCAGACACGGTCACTGCAGGGGCAGATCGCGGAGCAGATTCTGGGGTCGTACGACTTTGATCAGCTGTTTATCGGCTGTGACGGCCTTGACCCGCTGCGCGGTACCACAACCTTCAACGAACTGCTGGGCCTCAGCCGGCTGATGGCTGGCGCCGCCCGGGAAGTCATTGTGATGGCCACCTCCGACAAAGCAGGACGGCGGATTCCCAATCTGGAACTGCCCTGGTCAAAGGTGAATATTCTGATTACCGATGCCGGCCTGGATGCAGACGTCCGGCAACAGATAGAACAACAGGGCGTGCGGGTTATTTCCGCGCCGCTTCAGGAGAATAAGTGATATGTGTGGAATTGTAGGCGCTGTTGCTCAGCGCGATGTCGGAGATATTCTGCTGGAAGGCCTGCGTCGTCTTGAATACCGTGGTTATGACTCCGCCGGACTGGCGGTGGTGGCCGGAACCGGCACGCTGACGCGCCTGCGTCGCCTGGGCAAGGTTCAGGCTCTGAGCGATGCCTTTTCGGCAGAACCTTTGTCGGGCGGTACCGGCATCGCCCATACCCGCTGGGCGACCCATGGCGAACCTTCTGAGGCCAATGCCCATCCTCACATTTCCACCAACATTGCGGTGGTTCACAACGGCATTATCGAGAATTACGCCAGCCTGCGGCAGGCACTGAAACCAGACGGTTATGTCTTCAGCTCGCAGACGGACACCGAAGTGATTGCTCACCTCGTCGAGCAGGAGCTGACCCGCACCGGAGATTTACTGAAGGCGGTTCAGAATGCCCGCACTCAGCTGCACGGCGCCTACGGTATGGTGGTGATTGACCGCAACCAGCCGGAACATATGGTTGCGGCCCGTTCAGGCAGCCCGCTGGTGGTGGGTTATGGCATCGGTGAGAATTTTATCGCCTCAGACATGATGGCCCTGCTGCCGGTCACGCGCCGTTTTGCCTTTCTTGAAGAGGGCGATGTCGCCGACATTACCCGTACCAGCGTACAGGTCTATGATCTTGGCAATCAGCCGGTGGAGCGTGTCGTCACAGAAACCAATGTTGAGCACGACGCCGGTGACAAAGGTGAATTCCGCCACTACATGCTCAAGGAAATCCATGAGCAGCCTCAGGCCATTGCCAACACGCTTGAGGGCCGCCTGCTGGCCGGCAGCCTGAATCTGGAAGCACTGGGTGATCTCAGCAGCATCGATCAGGTACAGATTATTGCCTGTGGCACCAGCTATCACGCCGGTATGACCGCGCGTTACTGGATTGAAAGCCTGGCGGGGGTAGCCTGTAACGTTGAGATTGCCTCTGAATTCCGTTACCGCCGCCCAGTGGTACGCCCCAACAGCCTGCTGGTGACGATTTCTCAGAGTGGTGAAACCGCCGATACCCTGGCGGCCCTGCGTCTGGCGAAGGCATCCGGTTTCAGCCGGACTCTGACCATCTGCAACGTACCCGGTTCATCTCTGGTACGGGAATCGGATCTGGCGCTGATGACCCGTGCCGGAGCTGAAATCGGCGTGGCCTCCACCAAGGCCTTTACCACTCAGCTGGTGTGTCTGTTGCTGCTGACTGCCGCATTGGGGCGTGGCCGCGGCATGTCCGCAGAGACTGAGCAGCAACTGGCTGCAGCTCTGACGCAACTCCCCGGGCTGATGGATAAGGCGCTGGGCATGGATAAGCAGATTGAGTCACTGGCCGAGTGTTTTGCTGAGAAGCAGCACGCACTGTTCCTTGGTCGTGGCGATCAGTATCCGATTGCTATGGAGGGAGCACTGAAGCTGAAAGAGATTTCGTACATACACGCCGAAGCGTATGCCGCCGGTGAGCTGAAACACGGCCCGCTGGCACTGATTGATTCCGAGATGCCGATTGTTGTGGTGGCCCCGCACAATGATCTGGTGGAAAAGCTCAAATCCAACATTGAAGAAGTGCGCGCCCGCGGCGGTGAGTTTTATATCTTTGCTGATGAAGCAGCAGGCATCGAGCCTTCTGACAACATGCAGGTTATGGCTGTACCTCACTGCCATGACATCATCGCCCCGATTCTCTATACCCTGCCGCTGCAACTGCTCAGTTATCACGTCGCGGTCATCAAAGGGACTGATGTGGACCAACCCCGGAATCTGGCCAAATCGGTCACCGTGGAGTAAGGCTCACTCCAACCCTCCGCTCTGAAACCGGCGACGCGGGCGCGTAGCCGGATTTCTGTATTTCGCTTGTTAAATTGTAGGACAACACGCGCCAATGTGTGTCTGAACTGCCGTCGTATTTCCCCCGGATTGGCGGCCTTGTCTTCATAAGGCTGACCCGTGACGGTCAGGCGAGGCGTTCTCCCAGCAAGCTCTTTCTGGCGCAGAAAGTCCTGAATTCATCGATTGTGCGGGCAATTAAGGCGTTAACAGACAGGTGTCAGCCTTAAAACCGGATTCTTCTGCTCTGTGCAGCCGGTATTTCCCCGTAACGGACGACACCAGAGCTCCGGTTTTATACTGACGATTCCGTCAGAATGGCTGAATCGGACATTCGCTGGCCCGAATGACTGTCTATAGAATCAGCTGCTGAAATGTTCTCAGGGATCGTAGGAACCATGAAAAAATATCTTTTGCGCATTGCCGCCATCACCTTGCCATGGCTTGGCATTACCCAGACAGCGTCAGCTGATTTTGAAGACTGCAGTCACAAGTGGCTTTATTTTAACGACTTCATCTCAGCACCGATTGTGGATGAATACGCGGAGTACGGATTTTTCCTCGTCAAAAACAGCCCGGATGTCCGTTACGAGTTTGCCGGCACTTTCCCTATGGACCGGCACATCAGCCTGGCCAGCTACGCGGCTGGTTCACCGGATGATCCGGAATCCAGAATCACTCTGTACAAAAGCATTCTCGATGCAGACATTGAGGTGGAAGCCGGTTCTGTTAACCCCTACCAGGTGGGGAATCCGGTGCACTCAGAGAACAATCAGTACGTGATCAATGTGGTTCCGCATCAGTATCTGGCGTCCGGACAGGAGGCTCTGAAGAACGTGCTGGCACTGCCCCCTCTGCCGGGTGACCCGGATGCGGAAGGTATTCCGGCCAGTGAATACACGGCGGTATTCGTACGTTATTACGGCCCCTATGCCCGCGTGAATGACCGCAAGCGTGATCTGCCTGCCGTCCGTGCGTATGACACCCGCACCAATGAGTACCTTGGCTGCAGTGGCATTGATAACCGTATTCCGGCGAACCTGGCACGCACCTTCCTGTCCGTGCGCTCTGAGTACAAATCCCTGCAGAGCAAGAGAGATCTCGTCTTTGCCTACTACAAAGGCGCGTCTCTGTTTGCCAACCCGTACTCAGATTACCTGAGCGTTACCTTTGACCGCACCATGGAAATCTCCCATGACGTCTATGTACTTAAATTCGTGCCGCCAAAGTTTTTCCGTCCCGGTTACCAGATAGAGAACAAGCTCTATGACGAAGACAATGACATGCGTTACTGGTCTTTCTGTCTGGGGCAGGATTGTCTGAAAGATGAAGAAATTGTACCGCGCTATTACAACTGGGAGCGGGGAGAACCTGTCTATGTGGTGTATGGTCCGCGATCGGTAGAGAGTAAGGCCCGGCGCCGTGGTTTTGTGTACGTTGAATACGATCCACGCCTGGAGAACTCTGTGAATAACACCGTATTTATCCGCTACATGGTGGCCAAAGACGAGTGGAAAAACACAGCATTCAGCTTCCCGCAGGCCTTTGACGAAAACAACCGTCTGGCAGAGCCGGCAAAAGCCATTGCCACCGAAGAAACCATGGGGCAGTTCGCACCGGTTGGTACGTCCTGTTCAATCCGGGAGTTTCTGGTGGATATGTGCGGTATTGAGCGCGAGCGTGCCAAAGACCGCTGCCGCTCAATTGCTGAGCTGAATAACAGCGGTGTGACAACCGAGGATGGTGCCCGTATTACTCTGGAAAACTGGACTCCACGCTTCTGCGGATTCCGTTAACCACCCGCAATTAACAGCCAGAAAAAACCCCGGTTATTCCGGGGTTTTTTCGTTTTCAGAGTCGCGTTCCCGGGCCCTCAGACGGCGGCCTTTCGGAGTCTTACCGTTAAAGAGGGAGACAATCATTAAAGGGATGGTGATGACCAGCCAGATCGACAGCGACGTGATCGGATAGACGATCTGAATTTCATCGAAAAAATTCGACTGAAAAACGATCTGGAACATAAAAAACAGAGCCATGCCACACACATAAAACAGCCCGTAAATCAGCCAGCTGGGCAAGGCACTGCTGCCGGATTCAGCCACCCGGCGGGAAATTTTGATCGACTGATCCATAAAAAAATACAGTGCAACAAAGGTGACGGCCGTCGTGATGGAATGCTGCAGATAGGCACCCCAGTATTCATCGCGCAACATGGCACCGGATGGGGCTTCCCCGGCATAAAAAGAGTATATACCCCCGGCCAGTGTAATCAGTCCGGTAAAAATGGTGACGTAATCGGCCAGCGCCGTGCGGTAATTCATGATGGTGACAGCCTGTTAGCTACTTCAGTGGCCTGAGCATCATAGCCTGAAGTGACGGGCAGGCGAAGCCCGTCAGCTCAGTTGAGGTTGCCGATCCATTTGGCGACCCCCAGGGCTTCCATGATCAGTTCTACCGACAGGGCTGCCAGGATCATGCCCATCAGACGGGTCAGGATGGACGCACCAGCGGTACCGATCACCTGCAGAATGCGACCGGATAAGAGCATGAGTCCGAGAGTGATCACCAGGACCAGCATCATCACCAGGGCGGTACCGATCTGCTCTGTGATGGGGTGCACGGAGTTATCGGTCAGAACGATGACCGCCAGAATCGCACCTGGTGTTGCAGTGGTGGGAATAGCCAGCGGGAACACTGCCATGTCGTGACTGCTTTCCGTCGACTCTTCCTGTCCGCCGCGGGAGAAAATCATCTGCAGACCGAACAGGAAGAGGATGATGCCCCCGGCCAGCTGAAAGGAAATCATACGGATGCCCATGGCAGTCAGAATGATCTGACCAATCACAATCGCACCGAGCAGTACGGCAGTGGCGTAACCAAAGGTTTTCAGCGCCGTGCGGCGGCGCTCATGGTCGGACAGCTTGGCCGTCAGTCCGGCAAACAGAGCCATGGTACCTATGGGGTCGATGGTGGCCCAGATAATGAGGAAGTCGTGGATGATTTTATCGAGCATGGTCGCTGTCTGAGTGATGGGTCCGGCGCTAGGAGGTGGATCCGGAGGTGCAGGCGAGGCACCGCGGATGACGTTAACCCGCTATTGGTTGGTGGATGGTTTTCTTATCCGGATACTCCGGGATATCCGGTACCAGAAAATGACTTCAAGTATGACACCGCAGAGCAGCATAAAGGTTCCGCCAGCAGGTAACGCCACTGTATAACAGGCAAGCGCAGCAATCAGAAAGAGAATGCTCAGAAGGTGGTGGCTGAATGTCATGAGTGGTCCTGATGGCTTATTGTCTGGTGAACAATCAATGATTGAGAGTAACAGCTCTTTGACACGCGCTGAGCATGTTTATTCCGCAACATTGTGTTTCTGCCTGCGGCTGGCCTGAAGGTACAAAAAAGCCGGGATAACCCGGCTCTTGCAGACGCTTCGGCGGGCTTATTTGCCGCCGCGCATGGCGTCAAAGAAGTCGTCGTTGGTCTTGGTCTGACGCAGCTTGTCGAGCAGGAACTCGATGCCCGGAACGTCTTCCATCTCGGCCAGCAGGCGACGCAGAATCCACAGACGCTGCAGTGAAGACTCATCAAACAGTATGTCTTCACGGCGCGTGCCGGAACGACGGATGTTGATAGCCGGGTAAATGCGCTTCTCGGCAATCTTACGGTCGAGATGCAGCTCCTGGTTACCGGTACCTTTGAATTCTTCGTAGATCACTTCGTCCATCTTCGAACCGGTATCAACCAGAGCGGTAGCGATGATGGTCAGTGAACCACCTTCTTCGATGTTACGTGCGGCACCGAAGAAACGCTTCGGTTTTTCCAGAGCGTTGGCGTCCACACCACCGGTCAGTACTTTACCGGAGGACGGAATCACAGTGTTGTAAGCACGCGCCAGACGGGTGATGGAGTCGAGCAGAATCACCACATCACGTTTGTGTTCGACCAGACGCTTGGCCTTCTCAATCACCATTTCGGCAACCTGAACGTGGCGGGCTGGTGGTTCGTCAAAGGTAGACGCCACGACTTCACCGCGCACGGAGCGCTTCATTTCGGTCACTTCTTCCGGACGTTCGTCGATCAGCAGAACGATCAGTTCACACTCCGGATTGTTACGGGTGATGGACTGGGCAATGGTCTGCAGCAGCATGGTTTTACCGGCTTTCGGCGGCGCCACAATCAGACCACGCTGGCCTTTACCAATCGGGGCGACCAGATCCAGTACGCGGGATGACAGGTCTTCGGTGGAGCCGTTACCGACTTCCAGGATCAGACGTTCCTGCGGGAACAGTGGCGTCAGGTTTTCAAACAGGACTTTGCCTTTGGCATTTTCCGGTTTGTCGTCGTTGATCTCGTTAACTTTCAGCAGCGCGAAGTAGCGCTCGTTGTCCTTGGGCGGACGGATCTTACCGGTGATCTTGTCGCCCTTACGCAGGTTAAAACGACGGATCTGGCTGGGGGACACATAAATGTCATCAGGACCGGCCAGGTAAGATGAGTTGGCGCTGCGCAGGAAGCCGAAACCGTCCTGCAGAATCTCCAGTACACCGTCGCCGTAGATATCTTCACCGCTTTTGGCGTGATGTTTCAGGATCGCAAAAATCATATCCTGTTTGCGGGTACGGCTGACGTTCTCGAGGTTCATCTCATTGGCAATATCCAATAACTCGGGAACGGATTTAAGTTTCAGGTCTGAGAGATTCATAGAATATTAGTTATAGTTCGTGTTGTTCTGGAGTCGGACTGATCAGGGATCGGTACAGGGATCAGGCAGATGCGCTGGTGAGTGGCGGACGTTTAACAGCCGGGGAAGGCAGCGTCACACCAATGGTGGTCAATATAGATACAAAAGAAAGGGTTGTCCAGCCCGGTCAGAATTTTTTTCCGGCCGGGCTGTGATGCAGAGATCGGGGGATCAGATGGACTGGTCGATGAAGCTAACCAGCTCAGATTTGCTCATGGCACCGATCTTGGTGGCTTCGGCGTTACCGCCTTTGAACAGGATCAGGGTCGGGATGCTGCGGATGCCGAACTTAGGTGCAGTGGCTTCGTTCTGGTCAATGTTCAGCTTGGCGACTTTGATCTTACCTTCATATTCAGCAGCAACCTCGGCCAGAACCGGCGCAATCATTTTGCACGGACCACACCATTCCGCCCAGAAGTCGACCAGCACGGGTACGTCTGAACCCAGTACGTCGGTGTCGAAAGAGTCATCGGTTACGGTCAGAATGTGTTCACTCATGTGAGGTTCCTCGGTCAGGGGTAAAAGGGCATTGTACGCTGCACTGGAGCGGAATCAATTGGATTCTTTACTGGACGTCAGCAGGAATCAACTGCATATTCATGGGATAAAGAGTTTCAGAGTTTCCCTGCGTAAAAATGTCAGAAACAGTGAATCCCCAGCCTGAATACCAACGACTGGCTGCCGTTGATCTTGGTTCCAACAGTTTTCACATCATGATCGCCGAAGAGTTTCACGGCGAATGGCGCACACTGGAGCGGCGTGGCCAGAAGGTTCAGCTTGCCGCAGGGCTGGATGACAACGGCAACCTGTCAGAAGAAGCCATGGAGCGCGGCATCAGCTGTCTGCGCGAGTTCGGCCAGCGCCTGCAGGGGATGGACCCGGCCCGGGTGGTGGTGTTTGCCACTAACGCCCTGCGCGCCGCCCGCAACCGCCAGGTGTTTATTGAGCAGGCCGAAGAAGTTCTGGGTTACCCGGTGGAAGTCATTGCCGGGCGCGAAGAAGCCCGCCTTATTTACCTCGGGGTTTCCCATACACTGGCCGACGACGGCGACCGCCGTATCG
>DBNK01000011.1 GCA_002298335.1 Thalassolituus sp. UBA674
GGCTCTGGCTCTGGCTCTGGCTCATCGTCAAACGTGAACAGAATGCCGCCAGGTTTACTGTTGGCGGGGGCTGTGTCTGCTTTCGCCTTTTCTGCAGTTTCAGTGATGGCCGTTTCTGTGGCTTGAGCCGCAGGCTTGTCTTCTTTCTGCACCGTGGTAATGACGGGTTCCGGTGCTTTTTTCTCCGCGGCAGGCGTCGCCGGCTTCAGCGGTTCGACAAAATGATCCGTTGCCCGGAAGACCTGCAGACAGGAGCCACAACGCACAGCACCGCCGGCCACGGACAGGGCGGCTTCGTTAACGCGGAAGCTGGTCTTGCAATGTGGACAACGGGTTACTTTCATATCAACGCCTGCAGGTCTGTGCCTGACGGTTAGTGCCGGATACCGGTCAGCATGGCCCAGTCGCCTTCGTATTCAGGCGGGTTCATGGCAAACCAGGTCTGGTAGGTCGATGAGACCTGTTGCGCCTGTTCTTTCAGCAGACCGGACAGGGCCAGCTGGCCACCACTCCGGGTCAGCCCGGCAATTACCGGGGCCAGCTGTTCCAGCGGGCCTGCCAGAATGTTGGCGACGGTAATGTCAGCGAGTACGTCCGGGGTGTTCTCCGGCAGGTACACGGCATAGCGGTCGTTGCTGATGTGGTTGCGTCCGGCATTGTCTTCAGTGGCCAGCAGGGCCTGAGGGTCAATGTCGGTGCCGACCATGCGGTCTGCGCCCAGCAGCAGGGCGGCAATGCCCAGAATACCGCTGCCACAGCCGAAATCCACTACGAGTTCATTGCCTTTGACGGTCCGGTCCAGAAACTTGAGGCACAGGGAGGTGGTCGGGTGCGTACCGGTTCCAAAGGCCAGACCCGGGTCGAGCAGCAGGTTGACCGCATCCGGCTCGGGCGGTTCCCGCCAGCTCGGGCACACCCACAGACGCTGACCGAATTGCATCGGATGGTATTCATCCATCCAGGCACGGACCCAGTCTTTGTCTTCGAGGATTTCAATCCTGGTTGCGGGCAGGGCTTCAGTGCGCTTGGCGCGGTAAGTCAGCTCGAGCTTGTCGCGCAGTTCATCCGGATGCTCGGTGGCCGGGAATAAGCCGATCACCTGAGTGGCATCCCACAGCGGGGTGGTGCCCAGCTCAGGTTCCAGAATGGGTTGGTCGGCACCGTCTTCGAGGGTGACGGACAGTGAGCCGCAGGCGAGCAGGGTATCTTCCAGTGCCTCAACCTGCGGCGGCTTGGCATGAATGCGTATCTGAATCCAGGACATGATCAGGCGGTCTTGATGTGCGAGAGAGCGGCGTGCAGTGCGAGTTCGTAGCCCCGAACACCCAGACCACAGATAACGCCCACGGCGATATCCGACAGGTAGGAATGCTGGCGGAAGGCTTCGCGGGCATGCACGTTGGAAATGTGAACTTCAATAAAAGGAATGGCCACCCCGGCCAGAGCGTCGCGCAGGGCCACGCTGGTGTGCGTGAATGCACCGGGGTTAATCAGAATAAAGGTGGTGCCGTCTTCACGGGCGGCATGAACACGGTTAATCAGCTCATGTTCGGCGTTGCTCTGAAAGTGATCCAGAGCGACACCCTGAGCGCCGGCAAGGGCGGTCAGCTGGCTGGCAATATCCGCCAGCGTCGTGGTGCCATAAATGTGGGGCTCACGGGTACCAAGAAGATTCAGGTTGGGCCCGTTGAGAACCAGAATGCGAGTCATCTTTTCTGTGGTTCCGTCAGTAACTCAAAGGAGTTTGCCGAAAAAGCCTGCGGCCGTCCAGCCCGGGCACTGAGCCCCTGATTCATCAGGCGGTTTTCTGATGTAGAGCTATAGTTGAATACATGATCCGATCATCTATTCACCCTTCGTTCAGGTGTCCGCACAATACTTTCCGGCTGCCTCCGGCACTGCTGGCGGCGTTCATTATTGTTCCGGCCCTGCTGATTGCCGGTGTGGACGACTGGGTGCCTCCGGCGCTGGTGGAAAAAGCCCGTAAAGATTATGACCGTCGCGCGTCTGAGCGCATTGAAGACTGGCGCAGAATGATGGCTGACGCATCCGGGCAGTCTGAATCGCAGAAGCTGGAAACCGTTAACCGTTTTTTTAACCGTGCCATACCTTTCCGTTCCGACGCCCGTCACTGGAAAAAAGACGATTACTGGGCCAGCCCGTACGAAGCACTGGTGACGGGTGGCGGTGACTGCGAGGATTATGTGATCGCCAAATACTACAGTCTGGCCAAGCTGGGAGTGCCGACTGAGCGCCTGCGGATTACCTATGTCAAAGCCGTGGAGCTGAATCAGGCACACATGATACTGGCGTATTTTCCGGAACCGACGGCGGTTCCTCTGGTGCTGGATAACCTGATACCTGATATTAAAAGCGCGGACAAACGCCGCGACCTGGATCCGGTTTACAGCTTCAATGCCGATGGCATGTGGCTGGATAAAATGAAGGGGCGTGCCATCCTGATGGGGCATCCCAATAAACTCGACTTATGGACGGATCTGCGGGTCCGTATGAATTTACTTGGTATGGATCTGTAACCATGACGCTCAGACGACAGTTCTCCTTACTCACCGGTCTGCTGATTCTGGTGCTGACCGCAGGCAGCCTGGCGGTCACGATAGTTAACAGCCGCGATCACTTCCAGCAGCAGCTGAATGCCCGGGCGTACGACGCCGCCACCTCACTGGCGGTGGCACTGTCGAACACGGATGCTGCAGACCGGGTGTCGCAGTCGCGTCTGATCGACGTACTGTTCGATCGCGGATTTTATGAAGAAATCCGCTTCAGCCTGAGTTCCGGTGACGAGATCCGCCGTCATGCGGCCAATGCGTTTGAGTACAAAGCCGCCCCCGGCTGGTTCCGTAAACTGGTGTCGCTGGAGCTGCTGCCGGCCGATGCGGATGTGACCAGCAAGTGGCAGCGCATGGGTACGGTCACTGTGATCAGTCACAGTGATTTTGCCTACCGTGACCTGTGGCAGATTGTGCGCTCTGAAATCCTCTGGTTCGGTTGGGTGCTGCTGATCAGCCTCATGTTCCTGCAGCTGCTGCTGCGGGTGCTGTTTCATCCGCTGACACGGGTTGAGCGTCAGGCTCTGGCCATTACGGAACGTCAGTGGCAGGTGCAGGAGAAAATTCCGCGGGCGCGTGAGCTCAAACGTGTGGTGCTGGCGATGAATAAAATGGTGGTCAAGCTGCAGGCCATTTTTGATGAGCAGGCCGAAGCCACCCGCCGTATCCGTGAAGAGTCTATGATGGATCCGACGTCCGGCCTGCTTAACCGCCACGGATTTGATCTGCGGCTGTCGCATGTCGTGGAATCCGGTACGGAACACAGCGGCGTACTGCTGCTGATTCAGCTGCGTGATTTTTCGACCTTCAACCAGCAGGAAGGGCGCGAGGCCGGAGATGAACTGCTGAGTGCCGTCGGCGGCATTCTCGCAGACTGGCAGAACGAGTACACAGGTACCATCTCCGGTCGTCGTACCGGTGCCGATTTCTCCGTATTTACCCCCTGTGCCGACCGTCATCAGGCCGAAGAAATGATGAGTCAGCTGTATGCGCGTATCAGTACGTCCATTCTGTCACGCCGTGGCCGCCATCAGTTTCAGATAGGTGCGGTGTTCCTGCAGGGCAAGGAATCAACCCTCAGCACCGCCTTCAGCTGCGCCGATGCGGCGCTGCGTCAGGCTCAGCATCAGGCTGGCAGTGGCTGTGCTCTGTATCAGAATGAGTCGGGTCAGAAAGAGTGGACCGCAGCCGAATGGCGATCACTGCTGTCAACGGTACTGCAGGAAAAGCGCATTGTGCTGTGTTTTATGCCGGTGCTGTCGAGCAGTGACCAGCGCCTGATGCAGCTTGAGGTCTACAGCCGGATTGAGTGGGAAGGCGAGATGATGTCCGCAGCGCGCTTCTGGCCTATGGTCGAGCACCACAATTTCTCGGCGGAATACGATCTGGCGATTGTTGAGTCGGTTCTGCGTCACATTGGCTCTGAACCGGAGATGGACGTGCGCTTCTGCATCAACCTGTCTCCGGCATCGGTCATCAGGGAAAACTTCCATCAGAAACTGCTGGATCTGGTGCGCCGTTATCCGCGTGAAGCGGCCAGCATAGCGCTGGAAATTCCGGAGTTTTCACTGGAGACCACAGAGCAGGCGATGTCCCGTCTGGCCATGCTGTTGCAACCATACGGGGTGCTCACCGGACTGGATCAGCTGGGTACCGGCAGTCTGGCCTTTGCGTATCTGCAGCGTCTGCCACTGGATTATGTGCGCATCGACGGCAGCTTCAACCGAGGCGTGCACCGCGCACAGGATCACAGATTTTATATACAGAGCATGGTCCAGATCGCGCATAATCTCGACCTGCAGGTCCTGGCTGAAGGTCTGGAACAGGCCGAGGACGTTCACACCGTCCGTCAGACCGGTGTCGACGGTCTTGGCGGTTACTACTTCTGTAAACCCTTTGTGACCCTGCGCGAGGTACTGACCTGGAGCCGCTCCGGCCCGGCGTCAGGCTGAAATCCGGATGTTTAACAGGAGATAATGACGATGTTACGCGGGTTGCTGCTGCCTTTATGTCTGCTCGCTTCACTGCTTCATGCAGAAGGCGACCGGGAGGAAAGCGCGCTGGATATTTCCGGCCTTGAGGTGCGTGAGCCCATTCCCGGGCGCATGATGTCATCGGCGTATCTCACCATCACCAACACCTCGGCTGAAGACCGCACCCTGTTGTCGGCGTCGGCCGACTGGGCCGGGCTGATCGAAATCCACACCCACATTCACGAAGACGGTGTGATGCGTATGCGTCAGCTGCCGTCACTGATTATTCCGGCTGGCGAAAGCCGGGTGTTTGAACCCGGTGGCCTGCATCTGATGCTGTTCCGTCTGTCTCTGCCGTTACCGGAAACACTCACCATGACTCTTTGCTTCGATGATGACGAATGTCTGATCGCAGAGGCAGATCTGATGGTACCCTGACCACCTTTCTGTTAGTCATCTGTGCCTTGTGCACACAACGATTTGGGAGGTTGAGATGTGGGTCCTGCGGCAAGGGTGGTCAGGAATGAAAAATACGTTTCTGCTGTGTCTGTTACTGGCGCCGCTGTCAGCCAGTTCTGATGAAGTGACAGTGGAGTCCCTGATGACCCGCTACACTGAGTTGTCTGCAGAGCCAGAAACCGCTCAGGCCCTGTATCAGCAGGGGCAGGAACGGGCCCGCTTCTGTTTCAGCTGTCATGGCGAAGACGGCAACAGTACCCGCGATTACATCCCCAATCTGGCGTCACAGAATCCGGTATACCTGTTCACCCAGTTCGAAAAGTTCGCCAGTGGCGAGCGTAAAAACTACGTGATGAGCCGTCTCGCACCTGAGTTGACGGCGGATGACCGCATCGCCATCGCCGAGTATTTTTCCCATCAGGATGTCAAGCCGCGCACAGAAGGTGAAGACATCTCTGTGGTGCCCCAACAGAGCGGCAGGCAGCTGTATGAATCCATGTGTTTTGCCTGCCACGGCACCGATGGTCACGGCAACGAACAGATCCCTCGCATTGCCGGTCAGCCTTACACCTTTCTGCACAGTACGCTGCTGAGCTTCCACAATAATGAAGAGAAACGGCGCAATTCGCCTATGGTGTCGGTGATCCGCAACCTGACCGAAGAGGATCTGGAAGCGGTTGCCAGCTGGGTAGCCCGGATGCCCTGAATCCGGGTTATCATTGCCGGTTCTTACCTGAGCAGGCTCTGATATGGACGGCAACATCCGACATCCACGCGATCCGCTCTGGCAGTTCTGGGTGGACCGCGGCGGTACCTTTACCGACATCGTCGCCCTGACACCGGGCGGCGAGCTGGTCACCCGCAAACTGCTGTCGGAAAACCCCGCTCATTACGCGGATGCCGCGATCGAGGGCATCCGTCGCCTGCAGGCAGCGCATCCGGAGTATTCTTCTGCCATCTCACACATCCGCATGGGCACTACGGTGGCGACTAACGCCCTGCTGGAGCGCAAGGGTGAGGCGACCGTGCTGCTGATCAGCAAAGGTCTGCGTGATCAGCTGCAGATCGGCTATCAGACCCGCCCGGACATTTTTGCCGTGCAGATTGATCTGCCGCAGCCCCTATACGATCTGGTGTACGAAGTGCCGGAGCGCATTCTGGCCGATGGCCGGATCGATTATCCATTGGATGAAGAAGCCGTTGTTGTTCAGCTGCATGAAGCCCGTGAACTGGGTTTTACGGCGGTGGCCGTGGCGCTGATGCACGCCAGCCGTTTTCCGCAGCATGAACAGCGCATTGGTGAGCTGGCGCGGGCCATGGGGTTCAGCCAGATCTCCCTGAGCCATGAAGTCAGCCCTCTGGTAAAACTCGTACCACGCGGGCAGACCACCGTCGCCGATGCCTATCTGTCGCCGGTATTGCGTCGCTATGTCGGTCAGGTTCAGGCGGCATTGTCCGCACGGCACCCGGACAATCAACCACAGTTGGAGTTTATGCAGTCCAACGGTGGACTGGTAGACGCCGCTGATTTTCAGGGGCGTGATGCGGTGCTGTCCGGTCCGGCCGGTGGCGTGGTGGGCATGTCGCAGACGGCGCAGACCGATGGCTTTGATCAGGTGATCGGTTTTGACATGGGCGGTACGTCCACCGATGTCAGCCACTTTGCCGGAGAACTGGAGCGCGAAACCGAAACTCTGGTGAATGGCCAGCGCCTGCGCGTGCCGATGATGAACATTCACACCGTTGCTGCGGGTGGTGGCTCTGTAGTGCGCTTTGAGGACGGCCGTTTACAGGTGGGGCCGGAGTCCGCGGGGGCGTTTCCCGGACCGGCCTGTTACCGTAATGGCGGCCCGCTGACCATCACTGACTGCAATCTTCTGCTGGGCCGGATTCAGGCCAGTCATTTCCCGGCGGTCTTTGGCCCGCAACAGAATCAGCGCCCGGACACCGGCGGCGTACGCGCCGCCTTTGTGCAACTGGCGGACGACGTCTCCGCGGCGACAGGCCAACACTGGACGCCGGAGCGACTCGCCCGGGGTTTCCTCGATGTTGCCATCGGCAATATGGCAGCGGCGGTGAAAAAGGTTTCTGTCCAGCGTGGTTATGACGTGCAGGAGTACGTCCTCAACGCCTTCGGCGGAGCCGGTGGTCAGCACGCCTGTGCGCTGGCCGATGCCCTCGGTATGCAGCGTATTTATCTGCACCCCATGGCCGGTGTCCTGTCGGCCTATGGTATAGGGATCGCCCGTCAGCGCTGGCTTGGTGAAGCCGCTCTGGAGTGCCCGCTGAAGGGCGCTGCACAGAAGGTGACGCGTGCGGCGCTGGCATTGCAGGAGACATCGCCGGTGGCCGGTGAGATGACCCTGCGTGTGTATCTGCGCTATGAAGGTTCAGACACACCGCTGCTGGTGGACTGGCAGGACGAAGCTCAGGCCAGAGCCGGGTTCCTGCGTCAGCATCAGGCTCTGTTTGGCTTTGTACACCCGCATAAACCCTTGCTGCTGGATGCCCTGCAGCTGGAAATTGTCAGTCCGGGGACTGAAGCACCACCGGCAACGCTGCCTGCGGAAACCCGGTGTACAGAGCATGAAACTGTGCCGGTGTTTTTTGCAGACTGGCAGGAAACACCCGTGATTCAGCGCCACGAATTAGCTGCGGGTTTCAGTGCGCACGGACCTCTGCTGATCAGTGATGACAGCTCGACCCATCTGATTGAGCCGGGCTGGAGGCTTGAGGTGCTGAACAGCGGTGCGCTGCTTCTCAGCCGATATCCGGAGCATGAACAGCCGTCACAGGCCAGTAAGGCTCTCAGCGGCCCGGACCCGGTACGGCTGGAAATTTTCAATAATCTGTTCATGTCCGTGGCAGAGCAGATGGGCTTTGTGCTGGAAAAAACCGCCAGCAGTGTGAACATCAAAGAGCGGCTGGACTTCTCCTGTGCGCTGTTCGACGGTGCCGGTGAGCTGGTGGCCAATGCGCCGCACATTCCGGTGCATCTGGGGTCCATGAGTGAAAGCATTCAGGTGGTGATGCGCGGTCATCCGGACATGAAACCGGGCGATGCTTATGTGCTCAATACGCCATACAACGGCGGCACACACCTGCCGGATATCACGGTGGTGCGCCCGGTCTTCCTGCACGGTGAAGAGTCCGCCCGATTCTACGTTGCAGCGCGTGGCCATCACGCTGATATCGGCGGTATCTCGCCGGGTTCTATGCCGTCGCGCAGTGGTCATATTGATGAAGAAGGCGTGCTGCTGGACAACCTGGTGCTGGTCAGAGAGGGGCAGTTTCAGGAGCAGGACATCCGTGAACGTCTGGCAATGGCCCGGTATCCGGCACGTAACCCGGATCAGAACATTGCCGATCTGATGGCACAGCTTGCGGCCTGCGAGAAAGGCGCGGCTGAACTGCAGCGGTTGTGTGAGCGGTATGGCGCAGAGACCGTTCAGGCCTATATGGCGTACGTGCAGGATAACGCTGAACAGACCTTGCGCGCCTGCCTGGCCACCCTGCCTGAAGGGCAGGTCAGCAGTGAGATGGATGACGGCTCGCGCTTCTGTCTCAGTCTCAGCCGTGATCCGGACACAGGCAATGCGGTACTGGATTTCAGCGGCACCGGTTACCGCCCTGACCAGCCCATGCACCCGGGGAATTTCAATGCCCCGGAATCGGTGGTGAAAGCGGCGGTGCTGTACGCCTTCCGTGTGCTGGTGCAGAAGCCAATGCCGCTGAATGCGGGTTTTTTCCGGGCTCTGACCCTGCGCATTCCCTCGCCGTCCATGATCAGTCCGGTCTGGCCGGCGGCGGTGGTCTCCGGCAATGTTGAGACGGCCCAGTCTCTGGTGGATACCCTGATGGCTGCTCTGCAGCTGATGGCTGGCAGTCAGGGCACCAATAACAATTTCACCTTTGGCAACGCTCAGTATCAGTATTACGAGACTCTGTGTGGCGGTGCCGGAGCCAGCGCGTCCGGGCCCGGCGCCAGCGCGGTGCACACGCACATGACCAATTCACGTCTGACCGATCCGGAAATCCTGGAGCAGCGTTATCCGGTGGTGCTGGACCGCTTTCATATCCGCCAGCTCAGCGGTGGTACCGGTCACCACACCGGCGGTAACGGTGTGGAGCGTCATCTCCGCTTTCTGATGCCGATGACGGCCAACATCATCAGTGGGCACCGGCAACAGGCCCCGCAGGGACTGAACGGTGGTGGCCCAGGTCAGACCGGGGTCAACTTTGTGTTCCGCGCGGATGGCCGCTGTGAGTGGCTGGACGGCTGTGCCGAAGTGGAAATGGGGGCCGGAGATACCTTCTGCGTCCATACTCCGGGTGGTGGAGGCTGGGGGCTGGATACACAGAGCTGATACGTTCCTGCAATAAGCTGCGAACTGTTACACGTGGTTACCTGCGCTTTATTCTCCCTTGTCTATAGTTAGTCCGATAACTACAGAAATCAGTGTCGGAGAATGACACTGAACCGGAGGCCCCATGGGAATACTCAATAAACTCAGCATTCAGCAGAAACTGGCCATACCAACATTGATTGTTGCCGTGTTGGTGGTGGTCAGTTCCCTGAACTCGGTGCGGGTCAGTTCGGATCTGACCAATCAATTCAGTGAGACGTCGGATGTCTTTCTGCATGCCATTTCCAAAGGTCTGAACGCTGACCGTGATCTGTATCAGGCGCTGACAGCCAGTCAGGACTACATTCTCAAACGTCAGCAGGGCAAAGACGTGTCTGCCGATATGGAATCGTTCAATGAGAATGCCCAGCAGGCTCTTGACCGTATGAAGTCGCTGCTGGAACTGACTGCTGCTTATCCGACGGTGCAGAATATGTCTTCCGGATTTGACCGCGATTATCAGGCCTGGCTGCAGGGCGCCCGCGAAGTCCTGCGACTGGCGGATGAGGGTAAAATCACCGAAGCGGCGGTGCTCAATTCCGGTGACGTCAGTGAATCTTTCAGCCGTCTGCGTAAGTACTACGACGTTACCGTTGAAGAGGTGGTCCGTCTCTCGGATGAGAGCATGATCGTAACCCGTGCTGCTGCCGAACGTCAGAAGTGGGGACTGTTGGCGACTATTGCCCTGGTGCTGCTGGCCAGTGGTCTCAGTATTGCTTTCGGTCCGCGCCTGGTTACCAGCCGTCTCAGTTCTCTGCGCGAAGTGATTGATGACATCAGTTCCGGTGACGGTGATCTGCGCAGCCGTCTGGATGCCAAAGGCCATGATGAGGTTGCGGTGCTGGCACGTTCCTTCAACGGCCTGCTCGACAAATTGCAGCAGCTGATTCTGAAAATCAAAGACGACTTCACCACGCTGGATGACGGGGTCTCTGTGATGGATGAGACGTCGAAAGAAAGCGACGTGATTTTCAAAAACCAGCAGAAGAGCCTGAGCCAGATTCTCGAAGCCGTTGCCGAGGTAAACCAGGCAGCTCAGTCGATTGCGGATAATTCCGCCAGTGCGGCCGGGTTTGCGGACAATGCGCGCCAGACAGCCTCTGACTCGCGTCAGCTGATGAGCAGCGCGGTAACTCACGTCGGCAACCTGGCGGCTGCTGTGACCGGTGCGGGGGATGTTGTTGCCCGTCTGTCGGAAGAGTCGTCCGGTATCGTCCGCGTGCTGGAAGTGATTCAGGATATCGCCGAGCAGACCAACCTGCTGGCACTGAACGCCGCGATTGAAGCCGCCCGTGCCGGCGAACAGGGGCGTGGTTTTGCGGTCGTGGCCGATGAAGTACGCACACTGGCCGGGCGCACTCAGCGTTCGACAGAAGACATCCGTGAAATGATCAGCCGTCTGCAACAGGGTGTGGAGAAAGCCGTGAATGCCATGTCCGCAGGCACCGGTCAGATGGGGCAGGTCTCAGAGATGGCCGGACAAGTGCTGCAGCTGACCGAGGAGCTGGAGTCTGCAATTTCCCAGAGTAACCAGGAAATTGCCCGCATCGCCACCGCAACCCGTCAGCAGAGTGATGTGACGGAAGGGGTGAAAAAGAACGCGGAAGGCCTGAATCAGATGTTCCTCGAAACCCAGGAAAATGTGGCTGAAACCCGCAAAGTATCCGGACGTATTTCGGATATGTCTTCCGGCATGAAGTCCACCATCGGTCGTTTCCAGGTCTGATTCTCAGCTGGAACCCTGAAGAGGAAACCGCACGCTGATTCTCAGGGTGCGGTTTTTTGCTTTCTGCATTTCCTCCCGGATCTCGCTCAGGCGCCCTGTTCTCTGAGTACTTTGAGAAACACCCCGGGCTCCGGTCTGACACGGTAGTTGTCCGTCTCATCCGCCCACAGCACCTTGCCCCCCGCGGCGGTGATGATCACCGTTGGCATGGGGGCTTCGGTGTCATAGCCCAGCACTTCCAGACCGGTCGGGATGCCGAAGTCAGAGACAATACCCAGGGTCCTGGCGGCCTGATTGTGTGTATCCGTCATATAGCGGAAGTTCACCTGCATCCTGCGCGCAAGAGCCTCGGTCTGGGCATGTGGTTGAGGTGAGATCAGGATAACGTCGGCCCCGAGCTGCTCGATTTCACGGTATTCACTGGCAATCTCACGTATCTGAGCCATACACAGCGGACACCAGTTACCGCGGTAAAACAGCCAGACTGCCGGTTTGGCGGTCAGTGCTGTTGTAGTAAAAACCTGACCGTTCTGATCGGTCAGTTCGACATCAGGCAGTGGGAAACCCGGACGGATAATGCGGCCGGGCTGGCGCTGGTAGCGGGAATACCAGTACACGTAGAGCAGAAACCCGCCGTACGCGACGGATGCCAGAGCGGTTGGCAGCAGGCTGTGCTGAAAACCGCTCGCTGCAATAACGACCCCGGCCAGGGTCAGCAGATGAATTTCCGGCAGGTGTGGCCGGGTGCGGGCCAGCAGAGGGCGGATCATCAGCAGACTGATCAGCGCCGTCATCGGCAGCGCGGCAAGCAGCACGCCTGACCAGCTGAGTACGGGCGCACCTGACAGTATCTGCCAGGCGGCAAAGGCTGAGAGGATGACAGAGCCGGTCATATAGAGTGAGACGTACGCTGCCTTGAGTCGCATCAACATATCAGGCCCTCAGCTTGCCGATGCGGTTGAACAGACCGCGGTAACTGACCAGCAGCATCACATCCAGCAGTGACCAGAATCCCTGATCCTGACGGCGCGGATTCTTGCCTTTGCTCATACGGTGGATCTGGCGTTCGTACCAGGCCACCTCCATTAACGCCAGTTTATCGATGGCTTTGACGCCGGTGCGGATGGGACGGACGATACTGTGTACATCTTCACCGGCAAGCAGGCGTTGTGGCAGATCCGGTTCCACGCACAAGGGGCGACCAAGACCGATCATGTCACAGGCTCCGGAAGTCACGGCCTCTGCCATGCCGCTGGCACTGCGGAAGCCACCGGTGACCATCAGCGGCACCGTCACTTCCTTACGCAGGGTTTCAGCGAATTCCAGAAAGTAGGCTTCGCGCTGGCGGGTAGAATCTTTGACCTTGCCGGTGTTGCCGGTCACCAGTGCCGGAGTTTCGTAGGAGCCGCCGGAGATTTCGATCAGGTCGATGCCTTCCGCGGCCAGTGCTTTGGCTACTGTGGTGGCGTCACCTTCATCAAAACCACCGCGCTGAAAATCGGCTGAGTTCATTTTTATCCCGATATTGAACCCGGGGCCGGTCGCGGCACGCATGGCGCGGTAGACCTCAAGCACCAGCCGCATGCGGTTGCTGATATCTCCACCCCATTGATCATCGCGCTTATTGTGCAATGGCGACAGGAACTGGCTGATCAGGTAGCCGTGAGCAGCGTGAATCTGCACGCCGTCAAAGCCGGCTTGCTGTGCCAGTGCGGCGGCGCGGGCAAAGCGCAGGATCACGTCCTGAATATCGTCTTCAGTCATGGCGCGGGGGACTGCAAAGAAGCGCTTCAGTTCGGGTTTCAGGGGCAGAGCGCTGGGAGCTATCGGAGCCGAATTGATGACCACAGGAGCTTGCTTGCCCGGATGGTTCAGCTGCATCCAGATCTGGCCTCCGGCGGATTGTCCGGCCCTGGCCCATTGACGCAGAAGATCCATATCGCGGTCATCTTCCAGCACCACATTGTTGGGCTCGCCGATATGACGGCGGTCGATCATGACATTACCGGTCACCAGCAGTCCGCTGCCACCGGCAGCCCAGTGTTTATACAGTGTGATCAGGCGTGGTGTGACCCGCAGAGAGGCGCTGCCCAGTGTTTCACTGAGTGCGGATTTGGCAATGCGGTTGGGCAGGGTACTGCCATTTTTCAGGGTCAGGGGTTGTCCCAGTACAGCGGCCGGTTGCATTCGTTCTGCCTCTCAGAGTCTGCTATGATTCGATAAGAATCGAACTATAACACGTTTCGATAATTATCAAACTATCCTGTCCGGAGACGTTTTCTGTGTCTGCAATCACCGATGATCAGCTGGCCCGCGCATTCGCGGCGTTGGGTAACCCTAACCGGCTGAAAATTTTCCGCAGCGTGCTGGCGCATCAGCGGCGTGATATCGGGCCGGAAGAAGACGCAGGCTGTCTGATTTACGACGTCATTAACAAGCTGGACATTGGCGCACCGACCGTGTCACACCACGTTAAAGTGCTCGAAAAGGCCGGATTGATCCGGGTGACACGCAACGGCAAATTCCTCTCCTGTCTGTTAAATGAAGAAATGCGCACAAAGCTCACTCTTTTCTTTAACTCTGCTCTGTAAAGTAAGTAAGGGCGGTTGAATTCTGCGCTAAGCTTTGGTGTGATGAACAAATAAGCTGTCTGTCCTGACCAGCTCTCCAACTTTTTCCTGAGGCAGTATGCGACTTACCTCTCTGCTGTTGTCTGTTATTCCGTTTCTGGTATCGGTGTCAGCCGGTGCGGCTGTCATTTCTGATGATGAATTCCGCCGCTCCTTCGAAGCCGCCCGTGAGCAGAAGTGGCAGGATGTTTCCTCCGGCGTGTCAGATCATGTCCTCTTTCCTTATATCCAGTATCACCAGTTACGTGCACAACTGCCGCATCTGAAGGCTGAGGATGTTCGCAGCTGGGTCAAAGAGCATCAGGATACGCCGCTGTCAGCCTGGCTGGAAAAGCGGGCACTGCTGGATTACGGCAAAGCGGGTCTGTGGCAGGAAATCCGCACCCTGACGGACAGGCCACCGGGCGATGCGTCAGCCCGTTGCTACTTCTACCTGGCCTGGTACGACCAGATGCACGACGTCGCTGTCAGTGGCGGTCAGAATCTGTGGCTGTCCGGCTCTTCCCGTCCGGATGAATGTGACGCTTTGTTTGTGCGTCTGCGTAAAGATGGTGAGATCAATGACCTGCTGGTCTGGCACCGCCTGCTGCTGTCTCTGCAGGACCGCAATGTGCGTATGGTGCGCTATCTGGGGAAACAACTGCATGGCACCGTATTCGCACCGGCGGCAGAGTATGTCAGCCTGGTGATCAATCAGCCACAACGCCTGCTGGCGTTGCCGGAGGACGTGGCAGAACAGACGGATGAGCTGCGCCTGATGTACGCTGCTATGCAGTATCTGAGCACGACAGATACCGTACGGGCTCTTGAATACTGGCCGCAGCTGAGTGATAGCTATCCTTTCTCTGCTCCTCAGCGCGAGGTGATTGAAAAGAACATCGCCCGCTACAGTTACCGCCTTGATCCGGACAATGACGTTCAGCAGAAAGCCCTGCATGACATTCTGCTGCGACAGGCGGATGCCGCTCTGATTGAACCCCAGATGCGTACGGCCATCGCCGGTTCTGACTGGCTGCAGGTACTGTACTGGAGTGCCCAGGTAAAGGGTGAGGACTTCAGTGACAGCTTTAATCAGTACTGGCGTGGCCGGGCTCTTCAGGCAACCGGTCATCAGGACCTGGCGGATGAAGCATTCCGCAGCGCAGCGCAATCACGTAATTTTTACGGCTTCCTGGCCGCTGACCGCATGTCCTTACCCTTTGCGATGGGCTATGACATTCCTCAGGTCAGTGAAGAGGCCCTGAGTGAGCTGGATAAAACCGCTGCTCTGCAGCGCATCGACGCGCTCTGGGGGCTGGGTGAGCTTGGTCTGGCACTGCAGGAATGGCAGTGGCTGATGTCGCATAACCCGGATGAGACCGCTGCTCTGGCGGAGTATGCGCTGCGCAAACACTGGTTCAGTCTGGCTGTGGCCGCCACGATTAAGGGCGGACACTGGGATTACATCGCGCACCGTTTCCCGCTGGCCTACCGTAACGAGTTTGCCGAACGTGGCGCCGCTCTCGGGCTGGACCCTCGTCTGCTGATGTCCATTGCCCGGCGCGAAAGTGCGTTCAATCCTGAGGCGGTTTCTCCGGTCGGTGCGCGGGGGCTGATGCAGGTGATGCCGGATACGGCACGGCACCTCAGTCGCCGTCTCAGTATCCCGTACCCGGGCACCGAAGGTCTGGCCGATGCCGGGACCAATATCCGCCTGGCCAGTCAGTATGTGAAGGAGCTGTCAGACCGTTATCACGGTAATCTGATCGCCGTTCTGGCCGGTTACAACGCCGGGCCGTCGCGGGCAGATGTCTGGCTGCGCGATAATCAGGGTGATTTTGATCAGCTGATCGAGAGCATCAGTTTCCGTGAGACCCGTGACTATGTGAAAGCCGTGCTGGCTTACCGGGTGATCTTCGACAGCCTCAGTGGTGAAGATCAGTTGTCGGTACTGTCTCCGGCGGAACGCTTCATTCCGGAAAATATTGCCCGGAACTGAGCCCGGGTTCTCTGGACGTGGCCGGGCTTGTGGTACACTGCGCGCAATTAACCCATCGGAGTGCGCTATGGACATCGTTGACGTCATCAAAGACCAGATCACCAACAACAATATCCTTCTCTACATGAAAGGTTCACCGAATCAGCCGCTGTGTGGCTTCTCTGCCCGTACTGTGCAGGCAGTGATGGAGTGTGGTCAGAAGTTCGCGTATGTGGACGTGCTGTCCAACCCGGACATCCGTGCCAGCCTGCCAGCTTATGCTAACTGGCCGACCTTCCCGCAGCTGTGGGTCAACGGTGAACTGGTCGGTGGTTGCGACATCGTCACTGGCATGCATGCATCCGGTGAGCTGAAGACTCTGCTCGACTCTGCTGCTCCGGCTGAATAAGACGCGGCGGCAACCGCCGCACAGACCTTCCCCTGCCTGGCAGAAACTCAGAGATTATCTGTTCTGCCGGGCATCAAACTGCTTGCCCAGCCTGTACTGATCAATTAAACTACGCGCCCTTTATAACAGGCCCCGTATGTCTGGAGCATCCTTATGGTTGTTTGTGGCATCCGGGAACATGACACGGCAGGCGATCCCAAAACCTGTCACTTGATAAGACGACCGGAGTATTAAAACCCTATGGTAGTTATCCGTTTAGCCCGTGGCGGCTCCAAGAAGCGCCCTTTTTATCACGTTAACGTTGCTGACGCCCGTTCGCCTCGCGATGGTCGTTTTATCGAGCGTGTTGGTTTCTTCAACCCGATCGCCCGCGGTCAGGAAGAAGCGCTGCGCATCGATCTGGAACGTGTTGAATACTGGATCGGTAAAGGCGCACAGCCAACTGACCGTGTATCCAAATTACTGAAAGACGCCAAGAAAGCTCAGGCTTAATTGGCTGCTGTACCCGGAGTAACGGCAGTGGCAGACGGGAACATTCATGTTCTTGGCAAGATCTCCACGGCCTTTGGCATTAAAGGGTGGGTGAAGGTGTATTCCTACACAGACCCGATGGCCAATATCCTGGATTACGGACACTGGTACATCCGTCGTGACGGACAGTGGCAGAAGTTCAGAGTCATGCAGGGGAAACTTCAGGGTAAGGGTCTGGTAGCGGCACTGGAAGGTGTCACAGACCGGGATCTGGCGCTGGCATTATCTCAGTGTGAGATCGGAATACCGGAATCTGAGCTGCCTGAACCCGACGATGATGAATATTATTGGTTCCAGCTGGAAGGTCTGAGCGTCATCAATACTGACGATCAACTGCTGGGCCAGGTGAAAGAACTGTTTGACTCCGGCGGGGGCAATCAGGTGCTGACGGTAAAACCCTGTGCGGGCAGCGTCGATCAGCAGACCCGGTTGCTGCCGTATGTGAGTGAATACATTCTTGAAGTCGATCTGGACGCTGGTGTGATTCAGGTTGACTGGGACCCGGATTTTTAATCCCGGGCTCAACAGAGCTGGGGAGGAGTAAGACCGGTGTGGTTTGGAGTTGTGACCTTGTTTCCTGAAATGCTTCAGGCACTCACCCATCAGGGTGTCAGTGGCCGGGCAGTCAAGCAGGGTAAAGTCACTGTCGAAAGCTGGAATCCACGCGATTTCGCTTACGACAACTACCAGACAGTGGACGACCGTCCATACGGGGGTGGCCCCGGCATGCTGATGAAAATTCAGCCACTGCGGGATGCCATTCAGGCTGCAAAAACAGCCGCCGGAGGTGAAGCTAAAGTTATTTATCTTTCACCTCAGGGCCGCAAACTGGATCAGCAGGGTGTGCTTGAACTGGCACAGCAGGACCGGCTGATTCTGGTGGCGGGACGGTATGAAGGCATTGATGAGCGGTTGATTGAGACCGAAGTCGACGAGGAGTGGTCCATCGGCGATTTCGTACTCAGCGGCGGGGAACTCCCCGCTATGACCCTGATGGATGCCGTGATCCGGCTGGTGCCCGGTGTACTGGGGCACGAACAGTCGGCACAGCAGGACTCCTTTATGGACGGACTGCTGGATTGTCCACACTACACCCGCCCGGAAGATTATGAGGGCAGGTCGGTACCGGAGGTGCTGCTGAGCGGCAACCACGAAAAAATCCGTCAATGGCGTCTGAAGCAGGCGCTGGGCAGAACCTGGGAACGCAGGCCGGATCTTCTGGCCGGGCTGGAACTGACAAACGAGCAACAGAAGTTATTGACAGAGTACCGGAACGAGCAATGCAAAGACTCGCCGGACTGTTAAGGAGCAGATAATGAGCAACAAGAACACAATCATTCAGCAGATTGAAAACGCCCAGCTGAAAGAAGGCCTGCCAGCGTTCAGCACAGGTGATACTGTGGTTGTACAGGTAAAAGTAAAAGAAGGTACCCGTGAGCGTCTGCAGGCGTTTGAAGGTGTGGTTATCGGTAAGCGTAACCGTGGCCTGAACTCAGCATTCACCGTGCGTAAAATCTCTCACGGTGTTGGTGTTGAGCGTACTTTCCAGACTCACAGCCCACTGGTAGACAGCATCGAAGTGAAACGTCGTGGTGACGTTCGTCAGGCGAAACTGTACTACCTGCGTGAGCGCAGTGGTAAGTCTGCACGTATCAAGGAAAAGGTCTAACCTTTATCCTGCACAGAAAAAACGGGCCCTTGTGCCCGTTTTTTTTTTGCCGATCTGTACCCATATTTCAGGGAACTCCGGTGCAGCCGGAGGCCTCTAAGACTGTTATCTGAATATCCGGGAAGAAACCATGAAGAAGCTGTATCTCTCAATGTTTGCTGGTCTGCTGATGCTCTCGGCGCAAAGCCAGGCTGCCGATGATCTGCTCAGCCGCGCTGATGCACAGATGAAAAAAGTTCTGGGGCCTGAAGTAGTGGTGACTGAGGCCGTCTCAATGGCCGGTGGACAGCTTGTTGAGCTGATCCTGAACGATGGTAATACCATTCATATGACACCGGATCTGGGCTTTTTTGTGTACAACAAAAGCGTTTATCAGGTGACGGATGATGGCTTTCTCAATGTCAGTGATATGCGCATGACCGGAGAGCGGGCGAAAGCCATGGCTGCTATTCCGGACAGTAAGTCTGTTCTCTTCCTGGCCAAGGGCGAAGAAAAAGCCCGCATCAATGTGTTCACGGATATCGACTGCGGTTATTGCCAGAAACTCCATCAGGAAGTCCCGCAGCTGAACAGCATGGGGATTACCGTGCGCTATCTCGCCTATCCGCGCGCCGGAGTGACAGACCCGGAAAGTGGCAAACTGACCGACTCTTACCGCAAGATTGATTACGTCTGGTGTCAGGATGACCGTGCTGCCGCCATGACAGCGATGAAGAACAGCCAGCGGGCTATGTCTCAGGCCTATGGTGCCTTCCGTTCCGCTCAGGGCGAAGAGCAGAAAAAAGCCGCTATGCAGCAGTATTCCAGACTGAAAGAAGTGATGGATGAAAAGATTGCAGAGGGCGAGCAGTGCGAGTCTCCGGTGGCTGATCAGTTCGAACTCGGGCGCTCACTCGGGGTTACGGGTACGCCAAGTATGATTACCCAGGATGGTGCACTGATTCCGGGATATCTGCCGGCTGAAGAGCTGGCAAAACGTCTGAACGTGCTCTGATAACAGGTAGTATTCTGCCATTACGGATCTTTGGGTTTTTGACAAAAATGACAAATATCCGTCTGTGAAGTGACAGGTTTGTGTCAGAGAAATGACGTTTACCCCGTAAATTACCGTGTAAAAAGCCGCTTCGGGTTAACCTGGAGCGGCTTTTTTGTCAGGTATGGCCCGTATTTCTTAAACACTGCTTACTCTTTTCAGGATTACGTATGTTCTCTTGCTGGAGGTGGACGTTCAGTTTGAGTGCACAAAGTCTTATTTTGGTGCTGGCTTATTCACACCTGTCCAGTAACCCCTGAAAAAGGCAAAATTTGTTACAGAAATCCTAGAAAAACCTATTGATTTTTTTAACTTGTTGAAAAATAACACTTTTTTCACTGATCAAAAAGTGATCAATTTAACAAGGGCCCCCAAGTTATATGGCATTCTCGTGATTTTTAAAGTGTTATCCACGATGTTATCCACAGAAATTGTGGGCAACTTTTTGTTCACAGGACACTTGGGGTGCGCTCTGCCTCTTTCCCGCTGAACCCTCATGTCTGTCCAGCCCTTACCCTGCCTGCTCTGCACTGCTGTCGGACCTGAATCCTGTCTCATTGGTCAGCTTTTAAGATGGGTGTCATATGACGTTTGCATGAACCCGTCTGTGCTGGCCGGGCGGTCATTCCTGTTATGTGACAGACAGGTGTCAGGATTGTGAATGTCTTCAGGGGCAAATGTCTGGTTCTGCATCTGTCTGACGGCTGACCGAGTCGTGTTACTCTTCGGGCAGAAGCCGGGCGGGCACTTCCGTACGGCAGATGTCAGGGAACCGGTTCATGCGTTTTTTTCTGTCAGTACTGTTCGGCATGTTGATTCATGGAGTGGCCGCTGAGCCGGTTGCATGGGATGGCCCCGGTAGTGCTGGCTGGGAAACCCGCTCGTCGGAACACTTCTATATCCATTTTCCGGCCGAAGGCAGCTATGACGCTCTGGCGCTGCGTTCGCTGCAGATCGCGGAAAAAGCGTATCAGGAGCTGGTGCCTTTTTTCGGCTCGGCGCCAGTACTGAAAACCCACCTGGTGATGTCCGATGATCATGACATCTCCAATGGCTGGGCAACGTTTTTTCCTTTCCCGCAGATCCGTCTCTACCTGACACCCCCCTATACACTGAGCGGCCTGCAGAACTACGACGACTGGCTGTCACTGCTGATCCGCCACGAGTATGTGCACATCCTGCATATGGAATTGTCGGGACGGATACCGGATGCCGGGCAGAGCATTCTCGGGCGCTTCCCGTTCTTTTTCCCGCACTCGCTGACATCGCCCATGCTGATCGAAGGCCTGGCGGTGTATGAAGAAACCGATTATCAGAAAGGCACCGGACGTCTGGCCTCCAGCTGGTATCAGATGCAGATGCGCGAGGAAGTACGCTCCGGGGAGTTTGATACTCTCGGGGAAGCGGCTATCGCCTCACGTGACTGGCCCTATGGCAAGTATTACCTGTACGGAGCTTTTTTTACTGAGTACCTGATCCGTACTTATGGAGAGGATGCGTTCAAGCGTTGGTTGACCTACTACAGCGGCGAAATTATCCCCTGGGTTCTGCAGGACAAAGTGGCCCGGCAGGCCTTCGGTAAAGATTTTGAGAGCCTGTGGGCGGATTTCAGACTGGCGATGGAGGAGCGCTTCGCGCTGTCGCCCGGAACTGACATCCGTATGGATGCAGCTCCGGAATCCGGGTTGTTGCCGGATCAGGACGGATCTGTGCGCCTTCAGGTGGCGGATGCGAACGGCAGAGAGCTGGTTTATATCGCTGCCAATGATGAGGACCGCCCGGTTATACGTCGTTGTGACGCTCAGTGGACTTGCCATGACGACAGGGTGCCGACATTGGGAAATTACAGTCAGCTGGCGCTCTCAGCCACGGGTGACGCAGCCACGGTACGCCAGACCCTGACTGCGGGTGGCCGGATTACATCTGACATCTCCGTGTTTACACCACAGCGGCGTATCCGCATGACAGAGAATATGCGCGTCGCACAGCTGGCCTGGGTATCCGGAGGGCAGGGGCTGGTATTCAGTGCCTATCGTGAAGGCCGGCCATCTCTGTATCGCCTGCCAGCGCGTCAGGAGTACACCGAGTTGTGGCAGGGCGGGTACGGTGATGTGGTTGGCCGGATGGCCGTGAGTCCGGACGGACGTTATCTGGTTGCTGCCCGTAAACAGCAGGGGCAAGGCTGGAATCTGGCCCGTTTTGATCTGAGCACTCTGGAATGGACCAGTCTCAGCAGTGCAGAAGCAACAGAGACCGACCCGTATTTCACACCGGAGGGTGAGCTGCTGTACGTCGCTGATTATCGTGGACTCTATAACATCTACCGCTGGACGGATGCAGGGCCGGAGTCCTTAACTGACAGTGCAAGCGGCGCCTTTGCCCCGGCGGTTCTGGGGGATCAGCTGGTGTATCAGGAATATACCGCTGATGGCTTTGCCTTCCGCACTGCGGATTTCATGCCTCTGACAGAGCCAATGACGGTCACGCCTGAGATACCCGCAGAGACCGTTCCTCTGCCGGAGATCGCCGTCTCTGAGCCCGTGGCTTACGAGCCCTGGTCGACCCTGCGCCCATACTACTGGCTGCCGTTTGTTGAATCCGGTGACAACTTCAGCTGGATCGGTGTAACCACAGGCGGCAGCGATGCCCTGCAGCGCCACAATTATGCGGTGACGGTTCAGTACGATCTGGAAGATCAGCTGCTGGCCGGAAATCTGATGTACATCTATCAGCGTTGGATGCTGATGGCCGATGCCGACTACGACAAAATTCAGGTGGTTGAAGGGGACGAAGATTACACGCATGTGCGTGACGATACCCTGCTGCTGCAGCGTAATTACCTCTTCCGCGCCTTTGAGGACAGCCTTGGGGTGCATGCCGGTCTGGTGCACCAGCGTACGGCCATTACCCACCTGGAAGACGGGCTGGAACTTATCGGTGCCAATGCCTACAGCCGTGACAGTATCGGTCTGGCCGCAACCCTGAGTCTGACCGGTTCGCTGCTGCAGTCCCCTGGGCCTGGATACGGCAGTTACACACACCTGGTGTACGAAGATTTTGACCTTCTTTCCACCGATGCCAGCGGCAGCCATCTGCAGGCAGGCTGGCAGTACACCTTTGACCTGCCCGGACGTAATGGTCTGACACTTTCATTGCTGGGTGGTGCCGCCACAGATGACGCGCCGGGCTTCCGTCTGGGTGGTCTGCCCCCTGAGGAAGACTACAGTCTGTTCGGGCGCGACAAACTCAGCCTGCGGGGTTATCCGTCGGCGGTCCAGCGTGGTCAGTATTATGAGCGAGAGCGCCTGTCCCTGCGCAGTGAGCTGGCCAGTTATCAGGACAACTGGGACATCTGGCCGGTGGGGGCAGACAGCCTTGAGCTGGGTCTGTATCTGGAACGTGGCCGCGCCTGGGATGATACAGGACCCGGGTCGGAAAACAGTGCGCTGGTCGGTGCCGCTGCCGAGCTGCGTCTTAATCTGATTCTGGCTTATCGTTTACGGGCGCCACTGGTTCTCGGTGTCGCGTCGCCTCTGGGGAATGAAGAGGGCGAGAACGAAGTATACGGTGGGCTGCAGTTCACGTTCTGAGGCCGCATTGTTTCGAATGGTGAGCGGGATACCGGGCAGCGATACCCTGCTGCGCGCCGATACACTACACTGCCATGAGTTTGAATTTGACAGACGGTTATGGATTTTCTCTGGATTCTCATTGCATTCGCCTTCGGGGTTGTAGCCCGGCAGCTGACCATGCCACCGCTGATCGGCTTCCTGCTGGCCGGTTTTGTTCTGAACGCTGCCGGCGTGCAACCGACGGAATTGCTGGATCAGCTGTCTGAAATCGGCATCACACTGATGCTGTTCACCATCGGTCTTAAGCTGGATCTCAAAGCACTCTTTTACAAAGAGGTGCTGGGAACCAGCCTGATTCATACCCTGATCTGGGTCGTGCTGACGGCCGCGCTGCTGGCCGTACCTTTCTGGCTGGGTCTCAGCTACGCTTTTGCGGTTGATCCTCAGACTTCAGCACTGGTGGCCTTTGCCCTGAGTTTCTCGTCCACTGTCGCAGTAGTGAAGATTCTGGAAGAATCCTCCGAACTGAAGGTACGCCACGGTAAGCTGGCACTGGCCGTACTCATTATTCAGGATATTGTGGCGGTCATCTTTCTGGTGGCCGCAACGGGTAAGATACCGTCGGAATGGGCGGCGGCACTGCTGTTGCTGCCGCTTCTGCGACCCGTCCTCTATCGTCTGCTGGAACGCGTTGGCCACGGTGAACTGCTGCCGCTGGCGGGCTTCTTCCTGGCTTTTGGTGGCTATGAGCTGTTTTCTGCGTTAGGTGTTAAAGGTGACCTGGGCGCTCTGGTGATGGGGATTGTTGTTGCCGGCCACAGCAAAACCTCTGAGCTCTATAAAACCCTGATGAACTTTAAAGACCTGTTCCTGATCGGCTTTTTCCTGTCCATCGGTTTTACCGCATTACCGACACTCGACATGCTACCGGTCACAGTCGGTCTGATCCTGTTGCTGCTGCTCAAATTCGTACTCTTCTTCTATCTCTTTATTCTGATGAAGATGCCGGGCCGTGTGGCGTATCTCACGGCGCTGGCTCTGAGTAACTACAGCGAATTCGGTCTGATCGTGGCCAATGTCGGCATGGATAATGGCTGGGTTTCAGATGAGTGGGTAGTGATCATTGCCATTGCTATGTCGGTGTCCTTCCTGATCTCGACCATGCTGTACCGTAAGGCGCACACGACGTATGCGCGTTTTCACCTCTTTATTAACCGCTTTGAGCGGCGTGGTGCTCATCAGAGTATTCAGATGCCCGCGAGCTTCAATGTGCTGGTGGCTGGTATGGGCCGGGTCGGCAAAGGGGCCTATCACGCGCTCGAAAAAGAAGGAGTGACGGATATCTGGGGTCTGGAGTCGGATACCGAGCGTCTCAAGATCCTGCGCGAGGAGAATCTGAACGTGATCTCCGGTGACGCCGATGATATGGAGTTCTGGCAGCAGGCGGCAAAGAGCCGGATTCAGCTGGTGATGCTGGCACTGCCCAATCAGGAAGAGATGCGCGCTGCCCTGCAGGTTATGAAACTGGCTGGTTATAAAGGCCGTGTAGCCGCAGTAGCCCGGTATGAAGACGAACGCGATGAGCTTATGTTGCTTGGGGTGGACGTGGCCTTTAACTACTATCTTGAAGTGGGCTCCGGTTTCGCTGCGGAATGCCTGCCGTTGTTGAATGGTGATGTGCCAGCATCCGATGAGCACAGGTCAGTGCCTATCGGATGACGGTTCTGTGAGTTATAAAAAAGGGCGCCTCAGGCGCCCTTTCTGTTGGTGTTGTCCTCTTTACAGATGAATTTCTGCGTATTCAGAAATGGCGGAGCGTGGTGAACCTTCAAGGTGAATGGTGCCGCCGTGCGGGAACTCCTTGAAGCGCTCTACCAGATAGGTCAGGCCGGAACTGACCGGATTCAGATACGGGGTGTCTATCTGTGCCAGGTTGCCGAGGCAGATTACCTTACTGCCGGCACCGGCGCGGGTGACGATCGTCTTCATCTGATGCGGTGTCAGGTTCTGACATTCATCAATCAGAATCAGGCTCTGCTGAAAGCTGCGGCCACGGATGTAGTTCAGGGATTTGAACTGCAGCGGGACCTTCTGCAGGATGTAATCCACACTGCTCTTGGAATGCTCATCGTCGTTGTGCAGAGCCTCCAGGTTGTCGGTGATGGCGCCCAGCCAGGGCTCCATTTTCTCCGCTTCGGTACCCGGAAGGTAACCGATGTCCTCATCCAGTCCGCGGGTGCTGCGGGTGGCGATGATGCGCTTGTACTGGTTGGTGGCCACGGTCATTTCAATCGCTGCTGCCAGTGCCAGGATGGTTTTACCGGACCCGGCCTGTCCGGTCAGGGTGACCAGATGAATGTCCGGATCGAGCAGCAGATAGAGCGCCAGAGCCTGTGGCACATCCCGTGGCGTCAGCCCCCAGGCGTTCTGCTGCATCAGCTGTTCATACGGCAGGTCTTTGAGCAGGGCGAATTCTTCACCAACACGATGGATGCAGCCGATGAAGCCTTTTTCATCAATGATGAAGTGATTGAGGTACAGATCCTCCGGCAGATTAGCTTTAGGGATTTTGTGGTAGGTACCGGTTTCATCGTGGAAGGTTTCCACCGTGCTCTGGGTCTCCCAGAAAGAGCCTTCGAAGCGGTTGTAGCCGGTTTCCAGCAGCGACACGTCTGACAGCAGCTGGTCATTCTGGTAATCCTGAGCGCCGATGCCGCAGCCGCGCGCCTTAAGGCGCATGTTGATGTCTTTGGTGATCAGGATGGTTTCGCGGTTGGGGTATTTTTTCTGCAGGCTGACGAGGCTGTTGATGATTTTGTTGTCGTTGAGGTTGTCGGGGAGAGAGCGGTCGGGGGCGTCGAAACTGTCCAGTAGTATCGAGAAGTGGCCCTGGTAGTTGCCATCGGGCCGCTCGATCGGTATCCCTTTGGCGATTTCAGTGGGGGTGGCATCACCTATGATGCGGTCCATCTGGCGGATGGCTTCGCGGCAGTCTGTGGCGATGGATGCTTTGCCTATTTTCAGCTTATCTAACTCTTCCAGAACGGTCATGGGGATGACCACCTGGTGTTCCTCAAACTTCAGGATTGCTCCGGGGTCGTGGATCAGGACGTTGGTATCAATCACGTAAAGCTTGGTGTCAGATTTGCGTGCAGCCATAGGACTCTCCTGGACAGGTCAGAATAAGAAACCCGGTACCGCCAACGCCGTTGGTCCGTGTGAATAAGCTTCACCGGAGTCGTGTCAGTGCAGGCAGCGGAGGGGTTTCGTGAGGGGTAAAACAGGGCGGAAGGGGGAGGGACGTTGCAACCGCAGTTGAGCGTCAGGTCGTATCGGGTTGGTGAGGACAGAGCTTGGCTGCCGCTCACAATGACCCGGTGCCAGATCGGCAATAGTCTGAGGAGATCGTTCAGAGACGCTCCCTCCGGAATCCGTGAGTACGTGCCTCACTATGCAACAGCTTTTCACTTCCTTACAACGGTCTTTTCCGGACAGGCCGGATTTGTCCGGATTGGTTGTACGCGTATTTGCATGTCAGGAAAGTCAGTAAAATCAGCTTCCAGAGCGCCTTTGCAGCTGATCGAGCCGGTTTCTGAGAGGCATTCTGGCGTAATGAAACCCGCTGAATGGTTTTCTCTGTCACTCTGTTCACCGGTTCCGGGCGCTCCGGCAGCTGCATCCATTGTTGTTTTGTGTTCTGATAGGACAATAGTAAACAGGTGATCAATAACTTCCTTTTTCAGGCCCTGGCAGGATCGGACAGTTTTGATGATAACTGCCTGATATAAATAGCTCTGTGTTCTGTTTAAGGAATGAATTGAGTTGGTATTCGAGAATCAATCAGATATCCTTCAGCCTCAGTCTGGTGCAAGTGTCACCAGCGATAATAAGAAAAATCACTCTCTGACGGGGGCCTCATGTCGTTTCTCTTAAGAATTACATGCATCTTTACTGCTGCGGCTGTACTGGCCGGTTGTGGCAGCCTCATGAACCTGATTTACCGGCCGACCGGTTGGGTTATTTATGATCTGACAGACCGCCATGTCACACCTTATACCTTCAGTACCGGCGACGTTGGCGTTGCCTGTAATGCAACCCAGAGTCTGCAGCCTCTGGTTATGGCCTTCTCGCGCATCATGTCCAGCCCGGACGAAGCGGGGATTGTGCTGAATATCATGACCGGTGGTTGTGAAGCGGAAATCGCTCACGAAGAAAACCTCACCTACATCCGTGAGCTGAAAGCTCAGAACATCAACGAAGCCAAAGATGCCCGTATCCGTGAGAAACGTCACTATGCGATCGCGGCAACCCGCCTGCAGCAGTCTTATGACTTCATGGTGGAGGCTTATGGTGAGCCGGGCGAAAAATGCCCCAAGCTGAATTACGAAGAAGGTGTCTACTGGGCACTGGGTAACCTGGCCGGTCTGCAGGCGGTATACGCTGACCTGAACGCCCAGAGCGTTGTCGGTGTACCGAAAGATATCGCCCAGAAGGCGGTGCGTGGCCTGCAGTGTCTGGATAACCAGGACTACTGGGGTCTGCCGATGGCTGCTCAGGCCGGCCTCTGGGTACTGTTGCCGGATACTGCTCCGGCAGGCAGTGACCCTTGGGTTGAAATGGCCGCTGCCAGCCGTATCGGTGCCGATGCTGGTGTGCGTCTGGCCGATGCTGCGGAAGTACTGATTGCTGACAGTGCCGGTCAGACTGAACGTCTGAAAGCTGCGATCCGCCGTCATGCGGAATCACTGAAAGCGCATGAAAGTGACAAGCAGTACCGCCTGCTGGACGTCGTTGCAACTCAACAGATTCTGGCGGTCTCAGACCGTTTATGGACAGAAGCCACCGGATCCCGGACACCTGTGGGTGAATTCGGAACCTTCTGGGACGATAAGGCTGAAGAAGAAGATCTCGGCATCAGCTTAGATGATTTATTAGATTAATAGAGGAATAAACCAATGCGTAAGTTGATCGGCATGGTTGCACTGGCGTTGTCTGCGTCATCGGTCAGTGTCAATGCCCTTGAATCACGGAACATCTGTATTTTTGACCCGGTCGGTTCCAGTGGCCCTATGTTCAAACTGATGGAGGACTACAAACAGTTCGCCATCCCTGAAGGCATTGAAGTCAAACTTCATGCTTACACCGATGAAAAAATTGCTTCTGACGATTTCAAAGCCGGTCAGTGTGACGGTGTGGTTCTGACCGGTGCCCGCGCGCGTCCGTTCAGTAAGTTCGCCTCGACCATCGAAGCCATCGGTGCCGTACCTGACGACACAGTGATGCGTAATGTGGTGAACCTGATTTCGTCACCGAAAGGCGCCAAGTACATGAAGAATGACCGCTATGAAGTGGGTGGTGTTATGCCAGCCGGTGCGGTTTATCTGTTCGTGAACGACCGTAGCATTGATACCGTTGAAGAAATGTCCGGTAAGAAAATCGCCACTCTGGACTACGACCAGCCATCCATCAAGATGGTGAACCACGTCGGTGCCGCGGTTGTGCCGTCCAACTCCGCAAACTTCTCCGGTAAGTTTAACAATGGCAGTGTGGACATTGCCTACGCCCCGGCGCTTGCCTACAAACCACTGGAAATGTACAAGGGTCTTGGCACAGCTGGTGGTATCCTCCGCTACAATCTGGCTTACCTGGATTTCCAGCTGGTAATGCACGCTGATCGCTTCCCGGAAGGTTATGGTCAGAAATCTCGTCAGTACGTTGCCAGTATGTTTGACCGCATGTTGAAGCAGATTGAAGACAACACTGCCGAGATCGATGATAAATACTGGATCGATCTGCCTGAGGCAGTCAAGAAACGTTATGACGCCATGCTGCGTGCAGTACGTGTTGAGCTGCGTGAAGAAGGTGTCTATGACGGCACTATGCTGCGCCTGCTGAAAGGCCTGCGTTGTAAGGAAAACCCGGCTGAAGCCGAGTGCGCGGAGAATCTGGAATAATCTCCTGAGCGCTGAGACAGCAGTACAGCAGACCTTATGCTGACTAAAGACCGGAGCACAGGCTCCGGTTTTTAACGCCGGTCATTCCGTTGTACCCGTCTGCAGCCAGGTCCCCTCCGGGACTTTTTAAAATCCTGAATGATCATTAACCGCTAAGATCTGCCGTTTAGCCGGCAGACTCCAGTCAGAAGTAGAGGTGTTTCATGGATCAGACCGTACGGGTGGGGAACCGCACGGCGTACGAGTGGATAATGGCCATCCCGGCCTTTCTGGTGCTCGTATTTGTAATTATCATCAATACCAGTCACACACTTCATGCGCAGCTGCTGCAGCTGGGTGAAACCACCTGGGAAGGTTACTTCCAGTTAAGACACGACCCGGTTGAACCGAGTTGTAATGCCAATATGGATATTGAGGCAGAGCTTCAGCGCCTGATCGCTGAGCGTGAAGCTGAGCCTGTCGACGAATTCGATCTGTTCGCACCGGAGCCCATTGATCCGGATGTCATGCGCACTTCACTGAGTGCCGCCAAAGAACAGTGTCAGATCAAATTCCAGCAGTACGATGACGTCAAAGACCGGATTACCACCGGTGTTGAGATCTTCCGCACCGTCGAACTGGGTGTTGCCCGCTTCGGTGAATTTGGTATGGCCACTCAGCGCATCATGCTGTCTACCCTGGTACTGATCTGTGGTCTGACCACGCTGCTGCGTCGTCATCATATTGCGCTGCGTCCGATGGAAACCGTGATGGACTACCGTCTCGGCGCCATTGCGCAGTTTTTCTCCATGGGCATTCTGTTCTACTCGGTTTGGACCTTTAAGGAGGTCGCCTTCAGTGCCGGGGTAGAGGTCAGCACCGAGCATGCGATCCTGCATTATTACTGGATCGTCGGTTTCGGCTTCCCCATGTTCCTCAGCCTGTATCAGGCCATCGTTGTACCGAAAAATGCCAAGCCCGGTGGCGGTTTTGCCAAAGCCACACTGGCGATTCCTCTGTATGCCCAGATGAGTATCATCTCTGGTACTTACTTTATTATTTCTGGTCATGCTGCCGGTATCGGTATCTACCTCAACCAGATGCTGGAGCTGTCGCAGCTGTTCCTGAATGTCGCTCTCTACGTGTGGATCGGTATGCTGCTGAAACGTACGGAGCTGGCCCAGAAAGTCTTTAACGTCTTCCGTCCGTTCCGTCTGCCGCCAGAAATGCTGGCTGTGGCAGTGGTTGCGCTGGCGGCTCTGCCAACGGCCTATACCGGTGGTTCCGGTATCTTCGTGATTGCGGTCGGTGGTCTGATTTATATGGAACTGCGCCGTGCCGGTGCACGTCGTCAATTGGCGCTGGCGGCAACCGCTATGTCCGGTTCGCTGGGTGTGGTACTGCGTCCGTGTCTGCTGGTGGTGATCGTTGCCGCCCTGAACAACGAAGTGACAACCGATCAGCTGTTCGGCTGGGGTGTGAAAGTCTTCTTCCTGACCACTGTGTTGTTTGCCTTCTATGCGCTGCTGACCCGTAAGGCACCGGAAACTCCGCAACCGTCACTTGATACTTCTCTGGTCTGGCCAGAACTGAAAGATGCCCTGAAGCCTCTGATCCCTTACGTCATTCTGGTGACGGTGACTCTGGTCCTGTATGGCCTGCTGCTGAACGCCTATCTGGATGAGTTCTCTGCGCCGATCATTCTGCCGGTTCTGCTGCTGGTGATTCTGATCTATGAGCGTATTGCCAAAGAGAAAGATGTTCTCAAACGCGAGAATATGAACATCGACTATGTCGAACACCGCCTTGAAGAATCGTTTGATGATCTGGTGAAAGGTAACGATTCTCTGGAAAAAACCATCCGTGAATCTACTACTGAAGCGATTGGTCATATCGGTGCTCTGCTGATGCTGATGGGTATGTCCATCAGTATCGGTGGTGTGTTTGAACGTGCCGAGGTCATGAGCCTGGTGCCGGAAAGCTTCGATTCCATCTGGGTGGCTATGGCGCTGCTGGTATCGGTTCTGGTGGTCATCGGTATGATCATGGACCCATACGGTGCCGTGATTCTGGTGAGTGCGACTATTGCCTCCATCGCCTATAAGAGTGGTATCGATCCGGTGCATTTCTGGATGGTGACACTGGCTGCTTTCGAACTGGGGTATCTGAGTCCGCCGGTAGCATTGAACCATCTGTTGACGAGGCAGGTGGTCGGCGAAGAAGAAGTACGGCTGTCGAAGCAGGAAGGTCACAACTTCTGGTACAAGAACGAGAAGATCCTGTTGCCTCTGGTCACTATGGCGACGGCAGTACTTATCGTTGCCTTTGTACCACTGGCTATTGGTTATGACTGATTGCCTCTTTGCTGAAGCACAAAAAAAGCCGCCCATCGGGCGGCTTTTTTATTGTCAGCTGATTGCTCAGCGATAGTTCACTGTCAGTTACTGACCTTGATGGTGATGCTGGAATCAGCGGACATGCGCAGATCTTTGATCACCAGATCTCCCATGGCCGGACCACTGGCACCTGCAATGTTGAGATCACGGAAGGCGATTTCAGCGATGCGTTTCGGCACTTTAAGGCTCATAGAACCGTCGGCATTGTAGGTCACCATCGGCGTGTCTGAGTCGTGGTATTCAACACCGGAAATCTCAGCGTCAGTCAGCAGGTTGAGACCTGGGAACAGAGACTCCAGGGTGGCCATGACCGCTTTTTCACCAGCCTGATCACTTGGATTATCCGGATCTTCCAGGCCAGCAAGATAAGCGACATTCTCAGTCAGACCCTGTGCAGTGACATCACCCATAGCGGCCTCTGTCATTGGCACCAGACCAATGCGTTTCATCACACTGGCTTCGGCGACTGTCGTGCTGTCAATCGCAGCGTGTGCGGTACTGATAAAAGGCTGGATAGGGCCCAGCAGAGCCGCACTCACTGCGGCAAACAGGCGGTAGCGGGACTGCTTCTTCAGAGCCTTGTTCAGGTCATTCTCGGTCAGCCAGCCTTGTTCGATCAGAATTTCACCCAACTTCAGCTGACTTTCAGCCTGCAGTCGCAGAGCGGCGTCGAGTTGGGTACGGGTGATCAGTCCTTTGTGCAGAAGAAGTGTACCCAGACGGGATTTCTGCTGTGCAATCTGCTGGTTCGACATAAGGGTGACCTTCAGTGGGAAAGAATGTGTGTTAATCCTGTATCATGAGCCGGTTTTCAACAACGCAGGGAAATTGGCGGAAACCTGAGGCTTTTTTCTGATGCGGTGTAACATTCTGATAAGAAAGGAAAAATCTGAAACGCTACGATTTGTTATTTGTTGTAATGGCTTTTTTTGCCATACGATGAACGGTCGTTTTCAGTACTGATCTTTTTATTTGCCCACGGACTGGTTTTTTCCCGATCAGCCCCCAGATATGATGACGTAAATTTGAATTCAGCGGAGACAACAATGAGCAGCCCGAGACATGTACAACTTCTGATTCTGGGTTCCGGACCGGCCGGTTACACCGCCGCCGTTTACGGTGCCCGGGCGAACCTGAATCCGGTCATCATCACCGGTATGCAGATGGGTGGTCAGCTGACCACGACGACAGAAGTGGATAACTGGCCGGGTGACGCTGAGGGTGTGCAGGGTCCGGAACTGATGGAGCGTATGAAAGCGCATGCTGAACGGTTTGATACTGAGATCGTGTTTGACCAGATCAGTGAAGTGAACCTGAAGCAGAAGCCGTTTTATCTGAAAGGAGACACGGGAGAATACACCTGTGATGCGCTGGTCATTGCTACCGGTGCCAGTGCCCGTTATCTGGGCCTGGACAGTGAAGAAGCCTTTAAGGGCAAAGGTGTCTCCGCCTGTGCGACCTGTGACGGCTTTTTCTACCGCAAGAAGCGCGTGGCGGTTATCGGTGGTGGTAACACTGCGGTGGAAGAGGCTCTGTACCTTTCCAACATCGCGTCAGAGGTGGTTGTGGTACACCGCCGTGACAGCTTCCGCAGCGAAAAGATTCTGGCTGATAAGCTGCTGGATAAAGCGGCGAACGGCAACGTCACCATCAAGTGGAATGCCACGCTGGACGAAGTTCTGGGTGATGACATGGGTGTAACCGGTATGCGCATCCGCAGTACTGAAAGCGGAGAAACGGAAGATATTGATCTGGAGGGCGTGTTCATTGCCATCGGTCACTCACCGAATACCGGCATCTTTGAAGGTCAGCTGGAGATGAAAGACGGCTATATTCAGGTGCAGAGTGGTCTGAATGGTAATGCTACCCAGACCAGTGTGCCGGGGGTGTTTGCCGCTGGTGATGTATCGGATCATATCTACCGCCAGGCCATCACGTCCGCCGGTACCGGCTGCATGGCAGCTCTGGATGCAGAGCGCTATCTGGACGGTCTCTGAGCCCTGCAGCACAGAAAAGCCCGGTGATCACCGGGCTTTTTTATGGCTGATCAGAGGCACTCAGTAACCAGGCGGGCAGAGGCGTAAGGTCGCCTGAATTGCCTGCAATGCTGGCCGTAATCTGCCGCAGACGATCTTCCGTGTCCGGATGGCTGGCGAACAGTCCACCCAGTCCGGCCACTGTCTGCAGGTGTTGGTCGTCGTTATCAGAGAGCACACTGAGAAAGAACTCATCGGCCCCGACGGTATGGCCATAACAGTCCTGCAGCAGCTGCAGAGCCTTGCGGTCGGCTGTGGCTTCCATACTCCGGCTGAAGGTCATCAGTGCCGCGTTGCCGCCACTCTGAGCGAGCCAGCCTGCGCCGGAATCACTCATACCCAGCACCAGATAGAGCAGGGAGTGACCGAGCTGTTCCAGCATCAGGATGGCGGGATGCCGCTCCTGTATATGGACGATCTCATGGGCCAGTACCATGGCCAGACCATTCTCGCTGTGTACGCTGCCCAGTAACCCTGATGTGACGACAATGTGTCCACCTGTGGTTGCTGCTGCATTGGCTTCCGGGGTGTCTGGCAGCCAGTGCACGATGACAGGTACGGCGTCAGGCTGATTCTGCAGCAGACGTGCGGCCAGAGCATTCAGGTATTTCTCTGTGCGCAGATCCTGCTCCGATAAGAACCGGGTCTCCGGGGTGACTGACGGCTCCCAGCTGAAGGGAATCCGCGGCCCCAGCCATGAGGCGCTCAAGCCAATCAGCCAGGAGGCCAGAAGGACTAGCGCCAGTAAGGCACCAGCCAGTAACAGGAAGTCCGCCAGAACCGATTCATGGCGGTTGTTTATGCCTTCCGGCGGCTGTGGATTGGATTCAGGCAGCGGCATCATGAGCAGGCCTGGTCAGCGCCGTGCCGTAGGCCAGTACCTCAACGGAACCCAGTCCCTTGGCGTCGTTTTCACCGATGCGCGAGGTTTCGTATTTCACGTTGTAGATGATGTCAGCACCCAGCTGCTGTGCCTCTTCCTGCATGCGTAATGTGGCCTCACGCCGGGCACGGTCGAGCAATGATTCGTAGGCACCGACCCGGCCCCCGAAGACGTTACGCAGCGAAGCCGCAACGGTTTTGAAGTAATCCACAGAGACCACGACACTGCCGGTCACGAGGGTGGAATCATGCTGACTGTGCTCGTTGGCCGGTACCCGTACCGGCAGGACAAGCAGATGGCGAAGGGCTGCTTCGCGGGCGAGTATGCTGCGGTAGTGACGCTGTTCCAGCCAGCGACCGGACAGATAACCGGTAAGCAGCAGGAACAGGAAGATCAGCAGGCCACTCATGCGTCTTCCAGAATAACTGCTGTGCCATAGACGAAAATTTCAGAGGCACCTGCAGCAATCGAAGAGGTACTGAAACGGACGTTGAGCACCGCGTTGGCACCGATGGCAGTGGCCTGCTCAGTGAGACGTTGCAAGGCCTCATCGCGGGATTCTGACAGCAGCTCGGTGTAACCCTTCAGCTCACCGCCAAAGACGTTTTTAAATCCGGCCATGATGTCGCGGCCGACGTGCTTGGCACGTACGGTACTGCCCTGGACCATGCCCATATGGCGGACGATGGTTTTCCCCGGGACGATCTCCATATTGCTGATCAGCATGCTTGTCTCCTGTGATGACTCAGTTGATCTTACCGGAATGCCGCCCATAAAAAAGCCCCGCATCAGCGGGGCTCTTTTACGAGAAGTACAAGGACTTATGCAGTCTCTGCGTCAGAAGCCTTCTTCTTCGGAGAGGCTTTCGTAGCAGTTTCCTTGTCGTGGTTCTCAGCGACTTTGCCGAAGAATTCGAGCGGGAAGTGGTCAACGTGAACCATATCCAGAACGTCTTTTTCGAACGCCAGCATGAACTCACCTTCTTCTTCAGTCAGAACGCCCATGGCAACGCCATCGGTGATACGACCTTCGATGCTGAGTGAAGACTCATCGTACTTGCCAGCTTTGAGGGCATCGCCAATCTTCTTGTAGATAGGCTCAGCTTTCTCAACGCGGTCCAGCAGGCTGTCGTAAACGGCCAGCGGGTTAGCCATCGGCTCGTACGCTTTACCAATCTGCTCACCACGGTAAGTACCTTTGATCAGACGCTCACGGGTACCGGTCTTGTAAGACACCATGTCGACGATCTTAGCAACCAGCTTATCGCCAGGTGCATTAGTACGACGGCCAAATGGCAGAGTCAGCAGTTTCAGCAGCATGCCAACCGGCTTGCTTGGCAGGTTCTTGATCAGACCGTCCTGAGCTTCTTCAAACTCAGAGAACAGCTTCAGCATGGTGTACTCAACCAGCGGCAGGTCTTCTTTGTGAGAGCCCTGGTCAGCCCAGTGCTTCAGTACCATGGAGGCCAGGTACATTTTGGAGACCATGTCAGCCAGACGGGCAGAGATCAGTTCGCGGAACTTCAGCTCACCACCCAGAGAGAACATACACATATCGACCATGATGGCGAAGTTAGCTGCGTATTTGTTCAGCTGCTTGTAGTACTTCTTGGTCGGACCAGACACAGGCACACCAGTGAAGGCGGCGTTGGTCAGGCTCAGAACCAGAGAGCGGCTCATGTTAGAGAAGATGAAGCCGAAGTGGCCGAACAGCGCCTTGTCGAAGGCTTTCAGGTCGTCCGCTTTCGCAGCGTTCATTTCTGGCAGTACGAATGGATGACAACGGATCGCGCCCTGACCAAAGGTGATCATAGAGCGGGTCAGAATGTTGGCACCTTCTACGGTGATGGCAACCGGTACAGAAGAGTAACCGGATTCAACGTAGTTCTTAGGACCACGGATGATGGCTTTACCACCGTGAACGTCCATAGTGTCTACAGCTACCTGACGGGCAATTTCAGTCAGGTTGTACTTCAGGATGGCTGAAGGTACAGAAGGCTTGTGACCTTCGTCGATCGCGATCGCAGTGATGCGGGAAGCAGCAGATGCGATATAGCTGTTACCGGCGATACGGGCGATAGGATCCTGTACACCTTCCAGCTTGGCAATCGGCACATTGAACTGACGACGGATACGGGCATAAGCACCGGTCGCAGCCAGAGAGTACTTAGCACCACCGGCACCAGAGCTTGGCAGGGTGATACAACGGCCAACAGACAGACACTCAACCAGCATACGCCAGCCCTGACCAACCATGTCAGCGCCACCGATGATGAAGTCCAGCGGGATGAACACGTCTTTACCGAAGATAGGACCGTTCATGAACGGAGAACCGATCGGCTTGTGACGGTTACCGATCTGCATACCTTCCAGCTTGCGTGGCAGCAGAGCTACGGTGATACCCAGATCTTTCTTGTCGCCCAGCAGACCTTCAGGGTCGAAGGCACGGAACGCCAGACCCACTACGGTCGCAACCGGAGCCAGAGTGATGTAACGCTTTTCGAAGTTCAGTTTCAGACCCAGAACTTCTTTGCCTTCGTAGGTGCCCTTACAGACAACACCAACGTCAGGCAGTGAGGTAGCGTCAGAACCGGCACGTGGGCCAGTCAGACCGAAACATGGGATCTCACGACCATCAGCCAGACGTGGCAGGTAGTGATCTTTCTGTTCCTGAGTACCGTATTTCAGCAGCAGTTCACCAGGGCCGAGAGAGTTAGGTACACCAACGGTAGAGAAGGTGGCACCGGATACACTCAGAGCCTGCAGAACAGCAGACTGAGTCTGTGCAGAGAAGCCCAGACCGCCGTAAGACTTAGGAATGATCATCGAGAAGAAACGTTCTTTCTTGATGTAGTCCCAGACTTCTTTGGACAGGTCACCATCCTGGCTGATTTCCCACTCGCTGACCATGGAGCACAGAGTCGCAACCTGGTTGTCCAGGAACGCCTGTTCTTCAGCAGGGATCTGCGGGTTAGGATGGTTCAGCAGCATGCTCCATTCCGGCTTACCGGAGAACAGCTGACCGTCCCACCAGACAGTACCAGCATCGAGAGCTGTTTTTTCAGTCTCGGACATGCGTGGCATGATCTTCTTGTACAGGTTGAAGATCGGAGCAGTTACTGTTTTGGCACGGAAGCCAGCCATGCTGAGTACGCCAAATGCGGCAGCAAACAGCAGAGCGATAACAGTAACAGCACCGGCTGCACCTGCAATCAGGGAAATGACAGTGATTACTGCCATAGTCGCAGCCGCTGTGGTCAGGGTGCTGCGCTTGTAAGACAGAGCAATCAGCGCGCCGATGACGAGCAGGCTCAGTACAGTCGTGGTTGTAGTCATTAAGAGTTACCTCAAAAAAGGGCCAAAGGGCCGTTATTTTTGCTCTACATTCATGTTTCCAACGTGCGAGGCGGTTACTCACTCGCGCGTGAGGGACGACATTCTAACCACTACGCTGCCGTAATCGCAAACAGGAATTGTGATCCGGTTGACAGTTTATTTGTGCTTTTTTTTCACTAATCAACCGACGTCCCGGTGGGGTTGTTGAGCATTCAGCAGCGGTCCGCCCGGGACCCGGACGGAGTGGTCAGAAAACAACAGTGACGGCCCCGGGGCGAGGCTTTTGATGCGCTTAAACAGGGCACGGAAATGTGTCTGCGAAATTGGCAGGAAAGTCGTACAAAATATGAACAGCAGGCTGATTCAGGGGTTCAGTGTCTGCACGGCCTCAAAGGTCAGAGGTTCAGGCTGCCAGAGCTCCAGATCCGGCAGAACGTCGGCTGAGCCGGTCAGATTCACCTCAACGCTGTCGCCACCACTCAGCAGGCGGAACAGGCTGATGCCCAGACTGGTGAGGTTGACGGAGAGTGGTACGCTCACTTCGCGGGTGTCACCTTGCGGCAGGGCCAGAGGAGAGAGGTCGCCCTGACTGATCTCGCGGCCGGAGGCCTTCAGATGATAAGCGAAGCGTTTCAGGTCGACAGCGAACGCGTTGGGGTTGGAGACTTCAAGGTCGAGCTTCAACTGCGCGCCGCTCCAGTCAATGCTATCCAGACTGATGGCGCGGAAACGGATCACGGGCAATTGCGGCACCGGCAGAACGTCGCTGAAGCTGACCGGTATGTTGACCTCCCCCAGCACCGGCATATCAACCCGTACCTTACCTTCTACGGCGTAATCCAGCATATTGCGGCCTTTGATGCCGCCAAGGGCGGCGGCTACTTCGCGGAAGGTAAAGGTCAGCGGGAACTGTACAGTCTGAGTGCCTCTGGCCGGAACGGCTACCTGGGTGTCCGGTTCACTGAGTGAAGCAAGCCGGTGACCGTCAATCAACAGATTAAGGTCAAAGTCGGCGGCTTTCAGTGTCATGGGGTTGGGGTTGCTGAGAACCACATCGACCAGCAGGGTGACATCGGTCAGGGAAAGGCTGCTGAGAGCAACACCGGATACTCTGGCATCCGGTTTCTGCATGTCCACAATCTGCTGAATGGAGGTACAGGCACTGAGGAGTAACAGGCAAACGGTGATACAGGCGCGTACAGCAGTGCGGGTGATCATGATGAGTTCCTCAGTAACTGGCGCCGAGTCTAACACGCAGACCCGGCGTACCGCAGGCGGCATCAGATTTTTTTCAGATACTGCTCCAGTGCTGCATCAAGTGGTATACCACTGCTGTTCAGTACACCGGCGAGGCCCTGATACCAGCCGATCAGCATCAGGAGTTCAATCAGCAGCGGTTCGTTATAGTGCTCCTGTAACCCGGCCCAGGTGGCATCATCGACCAGACTGTTGGCAATAAAACCATCGCAGGCGCGGAGGATCAGCTGCTGCCGTTCACTCCAGCCTGCGGCCTCTGCGCCCTGAGGAATCCGGCGGATTTCCTCAGCGGTGAGACCGGCTCGCAGACCGATGTCCACATGCTGGCCCCATTCGTAGCGAGAGCGGCACAGCCAGGCGACCCGCAGAATTGCGAGCTCGGTATCGCGGCGCTCAAGCCTGCCGTACGGCATCAGCCGTGAGGCAAAAAACAGCATGCCGCGGAACAGCCGCATGTTGTGCATCATCAGCGTCCACAGGTTGGCGGCGTTCAGTTTACCGATACGCTCAATCCCCACCAGAAAGGTTTTTTTGATCAGACCGGGGTTGCTGTCGGTGACCGGGGCTATGCGTCGCTGCGCTGGCAGCTGCCAGCCCTCATCCGGCATCAGTTCATCGTGCTTCATCAGCGGCTCCTGTCAGGGCAGGGGGAAATGGGTTTTCAGCCAGTCGGTCTGGATGTTGACGACTTTCTCAAACCATTCACCGACGTAGATATCAAAGTGACCGGTATCCAGTTTCACCAAGGTTCCCTGTGGCAGTTGCGCGGCGTATTTCAGCGTCGGTCTGACCGGCGCAACAGTGTCTTTCTGACAGGCTATAACCAGAGTCGGGCAGGTCACCTTCTTTGCACTCAGGCCCGGAAAATAGCGGGTGATGGCAAAGCCGAAACGGGCGCCGACATAGCCGGGAATGTTGTGCCCGGCCGGTTTGATACCTTCATAGCCGGACAGAGCATCGTGAGCCGTCATCAGTGCGGCATCGCCAGGCTGGCCGGCGAGATTGACCATCACCGGTGTTTTGCGCAGAGGCGCCGTCAGCAGATCGAGTGTGGCCAGCAGTGTGACCTTGATGGAGCTGAGCGGGTTCAGTGCCAGGGTAGAGGCTATGCCGTTGGTGAACGGACACTGTGACATGACTCCGGCGATACCGGGTACGGTGGCGGCCGTTTTCAGTACGTGGCCGCCGCTGAACGAGCTGCCCCAGACAATCACTTTGCTGCCGTCGACGCGGGGTTCCTGCTGGGCAAAGCGGACGGCGTTGCGCCAGTCTTCCAGCTGTTTGTTGATATCGAGCAGCTGACGTGGTTCGCCGGTGCTGTCACCGAAATGGCGGTAATCGAATACCAGACAGGCGTACCCGGCTTCACAATAACGCTTGGCGAATGCATCCAGACGCATTGTACGGACGGCTCCCAGTCCGTGTGCCATAACGATGACGGGTGCCGGAGTCGCAGATTCCGGCAGATAGAGCCAGGCAGCACATTGCTCCTGACCGGAGGGGATAACAACATCAAGGCGCATGCTTGGCTCCTGTTAAAGAAAGATCAATCATCGGGAAAGGTGGCGCATCACAGTGGGTGATGCCTCCGCCATGCTAAAGGCCAGACAAGCCTGCTGACGGAACAGATTCATGGTCTGCAGGGTTCCGGGCAGTGAGGGCTCATCAATGCCCCATTCACGGTACAGGTTACGGGCGTTGGTAACGATACGCTCGGGAGAATCCCAGCGCGCAAACGGCTGCTGACGGAAGGACTTACTGGCAGCAACTTCGCAGGCGGCGTCATAGCTGCTCATTCCCCGGGTGCTGAGCGGATGCAGGTTATCCTGCAGGAACTCCCAGTAATCCAGCAGGTGCTGAATATCCATTTGTGTCGCGAGAGGGCCGTGACCAGGAACGATGACCGCCGGTTTCATTTCCAGTACCCGCTGCAGAGCACGGCAGATATTTTCTACCGGTCCGGCCCACATCACCGGAGTGACACCGGTGAATATCACATCGCCGGCATACAGTACTGAGCGGTCAGGTATCCAGACAAAGGCATCACCGTCGGTGTGGCCGGGGCCGACTTCAAGCATGACGATCTCGCGGCCACGTACGGTCAGGGTCTGCTCACCGGAAAAGGTCTGGTTGGGTTCGGTCAGGGTGACCTCGCTGAAATCGTAGGGTGAGAACATCCCCGACATATAGTGGCCGAACAGACGTAATGACCCAAGCGGTAAGCGTTTCAGCACCCGCCCGGTGTGTGTCAGTGCACGCAGCGACGCTGGGGAATAATGGCGCATACCCGCGGCGCAGGCCCGCGTGGCGTATATGGGCTTGGCAGCAAGCAGCTGATTACCCCAGCAGTGGTCACCATCGCCATGGGTATTGATCAGGTATTCCACCGGGGAATGCTGCAGCACGGGTTGCATATGGCTGAGCATACTGCGGGTCAGGTTCGGGTCCCAGCAGGTGTCAATCAGCACGGATTCTCCGCCACAATCGATGAGCCCGATGTTGGTTTCACCCCAGGAGCCATTCGGCACCATCCATGCGTAGCAGCCGTCTTTGAGGTGATACAATCCCTCGCGGAACAGCGGTATTTCACCGAAGCGGGTAAGCTCCGGTTCTGGCGCAGGCCCGGCAATCCATTCGTAGGCTGTGATCGGCATCCCGTTGACTCCAATAGATGGAACAAGTGTTCCGGTTTATACTAACAGTACGGAACGGATGTTCCAATAGCGGAGATGTAATGACACTCAGTGAGCGGATGACCCGACAGCGCCAGCAGATACTGGATGAAGCCGAAGCCCTGTTTGCTTCCTACGGCTATCATGCGGTGAGCGTACGGGATATTACCCGCGAAGCGGGCGTCCGGGTGGCGTCGATCAATGATCAGTTTGGCAGCAAAGAGAAGCTGTTTTACGAAGTCATCCGCCGCCGTGCCACGGTGGTTAATGCTCAGCGGGATCAGTCACTGGAGCTGATCGACAGAAGTGCTCCGCGTAAACAGCAGCTGCATGCTCTTATCGCCGGTTTTTTTGAACCACTGCTGGAGAAAAGCGGCATCGACTCCGGCTGGCGTAATTACCTGCGGCTGGTTGCCCAGATGATAGGTTCACGTTCCCCGATTCTCCTGACTGTTGTGGAATTTTATAACCCCGTAGCGCAGAGCTATCTGCAGAAAGTGGCTGAGCTGTATCCGGAACTGGAGTTTGAACGCATCCTGCGTCACTGGCAGTTTGTACTGGCAACCTATTTCAGCGTGTTTGCTGATAATTTCCGGGTGAATACCCTGAGTGACGGCAAAGTGCGCAGCTCCGATTTTGTGGCTTCTTTTGAGGAGGCGACGGCCTTCATTCACGCCGGTCTTGAAAGTTTGTTCACTGATTGACCTGCATCATGTATAAGTCCGTGCCGGAACAGGCGGTCTTCCATTGTCCTGTGTTAGCATCCAGACAGCACCGGACCATTAACCGGTAGTCTGAAGGTCACAATAACTCTGACAATTAAGGAAACTGACTTCATGAAGAAAATTCTGCTCACGGGCCTGCTGGGTACCGTCTCCTCCCTCGCTGCTGCGGAATCGTCCTTTGACTACAGCTATGTTGATCTGAGTTATACACGCGTCACCATCGAAGAAGACAGCTTTGACGAAAACCTGCACCGCCATGATCTGTTCGCCCGGGGTAGTGGCGAACTCAATGACCAGTACCTGCTGCGTGGTCTGGCTTCCCTGCAGGGTATCAATCAGGACGTGACTCTCGACGGTGAAGATTTTGAAGTTCAGACCACCGATCTGGTTGTAGGTCTGGAGCTGGCACGCTATTTCGTTCTGGGTTCAAAGGCCGATGTGTCGGTGGGTGCCGGTATCGGGCATATTCAGTCTGAAACGACCGTGACCTATGGCTCTGATTCTCTCTCAACCGAGTATCAGGCAACCCCTCTCTCGCTGACTCTGAACTCCCGGATTATGCTCGGCGGAAGCGGTAAACTGCAGCTGGAACCTTCTTATCAGGTTGAGTTCATTAATGATGACAGCAGCTCCCGGTTGTCGGCCTCCCTCCAGGCCGAGCTGCTGAGCGATGTGCTGTTTTACGTCGGCTACGGTGTTTATCCCGACGACGATGCGCAGGAAGTTACCTTCGGCATCCGTTTTAACTGATTTTCTCTGGCCCGGGATTCTCCGGGCCTTTTTTCCTGACCAGAATCCTTTTGCCTTTTTCCCTTCTCTTATCCACTGAATTCATCAGATGGACAAATTGAACCATGAAAAAAACAGTGATGGCCACTTTGCTGGGAGGCCTCTCGTGTGCGGTCTATGCCGGAAGTAATTTTGATTACGATGCGGTTGCTCTTAATTATGAGCATTCGGTATATGGGATTGGAAACTCGTCAAATGATTTTGAAATTGACAGCATGAGCGCTGGTATTGATAAAGAGCTCAATCATCAGATCCTGATCCGCTTTAAGCTCGGTTATGCATGGGGTGATGAGGTTTTTTATGATACCCCGTACCGCTTTAAGACCGAAGGTGATGCCAGAGGTGCAGCAGTCAGTCTTGGTCGTTATTTTGTGATCAGCGAGCGTTTTGATCTTATTCCTGCGGTATCTTTGGGCCATACCAACAGCAGGACAACCCTGACTGTTGATACCTACTCTGAAACCTTGGTCCGGGAGCCACGCTACAAAGAGACGTTCAAAGAAATGCTGACGAACTATAATCTCTCACTGGCCGCGAATGTCTATCTTGGTGGTCATCAGAAATGGACGCTCACACCGAAAATTCTTATCGCTGCCAATGATTCAGACAGTGACACAGAACAGCAATTCTCCATGCAACTGGCAGGCAGGGTTGCTGATGACTTTGAAATCACGGGTCTGTACTGTTTTGATCTGGATGAAGATTTTTATTCTTACGGATTAGGTGTCCGGTATTTTTATTAATTAGCAGGACGGCGCGGTATTTTCCGTATTCCAGACATAAAAAAGCCGGTTTTTCACCGGCTTTTTTATTGAGTTTAAGACAGATTTACCGGAAGTTATATTCCGTATCTGCGTCGTCCGTCACCGTCAGCGGCCCACTGACATCCGCAAACCCCTGGCCTGAACCAAACTCGATATCGTCGTTTTCCGGATCATCCAGATCGGCCTGACAGGTGAGTGCAACCGTGTAGCTGCCCGGCGTGAGATAGGAAATCTCATAGGTCAGATCGGTGGCCACAGAGCCGGTAGCCAGAGGCTCCGCATCAGCACCAAGATCTTCCGGCTCAGAGACTTCGCCCTGATACACATAAATGGCCATGCTGTCGTCTGCAGCACAGAGCCCCTGGGCAACCGTACCTTCGATTTCACCGTATTCAGCAGTATCAATCACACGGATGGTGGGCTTCAGTTTGTAGTCGCCGTTACCGGTTTCGACAATGCCTTTGCGCAGGTCAAAATCCAGCATCAGACTCAGCTCGCCACCGGCAGTAGCGGTAAATCCACTCACCAGTTTCAGGCCGGTCTGATCACCGCTGGGAACACTCAACTCATGGCTGCTGCCGTCGTTAAAAATAATGACGGTATCGTTTAATTTGTCCGTTTCCACCATCAGGCGCATCTGCGCATATTCACCCGCGGGAATCTCTTCGTCATCAATCAGATCGTACGATTCGCCCTGCTGATAGGCCAGCAGATCTATACGGTGATTTTCAGTAAAGCGGATCACGACATCATCGTCATTTTCCTGATCGCCATCGCGTCCGGCGCGGATCAGTGTGACACCTGAAAACTCCACATACACGTTGGATGCATCATCCACCGGGGCATCAGTGACACCGACCGACAGGCGTGCCGGTGCATCGGTATCGTTGCTGTCGCTGTTGTCTCCGCCACAGGCAGACAAGGTCAGAGCCATAACCGGGATACTCAGGTAAGAGAGAGTCTTTGTTGATTTCATGGTGCCTCCATAGCCATTCAATGATGCTTGGTCGGAGAGTAACTGGCGCAAAAGGTTCAGAGAAAAACAGCGCTTTGCAGGAAACTGACGCACTGTAAGTGCATGAAAAACGGAAGAAATGGTCTCCCCACAGGAGGCCGAACTATATCAGTAACTCATTGAAAAAACTTGAAATTGTTTTGTTGTGTTTTGTTTGTTGCCCCAAAAGTTACCCCTTTGAAGCAATCGCAGGGCCTCAAACAGTCACACTGAATCCTCTGTTCTTTGCTGGAGATTCGTCCATCTGGTGACTTAGCGATCAAGAGAGTCAGTTCATGAGCAGACCAAGTTAAGGAAAAAGGGCTCAGGTACGGATGAGCAGACTCTGATTCAGGACAGAAACGACAGGAGCCTCAGGGAAGAGGCGATCCAAGCTGCAATTGCTTGGTGAAGCCTTTACCCTGAGGTTTGAGTGAATGTTAGGAGTAATTTAGATAAGGGTCAAAGCATCTTCACTTATTAACTTTCTCACTTCTTATGTCATTTTGATATAAGTGGCTTGGCTTGTTTGGTTTATAATTTCAAAATCATAAATGATTTTATAAACCGGGGGCGGATATGATTGGTGAGAGATTAAAGCGTGCGCGGGCCGCTTCTGGTCTGTCTATGGCCGACCTTGGGAGTCAGGCTGGCGTCAGCCCGAATATGATTAAGAAATATGAGCACGACGACAGCATGCCGTCTTCTGGTGTTCTTATTGCTATGAGTAAGGCCCTGGGTGTCCGAACCGAGTACTTCTTCCGTCCTAATGTCGTTCAGTTGAGAGGTGTCGAATACCGGAAGAAGGCCAGCACCTCAAAGAAGATACTTAACAAGCTCACTGCCGATGTTCTGGACCAAGCAGAGCGTTGGTTTGAGCTGCGCAACCTATGGCCAGAATTTCCAATGCCGGAGTTTTCAGCGCCTGACAACTTACCTGCAGTAAGAGCGTTCGATGATATCGAAGATATTGCCTTAGCAGTGCGTCAGAACTGGCGTCTAGGCATCGACGCCATCAGTGATCTGATTGGGTTGCTGGAAAGCCACGGTATTCTGGTGATTACCACCGATTCAGAGCATGCAGATAAAATTGATGGTCTGCAGGCGAGTGTCGAGGGTATCCCGGTTGTTGTTGTCTCCACCGCCTGGCCTGGGTGTCGTCAGCGATTCACTCTTGCGCATGAGTTAGGGCACCTGATTCTTCATGATCTTCTGCCATCTGATATGGACGAGGAGAAAGCCTGTAACCGATTTGCCGGGGCATTCCTGTATCCACGGGATAGTCTGGTGGCTAGTCTTGGTCATGAGCGTCATGGCCTGAACTGGAAAGAACTACATCTGCTGAAACATGAATTTGGTATCAGCATGTCTGCCATTATGTACCGCTGCAAGGACTTGGGTATTCTTAATGAGACCGTCTATAAACGCCTTCGAATCGAATTCACTCAGAATGGCTGGTCAAAACAGGAACCGGGTGAACCATACCCTAAAGAGCACACCCTCTTGTTTGAACAGTTGGTATACAGAGGGGCGGGGGAAGGTATTTTGTCTGATTCCAAAGCTGCAGAGCTTCTCAAAATGTCGTCCTATGACTTCCGTAAGTCCAAAATGATGGCGTCTTAATGCAGATACTCATCAGCGATGCCAATGTGTTGATTGATATGAATGCAGCAGGCTTGCTGAAGATGATGTTTCAGCTTCCTTACCTTTTTCAGGTTTCTGATATGTTGTTCGTTGATGAGTTATCGGACCATCACCCTGAGCTTCTTGAATATGGATTGGAGTTGGCCGAGCTCGACAGCATGCATATGCTGGAGGCACAAGAATTGGTAACCCGTTATGCAGACCCTAGCCGGTATGACTGTTTTTCGCTTGCACTCGCTAAGCAACAGAGCTGCCCATTATTATCCGGCGATAAAGCACTTAGGAAGGCAGCTTCAAAAGAAGGCGTTATTGTTAAAGGATCGATCTGGGTTGTTAATGAGTTAGTGAAAAATGGAATACTGACCAAAGAAGAAGCCCGTGATGCATATCGCAAGATGGAGGCGGCAGGTAGCCGATTACCATGGGATACGGCCTATCACATGCTTGATGATCTATAACCTACTCATTCTGAATAAAATTTAGTTTGTACTCATCTGCGTCCGGCACGGTCTCAAGATAACTAATCCCCAGTCGTTGCGTATATTCCCGAACTTCCTGCTTCTGCTCATCCAGCATATTATGTCCGCAGATCACTGAGAGAATGCACTCTGTTGGCACTTGCAACATGCAGAGAACTTCTGGCTTTGAGGCATCGTGACAGCAGTTTTCGATACCGGTGATGGATATCAGTTTGTCGGTCACAGCTTCAGGCTCGAAGTCTGGGTGCTTGCGGCTCAGATTTTTCTCAAAGTATTCAGCTGTGCAAAGAGTGGCGTCTGTAGCGTAGAGGTCACACGTCAGGCGATACTCTTTTTCATAGATCCATTCATCAGACTTCTCGAAATAGATCCGGGTACTGTCAGCCATGTAGAGGCCATTCCGCAATGATTGTGGCAGAGCCTTCATTCTATCTTTACGGTAATGAACGCGGGCTAACTGCTTATCTCTACTCGGGTCTTTAGCAAAAAAGGGGTGAGATGTATCGAAACACAATACGATTCCCTTGTGTTGGTCGGCGTAATGGCTCCACATTAACAGATTATCTTTCGTTTCTGAGAACGATACGATTCCTGTCTTGTTGTAAGCTCCGTTAAGGCTTTTCTCAATCCACTGCTGGTTATAGAGTTCATCTTCCGATGGGGAATCCGTGTATTCTGATTCCCCGATCAATTCCAATGCGTGGTCTCTTGTGTACTGGTTTGAAGGTCTAAGCTCGAACGGGTCATTCAGTGCGCTGCGGGGCGTACAGCGCAGGTAGAAGTTCTCGAAGAACTCCTTCCTGTAAGGCATGTACTTATAGACAAATGGAACGTCGCTCACGCTTTCACTCCAAGTGTCCCAGAGCTGCAGCCGATAGAAACTCAACGTTTTCCGGGTGAAGGTAACGATTGCATTTAGAGGCTAGTTTTCGCTCAGCGGCAGAACTGAGAGACACGAATACTTCTTTTCTTTGTTCTCTGTCTACTGGGGCTGGGTCGCTGGGCTGCAGAGGTTTATCGAACAGCTCGGGGAGCCAGTCAGGGCTCTCCGTGACGACTCCCGTCTCAGAAACATGCCATGCTGTAAGTTCCTGTGACTGTCGGCGGCCTTCTTCATTCTGCCAACGAATGTAGCCAGCAGCGAGTGTACCAACAGGGGTATCACTGGTTTTAATAGTTGCAGTGATACCTCCAAAGTCTCGGGTCTTGGCTTCGCTGATCAAGAGCTGCATCAGGTTGTTATCCATACCAAGCAACTCAATATCCTTACGGTTTCGGGCAATCGCTTTATCAATGGTGAATTTTCTTCTCGCTTTCTGGCTGCCAAGCAAGGCAAGAACCGTTTCAGAAAGCCGCACGTCCCAAACATTGCCCTCATGAGTAGTATCAAGAACCTCGATGTTGAAGTAAGTGAACATCGCCTCTACAAATGATGAGATGTGTTCTTTGGTAGGGATGAATTCCTTTTCCAATGCGGTCGGGTCATAACTTCTTGCATATTCAAACAGCTCCCTCTGCTTGCCTGCAGCATCTTTTGCAAGATTCAGAGCGTTCTTGATGCGCTCATCAGTTCGCTCAATGCTGGTGGTGGCGGAATCCCGCAAAATATCTTCCACATCCACCAGGTCGGCGATTTCACCCAGGATGTCATCGCTTAAGCGTTCATTGAATTCATTGCCAATGACAGCAAGGTCGGCGACGACATCGTTGATTCTTTCGTACATGAGCTCAATGATCTGCTCATCGGCGGTACTGGGGGAGAACATATTAAACACCACGACCCTTTGTTGCTGACCATAGCGATAAAGTCGGCCAATCCGTTGAACAATTCGCATCGGGTTCCACGGCAGGTCATAGTTCACCATGATGTGACAGTGACTCTGCAGGTTGATACCTTCACCGCCGGCCTCTGTAGAAATCAGGAATTGCCCGTCTTCTTCAAAATGTTCAATCGCTTCATTACGCGCTGTTTGTTTCATTGAGCCGTTAATCAGGTCGACCATTTCAGCACCGAACTTCTCACTCAGGGCTTTTTGAATGTGCTCCTGAGTTGAACGATACTCAGTGAATATGAGCAATTTTTCTTTTGGGTTATCCCTCAGAATATCTTCAACCAGACTCTCAGTGAAACGCTGCAGCTTCTTATCATCCTGAACCAAAGCACCTGCCTGTTCGATCAGTTCTTTCAGGAGAGTAATTTCGCCACTAAAAAATTCATTTTTCTGAGAAGTGAAATTCTCTTCGTTTTCACCTTCAAAACGGGCGTCCATATCTGAAAGCTCTTCAAACGAAAACTCTTCAGCATACTCTCCCTCAAGTCGCTGAAGGCGTCGATTCAATGCGGAATAGATGGCATAGGTGCTGGAGGCCGCCAGTTTGCGGTATACCGTCATTACAAAGCCGATAGCGATGCCTGTGCGTCCCATGGCGGCGGCTTCTTCATAGCCTTTACGAAGGTACGCTCTAAGACTCTCATCAAACAGCTGAGTGTTTTCATCCAGGTCGACCTGGATAGCAGTTGTCGTCTTGCCTTTGAAAATGAAGTTGCCCTTGGAGTCAGTTACATCCGCTTTGTTATTTCTGAACATCATGTCTTTGAGAATATCCTGGTTCATTCTCAAGGTGCTGATTTCATCACGCATTTCTGGTCGTAAAAGCTGCAGGAGCGCTGTGAACTTATCTTGTTTACCTTGGTGCGGAGTAGCCGTGAGCAGAATCATGGCACGCGAGCGGCTTCTGAGCATTTCCGCTAGGGCATACCGTTGCGAAGTATCAAATTTCAGACCGTACTGGTTCCGGCTTAGCCTATGGGCTTCATCAAATATGACCAGGTCCCAGGTATCTGCGTGAGCGATGGAGGCCATAGCGCCATCTTCTTTTAGCTTATCAATCGATGCGATGACATGGGGGTATTTTCCCCACTCCCGACTTTCATCAATATGAAAGTTATCGCCGTAAATACTGAAATCACCAAGGTGAAACTTGTTGAACATCTCGGCTTTCCATTGCCGGGTCAGACCGGCCGGGGTGACCAGCAGAATTCGATCAGCCATACCTCTGCTCTGCAGGGCTTTAATGAGCATGCCGGTCTCGATGGTTTTACCTAAACCCACATCGTCAGCAATCAGCCAGTTCAGGTTTCCATGGTTCAAAATATGATGAACCAGATTGACCTGATGGGGCAGGGGGTCAATATCAAGATTGGAGAGAGCACCGGTGTTTTCATTCCAGTTTTCGATAGCATGGGCCAGAAACTTCAGCCTGAATCTTTCAGCCGTATCCTGAGTAGACGCATTGCCGGTTACAAACCGGTGCTTGGGGCCAGTTACATAGCGTAAACGCTCAAAGGGCAGCCAGTGCTGTTCGCCAAGGGCTGGAAAATCCACCAGTATCTGTTCAAAGCCGGCAATAACCCGGGTTTTCCAGACTATCCCTTGGCCGAAGTTTTTGCCTGTGGAAGTGCTGGGTACGAACTCAACTTCGTGACCTGGCATGTACCCTGAAGCCAGAAGCTCACGGTTGAGTGAAGAAACTTCGCCCTCTTTAATCCATTTCACCGTCACAAGACAGCTACCATCAGGCCGGATGACGGTGTCTTTTACCACCCCCCTGCGCTCCCCTTGTTTAACCATGCATTGTTTTACAGGATGGAGGTATTCCATATCAGCACTCACTTCTCTGGGTATTTGACGCTTTCTGTATGATAGGTAGGTTTAAATACACTGAATTGCTCTACCTGAATGCCCATTTGTTCAAGGCGTTTAGTTTGTGGGTGTAAAAGGTTGTGGTATTCACTGTCATCAAAAGCATCTTGAGTCACCAAATTACCAATACCGAATTCACCAATATCGGCCATTGCCTGAAACGCCATGTCACTCCGACGGAAATAAAGGTATTTCAGGAAAGCAGGGAAGGCACGGCGCAATACAGAATGGCCGTACCAGTAATCGAATTCACCTTCGAGGTAGTGTTCCACTTCGGCTAGCGATAACAGGCATCCGTTGTAGCTCACAAATGCCAGAGCCTGGGGCCAGCTAAGGTTACGGTAAGCTGGCTGGGTATAGGGATCGAAGTCGTTCACAGAAGTGAACTTCATCCAGAACCGTTCATTATCCTGCCAGAAATGTCTTAAATCCCGGGCAGTAATAATCTGTTCAAGGGAGAAACCAAGATCAATGGCTTGCCTGATCGACTGTTTTGTACGTGACCAACCGTACTCTTCAAAAATATCGGTCAGGGCTTCCAGATTTGAACGCGTCCGTTGCCAGTCAGAATAGAAAAGAACATCTTGGGCAACTTGATTGGCTCGTTCTCTACGGGTTATGCCGCCAGTATTTTCACTTTCTGGCGGGTAGTCTCTTTCATCGACAAGGCTATCAATAAAGTCTGCATCAAAATCATCGTCAGCAAGCCACTCTTCTTCAGGATCAAATGTTTCCTCATTAAAAACATCGATATCTTCCAGGTCATCGATTTCTTCAAAATCAGAAGTCTCAAATTCTTCGCTATCATCTGAATCTGATTCTTCTGCTGAATCTTCATACTCATCTTTATCCAAGGAGCTGAGCAGATCGATATCCGCAGATGTTAATGCCTGGTTTGCAATATCCTGCTCTGGCTCTGGCTCTGGC
>DBNK01000007.1 GCA_002298335.1 Thalassolituus sp. UBA674
TCAAGCCGCAGGATGACGAAGTTTTATGAAAAAGTACTCAGACTTCACCTCACCAGGTTTCATGTCCAGGAATTAGCATTTTTAGTAAAGCTGCGCACAGAAACCATTATAAATGAATCCCGGACTGCCATTTGAAATAGTTGTGCGAAACTATGGGACAGTAGTGGGGTGTAGGTCATGCCTCCAGATCCAAAGGTTTTGAGAAATATACTGGAAAGAAAGGAATCCGGCTTAATTAATATTTCAGCGAAGCCTTTTACTTTTTTAAAAGCACGGCAAGCACCGGCCAAAGAAACGAAGCCATATGCTGAGTTATAGCCTTGTACTTAAAGCGTCGGCGAGGCCGCTGTGACAAGGCAAAGATCAACGAAAGCTGATATCGAATAATAATCTGAGCCGTCGGCGAGGCAGGCACAGGGCGGCAAAAAAGAAGCCGGAGAAACGCAGCTTACTGAGTGTAAGTGAGTATTCTCCGGTACCTTTCATAAAAGCGTTTAACAATGCTGGGCTTCAGCTATTGATTTAAAGCGTCGGCGAGGCCGCTGTGACAAGGCAAAGATCAACGAGAAAGCGGAGTTTACTGGAGTAAATGAGCATTTCGAGGCGATCTTTAACGCCGTCACAGCAACGCAGCCAGCTTTAAAAGACGATGGTCTTATTACCATGGAGGAGTACCCTACTCTCCAGATGGCTCCGCACCCCCCTTGCCAGCACCATCTTCTCCACATCTTTCCCCAGACGCACCATGTCTTCTACGGTGTCGTTGTGGCTGATACGGATGACGTCCTGATCAATGATGGGGCCTGCGTCCAGTTCTTCCGTCACGTAGTGACAGGTGGCGCCAATCAGTTTCACCCCGCGCACGGCGGCCTGATGGTACGGACGCGCACCGGCAAACGATGGCAGGAAGCTGTGGTGGATATTGATGATCTGACCCACGTATTGGTCGCAGATGCCCGGTGGCAGGATCTGCATGTAGCGCGCAAGGACGATGGTATCGGCTTTGTGTTCTTCGATGATGGCGGTGACACGGGCGAAATGTTCGGCCTTGTTGTCGTTATCCACCGGAATGTGGAAGAACGGAATGCCGTGCCACTCCACCATGGAGCGCAGATCGTCATGGTTGGAGATCACACAAGGGATCTCGCATTCCAGCTCGCCACTGTGCCAGCGGTGCAGCAGGTCGGCCAGACAGTGACTCTGCTTGCTGGCCATGAGGATGACTTTCTTCGGCTGGCGGCTGTCGCTCACCTGCCAGTCCATGGAGAACTCTTCGGCAATTGGGGTGAACGCCTCGCGCAGACCATCCAGCCCGAACGGCAGCGAATCGGTGCGGATACAGTGGCGCATGAAGAAATGCCCGCTGACCGGGTCAGCGTAATGGTTGGCCTGCACAATCCAGCCACCGTGGCCGGAAAAGAACTGGCCGACTTTGGCAACGATGCCCACACGGTCAGGACAGGAGATGGTAATACGGTATACGGGTTCCATTGACGATCAATCCACACGGGCCGGACAGGCCGCTGAAAATAACATTCTGCGGGAGGAAACGGACCCGGCAGAAACACCATGACATCCTGTCAAATATAACATTTGGCCGTTGCATTGGCACCTAAAGCCGATGGACTGTCGCGACAGGACACCCATAATGCCCGGGCAGTAAGGACACATTGCTACTACCCCGCACAAGGAGTGATCTTATGCCTAACTTAGTACAAGAATTAAACAGCCTCGATTTCAGTGTCTACATCGGTGGCCCAATGCAGGCCGCCGTACAGGCGCAGCACGCCGCCTCCATGTCTCAGGTCAGCTTCATTCAGGAAGTCGGCTTTGATAACGACGGCGCCAACCTGCGCTATGTGGACTTTTCCTTCACCAAATCCGTCCCCAACGAAGACGGTACGGACTTCGAAGACCAGCAGGTCAATATCAAAGTACCTTTCCTCACCATGCTCACCATCCCGGCGCTGCGCATTGAGGAACTGACCATTGATTTCAACGCTAAGCTGACCTCGACGGAAACGGCCAACGTCTCCAGCGAATTTGCAGCCAGTGCTGAGCTGGGCATTAACTATAAGATCGTCAACTTCAAGGCATCCGCCTCGTACAAGCGCTCATCCAACCGCGGCACCAGCGTCGAAAAGACCTATAACCTGGGTGTTAAGGTAACGGCCCTGAATGATGAAATTCCGGCCGGTCTGGACCGCATTCTGACTATGCTTGAAGACAGCATCGTCAGCGTCTGATGTAACCACCAGGCAACCGGAATTTCCGTCCTTACTGCCTCCGGTTGCCGCACTCTCAGGAACATAACACTATGCCGAAACTGAACGAATATCTGGGCAGCATTATCTCCAGCCTGAACACCGCCCGGGTGATGGCGGACATCCAGACCGTCAAGGTTGCTGAAGACTACGCCAAACACGATTTACTCAAACATTTCTCCATACCACGCATGCGCATTGATGATGTCGAAATCACCATTCCGGTGGCCATTGATTCGGCCGAAGAAACGCTGACTGAACCGGTCGACATCATTAAAAACCGCGATTTCAACAGTGCCATTTACAGCGAAGTGACACGCAGTCTGGGCATGAAAAGTCTGCCGAAAGAGATGTCGTCGCAGGTGCGCAGCATGATTGCTGAAAATACCCAGACACTGGAAAATCAGATCAATAAATCCGGCAGTCTGTCTGGCGTCACTGATTTCAGCAAACGCATTTCAGACAGCGTCAGACGCATTGCCACTGAACAGAAAATGATGACAGACAGCTCCACTCAGGAGCCGTATAACATCGAGCAGCGGATTGCCGAAACGGCGCATACCCAGATCAATGCCATGGCACCGAAAAAAAGCATCGGCGATATGAATGTGATTGCCGAAGCGCATCTGCTGCGTGAGCAGAAACCAGAGAATATTATGCAGATTAAATTAAAAATATCCGAAGACGCTATGGAATGGCAGCAGTCAGAAGGCTCTGACGGTCAGACCAGATCCATGCTGCTGCCGGAATAAACGGAGGACATCAGGTGCTGCAATCCAAAGTTATTCTGGTGAAAGAACTGTCCAAACTACTGCTGGTTTTTCCCGATCTGGTGCGAAAACTCGAACAGAAAGATCCGATGTTTCTGACCGATTTATTCCGCTGGATGGATCATGCCGAACAGGTACTGAAACAGCACCGTATTACCGGGGTGTCGGAGCTGGCCGGGCTGCGCAGCCGCATTGTTTCGCCGGTGTTTGATAACGACACCCGTGAGCCACTGCGCAAGCGTCAGATCAAAGTTGCAGCGGAGCAGATGTACGCCCTCCAGGCCTGTATCAGCGACTGTCTGGAACCGGTGCAGCAACGCATGGACAGCTCACGTGAACTGGTGCGGCAGCTGCTGGCCATGTTGTCAGACAGCCGTGCGGTGCAGTTTGAACAGGGCACTGCGGTGGATGATTTTATCCGCCGTATCTGGTGGATGCTGAGCCAGCACGAACAGCTGCGTGCTCATGCCGTGCAGTTGAAAAGCCACCTCAGCGAGCCGGATATTCATCTGCTGATCACTGAAGAAATTGATATCGAACATTTTTCAGAAACACCGAAACGGTTGCGGCAGGGCTGAATTCTGCCCTGCTGAACACTCTGCCACCGACGCTGTCTGAATCATCTGATAAAATTAAAAACAGACGACCTACGTACAACATAAGGCAGAGTTATTTGAGCCAGCATATTCTGATTCACCCGAAAACCCACATGCGGGTACTGTCCCGCCATGAAATTCAACACCTGACCGAAGCCGGCAGCAGCGCCCACGAGCTGCTCAAGCGCTGTGCTTTCGCGGTGCTTTCCGCCGGAAGCCAGGAAGACGACTACACCAATCTGGAAGAAGGCTACCGCCAGTTCAGTATTGAAGTTATTCAGGAAGACCGTGGAATCGCTCTGCACATCAGCGGTGCCCCGGCCGAGGCCTTTGTCGATGGTGAGATTATCCGTGGTATCCGCGAGCAGCTGTTCTCGGTACTGCGCGATATCCTCTACGTACAGGAAGGCATCCTCAAGACCCACAGTTTTGACCTGGACAGCAGCGAAGGCATCACCAATGCGGTGTTCCACATTCTGCGTAACGCTGACATTCTGAAAACCGATCAGGACCCGAATCTGGTGGTCTGCTGGGGTGGTCACTCCATTCCCCGCAACGAGTACGAATACACCAAAGAAGTGGGTTATCACCTGGGTCTGCGCGAGCTGAATATCGGCACCGGCTGTGGCCCGGGGGCGATGAAAGGCCCGATGAAAGGGGCGACCATCGGTCACGCCAAGCAGCACATCCGCAATGGCCGCTATATCGGCATTACCGAACCCGGCATCATTGCCGCCGAATCACCAAACCCGATCGTCAACGAACTGGTGATTCTGCCGGATATTGAAAAACGTCTGGAAGCCTTTGTACGTCTGGCCCACGGCATCATTATTTTCCCCGGCGGCCCGGGTACAGCGGAAGAACTCCTGTACATTCTCGGCGTGCTGTCACACCCGGAAAACAGCAGAATTCCTTTCCCGCTGGTGATTACCGGTCCACAGGAAGCCGCCGCTTACCTGCGCGACATCGACCTGTTTATCGGTGAAACACTGGGAGCTGAGGCCCAGAACCGTTATGAACTGGTGATTGATGATGCACCGAAAGTGGCCAGCCTGATGAAACAGGGTATGGAGCGCGTCAAAGCTTACCGCCGCGCCCATGACGACGCCTTTTTCTACAGCTGGTCTCTGACCATTGATCCGGACTTTCAGATGCCGTTTGATCCGACCCACGAGAACATGAAAGCCCTGCGCATCAGCCAGGGGCTGCCGGGGCATGAGCTGGCGGCCAACCTGCGCCGGGTGTTCTCGGGCATTGTTGCCGGTAACGTCAAAGCCGACGGCGTGCAGCGGGTGCGCAAACACGGCCCGTATGAAATTCACGGCGACCCGGCCATTCTGTCCGGGGTCGACCGTCTGCTGCAGGCCATGGTGGAACATGGCCGGATGAAAATACGCGGTGACTACAAACCCTGTTACCGCATCATCAGTGACCAGTAATTACTGATCATCGCGCGCCGCTGCGGCTTTGCTTTCCAGCCCGGCGGCGTAATTCATAATGTGAAAAATCACATTCTGCTCATTCACCCCTGTGACCAGATGCCCGCCCGGACCGGTGGCAAAAATGCCCACGTCTTCACCGCCGTGGGTTTCTGATTCACGCGGGTGCAGCGCTTCCTGATGGAATCCCGGGCTCTGGGTATCGACCTTGCTCAGGTCCTGACGTCCGGGCGTGACCGGCAGGTCATAGACTACCTCAGCATCGGTTTCGTCGCCCAGATCGTGAAAGCCAGGGCCGTTCATGTAGCCCAGTGTTGTGTATGGCAGACCATCATCCATCAGTTCCGGACTGTCTTTGCCGACCTCAACCACTTTGCCGAGGATGGGATTACCGCGTTTCGGGTATCCGGCCATGGTGAACACATGACTGTGATCAGCAGTGACGATAATCAGCGTATCGTCGCTGCTGGTTGCAGCAACCGCCGCGGCAACGGCATCCGACAGCTCAATCGCCTCACTCAGGGCATTGAAGGCATTGCCGGCATGGTGTGCGTGGTCAATGCGTCCGGCCTCCACCATCAGGAAGTATCCCTGTGGATTGTTATCCAGCACATCGATGGCTTTGCTGGTCATTTCTGCCAGTGTCGGTTCACCGCTTTTATCGTTGGGACGGTCAGCTTCAAAACGCATGTGCGATTCATTGAACAGGCCGAGCAGATGAGTGGTTTTTGCCGGGTCAATGGCGTTAAACCCATCCAGACCGTAAACGTAATTGCCATCAGGGTAGGTCTGCTGCCACTCGTTAATCAGATTGCGGCCATCACTGCGGTCACCTTCGACGGTACTGACCGCATCGGGTGAATTAAACGCCGCATCGGCCGGAAGAAAGTGACGGCGGCCACCGCCCATGGCGACTTCAATGCCATTCACGGCGACGCCGGAGCGCTGCTGCAGGCGCGCCTGAAAATTCACCAGCTGGTCGGCAATGTCCGGGCAGCCGGCGGCCACGGCCTCTGCGGGCATGTCGGATACATCCTCCCAGTCGCGCTCGGCCGCATGGGCGTAGGTCGCGGCCGGGGTGGCGTGCGTCAGGCGGGCTGTGGTCACCACACCCGTGCTCATGCCAGCGACTTCGGCCAGCTCCAGTGCGGTAAAGACTTCATGCCCCTGGCCGCTGCGGCAATCGCCGCGCTGCACGTTTTCGTCGATGCTGATGATACCGGCGTCGGTTTTCACACCGGTCATCATGGCTGACATAGTACCGGCAGAGTCCGGGGTCTGCTGATCCACGTTGTAGGTTTTTGACAGACCACTGAACGGAAATCTGCCAAAGCTCAGTTCATTCTCTTCTCCGCTCAGACCCTTGTTCTGACCGTCAAGAATACGCGCGGCCGTAATGGTGGAAATCCCCATGCCATCGCCGACAAACAGAATCACGTTTTTTGCACTGCCAGGCCCGGGACGGATCGCTTCGAAGGCCTGGGTTTTGGCTTTGATCGCCATTTCTCCACCCACGAACCAGGCATTGCCACTGTCGGCGTAGGGCTGCATGCTCTCAGCAGCAGATGCCATGACAGGGGCTGTGGCGCAGGCCAATGCAAGGGCAGAAAGCATAAAACGGTACATGTGAAAAACCCTGAAAATTGAATCAGGGGGCAGTCTGCCCGGATTGCCGGACGATGAAAAGTGGATGGCGGCTGCAGCGGCCCATGTCACTGAAAATTCATATGAGCCGCTTTAACCCCTGCCGGTCAGAACGTTATTCCGGCTGCAGCCAGTGAATCAGCGCCTGCTCTTTGGGCAGCCCCTGCAGTGCCGGTCCGTGGCGTTCACCACCCGCCTGGAAGCGTTGCAGCGCAGGCGGACCAAACACCTGCCAGCTGGCCAGCAGGTCGAGCTGCTCACGGGTAGAACGGGTAATGTCAAAGCGCACCAGCTCATACCCTGCCAGTGCAGCCTGCACTTTCCGGCGCTCCAGCAGTTCATCCATTTCGCGGCAGCTGGTGCACCAATCAGCATAGATATCGACCAGCACAGGTTTGGCTGATTCACGCAGCAGACTGTCGAGCTGATCCACCGAGCTGACATGGCGGACATCCGCCGCCGGTTCACGGGCGGTGACCTCGACGGTGCCGGACTGCAGAGGCGTCAGCAGTGAGTGATTGCCCTGGGCAGCACCGGTCAGCCAGAGCACACCCAACACCGCAGCAATGAGCGCCAGTGACCGGCTGAAACGCTGACGGGCGTTGTCAGGACGCTCCAGCAGCCCCAGATACACAGCGCAGCCAAGGGCCAGCATACCGCTCAGTGCCAGCACCGCCTGTGGTGGCAGCAGACGTGCCAGCAGGCTGATGGCCACAGCCAGCAGGCCAACACCGAAGGCGGATTTGATCACCAGCATCCAGGTTCCGGCTTTGGGCAGCAGACGGCCACCGCTCAGACCAATAATCAGCAGGGGCACCCCCATACCCATACCCAGTGCGAACAGAGCACCGCCACCGGTCAGCACATCGCCGGTGGTACTCAGATACATGAGGGCGCCTGCCAGTGGCGCCGATACGCAGGGCGAGACGACCAAGGCAGCAAAGAAGCCCATCAGAAAAGTACTGAGCAGATGACCACCCTGCTGACGGCTGCTGAAATCGTTGAGGCGGTTACGCAGTGCCGACGGTAACTGCAGCTCGAACAGACCGAACATCGACAGCGACAGCACCACAAACATGAGTGCTGCAATGCTGATCACCAGTGGTGTCTGGGTAAAGGCTGCCAGATTCACCCGCGCACCGAAGGCCGCTACCAGCACACCGATCAGGGCGTAGGAGCAGGCCATACCAACCACGTACGACAGCGCCAGTGAAAAACCGCGTGCCGCCGACATATTCGCTGTGTTCTGCCCGGCAATGATGCTCGACAGAATCGGAATCATGGGGAAAACACAGGGCGTCAGTGACAGACCAATGCCCAGCCCCAGAAAACTGAGAATCACCCACCACAGGCTCTGACCGCTGAACGAATCGCTGCTGCCCACGGGCGACTCCGAACCCTCCGTCACGGGTTTGCCCAACACCAGTGTCTGCGGCGGATAGCACAGCCCCTGTTCAGAACAGCCCTGATAGGTCAGGGTCAGACTGCCCTCGCCCGGGTGCTGGATCTGCACATCCAGCTGCTGATGGAACACCTGCACTTCGCCAAAGTTTTTATCCAGTTTGGTTTCTGACGGCTGCACAAATGTCAGCTCCGCTTCCGCCGCACCATCACCCCCCGTCAGCAGGCGGTCACGGTAGAGGTAGTAACCGGGCGCAATGGCGAAATGCACCGCATAGCCGTCGTCCTGCGGACTGATCAGCGGGCGGAAGGCTTCGGCAACCGGCAGGAAAGTGTCATCCTCTTCCTCCAGAGCCGACATATCCGGCAACCCGGCGGCCCACAGCGGGGCTGAGAAAGAAAAAAGCAGCAACAGCAGCGCATACACACGGGTCATGGCGGATCCTGATCAGAATGGCAGATCTGCAGAATGAACCGCTGGGATTAACACCACCTTAAGGAAATCTTAACGCCTCTTAAGACTCCCTTAAGGCTGCTGCCCTAGTCTGGTGTTCTACATTCACCGGAGAGGTAGGTATGCGGACGATTCTTTCAGCACTGGCGGCCATCGGCCTGTCGATGAACGCGATGGCTGCGGACGTGGATTTCGACGAACTCAAGGGCAAGGTGGTCTATCTCGACTTCTGGGCCTCCTGGTGCGGCCCCTGCCGTGAATCCTTCCCCTGGATGCAGGAAATGCACGAGCGCTATGGCGAAGACGGTCTCGAAATCATCGCCGTCAATCTGGATCAGGAACCCTACCTGGCGAAGAAATTCCTCAACAAATATCAGCCCACCTTCCGCATTGAATACGACGGCAAAGGCGATATGGCTGAAGAATTCAGAGTGCAGAGCATGCCCACCAGCTTCCTGATCGGGCGTGACGGTAAAGCCCGCAAGAAACACAGCGGCTTCCATGCCGATGACAGGGCCAGCTATGAAGACGAGATCCGTAACCTGCTGGAGGAAAGCGAATGACACACCTCCGCTTCATATCCCGTGCAGTGCTGTTGCTGGCCGTAGCCGCTGGCCTCAGTGGCTGTGCGGGGGTCAAACCCTGGGAACGCGACCTGCTGGCCAAGCCGCAGATGGCGCTGGATTCTGATCCGCTGCAGACCGCATTTGACGAACACATCTATTTCAGTAAAGAGGCCAGCTCTGGTGGCCGTGGCTTTGGTGGCGGAGGTTGCGGATGCAATTAAAAGACAAACAACTCGGCACCCGGCTGGCACTGGCCACCACGGCGCTGCTGGGCATTCAGGGGCAGGTACAGGCCGGTGACGGCGACTGGCTGGTCAGCACCGCCGTGCTGTCGTACAGCGAAAGCGACGGCCGTGTGCAGGCGGTTGAACCTGTGCTCAACCTGACCCGCGACTTCGGCGATGAGCGCAGTCTCAATCTGCGCCTCGTGTATGACTCACTGACCGGCTCTTCCCCCAACGGCGCCGCCCGCGCCAATGTGGTTCAGACCTTCACCTCCGCCTCCGCCGCCGGGCGTAAATCCCGTGCCGAAGAAGAAGGCGATGACGATGAGCTGGAAGAATACGGTGACCGTGGCAGTTACAGCATTGCTCCCGGCGACCTGCCACTGGACCCGTCCTTCCAGGACAGCCGCACCGTCTTTTCCGCGGGCTGGACTCAGCCTCTGGGCGACGTCTACAAGCTGAATCTCGGCGGAGCCCTGTCATCAGAAGGTGACTTCTCCTCCATCAGCATCAACGCCGCCATCGCCCGGGATTTCAACAGCAAGAACACCACGGTGTCTCTGGGTACGAATCTTGAGTTCGATACCATCAAGCCGGAAGGCGGCTTACCGGATGCGTTCAGCTCCTACGCCAGTCACGACACCTCGGCCGCCGAGGATACCAAGCAGGTCGCCGACCTGATGCTGGGCGTCACCCAGGTCATCAACCGGCGCTGGATCACACAGTTCAACCTGGGCCTGAGCCAGTCATCCGGGTATCAGAGTGACCCCTACAAGATCCTCTCGGTGGTCGATAACGGCAATCTGGTGGCCGACGCTGCCAACCCCGGCGACTACCTTTACCTGTTTGAAAACCGCCCTGAAGACCGCCAGAAAGTGAGTCTTTACTGGCAGAACAAGGTGGCCATCGGCAGCGATGATGTCATTGATATCGGCTACCGCTACATGACCGACGACTGGGGTGTGAACTCGCATACACTGGACCTTACCTACCACTGGCAGGCCGGAGAACACGTGTATTTTGAGCCGCACTACCGCTATTACGAGCAGACCGCGGCTGATTTCTATAAACCGTATCTGGTCAATGGCGAGGACGTGTCCGTGTACGGTCTCTATGTCGATCCGCACATCAGTGAAGCCTCATCGGACCCGCGTCTGGCGGCCTTCAGTGCCAACACCTATGGCCTGAAAGTGGGCTTCCCGATGCGTCAGGATGAGGAAATCTCGGTGCGGGTGGAATACTATCAACAGCAGGATAACAATACGGCGCCGGCGGTTCCGGAAGGCTCCGACCTTTATGGTCAGCAGCAGTTCAGTCCGCTCAAAGCCAGCTGGGTTCAGGTCGGTTACCGCTTCCGCTGGTAATCGTCTGCAACCACCGGGCTGTCGCGGCGCAGATGCAGTTCGCTGCCCACGGGAGCCCCTCCGCACTATGGATTTTGAGTTTCAGCTCACACAGTCAGATGGCTATTGCCGGGTGAATTTCCCGGCCATGGCCTGCGTGTGTGAGCTTCTGATCGACACCACAGACCCCACCCTTGCCCTGTCTCTGGGCCTCAGAGCACGCACCGAAACCTGGCGCATTGAGCAGAAGTTCTCGCGCTACCGCAATGACAACCTCATCGCCCACATCAATCGGGCCCAGGGGCAGGCGGTGACGCTGGACGATGAAACCACCGGGCTGATTCAGTTTGCCACCGAAATATGGGAAGCCTCGGACGGCCGTTTTGACATCACCTCCGGCCTGCTGCGCAAGGTCTGGCGTTTTGACGGCTCTGATCATTTACCGGATCAGACCGAGATTGCCGCTCTGCTGCCGCACATTGGCTGGGACAGGGTCGACTGGCAACCGCCGCAGCTGACCTTACCAGCGGGTATGGAGATTGACCTGGGTGGCATCGGTAAAGAGTACGCTGTTGACCGGGTGTTTGCGCTGCTGCAGGAAGACTTTGACGGCGCCCTGCTGGTTAACTTCGGCGGTGATCTGCGCGCCCACGGTCCGCGCACGGATGGCTCCGGCTGGCAGGTCGGGGTTGAGAAGGTCGCCGCCGGTCAGAGCATCGAACAACTGACCCTGTCGCAGGGTGCACTGGCCACCAGCGGCGACAGCCAGCGTTTTCTGCTGCGCGATGGCGTGCGCTACAGTCATATTCTCGACCCGCGCAGCGGCTGGCCGGTGGCCGATGCCCCACGCTCGGTGACGGTGATTGCCCCAACCTGCATACAGGCCGGAGTATTCAGTACCCTGGCCCTGATGATGGGCGCCGGAGCCGAAGACTTTCTCGATGAACAGGGCGTGAAATACTGGAGTGTACGCGCATGAGACTGCTGCTTGTCGAAGACGACCCTATGCTGGGTAACAGCCTGAAGCAAGCACTGCAGGCCCAGCACTATGTGGTGGACTGGGTCCAGACCGGCCTCAGCGCCCTGACCGCCCTGCAGACCGAACATTTTGATCTCGCCGTAATGGACCTCGGCCTGCCGGGCCTGGACGGTGTGCGCGTGATTGAGGAAGTCCGTGATCAGCGTCTGCCTCTGCCGATTCTGATTCTCACCGCCCGCGACAGTGTCGAAGACCGGGTGCGCGGGCTGGATGCCGGAGCCGATGACTATCTGCTCAAGCCGTTCGATCTGAACGAACTGCTGGCGCGGCTGCGTGCCCTGGGCCGCCGCAACAACGCGGCCGTGGCCGTCAGCAATGAACTGCGCTACGGCGATATCGTGCTGGACACCACTCACCACCAGGCCAGCTTTCAGGGGCAGCCGGTCAATCTCTCCCGCCGTGAATTCCTGCTGCTCGAGGTATTCCTCAGCCGTCCCGGCCAGGTCTTCACCCGGCAGCAGCTGGAACAGTCACTTTACGGCTGGGGCGAAGAAGTCGAGAGCAACGCCCTTGAAGTGCACATTCACCACCTGCGTCGTAAATTCGGCAATGAGGTGATTCTGACGGTACGTGGCGTCGGTTACCGTCTGGCGACGGAGAACAGGGCATGAGGCTGACGCTGTCGATCCGTAATACCCTGCTGTTGCTGCTGGTGATGATTCTGCTGCTGGCCATCCTGCTCAACAGCGTGCTGGGTCACCTGCTGGTGCAACACGAAGTGAATGAGGTGTTTGACGCTGAGCTGGCAGTCAGTGCCAAGCTGATCAAAGGCCTGCTCAGCGACGAAGATCTGGAAGAGGATCTGCCGCGCATTGCCACGGTCATGAATGAAAGTCTGGGACGGGTTCAGAGCGACCAGCCGGAGCTGGAAAGCTACGAGCGCAGCCGTCTGATCCAGATCTGGCGGCAGGACGGCAGCGGTCTGCTGTTCCGCTCACCCGGTGCGCCACCCCATGCGCTGGCTCCGCTGCGCAAAGGCTTCTACCACCACAGGGGCAATACTGAATGGATGGTATACGTCACCGACCTGCCCGGCCATAACGCCTGGCTGATGGTGGGTGAATACCCCCACGCGCGCAATGACATCATCCGCGAACTCGGGGGTATCTTCGGCGTCTCCGGCGTCATCGCCCTGATTCTCTGCAGCCTGATTGCGCTGGCCGCGATTGAATATGGCCTCAGTCCACTGCGCCAGCTGGGTATGCTGCTGCGCCGCCGCTCGGTCAACAATCTGCAGGCGGTTGAGCTGAAGCGCACCCCGCGTGAACTGCAGCCGGTGGTCAGTGGCCTCAACGACATGTTCAGCCGTCTGCAGGCCGGTATTGGCCGGGAGCGCCGCTTTGTCGCAGATGCCGCCCATGAACTGCGCACCCCGCTGGCCGTCATCAAGCTGCAGACCCAGCATCTGCAGAATCTGCAGGGTGACGATCTGCGTCAGGGTCTGCAACAGCTGGAGCTCGGATCCGACCGCGCCAGCCAGCTGGTAGAAAAGCTTCTGCTGCTGGCGCGCATGGATGACAACGATGAAGACACCACGCCGCATGAACCCCAGGACATTGCCGAACTCTGCCGACGTACCCTCGCCGACCTGCAGTGGCAGGCCGATCAGGCCGTGGTATCCCTCAGCTTTGACGCTCCGGATCACTTACCGGCGCTGGCCATTGACCCATCGCTGGTGGAAATTGCCCTGCGCAACCTGATCGACAATGCCATCCGCTACGGTGGCCAGGGTCAGGAGGTGGAAACCAGTCTGTATCAGAACGGTGAACACCTGTGCCTCAGTGTGCGGGATCACGGTGACGGCGTCAGCGACGAAGATCTCAGCCGCCTCAGTGAACGTTTTTACCGCGCCGGGCGTGGCGGTGACAGCGGCACCGGGCTGGGACTGTCCATCGTCAGCCGGGTGATGGAGTCGCTGCACGGGGAAATGCGGGTGCGCAATCATCCGCATGGCGGGCTCGAGGTGACGCTCTGTTTTCCGGCAGTCTGAGCCAGAGCAAACAGAGCGTGTGTGATCACCTGAGTCTGATCAGTAGTAACTCAGTACTTCGGTAATACCGGTTTCCTGATCCAGTTCCACCTCGTGATAAATATTGCTCAAAGGTGTAACGACCGGATCACGCCCGTCAATGAAACTCTGCTCATCCACAATCACACGGTAGGCTTTATTCAGTTTCAGGGCACGCTCTTTACTGGGCATCAGCAGATAACTGATGTCCTGCTGCAGCGTCGCAAAGGCGTCCTCACGCGGTTGTCCCTGCTCATCAAAAAAGCGCGCCAGCACTTCCGGATTATCACGGAATTCATTACCGGTCGGATTATTTTTCAGGTAATAACTGAATTCACCCTGACCGTCCTCACGCAGAGGATCGGCAACGCCTGACAGATCTTTTTCCAGCCAGTAATACCAGCCATCACGATAGGAGGTTCCGGCATCAAACTTACGGCTAAAGGAAATATTGGTGTCATTACTTGAACCCGTGTAACCGTGGCACCCCATGCAGGCAAAGGTTTCCTCGTAGGTCTGGGGGCGGAGTTCACCGGCATCGTCTTCGATAAAGCCCTGATAGGTCCAGCCATGAGGCAGGTTCAGACCCGACTCCATGTTGCCGGTCAGACGCTTGGTGCGGTCCGGAAAATCATGTCGCTCTTTAATTTCTTTATCAACAATAATGCGCAGCTGATTGTAATCACGCCAGCTGTTTTTATACGCGTAACGCAGCTCTTTCATACGCGGTGCCAGACCGGTTTTTTCCCCACGGGTGTCCAGATAACGGACGCTGTGCAGAAACTCCGTTCCTTCCGGCATCAGGCGTGCGGCAATGTGCAGTTCACCGGCATCCAGCAGAGTTTTGGCACGGCCGACATACGTCATCATGCGGCCTTCGCGCGGTGACCAGTCGTAATGCACGAATGTGGCGATGTCTTCCAGACCATTCCCGTTCAGATCAACATTGAATTTCGCTTCGTTCACCGGCGTCAGCGGTACATCTTTTTCTTTCATCATGGCTTCAACAATGGCCAGGTTAACCTCGTAAGTTTCCTGATCATAGGTGCCGTCCGGTAATTCCCGGAATGCCTGCGGCAGGCGGATCATGACGTCATCCGTAGAGCCGTTGGTCGGCATGAAGGTGCCGGGGAACGGATAATACGCGTATACCCGCCAGCCGCTGTATTCCCCATTAGGCGCCACATCAAAACCGTTTTCATCAAAATTAAACCAGGCATCGGGGATGTATCCATCCCATTTACCATTGCGGTTACGGTCCCATTGCTCGGGTGGACTGGCGAGTTTTGCCGCTAAAATAATGCCGCCGTTTTCTGACTGGTAATTATCCTGAGCGGTATATTCCTGAATTTCTTCATCGCTGATATCAGCAATGGCCGCCGTGCGGTCTTTAAAGGTGTTGTCCCAGTTATTGATCAGCCCGCGCTCCGGAAAGGAGTACGCCAGCTGCACATCAATATCATTGAGATTATTCGGCCGTTTGCTGGCCGTATGACAGACGTAACATGGGTTATGAACGGTCTCTCCTTCGACCGGTGTGGTGTAACACTGAGGTGGTACATAAGCCACCGGATTTTCTGATACATCCGCCGTGATATCCGTGAGTGTTCCATAGCTGTAGTTATCAGCAACCGGGTTAGCAGCGGGTGCCTGTTCGGGAGTGTTTTGCTGATATTCAGCCTGTTGGCTGAGCGATACCTCGGTGACTTCACCGGTATCACCCTCACGGTCAAAACAACCACTGAGCAGAGAGCAGCACGTCAACAGCGCGGCCAGAGTGTAAGGAGAATTTTTCATAACGGGTCCTGCGGAATTTACGAGAAAAGGGCGACTGACGTCGCCCTTATACTTCAACGGTCGCTCAGTGATTACTGAACATTGACTGCCGGGATCGGACCGATATAACCGGTGTAAGCACGTGCTTCACCAGCGCCGGTATCCTGGTCAGAGTCAGACTCACCATAGGGGTGCTGTACCACAGACATCATATAAGCCCAGCCATTGATGTTCGGGTACCAGTACGGAGACGTAGTTTCTGAACCGTAAGGCGTGGTCTGAATACGGGTCAGAGACTCGTCTTCAAAGTTGTAAGCCCAGATAACGTCGTTCTGGTGACCAGAACCGGTGTCTTCACCAATGATCAGGTAATCGTAACCGGACATGTAGGTTACGTTGTCCGGGTTGGCGATACCGTCGATGTGACAGTCGTTGTTGGCTTCAAAACCGGCAACCTGAGCTTCAGCTTCAGAATCCGGCTCATAACCACTGCCAGTGATGCCACGACCGGCAACCAGGCCGTACATGTTCATGGCTACGTAGTTGGAGCCCATGTCTGCATCAGGACCCAGATCCAGCTGATACACACCGCCACAACCGTTGTAGTTGTCCAGAGTCACATCGTTATGGCCGCCCAGATCGTAGGAGTTGGAAGCGCTACCGTTTTTGGCAAAATCTTCCATACCACGGGCAACTTCAGAGATGGCCAGATACAGCTTGTGACGCTTGCTGTCGTAGGTAATACCTTCTTCCTTACGGAATTCAGTACTGCCACCCATCATCGCAGCGTAACGGCGGGTTTCCAGACGGGATGCCGCCATTTCCATGCCGTCTTTCACTTTCAGACACTCAGCACCGGTTGCGGTGTTGATCGGCGTGAAGCCTGCGGTCGGACAGGTACCGTCGCCAGCCATGGTTTCTTCATCAAAGATATCGGTGAAGGTCGTGCCGTTGGTAACGTACTCTTCAATATCGGCATTGGTCGCGTGACCCAGATCGATCCAGGTCAGATCAGCAGAACCCAGACCGGCAGAAGACGTCTGGTTCCACTTGGCAACGTAGGTAGTACCTGCGCTCAGATCGCCAGCGGTATCAGCAACAAACATGTACAGACCAACGTTGGTGCCGTCGTCAGTCATGTAGACTGTTTTGGAGTCCGGCATCACGTATTCCAGCTCGAACGCCAGACGGGCCATGGCATAGTGTTTCTCAGGCGTCGCAGTACCGTCTTCGGTGACTGTGATCTCAACCGGCCAGCCGTAGAAGTACGGGTTCCATTCGGTGGTGGTGTAGTAATCCAGCATGCCGGCAGTGTAAGAATCGGCCGCCGCTTCAGTGCTGGTCGGCAGGTCTTTGGCATTCGGTTCGTATTCTTCAGAGCCCAGGTGGGTCGTCCATGGAGTCACAGAACCGGCGCAGTGTACCCAACCACCGTGAATACCGGACTGGTCGATCTGCGACAGGGAAGAAACACTCAGTGCACCGGTTTCAGCGTTCTGATCCAGTTCCATCAGGAACATGGCACCCGGACGGTCTTCAAACTGGGAAACAGAGAACAGTTTTTCGCCGATTGGCAGCAGAGAGGTGAATTCGTTGGAGTCAGAGATGCGTACTGACAGATCTTCTTCCTGCAGAACAGTACCGGATTCGTCAACCAGCTGACCGAACTGGACACCACCGATGTCATCGCCTGAGCGCGCCAGAGTGTTGTACTCACCACCATAGATCTGACCATTTACAACAGCCTGAGATACGCTGATCTCACGCTTTTCGGCATCCGTTGACGGTGCATCAACACCAACAAATTTGATGAAGGCCGGAGAACCGTTCTGGCCATCGGTACCGTTCGTACCGTCAGTACCATTGGTGCCATCGGTACCATTAGTGCCGTTTGCGCCATCAGTACCGTTTGAACCATTTGAACCATTGTTACCGTCATCACCACCACAGGCTGCCAGGCCACCGGCCAGAACAGCCAGCAGCAGTGCCTGGAGAAGTTTATTCTGCTTCAGGGTTGTCATAATTTCTCTCTCATTTCTGATTTTTGAGCATAGGGAGGTTCCTGCACCCGGAGACAGTAATGGCGAATGATGACGGTGAAGGGTCAGAAAGGTGACAAAAATAAGAAAATAAGAAAATAAGATGACTCCGGAACAGACGGTCATTCCGGCATCAGACACGGTCCGGTTCAGGCGCAGATGACGATATCAGCCACTGATGGCATCACACCCCTGCGCCATCTGCAGATCGGCGGATGTCACCCCACCAGCCTCATGACTCCACCAGAGAATGGTCAGCTTGCCCCAGTCGACGGTCATACGTGGATGATGGTTACGCTCTTCGGCCAGTGCCGCAACCTGCTCCGCCATGCGGAATGCACCGGCAAAATCGGCAAAGTGCCAGCATTTACCGATGGCATCAGCGCCATCCACCAGCAGGTGTTCCCACCCGGGCATGGCGGCCAGGGCTGTTTGCAGGGCCGTTTCTTCAAGACATTGAGACATAATTCCTCCGGAATCAGTGACTTGCTCTGGACAACAGATCTGGGACAACAAAAAAGGAGCTTACGCTCCTTTTTTGTCAGTCTTTACAGATTGTGTTTTTATCCGTCATGTCAGACTGAAGGGGGTTCCCCCTCAGACCGTATGGCAGATCAGGCTTCAACGGCATTGATGCGCTTGAACCAGGTCTGCGGACCGGTTTTGTGCACAGACTCGCCTTTGGTATCCACTGCCACGGTGACCGGCATATCCACCACGTCGAATTCGTAAATGGCTTCCATACCCAGATCCTCAAAGCCCACGACTTTGGCGGCTTTAATGGCCTGAGACACCAGATACGCAGCACCACCAACGGCCATCAGGTACACGGCTTCGTTGTCTTTGATGGCTTCGATGGCGACGTCACCACGTTCGGATTTACCGATCATGCCCAGCAGGCCGGTTTTCTCCAGAACAGTACGGGTAAACTTATCCATACGGGTGGCTGTGGTCGGACCCGCAGGACCCACCACTTCATCACGCACCGGATCAACCGGGCCTACGTAATAAATAAAGCGTCCTTTCAGATCAACCGGCAGTTCTTCACCCTTGTTGAGCATATCGACGATGCGCTTGTGCGCAGCATCACGACCGGTCAGCATCTTGCCGGACAGCAGGATGGTTTCACCGGTTTTCCAGTCTTTTACGTCGTCTTCAGTGACGGTATTCAGATTCACGCGGCGTACGGAGTCGCCCACTTCCCAGCTGATTTCCGGCCAGTCTTCCAGCTTTGGCGCTGCCAGTGCAGCCGGGCCGGAACCGTCCAGCACAAAGTGCGCGTGACGGGTAGCGGCACAGTTCGGAATGATGGCCACCGGTTTGTTCGCGGCGTGAGTCGGGTAGTCCAGCACTTTGACATCGAGTACCGTCGTCAGACCACCCAGACCCTGTGCACCGATACCGAGCTTGTTGACCTTCTCGAACAGCTCCAGACGCAGTTCTTCAGCGCGGTTCTGCGCACCACGGGCCTGAAGCTCATGGATGTTGATCGGTTCCATCAGGGATTCTTTAGCCATGATCATGGCCTTCTCAGCAGTACCACCGATGCCGATACCCAGCATACCCGGCGGACACCAGCCAGCACCCATCTTGGGCACCTGCTCCAGTACCCAGTCAACAATGGAGTCAGACGGGTTGAGCATGGCAAATTTGGTCTTGGCTTCTGAGCCACCGCCTTTGGCTGCGACTTCCACATCCACGGTGTTACCCGGGATCAGTTTCATGTGGATGATGGCTGGAGTGTTGTCTTTGGTGTTGGCCCGCTTGCCATCCGGATCAGCCAGAATCGAGGCACGCAGTACGTTATCCGGGTTCATGTAGGCACGGCGGACACCTTCGTTACACATGTCTTCAACGCTCATGTCGCCTTCGAACTTCACGTCCATACCGATCTTAAGCATGATGGTGACGATACCGGTGTCCTGACAGATCGGACGGTGGCCCATGGCACACATGCGGGAGTTGATCAGGATCTGCGCCATCGCATCTTTGGCAGCTTTGGATTCTTCACGCTGATAGGCTTCATGCACGGCGTCGATGAAGTCTTTCGGGTGGTAGTAGGAAATATACTGCAGAGCATCCGCTACGCTCTGGATGAGGTCTTCTTGCCTGATCACTGTCATCTGGTTTCTCTCTCATGAACGCCTGAACCGGCCAACAAGGCAAGCCGGGTCAGCCTGGGTAACGAGTCCGGCTGAAAAAACGCCCACTGATGTGGGCGTCCGGGGTTCAGGTATTGTAGCGCAAGAGACGTGTGTCTAAAACGACTCAGGCTCTCAAGAAATCAGAAGGGCCACCAGTCTGACTTGTCGCCGGTGGTTTCCTCTTCTTCCGGTTCGTCTTCCGGAAACTGCAGAATAATAGGTTGAGCCTGTTCTTCCTGCTGCTGTTCCTGACGACGCTGAGCAGGCGCCGACGGCGAAGTAACGGCGGAAGAACTGTCGGCCAGACGGTACGGCGTCGACAACAGATCACGGCCATGATGCAGCATGCGGGTGTCTTTGATTTCCGGTACGGCCATGTCAGAACCAACCAGCTGCAGCGGGCCGTCACCGCCCGGCTTACCGTCTTCGGTGATCATCACACCCTGCGGGTCAATCTCAGAATAGCGCAGGTAATACACCCGGCCGGCTTTCACATTCAGAGAGAAGTCGCTGTAGGTTTTGGTCAGCGGCCCCAGGCCTTCGATACCGAAGATACCGCGACGCACCAGGAAATCGTATTGACCGGGTTCCAGTTCGTACCAGGTGTATGAGCCACCTTTGATGTTGAACAGGCGCTTGCCATTGACGTTGAAGCTTGGTGCTTCGACTTCATCCATCGACCAGCGGGTGGCCGGACGGTAAACGTACAACAACGCATTGCGCTCATAATCCCAGCGGTAACCGACAGGCTTGTATTCGTGACCGTCGGGCCCGAAGAGCCATTTCGGATACGAACCGAACTGGTCGAAGGTATTAATCCGGAAGTTGTCACATGCCCCCAGAAACAATGGCAGGCAAGACAGAAGTGTCAGTTGTAAGATTCTTTTTATCATTATTATTGTGCCTGCCCGAGCAGGTTACCGGTTCAGTTACAGACTGACATGTTAACCGGCCTGTACGGTGATGCAAGCATTTTGCATGAGTGAACGGAGGAACCTGTACACAAAGTGAGCGTTACAGTATATTGTAGAAAAAATAACAAACGTTTACTGTCAGGAAGTCCGTCATGAATCACAGACAACTTGCATCAGCTCTGCTGACAGCCCTCATTTCCACCTCAGCCAGCGCCGCTGAGTACCTGACTGATGAAGAAGCTCAGGCTGCTTACGCCACCACCGACCTGGAACAGGCTGTGGAAGATGCGCGTGAAACCTCAGACCGTTCCGAATACGTCGGCTATGAGTGGTACAACCGCACCACATCCAAGAGTTTCCCTCTCGCCAGAATGCTGAATACTGAAATGGACGGCACTGTGGTTGAGGGTGCCATGGGCCCGACCGCGGCCGGTGAGGCAGCGGCTGAAGAAGCATCCCGTCCTGTACGTGACAACGCCCTGGGCCGTGATAAAGAAAACGACGACCTGATTGATGTGGCTGAAGGCGATACCTTTTTCACCACACCTCAGCCTGTGGTTAACAACATTGATTTTTATGTTGGTGAATACCGCTCCAGTACCAACACCGGCGAAATGCTGGTACGCGAAACCCGTGCCATCGGCAGTGTCACCTCCGTGCAGACACCGGGACCGGGTGCCCGCTGAGATACGCTATGCGGTTTCATAAACGCATAAAAAAAGGGCAACTGACGTTGCCCTTTTTTGTGCCCGTACATCTCAGTTCGCAGATACCGCGTTCTGAATCCGGTCGAGACGGATATTGATGTCTTCAAGCTGCAGTTTCATATCCTGAACTTCTTTATAGCTGTAAGTCTGACTGACATCACTGACGGCTTTGCGCAAGTCAGAAACTTCCGAGCGCAGCTGAGTCACACCCGGACCTGAACTGCGCGCCACAGGCGCCACTTCCTGCATCTGCTCTTCCAGCAGCCCGACTTTGACTTTGAGGTCATACGCCAGCTTCACAAAATCGCGCTGATCCTGAGCCAGGGAATCCATGTTCGGGAAGCTGCGTATACGGTTGGTGTTTTCACTGATACGTGATCCCATTTCGCCGATGGCCGCTTCCTGATCGCGCAGGACCACTTTCAGCGCATCCAGTGACAGATCTGCAGTTTCACCCGTGGCAGACAGCTTCTGGCTCAGACCATCAAGCTGTGCCGCTTTCTGGGTCAGCAGGGTATTCACTGCCGTGAGTTGCGTCTGGGTTTTCTCCAGCTGGGTGTAGAGATACCCAGCTGCCAGAATGGCTCCGCCTGCCAGCACCAGCGACAGCACTGCAACTGCCGAAGGGGTTTTGTTGCTGGTTTCCGGTGGCAGAACACTGGTCGACAGCTCACTGGAAGGCGTTGGTGGCGTCACCGGATCAAGGGGTTCCGCCATCGCAACAAAAGGCGACTCATTTTGCTGTGACGAAGCCCCTGCGGCATAGCGCCCGGCATTGGCGAGACGTTCCTGCGCCTGGCGTCGCAGCTCTTCTTTGCGGCGACGGCGTTCTTCTTCAGAGAGAATATTATTTGAATGAGACTGTTCCATAATTCCACCGGATATCAGCGATCACACTGATGTCATTATTGTTAGAATGAGTGCCGGACATCTGATATCCCCCATCAGAATGCTGGCCTGTGATGTTCAGCGGAAAGCTGCTAATCCCTGATTATCGCCAGTGAACTGATGAAGTCAATGAATGTCGGACCTGAGGCAACAGCTTGCCCGGATATACCTGACGGTTTCATATGCAATAGTGGTAAGTAAATTGCAGACCGGGGATAACGGTACCAGCCAGGCTAATAACTGATGGCCGTTTTAATGATCGCAGTGTTATGATCGGCCACTGCAACCGGCACGGAAATTCCGTTCGTGCAGGTGACCGCAACCGGTCATGTCATACCTGCATCTGCAACGTTTTTTCCTGCCTGACACTGGCAGATGATTTCCGGTCATCCTGACCAATCTGAGAAAAATGGAGAGAGATTATGGCGTTTGAACTTCCAGCCCTGCCCTACGAAAAAACCGCTCTGGAACCACACATTTCAGAAGAAACCCTCAACTACCATTATGGCAAACACCATCAGACCTACGTCACCAAACTGAACGGTCTGGTAGAAGGTACTGATCTGGCGTCCAAGTCACTGGAAGACATTATCAAGACCTCTTCCGGCGGTGTATTCAACAACGCAGCTCAGATCTGGAACCACACCTTTTACTGGAACAGCCTGAGCCCGAACGGTGGTGGCGAGCCGACTGGTGCTGTAGCTGATGCCATCAATGCAGCCTTTGGTTCTTTTGAAGATTTCAAAACCAAATTCAACGATATGGCTGTGAACAACTTCGGTTCCAGCTGGACCTGGCTGGTGAAAAAAGAAGACGGTACTCTGGATATCGTTAACACCTCCAACGCCGGTACTCCGATCACTGAAGGCCTGACCCCGCTGATCACCGTTGACCTGTGGGAACACGCTTACTACATCGATTACCGCAACGTACGTCCTGATTACCTGAAAGGCTTCTGGGCCTTGGTTAACTGGGACTTTGCCAACGAAAACTTCGCGTAATCCGCGGATTTTCCGGCATAATAAAAAAGGCGCTGCGGCGCCTTTTTTTATGTCCCGAATACCACAGGCACTCATGCAAACGTCCGATCTCCGACAAGCCCTCCTGATTCTGGCGTCGTCTTCGCGCTATCGCGCCAGCCTGCTGCAGCAGCTGGGTCTGCCCTTCCGGCAGCAGGCCGCAGACATTGATGAAACGCCTCTCGACGGAGAAGACCCACAGGCGTATGTCCTGCGTCTGGCCGAAGCCAAAGCCCGTGCTGTGGCGGCTGAGTTTCCCGCACATTGGGTGATCGGCAGCGATCAGACCTGCCTGCTCAACGGCCGGATTCACGGCAAACCGGGAACAGCGGAAAATGCCGTCAGACAACTGATGCAGGCGCAGGGAACGGGCGTCGACTTCCTGACCGGCCTGTGTCTTCTCAACCTGTCTGAAGACATCTGCCTGACCCTGTGCGAGCCTTTCCGGGTTGTCTTCCGTGCATTGTCACGGCAAGAAATTGAGCACTATGTGGCGGTGGAACAACCCCTGGACTGTGCCGGCAGTTTCCGTGTGGAAGGCCTGGGGATTCAGTTATTTGAACGACTGGAAGGACGCGACCCGAATGCCCTGATCGGGCTGCCGCTGATCGGTCTGTGTGACCTGATGCGCGAGGCTGGTCTCAACCCGCTGCTGCTGTCCGGCGCATCCTCAGAGCAGTAATTCAGGCATAAAAAACCGGGGATATCCCCGGTTTTTTTTTCAGGCTTCCGCTCAGTCGCGGACCATCGGCGGCAGGCCTCTGAAGAGGTTTTCCATCTCGCCACCCACTTCATCCGCACCCAGCTGATCCGACAGGGTGAACTCCCAGATGCCGTTGAACTTATCATGGGTCAGACTGCGCGCGGTGCCGGTATCACTGACGATGGTCGGGCGCAGGAATACCATCAGGTTACTTTTCACCTGATTGACCGACTTGGAGCGGAACAGCCAGCCCAGCAGCGGGATATCGCCCAGCACCGGTACTTTGCTCACCACTTCCTGCACGTCATCACGGATCAGGCCACCCAGTACGATGGTTTCTTTGTCTTCCGACAGAATCATGGTCTTGATCGAACGTTTGTTGGTGATCAGGTCCGAGCTGCCTTCGACGGTGGTGGATGCTACCGATTCAGCCGTGGCTTCCACGTCCAGACGGATAGCTTCGCCATCGTGAATGTGCGGCGTCACTTTTAACGTCACACCCACGTCTTCACGGGTAATGGTAGTGAAAGGGTTGCTGTTGGTGCTTGAAGCGGTGGAGCCGGTAACGAAAGGCACGTTCTGACCGACAATGATCTCTGCTTCCTGGTTATCCAGTGTCATGATGCTCGGCGTGGACAACAGGTTAGTGGCCGTGTTGCTCTTCAGTGCCTGAATCACCACACCGAAATCGATATCGCCACCGGATTCCTTATATCCGCCGATGGTCAGGCCATTGCCCACGGCGCTGGCGTAATCACCGGTGGCAACACCGGAAGCGATCGTGCCCAGAGACGGACCCGCGTTGCTGAAGTTAGTACCGGCTACCGGTGCATCCAGGTTACCAGTGGCCCACTGCACGCCTAAGGCCTGGGTCACGTCACCGGTCACTTCGACAATGGCAGATTCAATCAGCACCTGGGCACGGCGCACATCCAGAGACGCCACCAGATCCTGAATTTCTTTCATCACCGATGGCTCAGCACGTACCACCAGAGCGTTCAGGTCTTCATCGGCATGAATACCGACATCACCTTTGATCTTGGCCGCGTCGCCTTCTCCGGATGACTGCTCGTTCATCAGGTTTTTCAGCATCTCAGCCATTTTTGTGGCGTCAGCGTACTGCAGACGGATAACCTGAGCACTGCCGCTGAAGTAGGATGGCTGATCCAGTTTCTCGATCAGCTGACGGATGCGTTCCCGGGCGTTCTTCTCGCCTTTGAGGATCAGACGGTTGCTGCGCTCATCCGCTACCACACGGATAGTACCGGACGTGTTATCCCCTTCTTCGCCGCCCTGCGCCACTTTCGCCGGGTCCAGGCTCTGCAGGGTGTTGACCACGTTACCAACCCAGGCTTCTTTCAGCTGAATCACTTCAAATTCTTCCGAGCCGGAACGGTCCAGGCGCTCGATGATTTCTTCAATACGGGTGATATTGATGGCGTGATCCGAAATGATCAGGGCATTGGCGGAACGGACACCGGCCAGGTGACCGTACTTGGCCACCAGAGGACGCAGAATCGGCACCAGATCCAGCGCCGGTACGTTCTTGATCATGATGACCTTGGTCAGCAGCTCCTGGCTGTTACGGCCTGCCGGGGTGTCGAGACTGCGGCCAGCCTGTTTGACGTCATTCTGCTGGATGATCAGGGTGACTTCACCCGCTGGTACGGCAGCGAGCCCGTGGATCTGCAGTACGGAGAGGAAGAGTTCATAGACGCCGTCTTTATTCATCGGCTCATTGGAGACCACACTGACCTTGCCTTTGATGCGTGGATCCAGCACAAAACTCTTACCGGTGATGTCAGCAACCTGACTGATAAAAGCTTCGATATCCGCTTCTTTCAGGTTGATCTGCCAGCTGTCTTCCTGGGCGTGTAGTGTGGGGATGGCCAGTGCGGCGGTCAGGAGCAGTGCCTGCATCCAACGGCTAAACGAGATCAATTCTGCACTCCAAAAGTCTGATTAATGGTAAAGCGCTTATTGCCGCGCTGAACCTCAATTCTTGCCCGTCCATCGTTCATGACCTGCTCGAACAGCATCTGGTCTGAATCAGTGTCACCCAGCGGCTGACCATTGATGGAGAGGATTTTATCGCCCGGCTGCATGCCTGCTTTCAGCAGTACCGAGCCGCCGGTAATGTCATACCCTTCGCCGACGCCAACCGGCTCCAGCCCGAGGCTGCGGATCAGCAGCTCCGGTGATTCCTGGGCCATTTCACCGGCCATGGTGACAAAGTCACTGGGGCGGCGGATCTGGCTGAAACGTTCGGTCATCTTCTCAACTGCTTCGTCTTCCGAGGAGCGGTCATCAACCCGGGCTGGCGCCACCTGACGGGTCAGCGGGCCGGACGAACGGGGATCATCCTCGAACTTGAGGGTTTCCATGGTACCGGCGGTGTCCAGGATGACCCGGTCCGGATACACATCAGCAAGCTTGGTACGCCCCTGAACGGTGTCACCCACGCGGAAAAACTCACCGGCAGACCCGGGCCGAGCAATAATGGCGCCTGAGCCTTTCGGGTCAGAAGAATGTGTTGCACCCAACAACACCAGACGCAGTTTGGTTTCCGGTGCCTCGACTTTGGTGGGAGTAGCCACAACCGGGGTTGCGCCAACTTCGCCAAACACATGATAAGGCGCTGTGCTCAGTTGCAGGCCTGCGCTGCGCTGACCACCCGTGGTATCGGGCTTGGCCAGAATCAGAGGCTCAGGTGCCACAATCAGCCACACCAGATGAGCCAGCAGCACACCAGCCACCAGCGTCAGCAACAGACGGCTGAGCAGCACCGTGCGGCGCTGCCACGGGAGAAGTTGCGGTGTCTGTTCTGCGCTTGCTGTCATCTGCTTACATTACCTTCTGCGAGACTTCGAAGACGATGCTGTCTTCAGCCGCCTGCTTATCCGGCCAGGTCTGGCCAGCGATATCAATAGCACGTCTGAGCACACGGACACCACCCCAGCCATCCGGCTGCAGATAGGCTTCGCCCAGCGGCTGGCCTTCTTCGGTCACAACCGGGACGACGATGTTGTCACCCTGGGTACCAATGGTGGCCACCAGAACCGGCAGCTCTGCCGTCTGATTTTTTCCGCGCTGCAGAGGATACGTCACACTGCCGCCGCCATACACCAGCTGACCAGAAGCACTGTGCAGGCGTTCATCCACCAGCGAGATATCCGCCGTCAGTCCACTGATTTCAAACTCACCATCCATTGAAACCTGCTGCGGGGCAAGAAAGCGGTTCACCACCGATGAGCTGAGGTAACCACTGGCACCATTCAGCTCAAGATGTGAAGGCATACCCTGCCACAGACCATCAAGACGGGTTACACCGTCAAAACGCAGCGCAGAACCCTCCAGAGACAGGTCCAGATTCAGTTCACCAAGGAAAAGGGTATAAGGGCGGGCAATAGTCCATCCGGCATCCAGCTCACCCAGAGCAGGGTCAGAAATACGCGCGGTACCCTGCCAGAGGGTTCCGGTTGGCTGAGCAACCCGGACCGGCAGCATGTCGGTGTAGGGGCTGACGTACTGCCAGACGAAATGCAGCGGCGTGGTCATCAGCAGGGTCAGTAAAAAGGTGACCGTGCCAAGGAGAAGATACCAGCGGGCCGCCCAGACGGAGCTCAACATGTTATTAATATCAGTTCTGACAGAAGCAATGCATTCTACCCGGTGGATATAAAAAGTTTAAACACAGTTTACTGAATAGCGTTAAATATTAGCCAATCGGCAGATATGGTGCATAAACAGGCCGCGAATAATGACAATTCTGTGTCATTCCGGTGACAGCCCGACGCGTTGCATCAGAGCCGTATCCCCCTGAATTAAACTCAGTTTCTGCGCACGGGTTAAACGCTTTACCGCATATTCTGCTTTTAGGGCAGCGGAATGCGAACCCGCCTGCGCGGAGAATTTCAGTGTCAGTGGTCCACGTCCGCGCAAACTGCGCGCACCTTTTTTCGGATCGTGAGAATGCTCACTGAAGCGGCGCTGTACGTCGGTACTGATGCCGCAATAAAGCGAACCTGTATTGGTGGCTATCAGATACAGCCACCAGACAGAGCTGGAGTCAGCGCTCACCACGGCGGTGTTTGCGCAGCAGGTTGTAGGCCGTCTGAATGGTCTGGGCCTTTTCTTTGGCACGGTTGATATCGGCAACCGAGGCACCGCGCGCATGCAGTTTATCCGGATGAAATTCACTCATACGACGGCGGTAGGTAATTTTCAGATCGGCATCGGAAACATCCGGTTCCAGACCGAGAACCGAATAGGCATTCTGGACCGCTGAACCCTCTTTACCACGGCGCAGACGGAAACGGGTTTCCGGCAGAATGCGGGGTTCAGACAACCAGTCATAACCGACCCGGGCCCGGTTTTTCAGCCACAGGTAACGGATGGCACTGACACCGAACACATCGCACACGCGTTTCAGCACCCGGATTTCTGCCGGCTGCAGGGTTTTATCGGCGTACGCCAGACGCAGCAGCAATGACAGCAGGACTTCTTTATCAAGGCCGCTCAGGGATGCATTGAGACTGTAGAGGTCGCGGTCCGGACGGTACAGAGGCGCCTTGCCGTCGTTAAAGAAACGGATCGCCTGCTGGCGGCGGGAAGGCTCCAGCCGCAGTTTATCCATCAGCCGCGTGGCTTCATGAATTTCTTCTTTGCTGATGTGGCCGTCGGCCTTGGCGAGATGCCCGGACAGGCGGAACAGGCCATCAATATGATCCTGCCGGAATACCACACCCGGTGCTGCACTGCGGTCTGAAACACGGTCGACCAGATGACCGGCCACAGCACCGATAACCAACCCGACCGGACCGCCACTGAGAAAACCGAGGCCGGCACCCGTGGCCTTACCCAGCCAGGAACGGCGGCTTTTCAGCACGGCTTTCAATCCATTTCTCCTGTCAGCATATGCTCCAGACCTGTTAAACGTTCAGCGGTACCCACGTCCACCCAGCGGCCATCGAGCAAAGTACCGGCTACCCGGTCTGCGGCCATGGCACTGCGCAGCATGGGGGCGAGAGGATACACCCCTGCCTGTTTGTCCCGCCAGAGTTCCGGACTGAGAATACTGATACCAGTGAACGTCAGTGAGTGCTGATCGCTCACCCGGCCGTCATTGAGGGCAAAGTCACCCTGTGGATTGTGCTCAGGGTTAGCGGTCAGCCACAGATGCGCGAGATCACCCGGTGCCAGTTCTGTGGTGATGGCGTTACGGTAATCCCAGTCCGTCCAGACATCGCCGTTGATCAGCAGAAACGGCGCCCCACCCAGCAGTGGCAACGCCTGATACACCCCGCCACCAGTCTCCAGTGCCGTGGTTTCTGCGGAATAGCGGATCATCAGCCCCCACCGGCTGCCATTTCCCAGCGCGGCCTCAATCTGCTCACCCAGCCAGGCGTGATTGATCACCACCTCGGTGAAACCGGCCGCTGCCAGTTTCTGCAGATGATGCACAATCAACGGAGTACCACACAGCGGAATCAGGGGCTTGGGGCAGGTATCCGTGAGCGGTGCCATGCGCGTCCCCCGCCCGGCGGCCAGTATCATGGCTTTCACAGCCCTTTTACCTCCAGTGCCGGCATAAAGCGGGTTTCCAGCCAATGGCTGAACTCACTGAACTCCGGATACTGCACGCTGACGTCGTGGAGATAACGGCAGGTATTGGGAATGCTGGCCAGATAACCATCTTTGCCGTCGCGCAGGCTCAGGCGGGCAAAAATGCCGGCGGCCTTAAGATGACGCTGCAGCCCCATCAGATCAAAGGCCCGGGTAAAGTCAGGCAGCGGCATACCATGGATGTCCTGCTCTGAAGCGGCCCGGTAGTAATACACCAGCAGTTCCTGCACCAGATGCGGCGACCAGTGCACATAACAGTCGCGCAGCAGGGAAACCAGATCGTACGTCACCGGTCCGGCGACGGCGTCCTGGAAATCAATCACGCCGATGTGATCGCCGGAAGGCTCACCCATGTCACCACCCGTGCACAGCATCAGATTGCGCGAGTGGTAGTCGCGATGCACAGTCACCACCGGCTGTGCCAGAGCCGAACGCACCAGCTCGGCGCGTACTGCGTTGAACATGGCTACTTCGTCGTCACACAGGGTCATCCCCAGCAGGCGGGTACAGAGCCAGTCCGTAAAAAGATCCATTTCGCGCTGCAACAGAGCTTCGTCGTACGCGGGAAGGTCTGTTGCACTGACCTTCTGAATCAGCAGCAATTCATCGATAGCCTGCTGGTAAAGCGCAGCACGGGTTTCGTCGGTGGCCGTACTGTCGTGCAGTGCGGGCCATAACAGGCGGTCACCGAAGTCTTCGAGCAACATGAACCCCAGCTCAAAGTCCTGAGCCAGTACGGCAGGGACAGATACGCCGCTGGCGCGCCACTGGCTGGCAATACGCACAAATGCAGGGTTATCTTCTTTATCGGCGGGGGCATCCACACAGATCCAGCTTTGCCCGGCCAGCGTCAGACGGAAATAACGGCGGAAACTGGCATCACCGGAAACCATGCTGAGGACGGCCGGTGTCATATCGTTGCTGAGTTGCTGGCTGAGCATCTGACGTGCCCAGTGTCCGAGGTGATCCCGGCGCTGATCCATAGGGTTCTCACAGTCTGGCCACTCTCAGAGTGGAAAATCTGAGACGGCGGTTATTACATCTGACGGTCTGCTCCGCTCCCGGCACCGTCCGCAGTACTGTACATTGTGCACGCACTGACCATAGAATTGCGGGCCTGAAGAAGTCTGCCACAATAAACAACGGCTGAGGCCAGCGTGTCTGCCAGCGGGAGCAGGCGCTAAGATATCACACTTCACTCTGGATTCGCGCTTGTCGCCAACGATGTCAGCACCACGGAAACCGCGCCTTTCAGCGCTTTCAAAGGCAGCCCTGATCTGCACCCTCAGTGCGGCCGGTTCTGTCACTTCCGGTGCTGAGCAGACTGCAGAGAATGCCCTCAATTTTCAGGCCCTCAACTGGTACCCACGCGCCCTGCTCAGCGAGGAAGAAGCAGCCGCTCTGCCGACTTTCTGCGGCGGCGCTTACCGCCCGGTTGAAATCACCCCGCTTGACGGAGACCGTATTGAAGCCGAAGCCGATGAGTCGGAAATGGCCATCAATGGTGGCGACATCAGCCTCAGCGGTAATGTGATTCTGCGTCAGAAAGACCGCATTCTGCTCAGTGATCAGGTGCGTTGGCTGGCGGACAGCGGCGAAGCCGATCTGCAGGGCAATATCCGTCTGCGCAACCCGGGTATTGCCGTGAATGGTGACCGCGCGTATTTCAACGAGACCACCGGTGAAGTCGAGGTCTACGACGCCAATTATTCCCTGACAGAGCGCCACCTGCGTGGCTCTGCCCTGCGACTGCAGCGTCCGGATGATGATCTGCTGCTGCTCGAAGACGCCACTATGACCTTCTGCGAACCCGGCAGCAACGACTGGGACATCAAGGCCGCCGACATCCGTCTGGATCAGGGCTCCGGTTTCGGCAGTGCCTGGCACAGCCGCCTGCGCATCAAAGAAGTGCCGGTGCTGTATATTCCTTATTACCGCTTTCCGATTGATGACCGCCGGCTCACCGGCTTCCTCGACCCGACCATCGCCATCAATGGTGAAGGCCAGGCGGAAGACATACAGCTGCCGTTCTATCTGAATCTGCATCCGCAGATGGACGCCACCATCACCCCTCACCATGTGCTGGATCACGGCATGATCTGGGAGAACCAGCTGCGTCACAAAACCCGACTGCTGGGTGATGGTGAGCTGAATTACAACTACCTCAACCACGACGCCGAACTGGATGAGGAACGCTGGCTGACCAACTACCAGCAATCCGGTCGCTGGGGCGAACACTGGAGCCACAGCTGGGTGTACAACCACGTCAGCGACCCCGACTACTTCCGTGATCTGAGCCCGGCCGGTACCGTCGACCGTACTACCCATCTGCCACGCCGGGGGCTGGTGCGCTACAGCGACACCCACCTGCAGGGCAGTGTGCTGGCGGAGAGCTTTCAGACCGTTGATGAAAATATCCTGCTGCGCAACCGTCCATACCGCCGCCTGCCGCAGGCGGGCCTGACCTGGAAGCCGCTGATTGCCGACACCGAAAACAACTGGAATCTGTCGCAGACGCTGGAATTCACCCGCTTCAACCGCGAAAGCTCAGCCATCATCAATGATACCGAGCAGACCTTGTCCGGCTTCCGTGCCCTCAATGGTGACCGTACCCTCTCAGACACAGCGCTCAGCTACGACATGCGCTGGCCGTTCGGCTTCCTGATTCCGAAAGCGGAGTACCGTTACCGCAGCTACCGCCTCTATGACGAAGAGGTGGATGAGGTGGAACTGGAACCGGAGTTCGGTGCCTACCGCCTGAGCACTGATGGCACGCTGATTTTTGAGCGCGAATTTGCCGCCCTGAGCCGCGACTATCAGCAGACGCTGGAACCGCGCCTGTTCTATGTTTACAGCCCCTATGAAGAAGGTCAGGAAGACGTTCCGGCGTTTGATACCAAAGACAAAGACGTGACCTTCAACAGCCTGTTCACCGGTGACCGCTTTACCGGCGGCGACCGTCTGGCGGATCTCAACCAGATCAGCGCCGGAGTGACTACCCGCTTCTACCGGGACGATGGCCTCGAACAGCTGCGCTTCTCACTCGGCCGTATCTGGTATTTCGAAGACCGTCGGGTAACGCTCGAAGGGCGCGAATCTGAAGAGCTGCTGGCCCGTGAAACGTCCAGCACCCTGGGCGAAGCGGAATGGAACCCGAACAGCTATCTGTCGGTCTTCTCCTTCATGGAATGGGACCCGTACGATAACTATGCCCGTCAGCGCCGTTACGGCGTGCGTTACGCCGATAAGTCGAACCACATGCTCAGTGTTTCACGCACGGAGAAGCTGGTGCGGGATACTGAAACGGACCGGGAGAACTTCACCGACCAGCTGGATATTGGTGTATTCTGGGCCCTGACTGACAGCTGGGCCGTGTTTGGCCGTCAGCTGCGTGATCTTGAACATTACGAGCAGGACGTCAGGCAGCCGGAAGACGCCACACTCGAAGCACTGGCCGGTGTGGAATATCAGAACTGTTGCTGGCGGGCACAGCTCTCATACCGCGAAATGTCGCGCGTCGTGAACGACAGCAGTGAAGATTTCACCACTAACAAACGCTTTGGCTGGCTGCTGACCATTCAGCTCAAAGGCCTGACCAGTCTCGGAGCCGGTACCGATCAGGTTCTCAGCGAAAGCATCTATGGATACTCAAGACGTACATATCATGATTACTAAATTTGTTTCTGCCCTCTTCCTCAGCCTCGGCATCGCAGGCCCGGTTCAGGCTGCCCCGCAGCTGGTGGATCAGGTCGTTGCCGTGGTCGATGACGACGTCATCATGGCCAGCGAACTGGACATGCGCATCCGTACTGTCGAGCTGCAGAACAGCGACATGCAGATCCCGGATGAAGCCACTCTGCGCTCACAGGTACTGGACCGCATGATCGAAGAGAGCATCCAGCTGCAGATGGCTCAGCGTGCCGGTATCCGCATCAGCGAATCGCAACTGAACGAAGCCATGCAGCGCATCGCCCAGCAGAATGGTATGACCCTGCCGGAGTTCCAGCAGGCGATGACCAGCGAAGGTGTGTCATTCGCGTATGCCCGCGAACAGATCCGTAATGAGATGCGCATCAGCCGGGTACAGCAGTATCAGGTGGGTGAGCGCATCCAGATTACCGATCAGGACGTCGACTACTTTCTCGCCTCTGAAATCGGCCGTATTGCCTCCGCCGCCGAGTACCGTCTGCGTCACATCCTGATTGCCGTACCGGCTGCTGCCAGCCCGGAAGATTACGCGGCCGCAGAACGGAAAGCCGATGCCCTGATTACTGACCTGCGTAACGGTGAAGACTTTGCCAGCGCCGCCGTTGCCCAGTCAGCCGGTGCCACGGCACTGAAAGGCGGTGATATGGGCTGGCGTAAAGAAGGCCAGCTGCCGGGCATTTTTGCGGAACGGGTCAAAGACATGAACCCGGGCGATATTTCTGACCCGATTTCCACTGCCAGCGGTTTCCACATCATCAAGCTGGAAGAAAAGCGCGGCGGCAGCACCCAGATTGTCGAACAGACCAAAGCCAGCCATATCCTTATCCGCACCAACGAAGTCCGCGATGACCAGCAGGCCGAAGAACTGATCAACCAGCTTTATCAGCGGGCCAAAGCCGGTGAAGACTTTGCTGAACTGGCGCGTGAATTCAGTGATGACCCTGGCAGCGGCTCCGCCGGTGGTGAACTCGGCTGGGTTTCACCGGGTGAGATGGTGCCGGAATTCGACAGCGTCATGGCAACCCAGAAAGTCGGCACCATCAGCGAACCGCTGAAGAGCCGTTTCGGCTGGCACATCATCAAGGTTGAAGACCGCCGTCAGGCCGACATGGGTGAAGAAATTCAGCGTAATCAGGTCCGTCAGATGCTCTTTGGCCGCCGTTTTGAAGAAGAGCTGCCCATCTGGCTGCGCAAGATCCGCTCTGAAGCCTACGTCGATATCAAGGACGGTGTGTGACCTCTGGCCAGCAGCCTCTGCGGCTGGCCATCACCACCGGTGAGCCCGCCGGAATCGGCCCCGAGATCTGCCTGCAGGCCATGGCAGGCGTTACAGATATCCAGCTCATTCTGATCGGCGATGAAGACCTGTTGCGCGAGCGTGCACAGAGGCTCAACCTGCCGTCAGAATTGCCGCATTTTGACGCCGCGGCACCGGCACAACCCGGAGCCTTCCTGCGCCATGTACCACTGACCGCACCGGTCACTGCAGGGGTACTCAATGATGACAACAGTCTCTACGTACTGGAGACCCTGAAGACCGCCGTACAGGGCAGCCTGGACGGCCTCTGGGACGGCATCGTCACCGCACCGGTACACAAGGGCATCATCAATGACGCCGGCATTCCGTTCAGTGGCCACACCGAATACTTCCGCGACTACTGTGGCTGCGATGAAGTGGTCATGATGCTGGCGACAACCGATCTGCGGGTTGCCCTGGTCACAACCCACCTGCCGCTGAAAGACGTAGCTGCAGCCTGCAGTGCTGAGCGCATACAGCGTGTTGTGCGCATCCTGCATCAGGACCTGCAGAGCAAATTCGGTATTCAGCAGCCGCGTATTCTGGTCGCCGGACTGAACCCGCACGCCGGTGAAGACGGCCATCTCGGACGTGAGGAGCTGGACGTGATCATTCCGGCCCTGGATGCCCTGCGCGCCGAAGGCCTGAACCTGACCGGGCCTTTACCCGCCGACACCCTGTTCACACCCAAGCATCTGCAGCAGGCCGATGCGGTACTGGCCATGTATCACGATCAGGGCCTGCCGGTACTGAAATTTCATGGTTTCGGCCGCGCCGCTAACATTACTCTGGGCCTGCCGGTCATCCGTACCTCGGTTGATCATGGTACCGCACTGGATCTTGCCGGTACTGGTCAGGCCGACCCCGGCAGCCTGTATACTGCCATCGAAGTGGCCGCGCAGATGGCCGCCCACATGACCCGGAACCAGACCGCATGAGTGACCATATCCCCAAGGCCCAGACACACAAAGCGCGCAAGCGCTTCGGCCAGAACTTCCTGCACGATCAGTACGTGATCGGCCGCATCATCAGCAGCATTCATCCACAGCCGGATGACTGTCTGGTTGAAATCGGGCCGGGCATGGGCGCCCTCACCGGCCCGATTCTGGATGCCACAGGCAAGCTCCACGTCGTCGAGCTGGACCGCGACCTGATCCCGATTCTGCGTACTCAGTTTTTCAACTTCCCGGACTTTCATATCCACGAAGGCGATGCCCTGAAATTCGATTTCAGCACCATCCCGGCAGAAGGACAGCAGCTGCGCATTGTCGGTAACCTGCCGTACAACATTTCCACGCCGCTGATCTTTCACCTGCTGAGTCATCACTCTCTGGTGAAAGACATGCACTTCATGCTGCAGAAGGAAGTGGTTGAACGTCTGGCAGCCGAGCCAGGCTCCGGCGACTATGGCCGCCTGAGTATCATGGCGCAGTATTACTGCCGCGTGGAACCGCTGTTTGTGGTTGGCCCGGGCTCATTCAATCCGCCACCGAAAGTGGACTCCGCGATCGTCCGCCTGGTACCGCATCCGCAACTGCCCTATCCGGCAAAAGACCCGGCTGTCCTTGAGCGGGTCGTGCGTGAAGCCTTTCACATGCGCCGTAAAACCCTGCGTAACAACCTTAAGAAACTCATCGATCCCGGTATACTCGAAGAGATCGGCATTGATACCAGTCTGCGGCCGGAACGGCTGACACTGGCGGATTACGTCAGAATTGCAGACACCCTGACCGACATTGCAAAGGAGTCAGGCGATGAAACCTGAAGACACCATCCGGGTCAGTGTTCAGACCGAATACCTCAGTGAGCAGTCCACTCCGGAAGACAACCGCTTTGTGTTTGCCTATCACATACGCATCACCAACAACGGCGCACAGGCTGCTACCCTGCGTTCACGCCACTGGTTTATTGCCGACGGCAATGCCGAAGTGCAGGAAATCAAAGGTGATGGCGTGGTCGGCGAACAGCCCACCATAGAGCCCGGCGAAACCTACCGTTATTCCTCCGGCTCTGTGCTCAGCACCCAGGTCGGCAGCATGCGCGGCTATTACGTGATGGAAGCGGATGACGGTACCCTGTTCCATGCCAGCATTCCGGTCTTCACCCTCGCCTACCCCAACGCCCTGAACTGAGCGCCTGTGGCTACTTACGCAATCGGTGATCTGCAGGGCTGTTTCGGTGCTCTGCAGCGCCTGCTGCAAAGCCTGTCGTATGACCCTGCAGCAGATACGCTCTGGTTCGCCGGTGATCTGGTCAACCGCGGGCCGGAGTCTCTGCAGTGCCTGCGTTTTGTCCGCGAACTCGACAACAAAGCCGTGACCGTACTCGGCAATCATGATCTGCACCTGCTGGCGGTGTACTTTACCGGCGCCGGTCAGAAGAAAAACGATACCCTCAGTGACATCCTGACTGCCCCCGACGCAGACGCCCTGATGGGCTGGCTGCTGCAGCAACCTCTGGTGCATCTGGACAGCAACGCTCACTGGTGTATGAGCCATGCAGGCATCCCGCCCCAATGGAGTGCCACTCAGGCCCGTGAGCTGGCCAGCGAGGCCGAAGAGGCCATGAAGCGCGACCCGGAGACCTTCTTTCAGACCATGTACGGCAACCAGCCGGACGTGTGGCATGATGACCTGACCGGCTCAGACCGGTTGCGTGTGATCGTCAATTACCTGACACGCATGCGTTTCATTGACCCTGAAGGCCACCTGAATCTGACCGCCAAAGAGGGCGTGGATACCGCTCCGCCGGGGTTTCAGCCCTGGTTCACAGTTCCGAAGCGGCGCTCATCCGGTACACAGCTGCTGTTCGGACACTGGGCCGCACTGGAAGGTCATACCGGTGTCGCGGATATCCATGCGCTGGACACCGGCTGCGTCTGGGGTGGCAGCCTGACAGCCCTGCGGCTGGAAGACAGACAACGCTTCAGCGTCCCGGCTGAGAACTGAGTCACAGTCTGCTGTGGCGTTTAACCGTAGCCGACTCCGCCGGCAATCAGCCATACTGATACCTTTGATTTCCCGGAGACACCTATGTCATTTCAACGAATCAGCTGTGCCAAAGCCAAGGACCTGTTCGACAACCCGGCACTGAAGGTTGCCGATATCCGCGACCCGAGCAGCTACGCTCAGGGTCACGTACGCGGGGCCGTGCGGGTCGACAACGATAATGTACAGGACTTTATGCAGTCGGCCCCGAAGGACGCGCCATTGCTGGTCTGCTGCTACCACGGCAACTCCAGCCAGGGCGCTGCGGGCTTCTTTGCCTCACAGGGCTACAGCGAGGTCTACAGCCTCGATGGTGGCTACGAAATGTGGAAAATGGCAGCACCGGAATTGTGCGAACGCTGAGCAATACCTCAACAGACAGGTGTTTTGCAGTGAAAAACGCCTGTCTTTATGCCGTATGACAGTCTGTGACAATGCGGCAATTGTTTGCCTTCTGAGAACCAGGTCGCGTTGCCGCAATTAACCGGTAATCCTTGGGAACATCCCCCCCCGTACCCCCCTGTCACACCATAAAACCGGACTAATTGCATATCCGGCACGTCTCATGCTTCTTTACATGTAAAACAGTCAAAGCTGTCATATTTATGTTGCAAGCCTGTGAAGGTAAGCCTAAATATGTAGAGACTAAGGAGAAAATTTCAGACACCCAAGGCCACTATGTAACCAACATCACCACAATCCGGATATCAGCGACACGAGGTACCACCATGAGCGTATTTGACCGTTTCCAGGAACGTTATCGTCAGACTCAGGAAGAGGTTATGAGTCTGCAGGATTACCTGAACCTCTGTAAAGAAGACCCCACCGTCTACGCCACCGCAGCCGAGCGGATGCTGATGGCCATCGGCGAACCTGAGCTGATCGACACCTCGCGCGACCTGCGCCTCAGCCGGATTTTCACCAATAAAGTGATCAAACGTTACCCGGCATTTTCAGAATTTTATGGCATGGAAGAAGCGGTCGAAAATATCGTTTCCTATTTCCGTCATGCTGCTCAGGGTCTGGAAGAACGCAAACAGATTCTCTACCTGCTCGGACCGGTCGGTGGTGGTAAATCCTCCCTGGCAGAGCGCCTGAAACAACTCATCCAGAACATTCCGTTTTACGCCATCAAAGGCTCTCCGGTTTTTGAATCGCCACTGGGGCTGTTTGACCCGGACGAAGACGCTGCCATTCTGGAAGAAGATTACGGTATTCCGCGTCGTTACCTTGGCCGCATCATGTCACCCTGGGCGGTAAAACGCCTGCACGAATACGGCGGTGACATCAGTAAATTCGAAGTCGTTAAACTCTACCCGTCCATCCTGGATCAGGTCGGTGTTGCCAAAACCGAGCCGGGTGATGAAAACAACCAGGATATTTCTGCCCTGGTCGGTAAAGTCGACATCCGCAAGCTGGAAGATTTCTCTCAGGACGACCCGGACGCCTATTCCTACTCCGGTGCTCTGTGCCGCGCCAACCAGGGCCTGATGGAGTTCGTGGAAATGTTCAAAGCGCCGATCAAGGTGCTGCACCCGCTGCTGACCGCCACCCAGGAAGGTAATTACAACGGTACTGAAGGTACCGGTGCCCTGCCCTTTGGCGGGATCATTCTGGCGCACTCCAACGAATCGGAATGGCAGGCCTTCCGTAACAACAAGAACAACGAGGCCTTCCTTGACCGGGTCTATATCGTCAAAGTGCCTTATTGCCTGCGCGTGAATGAAGAAGTCAGTATTTACGAAAAGCTGCTCAGCAGCAGTTCTCTGTCAACGGCGCACTGCGCACCGGACACCCTGAAAATGCTCGCTAAATTCACCGTACTTTCACGTCTGAAAGTGCCGGAGAATTCCAGCGTTTACTCGAAAATGCGCGTCTACAACGGTGAGAATTTAAAAGACACCGACCCGAAAGCAAAATCCATTCAGGAATACCGTGATACGGCGGGTGTCGATGAAGGCATGACCGGTATTTCCACCCGTTTCGCCTTTAAAATTCTGTCAAAAGTTTTCAACTTTGATGCCACAGAAATTGCCGCCAACCCGGTACATCTGATGTACGTTCTGGAGCAGGCGATTGAACAGGAACAGTTCCCGGAAGAAACCGCCAACCGTTACCTGAATTATCTGAAAGAATATCTGGCCACCGAATACGTTGAATTTATCGGGAAAGAAATTCAGACCGCCTATCTGGAATCCTACGCTGAGTATGGTCAGAACATTTTCGACCGCTATGTAACGTACGCCGATTTCTGGATTCAGGATCAGGAGTACCGTGATCCTGAAACCGGCGAAATGCTCGATCGCGCCTCCATTAACGAAGAGCTGGAGAAAATTGAGAAGTCCGCTGGCATCAGTAACCCGAAAGATTTCCGTAATGAAATCGTGAATTTCGTACTGCGTGCCCGGGCCAACAACAACGGTAACAATCCGAGCTGGCAGTCGTACGAGAAAATGCGCTCTGTTATTGAGAAGAAAATGTTCTCGAATACAGAAGACCTGCTGCCGGTTATTTCCTTCTCGGCCAAGTCGTCCAACGATGACCAGAAAAAACACGACGATTTCGTCGCCCGGATGACCGAACGTGGCTATACCGAGAAGCAGGTTCGCCTGCTGTCAGAATGGTATCTGCGCGTGCGTAAATCCCAGTAACCGCTGATGTGCCCGGCTACGGGCACTAACGAGGTATCGATGTCTTATATTATCGACCGGCGGCTGAACGGAAAGAATAAAAGCATGGTCAACCGGCAGCGTTTTCTGCGCCGCTACCGTGCCCACATCAAGGACGCTGTGTCCGACGCCGTCAATCGCCGCTCCATCACGGATATGGACCGTGGCGAACAGATCAGTATTCCGACCCGTAATACCCATGAGCCTCACCTGACGCACGGCCCCGGTGGCCGTCAGCACAGAGTGTATCCCGGCAATAAAGAATTTCAGGCCGGGGATGAACTGGAAAAACCCAAACAGGGTGGTCAGGGCGGCGGCTCGGGTCAGGCCAGCAATCAGGGCGACGGCGAAGACGAATTTTCGTTTTACATCACCAGAGACGAATTCCTCAATTACCTGTTTGATGATCTGGCTCTGCCCAACATGGTGAAAAAGACCCTGGCGCAGAGCAAGAACTTCAAAACACGCCGGGCCGGATTTGTCTCGGAAGGTACGCCGAATAATCTCTCCATTGTCCGCACTATGCGCAATGCCCACGCCCGGCGCATCGGCATGGGCGCCGGCAAGCGTAAGAAGCTGAAAGAACTGCGTGCCCTGCTGGAACAGGAGCAACAGGCTGCGGTGCCGGATCAGCTGAAAATCAATGAATACATGGCCGCCATCGAAGACCTCGAACGGCGCCTGAAAACCCTGCCCTTTATTGATGATCTTGACCTGCGCTTCCGGAACCAGATCAAGGTACCGACGCCCACCAGCAAAGCGGTGATGTTCTGTCTGATGGATGTTTCCGGTTCCATGACTCAGGACATCAAGGATATCGCCAAACGCTTTTATATCCTGCTGTATCTGTTTCTGGAAAAGAATTACGAGCAGATAGAAATCGTCTTTATCCGCCATCACACCAGCGCTAAAGAAGTAACAGAAGAGGAGTTCTTCTATTCCCGTGAAACCGGCGGCACCATAGTCTCCAGCGCCCTCAAACTCATGCATCAGATCGTCGAAGAACGCTACAACCCGGACGAATGGAATATCTATGCTGCGCAGGCGTCCGATGGTGATAACTGGGACGATGACTCCCCGGTGTGCTCGCAGATATTAACCGAGCAACTGCTGCCCTTTGTGCAGTACTTTGCCTACATAGAAATTACCCCCAACCACCATCAGGCGCTGTGGGAAGCCTATACCGCCATTACGGCCAGCCATAACCGCAAGTTCGCCATGGCGCAGATCCGTGGCCCCGGCGATATCTACCCGGTCTTCCGCGAACTGTTCGCCAAAGACCGTTATCAGGAGGCCGTATGAGAGACTACATCTCCACCGATTCGGACTGGACCTTTGAATTACTGGAAACCTACGACCGGGAAATCGGCCGGGTGGCAAAGCTTTACGGGCTGGATACTTATCCGAACCAGATAGAAGTGATCAGTGCCGAACAGATGATGGATGCCTACTCCTCGGTCGGCATGCCGATCGGCTACAACCACTGGTCTTACGGCAAACAGTTCCTTGCCACCCAGAAAAGTTACCAACGCGGCCAGATGGGCCTGGCGTACGAGATTGTGATCAACTCCAATCCCTGTATTGCCTATCTGATGGAAGAAAACACCATGCCCATGCAGGCACTGGTGATTGCCCATGCCTGTTATGGTCACAATTCTTTTTTCAAAAATAATTATTTATTCCGCACCTGGACCGATGCCAGTTCGATTATTGATTATCTGGTGTTTGCCAAAAATTACGTGCGTAAATGCGAAAGCCGCTATGGTCAGGACGAAGTAGAACGTGTGCTGGATGCCTGCCATACGCTGCAGAATTACGGTGTCGACCGTTACCGACGCCCGAAGCCGATCTCGGCTGCAGAAGAGCGTCTGCGCCAGCAGGAACGCGAAAGTATCCGCCAGCAGCAACTGAATGATCTGTGGCGTACCCTGCCAACCCGTAAGAAGGATGCCAAGCAGGTCAAGCGCCGTCAGTTCCCTTCGGAACCGCAGGAAAACCTGCTCTATTTTATTGAAAAAAACGCGCCATTGCTGGAACCCTGGCAGCGCGAGATCATCCGGATCGTGCGTAAAATTTCCCAGTATTTTTACCCACAGCGCCAGACTCAGGTCATGAACGAAGGCTGGGCCACTTTCTGGCATTACACTCTGCTCAATCACCTGTACGACGAAGGCAAACTCACCGACGGCTTTATGATGGAGTTTCTGACTTCGCACACCAATGTGGTGCACCAGCCGTCATTTGACTCGCCGTATTTCAGTGGTATTAACCCGTACGCCCTCGGCTTCAATATGTTCCGCGATATCAAACGTATCTGCGAAGAACCAACCGATGAAGACCGCGAGTGGTTCCCGGATTTTGCCGGCAAAGACTGGCTGGAAACCCTGCATTTCGCCATGCGCGACTTCAAGGACGAAAGCTTTATCCAGCAGTTTCTGTCACCACGCCTGATCCGCGAATTTCATCTGTTCAGCATCTACGACGATGAGAGTGAAGATCACTACAAGGTGGATGCCATTCACAATCAGGCGGGTTACCGCAAAGTGCGGGAAAATCTCGCGCGCATGTACGACCTGTCAGTGCGTGAACCGGATATCCAGATCACCAGGGTGGATGTTGAGGGTGACCGCTCCATGACACTGCGCCACACTCAGAGCGATGGCAAGCCGTTGTCGACCGATACCTTTGAGGTACTCAAACATCTGCATTATCTGTGGGGGTTCGATGTGCATCTGGAAACCTGGAATCAGGACCAGATGGTCAAGCGCATGAGTTGCCCGTCGATTTCAGTGGAACTCTGATTTTCCTGAATAAAAAACCCCGGTTTTCACCGGGGTCTTTTTTGTGCCAGTTTTACCAGGCAATCACCATATCATCGCGCTGGATAGACAGAGTCTCTGCCGGGTAACTGAGGTCGGCAATGATGAACTGTGGCTGCACCTGACGCACCACAGCCTCGGCAGCCATATCCGTCAGTTCGGTACGCGGCTCCAGGTCCAGATTATAGAGAGTACCGGTACGGTACACCTTGAAGGTATCTCCCGGGCGGATACCGGCACTGGCCGTCGCTTCAATGTGCAAGCGGTTACCGCGGGCACGGACGATGCGCGCCATGAAAGGCTGGCAGCGCAGGGCTTCGTTCACATCGTCAGTGACCGTTTCCAACAGGTCTGACACCTTACTGCCGTAAGCAGTCGCCCAGAAATCCGGTGTGGCAAAGCCGGTATGATCGCGCGGATCGGCATCCCACAACCCACTGGTACGGTAGGTATGCTGATACAGCATGGCGCCGCTGAGACCATCATGAATAAACACATCCATGACAAAATCCCGTGGGTGATGAGAGCGGCTGAACACTGAACCCAGCAGAGAACGGCCTTCACGCTGACGCTCTTTGTGCACATCCAGATCACGGATCACTCCGGACACCACATACTGGGCACCCAGCTGAGTCGCCAGCGCGACGGACGTCGTCAGACGCTGCTGAGCAGTTTCCGCCGATGGTGCCCGGCGTGGATCGAGATAGAGGCTGATGTCCGTCGCATCAAGCACGTGCAGCTGGCCACTCTGATTAAGTGAACCGGCAAGCCAACGCGGCAGTGCCTGCTCGGCATTTTCCAGATGACCCAGTGTCGCCTGCTGCGGGCTGGCCAGACCAAAGCCGGTCACGGCAATGGCCTTACGGTAGTTCTTTTCCGGAACCGGACACATGGACTGCGGAGTAACCTCAGCACGCAGCGCCACCTGATACATGCCATCCACCACATCCTCACCCGTAATACGCACATCGTGCACCACGGCCGTGGTTGCAACCTGCACATCATCGCGTACCAGTTCACCATGTTGCATCAGCTGTGTGGCACTGACCCGGCTGTTGCCCTGCAGGCTGGCCTGATGAAGGGCGTCTTTTAAGGCGCGTTCACGGGCTTCAGAAGGTGCACCGTCAAGTGCAGCCTGACCTACGACCTCAACCATTTCGGCAGACGCCGGTGAAACACCTAAGGGTAAAACGACCGCCAGCAGACAGGCAGCCAGGGATTTGGCAGAGCGCATATTGTGGCCCTCCGGTTATTCAATGAAGTAGAAGCCACTCTCCGGACTGCCGGATTCCGACTCCACCCGGTCACGCTGGGATGCGGCAAAATGCTGCACCGAGCGGGCACCGAGCGGCACCCGGCAATCGACGTTGAAGCGCTGGCTGTCACGGGTCTGCAGACAATTGCGGAAGCCCTGATCGATGGTCATCTCGAGGATGGTTTCGACACTGCCATCGGCCATGAACTCGGTCGAGACCACACGGGCACCGTGAATGGAGGTTTCCACATAGGTACGGAAGCGGTCGTTCTGCACCACCATGTCACTGACACTGGTGCTGCCCTGAATCGAGGTTCCGTACACCCGCTCCGCCATGGCACGGTAAGCATCCAGTTTGGACGCACGTATCGCCATCAGACGTTTCTGTGTCGCGGACTGCTCCGATGACTCATTGGTAGCGCCATAACCAACCACTCTCAGCACCATGGGAGCCACCGGGTCAATTTCCTGCTCAACCGGCTGGAAAAATTCCTCAGGAGACTCAACGCCAGCCTGTTCATCCATGACGGAAGCGCATCCTGTTAACAGCAGAACGGCTCCGGCTGTCAGTACTTTGTGTTTCATACATTTCTCCGCAGAGATGGGTCTGTTTGTCAGGCTATCGGCTGCGGAAGAAAAATATTGAGTGCAAATTTACATCGGACGGCGCACCAGCAACTGCCCGACCCAGAGATCAAAACGCCGGTGCCACTGATACAGACTGAGTCCCGCCAGCAGCAGGAAGACACCACTCAGGGTGGTCGACTGCAGCGTCTCATCGTGCAGCAGAAAGCCCCACATCAGCGCCAGCACCGGTGCCATCAGGGTAATCAGCATCACCCGGGCCGTCGGTAGGTTACGCAGAATGTAAAAGTACAGCAGGAACGCCAGCAGCGAACCGAACAGGATCAGGTAACCCAACCCGGCCACCGCCGCCAGAGGCCACACTTCAGGCCAATGAAAGCCGAACAGGGGCACCGTCAGCAGGTAAAAAAACGAAGATACCCAAAGGGTGCCACTGGTCTGTACCACAGGATGAACATCGGCATTGATGCGCTTGACCCAGACACCGCTGAAGGCAAACAGCAGCGTGGACAGGAAGCTGCCGAGAATGCCTTTCCAGGCCATGGCATCAAACGAAATGCGACCGGATACCACCAGCGTCAGGCCCGACAGCGCGATGACCAGCGCCAGAATCCGCACCGGGGTCAGCTCTTTCTCACGCAGCCAGAAATAGGCAATGGCGCCCGATAACATAGGCGTCAGACCGTATATCACAGAGATCAGACCCGACGGAATGTAGGCCGCTCCCCAGTACACGCAGAGCATGGCCCCGTACACGCCGACGCTGCCAGCCAGGTAGCTTTTCAGGGCGGCGGCAGAAAAGGCCAGACGCTGTCCCAGCAGATAGACCATCGGCAGTGACAGCACCGCACTGCCCCACATGCGCAGACTCGCCGAGGTGTAAAAATCCAGCCCCTCAAGGGTGAACTGAATCCCCAATGGGGTCGAAGACCAGATAAAAATAACGGCCAGATACGCGCTGAGCAGCTTCATATTTCCTCACAATAACCAGCGTCCGCAGGCGGCCAACAAAAAAGGCCGCTGAATGCGGCCTTTTTAAGAAATCTGTTAATTCATCCGTTTCAGATTTCCGGCCACCCTGCGTTCTGTGCCCAAACCGCACGCATAACAAAGCGCTCCGCAGCGACTGCAGAGGATTTATTCAGACGGTTGTTACAGAAATGCGACATGGAGTATCTGCCGGAAAATGAGCATCCACGATAAATTCGGCGAAGTTCAAAAGCAAGGCAGAATTTTCAGTATTAGCGTCTAGACTGAAAAAATCGCTTCCAGAACATCCATCCGGAGTCCACATGATCAGACGTTCCCTTATTTCACTGGCGGTTGCTGCCGTATCCCTGCCCGCTTCAGCGGTTCCTTTCATGCCCATGGATGCCCGCGGGCTGGCGATGGGTAACACAGGTGTCGCCAGTGCAAACCGGGCCCATTCTGCGCATTACAACCCATCCCTGCTGGCACAGGCAGACGCCGAAGACACCTTCTCACTGCTGCTGCCACAGATAGGTTTCAACCTCGCTGATGAAGAAGAACTGGTCGATCAGGCCAACAGCATCAACGACAACATCGTGCCGCGCTTCGAAGATCTGTTCGATGACAGCAGCAGCTCTAACTTCACCTCGGCGGTGGAAGATCTGCAGGCTTCCGCAGAACAGCTGGCGAACACCATCGAAAGTCTGGACGGCTTCAACCCGTCGACTCAGGCCGAAGCCGAAGCCAAAGCCCAGGAACTGCGCGATGACGCCCAGAACCTGAGCGACAGCCTGGATGTGGTGGATTCTCAGGTTGACGAGGTAAACACCGTCAGCCGTGACCTGACCGATGCCCTTGATGCCATCTCCGGTGATCCGCTGCGTGCCCGTCTGGGTATTGGCGGTGCCCTCGCCTTTACTGGTCACAGTCAGATTGCCGGCGCCATCAGCTTCAACAGCAGCATCAACCTGTCAGGGCGCAGCTTCTTTACCGAAAACGACCAGAACCTGATTAACGCCTACGGCCAGGCCGCGTCCGGCTATATCGATGCGGTTCAGGGTGTGCCGGATGGCGTACTGACGCTGGCCGATGACGTTGAGGCCGGTACCGCCACCGAAGCTCAGGCAACCCAGCTGCAGACGACCGTCGACAACGTTGCCAACTATACGTCTGACCCGATTGAAGCCGCTGGTGGCACCTTCAGTATTCTCGATGGCGGTCAGCTGTCTGCTGCCGCGGAAGATCCGGAGCTGGATTCTTATGTTCAGGTCGTCGGTATCGCCGTGTCCGAACTGGGAGTCAGTCTCGCCCACGAATTCAATATCGACGGCCGCCGCTTTGCCGTGGGTGTGACTCCGAAAATGCAGTCGATTGAAACCTTCCACTTCGTCAGTGAGATGGACTCAGAAGAAGACATCGATGAAGACGATTTTGAAGACAGCCGTTCCAGCTACACTCACTTCAACCTGGATATCGGCGCCTCCTTCTACGTTGATGATCAGCGTAAATGGCTGGTCGGTGTGATGGCCAAAGACATTATCGGTCAGAGCTTTGACCTCGCCGACGCGCCGATTCAGGGCAGCCGCACCAACGCCGTTCTGGAAGGTGGCTCGCTGTCCCTGTCACCGAAAATCCGTGCTGGTGTGGCCTACAAAGCGCGCCGTTTCGATGTTTCAGCCGACCTTGACCTGACCGAGAACGATCCTGTGGCGTTTGAGAAACCCACCCAGTATGCCTCAGTGGGTGCGGAATGGCGTCCGGTGCGTTTCTTCCAGCTGCGTGGCGGTCTGCGCACTAACCTCGCTGGTGACAACAATGTGGTGTCCCTCGGCGCCGGTCTGTCCCCATGGGGTGTGCACATGGACCTCGCTATCATGAGCGACATTTCCAAACCGGAAAAAGAACTGGGCGCCGCACTGGAAACCGGCTTCTACTTCTGACCCCGGACGCAACGCGCTACACTGAACCACGCCTGTCCTGACGACAGGCGTGGTTTTTTTATACCCGGAGATTCACCTGGTGAAGATATATCTGGTCGGCGGCGCCGTCAGAGACCAATTTCTGCAACGACCGGTCAAAGACAATGACTGGGTGGTCACAGGAGCGACCGCGCAGGACATGCTGGACCGTGGCTACCGTCAGGTCGGCTCAGACTTTCCGGTTTTCCTGCATCCGGACAGCAAGGAAGAGTACGCCCTTGCCCGCACCGAACGGAAAAGTGGCAAAGGCTATCAGGGCTTTATCTGTGACTTCTCACCGGACATTACCCTCGAAGAAGACCTGCAGCGCCGCGACCTGACCATCAATGCCATGGCACAGGCACAGGACGGCACTTTAGTTGACCCATACGGCGGTCAGCGTGATATCAGAGAGCGCCTGCTGCGCCATGTGTCATCCGCATTTGCCGAAGACCCGCTACGGGTACTCAGGGTTGCGCGTTTTGCCGCCCGCTTTGCTGATCTTGGTTTCACCGTCGCGCCGGAAACCATGAGCCTGATGCAACAGATGGTAGCCGCCGGGGAGCTTGAACACCTGGTGCCGGAGAGAGTCTGGACCGAAACCAGCCGCGCTTTAGGTGAGGCCCGCCCTGATGTGTATATTCAGGTGCTGCGTGATTCCGGCGCACTGGCGGTCTGGTTTGAAGAAATTGCCGCCCTGTTCGGCGTGCCGCAGAACCTGCAATGGCACCCGGAAGAAGACACCGGCGTACATACCCTGATGGTTCTGACCCAGGCTGCAAGGCTGTCCGATGACATTAACGTACGCTGGGCCGCCCTGCTGCATGATCTCGGCAAGGCAGCGACGCCAGAAAACCTCTGGCCGGAACATCCCGGTCACGAAGAAGCCGGAATGGCCAGGGTCAGGGCACTCTGCACCCGCCTGAAGGCCCCGAACGATGCCCGTCAGCTGGCGCTGCACGCGTGCGAATTCCATGGCCGGGTACACCGTATCCGGTCTTCATCCGGAGCGGCGATTCTCACTCTGTTTGACCGTCTGGATCTCTGGCGCCGTCCGGAATCTCTGGAACCGCTGCTGCTGGTGTGTACGGCGGATGCCCGGGGACGCCCGGGGCATGAAGACGAGCCCTACCCGCAGGCGGCCTTCTGCCGTGAGGCCTTACAGGTCGCTCTGGAAGTCACGGCAAAACAGATGATGGCTCAGGGGCACAAGGGCGCGGAGATACGTACGGCACTGGCCAATGCCAGGGCCGCACGTCTGGATGAATGGCTGGCGGAGAAAAATCCGTCCTGATCAGCCACTGACGTTCAGCAAAGGCTGCCAGACCAGGTCGCAAGGCTCCAGTATCTGCCCCTGAATACGGGGCAGATAGGCACGGAATGGCTGACCCGTCTGCGGGCAGACACCATCCGGAATCAGATCCAGCAGCGGCCGCAGCACAAAGGCAAACTGATGCACATCCGGGCGTGGCAACTCAATGCCCTGATGCGCACCGGTGAGATCACCGAATAACAGAATATCGATATCCAGTGCCCGGGATGAGAATTTCGCGGCATCCGCCTCACGCCCGAACTCAGTTTCAATCTGCTTCAGGCACAGATTCAGTTCCGCCAGGGTCAGGCTGGTTTCCACTTCCGCCACCAGATTAATGAATTCCGGTCCGTCAAAACCCATCGCCGGAGAGCGGTACCCAGGCGACAACCGCAGAATGGTCAGTGCCTGTGCCAGACGTGTAAGCCCTGCAGGAATGTTCCTCAGGGGCTCAATGTTGGCACCGATACCGAGAAAAACGCGGGTCATCAGAACTCGTCCCCACGTTCAATGCGCAGCCCCACAGCTCTGGCCTGAGGCACAACAGCAGGTTTCTCCACCTGAATACTGAGCCACGGCATGCCAAACTCCTGCATCAGGCTGTCGGCCAGCCGGTCGAGCAGAGATTCCAGCAGCTGGAAGTGCTGTTCACGCACAAAACGTTCAACAAACTCCGCCACGGCCTGATAGTTAAGGGCATGCATCAGGTCATCGGTCTGGGCTGCAACGCGGATGTTCCACGCCATTTCCAGATCAAATACCAATGGCTGACGGACCTGTTTTTCCCAGTCGTAGACACCGATGACGGCGTCGACTTCAAGCCCTTTGATAAATACCTTATCCATTCTCACTTACCGCCGTTGCTGTGACCGCCGTGAGTTGCGTCAGAGGCCAGCGCGGTACGCAGGCCACCGCCAGCCCCACCTGCTCGCCGGCGCGCAGCCGCTGGGCACCGGCATAAGCAATCATGGCACCGTTATCAGTACACAGCTCCGGGCGCGGGTAAAAGACCTTACCGCCCTGTTTTTCGGCCATGGCCTTCAGGCGCTCGCGCAGGGAACGGTTAGCCCCGACGCCGCCAGCAATGATCAGACGGTTCACACCGGTCTGCTCCATGGCACGGCGGCATTTGATCAGCAGGGTATCCACCACCGCTGCCTGAAAACCGGCCGCGATGTCGGCTTTATCCTGCTCCGCCAGTTCACCATCCACGGCACAATCCAGAATGGTGGTGCGGGTAAAGGTTTTCAGGCCACTGAAGCTGAAATCCAGACCTGGCCGGTCAGTCATCGGCCTTGGGAATTTAAAGCGTTCAGCATCACCCTGCTCTGCGATGCGGCTGAGGTGTGGGCCGCCCGGGTATGGCAGCCCCATCATCTTGGCGGCTTTATCAAAGGCTTCACCGGCCGCGTCATCGAGGGATTCACCGAGCAGGCTGTATTGGCCAATGCCATCCACCTGCACCAGCTGGGTATGACCACCGGAAACCAGCAGGGCAATAAAGGGAAAATCCGGCGACTCGTCTTCCAGCATCGGCGCCAGCAGATGGCCTTCCATATGATGCACACCCAGCGCCGGAATCCCCAGCGACCAGGCCAGCGAGCGGCCCAGACAGGCACCGGTCAGCAAAGCGCCCACCAGCCCCGGACCGGATGTGTAAGCAATGCCATCGAGCTGTTTCAGAGTGACACCGGTCTCACCCAGTACCTGCCTGATCAGCGGCAGCCCCTTACGCACATGATCGCGCGAGGCCAGCTCAGGCACGACACCACCGTATTCCGCATGCACCGCAATCTGGGAATACACCTCGTGCGCCAGCAGGCCGCGCTCTGTATCGTACAGAGCAATTCCGGTCTCATCGCAGGAAGTTTCCAGTCCCAGAACCAGCATAGGGGGGTGTCCTCATTCGTGTGCAGGGTTGATCAGACTGCGGATGATACTGGCCCCAGACCACCCATACCAGCCGTTGTGCAATTTATCGTCGAAAGCACTTTGCATTATCAGATCAAAGGCTATAAAATGCCCGCCCTCTTGCCGGAGCTGTGCCTGAACGCACGTCTGCCGGAATGAATTTATTACTAACACTTAGCACTTAGGTGATTGGATGCCAGCTGTAAAAGTTAAAGAGAACGAGCCCTTTGATATCGCTCTGCGCCGTTTCAAGCGTTCCTGCGAAAAAGCCGGTGTACTGTCTGAAGTACGTCGTCGCGAACACTATGAAAAGCCAACCTGGGTTCGTAAGCGCAAAGCCGCTGCTGCTGTTAAGCGTCATCTGAAGAAAGTTCAGCGCGAACAGCGCAAGATGACCCGTCTGTACTGATCTGATTTCTGTACACAGACACTGAGTTGACCATGAGTCTGACCGCTACGATCAAAGAGGCTGTAAAAGCCGCAATGCGCGCTAAAGAAAAAGAGCGTCTTGCGACCCTGCGCCTGATCACGGCCGAATTCAAGCGCGTTGAAGTCGATGAGCGTATCGAGATCGACGATGAACGTGCACTGGCGATACTCGATAAGATGTGCAAACAGCGCCGTGACTCCATCTCTCAATATGAGAGTGCGGGTCGTGACGATCTGGCGACTGCTGAGCAGGCTGAGATTGATGTCATCAGTGAGTTCCTGCCTGCAGCCCTGAGTGATGAAGAACTCAGCGCTATGGTCAGTGCCGCCATCGCCGACAGCGGTGCCAGCGGAATGCAGGACATGGGCAAAGTCATGGCGATCATCAAGCCACAGGCCCAGGGTCGTGCAGACATGGCACAGGTCAGCAAGCTGGTGAAAGCTCAGCTGGGCTGACATTGCACAACCGCTCCCGCTCAGGCGGGAACAGGTTACTTAGAAGCGCCAATGCGTTAACGTATTGGCGCTTTTGTTGTTTTCAGAGATACGTGGATGAGCCGGATTCCCCAGAGCTTTATCGATGAACTCCTCACCCGGGTGGACGTTATCGATATTGTCGACAGCCGCGTCAAACTGAAGAAAACCGGCAAAAACTACTCTGCCTGCTGCCCGTTCCATAACGAAAATACACCGTCGTTCACTGTCAGCCCCGACAAACAGTTTTACTACTGTTTCGGTTGCGGAGCCTCCGGTACGGCACTGCGTTTCGTCATGGAGTTTGACGGCCTGAGCTTTCCCGACGCGGTGGAAAAGCTGGCCGCTCAGGCCAACATGCAGGTGCCGAAAGAAACCACCAGCCGCGCCGAAGTGGAGCGTGAACAGCAACACAATGCCCTGTTCAGTCACATGGAAGCCGCCGGTAAGTTCTTTGAGCAGCAGCTGCGCACTCATCCCGACAAAGACAAAGCCGTGTCGTACCTGAAAAACCGCGGCCTCTCTGGTCAGGCAGCACGCTTTTTTGGTATCGGCTATGCGCCTCCCGGCTGGGACGGGCTGCAACAGACGTTGGGTAAAACCGCGCAGGACATCAAAGAGCTGGTGAGCTGCGGCATGCTGATTGAAAAAGAAGACGGCCGTACCTACGACCGCTTCCGCGACCGCATCATGTTCCCGATCCGCGATGCACGCGGGCGCTACATCGCCTTTGGTGGCCGGGTACTGACCAATGAAAAGCCGAAGTATCTGAACTCGCCGGAAACGCCGATCTTTCATAAGAACCGCGAACTCTACGGCCTGTATGAAGCGCGCAAGATCCGCCAGAAGCTGACCCGCTTCGTGATCGTCGAAGGCTATATGGATGTCGTGGCGCTGGCCGAATTCGGTATTCACTACGCGGTAGCGACACTGGGCACAGCGACCAGCGAGCACCATCTGCGCCGTCTGTTCAAGATTGTGCCGGAGGTGATCTTCTGCTTCGACGGTGACGAAGCCGGACGCACCGCCGCCTCTCGTGCCATGGAAACCGTGCTGCCGGTTCTCGACGACGGCGTGCAGGCGCGCTTTCTGTTTCTCCCGGAAGGTGAAGACCCGGATACCCTGGTGCGCCAGGAAGGCAAAGATGGCTTTGAGCAGCGGCTGAACACCTCCATGCACCTGCCGGAATTTCTGTTTGATTACCTGAAGCGGCAGGTCGATTTCGACACGCTGGATGGCAAAGCGCGGCTGGATAAAATGGCTGCCCCACTGATCGGGCGCATTCCGGCCGGAACCCTGCGCAACCTGATGGAAAAGCAGCTGGAAACCCTGATCGGTACCCGCAGTGCAGCCCTGGCGAACCTGAAAGAGCATCCGCCGGAGCCTTCACGACGGGAGCAGGTTCCGGCGCCGGCACGGCAGGAAATACCCGCACCGGTGTACGAAGGCGACTACCGCGAAGACGACAGCGGCTGGTATGAAGAGGCTGAACTGCCTGCCGACGGCATCGCCCCTCTGGTCCGGCGGGCTCTCAGCAGTCTGGTGGCCGCACCGGCACTGGCACAGTCACTGATCCTGCCGGATGCCGACCCGGAATCGGAAGATGAGCGCCTGCTCTTTGAAGTTTTGAAGAAACTGCAGCAGTCGCCGCAGCAGAACAGCATCGGCCTGCTGATCCAGTGGACCGGCAGCCCCTATCAGGATGAGCTGAGAACTCTGGCAGACACGCCCGAGACCGGCATCCGCCCGGTGGCCGGAGACATCCAGTCGGTGCTCAACCGCATCGGTGCCCGCATCGAAGACCAGCGTCTGGCCGAACTTGAGGCCATGTACAGCTCGCGCACACCGCTGAGCCAGGAACAGAAAGACGAATTCCGTGAGCTGCAGCGCCGCCGCAAACTGCGCAACCGCAAACGCACCGGAATTTACTCACGCAGCTGAACGCCACAGGCATCCGCTGCGTCAGACAGAATTGGGGTTGAAAGCTCAGGCTTCGGCCCAATATCAGAGAAACGCCCCCGATCATCCTGACAATCCATGATTATCAGGAACCATAAATCCGCGTACTGGCCTAAACTTCCATGAACCGGTATAATCGGGCGCTTTTTTAATTACGTTCGCCTGAACAGATTCAACGCAGGGCATCTATGTCACCCAATACGCAACAATCACGTCTCAAAGAACTGATCGCCAAAGGCAAAGAGCAGGGCTATCTGACGTACGCTCAGGTCAATGACCATCTGCCGGATGATATTGCCAACCCGGATCAGGTAGAAGACATCATCCGTATGATCAACGACATCGGTATTCCGGTGTCAGAATTCGCCCCGGATGGTGATTCACTCTTTATGAGTGATGCTGCCGACGAAGCCGCCGCTGAAGAAGCCGCTGCCGCTCTTGCCTCGGTAGAAACCGACGTGGGCCGCACGACCGACCCTGTGCGTATGTACATGCGCGAAATGGGTACCGTAGAGCTGCTGACCCGTGAAGGCGAGATCGTGATCGCCAAGCGTATTGAAGAAGGCATCCGTGAAGTGATGTCTGCCCTCGCCTACTATCCGGGTGCGGTGCAGAGCATTCTCAATGCCTTTGCTGAAGCCGAAGAAGACCCCAACCGCGTTGGCGACATTTTCAGCGGCTTTATTGATCCGACCGACGATGATGCTTCTGCCACCGCTGCACCGGTCAGCGATGACAACAGCAGTGACGACTCTGATTCATCCGATGACTCCGATTCGGACAGCGATGGCGACGACGACGACGATTCCAGCTCTGACAGCGAAGACAGCGGCATTGATATGGCCGAAGTGTCCCGTCGTTTCGGTGAAATCAGCGACGCCAACGACGCCGTACTGAAAGCCATCGACAAAAATGGCCGTGCCAGCAAGCAGGCTGAAGAAGCCATTGCCCGTCTGGCCGAGCTGTTTGCGCCAATCAAACTGACGCCCAAGCACTTCGATTCACTGGTCGAAAATGCCCGTGAAGCGCTGGAATCCATCCGCACCCAGGAACGTGCCATCATGGTGCTGATGACCCGTAAGTGCGGCATGAACCGTAAAGACTTCATCACCGGCTTCCCCGGCAATGAAGTAAATAACGACTGGATCGAAGGCCTGATCACTGCCGGTCACGCGTACTCTGAAAAACTGGATACCTACAAGCTGGAAATCTTCCGTTCACAGAAGAAAATCCGCAACGTAGAAGAGCGCGTCGGCATGAGCATTCCTGAAATCAAGGAAGTGAACCGCCGCGTGTCCATCGGTGAGGCCCGTGCCCGCCGCGCCAAGAAAGAAATGGTTGAGGCTAACCTGCGTCTGGTTATTTCTATCGCCAAGAAATACACCAACCGTGGCCTGCAGTTCCTGGATCTGATTCAGGAAGGCAACATTGGTCTTATGAAGGCTGTGGACAAGTTCGAATACCGTCGTGGTTACAAGTTCTCGACCTACGCCACCTGGTGGATCCGTCAGGCCATCACCCGCTCCATCGCCGACCAGGCGCGCACCATCCGTATTCCGGTGCATATGATTGAGACCATCAACAAGCTCAACCGTATCAGCCGTCAGATGCTGCAGGAAATGGGACGCGAACCGACACCGGAAGAACTGGCTGAACGCATGGACATGCCGGAAGACAAAATCCGTAAAGTCCTGAAGATCGCCAAAGAGCCGATCTCCATGGAAACACCGATCGGTGACGACGAAGATTCACATCTGGGCGACTTCATTGAAGATACCCAGTCTGAATCTCCGCTGGATACTGCCACGTCTGACGGCCTGACCGAAGCTACCCGCTCGGTACTGGCTGGACTGACCGCGCGTGAAGCCAAGGTACTGCGTATGCGTTTTGGTATCGACATGAACACGGACCACACACTGGAAGAAGTCGGCAAACAGTTCGACGTAACCCGTGAACGTATCCGTCAGATCGAAGCCAAAGCCCTGCGCAAACTGCGTCACCCAAGCCGCTCAGAACACCTGCGCAGCTTTATCGACGAGTAAGCCTGGCTGATTTCGGCATCCAGAATAACCCGGCACCTGCCGGGTTATTTTTTGCCTGAAAAACCCGGAAAATCAAAGGGCTGGCACTTGGTTGGTAACCTGCCTATAATCCGGGCTGCTTTGAGTTTCAGCGATGAAAACGGAGTCTTCTGTTTGCTTTTGATATAGGTCAAAACGTCGTCAAAGCGAAGCAGACGCAGCACGTTGTCTGTAAGTAGTGCGAGTGCTGACAAGGCGTACCGCAGAGAATGGAGAGAGTGTAGATCAACTACATGACCGACATTGTCGAGGAACAACGCCGTCAAAGCGAAGCAGACGCAGCACGTTGTCTGCAAGCAGTGCGAGTGCTGACAAGGCGTACCGCAGAGAATGGAGGGAGTGTAGATCAACTACATGACCGACATTGTCGAGGAACAACGCCGTCAAAGCGAAGCAGACGCAGCAGAAGGGCCTGTAGCTCAGTTGGTTAGAGCACACGACTCATAATCGTTAGGTCCTCGGTTCAAGTCCGAGCAGGCCCACCATCTCTGTTTTCAATTCCTTTGATTATTCCCGTCAGGTCCTCGCCGGAAGGCCGGCCCGTTCACGTCCGAGCATGCCCACCACCTCTGTTTTCAATTCCTTTGATTATTCCCGTCAGGCCCTCGCCGGAAGGCCGGCCCGTTCACGTCCGGGCAGGCTTATTATCACTGTTTGCACTCCTGCAGATAATCCCCATCCGGTACTCAGCAACACCCACATAAACTCCTTTCTTTTTCTCAATACGGTCCGGACGTTAATCTCTGTTACTTTTTTCAGTGTTATGGTCAGCCCCGCATGCTGGTCACTTGTCTATCTGCAGCGCTCAACTAAACCTAAATTTTATCCCCTACTTTTCAGGATCAACCATGTCACTAATCAGCTGTACCGAGTGCAATAAGCAGTTTTCGGATCGTGCTCATGCCTGCCCCAACTGCGGCATGCCTACCGAGGACATCCTCTATGAAGCGGATGAACAGTTCCATGACCGGGTAGAACTCGCTGAAGAGGCGTACCAGTCAGTGGATACCCTCTACAACGCTCTGAGCCTGTTGGGTTTTATGTCTGTACTGGGTGTGGGTGCCATGTGGGTGCTGCAGCCCGATATGGATTCCGGATTCGCCCGTTTTCTGATGTTTGGCGGTGCGGCTCTGGTCGGGGTGTCTCAGATTCTGAAACGCATCGCAGACAACAGAGTTGCTGACGAGCTGGCCCGGCACATCTCTGTTCCTGCACCGAAACAGGCTCATAAGTAAGCGTTATAGTCTTCCGGCCTGATGAGCACCTGAACAGCTCATCAGGCTGCATGAAACTACGTATCTTCTCTGTCAGTTGAGCAGATTGCAGATCACGTCCAACTCCGTAGAATCTCAGACAGACCTTGATAAGGACGCTGTATGTGGTTTCTGTTCGGCTTTATTACTCTGATTGTTTTTTCATTCAGTGTCTTGTACTTCCGTTTTTATGCCCGTTGGAGCGGTGATGTTTTCCGTATTGAAGAAGGCCCCTACGAAGTCAAAGTCAGTAGGGATAAGGGCCGTGTTACTGGCTTCCGCGTGGGTATTGACGGTGTACCTGAATACGATCTGATGTTAAAAAAAGAAGGCGTGATTGATCGTTTTTTCAAACGTCTGGATTTCTCTTCTGAGTGGCAGACCGGTGACAGTGAATTTGATGATCACATCTACATCGCCACCGACTGCAGTGATATTCACAAACTGCTGACCCGCCAGTCTGATCTGCGTAAATCCGTTTTACATCTTTTCACCCTCGCAGAAGATCAGGGCTTCAGGCTTAAGCGTCTTTATAACCGTGCCGGGCGGCTTTGGGTCGAGCTTAGTCCACCGGATACCGATGAGCCGCACACACTTGCCAATGTTTTTGCGCGTGAGCTTTATGTCATCAAGCGGGTACTGGAGACCTTCCGCCAACCACACAACCGGCTGAGAGACCCCTTTGTCCTCAGGTCCATTCTGATTCTGGCCATCAGCAGTGGACTGGCCATCAATGGCCTGGTTCACGCGGTACGGATATCCTTCTTCAATTTCCCGCTTCTGTCTGACAGCTATGCAGTCGTCTGGGCGGCCTTGCCTTATGCTGTGCTGGTGACCGGAGTGCTCACTGCACTGACACTGTTCCTGTTAAATGGCTCGTCTCGCACACATCTGGTGTTGGTGGAGGTGCTGCTGGTTGGTTTATTCGGTGCATGGGCAACTGCGTTTATGGAGCTGAGAGACATCAACATGGAGCTGGACGCTTCCACACCTCTGCTGCACGAAACGACAGTCCGGGCCAGCCGCAAAGAAGTCACAAAAAGCAGAAAGGGCGGCACCCGTACTAATTACTATGTGACCCTGCAGTCATTACCCCAGTCTGACAGGAAAACAGAGCTGGAGGTATCAGGCTGCTTTTACCGGTCAGTAAAACGGGGAACCGAGGTTGTACTGACCGTCAGGCACGGGCATCTGGGATACACCTGGTATGAAAGCCTGCAGCACAAAAAGAACCCGGACATTTGCTGAAGAACGTGATTGAGTATCAGCCCTCTGCAGCCATCCCCACAAACCCCTGCAGGTAATCGGTCTGCGCGTCCTGTTCACGCAGGCCAAGATAAATCTGCTTCTGAATCCCCGCCTCACCCAGCCGTACGCCGGTGACGCCGAACTCCGTGGCGCGCTCCTGCACCAGCCAATGCGGTAAAGCGCCGACGCCGCGCCCGGCAGCAATCATCTGCAGCATGATCTCGGTGGTTTCGATGGTTTTATGCTGTCTGGGAGAACAACCCTGCGGCTGCAGGAACTGATTGAAGATATCCAGCCGTTCCGCATCCACCGGGTAGGTAATCAGTGTCTGATCGCTGAGGTCCTGCGGCTGTACCTTATCTTTTTCCGCCAGCGGATGATGCTGAGCAACCACCAGCACCTGCTCGTATGGGAATACCGGAGTAAAGGTCAGACCGCTGCGGAACAGGGGGTCCGGCGTAATCAGCAGGTCAATTTCGTATCCGAACAGTGCACCGATGCCGCCGAATTTAAAGCGCTGACGCACATCCACATCCACATCCGGCCAGGCCTTGAGATAAGGGTTCACCACCTTCAGCAGCCACTGATAACAGGGATGGCATTCCATACCGATACGCAGAATGCCGCGCTGGCCGGAGGCGTATTCCGCCATGAGTTTTTCGGTATATTCAAACTGCGGTAACACACGGTTAGCAAAGCCGAGCAGATACTCCCCGGCGCGGGTGAGGCGCAGACGGCGCCCTTCTTTCTGCCATACCGGCGTACCCAGACGCTGCTCCAGCTTTTTGATGGCGTGACTGAGCGCCGACTGCGTCAGATGCAGCGCTTCAGCAGCGCCGGTGAGGGTGCCGCTGCGGTCGACCTCACGCAGTATGTTGAGATGAATGCGTTCCAGCACAGCTAAAAACCATTAATAAAATTCATAGATTGCTGAATTTTTACCATTTTTATTCATTATTTAAAATCCTTAGCATGGGGTCATTCACTGTTAAGGAGTCTGTCATGGCGACATTGCATAACCTTGGTTTTCCGCGCATCGGTGCGGACCGCGAACTCAAATCTGCCCTCGAGGCTTTCTGGCACGGGCGCTCATCAGAGGATGACCTGCTGACCTGCGCCGCTGCTCTGCGCCGTCTGCACTGGCAGGACCAGCAGGGGCTGGATCAGGTGCCGGTGGGCGATTTCTCACTCTACGATCAGGTGCTGGATATGAGTGCCACACTGGGTAACCTGCCCCGGCGTGCGACGGCAACAGAAGGCTCAGAGCTGGATCATTACTTCATCGCGGCGCGTGGCCGCTCCGTACAGACGGAGGCCCGGGGCCTCCCAGATGGGAGCAGCGCCTGCAACTGCGCCTCAGCCCAGGCCGGTGAAATGACCAAATGGTTTGATACCAACTACCACTATATCGTCCCTGAGGTTTCCGCAGACACGCAGTTTGCACTGCACCCGCAACGCCTGCTGAATCAGCTGGAAGAAGCCCGCCAGGCTGGTGTAAATGGCCGCCCGGTCATTATTGGCCCGGTCACTTACCTGTGGCTGAGCAAAGCCAAAGACGGTTCTGACCGTCTGGAATTACTGCAGCGCCTGCTGCCCGTCTACAGTGAGCTGCTGGAACTGCTGGCCGAAAACGGCGCTGACTGGGTACAGATTGACGAGCCGGCCCTGGTGACCGATCTGGATACCCGTTGGAAGCAGGCCTATGAGCAGGCTTACCACACGCTCAAATGCAACCGTCCGCAGATACTGCTGACCACCTACTTCGGAGCCCTCGGAGACAACCTGCAGCTGGCCTGTAACCTGCCGGTGGCCGGGCTGCATCTGGACGCCGTGCGTGGCCGTGCCGATGTCGGGCGAGTACTCGACTGGCTGCCGGCGCATAAGGTGCTGTCACTGGGTGTGATTGATGGCCGCAACATCTGGAAAACCGACCTGGATGCGGTACTCAGCTGGCTGGAGCCCGTCGCCGCAAAACTGGGCGAACGCCTGTGGCTGGCGCCCTCCTGTTCGCTGCTGCATGTACCGGTGGACCTGAACCGCGAAGACGCTCTGGACCCTGAAATCCGCAACTGGCTGGCTTTTGCCCGGCAGAAACTGCTGGAGCTGCAAACCCTGGGCCGCGCCCTGAATCAGGGGCGGGATGTGGTACAGGAAGAGCTCGCCAGCAACGCCGCGGCTCTGCAACAACGTCGTGAATCGCCGCGGGTCAGCAATCCTCAGGTGCGTCTGGCGCTGCAGACCATTACCCCAGCGCTGGGTGAACGCCACAGTGCCTACCCGCAGCGGGCAGACGTTCAGCAGGCCAGCCTGCAACTGCCACTGTGTCCGACGACGACCATCGGCTCATTTCCCCAGACCCGTGAGATCCGTCAGACCCGTAATGCCTTCCGCAGAGGTGAACTGCCGCAGGCGTCGTACGAAACCGCGATGAAAGCAGAAATTGAACACTGCATCCGCCTGCAGGAGAACCGGGGGCTGGATGTACTGGTGCACGGCGAAGCCGAACGCAACGACATGGTCGAATACTTTGGTGAGCAGCTTGAGGGGTTTGTCTTCAGCCGTTACGGCTGGGTGCAGTCCTACGGCTCACGCTGCGTGAAGCCGCCGGTGCTGTTCGGTGATGTGAGCCGCCCGCAGCCCATGACCGTCAGCTGGAGCACATACGCACAGTCACTCACTGACAAGCCGGTCAAAGGCATGCTCACTGGTCCGGTGACGATTCTCAACTGGTCCTTTGTACGTGATGATCAGCCACGCCGGGACACCTGCCTGCAGCTGGCGCTGGCCATCCGTGACGAAGTACAGGATCTGGAAGCGGCCGGTATCCGCCTGATTCAGATTGATGAAGCGGCCCTGCGCGAAGGCCTGCCGCTGCGCCGTGGAGAATGGAACACCTATCTCGACTGGGCGGTGGAAGCCTTCCGCATCAGCGCCAATGGCGTGCGCGACGACACCCAGATTCACACCCACATGTGCTACTCGGAGTTCAATGACATCATCGCCGCCATCGCCCGCATGGATGCCGATGTCATCACCATCGAAACCTCACGCTCGGATATGGAGCTGCTGGATGTGTTTGAGGAGTTTGAATACCCGAATGAAATCGGCCCGGGCGTCTACGACATCCACTCGCCGAACATCCCGGATGAAGAGCAGATCCTGCAACTGATGCGCCGTGCCGCTGAGCGCATCCCGCTGGAGCGTCTGTGGCTGAACCCGGACTGTGGTCTGAAAACCCGGCAGTGGGACGAAGTCATTCCGGCACTGACAGCCATGGTCAATGCAGCAAAAGTTCTGCGCCAGAACAGCGCTGCAGCCTGATAATACGGATCACCGGGGCGGGTGGCAGCCTGTCACCCGTCGGTGCTATAACAGCACTCTGATCTGGCAGAAAGCAGGAGCACCACCATGACCAAGCCCGCGAAAAGCTTCACGGACACCGAAGCACTGGCCATTGCCCGCTGTGGCAGTGAACAGGCGTTGGCAGACCAGCTAAGCAAACCGGCCACCCCGGCAGAGGTACGTGCCATCACTGACGACCGCTGGCTGTCTGACTTTTCGAAATCGGTATTCCAGGCCGGTTTCAGCTGGAAAGTGGTTGAGGATAAATGGCCGGCCTTTGAACGGGTGTTCCTGCAGTTTGACCTGCCCGGCTGTGCCGCCATGTCCGATGAAGCACTCGAAAATACCCTCAAGGAAGAAGGCATCATCCGCAACTGGATGAAGATTAAAACCATCCGTGATAACGCCCGCATGCTCCAGGATCTCTCACAGCACTATGGCAACCTGGGTACCTTCTTCTCGGATTGGCAGTCCACTGAGTACTGCGACAATGTCCATCAGCTTGCGGCATCCGGCGCACGTCTGGGTGGCAAAACGGCTCAGCTGACTCTGCGCCGACTGGGTGTCGACAGCCTCATCTATACCAATGATGTGATCGCAGCGCTCAAGCGCGAGGGTGTGATCAACAGCGCGCCAACGTCAGCAAAAGCCCGCACTGCCCTGCAGCAGACACTGAACCAGTGGATGGCAGAGAGTGGCCGCAGCCTCAATGAAATCAGCAAGATACTGGCATTATCCGCAGGCTGACCCCGTTCTCACCGCCACCTGACAATCCTTTACTCACCGGCATGCCGACCGGGAGAATCAGGCAATAATCCTGCAGGAACGGGATATCACTTTACTCCTGCTGCCATCACTATAAGTCTGCGGAATACGCATCAGAGGTATCTGACGTGTCCGGGACGGAGTGATTACCCTGCCTCAGCCGCCCGGTTGTCAGAACGGACAATTACGCCGCTGGCCTGATTTGTCTTATGCATTCCAGCGTTATCCGGTCCAGCTTTGTCTGACCGGAATCAGGACTTCCACGGTCACGGCTTTATTACTGTGTTGCTACTGTGCAGCAACGACCTTGCAGCGCCGGGCCATACTCTGACACGCCAGCCGCATCAGCGACACGTATTTGGGAAACAAGGAGACATCATGATCAGCTTCACTGTAAACGGTCAGCCACAGTCTGTGGACGTAGCGGCCGACACCCCGATTCTCTGGGTACTGCGCGACGCCCTACACCTCACCGGCACCCGCTTCGGCTGTGGCATGGCTCTTTGCGGAGCCTGTACCGTGCACATGGATGGCAACCCCATCCGCTCCTGCTCCACGCCGGTCTCCATGGCAGAGGGCAAGGCCATCACCACCATTGAAGCCATGCAGGACGATGCCATCGGCCAGCGCGTGCAGCAGGCCTGGATGGATGAAGCCGTGGCGCAGTGTGGTTACTGTCAGAGCGGTCAGATCATGAGTGCCGTCGCTTTGCTGAAATCCAACCCGAATCCCAGTGACGCTGAAATCGACAGCATGATGAGTGGCAACATCTGTCGCTGCGGCACCTACAACCGCATCCGTGATGCCATCCACCGCGCGGCAGAAACACCGGTTGCCCAAGGGGATGACTCTCTGTTCACGGAGGTACGTGTATGAACCTGCCATTCAGTAACACAGACAAACAGACCGACAACGAACTGCCGGTACGCATTGCCAACGTCAGCCGTCGCGGCTTTCTGCAGGGGCTGGGCATTGCCGGCGCCTTCGTCATCGCCGCCCGCTGGACACCCTTCGCCAGTGCGGAAGAGGCAAAATACGGCGCCGACGCCATGCCCAACGGCTGGGTCGATAATCCCAATGTGTTCATCAGCATAGACACCGATGGCAACGTGACTCTGATCAACCACCGTGGCGAAATGGGTCAGGGTATCCGCACCAGTCTGATCATGGTGCTGGCCGACGAAATGGGTGCCGACTGGAGCCGGGTAAAAGCAAAACAGGCGGAAGCCAACGAAGAGAAATACGGCAACCAGAACACCGATGGTTCACGCTCCATGCGCCACTGGTTTGATCCCATGCGCCGTGCCGGTGCGGCCGCCCGCATGATGCTGGAACAGGCCGCCGCCGATAAGTGGCAGGTGCCGGTTTCCCAGTGCCGTGTGCGGGTGCACGACGTTGAACATATTCCCACTGGCCGTGTGTATGAGTTCGCCGCGCTGGCAGAAGATGCCGCGAAACTGGATGTACCCGCACGCGACAAACTGGTGCTGAAGAAACCGGAAGAATGGCGCTACATCATGCGCAACCCGGAAGGCTTCCCGAAGAAAAACAAGCAGCAGCCACTGGCGGTCGATGGCATGGACATCGTCACCGGCAAAGCCCTCTATGCCGCCGATGTGTACTGGGACAACATGTTGTTCGCCGTCATTGCACGGCCACCGTCTTACGGTGCCAAAGTGGCCTCCTACGATGCCAACGCCACCATGAAGATACCCGGAGTAGTGAAAGTCATCGAACTGCCGACCGCCAGTCAGCCATCGGCGTTTGAACCTTTGGGGGGTATCGCGGTTCTGGCCGAGAACACCTGGGCGGCGATGAAAGGCCGCGACGCCCTGAGCATTCAATGGGATACCGCAGCCGCTGGTGAAAATGGCCGTTATGATTCACAGGCGTTCCGCACCCTGCTCGAAGAGCGGGCCAAAGAGAGCGGTGAAGTGCTGCGCTCCGACGGTGATCTGGCTGCGGCGAAAAAGGCCGCTAAATCGTCTCTGAGTGTGAATTACTACGCCCCGCATATGGCGCAGGCACCGATGGAACCCATGGCCGCCATTGTCCGTATCCGTGGTGACAAGGCCGATGTCTGGACTTCCGTCCAGAACCCGCAGCTGGCACGTGGTGGCGTGGCCCAACGTCTCGGTCTCAAGCCGGAAAATGTGACTGTGGAGTGCGGCCTGATGGGGGGCGGCTTTGGCCGAAAAGCCAAGCCGGATTACGTCTTTGAAGCCGCCGATCTGTCCAAAGCCATGGGCGGACGTCCGGTGCGGGTGCAATGGACCCGCGATGACGACCTGCACCACAGCTATTTCCACACCGTCGCGCTGGAACATATGGAAGGTTATCTGGACGACAAAGGTAAGGTCTCTGGCTGGCTGCACCGCTCTCTGGCACCGAGTATTTCTTCGGTATTTGCCCCGGGCGTAGTGCATCTTGGTGGCGCCGAAGCCGCGCAGGGTATCCGCAGCATGCCGTTTGCCATTCCGGCCGTACAGCAGGAAAGCGGTGCCGCCGAAGGCCATGTGCGTATCGGCTGGTTCCGCTCTGTGTACAACATTCCGCACGCCTTCGCGGTACAGAGTTTTGTCGCCGAGCTGGCCGACAAAGCCGGAAAAGAGCACAAAGCCTTCCTGCTGGAGCTGCTGGGCCCGGACCGTGAAATTGACCCACGCACCTTCAACGAAAACTGGAACTACGGTGAAAACCCGGAGCTGTACCCGATTGATGTGGCACGCTGCAAAGGCGTGCTGGAGCGGGCGACCAAAGAAGCCGGTTGGGGCAAAAAAATGCCCGCCGGACGCGGTCTGGGGCTGGCGGTGCACAACAGCTTTGCCTCTTACTGTGCGGTGGTGATTGATGCCGAAGTCACTAAAGACGGTCAGGTGATCATTCACCGCGCCGACATCGCCATCGACTGTGGCCCACAGGTCAACCCGGACCGGGTACGCTCACAGATGGAGGGTGCCTGCATCATGGGTACTGGTATCGCGCTTATGACGGAAATCACCGCCAGAGACGGCCGCATCCAGCAGGATAACTTCCACAATTATCTGGTACCGCGCATGCCGGAAGCACCGCGTGAAATTCACGTCCACGCGGTCAACAATCACCTCGACGTACCCCCCGGTGGTGTCGGTGAACCCGGCCTGCCACCGGTCGCTCCGGCCATCTGCAATGCGATCTTTGCCGCTACCGGCAAGCGCATCCGCACGCTGCCGGTGGGTGACCAGCTGAAAGCCGGTGCCTGATGCAGCATCTGGATGTTCAGGTTGCTGAACAGGCGCTGAGCTGGCTGCAGGCCGGTGACACCATCTGGTACTGCACGGTGCTGTCGACCTTCGGGTCTTCACCGCGGGAACCGGGGTCGGTGATGGTGGCAAAAGCCGATGGCCAGCATCTGGGCTCCCTGTCCGGCGGCTGTGTCGAGGAAGACTTCCTCAGCCGTCTGCAGCAGGGCGAGTTCTCAGAGCGCGTCCGTTGTGAACGTTATGGCGATGCCCGTGATCCGCAGCGGCCGCAGATCAGTCTGCCCTGCGGCGGCATTCTCGAGGTGCTGATTGAACGGCTGGAACCCACACCCAGCCACCAGCGCCACCTGTGCGAGCTGGTCAGCATACTGAAAGGTCAGCAGCCCATGCTGCGGCAGATCTCCCTGCAGGACGGCCATTGCCAGTTCAGTCCGGTAACGGATAACGGCGGAGACCGGGTGCAGGTCAGCCGCGCTCAGGTGTCTGTACGCATTGGTCCTGCACGGCGTCTGATTCTGGCTGGGCTGTCGAGTGTGTCGCGTATCTGTGCCGGATTCGCCGTAACGCTGGGCTACGAAGTCATTGTCTGCGAACCACGGGAAGAGGAATACCAGAGCTTTGATCTGCCGGGTGTCAGACTCGAAACCCTGATGCCCTCGGCCTATATCAGTAAAGACGGCAACTGCCACGCACAGACTGCCGTCATCGCCGCTACCCATGACCCGCGCATTGATGATCTGGCCATGATCGAGGCGGTGAAAACCGGTGCGTTTTACATTGGTGTGATGGGCTCACGTAAAACCTCCGATAACCGTGCGGCACGCCTGATGCGCTCCGGCGGTCTGTCGCCGGAACAGGTGGAACGCATTCACATGCCCATCGGGCTGGCGCTGGGCAGTAAAACTCCAGCCGAGATTGCCCTGGCGATCATGGCGGATGTGCTGCGCGTACAGCGGGGTATCGACCGTCATGATCTCTGATCCGGCGATGTCTGCAGGCAGAAATCCGGATCATGGGCAGGTGCTCGGAGTCATTATGGCCGCCGGTCGCTCGACCCGTTTCGGGCCCGACGACAAGCGCCTGGCGGAGCTGAACGGTGAACCGCTGCTGATGCAACTGGTCAGGCGGCTGTTGCCGGTATTCCCGCCGTTCAGAGACCAGCCACGACTGTCGGTGGTACTACGCCCGGAAGACGTGACGCTGGCAGCCTCGCTACCAGCCGGTTGCCTGCCACTGTTTGCCGCGGATGCCGACGCCGGTCTGGGCTCCAGCATCGCTTCGGCCGTGGCCCGGGTCGCCGGTGAGCAGACATGGCAGCCGGTCTCCAGCCTTGCGGTTTTTCTCGGAGATATGCCCCTGATCCGTACCGCAACCCTCGGCCCCCTGCTCCGGGAGCAGAACAGCGAACGCATTGTGCGCCCGGAGTATCAGGGCAAAGCCGGTCACCCGGTGTTGTTTGGTCGCCGTTTCTGGCCCGACCTGATGCGCCTGCAGGGCGAAGACGGTGCCAGAACTGTGATACAGAATTACCCCGGACACCTGATCCGCATCGCCACAGACGACCCGGGCGTGATCACCGACATCGACACCCCGCAGCAACTGGCTGCTGTTCAGCAACAGCCTGCCCCTCTTTCCGCCCAATAACCCATCTCTGCACAGATCTGGACGATCAGGCATGGATCCGTCAGTTTCAGGCAAGAAGTGCCCGTGGCGGGAATTTATAGTATTCATGACCCGGGCTTCCTTTTGCAGCCGGGTATCTGCTGACCTGAAACCGTTTGTCTGAGGAGACACTGCCCTTGCCAACCGGACCATCCCGACTGTCCTTTGCTGCTGCAGCACTCACGCTGATCGCGACCTTTGTGGCCTCGGCGGTACCGATTCCACTGTACGGTCTGTACCGCGCACAGGATGGCCTGAGTTACCTGGATCTGTCGTTGAGTTCGGTGGTGTATTTCATTGGTGCCATTACCGCACTGCTGGTGTTCGGACGTCTGTCGAATCATACCGGACGCCGCCCGACGGCACTGCTGGCCGTTGGGCTGACTGCTCTGGCTGCGTTTCTTTTCCTCGATGTGCATGATGTTTTGCCACTGCTTATCGGGCGTCTGCTGCAGGGATTGTCATGCGGGCTGGCTTCCACTGCACTGGCAGCCTGGGTTGCTGACTGCGCACCGTCCGTGGCCTCCTGGCTGACACCGGCGGTGATCAGTACCGGGCCCATGTTGGGTCTGACGCTGGGCGCGCTGAGTTCCGGTGCTCTGGCGGAATACGGGCCGCTGCCGCGTCAGCTGGTGTTTTTTCTGCTGCTGGGACTGCTGGGGTTATGCGTGCTTCTGATTATGGCCGGACGTGAGACCGTCCCGCCCCGGCCCGGCATCCTGCATTCGCTGATTCCGCGCTTCGCCCTGCCCCCGGTGGCCCGCCGGGCGTACCCTGCCGCGGCCTGTATTTTTGTCTGCACCTGGTCTCTGGGTGGATTCTTTCAGGCCTACGGTCCGGCCATGGCCCATGAGCAACTGCATTCGTCCAGCGCCGTGGCTGCCGCTCTGGTGTTTGCCTCTTTCATGGCCCCCAGTGTCGCCGGCGCCTCTCTGGCCGGACGTTTTGCCGCCGTGACAGTACAGCGTTATGGCATCCTGCTCTTTGCCCTGTCATTGGGTGGATTACTGCTGGCCATGCAGGCCGCCAGCCTGCCTGCATTCCTGGTCGCCAGTGCGCTGGCCGGAAGCGCCCAGGGGGCTGTGCTCAGCGCCAGCATCCGTACGATGGTCAGCGAACTGGACATTTCCCAACGTGCCGATGTGCTGTCGGTGATTTACATCACGTCCTACAGCGGCGCGGCCATTCCCACCCTGATTGCCGGACAGCTGTCCGGCATATTCGACCTGCTGCAACTGGCCAGTGGTTATGCCCTGCTGGCCCTCGCCGGGACCCTGTTTGTCTTTATCGCTACCCGCAATCAGACCCGACATTCCACAGAATCTCAGGAACAGGTCCATGAAGGTCTTTCGTAACATATTCCCCGCGCTGGCAGGCGCGCTGCTGACTGCCGGGACGGCGGTTGCTGCAGCGGACAACGCCACCAGCGAGCACCCTGTACAAACCACAACACCTGTGGAGAACACCATGAAAATCGTGATTGAAACTGACCAGCAGACCCTGACCGCCACGCTGTTGCAGGACAGTGCGGCAGCGCGTGACTTTGTCGCTCTCCTGCCACTGCAGCTGACCCTGACAGACTACGCCGCCACTGAAAAAATAAGCGATCTGCCCGGACGCCTGAGCACCGACGGTGAGCCTTCCGGTACCGCCGCTAAGGCCGGAGACATCACCTACTACGCCCCCTGGGGCAATCTCGCCATCTTCCATAAAAGCTTCCGCCATTCCGCCGGACTGGTGAAGCTGGGCACCCTGGATAACGGCGTAGAACTGATGCGCAGCCCCGGTCCGCTGGATGTCACCATCCGTCTGCCCTGAACTGAACCGCTGACTGAGAGGACCCTGCTATGTGGAACGCTGACACTATTAACACCATTGACAGCAAAGATGACCTGCATGTATCGCCGCTGCGCGCTGATGGCCGCACCTACGGGACGCCGACCCGCGTCTGGTGCGTCACGCTGGATGATGCGCTTTATATCCGTGCCTACAGCGGCACATCATCGAGCTGGTATCAGGCGGCGTTGCAGCACCCTGAAGGGCGCATCCGTGCTGCCGGACAGATCTTCGATGTGCGCTACGAGCCGGTGGATCCTGCGGAGAATGACCGTATCGACGAGGCGTACCGCCAGAAATACAGCAGCAGCTCTTACCTGAAGCCTATGATCAGTACCCGGGCAAGAGCGGCGGGCATGAAACTCGTGCCTCTTAACTCTCACTGATGCCGAACCGGCATCCCCTTTTCAGCACTCACGAGGTGATAATATGAGCAACCCTGTACGCGTTGGTTTTATTGGTCTGAACCCGGACAGCCACTGGGCATTCATGGCCCATCTTCCGGCCCTCCAGTCCATGCCGGACAAATTTGTCGTTAAAGGCGTGGCCAACAGCACGGTGGACAGTGCCCGTCGCACAGCCGATGCCTTAGGACTGGAGTTCGCTTTCGACAGTGCTGCCGACCTGGTCGCATCCGCTGACATTGATATGGTCGTCGTCACGGTTAAGGTGCCCTATCACCTTGAGCTGGTCACTGCCGCCCTGAACGCCGGCAAGCATGTGTATTGCGAATGGCCGCTGGGTAATGGTCTGGAAGAAGCCCGACAGCTCACCGCACTGGCCGCAGCAAAAGGCGTGGTGGCGGTATCCGGCACTCAGGCCCGCACCGCACCAGAAATCATGCATCTGACGAAGCTGATTGCCGATGGCTACGTTGGTGAGGTGTTGTCGACCACTCTGATCGGCTCCGGTGGCAACTGGTCTGGTGCCACGATTGCGGAATACTATTACCTGTTCGAGGCGAAGAACGGTGCCTCAATGCAGAGCATCCCGCTGGCGCACACTCTGGCCGCCGTCAAAGACGTACAGGGTGACTTCGGCCCTTTCAAAGCCCAATTCCTGAGTCACTATAAAGAAGTCACCATCACAGATACCGGTGAAACCAAAGCCAAGACCACACCGGACCAGATTCTGGTACAGGGTCAGATGAGCAGTGGCGCTGCCCTGTCGGTGCATTACCGTGGTGGAGTGTCGCGCGGTACCAACCTGCTGTGGGAAATCAACGGCACCGAGGGCGATATTCAGGTCACCGGTGATCTGGGCCATGCGCAGATGATCCAGCTCACCGTGAAAGGTGCCCGTGGAGACGACAAAGAGCTGCAGCCTCTGATGCCGGACAGCAGCGTTTATGAAGGCCTGCCGGAGTTTCCCGGAGCCCGTAACATCGCTGGTATTTATGCACGTATGTACGATGACATAACCCAGGGCACCCAGACCGCTCCTACCTTTGCGGACGCAGTGAAACTGCACGAAATCATCGATGCCATCGAAGCATCGGCGACAGCGCAGTAACGCAGCTTCTTCTGACAAACCTTTACGGAACAGAATTTTCTCCTGAGGGAGAAAACCTGTTCCGTTTTTTCTTCGTAAGTGACTGAAAATCCGGCCCTTGTCTGACTGCCCGATTGATCTCTGTCATACCTAAAGCTGATTTGTGCCAGATCATGGGTGATCATATGAGGCCGATCACATTTTGAGCATATAATCGCCACCCACCCTGTGATAATTTTTTCACATCAAACAGTCACTCACACAAGCACGGGAGGTGATTATGACCACAGGTATCATTCTGCTGGCCGCAGGTCGCAGCCAGCGCTTCGGCAGCGATAAACGCTGCACCCCATGGCCGGGACAGGAATGTATGTTCCGCACCAGTCTGACCAATGCCGTCCAGTCCGGTCTGCCGGTGTTTGTAGTTCTGCATCCGGGTGATTCAGACATCCTCAACCACTGCGTCCGCGATGAAGTACAGGCTTCCATCTGTCCGGATGCCGATAAAGGTATCGGCAACAGCATTGCCTATGGTGTGCACACCAATCAGGACTGGAGCGGCTGGATCATCGCCCGCGCCGATATGCCATTTGTCACTCCCGGGATTTACCGTCAGCTGGCTGCCAGCCTGAAAGATCATGACTGTGCGCGTCTGGCAGACCGTATGGATCACTGTGGTTTCCCGACGGCCCTGCGTCGTGAGCATGCCTTTAATCTGATGCACCTCAACGGCCATGTGACCGAAGAGAGTCTGCTGAAGGGCCATGACTGTGCCCGTATCAGTGTGGATGACCCCATCATCCTGCGCGATGTGAACTTCCCCTCGGACATTCCCGAAGCGGTATAATGGCTCCTTTCACGGAGCCTGAACTATGCCGACTATCTGGGTAGATGCCGACGCTACCCCCAAAGCCGTCCGCGAGATTATCTGCCGGGCGGCCATCCGCACCGGAATTACTGCGAGTTTTGTTGCCAATCATATGGTGCCGGTTACCCGCCATCCGACCATCCGCTCGGTTCAGGTACCACCGGGTTTTGATATCGCTGACAACCTGATCGCGCAGGAGGCCCAGCCGGGTGATCTGGTTGTGACCCAGGATATTCCGCTGGCGGCCGAAGTGGTGGAGAAAAAGGTGGAGGCGGTGAACAACCGCGGTGAGGTCTACAAGCCGGAAACCATACGTCAGAAACTGAACATGCGGGATTTTATGGAGACCATGCGCTCATCCGGTGTGCAGACTGGCGGACCAGCGGCTTTTTCAGACCGCGACAAGCAGGCGTTTGCCAACGCCCTCGACCGCTGGCTGGCCAGACAGAAAACCTGACCGGGCCGTTCAGCCCGGATCAGTCACCTCCGAACATACTCCGCAGCGCCGCTTTTTCATCTTCACTGACGCGGTGATCCGGTCGCTCCTGACGGTGGGCCACAACCTGATTACGGCCATTGCGTTTGGCTTTGTAGAGACATTGGTCTGCCAGCTCAATCAGCTGCGCCGCGGTCAGCTGATCAGCATCACTGCACACCGCCAGACCGATACTGGCGGTCACATTCAGCTCGCCCTCCTCCAGATTGACGGGGGTTTGCGCCAGCAGTGAACGGCAACGTTCCGCTACCTGCTGCGCCAGCATCAGTTCTGTGGATGGCAGAATGATCACAAACTCTTCACCGCCGTAACGACAGCAGATATCCAGCTTACGCGTCTGGCTCTGCAACAGTTCTGCACAGTGCACCAGCACCCGGTTGCCGTTTTCATGGCCGTAGGTATCGTTGACGCGTTTGAAGTGGTCCAGATCGATGATCATCAGACAGGTGGACATGCCGGTGCGGCGCGTACGTTCCAGTTCAGACTCAAGAGAGTCGCGGAAATAACGGACATTGAACAGTCCGGTGAGCGGGTCAGTGATGACCTGCTTGCGCAGCGTTTTCAGCTCATCCAGATAACAGCATTCCTGCTGTCTGGCCGGGCAGCTGAGCAACTCAGTTTGCATGAAAAAACGATTCCGTCCCGAGAAATAAAACCGTGTGATTGAGCACTTTCAGTAAGCACTTCTGAAACAATCAGTTATGCCTTAAAGTCTAGACCAGAATGCCGGATGCGACAGAATCCAATGACAATTTATGACAAGCGCACTGCAGACCGTAACTTCAACGATCTTGCCAAACGCTTCAGCCGTACCATTTATGCCACACCGCGTGGTCAGTTACGTCTGCTGGCACTGATGCAGGATTTCCGCGACTGCGGCCCTGATCTGAACGGTGTCCGTGTGTTGGACGCCGGAGGCGGACAGGGTCAGTTCAGTCTTGAGCTGGCGCAGCAGGGCGCACAGATTTCCCTGTGTGATATTTCCGATGAAATGCTGGCTCTGGCGCGTGACCAGTTTGCCGCCGCAGGCCAGCCTGCGGATATCCGTCACGGGGCGCTGCAGGATCTGGACGCTCTGTTTCCCGGCCAGTTTGATGTGGTGCTTAACCATGCCGTACTGGAATGGCTGCAGGACCCCTTTGCGGCCCTCCCCGCCTTAGCCGCCAAGGTCAGGCCCGGCGGTTATCTGTCGTTGATGTTTTATAATCTGCATGGTCACCAGTGGCGCCAGCTGATGAATGGCCGCACTCACGCTCCGGCATCCGCCAATCCAAGGCTGCGTGACGAGGGTAACTCACCCCAGCATCCGCTGGATCCGGACGCCATTCAGCAGGCGATGGAGGAACTGGGTTTCGAACTGCTGCGCTGGCGTGGCATCCGCTGTATTCATGACCACATGCATCAGAAGATCCGCGAGCGTATCGGGCAGGATGCCGTCAACGCTTCTGATCTGGAAACCGGATTGCAGGAACCCTACCGGCGTCTTGGTCGCTATGTGCATTTTCTGATGAGGAAACCGCTGTGAAAAAGCTGTTAGTCAGTGCCTGCTTACTCGGCGACCCCGTCCGCTACGATGGTGATGACAACCGCGATAAAGCAGAACATCTGCAGGAATGGCTGCAGCACTGGCAGCTGGCAGGGCGGCTGATCCCGGTCTGTCCGGAAACTCTGGGCGGCTTGCCAACGCCAAGACCACCTGCCGAAAGTGTTGGTGGTGATGGCCATCAGGTACTGGCCGGAAGTGCCAGAATCATCACCTATGACGGTGACGATGTGACGCAGGCGTTTGTCTGCGGTGCAGAGAAAACACTGGCCGCAGCGCTTGCCGGGAACGCCGTGGGGGCCCTGCTCGCCGCCCGCTCGCCCTCCTGCGGTACAGGTCAGATCTACGATGGCAGTTTCAGCCGCCGCCTGACCAGCGGCGATGGTGTGACCGTGGCCCTGCTGCTGCAGAATGGTATCCGCTGCTTTACACCACAGGACGCCAACGCGCTGATTGCGTGGATGGACGAAGCTTAACGCCGCTGATAGATGTCAGGAATACAGATCTCCATCAGATTCTGCGGTTTCGCCGGAGCACTGAAGCCGAACTGTTCATACAGGGTATGTGCATCGGCGGTTGCCAGCATAAAGCGACGCAACCCCTGTAAACGCGGGTCGGCCATAATGGCGGCCATCAGTTGTTTGCTCAGCCCCTGGCCGCGGTGATCTTCCAGCACGAACACATCACACAGATAGGCAAAGGTCGCCTGATCTGTGATCACCCGGGCAAAGCCCACCAGCTCTCCGGAGTCCGCCAGCACACAGAAATTCAGGGAATGTTCCAGCCCACGGCGTAAGGTGTCTGCCGGAATTCCGGCTGCCCAGTAAGAACGTGAGATAAAGCCGTATACGGCGTCAAAGTCCGTTTCTGACGGATCAGTACTGATGCGGTAAGTTGTCATAAGAATCCTTTGCCCGGCCCTGGCTTACAACAGCCACTGATCAAACAGTTCTAGGGTCACCGTCTCACCGGCTTCCACACGGCCCCGCTCCTGCTCCAGCACAATAAAGCAGTTGGCGCGGCTGACCGAGCTGAGAATGCCAGACCCCTGCGCTCCGGTCGAGGCGACCACCAGCTGACCTGCTTCATTCAGCGAAGCAATACCGGTCAGATAAAATGCCCGTCCCGGAGATTTTTTCAGCAATGTCAGCGCCGTAGCCTGCAGCCGCAGCGGCGCTGCCACTGTCTCGCCACACAGAGTCCGGATCAGTGGTATACCCAGCTGATGCAGGGTGACCAGTGAGGACACCGGATTGCCTGGCAGGCCAAGAAACAGGGCCTGGCCCACGCGGCCAAAGGCCAGTGGCTTGCCAGGTTTTAAGGCCAGCTTCCACAACACCAGCTCACCCAGTTCTTCCACGGCGGCTTTGACGTAATCCGCGTCACCGACAGAGACGCCACCGCAGGTAATAATCAGATCCGCCTGCTGTGACGCTTTCTGCAAGGCATCCTGTGTCGCCCAGGGGGTATCTTCCAGAGCGGTGACCAACGAGACCTCAGCGCCCAGCTTCTCCAGCATAGGCGCCAGTACATAAGAATTGCTTTCGTAGATCTGCCCATCCACAAGGTCTGTCCCCGGCGCAGCCAACTCATCTCCGGTTGTTAACAGGGCGACTTTCAGACCGCGACGCACGGTAACCTGCGGCTGGCCGATACTGGCAATCAGGCCACAGTCCGAGGAGGTCAGGCGACGGCCTGCCGGCAGTACTTCACTGCCCAGAGCAATATCTTCTCCGGCACGACGTATGTTCGAGCCTGTGGTCAGAGCTTCGGTGAAGCGTACCGTGTCACCTTCACGCTCTGCGTTCTCCTGCATCTCAACCAGATCAGTACCCGCTGGTACCGGCGCCCCGGTCATAATGCGCACACATTCTCCGGCCTGCAGTGAACCCTTGAACGGATGCCCGGCCAACGCCGTGCCCGCCACCCGGTATTCAGTGGTTTCAGCCAGTGCGATGGCATAGCCATCCATCGCCGAGTTATCTGCCGGAGGCACATTGACGCTGCTGATCACCGGCTCCGCCAGTACCCGGCCACAGGCCTGACGCAGATCCAGCACCTCAGTGCCATCAACCACCACCGCCTGTGACAACAGAAACGCCCGCGCCTGCTCAACCGGCATCAGGCCTTTGACCTGCGCCGGAAGATCGCAACCTGTACTCATGCGCTCACCTCAGACGTGACACTCAGCCAGTCTTCCAGAGTCAGGCACAGCTGATCTCCGGGCAATAAAGGCCCGACGCCTTCCGGTGTGCCGGTCATAATCACGTCACCGGGATTGATGGTGAACACCGAGGACATCTCACTGAGCAGTTGCGCCACCGGATACAGCATGTTGGCACTGTGGCCCTGCTGCTGGAGCTGACCGTTGCGGGTCAGTGAGAAATGCAGATTGTGCCAGTCACTGACATTCGCGGCAGACACAAACGGCGACAGCGGGCAGGCGCCGTCGAAGGATTTGGCGCGCTCCCAGGGCAGGCCTTTCTGTTTCAGACCGGCCTGCACATCACGCAGAGTCAGGTCGAGACCAAGGCCAACACCGGCAATGGCGTCCAGAGCTTCTTCCGGAGTCGCATGTTTCAGCGACTTGCCCATCAACAGGGCGATTTCCAGCTCATGGTGAACACTGCCCTGATCCTTCGGAATCTGCAGCGGCTGTCGCAGATCGCAGGCAGCATCAGCAGCCTTGATAAACAGAACGGCCTGATCAGGGAGTGGGTTATTCAGTTCGGCAGCATGGGCGGCGTAGTTGCGCCCGATACAGAGAATTTTGCCAACCGTGGTGGTGAACGGCTGGCCATCAAGTTCGGCTGTAAACATAACGGCTGATATCGCTCAAAACTGAGACTATATCAGACCTGATGAGAGAGGTATCCGGCTGTCAGGGGATAAAACGAGAGAGCTCAGCTGGCGCTGAGCTCGTCCAGACGACGGTTCATCTGGGAAGGAACAATCAGATTGGTTTCCAGAACCCGGCGCAGTGTGGCTTCACTCTCAGGGGACATAGACTCAGAGTCGCAGCCGACGAAGTCTTCATCCAGGTGCACGAGCGTGGTTTCCATATGAATGTGGCCACCGTCTTCGGTGGTGAGATCGACTTTCAGCGCCTGACCTTCACCCCACTCAACGTTCTCGGGCAGCACCAGCAGTATGCCGCGCAGACTGATGTCGAGGCAGAAGGTTTCCAGCTTCTGCTCGCCGTCATCCACCTGCACGCGCTGGAATAGATGTACCCGTGTTGCTTTACGTTGTTCCATATCTGCCTTCCGTTACTGCTGTTTATTCAATTCCACCCTCTGCAAATCCGTGTCCAGCAGGCAGTCGTTCAGGAGCGTCAGCCTGGTTTTCACCCGGGACAGCTCCTGAAAGACCCGGCGTCATGCCAGGCGTTTGTACTTCATCCGTTTCGGCTGTGCATCGCTGCCGAGACGCTTCTTCCGGTCTTCTTCGTACTCAGTATAGTTACCTGAGAAGAAAGTGACTTTCGAATCGCCTTCGTAGGCCAGAATGTGTGTCGCTATCCTGTCAAGGAACCAGCGGTCGTGCGACACCACCATCACAGTACCGGGGAAGGCATCAATGGCTTCTTCCAGAGCCCGCAGGGTTTCGACATCCAGGTCGTTGGACGGTTCGTCGAGGAGCAGCACGTTAGCGCCCTGCTTTAAGGTGTAGGCCAGTTGCAGGCGGCCACGTTCACCGCCGGACAGTTCGCCGACACGCTTCTGCTGATCACCACCTTTAAAGTTGAAACGGCCGATGTAAGAACGGCTCGGATAGTCTTTGCCGTTAATATTGATCATATCCATGCCGTCGGAGATGGCTTCCCATACCGTCTTTTTGTCGTCGAGTTCATCGCGCAGCTGTTCGACAAAAGCCAGCTTGACCGTTTCACCGGTCACCACTTCACCGGAATCCGGCGTTTCTTCTCCGGCGATCATGCGGAACAGGGTCGACTTACCGGCACCGTTACCGCCAATGATGCCCACAATAGCACCTGCAGGAACGGTGAATGACAGATCATCAATCAACACGCGATCGCCATAGGCTTTGGTAACATTGTGAAACTCAATGACCTTGTCACCCAGACGCGGACCCGGTGGAATGTAGATTTCGTTGGTCTCATTGCGGGTCTGAAATTCACGCGAATTCATCTCTTCAAAACGGGCCAGACGCGACTTGCTCTTGGCCTGACGTCCCTTGGCACCCTGACGAACCCACTCAAGCTCATGCTTGATGGCTTTGGCGTGAGCTTCTTCCTGCTTCTTCTCCTGCTCTAAGCGCTTTTCTTTCGCTTCCAGCCAGGTGGTGTAATTACCCTGATACGGAATACCGTGGCCACGGTCCAGTTCCAGAATCCACTCGGCACAGTTATCGAGGAAGTAACGGTCGTGGGTGATGGCTACCACAGTGCCCGGGTATTCTTCGAGGAACTTCTCCAGCCAGCCGACGGATTCTGCATCCAGATGGTTGGTTGGTTCGTCTAACAGGAGCATGTCCGGTTTCGACATCAACAGACGGCACAGGGCCACACGGCGGCGCTCACCTCCGGACAGCTTAGTGACATCGGCATCCCATGGCGGCAGACGCAGTGCATCAGCGGCGATTTCCATCTGGCGCTCCATGTCATGGCCACCCGCGGTTTCGATCAGGGCTTCCAGTTCACCCTGCTTTTTCGCCAGCGCATCAAAATCGGCATCGGGCTCGGCATAAGCAGCGTAGACTTTATCCAGTTCGGCTTTGGCATTCACCAGCTCCGCCAGACCGTCTTCAACGTTGCCTTTCACGTCTTTGGCCGGATCAAGCTCCGGCTCCTGTGGCAGGTAACCGATTTTCAGGTCCGGCTGTGGCCGGGCCTCGCCGATGATGTCTGTATCAAGACCGGCCATGATTTTCAGCAGGGTCGATTTACCCGAGCCGTTCAGACCAAGCACACCAATCTTGGCGCCGGGAAAGAATGACAGGGAAATATCCCGCAGAATCTGACGCTTGGGCGGCACAATTTTGCCTAAGCGGTTCATGGTAAAAACGTATTGAGCCATGGGTTGTTTCCTTATTCTGTCGATGGCGGAAAGCTACTGAAAAGCGCCCTTAAAGGCAACTGCAGGGCGGGTCTGCAGCAGACACCTGAGGTACGTATTTGTTCATGCGGTGAACAGCGCTTTGAGGTAGAATACCGCTCCTTATTTTTCCACCCATTCCATGTGAGGACACCCGAATGTTTAGCCGTGATATGAACATAGCTGACTTTGACCCGGAAATCTGGGCAGCAATGAAGGCTGAGGATGCCCGTCAGGAGCACCACATTGAACTGATCGCTTCTGAAAACTACACCAGCCCACGTGTGATGGAAGCCCAGGGCTCCCAGCTGACCAACAAGTATGCCGAAGGCTATCCGGGTAAGCGTTACTACGGTGGCTGCGAGCACGTTGACGTGATTGAACAACTGGCCATCGACCGCGCCAAAGAACTGTTCGGTGCCGGTTATGCCAACGTGCAGCCCCACTCAGGTTCTCAGGCCAACGCCGCTGTGTACTTCGCGCTTTGTCAGCCGGGTGACACCATTCTGGGTATGAGCCTGGCCCACGGTGGCCACCTGACTCACGGTGCATCCGTATCTTTCTCGGGTCGCGTTTACAACGCGGTTCAGTACGGTCTGAACCCGGAAACCGGCGAGATCGACTACGAAGAAGTTGAACGTCTGGCTGATGAGCACAAGCCGAAGATGATCGTGGCTGGTTTCTCTGCTTATTCCCGCGTGGTTGACTGGCAGCGTTTCCGCACCATCGCGGATAAAGTCGGTGCCTACCTGTTTGTTGATATGGCACACATCGCTGGTCTGGTGGCCGCAGGCGTTTATCCGTCTCCGGTCGGTATTGCTGACGTGGTAACCACCACCACTCACAAAACCCTGCGTGGTCCACGTGGTGGTCTGATTCTGGCCAACGACGACGAAGAGCTGAACAAGCGTCTTAACTTTGCCGTATTCCCTGAATCTCAGGGTGGCCCGCTGATGCACGTGATCGCAGCAAAAGCGGTGTGCTTTAAAGAAGCCATGAGCGACGACTACAAAGCCTACCAGGCGCAGGTCGTTAAAAATGCTCAGGCCATGGCCAGAACCTTCATCGAGCGCGGTATCAAAATCGTATCCGGCGGTACCGATGACCACCTGTTCCTGGTCGACCTGATCGGTAAGGAATACACAGGTAAAGACGCTGATGCCGCTCTGGGCCGCGCCAACATCACTGTGAACAAGAACTCCGTACCGAATGATCCGCGTTCTCCGTTTGTCACCTCCGGCCTGCGTATCGGCAGCCCGGCGATCACCAGCCGTGGCTTCGGTGAAGGCGAAGCGGTACAGCTGGTGAACTGGATCTGTGACGTTCTGGACGCCCTGGAAAGCGGTGAATCCGCCGCTGTTGAAGCAAAAGTTAAAGAGAACGTTGTTTCACTGTGTGAGAAATTCCCGGTCTATAAGGGTTAAAACCGGCCATTGGCGCACATCGGATGTGACCATAAAATCACGTGTTTTATGGTTACATTCGTAACAAAGTAGTACTAAAAATGTATCAAAATGCGTCAAAACCGCTCAAAATGTAACCAAATGCATGACAATCCATGCCAAATGAGATCTTTTTTACATTAATGACCGTTTTAATAGGATTGTCCGACAAAACGGTCTTGCGTTGAAAAAGAATAAGCGTATTCTTGTCGCTAGTAGTAATTAAACAGCTTTTGCCACCGGTAGCTGCAGAAGATAAGAGTCGCTCCCTCAGAGTGCTGTCGCCTGATTGATTAGGGCGCGTTGGTATCGGTGTCATGTAGTAACAACTTTCCTGGTTATCCATAGGAGCTTGGCCATGACTGATGTAAGCATCGCAGCAAACAACACTGGCGCAGTCCGCATGACGGCTGGTGAGCGCGCAGGTATTCCTCCAAGAAGAATGGACTTCGAATTCTCAGCTGATTCAGAAAAGTACTGGCTGAACGGCAGCCCGTTCCTGACTCTGCTGGTGTCTGCCCTGTCCACTACTTTCCCAGCTGGTGAGACTTTCTTCGTAGACAGTGTGCGTCACTATCGCGACAAGATCACTGATCAGAAACTGAAAGACGAAGTCGCAGGCTTCATCGGTCAGGAAGCTATGCACTCCAAAGAGCACATGGCATTCAACCATATGATGGACGAGCGTGGCCTGTCCGGTTCCGGTCTGGAGCGTATTGCTGACTGGACTGTTTCTATCCTGAAAAAGCTGCCACCTAAGCTGCAGCTTGCCGCTACCTGCGGTATGGAGCACTACACTGCCGCTTTCGCTGAATACGTTCTGCGTAACCAGGCTCTGCAGGACCTGTTCACCGACAAGAAGGTTCTGAACCTGTGGCTGTGGCACGCTCTGGAAGAAAACGAGCACAAAACTGTTGCTTATGACGTGTACAACGCCGTAGGTGGTGGTTACTTCACCCGTATTCTGGGAATGATCGTGGGCAGTATCGCTCTGTTCGGTACTGTATTCGTCGGTCACCTGCGTCTGCTGTGGGAAGACGGTGCTCTCTTTAACTTCAAAGACAATGCCAAAGGCATCTGGTTTGCCTTCGGTTGGAGAGGTGTGGTTCACGATCTGGTTGGTAAGCTGTTCGACTACTTCCGTCCTGGCTTCCACCCACTGGACCACGACACTGTGGAACTGCTGGAAGAATGGCGTGAAAAAATGTTTGCCGACGGTGGTATCCTGGCAGACCAGATCAAAAACCCGCGTCGCACTGCCGCCTGATCTGACTTTCCGCTTGACGAAAGCCGCTCACTGAGCGGCTTTTCTGTTTCTGACAGACCGGTCCCGACACCGCTCCGGACTTGCCTCTGCGCGCTGCTGCAGGTAGTATCCCGGCACTCTTATCCGACACGTTCCGGACACGCTCTTTACCTATGCACTGCCCCTTCTGCGCCCACCCAGATACCCGTGTTATCGACTCACGATTGGTTGCCAATGGTGAGCAGATCCGCAGGCGCCGCGAGTGCATCGGTTGCAATGAGCGCTTTACCACATTTGAAACCGCTGAGCTGCAGATGCCCAAAGTCATCAAGCAGGATCTCAGCCGTGAATCCTTTGATGAAAATAAGCTGCGCGCCGGTATGCAACGGGCACTCGAAAAGCGTCCGGTCAGCGTCGAAGACATCGAACTGAGCCTGCGCCGCATCCAGCAGGTCCTGCGGGGCAATGGCGAGCGCGAGGTTCCCAGCCGTCAGATCGGTGAACTGGTGATGACTGAACTCAGTGCCCTGGATCAGGTGGCATACGTCCGCTTTGCCTCGGTGTACCGCAGCTTCAAAGACCTTGAAGCCTTCCGCGCTGAAATCGACCGTCTGACCCCGCAGCCGGAGGACGACCAATGACCGACGAACATTATATGCAGCGGGCCCTTGAGCTGGCTGCCAGAGGCTTGTACACCACCTCACCGAATCCGCGGGTTGGCTGTGTCATCGTCAGACATCAACAGATCGTTGGCGAAGGCTGGCATCAGCAGGCCGGTGGCCCTCACGCGGAAGTCCATGCGCTGCAACAGGCTGGCGGGAATGCCCGGGGGGCCACCGCCTACGTCACGCTGGAACCCTGCAGCCATCATGGCCGCACACCACCCTGCGCCGACGCCCTGATCCGGGCCGGTGTCAGCCGGGTCGTCGGGGCTGTCCGTGATCCGAATCCTGAAGTTGCCGGGCGTGGTTACCAGAAGCTGCGAGATGCCGGAATTACCGTTACCGAAGCTTGTCTGGAAGATAAAGCCCGTCAGCTCAATGAGGGTTTCTTTCTCAGAATGACCCGGGGCCGCCCGTTTGTGCGGCTGAAACTGGCCATGAGTCTGGATGGGCGCACGGCGATGGCTTCCGGCGAAAGCCAGTGGATCACAGGCGCCGAGGCCCGCCGCGACGTTCAGACCCTGCGTGCCCGCAGCTGTGCCATTATTACCGGCGCAGACTCCGTCCTGATTGATAACCCGGCGATGACAGTACGCCCCCGGGAAGCCGGGCTGGATATCCCCGCCGGACTGGAACGCCAGCCGCTGCGGGTCATCATCGATGGACAACAGCGTCTCGACCCGGGTCGCAGAATCTTCACCGAAAAAGGTGATATTCTTCTGGCAGGCACCCGGCCCCGTGTACAGCCATTCCAGCGTGATCCGGCGCTTGGCAGCCTCAGTGAATGGCACGGCGAAAAGCAGGGCAAGACCGATCTGACCTCCCTGCTGGATCATCTGGGCAGTCTTGGCTGCAATGAAGTGCTGGTCGAAACCGGCGCTCAGCTGGCCGGTGCCTTTGTCGCCGCCGGACTGGTGGACGAACTGGTGATTTACTGTGCACCAACGCTGCTTGGCAGCCGCGCCCGCCCGCTGCTGGATCTCGGGCTGGATAAAATGAAACAACAGCTGCGCTGGCACTGGCAGGATGTGTCTATGAGCGGAAACGATCTGCGTCTGACACTCAGACCAGAGGCCGCCGCGGCGGAAACCGGACAAGGCATTACTGAAGCCTTTCTGAAAGAACATGGCTTCTGGAAGTAACTGGAACAAAAAATTATGGCACTGAACCGAATAGAAGAAATCATCGCGGACATCCGCGAAGGTAAAATGGTCATCCTGATGGATGATGAAGGCCGCGAAAACGAAGGCGACATCATTGTTGCCGCAGAAAAGGTTACACCAGCCGTCATTAACTTCATGGCGACTGAAGCCCGTGGTCTGATCTGTCTGACCCTGACCGGCGAACGCTGTGATTATCTGGGCCTGCCTGCCATGGTCGCCGGTAACGGCGCTAAGTTCTCCACGCCGTTCACCGTCTCGATTGAAGCTGCCGAAGGTGTGACCACCGGTATTTCCGCCGCTGACCGCGCCAAAACCATTCTGGCCGCCGTCAACCCGATGGGTAAACCGGAAGACATCGTCCAGCCGGGCCACATATTCCCACTGCGCGCCCGCCCGGGTGGCGTACTCAGCCGTGCCGGTCATACCGAAGCCGGTTGTGATCTGGCCCGTCTGGCCGGACTGATTCCGGCAGCAGCGATTGTCGAAGTCATGAATGCCGACGGCACCATGGCGCGCCGTCCGGACCTGGAAGTCTTCGCTGAGAAGCACGACATCAAAATCGGCACCATCGCTGATCTGATTCAATACCGCATCGCCAACGAAAAGACCGTTGATCTGGTGTGTGAGCAGGACGTTCATACCGAGTTCGGTGAATTTAAACTTCACACCTTCCGCGACAGCATTCTGGGTGAAACCCACCTGGCGCTGACACTGGGTGACATCCAGCCAGAAACACCAACGCTGGTGCGCGTTCAGACCAACAACCTGATCCGTGATGTACTGGGTATCCGCAGCGGTGACTCACCGAGCTGGTCATCCACTCAGGCACTGAAGCGCATTGCCGAGGAAGGCAAAGGTGCTCTGGTACTGCTGTCGGTTGATGCACACGAACCCGTCAGCTTCAGCCTGGATGAACTGTCCGGCAAACAGCGCCCGGTACGCAGTGCCAACACCGACAGCTCCGGCGCCTTCCTGACAATCGGTACCGGCTCGCAGATTCTGCGGGCACTGGGTATCCGTCAGATGCGCCTGCTCAGTTCAGAAATGAAATACAGTGGTATTTCCGGCTTCGATCTGGAAATCTCCGAATATCTGCCTTATTCCGAATAAAGTAAGGAACCAACATGAAATCAATTGAGACCATTGAAGGCAAAATGACTCCGAACGATGGCAAATACGCCATCGTAGTAGGTCGCTGGAACGCCTTTGTTGTAGAAAGCCTGCTGGAAGGTGCAGTCGACAGCCTGCTGCGTCACGGTGTGGATGAAGACAACATCACCATCATCCGTGCACCGGGTGCCTTTGAGATCCCGCTGGTAGTACAGCGTGCTGCATCGTCTGAAAAGTACGATGCCATTATCGCACTGGGTGCTGTCATCCGTGGCGGTACCCCGCACTTTGAATACGTGGCCGGTGAATGCACCAAAGGTCTGTCTCAGGTCTCTCTGGACTTCTCCATTCCGGTGGCGTTCGGCGTACTGACCGTGGACAGCATTGAGCAGGCCATCGAGCGCTCCGGCACTAAAGCCGGCAACAAGGGCGAAGAGGCTGCTATGTCGGCATTCGAGATGGTATCCCTGCTGAAGGCGATGGAGGCCTGATCCCGATGTCCCGTGCTTCCGGACAACAGAAATCCAGTCCGTCTGCGCGGCGCAAAGCCCGTCGCTTTGCGCTGCAGGCCCTGTACCAATGGCAGATGACCGGCTCAGGCCTCAACGATATCGAAGCGGAATTCCGCACCGATAACGACATGAGCAAGGTCGACATGGAATACTTCCACGACATTCTGCATGGTGTGCCCAAATCCAAAACCGATATGGACGCCAAGATCGAGCCGTTTCTGGACCGCCGCATTGATGAGCTGACCCCGGTGGAGCTGGCCATCCTGCGTCTCGGTGCTTACGAGATGTGCCACCGCATCGACGTGCCGTACAAAGTCGTGATCAACGAAGCGGTCGAGCTGGCCAAAACCTTCGGCGCGACCGATGGCCACAAATACGTAAACGGTGTGCTGGATAAACTGGCCCAGCGTGAACGTATGGTCGAAATCAAAGGCTACTCTTCCTGAGTTATGTCCCGGCCACCTGAGTTTGAGCTGATCAGCACTTACTTTGGCCGGGGTTACCCTGACTCCCCTGATGTGATCGTACCGAACGGTGATGACTGTTCGGTCATTGCCGTGCCTGCCGGTTACCAGCTCGCCCAGAGCATTGATACTCAGGTCGAAGACATTCACTTCCCTGCGGCTGCTCCCGCAAGCCTGATTGCCGGGCGTGCTCTGCGCTGTGCCGCCAGTGACCTGGCCGCCATGGGCGCTGCCCCACAGGGATTTCATCTGGCACTGACCCTGCCCAACTCCGACTCGTACTGGCTTGAGGGCTTTGCCTGCGGTCTGAGAGACGCCGCGCAGACTCTGAATCTGCCCTTGTTAGGCGGCGATACCACACGCGGTAACTCGCTGGTGATCACAGTAGCGGTCCAGGGGCTGGTGCCTGAAGGGGCGGCTATTACCCGTGGAGGAGCAAAACCCGGTGACGATATCTGGGTCAGTGGTGTCATCGGAGCTTCAGCACTGGCACTCAGCACCGTACTCGATACGCCCCATAAGGACGACACCTCTACCGCGCCTTACTGGCACCCGCAGATTCAGACCGCGCTTGGTCAGGGCCTGTGCGGACTGGCCACCGCCGCACTGGATATCTCTGACGGCCTGCTGCAGGATGCGGGACACATTGCCCGGGCCTCCGGCGTCAAACTGATCCTGACCGATTCTGACATCCCCACCGCCGTAAGGCGGGAACACCCGGACTGGCAACGCTGTCTCAGCGGAGGCGATGACTACCAGTTAGTATTTACCGCACCCACAGATGCGCGGGCGGAGATTGAACGCCTGAGCCAGACACTCGGTCTGAAACACTGCCGCCGGATCGGTGCAGTCACCGATGGCCAGGGCGTCGTACTGCAGGATGCTACTGGCAGAGACATCACCCCAGAGCAGTCAGGTTACTCGCATTTCTGAAGGCAAACACCATAAAAAGGAACACGGAATAATGACCACCGAAAACACAACAGCAGACATCACCACCGACATCGAAGCCGCCGTTTTCCGCCGTCTGCTGCAACATCTGGATGAACACAAAGAGGTGCAGAACATAGAGCTGATGAACCTCGCCGATTTCTGCCGTAACTGTCTGGCCAAATGGTACGTCACCGCCGCTGAAGAACGTGGCGAAAGTATCGACTACGAAGCCGCCCGCGAAATTGTTTATGGCATGCCCTATTCCGAATGGAAGACCCTGTATCAGAAAGAAGCTACGCCCGAACAACTGGCCGCCTTTAACAATAAAAAATAAGGATTCTGTGATGAAAAAAATGCTCCTGCCCCTGATGATTCTGGGTGCATTCCTGACCACCAGCGTACAAGCAGACGACACCGCCTTTATTGATGTGAGCGGCTCCGGTGAAATTCAGGTTATGCCGGATTATCTTGAGCTGAGTATCACCATCACGGCTACTGAGCCCGATGTCGCCGCAGCAAAAAACAAAGTCGATGAAGCCTTTGATTTTCTCAATACCACCGCCAAAGCCAGCGGCATGGATAAAAAAGACGTCGAGTCGGTTTATATCACCAACCGCCCTGTATGGAATTACACCCGTGACCGCGAGCGTCAGCTGATGGGTTATGAAGTCCGCCGCCCGGTAACTGTTACCATCCGGGACCTCAACAACTACAGTGCCTTTCTGGAAGATATTCTGGTGGATCCACGCTACGAAATATCCGACACCCAGCTGATGTTTAATGACAAAGAAAAACTGGCGAAAAAAGCCCGTCGCCTTGCACTTCTGAATGCCCGCCAGAAAGCTGAAGAGATGACCAGCGTACTGGATCAGAAAGTGACCGCTGTTCTGCAAATCAGCGAGCTGGGTAACAACCTGCCACAGCCCCGCTTTCTACAGAGTGGTGTGATGATGAAAATGGAATCCGCCAGCGCCGACATCGGCAGCGAAATGCAGATTCAGGAACAGGACATCACCGCTCAGGTTCAGGTCCGTTTCGCAATTACCGGGAAATAACCATGGCTTCTGCAAAACCTGAAATCAAGAAAGGAAAGTACCGCCACTATAAGGGCAAAGATTACGAAGTATTCGGACTGGTTCGCCACAGCGAAACCGAAGAGTGGCTGGTGCATTACCGCACCCTGTACGGTGACTTCAGCCAGTGGGTACGGCCTTATGACATGTTTGCTGGTTCAGTTGATACCGGGAGTGGCCGGGTACCAAGGTTTAAATATCTGGGGTCTTCATATTCTGATGAGCCGTCGGATGAAAGTTAAACGGTCTCATCATGACGCTCAGAGCCTAAGGTTCTGAGCAACAGAAAACAGCTACTTATTGACATCAGCCTGCTCCAGACACTCAGTCATCCGCTTATAAGAACACCTCAGTCATCTTCTTCCATTACCATTTCAAATTCTTCATCAGGCAATGCAGTTCCTACTGGCAATCCTAGTTTCTCAATCTTTAAGGATTGATAGTATTCATCAGCACTGGGAATCCGATTTAACATTGCATCCACCTGGATTTCACTAAGCTTTAATTCAATGTCATCAAGCGAAACGTAGAAATATTCCTTACGAAGATTCACTTTGTTAACGCGCTGTTGATTAAATACTTGATGCAGTTTCGACTCTAATGCTGGGGCATCATCGGATTCAATCATTGCATGTACATCAAAAGCAAAAGGTACAGATGCATCTCCGAGTTCTTTAACTCTATCCAGAGGATCCAGGCGACGAGTCATACCAATTTTCAGAACCTTATTCCCAAAACTACCGACATTAGAAATGATATATACATGGCCTTGACGAGTTTCTTGTGCTCGTGATTTGGCTCGCTCCGCTTTCTGCCTGGCTTCTTCGAGCTCTGCTTGCAGTCGGGCCATCTCTTCACTATGTGCAGCACGCTCCGCCTCTGTTTCTTGCGCCATTATCGCTTGAAGTTCTTCAAGAGCTTTTTGCTTTATGGCTTCTTCGTGCTCCGCTTCCTGTCGGGCCTTTTCAGCCTCCTTCCTGGCTTTTGCTTCTTCACGCTCTCTCTCGCGTAGCTCCCTCTGAGCTTCTTTTGCAACCTGTTTTGCAAGTTTATATTTAATTTCAATATCTAATCGTCTAATAAGGGCTAATTTGAAGTCTCTAGCTATGCTCGCTCGAGAGTCTAGGATCTTCACTAACGCTTCTACCGCAACAAGACTTTCGGTGAGTTTCTCGGTGACTTGAGTACCATTATTATAAGTAGTTTTGGCGCAAAGCATTTCAACAGTCGTTACCAAGAGCGCACCAGCCATATCGGCCTTTGCAGAAATAGCCACAAACTTATCGATATTTACATCAGAAAGCCTCCCCTCAGCGCCAACAATTGCGTCTTTAGCCAGAGACTTCAGCACTTTCTCCGAATTTTTTCTATCCTTCTGGTACTGCTGGGAACTCAATAGATCAGACTCTGTGACAATCTCAATATCTGCAGCGTAGCCATTAGCAAGATCAGAAAGATTTTCTAATAGTTCCCTTGCCTTCCGCAGCCGTGCAACCATCTCCTTATCAGTCTGCTTTAATCTGGTAACCCTTGCCTCAGCCCGAACTTCCATTTCTCTGGCCTTATCCATCATTGCCCTGGCTCTGTCGAGAAGACTTTTACCTTCAGCTCTGGCTCCATCCATAATGTCTTTACTTTCCTTTCTGGCCTTAATGAGCAGTGCAGCTCCTTCCTTTTCACCTACAGAACGAGCTCTTCGGTAGCCAAATACAATCAAAATCAAACCGAGGAAAAGAATAATAAGGAGACCAATAGCAATCGGCTCAAGAGATTCAGGGGACATAGTGCTTCCTTTCTGTGTCCTGTAAAGTCCAGTGATATCAAACAGGAAAGTGGATAAAGATAAGAAACTTTAAAGTGAAGAGGGCCAGCGAGCAACTGGGTAAAGCTGACAATAAGAGGTCATAAAAAAAACCCGGCAATGCCGGGTTCTTATCAAGCTCAGAGAAAACACACTATCACGCGTGCTTTTCTTTTTCTTTCTGCAGCTTGGCTTTGCGCTTACGGTTCTGATTGGCTTTCCATTCGATGGCTTTAACCACCACCTTCTGGTAACCCGCCGGGAACATACGGATCAGGAAGTCGTTAACCCAGGCATCCGGACCGATAAGGGCGCGGCGCTTGTTCTTTTTAACGGCTTTGATGATAAAACGCGCGGCGGTTTCCGGCGTGGTCAGGAACAGGTCTTCAAACTCCTGCTTTGATTCGGCTTCATCTGTACCGGTTACCGCATCTGCGCTGTTGGAATAACGGGTAGACTGGGCAATATTGGTTTTGATACCGCCCGGGTGTACCACAGTTGCGCTGACGCAGGAACGGGTGATGTCCAGTTCCTGACGCAGGGATTCAGTAAAGCCTTTTACTGCGAACTTACTGGCGTTGTAACCACTCATCAGTGGCTGTGCGGCAACACCGAAGATACTGGAGATATTCACCACGTGGCCTTCACCAGAGGCTTCCAGATGCGGCAGGAAGGCCTTGGTGCCGTACAGCACGCCGTAGAAGTTAATATCCATTACCCATTCATAGTCTTCAATGTTCAGACCCTGAATCGTGCCTGCCAGTGCCACACCGGCGTTATTGAAGATCAGGTTTACGCGGCCATGATCAGCAACGACCTGATCAGCCCAGGCGTAAAAGGCGTCTTTATCCGCCACGTTCAGTTTCTGAGTGGTGACTTTTACACCGTATTGACTGATCAGGTCCGCGGTTTCCTGCAGACCTTTCTCATTGACGTCGCTCAGGGCCAGATGACAGCCATGCTGTGCCAGCTGGATGGTCAGCGCGCGCCCGATACCGGAACCCGCGCCCGTAACTGCGGCAACTTTATTCGCTAAATCTTTCATAACTTTCTCCTTGTTTTTATTTTCGGAAAGCGTGCTTATTGAATTGCGTGATCCGCTTTTTTGAAGCGGCGGGTCAGGTAGTTATAAGCAAAGCTGAAACCCGGGAACATCGCAATAACTTTACCGCTCTTGCTCTGATACCAGCTGTTACAGCCACCACGTTTCCATACAGTTTTATTCATTTCCGAATGAATATGATTGGTGTATTTCTCTTCCGCTGAGGCTTTTACTTCAATGGTGTCCTTACAGGAAGACACCACCTTTTTAATGGAGTTCATGATGTAGTTCATCTGCGATTCAATAATGAAAATCGCAGAGGTATGACCGATACCTGTGTTCGGACCAACCACCAGGAACAGGTTCGGGAAGCCTGGCATTGAAGTACCCAGGTACGCACGTGGGTAATCGCTCCAGAAATCCGCAACTGACTGACCACCTTTACCGACAATCGGATAGGACACTACGCCATCGGTGGCGTCATAACCGGTCGCGTAGATAATCGCATCCAGTTCAATGTGTTCATCCTGTGTGGTGATGATGCTGTTTTCGGTAATTTCAGCAATGGCGTGGTCGCGGGTGTACAGGCTGACGTTGTCCTGGCAGAACGCCGGGTACAGGGTGTCAGACAGAATGATCCGCTTACAGCCAATGGTGTAATCCGGGGTAACCTTCTTACGCAGCTCCGGATCTTTGATCTGACGTGCGATGTGGCGCATAGCTGGCTCCTGAGCCAGTTTGTGCAGACCAAAATCAGAGTATTTGAAACCGATAACACGGGTTTCCAGGCCCCAGTAAATCGCCCAACGCAGCGCTTTGTACGCCCACTTGTTGCGCAGCAGTGTGCGCTGCCATGGTTTGAACTGATAATCATGACGTGGCATCACCCAGTGCGGGGTACGCTGGAAAACGTGCAGTTCTTTTACATCACCGGCGATGGTCGGAATCACCTGTGCGGCACTGGCGCCGCTACCGACGACGGCAACACGCTTGCCTTTATAATCAAAGTTGTGGTCCCAGTTGTTGGTGTGGAAAGACACACCTTTAAAGGTATCTACGCCTTTGAACGGTGGAATCACCGGAGTACTCAGCGGGCCGGAAGCGTTGATGACAAACTGCGCCTCATAGACTTCGCCGTTTTTGATGTGCAGGTGCCAACGGTTAATATCTTCCTGCCATTCAACTTTATCCACTTCACAGTCGGTGTGGGTGTGATCACGCAGACGGTATTTCTCGATCACGTATTCCGTATATTCGTGCAGTTCATCCTGACCGGCAAACATCTGTGACCAGTCATATGGCTCGTGAGAGATGGAGTAAAGAGGGGACTGAACGTCAACCGCAGCACCCGGGTAGGTGTTCTGACACCAGGTACCACCCATGAAAGGACGACGCTCAAGAATCACAAAATCAGTGCGGCCCTGTTTGATCAGATTAATGGCTGCACACTGGCCACCAAAACCACTACCGATAATAGCAACGTTAAATTTTTTCATTCTTTTACTACCTGCAATTAACCGTGTTGTGCCTGTAAAGGATTTCATACTCCGGGTATTACTCACTGATACAAGCGGAAGACGCTTATCCGGAGATTGTGTTTGCCATCCTATATCAAACCTGACATTTATAAGGGGTTTTTTTCTGCCAAACACTTGATTTTTGTCATACAATCATACGTTCAGGTGACATCCGGGCATAAGCCCGGTCAGCAGCGGCTGAATATGACACCCTGATAATGGCGGACTCCTCTTCCGATGGTTGTATTCGCCATGTCCGCCCGCCAGAATGACCATCCCCGCACTGCCTGATCTGATCAACCAGCATGAAATTCGATGACGCCCGTAAACTGAACCAGAAGAAATACCGTACCTTACACCGGCATTTTCTGGTGGAAGGGGAACACCTGCTGCAGGAGCTGGAAAAGGCAGCACTGACTCAGCCCCGGCTGAAACAAAGCACGGTATTCGTGACGGAACGCTTTGCCGGAGTCGCCACCAGCTTGCCGGTTCAGGTGATTTCGGAAAAACAGATGAAGCAGATCAGTGGCACCCAAACCCCCCAGGGGATAATTGCTGCCGTACCTTTCCCGGAAAAAAGACCACCGCAGACCGGCGAGAAAGCCATCTATCTGTATGAAGTTCAGGACCCGGGCAATCTGGGCACCATCATACGTACGCTGGTCTGGTTTGGCGGGTTCCGTCTGTTGCTGAGCCCGAACTCCGTCGACCCTTATAACGATAAAGTCGTGCGCTCTTCGATGGGGGCCATTTTCCATGTGCCGCTGGAAACCGAAGTGGATCTCGCTACCCTGCCGGAACGTTTTCCGCGCACGGCCTGTCTGGATATGCAGGGCCAGCCGTTGAGCAGTGGCGGTTTTGACGGATACGACTGTTACCTGTTCGGCAATGAGGCCCGTGGAGTACCCGGCGATGCCCTGCAGGCAGCAGGCGCTGAGGCCTGGACCATCCCTGGCAGCGGCCTGATTGAGTCTCTGAATCTGGCCTCTGCAGTGAATCTGTCGGTCTGGGAAATTAAGCGCTGATTCAGTCTGAGTGGCGTTGCTGTTGCTCAGATTCTGAGCGACAATAGCGCCCCTTTTTCGCCGGTGCCCAGAGAAGACACCGGAAACCGACACATCACGCAGGAATACAACATGACCTCACGCATCGATCTGGCTAATGCCATCCGCGCACTGAGTATGGACGCTGTACAGAAAGCCAAAAGCGGCCATCCCGGCGCCCCGATGGGCATGGCAGATATTGCCGAAGTGCTCTGGAATGATTACCTGAACCATAATCCGACAAACCCTGAGTGGGCCGACCGCGACCGTTTTATCCTGTCCAACGGTCATGGCTCTATGCTCATTTACAGCCTGCTGCACCTGTCTGGTTATGATCTGTCGATTGATGATCTGAAAAACTTCCGTCAGCTGCACTCCAAAACACCGGGTCACCCGGAATACGGTTATGCACCGGGCGTTGAAACCACCACCGGCCCGCTCGGTCAGGGTATTGCCAATGCCGTCGGTATGGCCGTGGCTGAAAAAGCGCTGGGTGCCCAGTTCAACCGCGATGGTCACGACATCGTCGACCACTTCACCTATGTCTTCATGGGTGACGGCTGCATGATGGAAGGTATCTCTCATGAAGCCTGCTCACTGGCCGGTACTCTGGGCCTGGGTAAACTGATCGCCTTCTACGACGACAATGGCATCTCTATTGATGGTGAGGTCGAAGGCTGGTTTACCGATGACACTGTTAAGCGCTTTGAGGCCTATGGCTGGCAGGTGATCCCGCGCGTTAATGGTCACGATCCGGAAGAGATCAAACAGGCCATCGAAACCGCCCGTGCCAACAGCGATCAGCCCACCCTGATCTGCTGCAAAACCATCATTGGTTTTGGCTCTCCGAATAAAGAAGGTAAGGAAGAGTGTCACGGCGCCCCGCTGGGTGACGATGAAATTGCCCTGACCCGCGAGCGTCTGGGCTGGAAGCACGGTGCTTTCGAGATTCCTGCCGATGTCTACGAAGGCTGGGACGCCAGATCCAAAGGTGCCGCGGCTGAAAAAGCGTGGGACGAAAAGTTTGCTGCATACGCAGCGGCCTACCCGGAACTGGCAGCCGAGTTCTCCCGCCGTATCAGCGGTGATCTGCCTGCCGACTTTGCCGCAAAAGCGCAGGCGTACATCGAAGAATGCCAGGCCAAAGGTGACGTGGTAGCCTCGCGTAAAGCCTCTCAGAACACACTGAATGCCTTCGGCCCTCTGCTGCCGGAAATGCTCGGCGGCTCTGCTGACCTCGCTGGCTCTAACCTGACTCTGTGGAAAGGTTCTCAGGGGATCAGTGCGACAGACGCTTCCGGTAACTACCTGTTCTACGGCGTGCGTGAATTTGGTATGAGCGCCATGATGAACGGTATCGCCCTGCACAAAGGCTTTGTACCGTACGGTGCGACCTTCCTGATGTTCATGGAATACGCCCGTAACGCCGTGCGCATGGCCGCGCTGATGAAGCAGCGCAGCATCTTTGTGTACACCCACGACTCCATCGGCCTGGGCGAAGACGGACCGACCCACCAGCCGGTTGAACAGATTGCCAGCCTGCGTCAGACCCCGAACCTGCACACCTGGCGCCCATGTGACACCGTAGAATCTGCGGTGTGCTGGAAGTCAGCCATCGAGCGTAAAGACGGCCCGAGCGCGCTGATCTTCTCGCGTCAGAATCTGGCACACCAGACCCGTGACGCGGCTCAGGTTGAAGCCATTGCCAAAGGTGGTTACATCCTGCGTGATTGCGACGGCACTCCGGATGCCATCATCATTGCCACCGGTTCTGAAGTGCAGCTGGCCATTGAAGCCGCGGAATCTCTGAGCGGAGTGAAGGTGCGCGTTGTGTCTATGCCATGCGCTGAAGTCTTCGTTGCTCAGGGTGCAGACTATGTTGAACAGGTGCTGCCTGCCGCTGTGACTGCCCGTGTCGCGGTTGAAGCCGGTATCAAAGACTACTGGTACAAGTTCGTAGGTCTGAACGGCGCTATCATCGGCATGGAAACCTTCGGTGAATCCGCACCGGCCAGTGACCTGTACAAGCACTTCGGCATTACCGCCGGAGCAGTGGCTGAAGCCGTCAAAAAAGTCGCCCTCTGAGTACACCGCTGAACCAATAAAAAAGGGGCTGAGGCCCCTTTTTTATTGCACCGGATTCTTCAGTCTTTACTGCCGGAGTGCGATTCGAATACTGCCTCGAGAATACGCAGCCGCGACGTCAGCGACACCAGAAAGGCCGTCGACCAGCCAATCATCAAAAACCCCGCCGCCGACTCAATGGCCGCCAGCATACGCCACTCCACCAGTACCACATCTCCAAACCCCACAGTGGTAAATGTCGACGTTGAGAAGTACAGGGCCTCTTCAAGACTGGAAAACTGCCCCAGCGCCATGTACAGGATCGCACACAGCCAGATCTCAATGGTGTGGGCCAGAAACAGCCCGAGAACCACCGCCAGAATCGCCATACCCTGCCGCCACACCGGAATGATACCTGAGTCATGATGCAGGCTGGGATGACGCACCAGAGCTGTCAGTAGCGTCAGACCGGCAAAATGAACCAAAGTAATAACCAGCACCATGGCACTGCCCAGCCACAGATTCTGAAAAAGATGAACCATGCATAACGCCCCGTCCTGTGAATATCTTTTCAGTATAACCGCTCATTTACTGAGGGTTTGAGGATGAGGAAATAGCGTGAGGCTACTGACCGTATTCCGCCTCTGCAACAGACACCAGAGACTACCCGTCCTGTAAGCTGGGTATGCAACCTCAGAGCCCGGAAAGAACAGAATGCAGCCATCCCTGCGCCGCCCGCATCCGGAACCCTCTGTACACGGGAAGCTCCCTACTGCTGCAATGCCGACACCGATGAAGAGACATCCTCAGCACCCTGCCTGATGCCCTGCATAATCGCTGTCACCTCCTGAATCAACTCCTTGTTCTTTCCAGCCAGATCAACAACTTCCGTCATATACGAATCCGCCGATGAAGTCAGATCAGAATTATCAGAAACCACTTTGCCAATCTCTTCGGTCGATTGACTGGTTCTTGCAGCCAATTGCCTGACTTCATCGGCTACTACAGCAAAACCACGCCCGTATTCACCGGCTCTGGCAGCTTCTATTGCAGCATTCAATGCCAGAAGGTTCGTCTGGGAGGCAATGGAGCTTATGGTTGAGACAATATTCTGTATGTTCTTTGATTGCTCATTCAGCGCGGATATTACTGCTTTGGTTTTGATTGTATGACTGACAATACCCACAGCACGTTCGATAGATTTGTTGAGAACAGAGGTACCTTCATTGGTGATGAGTAAGGTCTCATCTGCCGTCTTCTTTGCTGACAACGCCGCCAGATTGATTGCCTCTGCCTTTTCGATGTCAGCAGTTATATCCGTAGCGATCTTGAGAACCTTCAGGATGTTCCCACGATCATCAATGACCGGGTTATAGGATGCCTCCAGCCAGATTATATGGCCTGAAGAGCTCACGCGCCGGTAACGCCCTGAGATGAAACGCCCCTCAGAGAGCTGCTTCCAGAACCCGGGATTCTGATCGTAAAAATCTGGTTCACAAAGAATACGATGATGCTTTCCCATTAACTCACGTGCTGAGTAAGCCATTGCTTTCAAGAACACATCATTTGCAGCAATGACGTTACCTTCAGGCGTAAATTCTATGACAGCATGAGATTTCTCAATTGCTGTGACAATAGCCCTGCAGGTCCGGAGGGATTCGGTATTCTGCGTCACGTCATATGCGACCTTGATAACTGAGGTTACAACTCCATCCTGAAAAACCGGGGTGTAATTTGCTTCGAGCCATTTAGAGGTTCTGTCCTTTGCATAACGTTCAAAGGTACCGCGCTGATGGTGACCTTCTTTAAGATTTTTCCAGAACTCTGCGTAGTTGTCAGAAAGAATGTATTCATCCGGACATACGCGGGAGTGATGCAGCCCCAGAATATCTGAAGATTTATAGCCCATAACCTGAGAGAATAAGCGATTAATGTAGATAAAATTGCCATCCGGATCAAATTCGGCAATGGCAGCAGAACTATAGAGGGCCTCCAGCCTGGCTTTAAGTTCTGGTACATCGCTATTCAATACTGTTTTCCGGAAGCCGAATAAACTCAAAAAAGATAATGTCATTGAATAAACCTGAAAGCTTAAAATCAGAAATTCAGTTCAATTCAGAAAATAGAAGAACTAACAAACGATGATAGTAATAACCAATCAATTAAAAGCACACTGACTGACGCCCTTTCTTATTGATAACTTAATCCCCTCTGGCATGACCAGACCTTCAACTTCTTTCTCTGAAAACAACTCATATGAGAATCCCGATTTGATCTTTTTATACTCCCCTGAACAAGATTTAAAGAGATACGTAAGAACAAGAGTATCTTCAGAATACCTCATTCTATGAGACCAACAATCCAGCAGGCCAAGCGATGTCAGATTAAGGTTTAAATCCACAAACAACTCCCTGGCTATAAAAAAGGAGGGTTGAGTCCGCTTCTGTAGCTCCCCTCCGGGTAAATCCCAATATCCCTTGTTATTGAAGTACAACAATACCCTCTCATCCACCAGCACAACGGCATTAACAATCACCCGGTGCAAAGGTTGAGAAGAAAAGCAATCAGATATTCTCAACTTATCTTCTGACAAGATCACCACTCCATCTTAAAACGATACTGAAATTTTAAAATGTCTCCCGGTATTTCAATAAAACATGGGCTATCAAAATTCCGAAAATCCAATGACTAAATATAGTCCTTGCTGATTTAAGGATAGACGACTACTGAGCAACAGCATTAACTTAAGAGGCCAATGTTTTACCAAATACGGCCAGAAAAAATCAGGACTGCTTTTTAAAATTCTTATTTATATATTCAGTAGGACTACAGCCGGTCCAGATACGAAATGCTCTTGTGAAGACTGATGTACTCGAGTAACCAAGCAGGTGAGACAACTCCGTCAATGATTTCCCACCCCTTAAAAAGTATTCAATTGCAAACCGCTTCCTCACCAAATCAAGCTCCTGCTGATAAGACGTTTCTTCCTCTGCCAGCCTCCTTCTCAGGGTTCTTCCACTCATCCCTAGTTCCCGTGCTGCAACTTCCAAAGAAGGAAAGGCTCCATAAGCTTTAATAAACAAACGACGTAGTCTGAGTGGGACAAGCTGCATACCACGGGTAGGCATATTCTCAAACAATGCTCTTTCCGCTGTTAAAGCCATAAGTCTGTTTGCAAGTGGCATATCTTTATTTGCAACACATGAAGGTGCCACAAATGCATTTCGCCCCGCGTTAAATACAACAGGGCACCTGAAATACCGACGATATATATGCCCCCATGCAGGCTCAGAGTAACTGAACTCGACCCGTTCAGGCATCATATCAGAATCATGCCCTACCAGGTCGGCATAGATGTTGTAAAAGCTGACAAAATTCAGTTCTATAAAAAAGTGAGTATATGGATTCAACGGTACGTTTTCATCGATCTGTATCCGTATTTCTTTCTTATTCAAATGCGTTGTCATTTCAAGCGGAGGAAAAAGTTCTGAAAACAAGCGTTCAAGCATTTTTGCACTTTTCAGCATCGTTGGCTGGGTTACTACCGCCAGACCTGCCATACCGTGGTAGGTCAGTGTCATCAGGCTCCCCATCAACAACCCAAGAAATGGCAGATCCAGATGTTTAATTACTTCGTCGACCAAGCAAAGAACTTGTCTCGCGGAGACAAAATGCCCATCTATTCCTTGAGACGAAGTATCTATACCTGCTTTCTGGTACATCTCAAATTGATTAAGATTAAGGATTTTATTTAACTTACTATTGAACCCGGTCATTCTTATCCCACTTCGTCGCTCTACAGTGTCGACGTTTTCCGGAATACTGACAGTTAAATTCATATATGTCTGAAGATGTGCAAGGGGGATACACTTTGTATCTAAATTCATAACTATTTCACAATTAAAATGAAAATCAGCCAGAAACTGACCAACAGTACGAATAAGCTTCCCTGTTTATTTTTATAAGCACTAAAAATGGCTCTTGGCCGACATCCTGTTATTTTCTGAAATTCCATGTGCAGAACAAAAATATAACGAGTCATAGTCAATCAATTAAGATCATATTCTTCTGAAGTTATTGATAAATCCAGAAATAAAGAAAGATATTAGTTAATCGTATTAATTTATCGATACTGAATTAAGTAACGCTAAAAGATTTTTTAAGTCACGGGCCTATGGCTTCTGGTAAATTTTGTACAGTGCCATGAGATTCATACCAGTAATAATCTGTAACAAGCCTCCTGGTCTTAACTGTGCTTGGGCATCTTCGCTCTGAATTCAGAACTCAATTCAGGTACTAGTATATCTGATCTCTTTTTCCGAAATGGACAAAAGTCAGACAAATATGGCCACACACAAGAAAGAACAGTTGCTGAACAGGGATGGATGCCCTGAGTCACACTTATGAGAGCATGCACAAGGCTTGTAGTGTTTTACAGAGCCATCCTTACCGTTTTTGTATACCAGCCTATACAACAGGATAGAGAGTGTGGCTGAGTGGCTGAGTGGCTGAG
>DBNK01000001.1 GCA_002298335.1 Thalassolituus sp. UBA674
TGTCCACGAAAGTGGTAGCAGATCATCTGCGCAATGGCAAAGCGTTAAGCTACCCGTGGCGTGAATATCATGCAGGGCAAACCGATCTGGCTTCGGGTTTTACCTTCTGTTTTTTATCCACCGAACAGACCGCTGCGATACGGCGTCATGTACGGCGCCTGAAAGTCGGTGAGTCGGCGTTTTTTCTCAGTGTGCTGAATCGCGTCTGTCGCGAGCAATTACTGGATGACGATTGCGAGCGCTTGTGGATGCTACCGCATGATTTCCGCCGCGCTGTGGGCACTGGGAATGTTCGTGGCAATTTTACCGCACCGCTGAATTTACCGGTCGGTAATGATGAGAGCGCCAGTTCTGTTTATGGCCGCATGAAACAACTGTACCGGCGTAATATTCTGTGGGGTTCATGGACCTACAGCAATTTTGCCCGTTATCTGCCGCGTTTTGTTATTGAACGTGCTTACCGGCGGTTGCCCAAACCTGCCTGGTTTGGTGTGTACGCCAATATGGGCAGCTGGACCTCTGTTGACCCTGTGTCAGTAGGCTTTGTGACTGCACCACCGTCTTCGCCACTGTGCCCGGTCACAGCGGGCAGTATGACCTGGAATGGTCAGGCCGCTTTCTCGCTGCAGTTACACTCGACGCTGAGCAACCGTCTGCAGGATTCAGAAGCGTTACTGTCTGCCTGGATGCAGCAGGTACTTACTGAATGTGAGGCCGATGTCAGTGCCACGATTGAAAGTATTTCCATGTGTGGACTGGTCGTAGCGGCGACCCGCCCGGGAGAATCTCATTGAAACCAAAATCTGAAAAAACACTGAACCTCATGATGGTTGTTGTTGCTGTCAGTTGGGTCATTGGTTTTATTGAACTGGCGACCTCATGGATCGGCATTCCGCGCGAGTGGTTATTACTGATTATGTTTTTAAGTGTGCTGGCTCACGGGGCTCAGGCGAGCTGGTTTACGCTGCGCAGCGGCTTGCCGCTGAAGTCCGCCATGCCTCATGTACTGGTGATTCTGGTACTGGGTATGCCGTACATCTGGCGCTATGGCATGCGTCACCCCAGTGCATTCAGCAGCAAGATACCAACCCCGTGAGCTCTTTTGTGAGTGATAGTGTGAATGATGGCGTGAGTGATGCAGTGAACGATAGTGTGAGCAGCCAGTCTGCAGACTCACCTGGTGCATCTGCGCAACGAACGCCTTTCAATGTGTTTTCTCTGCTGGAAGCGCAGGCTCGTGAACAACCTGATAAACCTGCTCTGATTCAGGCGGTGCGTAAAAACAGTGAGGGGCAATTTGACTACTGTGAGCAAAACTTTGCTGATCTGCTCACGGATATTGAAAACCTGAGTGCCGGGTTTGCAGAAACGGGTATTGGTCAGGGCAGTAAGGTGCTGATTCTGGTGAAGCCGGACATCACTTTGGTAACGGTGACTTACGCTCTGTTCCGGCTTGGTGCAATTCCCGTCATTATCGACCCGGCGATCGGGTTCTCGCGGCTTCTGCATTGTATCGAAGAGGCCGCACCTGATGCGCTGCTGGCCTTGCCCTTAGTGCATGCGATACGTCCGCTGTTTCCGCGTACTTTCAAGTCCGTAAAAATCTTCATCACGAACGGTTTTAAAATTTCACCACGGGTACATCGTCTTCAGCATTTAATGCAGCGGCAAGGATCTGTACCGCCTATTGCACCGACGTATTCTGATGATATTGCCGCGATTTTTTTTACCAGCGGCAGTACAGGTATTCCGAAAGGTGTCGAATCCCAGCATGGCCACATGCGGGCGCAGATTCAGGTAATGAGTGATCTGTTCGGTTTCGACCGCAATGAAACCGATCTGGCGGCGTTTCCGGTCACTATGCTGGTCAGCCCGGCACTCGGCCGTACTTGCGTGGTGCCTGATCTTGGCTCGCTGCACCCGGCGAAATGCAGACCCGAAAATCTGGTGCAGACCATCGCTGACTATGACATCGCCGCCTGCTTTGCTTCACCCATTGTATGGGAGCGCCTGAGCCTGTATTGCACAGAAAATAACATCCGGTTATCGAGCATTCACAGTGCCTTCAGTGGTGGAGCACCCATCCCCGGAAAGCTGGTGAAGCGCGTGTGCGACATTATTCCTAACGGCACCATGCTGACGCCTTACGGTGCCACTGAGGTGACCCCCATTACCACGATCGATGCACAGGAAATTCTGAGTAATACAGCCGCACTGACCGCCAGTGGTCATGGTATCTGTGTGGGACGGCCTGTGCCGGGTTTACAGGTTCTGATCATCCCTCAATATGAGGGTGCGATAGCCAGTCTGGCGGATATCACGCCACTGGAGCAAGGGCAGATCGGCGAGATCATCACCCAGGGGCCTCTGGTGTCAGAGCGTTATCATGGCCGGGATGAAGCCACGCGTCTGGCAAAAATCGCCGCAACGGATTCTGACACAGGAAAACCCCGTATCTGGCATCGCACCGGTGATACCGGGTATTTCGATGAGCAGGGGCGCCTGTGGTTCTGTGGCCGTATCCGCCATATCGCTTATTACAATGATCAGGCGTTTTATTCCGTACAGGCCGAAGAAATCATCAATGCTGAAGCCGATATATGGCGCAGTGCCCTGGTGAATGTTCTGGTTGATGATGAGCCGCAGTTAGCTATTGTGCTGGAGCCCCACAGTGAATGTCGAAAAAGCGTCAGCATTGAGCGACAGCAGGCAATTCTGCGGCTTCTGCAGAAATATAATTTCCCGGTCAGATTCAGTTTTGTTTATCCCAAAGGATTACCCGTGGACCGTCGTCATAATTCCAAAATAGAACGCCCGATGCTGGCTGAGTGGGCGCAGAAACATCTCAAACACGGGGTCACCCTTCTATGAAAGCTCTGGTAACGGGTGGCGGCGGTTTTTTAGGATTGCATCTGGTCGAAGTTCTGTTGCAGAAAGGCTATGACGTCAACGTGTTCTGCCGCGGTCAGTACGACACGTTGGATGCCCTTGGTGTGAACGTTATTCAGGGTGATCTGGCCAGTGCTGAGCAGGTGATGGCTGCCTGCGCAGGTCAGGATGTGGTCTTCCACGTCGCAGCCAAAACCGGCCCTTTCGGAGCCTATGACGAATTTGAGCGTGTGAATGTCACAGGTACCCAGAATGTCATCGCGGCATGCATCGGAAACGATGTAAAAAAACTTGTTTATACCAGCTCACCCAGCGTTCTTTCTTTTGCTGACGATTTATCCGGTGTGGATGAGTCGTGGCCTTATCCGGATTTTATGGTCAGCGCTTATCAGCACACAAAAATGCTGGCCGAGCAGCAGGTGCTGGCGGCCAATGGCACTGACGGATTAATGACCGTGGCCCTGCGCCCTCATGCGATCTGGGGGCCAAGAGATACCCAGCTACTCCCCTTTATTATTGAACGTTCAAAGCAGGGCAAGCTGGCGGTGATCGGAGACGGTACCAATAAAATCAGTGTGAGTTATGTGGAAAATACGGCGCATGCACACGTTCAGGCCGCCGAGTCGGACCGGGTAGGCGGTAAGGTGTATTTTATTAATGAACCCGAGCCGGTGGAAATGTGGAGCTGGATCAATTCTCTGCTGCGTGAGCTGGGCGTGCCGGAAGTGACGAAGCAATTACCCTATGGCGTTGCCTATGGCCTGGGTTACCTGATTGAGAAGGCGTATCAATGGTTGCCACTCAAAGGCGACCCCGGTCTGAACCGGGCAGTCGTTGCGGCCTGCGGGAAGGACCATTATTTTGATGTGTCTGCTGCACAGCGGGATTTTAATCTGCATTCCCCGGTACCGATGGACGAAGCCGTGCGGCGTTTTTTAGCCTATTTCCGCGGGCGTGTGTGATGAATCTGATCAACAGGGCATGCCTATGACAATCGCAACAGAAGAGCCGGGCAGCATGAAACCGGTGTTGATCACGGGGGCATCCAGTGGCATCGGTGCCGCCTGTTGTGAGTGGCTGCTGGCACGCGGGTATCAGGTGTTTGCGGGGATGCGCAGTCCTAACGAAGACGCAAGGCTGAAGCAGCAGTATGGTGAGCGGTATCAGTTGCTGGCTCTGGATGTGACAGACGCTGAAAGCATTGAATCAGCGATGAACATTGTGCAATCCAGGACGGATGGAAAGCTGTCCGCACTGATCAACAATGCCGGTGTTGCGTATTCCGGCGCGTTAGAAACCTTGCCCATGCATCAGGTCCGGTCGTTATTTGATGTGAATGTACTGGGCACTTTTGCCATGACGCAGGCCTGCATTCCCCTGCTGCGTGCCAGTCGTGGGCGGGTGGTGATGATGGGTTCCATATCCGGAATTCTGGCTGCGCCCGGCCTGTCGGCGTACAGCTCATCCAAGTTTGCACTGGAGGGGCTGAGTGATTCTCTGCGCAACGAACTCAAGCCTTTTGGTATCCGTGTGACGATTCTGGAGCCCGGTAAAATTGAAACGCCCATATGGAGTAAGGCACTGCAGCAGCTGACGACGAAAGAAGAAGAGATGTCTTCTGACGGGCATTCGCTCTATCAGCCTCTGGACGACTTTTACCGTCATTATGCGGCCAATGAAAAAGCGACACCTATGAGTGAACTGCTGGCTGTGCTGCAGAAAGCACTGGAGGCGCAACACCCCAAAGCACGTTACACCGTGGGCCGTGCTGCCCGCATCCGCAGTTTACTCATGCATTTACCAACCGCTTTGCGTGACCGCCTGTTGCAGCGCGCTGTGCCAGTGACTTCTGATGATTGAGGCAGTCCAGTGAATCAGACGCTTGCCCGCCTGTTAGTACGCTATCACCGCCTGTTGGCTGTGATGAGTTTTCTGCTGACGTTGTTGGCAGTCGTCGGCATTACGCGTATGGAGTTCATCGCCGACTTCAGCACTCTGCACGGTCAGGACAGCTCCGAACAGGCCGACATCGATGCTCTGGCCGCGCAATACACCACCGCCAATTCGGTCTACCTGATTTTGCACAATGGCTCTGGCACTCTGTTTACACCGCATGGCTTAGGACTGATCGGGGATGCCACCGCCCGGGCGTGGACCTTACCCTATGTAAGCCGGGTGGATTCCCTCAGTAATCATCAGCGCGTTCATGTGACAGGGGATAGCTTTGTAGTTTCTGATCTGGTCACCGATGCAGACTCCTTATCGCAAATGCGGACAGAAGAGATTGAGCAGTATGCTCTGTCGCAGCCAGATCTTCTGAACCGTTTTATTTCAGAGGAGGGTGATGTAGCGGCGTTGCAGCTATCGGTGCAGTTACCGGAACAGGGGTACAGCGCCAAAGCTGAACTTATGGCTGCAGTGCGTGCACTGCGGGATGAGTTGCAGCAGAACGAACCTGAACTGACGGTCTATGTTGTCGGTGAGCCGGTGCTGGAATACGCACTGCTGGAAATTACGCTGGACGATGGCAAAGTACTGTTCCCGCTGATTGGTGTGTTCTGTGTCGTCGCGTTGATTGTTTTACTGCGCACTCCCGCAGTGGTGATAGGTGCCTCAACCCTGATTGCCTGCTCTATTTTACTGAGCCTGGGACTGTCGGGTTGGCTGGGTTACGACCTCGACCCTATCTCCGCTATTACCCCCAATATGGTGCTGATGCTGGCGATGGCCGATGCGATTCATCTGCTGACCCAATATGTGATTAATCTGCGCCAGGGCATGTCCCGTGAACAGGCCATGGAGCAGAGTTTAGCGACGAACCTCGGGCCCATTTTCTTAACCAGTATTACTACCGCCGTCGGTTTCCTCGGAATGAATTTTGCCGATTCCACGGCCTTTCATGATTTCGGCAATATGACCGCCATCGGGGTGATGGTCGCTCTGGTACTGACGGCCACTCTGTTGCCTGCTTTGATGCTGTACATCCCCATGCCTGCAATGGCAAAAGAGCCTCTGTCGATGAGCCGTCTGATGGCAGCGACCGGTCATCTTGTGGTGCGACATCATCGGCGTTTTTTCTGGTTGGCGGTGATTATTGTGGCCGGGGTGGTGTGGTTTATTCCCCGCAATCAGCTCAACGATAATCTGGTGAATTATTTTAAGCCGGGTCTGGAAGTCCGCGAGAGCGCGGATTTTGCTTCGCAGCATTTATCCGGCTTTCAGACGTTCCAGTATTCCCTCAACAGTGGTGAACGGTTCGGAATTAACAGCCCGGAATTTTTACAACAGGCAGACCGTTTTGCCGGATGGCTGCGTGCTCAGCCTGAGGTCACGCAGGTATTCAGTTATACCGATGTTCTGAAACGTATTAATCAGAACATGCATGATAATGATCCACTCTGGAAACGCATTCCTGATACCCGCGAAGAAGCTGCTCAGTATTCTCTGCTGTATGAAATGTCGCAGCAGTATGGACAGGATCTTTCGACTCAGCTGACGATTGATCACTCGGCCCTGTTAATGACGGTGCTGCTCAGAAATCTCAACAATGAAGCATTAATTGCCCTGCAGGAACGCGCTGATCAATGGCTGCAGGAACAGGCGCCGGAATTACAGACCCCGGCGACGGGGCGGGCGGTGATGCTGGCCCATCTCGGGCAGCACATTATCCACAGCATGATGGGCGGGGCGGTGATCGCCCTGGTACTGATGACGCTCATGCTGTGTATTGGTCTGGGTTCGGTTAAATACGGTCTGATCAGCCTGATCCCCAATACCATGCCAGCACTGGTGGTGTACGGCTTCTGGGGACTGTTTATCGGCGAAATCAATATGGCCGCTGCGGTGACCTTTACCATCAGCCTGGGGATTGTGGTGGATGATACGGTGCACTTCCTGAGCAAGTATCAGCGTGCCCAGAAGCGCGGAGATTCTACGGAAGACAGCATCCGCTATGCGTTCAGTACCGCCGGTACGGCCATGCTCACAACCACCTGTGTGCTGGTGGGGTCGATGCTGATTCTGGGGCAGTCGAGTTTCGGCATTAACTCCACCATTGCCATGATGATGGTGCCGATATTGACCACGGCTCTGGTGCTGGATTTCACCCTGTTGCCGGCGTTATTGCTGATGCTGAACCGCTGGCTTGGCAGACCGCCCGCTGCCAGCCAGTAACCATGATACTGTGGGTCTGTGGTGCTTGCTCAGCAGGAATTGCTTGAATCCGGGCTATATTTATATCGTATATCAAGAGCAGGGTTTGTTTCCGATGAGCATAGTCAGCAGCAATGAAGTCATAAGTATGCTCCGGTTTCTGCTTCTACTTACCACCTCAATCGCTATTCTTCCTTCGGCTTGTAACGCTCAGGAAATCCCGCAGAAGATCGCCATTATCAAAGCGGATGATGTCAGGGGTGTGACTGAAAACTGGAATCGTTTCTTTGCTATTTCAAAAGAGAGGAATGTCAAAGTAGCCGCGGGTATCATCTGCAACTCTCTGACTGGAAATCAAACGGAATATTTTGAGTGGTTGAGGGCCCATGCAACTTCTGGTCAGGTGGAGTTCTGGAACCATGGCTGGGACCACAGACGTTGGCAGGATGATGGTGACCGGCAAGTCAGCGAATTCAGTGGCAGTGGTTATGAACACCAGAAAACACATTTTGAAGAGTCTCAGGAACTCATGGCACGTGTTCTGGGCACTCCCCCTGTGACATTCGGTCCACCTTTTAACGCTTTTGATCAGGATACTGTCCGGGTGATGAGTGAGAGTGATGAGATGCAGGCTTTTTTCACATACTCATCAGCTCACTTTAAGAAAAAACTGCGCAGGCTTGAGAGTACCTTGCTGGTGCCAATGACGCTGCGTGGGGAACATAACGGTGCTGGTCGGCCTGATTTCGAAGCTTTTAAAACGACTTATTTCAAGCAGAAGGATGTTTCTTTCACTGCAATACAGTTTCATCCGAATGCATTTGGCGAGGAGCATTTTGATGAGTACGCCAGAATTCTGGATTTTCTGATTTCAGAAGGTTGGGTTTTTATGCTACCCCGCGAATATGTCGATTATGTAAAACAACCGGGTACGAAAATGAACGCCATTTGTGATCGTTAGTCTTCCTGCTGTAATACCTGAATTAAGCTTGAAAAATTTATGAAATCGGAGGCATTTTGAACAGAATTAAGTATGTATTCTCACCGGAATCTGAAAAGTACGATGGTATCCGGCCAATCAATATCTATGCGATGAGATTCATTTATGGGTTGATGGCCTCATTTTTAGCGTTTGATGTCTGGTCTTACATCATTGGCTACGATCAGGTCTGGGACCCGGACGAAGCTATGAACTGGAGCGTGTGGGGTGCCTTCTCACTGTTTGCTGTTCTGGGGATATTCAAAACAGTCAGGATGATCCCGGTGTTATTGCTGGAGATTGTGTATAAATCCATCTGGCTGATTCTTGTTGCCTTACCCCTGTATCAGAATGGGGAGTTGTCCGATGCAGCAACAGACGGAATGTTGTTTCCTTTCGCGCTGGTGATTCTTCCCATACTGGCGGTGCCATGGGGATATGTTTTCAGAACCTATTTTCTGGCAGGCCGATGAGGACTGCCTGCCCGGGGCTGCCTGCCTGGGGCTGCCTGCCCGGAGCTGCCTGTCTGGGGTTGCCTTAAGGGTAAGTCGGTTTCCGGCTGACGCATTGATCATACAATGCAGGAATACCCGTTTCAGTTGTGTAAAATACCTCGACAAGGCCTGATCATTGGGTTGGCCATTTCTTTATCGTTTTTCGTAACAGGCCTGATATACGGATGATTCTTTTTCTGCCCATGCAGCAAGAGCTGGACTGTATTAATACAGAAGGCCGGATCGTCGGTAAAATCCGCTTTGATGCCAACCTGAATCAGCATGTCTTTTATCAGCCCGATCAGGCAGTTGAGTTATCGGATTCTGAGCAGGCGGCAATTTCCGCGCGACTGTCCGGGCTGGATGCCGGTACGTTCCATATTCCAATGCAGGATGATGATTAATTCCACTCATCCGTGTCTGTCTATTCTGTTTTTCCTTTCTGAGTGGTTGTTATGTCGTTGCCTCCCTGCCCCCAATGCCAGTCTGAATACGTCTACGAAGATCAGACCAATCTGATCTGCCCGGAATGCGGCCATGAATGGAACTCAGCGGACAGCAGTGATCCGGATGCTTTTGTGGTGCGTGATTCAAACGGCAAGGTACTGGAAGTCGGTGATCAGATTACCCTGATTAAAGACCTCAAAGTGAAAGGCGCATCGCAGGGATTAAAGATCGGTTCGAAAACCACCATCCGCCGGATTGTGGAAGGCAAAGATCACGAGCTGGACTGTAAGTTTCCGGGTGTCGGGGAAATCATGGTCACCGCGAAGTTTGTGAAAAAGGCCTGATCTGCCCGGGTGTGTCTGTTTCACTCACTGTCTGGATATAAAGCATGTTTCCGGCCCGGCTGCGGGCTTACTCAGCATCCCGTTCCAGATAGGCAAAACTCATGAAGCTGCTGAAGAAAAACAGTCCGGCAATGATGGCGATGTTTTCTGCGGCGAGCATCAGCAGAGCAGTGATGATCCAGCCGGTCTTCACCTGTTCCAGGCGTCTCCGGTAGAGCGGTGTTCTGGTCCAGGCAATTTCAGGTTCATTTTCCGGCAGGTGAAAGAACCGGCGTATACGGACAAGCAGGCTGTGATCTGTCATAGGCACTCCCCGGGGGTGGCTTTATCACTGTTAGCCTAGGACAGATAAGTTCAGGGTTCTTAGCTTGGATGGTTTTAGTAACGAATCATTCTAAACAGAAGAAGTGTCATAGACCCCGATTCTGAACTGAAACGGGGCAGGAGCCTGCATCACCGCTGGGCGGCTTGTCCGTTTTGGGTCACGCCACAAAGTATCCGGACAGGCTTACAGCAGTGTGTCAGACGCGGTACGTGGCCTTGGTCATCACTTTGGACAGGGCAGTCATGCCGAGTTTGACCGGCAGCGGGAAGCGGTAACCACCGGCGTTGAGTGCAGTGGTGGCGTGGCGGGCTTCGTCGTCCAGCATCTGCAGCAACACGGCTTTGCTCTTTTCATCTTCCGGAGGCAGGCTGGTCATGTGCTGGCTGAGGTGTTTGCACACCTGCTCTTCCGTCGCGGCGACAAAGCCCAGGCTGACTTTGTCGCTGATTTTACCGGCAGCGGCGCCAATGCCGAATGACAGGGCATAGAACAGCGGGTTCAGGTGGCTGGTGTGGCTGCCGAGGTCTTTGATGCGCTCTTCACACCAGACCAGATGATCGACTTCTTCTTTTGCGGCCTCTTCCATGGCTTCGCGTACTTCGGGCAGCTTCGCGGTCAGCGCCTGGCCCTGATACAGAGCCTGGGCACAGACTTCACCGGTATGGTTGATGCGCATCAGGCCTGCAGCGTGTTGTTTTTCGCTGTCGCTGAGCTCACCTGTGGTGCGGCTGTTGGCCGGAGACACCCGATGGGCATGGCTGGAGCCCGGCGCCAGAGTACGCAGAGCCTGGTCGGCGTTGGTGATCAGGCGGTCGAGAAAAGAGAACTGTCGGGATGCGGACATAACACGCTCACTGCTTGAAACTGGGGTCATGGTAACTCTGAAGCCGGTCAGGTTTCCAGCCGCTTCAGCGGCTGGAGCGGTTGGACGACTGGCGGCGCAGGGTGAGGATATCAACCAGAGCCTCGCGCAGTCGGTTGCCGCTGACGGGTTTTGCAATGGTTTTCACAAAACCAGCCTGACGGGCGGCGTTTTCGGTGGCGCTGACGCTCAGGCCGGTGAGCATAAGGCTGGCCGGCTTGGGCGAGATTTCGTCATCTGCCTGCAATCGTTCAGACAACTGCAACCCGGACATCATGGGCATGTCGTGGTCAATGATGATGAAGTCATAGGGCATGCCCATCGCACTCTGGTTGCGCATCATGGCCAGTGCTTCTTTACCGCTGTAGGTACTGTCGGCAATTACCCCCCACAGGCGCAGGCGCTTCTCCAGCACGGAGCGCAGTGAGGCATTGTCGTCCACGATCAGAATGCGCAGACCATTGAGGTTGTCGTCGCGCTCTTCTTCTTCAGCCTGATTGAAATCCACCTGCTCGGCGGGCACAAACAGTGTGATCGAACCGCTGCGTGGTGACATTTCTTCGAGGTCGAGGGTGGCGTTCATCAGCTGGATCAGATCGCGCACAACAATCTGGCTCCACAGGCGCGGGGTGTCGTGCCAGTTGACCGGGGCATCGTTTTTGAGGATGCGTAGCATGCCTTTCAGAGCTTCGTGGCGGCTGATATGGCCACTGAGACGGAACTGAATGCGCACGCCGTTCTTCGGCCCGAGATAGTAGGAGACGTACACCGACAGCTCGCCGTTTTCGGTGTAGGCCAGCATCTGCGTCATCAGATGGTGCACCAGTACCTGCAGGCGGCTGGCATCGGCTTTGACCCGTGGCGGGAAGTCGTTGGCGGTATCCACCACCAGTTCGACTTTTTTACGGTGCGCTTCCTGCTGGAAGTGTGCCACGGACTTGGCGACCAGCTCGGCGGTGGCAACGGGTTTGTACTCGAGGCTGAAGTGCTCGGTCTGCAGGCGCGCAAGGTCAGCAATTTCCTGCGCCATGATCAGCATGTCTTTACCGGCCAGACTCATGGTGTCGGCGTAATCGCGCTGAATCGGTGACAGCGGTGTATCACTGATCAGTTCGTACATGCCGGTCACGCCGTTGATCGGTGTGCGCAGTTCGTCACTGATCTGGGTCAGCAGGGCCGGTGGGATACCATGATGGGTGGTGCTGTCGTGTTTACGGTCAGACTGCAGATTAATTTTATGGTCGGTCATGATCAGACTCATGATGCCGACGAAGGACAGTGACACCACCATCCATTCATTAATGACATCCAGCGGCAACAGATTGGCGTTGTTGAGTATGGTCAGTAAGGTTCCGGTGAGGATTGGCAGAACCCCGGCAAACAGGAATGGCTGCACGTGGCGGCGTTCACTCTGACCAAACCAGAGGATGATCAGCAGAATAATTTCGCACAGGGCCAGTACGGTTGATATCGCGACTTCCTGAGTACTGTTAAACATCCACCATTCACCCGGTATCAGGATCAGAAAGGGGGTGATCAGCAACAGGATCGTTTGCCGTACACGCCGTGAGTGCCAGCCAAGCCAGTAAACCGCCAGCACATGCGCGATGGCGGCAATGCAGATGGAGATCGATTCAAGGCGGAAATTCACCACCTGAGAGAACCCCCAGCTGGTGTGCAGCAGGCCCATCCATGCCGGAATAAACACAAACACAGCAAGGGAAAACACCAGACCAATCAGGGAGAACGGATAACGGTAACGGAACCAGGAATAGACAAAGTACCAGCAAGCGGCCATGACCCAGCCGATGGCGGTTCCTGTGATGATGTTGATACGCTGTTCGATTTCAACGAACTGATCCAGACTCTTAAGCTCAATACTGGTATTGAGCAGAGCGTCAGTTTTGATCCGGATCAGGAAAGTGGCGGTGGAGTGACCGCCGATCTGCAACAGATACGAGTGTGCCTGGGGCCGCGTGGCACGCAGGTGTTTTTCTTCCAGACGCTGACGTTTGGCCGGGTCGGTAATATCGTAAATGTCGGCGACATCAATCCGTGGATTGGACAGAGTAAGTGCGGTCGGGCGTGGCTCAGTGGTCGGGTTATGCAGGCTCAGCTGCAGCCAGTACACAGAGTCTGTAGCGCCACGTTTCAGGTATTTGGTGTGGATGCGCATGAAGCGCAGCTGATTTTCCGGCTTCAGTACATCGGTCATCGACAGTGTGCCGCTCTCATCCTCCAGAATGGAGATGTAGCGGGTAATGGACTGGTTATAGGAGTCCGGTGGCAGGATGATGGGTTTGCTGGCCTGACTCTGAGGAATCAGGCCGAACATCAGCAGGGTAAAGAGCAGCAGAGGTTGAACAGCTTTGTAAATCATTCTCTGGCTGCTCCTGCAGCGCATGCCTGTTACTTCAGGCAATCTCAGTCGTTGGATTGCTCCCGCGCGATGGCCCGGTAACCGATATCAGAACGGCAGAACATGCCACTCCAACGGATACCTTTGATCAGATCGTACGCCCGGGACTGGGCTTCGCCGACATTGTAACCCAGAGCGGTGGCACAGAGGACACGTCCACCGGCAGTAACAACGGCATTGGCACTGTTGAGCGCAGTTCCGGCATGGAAAACCTTGCGGTCTTCACCGTCGTTTTCCGGCAGAGTGATGACATCACCCTTCGGATAACTGCCTGGATAGCCAGCAGCAGCCAGTACCACACCCAGAGACGCGCGTGGGTCCCACTGTGTGGTTTCCTGATCGAGCTTACCTTCCAGAGCGGCCAGACAGTGAGCCACCATATCCGACTGCATACGCAGCATGATCGGCTGAGTTTCCGGATCACCGAAACGGCAGTTGTATTCGATCACTTTCGGCGCACCGGTTTCATCAATCATCAGACCGGCGTACAGGAAGCCGGTGTAATCGTTACCTTCAGCGGCCATACCTTCAACGGTCGGATAAATCACTTCCTTCATAATGCGGTCATGAATTTCCGGCGTCACCACAGGGGCCGGGGAATACGCGCCCATACCACCGGTGTTCGGGCCAGTGTCTTTATCGCCGACGCGTTTGTGATCCTGACTGGTGGCCATGGGCAGTACGTTCTTACCGTCGACCATGACGATGAACGACGCCTCTTCACCGGTGAGGAATTCTTCGATCACTACGCGGCAGCCGGCATCACCGAATGCATTACCGGACAGCATGTCTTCAACCGCTTCTTCCGCCTGCTGCAGAGTTTCTGCAACGATCACGCCTTTACCCGCAGCCAGACCATCGGCCTTAACAACGATAGGCGCGCCTTTTTCGCGCAGGTAAGCAAGTGCTGGCTCGATCTCGGTGAAGTTCTGATATTCCGCGGTCGGAATGTTCTGACGGGCGAGGAAATCTTTAGTGAAGGCTTTAGAGCCTTCCAGCTGCGCAGCGCCTTTGCGTGGACCAAAAATTTTCAGACCGGCACTTTCAAACAGATCAACAATACCGTCAACCAGTGGCGCTTCAGGGCCGACAATGGTCAGGCCGATGTCGTTGGTCTCGGCGAAGTTTTTCAGCGCAGCAAAATCCATCACACCGATGTCGACATTTTCTACGCCTTCTTCAATCGCCGTACCAGCGTTACCCGGAGCGACGAATACTTTTTCGACCAGTGGAGACTGCAGACATTTCCACGCCAGAGCGTGTTCTCGACCACCGGCCCCTACAACTAATATTTTCATGGCTGACTTCTCTTCTTTCGGGTCTGAAAGCTTCCTGAGCGGTGTTAAAACCTTCATCAAAATGCTCATGTACTTCAGTACACTGCGCTTTTTCTTCAGGTTTTGCCTACCTCAGAAAACTTTCATCTCCCGGGGCCATTACACCCATATGAATGAAAAAACGCTGAATTAAATTAAACAATTCAGCGAGTTCTTAGAAAAAAGGATTCCGCAATATCTAAGAAGCGTGACGAGCGCGGGTATGGGTAGGCAAAAGTGACTGAGGAAGCGGAGCGTACACATAGTACGTGAGCATTCCGAATGTCGCTTTTAACACCGCCCGGGCCAGCGCAGCAGCTCAGTGGCGGAAGTGGCGCATTCCCGTGAATACCATTGCAATGCCTGCTTCATCTGCAGCTGCAATCACTTCCTCATCACGGATCGAACCGCCCGGCTGAATAATCGCTTTAATACCCACCGCTGCGGCGTTATCAATACCATCACGGAACGGGAAGAAAGCGTCCGACGCCATCACCGCACCTTCTACCTGCAGACCGGCCTGTTCGGCTTTAATCGCGGCAATACGCGCAGAGTTTACGCGGCTCATCTGACCGGCACCCACACCCACGGTCTGACGGTTTTTAGCGTAAACAATGGCGTTGGATTTAACGAACTTGGCCACTTTCCAGGCGAAAATCAGGTCGTGCAGTTCGGCTTCGGTCGGTGCGCGTTTGGTCACGACTTTCAGGTCTTCTGCGCTGATCATACCGTTGTCACGGTCCTGAACCAACAGGCCGCCGTTCACGCGTTTGTAGTCGAGACCGGTGGCGCGTTCAGCAGGCCACTGACCGCATTCGAGCAGGCGCACGTTCTTCTTGGCGGCAACCACGGCCACGGCTTCTGCGCTGACCTTAGGTGCAATGATCACTTCAACAAACTGACGGTCAACAATGGCTTTCGCAGTTTCTGCATCCAGCTCACGGTTGAAGGCGATGATGCCACCGAACGCCGATTCGGTATCGGTTTCAAAGGCCAGGTCGTAGGCCTTGCGGATACCGCCATCTTCTTCAGGCACAACCGCTACGCCACAGGGGTTGGCGTGTTTAACGATGACACAGGCAGGCTTCACGAATGACTTCACCGCTTCCAGCGCGGCGTCGGTATCGGCCACGTTGTTGTACGACAGCTCTTTGCCCTGCAGCTGCTTAGCGGTAGCAATCGAGGCTTCGGCAGGTTCTGCTTCCACATAAAACGCCGCTTTCTGATGCGGGTTTTCGCCGTAACGCATTTCCTGCGCTTTGATGAACTGGCTGTTGAAGGTCTGTGGGAAGTCGAGACGGTTATCCGTGCTCAGGGTTTCTGCAGACTGATCAATCGTGCCCAGGTAGTTGGCAATCATACCGTCGTAAGATGCAGTGTGTTCAAAGGCTTTCAGTGCCAGTGCGAAACGGGTTTTGTAACGCAGCCCCTGAACGCTGTTCAGGTCTTCCAGCACCATGGCGTAATCAGAAGCGTTCACTACGATACCGACATAGGCGTGGTTTTTCGCCGCAGAGCGCACCATGGTCGGACCACCGATATCGATGTTCTCAATCGCCAGTGGCAGGTGGCAGTCTGGTCTGGCCACAGTCGCCGCAAACGGGTAGAGGTTCACCACCACCAGATCAATCGGATTAATGCCATGCTCAGCCATGACTTCATCATCCTGTCCGCGACGGCCCAGTACACCACCATGAATTTTCGGGTGCAGGGTTTTGACGCGGCCGTCCATCATTTCCGGGAAGCCGGTGTAGTCAGACACTTCGACAGCCGGGATCTGATTATCAATCAGCAGTTTATAAGTACCGCCGGTGGACAGGATTTCAACGCCGGCCGCGTTCAGTGCCTGGGCGAATTCGACGATGCCGGTTTTATCCGAGACGCTGATCAGGGCGCGGCGTACCGGAGTGATATCCGCCGGAGTTTCGTTTGCAGGGATGAAGTTGCTCATAAATTCAGTCTAATTAACGGAAATAAAAAAAGCGGCAGCAAGGCCGCTGTGTCAGGACGGTGTCGCTCAGAGCATGCCGTACTGCTTGAGTTTCTTACGCAGGGTGCCACGGTTCAGGCCGAGCACGGTTGAGGCACGGGTCTGATTGTCGCGGGTATAACGCATGACGGTTTCCAGCAGAGGGACTTCAACCTCGGCCAGTACCATGTTGTACACATCAACGGCTTCCTGGCCATCGAGCTTATCGAAGTAACTCTTCAGGGCAGCTTCAACGGACTCACGCAGCGGGCGGGCTTCCTGATTGGCAGCTTCCAGCTGGGTTTCCTCAGACACGGGTACTTCGATTGATCTGATTAAAGCTTCACTGTTCATGCGACTTTATCCTTTTTATTGGCACTGTCTGAGAAGTACTCAAGGACAGTTTTTATTTGGGTATCGGGACACCCGAGTTGGTTGAATACTTTCCGGAAACCGTCGCTGGGCTGGCTCTGCAGATACCAGCTGACGTGCTTGCGGGCGATGCGTACCCCGAGATACTCACCGTAAAAGTCATAAAGAGCGTGCAGGTGGCTGACCAGAATGTCGCGGACGTCGTCAGCGGCAGGTTCGGGCAGTTCTTCACCGGTAGCCAGATAATGGGCGATCTGACGGAAAATCCACGGACGCCCCTGAGCGGCACGACCAATCAGAACGCCATCGGCCCCGGTAAAGGCCATGACTTCGGCAGCCTTCTGCGGGCTGTCGATGTCGCCGTTGGCAAACACCGGAATGTTCACCGCGGCTTTAACATCACGGATGGTGTGATATTCCACCGTGGGTTGATAACCGCAGGCGCGGGTGCGGCCATGGACCGCCAGAGAGACAATACCCGCGTCTTCGGCCATCTGCGCGATACGCACAGCGTTACGCATGTCCGGAGACCAGCCGGTGCGCATTTTCAACGTCACCGGCACATCCACTGCCGCGACCACGGCAGTGAGGATGTCGTTCACCAGCCGCTCATCACGCATCAGCGCAGAGCCGGCGGCTTTATTACAGACTTTTTTGGCCGGGCATCCCATATTGATGTCGATGATCTGTGCGCCATTGGACACATTGAAACGGGCGGCTTCCGCCAGAACATCCGGGTCACCGCCAACAATCTGAACGGCAATGGGTTCTGGTTCACCCGTGTGATCAAGGCGCTGTCGGGATTTGCGGGTGTTTCGCAGATCGGCATTGCCGGAGACCATCTCACCCACCACCAGGCCAGCACCCAACCGGCGGCAGAGCCGTCTGAAGGGAAGGTCGGTTACGCCAGCCATAGGCGCCAGAACGACCGGGTTAGCAAGTGGGTAAGGGCCAATAGCAGGCATGTCGTGTGATAACAGACTGATCAAAAAATGCACGGTACAAAAAGTGCGCGTATGATACTCATAAGCGCGGTGTGAATAAAGGGCTAAAGCTGCCGCTGATGCGGCTCTGTGAAGCCTTCAGAGATTGGCGTGAACGGACACCGAACGGCTGACTGCGGCAGGTCCGGGATTATCCACCACCATATCAATATGCACCGGCACGTCCGGTGGCATCAGATCATCCGCTGTGACTTCTCCGCCCAGGTATTCCGCCGGGGTAAAGCGGTGCCGGGCAATGAGTTTGTCATCCAGCGAGCGGAATTCCACTTCAACATCCGGATAGACCTGAGCTTCTGTGGCTTTGTTGGTGAGCAGGGTATCGACCACCATGTACACCGGGCTCTGCGGATCCAGCGTAAAGAAGGTTTTGCTGGTCGAGATCAGGCTGACATCCTGAATACCGGGCAGGGTGCAACCCAGCATCTGACAGGCGCCTGCATAGAAGGGTCGCAGTGCCGGATTACGCGCTGACTCCGAAAAGGTGAACCAGGCCAGCTGGGCTCCGGCCAGCAGTATCAGCAGCAACGCCGCGAGGAAGAAGGCTCCCTGTTTGCGGGTGTCGCGCTGGTAGCGTTTGTTGCTGAGTATGTCGCGGTCAATTTCGACCAGTGACAGATCGCCCATCGGGTCCTGGCTGGCGGATTCGTCAAACAGATTGTCTGTCGGCGGCGGTGTAAAGCCACGGTAGGGATCCCGCGGCGGCTCCGGCGGCATCATCAGCGGTACAGGCTGTTCATCCTCTTCCGGTATGCCGTCGTCTTCATCAGCAAAGGGTTGAGGATCCAGTGCCTGCAGGGCCTTGCCCGGAGGGTTGCTCGTCGGTGTTGCTCCGGCGGGTGCCGTTTCCTTACGCTGGACAGCGGCAGGTTGTTCTCTGTCCGCTGCGTTATCGTCAGTCAGCGCGCGTGAAGGCGTGGTTTTCTCTGTTGTCTTGTCATTGCCGAATATGCCGACAGGACCATCGTCATCGGCAAACAGCTCGGTATTGATATCGAGATAGTCGTCATCAACCAGGGAGCGCGAGGCTTTGCCACGGGCAGAGAACAGGGCCTCCACATCCTCATCATCGTCGCTGACCGGGGTGTTGCCAGGCTCTTCATCTTCAAGCATCAGGGTGAGGTCTGAGTCTGGTTCATCCTGCAGGTGCTCAGGCTCAGGCTCAGGCTCAGGCTCAGGCTCAGGCTCAGGCTCAGGCTCAGGCTCAGGCTCAGGAGCGGTTGCGCGCACGCTCAGTGTTTCGTCCGGTGTGATGTCTGCGGTGGTTTCTTCCGCTTCTGCGCCGCTGGCGGCTGCCGCAAGAGTGTCCGGTTTTTCTTCCGTATCCTCATCAGCGGATGTCAGCGTAAACTCAATACTTTCCAGGTCATCATCAGCGAGTTCGCCGAGGTCGAATTCAAAGTCTTCGTCGCTTTCTTCAGGGATTTCAACCAGCGCCAGGCTGACTTTGTTCTGCTCACCTGTGGTCTGGCTGTCCTTGTACCCGGAGACTGTTGCGGGTCCGCTGGCTGGCTCTTCTTCAGGCCGAGTGGCATCAGCATCTTCATCTGCGGCGTCGTGGGGCAGAGTGCTCAATTCAATGTCGGTGTCTTCTTCCGGCTCTTCCCAGGCAGAAAGATCCCATTCCGGTTCGTCTTTTTCAGGAGCCTCTTCCGCAGGTGGCCACTCAGGAGTTTTGCGGGGCGTTTCCTGCACCGGTTTTACCGTTGCCGGCGGTCTCTTCTCCGCTTCTGCAGGCTGAGGAGTGGCCGGTTTTACTGACGTGGTTTTCTGCGGAGCAGGTTGCTCAGCGGCCGGTGCTTTGAGCGGTTCCGGAGTCGGCGGCTCAGCTTTGCGCAACGGCACTACGCCGTCGTCGGATATCAGCAGGTCGTCATCCGGATCAAAATCAAATTCCGGATCGTCGTCATGATCTGTCGGCAGAGGTGGTAAGCCGCCTGCGAATGATTTGGCCGGACGCGCGCTGAACGGCAGCTCGTCAAACTCCTGCGGATTATGACGTGAGGCGGTCAGGGGTTCAGACTTTTCTGGCTCTGGCTCTGGCTCT
>DBNK01000022.1 GCA_002298335.1 Thalassolituus sp. UBA674
CCTCTTGTTTTCCTTAGCTTTTTCGTACTTCTCAGAAGCACTCACCGCGTCAGGAGGTGCGCATTATAGAGATCCGCCCGACGCCGTCAACACCCTTGTGCGAATATTTTTTCTCTGGCTATTTCCTGATCAGAACAGAAGTTCTTTTAAGGGGGCTTTCAGAGGGTCTTTCGCTTCAGCCGCCAGCTTCTGCTGAGCAGCAGTGCGACTGAAACTGAAGTGTAGAGCACGGGTTCTGACCAGTCTGCTCTGATTTGTAACAGATAGTGAGCGGATGCAAACAGAACCGCCGGATAGATCAGCCAGTGGAGTTTTTTCCAGTTGCGTTTGAGCCTGCGCTGCCAGCCACGCGTTGAGGTAACCGCCAGCGGCAGAAGCAGCAGCCAGGCAAGGGAGCCCAGTAAGAGATAGGGACGCTCAATGATTTCACGCCCGAGATCTCCCCAGTGCCATTCCAGCAGAAAGGCAAAATAGGCGAGTCCGTGCAGGGTTACATAAAAGAACGAAAAAAGTCCCAGCATACGCCGGTGCGCCATCAGCCAGGGCCACCTCAGGTAGTGAACCAGAGGTGAAACCGCCAGTGTCATGAGCAGAAAGTTGAAGGCCCAGGTACCGGTAAAGTGGACGATGGCTTTACCCGGTTCCGGACCCAGCAGATCCCACTCGCCACTCTGCACCCGTACAACCGCCTGCAGCAGATACAGAAACGGCAGCAGGGCCAGAAGGAAAATCAGCCAGCGGCGTGGCGTGGCACTCAGTTTCACGCTGTCAGTACCACTTCCTCAGATCCATTCCGGAATACAGACTGGCCACCTCTTCGGCGTAGCCATTGAACATCTGAGTATCAATGCGGTTGCTGCCAAACAGCGCCCCCGGCAGACGCCGCTCACTGGCCTGGCTCCAACGCGGGTGATCAACATCCGGATTCACGTTGGCGTAAAAACCATATTCATGGGGTGCGATCTGATTCCAGGAGGTTTCCGGCATCGTTTCAGTAAAGTTGATGGCGACGATGGATTTGATGCTTTTGAAGCCGTACTTCCACGGGACGACTAAGCGCAGTGGCGCACCGTTCTGATTGGGCAGAACATCGCCGTACATACCGACGGCCATCAGGGTCAGAGGGTGCGTGGCTTCATCCATGCGCAACCCTTCGCGGTACGGCCAGCGGATGGTTGAGAACACGGAGCGCTGCCCCGGCATTTCTTTAGGCCGCTCAGCCGTAATGAACTCGACGTATTTGGCGGAAGACAACGGCTTGAAGCGCGCGATCAGTTCAGACAGAGAGAAGCCGATCCAGGGAATCACCATCGACCAGGCCTCGACACAGCGCAACCGGTAGATGCGCTCCTCCAGATTGACGCCTTTGAGAATATCTTCCAGCGCAAAGGTGCCCTTGACCTCGCACTCGCCACCAATAGTGACATTCCAGGGATCTGTGGTGAAATCGCCGGCGTGACGGGACGGGTCCGATTTGGACATGCCGAATTCGTAGAAGTTATTGTACGTACTGGCGGCACTGTAGGGCGCTGGTTTTTCAGACTGACCATAAGCCGTCGTGGATGCGGCAGCGACTTTACGCTCCAGCCAATCCGGGCCCGACGGGGTTGCCGAACCGCCTTCCGGCTGAACCAGAGCATGCGCACCAGTGGCACTGAGGCCTGCCGCCAACGCGGCTCCGCCCTGCATGAAATGACGCCGGTTCAGGTAGATATCCTTCGGCGTAATCTCAGACGGCGCAATTTTATTGGGGGTTCGGAAACGTTTCATCAGTCACTGCCTCTGTGACAGGTCCATACAGGACCGGTTAATAACACAGGCAGTGGACAGCAGCGTGTGAAGAAGATTCCGCCAGCTGCTGAAAGTCAGATCAACTGCGCTGCTTGTACCTTTGCCATCCTTCATTCACCGGACCAGAAAGCGCATAGAGGGTAAAGACCCCCAGCAGAACTTTCGCCGGATCAATAGACACTACGACAAACACCATAACCACCGCGAGCATAGCCACGAACGGCACTTTGCCACGCAGATCCAGGCCCTTGAAGCTGTGATAACGGAAGTTACTGACCATCAGCAGACCAGCAGCCGGCACCACCAGCGCCATCCACCAGGCCACATCTGGTCCGGGGACCGAGCTGTCACTGAAGACCCAGACATTGGCTGCGACAATGGCTGCCGCTGAAGGGCTGGCCAGCCCCGTAAAAAAGTTCTTATCTGATGTGGTCAGCTGCGTATTGAAACGGGCCAGACGCAGAGCTGCACCGGCACAATAGATAAAGGCGCAGACCCAACCCACCTTACCGAGGCTCTGCAGGGCCCAGCTGAAGGCCACCAGCGCCGGAGCGACACCAAAGGACACCATATCGGCGAGGCTATCGTATTCTGCGCCAAAGTCACTCTGGGTATTGGTCAGACGCGCGACACGGCCATCCAGACCATCCATCACCATAGCAACAAAAATCGCAATCGCCGCATTATCAAAATGACCGTTCATACCGGCCACTACGGCATAAAAACCGGAGAAAAGCGCAGCCGTGGTGAACAGATTCGGCAGCAGATAGATACCCTTGCGGTCACGGCGGGTGACCAGAGGGACCTTCATCGGTTCATGCTCTTCTGTCTGGGTTCCGGAACCGGAGGAACCGGATTCATCCTTACTCATGGCATTGCTCTTAAGCGTTTTCGGGTGACATATTATGAGGGAAAGCCAACCTGATCGCCATCCTGCCCTCCCTGATCTGCAATCAGAACACCGCGGTCTGCCATAAAGCCTGCAGGACAGGATCACTGATGCGCTGAGTCTGAGCACACAAACCAATGGCAAAGGGCTCCAGCTCAGGCTGCACCGACAGTACCCGCACCCGGCCAAGCAAGGGGCTGTTTTTCAGCACCAGCTCGGGCACCACACCGACCCCGACCCCCAGTGCCACCATACTGACGATGGCCTCGTTACCGGAGACCTGGGCGTAAATGGACGGCTTAAGACCCTGCGCGGCAAACCACTGGTCGACCCTGGAACGGGCGAGCCCGCTTTCTGACAGCACCATGGGCACCTGATTCCAGCGGATCTCCGCCCGGCTCAGCTCAGGCACAGTGCCGGTAACACGTGGCGCAATAAATAACAGAGGCGAACTGGCCATAGCCCGGAAGGTTAACCCAGCCGGTAACTGCTCCGGGCGGGCTGCGATTACCACGTCAGCCTCACCGGACTCAGCACGGGGAATCGACTCCGCCGCATCGCCGGTATGTACACGCAGATCGACTTTGGGGTAACGCTCGCGGAAACGCGTCAGCAGATCGGCCAGAAAGGAGTAGCTGGCTGTGACCGAGCAATAAAGGGTCAGCGAACCTTCCATATCACTGACGTCAGCATTCACTGCGGATCGCAGCGACTCCCACGCCGCCAGCGTCTGCTCCGCATGCTGACGGAACAATTCACCGGCAGGCGTCAGAGTCAGTGCGCCGGGGTCACGCTTGAACAGCAGCGCACCCGCTTCTTCTTCCATACGCGCAATCCGACGGCTGAGCGTCGACGCACTCATATGCAATTGCTGGCCCGCCCGGTTCAGGTTCTGAGCCGCGACCACACTGAGGAAAACCCGTAAGTCTTTGTATTCCATCGATTAAAATCTGACCAGTACCACCATTGCATATATTGCAACACACACCCGCAAATTTAGCATTTTACGCAACGGGCGTCTTCCCCTATCATGCCCGCGATTTCACAATAAGTGCAGGCAATATACCGACCTGCGCAGAACACACACGTAAGAAAGCGCCGTAGTGGGAACCACCTGAAAACAGGCTGGGAAAACCCCACTCAGGTAAGAAAAATCAGGGAAAAGCTGAAATCGGCTCCTTTCCAACATCAATGACTAATTTGAAGCGTTACCGAGGCAGTCAGAGCAAGGCAAAAATCCTTTCCGCAAGCGGAGTTTACCGGGTGTAAATGAGCATTGCGGAAAGGGTTTTTAACACCGCTCTGGCCACGCAGGTAGCTTCAACACAAGAGGAAAAATCATGGGTCAGAATTATTTTAACACTCTGAATCTCCAGCAGAAGCTGGATCAACTCGGCCGCTGCCGCTTCATGGACCGTTCAGAATTCGCGTCTGAAGCTGAATTCCTGAAAGGCAAAAAGGTTGTGATCGTGGGCTGTGGTGCTCAGGGTCTGAACCAGGGCATGAACATGCGTGACTCCGGTCTGGACGTGTCTTACACCCTGCGCGCTGAAGCCATTGCTGAGAAGCGTCAGTCCTGGAAGAACGCCACTGAAAACGGCTTCAACGTCGGTACTTACGAAGAGCTGATCCCGACTGCGGATCTGGTGATGAACCTGACTCCGGACAAGCAGCACACCGCGGTTGTTACTGCGGTTATGCCCCTGATGAAAGAAGGCGCGTGTCTGGGTTACTCCCACGGCTTCAACATTGTTGAAGAAGGCATGCAGATCCGTCCTGACCTGACTGTGGTTATGGTTGCACCTAAGTGCCCGGGTTCTGAAGTCCGTGAAGAATACAAGCGTGGTTTCGGTGTACCGACTCTGATCGCTGTTCACCCGGAAAACGACCCTAAAGGCGAAGGCTGGGACATCGCCAAAGCATGGGCTGCTGCCACTGGCGGTCACCGCGCTGGCTGTCTGGAATCGTCTTTCGTTGCCGAAGTTAAGTCTGACCTGATGGGCGAACAGACCATTCTGTGCGGCATGCTGCAGACTGGCGCCATCCTCGGTTTCGAGAAAATGGTTGAAGACGGTATCGACGAAGGTTACGCCGCCAAACTGATCCAGTACGGCTGGGAAACTGTGACCGAAGCGCTGAAGTACGGCGGTATCACCAACATGATGGACCGTCTGTCTAACCCGGCGAAAATCGTTGCGTTCGACATGGCTGAAGACCTGAAAGAACTGATGCGCCCGCTGTTCCGTAAGCATCAGGCAGACATCATGGAAGGCGAATTCTCCCGCACCATGATGGAAGACTGGGCCAACAACGACGCCAACCTGCTGAAATGGCGTGAAGAAACCGCAGAAACCGGTTTCGAGCGCGCTCCGGCTTCTGACGTTGAAATCGGTGAACAGGAATACTTCGACCACGGCATCATGCTGGTTGCCATGATCAAAGCCGGTGTTGAGCTGGCGTTCGAATCCATGGTTGAAAGCGGCATCGTTGAAGAGTCTGCGTACTACGAGTCTCTGCACGAAACGCCACTGATCGCCAACACCATCGCCCGTCGTAAGCTGTACGAGATGAACGTGGTGATCTCTGACACTGCGGAATACGGCAACTACCTGTTCTCTCACGCTGCGGTACCTCTGCTGCGCGAGAAGTTCATGCCGCACATCAGCACTGACGTGATCGGTAAAGGCCTGAAACTGAAGTCTACTTCTGTCGACAACGCCCGTCTGATCGAAGTGAACGACGCCATCCGTAACCACCCGGTTGAGTGGGTTGGTCAGGAACTGCGCGGTTACATGACCGACATGAAGCGTATCGTTGAAGCGTCTGCATAAGACCGGCTTTTAACGCTCAATAAGAAGCCCCGCCTGTCAGTTACAGAGCGGGGCTTTTTTTATTACAAACAGCGTGTCACAGACCGTTACCTGTCTTTGTAACCGGCCTGCTATTTCCTGCCTATTTCGCACCTGACAGTTTCACTCCCCCTTAATAGCGTCATGAATCTGCCCGGATCACTCCGGAATCCGTTCATAACAATGGCGGTTTTATCCGGCCTGTTACGAACGCTTACAGTGCTTAACAACACGCCACACAGAGGTCCGTAAGGCTTACAGTATTCTCAGAACGGTAACGGCAGAATAACCCTGCAACCTTTGAACTGCTCACTCACAAAGGCAACCGCTGTGGCACCTCTTCTTCTGCAGGACAGTCTGAACGCTTTGCTCAACAGTCAGGCCATACTGACGGTTTTCCAACCGATCGTTGATCTCAACCAGCGCAGCGCCCTCGGCTTTGAAGCCCTGACCCGGGGCGAACCCGGTAATCTGCTGCAGCGCCCGGACATGATGTTTGATACCGCCTTCCGCTGTCAGCGCTTGTCGGATCTTGAACAACTGTGCCTGTCTTCAGCACTGAAAACCTTCCGTGAGCAGGACAGCGACGCTCTGCTGTTTATCAACATCTGTCCGGAAAGCATGATCCAGAAACCGGCCATGCTGAACGACACCGTGCGCATTCTGCGTGAATCCGGTATCCGCCCGGAGCAGCTGGTGCTGGAGATCTCCGAACGCTTCCCGGTGGATAACACCGCCGAGCTGCAGCAGGCCCTGGTGCAGTACAAAGAAGAAGGCTTTGCCATTGCCATTGATGATCTGGGCAGCGGTTATTCCGGCCTCAAACTCTGGTCAGATATCCATCCGGACTATGTGAAAATCGACCGCCACTTTATCCATCAGGTCGATCAGGACCCGGTCAAGCAGGCCTTTGTCAGCTCTGTAGTGCGTCTGTGTGACCAGCTGCGCTGTAAGGTGATTGCCGAGGGCATCGAAACCGAATCCGAACTGGCCACCCTGCGCAGCATGGGCATTCATCTGGCCCAGGGCTACCTGCTCGGCCAGCCACGCCCCAAGCTGTCGTTCACGGTACCCAATATCTGTCGTGCCCCAACCGACACAACCCAGCGCGGCGGGCTTGAACGCCCGGTCGGCGATCTGTGTCAGCCGCTGATGTGCATCCGCCCGTCCACCAGCATGCTGGATGTGGACCGGCTGTTTACCGAAATCCCCGGCCTGACGTCCCTGCCCGTGGTGGAAGACGATATTCCGCTCGGACTGATCCGCCGCCACACCCTGCTGGAGTGTTTTTCCCGTCCTTACGGTCGTGCCCTGTATGAAAAACGCAGTGTCGGTGAGTTCATCCAGAACGACTCACTGATCGTCGATGCCGCACTGAGCATCGGCATGGTCAGCAAGCGCATCACAGATTCTGAACAGGTGGATCTGATGCAGCCCATCATCATCACCCACAACGGCCATTATCAGGGCATCGTGGAAACCCGTACCCTGCTGCGGCACATCACGGATGCCCAGATTCAGACCGCGCGTTACGCTAACCCGCTGACTCTCTTGCCGGGTAACGTGCTGATTGATGAGCACATTGAGCAGCTGATCCGCGAACAGAAAGAATTTCAGCTGTTGTATCTCGACCTCAACCACTTCAAACCCTACAACGACCTGTACGGTTACCGTCAGGGCGACGCCGTGCTGAAGGCACTGGGGAATATCCTGCAGCAGGAAGCGTCAGACCATCACTTTATCGGCCACATCGGTGGGGATGACTTCGTGATTGTGGCGCAGGAGCCGGATGCTACCGTGCTGTGTCAGCGTATTCTCGGCAACTTCCTGTCGCGCTCCGACGACTTCCATCACCCGGACGATATTGCCCGCGGTTACCTCAGCATTGCAGACCGCGAAGGTAAACAGAACTTCGTTCCTCTGCTGGGTCTGGCCATTGGTGTTGTGCCGTCATCACTGATCGCCGGTCAGGGCGGGGAAGAGCTGGCCAAACTGGCGGCGCAGGCGAAGAAGCTGGCCAAACAGCGCCCGGGCAGTCACTGGCACTGCCTTGAGGTGGGCCCAGATCAGCCGAGCCTGGCGCTTGTGGGGGGTTCCGTAGGCAGCTCAGTGCATGAATTTGAACGACGCGCTCAGCGTAGTGCCTGACCGGCTTGCAAGACAAATGGCAGACATAAAAAAGCCCCGCTGAGCGGGGCTTTTTTATAGAATCGTGCTTATTCGGTCATAGACTCAATCTCTTCCGCGTACTGCTCTTCAAAACTGCGGAACTGGGTGCTGTTGCTGTCACAGCAGGTGATGTCACCGGATTTGATGTGATACACCCAGCCATGAATCTGGATCTTGCCCGTCGCCAGCTTGGCAGCCACCACAGGGTGGGTGCGGATGTGCTGCACCTGCTGCAGAACGTTCTCTTCAATGGCTTCGTTCAGGTGCTCTGCACCTAAACACTGATCGGACGGAATGTCGTTTCGTTCCCGTACAATTTCCATCGCTGAACGGCAGTGACCCAGCCATTCCTTAACGTGTGGCAGACCTTTCAGCTGGGTCATATCCAGCGCACCTTTGATCGCGCCACAATCGGTATGGCCACAGATGATGATATGACGCACCTTGAGCACAGCTACTGCATACTCAATGGACGCTGTCATACCGCCGGTTTCATTGCTGTGCGGCGGGATGATATTGCCCGCGTTGCGGCAGATAAACAGGTCACCCGGGTTGGAGCCGGTCAGCAGACTCGGATCGATACGGGAATCGGAACAGGTGACGAACAGGATGTCCGGGTTCTGACCGTCCGCCAGAGTGCCAAACAGATCTTTGTGCTCCGGAAACACATTCCTGCGGAAATTCAGTACGCCTTTTACGACCTTATCCACTGTAACACCTCGTTGTGTAAATCGTTCAGGTAGCTCTTGTATCACAAAGAGCCACGCTCATCTCAAACTTTCAATTTCATGGTTGAGGACGCTGAGACAGGGCAAAATCCTCAAAAAAGCGCAGTTTACCGGGTGTAAATGAGCATTTTGAGAGGATTTTCAACACAGCATCAGCAACCCAGAATGAACTTTAAGCGATCTCAACCAGCACTTCCCCTGGCGTCACCCGATCACCTTTGGCCACGTAGATCCCTTTGACGGTACCGGCAATGTTGGCGTGCACCTCGGTTTCCATTTTCATGGCTTCAGCAATCAGTACCGTCTGACCGGCTTTCACCGTATCGCCTTCTTTCACCAGCACGTCAACGATGTTACCCGGCATGGTGGTGGTGACGTGGCCCGGATCAGTGGCACGCTTGCGCCCGGATTTGCCCTCAGCGACAAACTCGTTCAGTGGCTCGAACACGACTTCTTCCGGCATGCCGTCCATCGACAGGTAGATTTTGCGCTTGCCGCCGCCGAAATCACCGACACCGGTAACAGCGATTTCATAGGTCTCACCGTGTACATCAATGAGGAATTCGCTGGCCATTTTCTGGCTCAGACCGTTACCGCCCGCCGCTTCCGGTGGCAGCAGTTCTTCCGGCTTGAGTGTACCTTCGGCACGCTGCTTGAGGTATTCACGGCCCAGATCCGGGAACATGGCAAAGGTCAACACGTCTTCCTCGTTCAGAGCCAGACTGCCGATGTCTTCGCGCAGTTTATTCAGCTCAGGCTTGAGGTTATCCGCCGGACGGCCATCGTCCACGCTCTCGTTACCAATGGCTTTGCGCAGCAGACTGGCGCTGACAGGCGCAGGAGCAGCACCATAGCCTCCCAGCAGGTAGCGTTTTACTTCGTTGGTGATGGTTTTGTAACGCTCACCGGCCAGTACGTTATAGACCGCCTGCGTACCGACAATCTGTGACGTCGGAGTGACCAGTGGGGGGAAGCCAAGGTCTTCACGTACACGCGGAATCTCTGCGAATACGTCGCGGATTTTATCCAGTGCGTTCTGTTCTTTCAGCTGGTTAGCCAGGTTCGACATCATGCCGCCCGGTACCTGATTGATCTGCACGGACACGTCTTCGCGGGTGAATTCGCTTTCAAACTGGTGGTATTTTTTGCGCACTTCGCGGAAGTAGTCGGCGATTTCGCCCAGCAGTTCCAGATCCAGACCGGTGTCGTATTCCGTGCCTTTCAGTGCCGCGACCTGAGCCTCGGTCGCCGGGTGGCTGGTGCCGCTGGCGAAGGAAGAAATCGCCGTATCAATGCGGTCCGCACCGGCTTCAATGGCCTTCAGCTGACACAGAGGCGCCAGACCGGCAGTGGAGTGGCTGTGCACAACAACCGGGACGCTGATTTCAGATTTCAGCGCCTTCACCAGATCGTAAGTCGCGTACGGCGTCAGCAGACCAGCCATATCTTTGATGGCAATAGAATCCGCACCCATGGCGATCATGTCGTGGGCCTGTTTCACAAAGGCTTCCGGGGTATGAACCGGAGAGGTGGTGTAGCAGATGGTGCCCTGAGCGTGCTTACCGGCTTTCTTCACCGCTTTCATCGCGGTTTCCAGATTACGTACGTCGTTAAGGGCGTCGAATACACGGAAGACATCAATGCCGTTCTCGGCAGATTTGGCGACAAACGCCTCGACTACGTCATCGGCATAATGGCGGTAACCGAGCAGGTTCTGACCACGCAGCAGCATCTGCAGGCGGGTATTCGGCAGTGCCGCACGCAACAGGCGCAGACGCTCCCACGGATCTTCTTTGAGGAAGCGTACACAGGCGTCAAAGGTCGCGCCGCCCCAGACTTCCAGTGACCAGTATCCGACCTGATCCAGCTTTTCGCAGATCGGCAGCATGTCGTCAGTGCGCATACGGGTCGCAATCAGTGACTGGTGCGCATCGCGCAGAATCACATCAGTAACTTCAATCTTTTTGGTGCTCATAAACAGTCTCCAGAATTCGGTTTACCAGCCAGCATGGGCGGCGATGGCGGACGCAAGGGCCAGGGCAATTTCGGCCGGCTGACGTTTTTCGGAGTAATTCAGCAGCTCCGGATGCTCAGGGACAAAACTGGTGTTGAAATCGTGACGGCGGAAATCCGGGTGATCCAGAATCTGCTTGTAGTAGTTGGCCGTCGTCTTGATACCGTGCAGACGCATGTCATCGAGGGCGCGGATGCCGCGGGCGATCACTTCATCCCAGGTCAGGGCCCAGACCACCAGCTTCAGACACATGGAGTCGTAATACGGCGGAATTTCATAACCCGTGTAGATGGCAGTATCGACACGTACGCCCGGACCGCCCGGCGCGTAATAATGCGAAATACGGCCAAAGCTCGGCAGGAAGTCGTTTTTCGGGTCTTCCGCGTTGATGCGGAACTGCAGGGCATAGCCACGGTACTGGATGTCTTCCTGACGGTAGCTCAGCTCCAGACCGGAAGCGATGCGCAGCTGCTCACGCACAATATCAACGCCGGTGATGGCTTCGGTGATGGTGTGCTCAACCTGCACCCGGGTGTTCATCTCCATGAAGTACACTTCATTGCCGGTGAGCAGGAATTCCACCGTACCGGCGTTAACGTAGTCCACGGCTTCGGCCGCCTTCACTGCCAGACCACCGATGTACTGACGCTGTTCCGGTGTCAGCTGCGGGCTCGGTGCAATCTCAATCAGTTTCTGGTTACGACGCTGGATTGAGCAGTCACGCTCAAACAGGTGCACCACATTGCCATGACGGTCAGCGAGGATCTGCACCTCGATATGGCGTGGATTCACAATGCATTTTTCAAGGAAGACATCGGCAGAACCGAAAGCCTTGGTCGCTTCGGAAATCACCCGTGGGTACTGCTGCTTCAGATCTTCCGGCGAGTCACAACGACGGATACCGCGACCACCGCCACCAGAAGTCGCCTTCAGCATCACTGGGTAACCGATTTCACCCGCAAGCTGCAGGGCTTCATCCAGATCGGCGAGGTTGCCATCGGAACCTGGCGTTACCGGTACTCCGGCAGCACGCATGGAGTCACGGGCCTGAGTCTTGTCACCCATGCCGTGAATCACCTCGGATTTCGGCCCGATAAAGGTCACGCCTTTCTCTTCACACAAACGGGCGAAGGTGGCGTTCTCAGACAGGAAACCGTAGCCCGGGTGAATGGCGTCACAGCCCGTTTCCAGCGCCAGGTTAACGATGCGCGCCGGGTCAAGATAACCGGCCAGCGGGTCTTCACCCAACGAATAGGCTTCGTCGGCACGCTTCACATGCAGACCATAACGGTCGGGTTCGGTGTAAATCGCCACCGAGCGGATGCCCATTTCGGCACAGGCCCGCACGATACGTACGGCAATCTCACCCCGGTTAGCAATCAGAACTTTTTTCAGCATGAATCCTCCTTTCCACAGTCCCGTACCTCATCAGCAGGCAGAGTTGAGTGGCATTCCTTTATCCTAGTGACCATCTAACAAAAGCTGAAATTGATATTTCCTAGATTATCTATAATGTATTACTTATAGATAACACAATCAGCCTGCTTCACATGCCTTTATCTGCTCAAAAACTCATCAGTCGTCTGACCCTGCGCCAGTTGCAGGTGTTCCGCGCCGTCTACGAACAGGAAAGTTATAGCAAAGCCGGCGAGTTACTGGGGCTTACTCAGCCAGCAGTGAGCAGTCAGATACGACAGCTGGAGCAGACACTGAACCAGCCTCTGTTTGAATACGTCGGCCGGCGTCTGTTCACCACGGCGGCGGCTGAACGTCTGGCCAGTACGGTGAACGTCCTGTTTACCGAGCTGCATGAACTGCAGACCGACCTTGATTCACTCAGTGGTAATGTCTCCGGCGAACTGCGGCTGGTCGCGGTGAATACCGCTCAGTACGTCGTTCCCTATATGCTGCGCGCCTTCCTGAACCTTTACCCTCAGGTACATGTGAGTGTGCGGGTCATGAACCGTGCCGCAGCGATTCAGTGTCTGAACGAGAACAGCGATGACCTGGTGATCATGGGACTGGTGCCAACACAGAAGCCGCTCACCTCGCTGCCGTTTCTGGATAACGAACTGGTGCCCGTGGTTGCGGATGGTCACCCGCTGCTGGAGCAGATAAACGTACCGCCACAGGCATTCCTGGATGCCGGGCTGCTGGTACGTGAGCCCGGTTCCGGCAGCCGTCTGGCTCTGGAAAACCATTGCCAGCAGAACCGTCTGCTGCTGCGTCCGGCGATGGAAATCGGCTCCAACGACGCCATCAAGCATGCGGTACTGGCCGGGCTGGGGGTCGCTGTTCTGCCACGCCTGAGTATTCTGCCGGAACTGCAGCTGGGCAGCCTGAAGGTGCTGGAGATCCCCGGCTTTCCGTTGCGCCGCAGCTGGTGTGTGGTCTATCCGCAGGGTAAGCATCCGACCCCCGCCATGCGTGCCTTCACCGAATACGTACAACAGAATATCCGCCACTTTGAGCAGTATTTTCTTAACCGTTGTCAGATCGGGCGGCCGGATCAGATGATCTGAGGCGGCGGTACCTGCTCCGGTTTATGTGCCGCGCCGCACGCATCCGTACCGATGGTTAGAAGGCTGTCTGGCCCGCAGGAACCATACAGGTATAATTCCGTCGTACTTTGCGTCTTTACATAAAAGCGAAGTCTTTTTTTGCCTTTCAAAGTATCCCAACACACTAAGGAATCATCATGAAGAACACTGCTCTGATTGCCACCACTCTGCTCTCCGCCGCCCTGCTGACCGCCTGCAGCGACGACGCCAAAGAAGAACACAGCGAACTGTTCAAAGCCTATTCACAGGCCCGTGTTCAGACGCAGGAAGCTCTGAAAGAGACTCAGGAAGCACTCGACGCGATGGAAAGCCTGCAGAAGAGCGAAAAAGCGCTGGAGAAGGTTCTGGAAAAGCTGGACGCCTCTCTGGAAACACTGGACGACAAGAAAACCCTGGCTTCCGAAATGGCAGCCAAAGAACTGCGTGAAGCCGCTGAAAAGCTGGAAGAAAAAGCCAAAGCAGCAAAAGAAACCGTTGCTGAGTAAGTGCTTTACCGGGCAGGTCCGTCGTGACCTGCCTGCCCTGATCCCCGCCCACGCTGCTCTGCCGTCCTGACATCCCGCACAAACCCGTTATAATGCGCACTTTTGCGCCTCGCCAGATGGCAGGTTGCGTCACGGACACAGCGGACCGACTATGAACCCCGACCTCAGCAAACTGCAGCCCTACCCGTTTGAGAAACTCGCTGACCTGAAGCGGGGAATCACGCCACCGGCTGAGCTGGAACACATCGCCCTGTCCATCGGCGAGCCCAAGCATCCGGCGCCGGAATTCGTCATGGATGTTCTGCGTGCCGAACTGCCGCGCGTGGAGAACTACCCGACGACTAAGGGTCTGCCTGAACTGAGCGGTGCCATTGCCAGCTGGCTGGAGCGCCGCTTCCGTCTGCCAGCGGTAGACCCGGTTGCGCAGGTTATTCCTGTGAACGGAACCCGCGAAGCCATCTTTGCCTTTACTCAGGCCGCCGTCAGCCGCAGCGAATACCGGCCTCTGGTCATCAGCCCGAATCCCTTCTATCAGATCTACGAAGGCGCCGCCTATCTGTCCGGCGCTGAGCCTTACTTCCTGCCCTGCCTGGAAGAGAATGGTTTCAATCCGGATTACAGCCAGGTACCCACTGAAATCTGGGCACGCTGCCAGCTGCTGTTTGTCTGTACCCCCGGCAACCCGACCGGCTCCACCCTGAAGCTGGAGGATTTCCGCCAGCTGCTGGATCTTGCCGATGAGCACGATTTTATTCTCGCCAGCGACGAGTGTTATTCCGAAATTTACGTCGAAGGTAAAGAGCAACCCATGGGACTGCTGGAAGCCTGCGCCCTGCTGGGCCGTAACGATTTCAGACGCTGTGTAGTGTTCCATTCACTGTCGAAGCGTTCCAACCTGCCCGGCCTGCGTTCCGGATTTATCGCCGGTGATGCCGACCTGCTGAAACCCTTCCTGCTGTACCGTACTTACCACGGCTGTGCCATGCCGGTGCATACCCAGCTGGCCAGCATCGCCGCCTGGAACGACGAACAGCACGTCGCTGCTAACCGCGAACAGTACACACAGAAATTCCGCTCGGTGCTGGAAATCCTCAGTCCGGTGCTGGATGTAAAACAAAGTGACGCGAGTTTTTATCTGTGGCCAAAAACACCGGTAAACGAAGAAAGCTTTGCCCGTGAACTGTTCGCACAGCAGAACGTCACGGTACTGCCCGGTTCGTATTTATCGCGCACCGTTAATGGCTTCAACCCCGGAGCTGACCGCATCCGTATGGCGCTGGTCGCCAGTGTGGAAGAATGTACCGCAGCGGCACTGCGTATCCGTGCCCTGATTGAGTCACTGTAAACGGAGGAAACCCTATGTCCGTTCAGACAAACCCGTTTGGCGACAGCATCACCAGCGAAGACATCGTCGATACCCTGAGTTTTTTTGACGACTGGGAAGAACGCTACAAATACATTATTGATCTCGGCAAGGAACTACCCGCCATGCCGGACAATAAAAAAAATGAGCATTTTCTGCTGCGTGGCTGCCAGTCACAGGTGTGGATTGACCACGAAGAAAGCGACGGCAAACTGCTGTTTGAAGCCGACTCAGATGCGCACATAGTGCGTGGCTTGCTGGGTATGGTTCTGGCCGCCTACAACCGCAAAACACCGGCCGAAATTCTTGCGTTCGATATCGAGGATTATTTTAAACAGGTCGATCTGGTGAAGCACCTGAGCCCGACCCGGGGCAACGGCCTGCGCGCCATGGTGAAGAAAATTCAGGACACCGCTTCGGCAATGGGATAAGCCTTGAAGGCCATGTTCCAGTCATAAAAAACGGCAGAATATTCTGCCGTTTTTTTATTCCTGAGAACGGAATTACCAGCTTTTATAAGGCAGGAATTTACCGTTCAGCGTCAGCAGCACACGGTCGCCTTTCGGGTCTTCGATTTTGTCGACTTCCATAGAGAAATCGATGGCACTCATGATGCCGTCACCGAACTTTTCCTGAATGACTTCTTTCAGGGTCTCACCGTACACGCCGACGATTTCGTACAGGCGGTAGATCAGAGGATCGGTCGGTACTGCCTGATCCCAGATTTTGGTCGGGAAGGCTTTCAGTGCATCAGCCACTTCAGACGACAGACCCAGATATTCAGCAATGGCAGCGGCCTTTTCCGGCGGTGCACTGTTCATACCCAGGCAGGCCGACGTGAGCCAGACCGGGGACATACCGAGATCGGTCCCCATCTTTTCCCAGGTCAGGCCTTTTTCAACTTTAGCCGTGACGATCGCATCAGTCATGCTCAGCTTATCCATACAGAATCTCCGGTTATTACTGGTAAATAAAACACCAGTTATAGATATCAGCCGGAGATGCACTGCACAAGCGTTCTGGTCCACTCTGTCAGGTCATCAACCAACAGGCTTACAGCCAGCGACGCACCTGATGGGTATAGGCGAGGTATTTATCACCGAACTGACGGGCCATGACGCGCTCTTCCGGAATAATCTGAAAGCGGGTGATGTAAATCATGAAAAGCACAATCACAGCGGCCGATTCCAGCACCTGCAGATAAATCGCCCATGCCCCCAGCCAGACCGCAAGGCCTGAGTACATAGGGTTACGGCTGATGCGGTAAAAGCCACTGGTGATCAGAGCCGTTGCCTTCTCCACCCGGATCGGGTTGATGGTCGTACGTTCTTTCAGAAACTCCATAATGCTGCTGAAATCGAGCAGCACACCCAGAGCAATCAGGCCCCACATCGCCCAGAGCGCATACGGCTGAGGCAGGTGTACCGGTTCAAAGTACTGAGCAACCAGCCACATCAGGCCGGCACACAGGGCAAACACCACGGGCGGTGGAATCAGGCATTCAAGTTTACGCATCTGGGGTTCTCTCACGTCTCACATTCGCTGTGCTGCCGGCACAGTACGGTCTCGGCATCCGCCCAGTGGGTGACTGTCAGCAGGATTACAATGCTGTTTCCATCAGGCTCAGCTGGAGTATAGATAGGGTCGCTAGAAGACACTGCCAGCCAGTGGCAGATATAACACTCAGTTACACAATCACTGAGGTGCAGCGACATTGAGCAACAGTTGCAGGCAGCAATGACAGGCCAGGGAGTTACGGCAGCACCGGGAACGTCAGTTGAATTTAAACAGACAGGCTTAAACAGAAGCGTTTAAAAAGCACTCTGACCCGCGCCCGCTTCAGGGGGAATCAGAAACCACCGGGCTCTCAGGAGGGAGAGACTGAGGGGTCAGAGCGATGAGTTCATAATGACAGTCGCAGCCCCGGGTGAATACCATCAGGCGGTCAGGAAGTGCAGGGAAACCCGCAAGAAGTGCAAAGCAAAGTCAGGACGAAAAAAAACCGCGGACGGGCCACGGTTTTTTCAGGAAGCAAAAGCCGCTTACGCGATTTTCGGGTCCAAAGCACCTTTCTGGTACTGCACAAACATATCGTCCAGAGACATCGCTTTGATCTTGGACGCATTACCGGCGGTACCGAACGCTTCGTAACGGGCGATACAGATATCGCTCATCGCTTTCACGGTTTCTTTCAGGTATTTGCGTGGATCAAATTCCGACGGGTTGGCGGCCATGAAGCGACGGATCGCACCGGTGGATGCCAGGCGCAGGTCAGTATCGATATTCACTTTGCGCACACCGTACTTGATGCCTTCTACGATCTGCTCAACCGGCACACCGTAAGTCTCAGGGATTTCACCACCGAATTCGTTGATGATCGCCAGCCACTCCTGCGGAACAGAAGAAGAACCGTGCATCACCAGATGAGTATCCGGAATGCGCTTGTGGATCTCTTTGATGCGGTCGATGGCCAGAATGTCGCCTGTCGGTGGACGGGTGAACTTGTAGGCACCGTGGGACGTACCACAGGCAATCGCCAGAGCATCAACACCGGTCTTCTTAACAAAGTCAGCGGCTTCTTCCGGATCGGTCAGCATCTGGTCGTGAGACAGGATGCCTTCAGCACCGATACCGTCTTCTTCACCGGCCTGACCGGTTTCCAGAGAACCCAGACAACCCAGCTCACCTTCCACAGACACACCACAGGCGTGCGCCATTTCAACAGTACGTCTGGTCACGTCAACGTTGTATTCGTAGGTGGTCGGGGTTTTGCCGTCTTCACCCAGAGAACCGTCCATCATTACTGAGCTGAAGCCCAGCTGGATGGAACGCTGACACACAGACGGTGAGGTACCGTGATCCTGGTGCATACACACAGGAATGTGCGGGAATTCTTCAATCGCGGCCAGAATCAGGTGACGCAGGAACGGCGCACCGGCGTATTTACGCGCACCGGCAGAGGCCTGAACAATCACCGGTGAATCGGTTTTGTCAGCCGCTTCCATGATGGCGCGCATCTGTTCGAGGTTGTTCACGTTGAATGCAGGAACGCCGTAGCCGAACTCGGCGGCGTGATCCAGCATCTGACGCATGCTGATTAGTGCCATAGTAAAACCCTTAACCGGTTAGAAGTCTGGAACATATTCTAGCGGCTATAGGAAGGGATAGAAACCTCAGGGCAGTAATGTCGGTGGGCAAGGAGGACAGAGGGGTCAGATGCCAGGGTCGCAGTGGTAGATGGGCTTAGACAATGTTATCAGAAAGACATCTTCTTGGTTAAGACTTGCCGGGGTCCAGCGGCGAGTCATACCGTCTTCCTTGTTATGTATTTTCACGTGCTCTTGTTCGTGATAGCTCGGACTACTTGGCCTAAGAGTATTAGCGCTGACACTCTGTCTTTTAGTTGATTAATAACAATTGCTCGGGCATTCTCAGAGTTCAAATAAGTCTCTATTTCCTGCCAAGCAGCAGCTTTTTCTTCTTCGGTATGATATTGAGTTCCGTTTAACCATGTCCGAAGTAAAGAACTGTCGAATAGTCTCTGCTCCCCGACAAAAATTTGCATATATTCCGCTAATTGACCATGATCGAATAAATGCTGCAGTTCTTTCAAATAAGCTGAAAAACGCTTGCTTTTAAAACATCTACCCAAGATAGAACGAACCACTCCGAAAGATGCTGATTCGTTATGAAGAATCAACGGGCGTAGCACATGCAACAACTCATGCAATTCAGAGTTTGAATAGCTTTCCGCATTAATTACAACTCCACCTTTCTCCCATTTCATGCCAGTTATTCCAGGTATACCTCGGTTAATAAGGCGGCACTCTAATGCACGTTCAAGATGAAATAGATATTTAATGAGTAGCTTCCAATCAAGATCAGATAGCTCGCCACTTAATGTATCTAGGGTCGTTCCATCATCACTTCGCTCTTCAAGTCTGACGAAGGTCATAGCTATACCTTAAATTTAATCGCACAACGCTTCAATAATCAGGCCGGCACCAGATAGGCCTGGCACACTTTTCCAATCAGTTATTAATGTTCAGAGGTGCTTTTCGCAAAAACTCAAAATCAAGATCATAAGCATCACAGACTCGACCATAGATATTTTCATCACCTTCATCGTGTGCCGCCATTGTAAGATAGTAGTTCTTCCCATTGTACTTTTGAAAAACAATCCACTCTCCACTCATCTTATTATCAAGAGCCCTTTTCTGAAAGGCTCCAATTGTGGTCTCGTAAGCTAAAAAGTTAATAAAATCTTCATCCAAATAGCCAGATTTATTACGCGCAAAGGCTTGTTCAACAATCTCATCCAGGTTCTTATTTCCTCCATACTCATAGCCCAAATAAGCACCAAGATTTTTTGCGACAAATCTCGCATCAGTGAAATGCTTTTTCATGAGACCTTTTAAAGGAGCTTTCTTGAATGCGGAAGCGGCTTGGGTAGAAGATACACTTTTAAAGCCTTCTAGAGATTTAACCTCATCAAGCATCTGGAGAGTATTAATAACTCTATGCTCTTGCATTTGCATTACTTGAGCAATGAAGATACTGCTAATACGAGAGATATCTAGGCCATAGAAACCAATATCATTGGCAGCAAATAATTCCAGGTCCTTTCTACTTAGTGATATTTTTTTCAATGTGCCCAACGATTAACAGTATGTTTGTGAACGTGCGCGTCTATACAGGCTGCCTTTCTCAATAGCCCCTAGGTAAAATTCTGATTCCGAGAATTTATTTTCCATAACTCTCATCATCCCTTCAGAAAACACACATGCCTGTTAATCTGGCATGTGCTTGCACACAAACCTGAAGCCAGGCTGGCAAACTATTTATTGATTGGGATTTAAGTTACCTTGCTCAGACTGAGCGAGCAAGGCGTTCCGATTGGTTTGTAAGTTGGAAATTGGATTGTCTGTTTGATGAGTAGTTTTCAACTGCCTTCTGGATCCCGCGATCAAGTCGCGGGATGACGGGAAATGCGAAGGGTGACAGTGGAATATTTGCCCTGTTGCGCACATAAAAAACCCTGCATAAGCAGGGTTTCAGAAAGTTAGCAGCGTGGGGTGCAAGTGCCCGGTGGCGGTATGTACAGTGGACCGGGTTGTTGCTCAAAATCCCGGTTCTGACGATCTGCAGACAAGGTTGCCGCAGCGTCTTCATCCACGACATGGGGTGCACAGCCGGTGGCTGCTACAAGCAGCAGCGCACCGATCATCCCTGATACTAACTTCTTCATACTTCTTGATTACTCCGCAGCTCTCGCTTCCAGAACGGCCACCGCTGGCAGTACCTTACCTTCCACGAACTCGAGGAACGCGCCACCACCGGTGGAGATGTAAGAAACCTTGTCAGCGATGTCGTATTTATCGACAGCGGCCAAGGTATCACCACCTCCGGCGATGGAGAAAGCCGGAGAGTCCGCAATGGCCAGTGAAAGTGCCTTGGTGCCTTCTCCAAACTGGTCAAACTCGAACACACCGACCGGGCCGTTCCAGATGATGGTCTTAGCTTCTTTCAGTTGTTCTGCCAGTGCTTCGGCGGAATCCGGGCCGATGTCGAAGATCATGTCGTCGGCTTCGACTTCGTCGGCAGACTTCAGCGTCGCGACAGCGGTTTCAGAGAATTCTTTACCGCACACGACGTCGGTCGGTACCGGAATAGAAACCTTTTCCATCAGCTTTTTAGCGGCTGGAATCAGGTCAGCTTCGTACAGGGATTTACCGACTGGCTTGCCGGCAGCGGCAAGGAAGGTGTTGGCGATACCGCCGCCGACGATGATCTGATCACAGATGTCGGACAGGCTTTCCAGTACTTCGAGCTTGGTAGAAACCTTGGAGCCACCAACGATGGCCACCAGCGGACGGGCCGGTTTATCCAGCGCTTTACCCAGTGCATCCAGCTCAGCCGCCAGCAGCGGGCCGGCACAGGCAACCGGTGCGAATTTGGCCACACCATGAGTGGAAGCCTGAGCGCGGTGTGCGGTGCCGAAGGCGTCCATCACGAAGATGTCACACAGCGCGGCGTAGGCTTTGGACAGCTCTTCACCGTCTTTCTTTTCGCCCGGGTTGAAGCGGACGTTTTCCAGCAGCACCAGTTCGCCTTCCGCGACTTCTGGCATGGCGGAGAAATCTTTCACCACATCGACGCTGCGGCCCAGCAGACCACCCAGATGTTCAGCCACCGGCTTCATGGAGAATTCTTCGGCGTATTCGCCTTCGGTCGGACGACCCAGGTGCGACATCACGATGACTTTGGCACCGGCGGCCAGCGCGTGCTCGATGGTCGGCAGCGATGCACGGATACGGACGTCGGAAGTGACCTTACCGTCTTTTACCGGTACGTTGAGATCTTCACGGATCAGAACGCGTTTTCCTTTCAGGTCCAGGTCAGTCATCTTCAAAACAGGCATGTGATTTCCTCAGTAATAGCCGGTGTAAGCAATCGTGTATGTAGTCAGTTTGTTCAGCGCAGACACACCGCGGTGTCGAGCATGCGGTTGGCAAAGCCCCATTCGTTATCAAACCAGATCAGCAGTTTCAGCAGGTGGCCGCCGCTGACCCGGGTCTGGGTGGCATCCACCACCGCTGAGCGTGGATCGTGGTTGAAATCCACCGAGGCATGGGGCTCGTGGGTGATACCCAGAATGCCGCTGTACTGGCCTTTGGTGGCGGATTGTAGCAATTCATTCACGGCTTGTGCGCTGGCCTCACGCGTCAGCTGCAGACTGATGTCCAGAGCGGACACATTGATGGTCGGCACGCGGATGTGCAGGCTCTGAATCTTCCCCTGCAGGTGCGGCATCAGACGCTCAATGCCCAACGGCAGACCGGTATCCACCGGGATCATGCTCTGCACCGCTGAACGTGTGCGGCGCAGGTCGGAGTGATAGGCGTCCAGCACGGGTTGGTCGCTCATGGCTGAGTGAATGGTGGTGGTGACCCCAGCCTCGATGCCGAACGCGGCGTCAATCAGACTCAGTACCGGAATCAGCGCATTGGTGGAGCAGGAACCGTTGGAGACAATACGGTCTTCCGCGGTGAGGTCCTGATGGTTGTAGCCGAAAATTACGGTTTTATCGACGGCACTGTCCGCTGGATTCGACACCAGAACCTTACCGGCTCCGGCGTGCAGATGAATCTCGGCATCCTGACGGCTGCGGATCTGGCCGGAGCATTCCAGCACCAGATCGGGCGCGTGGGGTGTCCAGTCGAGGCTGTTCAGGTCAGCATGATGGGTAATCTCAACCGGGTCACCATTGATCAGCAGATGGTTGTCATCGCGCTTGGTGACGGTGCCATGAAAACGGCCGTGGGTGCTGTCGTAGCGCAGCATATAGCTGACAGAATCGATATCGGCGGGCTCATTGATGGCAACCACACGCAGGTGCTGACAGTAGCCGTTCTCGTACAGGGTGCGCAGAACGCAGCGCCCGATACGGCCAAAGCCATTGATCGCTATGCGGGTGGTCATAGTTGAGCGGTCCTTCCGTTTGCTGTCAGCAGTAAATCAAGGCCGCTATTGTCGCGTATTCAGGCAGTGGGCTCAATGGAGCCCGCCAGTGGTGTGCCTGACATTCAGCCCGACTCAGTCCTCCCCTCCGGCTGAAGGAATCTCCGCCTCTACCAGCAGGGTCAGCAATTGCAGTGATTCCTGCCAGCCGGCATAGCAGAACTCAAGGGGAATGGCCTCCGGAATTCCGGCCTGCACAACCGACACGGCAGTACCATTAAGAACCGATGTCAATGTAACTGTCGTCACCATCTGCCCGGGCAACTCAGGGTTTTCGAACTGGTCATCAAACACCAGTTTTTTACCCGGCTCGAGCTCCCGGTAAGTACCTCCGAAGGCATGTTCCTCACCGGATCCCAGATTGATGAACGACATTCTGTAGGTTCCGCCGACCCGGCAATCCATGTGATGGATTTTTGCCAGATAACCGTGAGGCGGGTTCCACTTAACCAGTGCCTCGGGAGTCACAAAGGCGTTATAAATCCGTTCAGCGGGTGCTTTGATCACCCGGTAAAGATTCACTTCATTGGACATACCCATTCTCCATGTTCTGTGGCAGCAATGACTGGCCATGTTCACCGGCGAACAGCGACCATTGCGTTACTGCCAATGTATACAACGTGCGTCATGTCACACAATATGGCATCGACAGATAATTTCTCCGCCCTCTGAACCCCAGCCATCAGCGCCAGCGCCTGTTCATGAAGTAAACAGCGGCCTATGATGGTTGGCCATACCTGAAACCAACGCCAACCACGGCTGATGCTTATGTCCCTGCAGATTCCTTTCAGCAACGCCTATGCAACGCTGCCCGAAAACTTCTTCCGTCGCGAAACGCCCACGGCCATAAAATCGCCGGTATTGCAGAAATTCAATAACGCGTTAGCTGCTGAGCTGGGTTTTGATGTTGAAGGCATCAGCGATGACGAGCTGGCCGAGGTATTTGGTGGTAACCGCATTCCCGCCGGAGCCGACCCACTGGCCATGGCCTACAGTGGCCATCAGTTCGGCAACCTGAACCCGACTCTCGGAGACGGCCGTGCGATTCTGCTCGGTGACCTGATCGACAGCCATGGCCAGCGCCGGGATATTCAGCTGAAGGGCGCAGGCACCACGGCCTTTTCACGCATGGGTGATGGCCGTTCACCACTGGGCCCCGCCATGCGCGAATACATTCTGTGCGAAGCCATGAATGCGTTGGGTGTGCCCAGCACACGGGCACTGGCGCTGGTCAGTACCGGCGAAAAAGTCGTGCGTGACCGACTGGAACCCGGTGCCGTATTCACCCGCGTAGCCGCCAGCCACATCCGCGTCGGGACGTTTCAGTTTCTGGCACTGAACGGTGATGCCGAAGGCCTGAAAGTGCTGGCCAACCATGTACTGGAGCGACACTACCCCGACATAGATACCAATGCCGATGACTGTTATGTGCAGCTGTTCCGCGCCATCTGCCAGCGGCAGGCCGCACTGATTGCCAGGTGGATGAACCTCGGCTTTATTCACGGCGTGATGAACACCGACAACATGACCATCAGTGGTGAGACTATTGATTACGGCCCTTGTGCGTTTATGGATACCTACCACGCCGCCCAGGTGTTCAGCTCCATCGACCGGCAGGGTCGTTACGCCTATCAGAATCAACCGGCCATTGGTCAGTGGAACCTGGCGCGACTGGCCGAGCCCATGCTGAGCCTGTTCGACAGCGACCAGAAAGAAGCCATCGCCAAAGCCAGCGCAGTACTGAAGGAATACCCGGACATGTACGAAAGCGCCTGGCGCGATGGCTTTAACCGTAAGCTGGGCTTCAGTGAGACGGCAGGGACTGATCAACCCCCGCGTCAGCAGCTACTGGATATTCTTGAGCGCGGTGAAATCGACTTCACCCTGTTTTTCCGCCGTTTATCCCACCTGCCCGTCACTCAGAATCGTGAACCGGTGCTGAAATTAATTACGGTGTTTCAAGGTGACAGTGTCCGTAATGAGCTGAACGAATGGCTGGATCAGTGGCTGGCACAGCTGACTGAACAGGCTATTGAACCGGATCAGGCTACTCAATTGATGAAGCAGAATAACCCGGCGGTTATTCCCCGTAATCATCGGGTGGCCGAAGCCATTAAAGCCGCCGAAGGCGGAGATTATTCAGTATTTGAAAATCTGCTGAAAGCGCTGAAAAAGCCGTATGAAGAGTTGGCGGAATTTGAAGACTATCAGAAACCGCCACAGCCGGAAGAAGCGGTGATCAGGACCTTCTGTGGTACATAAATGGCAAATAAAAGCTTTGCTGAAAATGCAGGGTCAGATAACGGACGTTGTAAAAGCCTCTGCTAATAGCGGCCAGTCATTCAGGCTCTGCTGATACTCCCCGGCTTTGCCCTCCAGCATCACACCATAATGACTCAGGCGTTTTGCCAACACCGCATAAAACGCGTCGACGGCAGAAGGCTGATCAAACATAAACGGCAGTCTGGCCGCCGCAAAAATCGTGCTTATGCGGCTGAGCTCCGCCTGAATGTTCTCATCCCATTCGTTCAGAGGCGGGACTTCCTGCTGAGTAAATGAACACTGCGCGCGAACATTAGAGAAACCCGAGTGCATCTCAGCGCATAGGCTGCGGGCGAGTGCACGCTCGCGGGTATCGTCCGGGTAGAGTTTACCGCCGGAGATCTCGTTCAGATATTCGGCGATGGCGAGTGAATCGTGAATGACCAGATCATCCTGAATCAGCACCGGCACCAGTCCGGCAGAAGAATACTTCAGAATCTCCTGCTTGAAATCCGGAGTGGTCAGGTCGATACGGATCACCTCCGGATTCAGTCCGGCAATACGTGCACAGAGCCAGGCGCGCAGAGACCAGGTCGAATCTGTACCGGAAATCAGTGTCATCATACAAAACCACCCCTGTTGTCAGTCTGTTACGCCGGTTTTAAACAACCCCGCCCGCCAGTAACAAAGAGCATACCACGATGAAACTGGCGACGGTGCGCACAGCCATATAGCCCCTGGTGATGATGTGCTCCTGCCAGAGTTTGAGGTCAACCAGCCACAGCAGAGTAAAACTCAACGCCAGTATCCACATCTGAGCGACGAACGAGAGCAGCAGAAAACTGAACCAGCACACCAGAGCAATCACGTTTGTAAAAACCGGCAGAAACCGTGACCAACCGTCAGTCCGTCTGAGATGTATACCCCACAGGCTGCCAGCCATAAACGACACAATCAGCAGACCATAACTACTCAACAGCCAATGTGCATCTCCCAACAGAGTCCAGCTCCAGCCGAGGCTCAGCCATATGGCTGGCAGGAGGAAAGGTAAGGTCCCGGCAAGCGTCAGCCAGGGAGTCCAGGTACGGGGAGAGGTTTGAGTCATCATGAACACTCCTGAAGATAAATGGTCAGCAAGAAGACACATTCATTATCGTCCGGGTTCCGGGTTTTACCGCATAGACTTACCGCAATATGCCCACTGAAGGGGCACAGAACCGACTCCGGCACTTAATCAAGGCGGGATAAACAGGCAGAAAGGCCTGTTGTGCGCCGTCCGCCCAAAGCTAACCACATGGTCAGGATTTTGCTAGTAAACCGGGTTAGCCTTATGAGTCATCTGAGAACACCATGTCCGATTCGTCTTCTTCCTCCCCTCAGCCCGGTGCCGTGGCTGCCGATACCACAGATCTGATTTACGGCCTTGATGCCCGGCCACCAGCACCCGCGGCGTTCTTTGCCGCACTGCAGCATGTACTGGCCAGTTTCGTCGGAATCGTCACACCCACGCTGATCATTGGTGGCGTATTGGGTCTGGGCAGCCATGTGCCCTACCTGATCAGTATGTCGTTGATTGTGTCGGCTGTCGGCACCTTTATTCAGGCACGGCGGTTCGGCCCGGTGGGCTCAGGCTTAATGGCCCTGCAAGGCACCAGCTTTGCATTTTTAGGGGCGATTCTTGCCGCCGGGTTTATCGCAAAAGGCAATGGTGGCGGACCTGAAGAAATACTTAGCCTTATTTTTGGTGTGTGTTTTTTCGGTGCCTTTATCGAGATATTCCTCAGTCAGTTTCTGCACAAATTAAAAACCTTTGTAAATCCGCTGGTCACCGGCATTGTGATTACCACCATCGGCCTCAGCCTGATCGACGTCGGCATGACGGATTTAGGCGGCGGCTTTGGCGCAGAAGATATGGGCAGTATGACAAACCTCGGTCTCGGGCTGGGTGTGCTGCTGCTGATTATTATTCTGAATCAGAGTAAGAATTCCCTGCTGCGATCCGGTGCCATTTTTATCGGCCTGGCGGTGGGCTTTCTGGTCGCTGTACCCATGGGGAAAGTCGATTTCGGCAGTCTGCAAAGTACTGACTGGTTCGTCATTCCTGTGCCGTTCAAGTACGGTTTCAGTTTTGATATTCAGGCGTTTATTCCCATTGCGCTGATTTACCTGATTACCGTGATTGAGTCTTCCGGTGACCTGACCGCCACCTCCATGGTATCGGGCCAGCCGATTACCGGTGATCTGTACCGCAAGCGTATCAAAGCCGGTGTGCTGGCGGATGGTATTAACTCCCTGATTGCCGCCGTATTTAATACATTCCCCAACACCACCTTCAGCCAGAACAACGGCGTGATCCAGCTCACCGGAATCGCCAGCCGCTACGTAGCCTTCTGGGTGGCTGGTATTTTATTGCTGCTGGGTTTCCTACCGCAGATTGGTGCCTTCCTGCAGCTGATCCCTAAACCGGTACTCGGTGGTGCGACCCTGGTAATGTTCGGCACCGTGGCTGCAGCGGGTATCCGCATTCTCGCTGAGGTCGAGATGGACAGGCGCTCTATGCTGATTATGGCCGTAGCCTTTGGTCTTGGCCTGGGTGCAGCAAATGTCGATGGACTGCTGGGGCAGATGCCGGAGATCGTAAAGAATCTGCTGAGTTCGGCGGTGACCACGACCGGGTTGGCAGCGATTGTGTTGAATACGGTGTTGCCGGGGGAGATGAAGATGCGGGGGGAGACGGTTATCAGCAACTGATATTGTTTCGATGAAACACCGGGAATACTTTCTGTAGTCTGAATCTTGCCTTTGTTGCCTGGGGGACTGCATCCCCCGGGCACATGCCCGTCCCCCTGCTTCGCGCTTTCCGAAGTCTTGTATCCGGATATTCTCTTTCTCTCCGATGGTACATCTGCAAGGGACGTCCATGTCCCTCGCAGACTTGTTCGGCGTCCTGCCTCACAACCATCTCGTTCAATCAAATTTCCGGCGACTTCCGGAGGCGCAGTTCAACCAGAAACAGCTCTCATAAAAAACATCAGCACTGGGAGCCTCAACTCTTTAACTTCATATTCCTGAATTGCAAAGTCGAGGCTCTCAGTGATGTAAGTATATTCGCGGAGTTCCAGGTGTTGGGGCGCCTAGTGTGAGTCGCTGGAGACAAAGATGAACAGGCTTGAGGAACATGGATGTTCCGAAAGGCCCGCTGAGGCAGGACGCCGAATCGGGCCAGAGCCGTTGTGAATCTGAAGGTTTCAGCGAAATAACGAACACTACAGCGCGAAGCAGGGGGACGGGCATGTGCCCGGGGGATGCAGTCCCCCAGGGAACAAAAAATCAAACGGTGCTCAAATAACTAAATTACTTCGCTATGGCGAGTTCATAAAATGGAACGGGCCAGTCCCCCTTTATCCCACAAAAACCATCTTCAACAACAACGCCCCAGAAATAATCCACGTCGTCAGACTGACTTCCCCAGCCTTACCACCCAAGGCCTTCGCCGCCGCATAAGTAATAAACCCAAGAGTAATACCCTCAGCAATCGAGAAGGTCAGCGGCATCATCAGCAATACCACAGCCACAGGTGCGGCTTCGGTCAGGTCATGCCAGTCGATATCACCGAGTGTGTAGAGCATGATCACTGAGACATAAAAAATCGCACCAGCAGTAGCGTACGCCGGAACCATACCCGCCAATGGTGCGAAGAAGGTGCTTAATAAAAACAGAATACCGACCACGACAGCGGTCAGACCGGTACGGCCACCGGCCGCAACCCCAGAACCACTTTCGATATAACTGGTGGTGCTGGAGGTACCAAGTAATGAGCCAGCCACAGTAGCAGAACTGTCAGCCAGCAGGGCTTTACCCAAACGTGGCATATCGCCATTTTTGCCGTTGAGTCCGGCCTTTTCGGTGACGGCGATCAGCGTCCCTGCGGTATCGAACAGATCAACAAAGAGGAAGGCGAAGATCACACTGATCATGGCGATATCAAACGCCGCGGCGATATCCAGCTGCAGGAAGGTCGGGGCGATACTTGGTGGTGCCGACATAATGCCGTTGTAGCTGACATGCCCACTGAACAGGGCGATACCCGTTACCGCCAGTACGGCCAGGAGTACAGCTCCCGGCAGACGCAGACGTTCAAATAAAATAATCAGGAAGAAACCAGCCACAGCCATGTAGGCGCCGAATTCATGCATATCACCGATGGTCACCAGCGTCGCCGGATGATCAACAACGATGCCCGCATTCTTCAGAGCGATTAACGCCAGAAATGCACCGATACCGGCGGCAATGGCTTTTTTCAGGGTATTCGGAATCGCATTGATCAGCCATTCGCGGATGCGGAATAAACTCAGCAGAATAAAGATCACACCGGAGAAAAAGACCGCCCCCAGGGCCGCCTGCCAGGTGTAGCCCATGCCCAGCACCACGCCATAGGTAAAGAAGGCGTTAAGCCCCATGCCCGGAGCAAGGGCAATCGGCAGGTTGGCGACAAACCCCATGATAAAACAGCCGACCGCCGCCGCCAGACAGGTGGCAACGAAAACCGCGCCATTATCCATGCCGGTAGCTTCGAGAATCGACGGGTTCACGAAGATGATGTACGCCATGGTCAGGTAGGTGGTGATACCGGCGATCACTTCAGTGCGGAAATTCGACCCTGAAGCCGATAATTTGAACAGCCGCTCCAGCATGCGGAATTCCTCAATAGTTGACTACCCGGTCAGTATACGCAGGAGTATTCAACGATCAGAGAGGAAAGCGCACAAAGCCAGAGGCGACGGGCCATTCAGTATGATATTCCTGCCATTCTGAGCGGCCGCAAGGTTACTGAGGGCGGATACGGGCCATCAGGAAGCTGTCCATGTAGTGGCCATTGCGCAAGGCATGGTCTACCGAACGCCCTTCAGTGACAAAACCCAGAGACTCATAGAGGGCTACAGCCCCGGTATTATCCACAAAGACTTCCAACTCAAGGCGGTGCAGGCCCAGCCAGTTATCCGAGATGTTGATCAGCTCTTGTATCAGCCGCCGGCCTACGCCCTGACGCTGAAACTCTTTACCAACTGCAATACCCAATGCCGCTACATGACTGCGACGCGGATTCTTTTCGCGCATCAGGGTGGCATGGCCGGCAAAGGTGCCATCCACTTCAGCCACAATGCTGTGGATCAGATCGCTCTCATCTGCGTCTTTCAGGCGGCGCTCCCACAGCGACAGCTTGCCATGTGGTATCTGCAGCGTCTGCGAATACACAGCTTCATCCTGAAACATGGCATGCAGATCGCGGGCGTCTGCAGGGGATGAGGGTCTGATCGTTATCTTCTCCACCTTAGTTTCTCCTCAAGGGCGGTTCGTGCTGAAAAGGGCAGCAGACAGGCAAAAAAAATCCCGGGACAGGCCCGGGATTTATGTACAAACGCGTCGCGGGCTCAGAGCGCTCTGCGCATCATCTGCGAAGCGGCAAACAGGGCACCGGCTGCTACAGCGGCACCACCGGCAATCACAGGAATGCGGGCAGACACAGTAATCAGGTCAATAAAGGGCATCAGCGGGAAGCAGACAGCAACGGTCGCTGCAGCAATACCGGCTGCGGCCATCACAATCCATTCATGACTGGAGCCTGTGCTTTCCGGCACAGAAACAGAACGGGTTTCGGCCGCAGGCAGGCAGGCCATCACGCTGTCGGTGAAGCCATCATCCGCGATGTAACGCTCCTGACGTTGCAGGGCTTTTTCCAGCCAGTCGTTTTCGTTCATCAGATCATCTTGGTTCATCTGAGTTTTCCTCCTGCCATTCAGACAACAGTTCCTGCAGTTTATTCCTGCCACGCAGTATGTGCGTTTTCACTGTGCCGACGGGTAAGTTCATTATGTCAGCGATTTCCGGGTGTGCAAATCCCCTTTGTAAGGAGAAGTGTACCGCCTGTCTCTGTTCGTCACTGAGCATGGCCATGGCGCGGTTAAAGTCACGCATGAAGGCTTCGCCTTCGTGGGGTTCTTCCGTCACCAGATGGTGCTCTGCCACTTCTTCGGTATCCGGCCTGTGCTTACGCTGCTCGTCCAGAAAGCAGCGGTAAGCCACCTGATAGATCCAGGTGCGGAAACTGCTTTCGCCGCGGAAGTCACCGATGTAACGGTGAATCTTGACGAAGGTTTCCTGTGCCAGATCATCGGCCAGCGCCTCATTCCCCCGGGTAAAGCGACGCAGCGTGTTCCGTATTTCAGACTGGTAACGTCTCACCAGCACGGCAAAAGCATGACGGTTATCATGCTTCTGAACTCTGCTGATCAGCTCCTCGTCACTCGGTCCCACACCTTCTGCCCCCGTCAAAGGCCGCCACAGGCGGCCAGAAAATTCTGTATTGTTTAATTCTTATTATTGGCTGTCTTTTTCATCCAGCCGGGTGACCAGTAACTGGGCCAGGCCGATGAAGAGTGGGATCAGGGCCAGTGTAGCGACATCCGCTCCGGCCAGACTGAACAGGGCGATCCCTACCGCCAGGCCAATCGCAATATTCACAACCGCTTTATGCATGGTTGGTTTGGCACCATCCCCCTTATCGAGGGCTTCAAGCATTTCCACCGGGACGTCCTGACCCATCTCAATCATCTTGTCGATGGTGGCATGCACCATTTCACGCTTACGGCGACGGTTGTAGGTGATGATGGCGACGATCAGCAGCGGGCTTCCGAACAGCAGGATCACAGCAACCAGACCGACCACATCAATACCATCTGACCAGTCACTGTGGATGTAAACACCCCGCTCCATGTCTTTGTCGGCCTTAGTGACTATCTTCTGCTCTTTTTCGCGGGACAGAGATTCAATTTCTGCGATTGCACGTTCCAGCTCCTGCTTGTCTTCTTCTGTCATATCTGCACTGATGGAGTCCGGCAGATTCTCCAGTGAGATGGCAACGGTCTTCAGAATCCCCAGAGCAAACTTATCCCCCGCACCCGGCTCTTCATCATCGGTGGTCAGATGAATTTCAAACTGAGCGCTGGTTTTTTCCTTTGCATTTTCCGCGTCTGCGACGTCCACAACCACATGCTTTTCTTCTGCGGTATCTTCAGCATGGACCGGGGCAGAAAGCAGCGCCGGGATGAGAAGCAGAGTGGCTAAAATATTCGACTGCATGTTTTTCCCCTTAAAACTCTGAACCCCACGTTCAGATACGGCCTTTGTTGGTGAAACCGGTTACTGTGCTCAGCATTTCAGAGAACACCAGAGGGCCGACAAATAAAATCACAATCAGAGTCACAACCAGCCAGTTGGTCACTGCCTGAAAATCGGTATTTTCATAGGTTTCCACGACCTGATCCAGTGACATATTCTGCAGTTCCAGAAAGCTGTCGATGGCGGAAATCATTTCGCGGTAAGACGCGCGCTCATCTGCGCTCATCTGCGCCCAGCTGCCCGCTGGCAGCTGATGCAACGGGCCGTAGACAGATTCGATAATCTCAATGGCCTGCTGCTTGTTGACGGTACCGGAGAAACTCTCCTGCAGTACCACCATCATAGGGTTGTTATCAGCAACACCAGCCTGTGCCGGTGCAACGCTCAGCATCAGTCCGAATGACATCAGCATCAGGGCGATTGTGCGGTTAAACATTTTCATGGTCTTCCTCCGGTTATTCCTTTCCGGATGCATTTATCCGGTTTCTGCTTAGTTAGACGCGGGGCAGATCGGAACGGATTCAGACCGATGCAAAAAAAATTAAAAAAAATTTCAGATCAGCCTCAGGCAGGCTGCAGACGCGGGTCTCCGGGCCTGACCTGTAGGCGATGTATCCGCGTGATCTGATAGCTGCTGGCGGTGATGGTGTCCAGGTAACGCCACTCACAGACCGCCGCTGACGGCGTGAAGCGCACCACGAGGTACCCCCGGTCACCGCCATTCACATAGTGCAGGTTATCCACCAGTGTCTGCAGACCTTCTTCGTAGTCCGCACGCAGCTGCGGGTTACTGCTCAGGCCCAGAAAGCCTTCCATACCGGGGGAGGACACCGATGAGGTGGCAAACTCCACCCCGCACAGGGCACTGGCACCCTGATCGGCCCCCAGGGTATTCAGCTCGTGGGCCCAGCCGTTGTGGGTATCTCCTGAGAGCACCACCAGATTGGCACCGGCATCACGCAGGCCATTGAGCAGGGCCTCCCGTTCGGCCATATAGCCATCCCAGGCATCGAGGTTGTACGGTGCTTTATTCGTCACACGCAGTATCTCAGCCCCGGTCAGTGTCGAGTCGTTCTGCAGCATGCGCTTTTTGATGGCGGTGAGTTCCATCATGGTCTGGTGCACGTTAGCCCGCTTCTGCGTGGTGTTCTCACCGCGTATCGTCGCGAAGAAGAGGTCATTGGTGGCCTGCATCAGTTCCACCGGCAGTTCCATGCGCCCCATAATGATCTGCTGCCCAAGCACCTGCCAGACGGCTTCTGACTCACGCACATTGCCGAGTACCTCAGTCATCTGCTGCGGGCCCATCAGGCTGCGTTCCGGCGCCAGCAGGGCTTCGTACATGGCTGACACATCCAGTCCACGTTCTGTCATGAACTCGCGCTGCTCCAGCTGCTGAGAACGGGCCAGCAGGCGGGTTTCGAGCATATTCAGGTTCACCAGATCGCCGAACTGAAAGCGGCGGTGAATGTCATTCAGGTCTGCTTTGGAGCGGATGGGCATCCACTCATGATAGGCCTGTACCGCTGCATCACGACGGGCCTGCCACGGGCCTTCCGACGCATCGTGATTCTGCGCGCCGCCGACCCAGACGTCGTTGCTGATCTCGTGGTCATCCCAGATGCAGATAAAGGGCTTAGCGGCATGCGCTGCCTGCAGGTCAGTATCGGTACGGTACTGCTGGTAGCGGCGGCGGTAGTCGTCGAGCGTAATGGTCTCGCTCAGCGGGTCCGGCACACGGCCGGAATAATCCTGACTGGGGTATTTGTTCGAACCGTATTCATAGATGTAGTCACCCAGATGCAGCACCACATCGGCCTCACATCCGGCCAGCTCGCGGTAGACGTAGAACATCCCAGCCGGGTAGTTGGCGCAGGAACAGGCGGCAATCGTAACCTCTCTGACCCGGCCAACCGGCAGAGTCCGGGTAACACCCACCGGAGACAGGGCACCGCCCTGCCCGGCAAACTGATAGTAATAGACACTGTCAGGTGACAGACCGGTGACATCCACCTTGACCGTAAAATCTCTGTTCTTGTTGGTGTACTCAGTGCCTGACGCCACCACCTGTTTCAGTTCCGGATCGCTGGCCATCACCCAGGCCACTTCGGCTTCGGTAGCGACCTCCACATCCGGGCTGACCCGGGTCCAGATAATGACCGCATCACTGAGAGGATCACCCGAGGCAACACCATGACCGAAGGCGAATACGGTCAGGTTTTTATCTTCCCCCTCCTTCACTCCGAGACAACCGGACAGGGCCGCTGGCAGGGTGACAGCCCCGGCTCCGGCAAGACCTGTACGGAGAAAATCGCGGCGGCTGAGATTGGTCGGCCTGGACATTGGCTACTCCATAAAAAAAACTGTGGGTCAAAAGCTGACCATAACCGCCCTATATTACAACCGCAGGTACCGCACTGCTGGCCACGCCGTACAGGAATAACGAGATACCGGCACAAACAGGACAAAACCACGCAAGGGAAAGCCATGACCGCCGGGCGGAGGCGTATAATTCAGTGGTAATTATTTTCAGCCGGAGAGCACATGAGTTACCCCCGTGACATGATTGGCTATGGCGCCAATCCACCGCATCCGCAATGGCCCGAAAATGCCCGAATCGCCGTACAGTTTGTGATTAATTACGAAGAAGGCGGTGAGAACTGCATTCTTCATGGTGATAAAGCGTCCGAAGCGTTTTTATCCGAAATTATTGGTGCGCAACCGCTGGAAGGTGTGCGCCATATGAACATGGAATCTTTCTACGAATTCGGCAGCCGCAAAGGCTTCTGGCGACTCCATAAAATGTTCACTGAGCGCAATATGACCGCCACGGTATTCGGCGTTGCCATGGCACTCGAACGCAATCCGGATGCAGTCAAAGCCATGCTCTATGCCAACTGGGAAATTGCCAGTCACGGCCTGCGCTGGATTGATTACCAATATATTCCGGAAGATGTTGAACGCGAGCATTTACAGCAGGCGATAGACATTCATACCCGCGTCACCGGCGCAAGACCGGTTGGTTGGTACACCGGACGTATGAGCCCGAACACCCGTCGTTTAGTCGCGGAGGAAGGCGGCTTTTTATACGACGCCGATTCCTACGCCGATGAACTGCCCTACTGGGTGGAAGAAGCCGGCAAACCACACTTAGTGGTGCCCTATACGCTGGATGCCAACGACATGCGCTTTGCCACCAATCAGGGATTTAACTCCGGTGATCAGTTTTTTGCGTATTTAAAAGACAGTTTTGATGTGCTGTATGCCGAGGGCGAAACTCAGCCGGGTATGCTGAGTATTGGACTGCACTGTCGCTTAGTCGGACGCCCGGGGCGGGCAGCGGCGCTGGCAAGATTTCTGGATTATGTGCAGGGGCACGACAGGGTGTGGGTGTGTCGCAGGGATGAGATTGCCAGGCACTGGCGGGAGCATTTTCCGGCGTGATTTCTTTGTCCTGAGGTCATTGCGATAACTCCTGAAATTTAGAAACCTACTTTAATGTAATTGCTTTTTTAAGATCAGATAAGCTCCTACTTATCTAATCGTCATCCCGTGGCTTCCGTGACCAGAGGAAACGGAAATGACCACGGGATCCAGAGGTATCTTTCTCTCCTCTCTGTAAGGTATTTTTAATATAGAGACTGGGCTCAATCTCCACAATTACTGAGTGGATCCTATCGATCTTGGGAGGAATGCATGGGGACGCCCGGTCCCTACCGGTGCTTTTTTGAACGGTTTTGACACTCAATCCCGTCATTGCGATAACTTTGTTACGAGCAAACGCGAAGCAATCCATAACTGATTTTTGGTTCGCTCCTTGGGGGAATGCATCCCCCGGGCGCGCGCCCTTCCCCCTGCTTCGCGCTTTTCTGGGCCGTGTTTCCTCATTTAATTGTCTCTTACCGGACCGGGACTGAGCAGCCTCCCTGCTGCCAGCCCCTTGCTCGACATCCATGTCTCGCATTCCGGACGAGCCTGCATAAATTTCGGCGCCCCCAGAGGCGCATTTTCAACCAGCGACAATTCACATTAGAAATAAAAGCACTGGGGGCATCAACTCATGCAATCCATTAACAGGAACTAAAAAGCCAAGGCTCTCAGTGCTGCCTGTTTAAATCAGGGTGTGGCTGGTGTTGGGGCGCCTGTTGCGAGCCACGACGTTCAAAAGCGAGTAGGCCGACAGAACATGGATGTTCTGTCAGGGGCACTGAGGCAGGAGCCGAATTGCCCCGTGGTCGTTGTGAGTTTGCAGAACGTCGTGAAACAGCGAGGAACACAGCGCGAAGCAGGTGGGAGGGCGGGACCGCCTAGGGCGCGCCGGTCGGGACTAGGCGTCCCCATGCCGTCCTCCCAGGAGCGCAATTCCACTTCGTCTTTTTAAATGGATCCTGCGATCAAGTCGCAGGATGACGTGTCTTCATTTCGCAATAATGAAACCACATATAACCACTAAGGTTCTGGATTGCTTCGCTGTCGCTCGCAATAACAGACTTCAGCAATTAAAGAATAAAATCCAATCCTACGGCATCTGCCCCAACCACTGAATCAGCGTCTCCCGCTCCCCCTCCGACATCCCCGTCATATTCCCCAACGGCATATAATTCGTCTGCAACGCCGGTATCATCCGCGCTTTCTGCGCCGCTACCTGCGCCTTTGTTTCCATGACCAACCCCGCCGGAGGCGCGACAAAACCAGCCTGAGTTGGCTCAGCGGTATGGCAGCTCTGACAATGCGTGGCCACCAGCATCATGCCCTGCTCATCAGGAATAACAGGAGCTGATGCATCCACTGCTACCGGTTTCGGTGTCAGCCAGAATACGACGGCGATCATGCCGATAAATCCGGCAACGAGTATCCAGGGCTGGTGATTATCCTGATGTTTTAAATTGAAATAGTGGCGTACAAATGCCATCAGTCCACCGATCACGGCCAGCACCAGCCAGGCATGTTCATGGCCGTAGGTCATTGGGTAATGGTTGCTGAGCATGATAAAAATCAGCGGCAGCGTCAGGTAGTTGTTGTGCGTGGAGCGCGCTTTGGCAAATTCAGCATGCAGCGGGTTGGGCTGCTCTCCGGCGGTGACGGCGCGCACCAGCTCGCGTTGTGCTGGCATAATCCCCAGCATCACATTGCCCGCCATAATGGTGCCGATCAGGGCTCCGACATGCAGATAGGCCGCGCGGTCACTGAACAGTTCACCAAAGCCCCAGGCAGAAAACGCCAGCAGTACAAACAGAACGGCGCCAAACACTTTTGGTTGATAACGCAGTGGGCTGCGCACCAGTGCTTCGTACACCACCATACCACCGAGCAGACAGGCCAGACTCAGACCTATGGCCTGTATTTGTGAAAGCGATATCTTCTGCGAGTCTATTAAATACTGCTCTGCACCCCAGTAATAAATCACACTCAATAAAGCGAAACCGGTCAGCCAGGTGGTGTAGGCTTCCCATTTAAACCAGTGCAGAGTTTTTGGCATTTCTTCGGGGCCCAGCTGATATTTAGCAACCTCGTAAAAACCACCACCATGGATCGACCAGAGGTCTCCTTTAATGCCTTTTTTCTTTTTCCATTCTGGTGGTTCGCGCAGACTTAAATCGAGCCAGACGAAATAGAACGATGCGCCGATCCAGGCAACACCCGCAATCACGTGAAACCAGCGGAAAAATAAATTCAGTACATCAGCAAGATAGGCAGCCATCAGGGTTTAGCCTCATTATCAGTCATGGCATTCCACAGGCAGTTACCCATGACATAGGTTGCTGCTACAGCACGGTCGTCGCCCATGATCATCAGGCAGAACAGCAACTCTTCAAGACTGGTGCACTTACCACTGCGGCGTTCCATTAAAGGCGTGCCCGCCGGGTTCAGTACAATAAAGTCGGCCTCTTTACCTGGCGTGAAATTGCCGATGCGGTCATCCAGCAACAGGGATTCGGCATTGCCCAGTGTCACGCGGTAAAAAGCCTCAAGCGGAGACAGGCTGGTGCCGTTCAGCTGGCAGATTTTGTAGGCTTCGTTCAGAGTCTGCAGCATCGACAGGCTGGTGCCGCCACCCACATCAGAGGCGATACTCACACTGACTGGCGATGGCTGATGATGTAAACGGAAAAGGCCGCTGCCGAGAAACAGGTTAGAGGTCGGGCAGAAGGCGATACGGCTGCCCGTGTCACTCATGATCTTCAGGTCTTGGTCATCCAGATGCACACAGTGGCCGAAGGTACTGCGCGGGCCGAGCAGGCCGTAATGTGCATACACATCCAGATACCCCTTGCGCTCCGGGAACAGCTCTTCCACAAAAGCAATTTCGGCTTTGTTCTCAGCCAGATGCGTCTGCAGATACACATCCGGGTTGTCTTTCAGTAACTGTCCGGCAGCAGTGAGCTGTTCCGGCGTTGAGGTAATGGCAAAACGTGGCGTGACGACATACAGCTGCCGGCCTTTTTTATGCCAGCGGTCGATGAGAGCCTGAGAGTCCGTCTGGGATGACTCCGCGGTATCGCACAGGTACTCAGGCGCGTTACGGTCCATCATCACTTTTCCACAGAGCATACGGGTATTCAGCGCGCTGCTCTGTTCAAAAAAAGCATCCACCGATTGTGGGTGAACCGTGCCATACACCATGGCGGTGGTGGTGCCATTTTTCAGTAATTCATTCAGAAAAAACTGCGCGGTACTGCGCCCTGTTTCGGGGTCTTTAAAGGCATTTTCCGCAGGGAAGGTGTAATTATTCAGCCAGTCGAGCAGCTGTTCACCATAACTGGCAATCACATCCAGCTGGGGGTAATGCACATGGCTGTCGATCATACCCGGCATGATCAGACGTTCGCCGTGATCGGTAATGTCAGCCTGCGGGTATCGCGCCAGCAGGGATTCTTTATCGCCACAGGTGACAACCTTTCCATCCTCAGTCACCAGGGCACCGGATGGAAAATATTCATGCGTTACTGCTGATAAAAAATGCAGAATCTGACCCGTGTGAATCTTAATGCTCATTGAATAAAGCTCTTACAAAAAACGCTCACGCTTCCGGTCCCATGCTATCGGTTGGCAGTGTAATGGAGATGTCCCAGTCATCCGGGAAGAAAAATTCATCGCAGTTGTGGCCTTTGCCACTGCGGTCTACCACCCAGAAATCGCGTTCCTCGCCTGCTGGGTTCAGCGACAGCAACGGGTAGTGCCAGCAACCGGCGCGGTAATTAACGCCCTCACCGGCCACCAGAAACAGTGCCAGAGAATTCATGTCCGGTTGATCGTCTCCGGTTGCCACCAACACCAGATACGGTGATGGATCAGCGGGAAGAAAAGCCTGGCTGCCAAGCGGATGGCGCTCCAGCATCTCTATCTTCATCGGTAATGTACGGGCCTGAGCGCGGAACAGACTGATGATGGCTTTGCCGGACAGCTCTTCCGGACCGGTCTCCGTCACGACCTGACGGTGATACCGCTTCGTCGTGCCGCCATTAATCATCAGCAACTCACCACGGGCACCAACCAGTTCGCCATAGGGTGCAAAGGCTTCCGCAGTAATGGGTTGAGGTACCAGTACGCGCTGCACGTCAGGAGCCACGATACGTGGAATAGCTGTTAGCACTGATCAGCAGAGGAATGTGGTAATGCTGCTCTGGATCACTCACGGTGAAGTAAATCACCACCTGCGGGTACAGACATTCCAGACCCAGGTCGGAGAAATAATCGCCGGTCGCGAACGCAATCCGGTACTCTCCGACTTCTCTGGGCTCATCACCCATCCAGTCGGTAATGCGACCATCGTCATTGGTGTAGCCTTCAGCTATCACTTCCCAGCCGGGCCCATCCAGGCGGCTGAGCGAGGCAGCCACGCCGGAAGCGGGCTTACCCAGATGCGTATCCAGTACGTGGGTCGTAATGGCGCTTTTACTCATAACATATTCCCGATCTGTTCTTTGCTCTGTTTTTTTCAGGCCTGACCCAGCATTTTTTTCAGTCTGAGTGCAGTAATTTTCTGCTGATTATCCGCCGCGTTCTGAATTTCTTTATCTCGCGGATTAGGCAGGCGTTCTTTCAGAATATCCAGCATTTCGGCGGCGGATTTTCCGGTCGCAAAAACAATAAAAATAAATCCAAATTTTTCTTCGTACTCGGAATTTAACCGGGCCAGTTCCTGAATCACCTCATCGGTGGCAGACGACGCACCTGACTGTTCATTTGAGGCCAGGGCGTGAGTATCGGCGTATTTTTTTCTCAGGGAACTGACATCACCGATTTTCGGATGACCAAGAAAGGCTTCCAGATAGTCGTCTTCTCCCAACCCCTGCCAGACCGTTTCAGCCTCACGCTGAAGCACATTTTCATCCAGAAACGGGCGGCGCTTGACCATGCCGGAAACCCATCCTTCCGATGAGCAGCAACGGCGGAAATATACCGCCGCATCCTGCGCCGGAAGTGCGTTCAGATCATCCAGTGTTAATGTCAGGGGCTCAACCATGCGAACTGTCCACCACTGACGCATCACCTCCGACGGGAAAGCCATACACCCGCAAGCGGCTGATGCCACCATCCGGATACATGGCCAGTTTAACGTGGGTATAAAACTGCCCGGCGTTCTGCACTTCTTTGCGGTAATAATGTTCGTTATCCGCGGTTAAAAACTGATGATCAATAATTTCTTCCCAGCGCTCGTCATTTTCGGTCACATCATCTGTGGCGGAATTCAGTGCCAACAAACGGAAGCTCTTCGGATAATTACCTTTAAAATGCGCGGTATCCACCAGCACTTTATGGATAGTTCCGGAAGTCGCAAGGCGGATAATAATCCAGTCGCATTCACGACCGCCGCGGCGGCGTTTGGTCTCCCAGCCATCACCCATGTCTTTGCCACGGCCCGGCATCAGCAGATTGGTCATGGAGCTGAAAAACATATCACTGCATTCCAGCGGACGGGCACCATTAACGATGGCAGCCAGATCAACCGGTTCTCCGGGTAACAGCCAGTCACGGTTCAGGCGGGCCTGACCGTATACGCGCAGACGTGCGACTCCACCGTCGGGAAAAATATTCAGGCGCAGATGGGTCCAGTTGCGGCTATCCGGACAGTCCATGTAATTATCGCGGTCGGGTTTGACGTCCTGCTGCTCAATGATGGTAGTCCATTGTGTTTCAGCATCCGGCATACCGGCGATGCTGCAGCCTTCGATGCTGATCTGTTGCGGCGCATTCCCCGCGAAAAAACGGGTGCAGACATTAAAGCCACGGATCACGCCCGGTGCACCTAAGCGCAGCACCGCCCAGTCATACCCGGGTTCGCGTTTGCGGCGGCTTTCCCAGCCGTCCATCCACTTGCCACGCTCGGTGTATTTACCGGCAATAAAAACCGGTTTTTCCGGTTTGATCAGGTTTTCCATTTCGGCAAAAAAGTCGTCACTGCAGTCGAGTACCTGACCGCCCAGAGCGCGCCCTGCCAGATCGGGCCATTGTGAATAAGGATGTTGTTCGTGATGCATGGTTATTCCTGAGATGTAATAACTGGCTCTGTGTTGAGATGCTGACGCATCTCCCGCCAGTCAATGCCTGAACGCTGCAGTGAAGGTTGTGTGCTATTCAGAGACAGAAGCTGAGCAGAGATGCTTACTGCAACTTCCATCGGTAATTTACCGCCCACATCCGCATGCCCGACAGGCATGTGGATCAGACCGGTCTCCTGTTCAGTAAAACCGTCATGATGAAGACGACGGAAGAAACGTTGCTGTTTATTGGCAGAGCCGATACAACCGATCCAGCTCAGATCTGCCCGCTTCAACGCAGCGCTGAGCAGCTCATAATCCAGCTGATGGTTGTGTGTGAGAATCAGTATCTGAGCACCGGCTGGCAGTGCCTTTAATTCTTTTACCGCATCCGCGCCAAAACAACGCTGAATATTACCGGCTTCTGGCAATGCCTGAGCCACGATGTCATCACGGTTATCAATCCAGCGCACCGGAATGGGCAGCTGACTGAGGATGGTCATCAGAGCACAAGCGACGTGTCCGGCTCCGAACACCGCCAGCAACGGACGTGACGGGCAGAAGACTTCCAGCAGGATACTGACGCTGCCACCACAGCATTGCCCGGCTGCCGCTGCGAGCGGAATTTTCTCCAGTATCTGATCCGGCTTTCCGGTCAGTAAATGCTCGCGGGCTTTTTTAGTGAGCATGAATTCCAGCTCACCGCCGCCCAGGGTGTCGAAGGTGTGCTCAGCCGTGACAATCATCTTGCTGCCGGGCTCACGCGGTACCGAGCCTTCACGGCCGATGACGGTGGCAATCACATAGGGAATGCTCTGCGCTTCACACCGGGTAATGGCTTCTGGCCAGCGGATAAACGGGTTCATTCATTTCCCTCTCTACTCGGGGCTTTGTTCTGAGCTTCCTGCCAGACCTGTGCAGCCATAACAGCATTCAGCACCCGCTCGGGTGTCGCCGGCGTATCCAACGGCGGATTAAAACGATAACCCGCGATGCTGGCAGCGGCATCCCTCAACGCACACCAGACTGAAATACCGTGCATCAATGGCGGTTCACCCACGGCTTTAGAATTGTAGATGGTGGCTTCAGCGTTGGGGCGGCCAAACAACTCAACGTTCAGTTCCGGCACATCGACAGAAGTCGGGATTTTGTAGGTGGCGGCACTGGCCGAGGCGAGTGCGCCTTTGTCGTTCCAGACCAGCTCTTCCGTCGTCAGCCAGCCCATGCCCTGCACAAAACCACCTTCGATCTGGCCGATATCAATGGCGGGACTCAGCGAGTCACCGACGTCGTGGAGGATGTCGGTTTTAACAACCTTGTATTCGCCGGTCAGTGTGTCCACCAGCACTTCGGAACAGGAAGCACCCAGCGCGTAATAATAGAAAGGCCGCCCTGTGGAGGTGTTACGGTCATACCAGATCTTAGGTGTACGGTAATAACCGGTGGCTGACAGGGAAATGCGCTGTTCGTAAGCGAACTGGGCGTATTCGGCAAAGGTGAACCATTTTTCGGTATCGCCGCTGCCGACAATGACGTGATTATTTTCAAAACGTACGTCGTCAGCGCTTACACCAAACTGCTCAACCGCCAGCTCGGTCATGCGTTGCTTCAGTGTCTGTGCTGCGGCCTGTGCTGCTTTACCGTTGAGGTCAGAGCCGGATGATGCGGCAGTGGGTGAAGTATTGGGCACTTTATCCGTCGCCGTGGCAGAAACCTGCACATACTCCAGATCAATGCCGAATTCGTTGGCGACCACCTGCGCGACCTTGGTAAACAGCCCCTGTCCCATCTCAGTTCCACCGTGGTTCAGATAGACGCTGCCATCGGTATAAATATGGATCAGCGCACCGGCCTGATTCAGATGCTGCACGGTAAAGGAAATACCGAAGCGCACCGGCGTCAGTGCCAGACCTTTTTTCTGCCATGGGTTCTGCGCATTGAATGCTTTTATGGCTTCGCGCCGTTCACGGTAGTGACACGAGGTTTCCAGCTGCTGCATCAGCTCAGCGAGGGGGAAATCTTCCATCACCTGACCGTAATGGGTCTGCTGACCTTCCTGATAGAGGTTGCGGTAACGCACATCGAGAGGATCAGCACCAATGGCACGGGCCACATCATCGAGAATGGCTTCACCGGCGATCATGCCCTGCGGACCACCAAAACCGCGGAAGGCGGTGTTGGATACGGTATTGATAAAGCAACGCTGACCCAGCACCCGCATCGCCGGGTAGTGGTAGGCGTTGTCGATGTGGAACATAGCGCGGTCGACGATGGCATCCGACAGATCCGGTGAGCAACCGCAGAAACCAGCGAGATGCACATCGGCACCGAGCAGGCGGCCTTCGTCATCAAATCCCACCGTCCAGCGGTTGAGAAAGTCATGACGCTTGCCGGTAAGCACCATGTCATCCTGACGGTCGAGACGCAGTTTCACCGGGCGCTTATTGCGCACCGCCAGCACCGCCGCCAGACAGGCCCAGGGCGCCGCCTGAGTCTCTTTACCACCAAAGGCTCCGCCCATACGCCGTACCTGCACGGTGACTTTGTGCATGGCAATGCCCAATACTTCGGCCACCAGCTTCTGTACCTCAGACGGATGCTGTGACGAGGTGAAAATGTTCACACCCCCATCGTCAGCAGGCACGGCCAGGCTGACCTGCCCTTCCAGATAAAAATGCTCCTGACCCTTAACGTACAGCTCGCTGGTCAGTGTATTCGGCGCCGCAGCCAGCGCCGCGTCGGTATCGCCTTTGTTCATGGTGTGATCGGGACGCACCCGCGCACCGGCGGCGAGCGACTGCTCCAGCGTGACAATGGCATCGCTGGCTTCATCTACGTCCATCTCCGCAGCCAGAGCTGCGGTTTTGGCCTGACGGAAGCTGTCGGCGGCAACCACAAACAGCGCCTGACCATGGAACATCAGCTCTGGCCCGGCGAGAATCGGGTCGCCCTTGAACACCGGGCCGATATCACGCTCAGCGGGTATATCGTCGATGGTGATGACATCCACCACACCCGGGCTGGCTTTCACCGCACTCAGGTCGAGTGATTTAAGGGTGCCTTTGGCTACCGGGCTTTTGCCAACCACCGCGTGCAGGGTACGGGCGGGTTCCGGTATGTCATCGACGTACAGCGCCGTGCCGGTTACGTGCATATCGGCGCTGTCGTGGGTCACGGACTTGCCGCGGCCACCTTTGGAAGGGCGCTTACGATAGGCGTCGTCGCTTTTCGGAAAAGCGGAATAATGGCTCATGCGACGTCCTCCGCTTTGTCTGACGCCTGATACTCAATCACCAGCTTCTGCAGCAGATTGCCGGCGACCTGCAACCGGTACTCTGCAGTGGCACGCACATCTGACATAGGCTTGAAGTCTTTGCTGATGGCGCTGGCGGCGTTACGGGCACTGTCGAGTGTCAGCGGCTGATGCCGCAGGGCGTTTTCAGTGTGTAAGGCCCGCTTGGGAATCGCCGCCATGCCACCGCAGGCGATGCGGATGTCGTTGATTGTGGTGCCATCGGTTTTCAGCCAGATGGCCATCATCAGCGCGGAGATGTCATCGTCGCTGCGTTTGCTGATCTTCCAGCAGAACAGGCGCTCATCGGCGGCCAGTTTCTTCACTTTTACCGCGGCGATGTACTCGCCTTGTTTCAGTGCTGTCTGTTTGTAGTTAATAAAGAAGTCCTGCAGGGGCAGTTCCCGCGGACCGTCCACGCCATCCAGTAGCAGCGTGGTACTGAGGGATAAAAAAACGGGTGGCATATCACCAATAGGTGAAGCGTTGGCAATGTTGCCACCCAAAGTGCCCAGGTTACGGATCTGCCGTGAAGCGATCCGGTGGACTAACCGGGCGATTGAAGGAAAGGGGTTGGCCAGCCCATGCTCCAGGCTGGTGTAGGAGGTCATAGCACCGATGACGATGTCTTCCTCCTGCTCAGAAATGCCCTGCAGCTCCGCTATGCGTTCAAGCTGAATAATGGTGTCAGGCGCTTTAAAGCGTTGGGTCAGTTCCAGCCCAAGATCGGTGCCACCGGCCCAGAGCCAGGCATCCGGGTATGCCGCCAGCAGATGATGCAATTCACTGCAGCTCTGCGGCTGAAACAGGCGTCGTCCGCCCTGCTCCAGAATAGATTCTGCGCCGGAGGGTTGCCATTCCTGCACCCCCTCTGTTGCCTCAAGCGCGGCTGCCAGGTTCTGCTGTGGATAGCTGTCCAGAGCCTTTGCTGCCCGGAGGATCGGGGTATAACCGGTACAACGGCACAGATTGCCTGACAGGGCCTGGTGAATATCTTCATCCGTCAACGCAGAAAGGCTGCCACCCTGCTGCAGCGTCTGCTGATACAGGGCCGCCAGCGACATCACCACACCCGGCGTACAGAAACCGCACTGCGCGCCATGAAAGTCGACCATCGCCTGTTGCACCGGATGCAGCTCATTCAGTCCCGGAACGCCCAAAGAAGAAGCAGTAAACAGATAGCGGTTATGAAGATGCCCCAATAAGGCGATACAGGAGTTGATGGTATAGAAGGTCAGCCCCTTTTCTGAGGCTTCAGCGACCATCAGAGTGCAGGCTCCGCAGTCACCGGCAGCGCAGCCTTCCTTGACTGAATTCTGCATCATTTCAGTGCGAAGGAAACTAAGAATGGTGCAGGATGGGTCAGCATCAGTCACTGTTACCCACTCTGAATTAAGAAAAAAACGTATCACGGAGCATCCTGTCAGCTGTTTTCCGGCTAGCACTGAGCCTGTTCCGCTGCGGTTTATGGCGGACAGACACTGATATTCCGCTACACAAGCCGGAACAGACTGATAAAAGCAAAATCCTGACCACTTAGTCAAGAATAATACCAAAGTGGTCAATCCCACCACGCCTGAGCTGCTGGCAAGTCTATTGCTAATTCCTGTCCGGGTGGTCAGGTTTGCTGCCATCCTGAGCCAGAACCGGCTACTGAACCAGGCGCCGGAACAGTACAGACAGGATTCCTATGTTCTTCCGATCCATTAAAAGCAGAGCCTTGATGACCCTGGGGGTTATCGGCAGCCTTTCGTTATCCGCCACCAGTCAGGCGGACTGGTTTGATGACTTCCGCGACTCTGCCAGCGATGAAGAACTCTATGCCCTGTTATATGCCATGCCCAAAGGGGGTGACCTGCACCACCATATTTCCGGCTCGGCCCGGTCCGAGTGGTGGTATGAAGAGATCCTCAGACAGGAATCGCTGGGATATACCTACTACACCAAAGTCACGATCAACAACTGCCGCGCCTACGGTGGTAATGAATTCAATTTCGCACCTTACCTTTTGTTATTCCGCACCGTCAGCGAGCGTAATTTTCAGCAACTGCCGGAGTGCGAAAAAAGCGAGTACAAAAAAATTCAGGACCTGACGGAAGACGAAAAATCCGGTTTTCTCAACAGCATCCGTCTGGACAAAAATCACGAAGGCCGGGATGAATTCTTTCAGACTCACTGGCAGCGCCTGAATGATCTGACCAGTAACCCATATCTGATGCTCGAAGTGCTGGCCCGTAATATCAAAGCCTTCAGTAAAGAAGGCCTGATGTATATGGAAACCATGATGGGTTCCGAAGGGTATGAAGCGCCGGACGGATCTGTGATTCCGGACACCCATTTTATTCAGATGCTGCGTGACCGGCTGGCGCAGGACGACATTAAAAAGACCGGCATGACCCTGCGTTTTCAGGAATCCATCCTGCGCTTCGCACCGAATGCTGAGCAGCAGCTGATCCGCGATTATAAATCTGTCGCTGCCAATTCTGACCTCTACGTTGCGGTTAACATGGTCGGTCGCGAAGACAACGACAAAGGTTATCCTTTGCGCTTTCTCCCCACTCTGCGCGAGCTCAGAAAAACCTACAACGATGTGAAATTATCCATCCATGCCGGTGAAGTGGATGAACCGAATTTTCACATCCGCGACACCCTTTTATTGGGCGCTGACCGCATCGGTCACGGCGTCAATCTGATCACGGATAATGAGCTGATGCGTGAAATGCGCCACGGCCCTTATCTGGTGGAAATTAATCTGATTTCCAACCTGCTGCTGGAATACGTCGACGATTATTCGCAGCACCCCTTCCCCGAATACCTGCGCATCGGTATCCCGGTTGCCCTGTCCACCGATGACAGAGGCATGTGGGACTCCAACATTACCGATGAATTTTTCGTTGCCGTAAAAGAATTCAATCTGAGCTGGGAGGAGATCAAAACCCTCAGCCGTAACTCGCTGCAATACAGCTTCCTGGACACAGAAACCAAGGAAGACCTGCTGGCCACGTTCGATAAACGCATCAGCCGTTTTGAAAAGAAGGCCACGTCCGGCGACTACACACCGGCAAAGGTTGACGATGTTTCCTACGGATTTACCTGTCATCAGTACGGGCTCTGCCTGAAGTAATCCGGGGCAGCCGGGGACGGATTGCCCGGCTGACAGAACTGCACTTCTGCATATCAGAGTCAGGTTTTTCATAAAGTGACCGTTTGGTCAGCATTTGGCATACGGATTGCTCTGCACGTCCACTAACTAGAACGGGACCCAGTCCCGGGGGGAGAAATATGAGAGAGAAACGAGTTTTTCGTTTAAGCAAACTGGCCGTCATGGTCAGCCTTGCGATGGCGTCGGGCTATGCCGCCGCTGAAGAAGAAGACATCGTCGAACTGGAAACCTACACCACCGAAGGTCAGGTTGAAGATACCATGGGTCTGATGCCCACTGAGCCGGTCGAGTCTGTTTTCGGTTTTGGTAAATCACTGGTAGAAACACCACGCTCTGCCACCAGCATCACCAATGAAACCATCGAAGCGTACGGTATCAGCGACATCGACGATCTGGTTCTGCTCTCTCCGGGTGCCTTCACCCAGTCTTTCTTCGGCGTTGCCGGCTCTCTGGACGTCCGTGGTACTCCGGGTGAAACCTACTTCCGCGGCGTACGCCGTCTTGATAACCCGGGTAACTACCCGACGCCGATCGGTGCCTCTGACCGTATTGATATCGTCCGTGGTCCGGCTTCTCCGATTTATGGCCCGTCCAAAATCGGTGGTTACCTGAACTTTGTGCCTAAGTCTGCCCGTGCCGAAACCGGCCAGTACCTGGCTGATCCGACCGGTAAGATCTCCATGACCCGCGGCACCTGGGAAAAGAACGTCCTGACCGCTGAAGTCGGTGGCCCGGCCACGGTCGGCGAGAAGACCCTGGGTTATTACGTTTATGCCGAAACCGAAAATTCCGGCTCTTACTACGACAACACCCAGACCGACCAGAACATGTATCAGGCCTCCTTCAATATGGACCTGACCGCCAACTCCCGCGTTGAGTTTGGTGGTATGTACCACGAATACGATGGTAACCAGGTTGCCGGCTGGAACCGTCTGACTCAGGATCTGATCGACGACGGCACTTACATTACCGGTACCGCGCAACCACTGGACACCAATGGTGACGGACGTATCTCGCATCAGGAATATGGCAATGCCGCTGGAGGATTAGGCCCAGACATATTTACAGTAGGGACCGGTTCTATCTCTGATGCCGACCTGCCTGCGGACTACGCCCTGGTGAATCCGGGTACGGCAAAACTGGATGGCAGCAACGTACTGGTTGCACCTGAAGACCAGCTGCTGAACGACGTTACCACTCTGTACTTTGATTACATCTATGAGATGGATAACGGTCTGACCATCACCAACAAGCTGTTCTACGAAGGGTATGAGAACCTCAACGAAAACGCCTATGGTTTCTCCCAGTTCCACGACAGCTGGGTAGTTGAAGATCAGCTGGTGTTTGCCTACAGCATGGAAACCGACGGTCTGCTGGCCAACTTCCAGCTGTCTCCGTCTTACCGCTACACCGACTTTGAGCACGGTGACGACTACTCCAACGAACAGTTTGACCGCCGCGATCTGACCGGTCCGTCCACCGCCCTCGACAAGCGCGTACTGGCCACGGCAATTGATGACGATTACACCGAGTACTACTACGGTAACTACAGCGACATCGGTATCGCTTTCATGACCGACCTGACCTTTGATTTCGGTCTGAACATCATTGCCGGTATCCGTCAGGACTTCATCGACGTGGAAAGTAATGTACCGGTCGACAAACTCCTGTGTCCGATCATTGATGAAAACGACAACTATCAGAGCCTGAGCGCTAACTACTTTGGCCTGGGTTGTGACGATGCTATTGCCAAAGCCAGTGACTCAACATCAGGCACATCCTGGTCACTCAGTGTTTCACAGAAAACACCAATCGGCCTGGTTCCTTACATCACGGCATCTGAACAATCGACCATGATTGCCGGTCAGGGTGCTGAAATCAGCACCGGATCCATTGTCGAAGACGGTTACTTCGACACCTCCGAACTGCTCGAATATGGTGTCAAAGGTCTGCTGTTTGATGACCGCCTGTACTTCGCCCTGTCAGGCTACGAGATGACGCGTACCGACTACAACGCGCAGGCCATCGTTACCAACCAGGCGTCTGAGACCACAGGTCTGGAATTTGAAGTACGTTTCCTGGCCACTGAAAGCCTGAGCCTGACCGGTGCAATCACCCAGATTGAAGTTGTCAACCTCAATACCCAGGAAGGTAATGGCCGATTCAGCTTCATGGGCGCAGAAGACCTGTCCAACGTTTCCGATCCGTCACTCCTCTATGGAGGTCAGGTGATTGGTGTGGTAGAAACTGCCGACAAAGACGGTGATCACAAAGCCGGTGTTCCGGAATTCAGCTACAGCCTCAGCGCGATGTACGATTTCCAGAATGGCTTTGCCACCAATGTCAGTGTTTTTCATGCCGACTCAACCCCTTCAGGCCACTCACGGTCTGTGGACCTGCCGGCTTACACACTGGTCAATGCGGGCCTGTCCTACACAGCAGGACCCTGGTCGGCTAGTCTGGTGGGCAAGAACCTGACTGACGAGGAATATTTCCGCTCGAACTTCCCTGATCTGTTCGGATCACAGATTGTTCTGCCGGAGCTTCCACGTCACTTTATTGCCAGTGCTGCATACAGCTTCTGATAAACCAACGAAACCGGAGTGCGGGTGATCCCTGCCTCCGGTAAATTCTGGAAAAAACTATGCGATTGAACTCTCTGAATAAACTTATTCTCTGCTCAGCCGTAGCTTGCGCACCGCTCGCCTACGCTGTTGAGGACAGTATGAATGCTCAGAAAAAGATCGATGATGCTGCGGCCAAAAGCCAGCAGAAAATCGACCGCTACTCTGAACAGGAAACGTCCGACTTACTGGAATACCGTTCGGTTTCCGCTCAGCTGGAATCTCTGACGATTTTCAACCAGCAGATGCAGAAGCTGATTGACTCCCAGGAAGCTGAAAAAATCAGCATCAACAAGCAGATTAAAGAAATCGACAGTATTGAAACCGGCGCTCTGCCCCTGATGCTGAAAATGACCGAAACCCTCAGCACCCTGATTGATGCCGATGTTCCTTTCCTGAAAGATGAACGCAGAGAGCGTTATGAAAACCTCGCAGAACTGATTGACCAGGCCAACGTCAGCGCCGGTGAAAAATTCCGCCGCATCATGGAGGCCTACCAGATTGAGATGGACTTCGGTAATACCATCGAAGCCTACCGCGGTGACCTCGTCGTGTCTGACTCCGCCGAGCCGCGTTCCGTTGATTTCCTCCGCATTGGTCGTGTCGGCCTTTACTACCAGACTCTGGACGGTAAAGAGAGTGGCCGCTGGAACCCTGAGACCCGTAGCTGGGAAGAGCTGAGCAGCTCTCACCGTGTTGCAGTCCGTGACGGTATCCGCATTGCCCGTAAACAGATGCCACCTGAACTGCTGACCCTGCCGGTCAGTGCACCAAAGAGCTGAGGAGACCGATAACATGTTTAACCGCCCGCTTACTGGCATTGCACTCTTAGCTGCCCTGTTTTTCAGCAGTGCCTCTCACTCAGCGGAATCTCTGCAGGAACTGTACAAGCAGATTTCCGGCGATATTCAGAAAGAAGCCACGCACAACACAGAGCGTGAGAAAAAATTCAAAGCCGCTGCCGACCAGCAGAAAGCCATGCTGGCCGACGTTAAAGCCAAACTGGCCGCGCAGGAAAAACTGCGTACCCAGCTGAAAGCCACTTTTGATGCCAACGAAGCCGAACTGGCCGAGATTTCAACCCTGCTCGATCAGCGTACCGGTAACCTCGGTGAACTGTTCGGTGTGTTCCGCCAGATGGCCGGTGACACCCAGTCACTCATGGTTGGCTCTCTGATCACCGCTCAGTATCCGGAGCGTCTGGATACCATCGAAGCCCTGGCCAACTCCAAAGAAGTACCCACCATTCCGCAGATGCAGTCTCTGTGGGAACTGATGCTGCAGGAAGTGTCCGCTTCCGGTGAAGTCACTAAGTTCACCTCTTCTGTTGTTCGTCCGAGTGGTGAAGCCTATTCAGCAGATGTTACCCGCGTAGGTACCTTCAACGTGGTCACCGGTGACAAGTTCCTGAGCTACAACTCCGACAGCGGTAAGCTGGTTGAACTGTCCCGTCAGCCTTCTGGTGCGGCCACCAGCACAGCCGCTGATCTGACCAGCGCCTCCTCCGGCTCCGTCGATTTCATGCTTGATCCATCCCGTGGTGCCCTGCTGAGTCTGCTGGTACAGGCTCCGAGCCTGATGGAGCGCGTGCAACAGGGTCGTGAAGTGGGTTATGCCATTATTGTGGTCGGTCTCATCGGTCTGGTGTTTGCTCTGATGCGTTATCTGGCCCTGTCCGGCACCTCTGCCCGTATCCGTAAACAGCTGAAAGATATGGAACACCCGTCGGATAACAACCCGCTGGGCCGAATGATGATTGCTTTCTATGAGAACAAGCACCTGAACGACCTCGACGTGATCACCAAGAAGCTTGAAGAAGTCATCTTCAAAGAACTGACCGACATGAAGAAAGGTCTGGCCACCATCAAAGTACTGGCTGCCATCGCGCCTCTGATGGGTCTGCTCGGTACGGTGACCGGTATGATCGGTACCTTCCAGGCGATTACCCTGTTCGGTACCGGTGATCCGAAACTCATGGCAGGCGGTATCTCTCAGGCACTGATCACGACCGTTCTGGGCCTGGTGGCTGCGATTCCGCTGCTGCTCGCCAGTAACGCTCTGAACAGCCGCAACCAGCAGCTGAGCAAGCTGATCGGTGAACAGGCCAGCGGCATGATCGCTGAAAAAGCCGCTGAAATTGCTGCGCGCAAAAAAGCCGCCTGATAACGGGATCTCTGCATGAATAATATTCAGACCCAGTTACTCGACTTTATGGAATCAGGAGGCCCGGTACTCTGGGTCATCCTGGGTGCCACCTGTCTGCTCTGGTATCTGATTTTTGAACGCTACTGGTTCTTCCTGCGCGAATACCCCGTGCAGCTGAAGGCCAATCTGGACCGCTGGCAGGGACGCAAGCACAAATCGGCCTGGTACTCAGACCGTGTCCAGAAAATGCTGATTTCAGAAATCGACTGCCAGATGGTGAAAAATCTGAAAGTGATCACCGGCCTGATCGCCCTGCTGCCCATGCTCGGACTGCTCGGTACCGTGACCGGTATGATCCAGGTATTTGATGTTATGGCGTTTATGGGGTCCGGTAACCCACGCGCCATGGCTAATGGTGTGAGCGCCGCGACCATTCCGACCATGGCCGGCATGGTGATCGCACTGACCGCTATTCCGTTCGCTACTGAGCTGGAGCGACGTTACCGTCGCGAGATTCACCGTACCCGTGAAGTCATCAGCAGCGACCAATAATTGAGGCATTCTTTATGAACGACAATAACCTTCTGTCCATGGCCGATGAGGAAGAAAGCCAGATTGACCTTACGCCCATGCTGGACGTGGTCTTTATCATGCTGATCTTCTTCATCGTGACCTCCACCTTCGTGAAAGAAGCCGGTGTGGACGTGACCCGTCCGGATGCAGAAACCGCTACGGTGGCTGAATCCAACAGTATCCAGATCGGTATTACCGCTCAGAACGATATTTTCTTTGATAAGCGTCCGATTGATACCCGTGCCGTTCGCGCCAACGTCGAAAAAGCGTTAGCTGAGAACCCCGGCGCCGCCGTCATCATCATTGCTGACCGTATGTCCAACACCAGTGCCCTGATTGAAGTAATGGATCAGGCCCGTCTGGCGGGTGCCGCCTCGGTGTCCGTGGCTACGGAGGAGTAAATCATGGTAGCAAAACACCTGGCCAGTCTGGGTGCGGCTGCGGTCTTCAGTCTGCTGGTGTTTATCGCCATGCAGCTGATGATCGCGACGGATGGCCTGTTCGAAAAACCCGACAGCAACCGGACCTACCTGGACTTTGTCCGGGTAGACCGCAACCTGCAGGAAACCCAGACCAAAGACCGACGTATTCCTGATCCACCGAAGCCACCTGAGAATCCGCCACCGCCAGAGGCACAGGCTGATTTCCAGAAAGATACTCAGACCAAAAACCTGAACATGGATCTGCCCAACATCTCCACCAGCCTCAGCAGTGGCGATGGCCCGAGCCTGGGTGGACTGAGTGGAGGTAATGGCGGACTGGCAGGCTTTGATACGGACGTGATTCCGATTGTGCGCCAGGCACCTAAGTATCCGCAGCGTGCGATGCAGGCCCGTCTGGAAGGCTATGTCATTCTTGATGTGACTATTGCACCGGATGGTTCGGTTACAGACGTATCTGTCATGGAATCAAACCCGCCACGTATCTTTGATGCAGCTGCCATGAACGCTATGCGTAAGTGGAAGTTCCGTCCGAAAATCGTTGACGGTCAGCCACAATCTCAGCGCGCCAAGCAGAAACTTGAGTTTAACTTACCCTGAAATATTCCATTATGATCAGAAGACCTGAAAAGCGTCTCTTCACGCGTAAACCTCTGGGGTTGCTGTTAGCAACCCTGCTGGTACCAGCGGTGCTCTCTGGTAAGGCGTATGCGGCGGCTGACTCTGTCAGTACCAAAACCTACAACCGCCTGACGGAAGCGCAGGAGTTTATCACCAACAGTCAGTTCGCCGAGGCCAAAGTTATCCTCGACGAGCTGGTTACCAGCGTGAATGACAATTCCATCGACAAAGCCCTGACCTATCAGCTGATCGGTTACACCGAGATGAGTCAGAACAATTACCCGAAAGCGATCAGCGCCTTCATGGAGACTCTCAGCTATGAGAAGCTCCCGGAACAGCTGCGCATTAATATCGGTTACATGGTGGCTCAGCTGTACGCAGCAGAAGGCGAGTACGATAAAGCGCTGGACTTTGCCCGCGAATGGTTCGTAACACTCGAAGCGCCGACTGCCGACCAGTACATCTTTATGGCCAACATCTTCGCCCAGACGAAGAATTACTCTGAGGCCGTGCCGTACGCGGTGAAAGCCATCGACATGAGTGATGACCCGAAAGAGACCTGGTTCCAGGTGCTGATTGCCAGCTACTTTGAACTGAAGCAGTATCAGAACTCGGAAAAGTACCTGAAGATGGCCATCACCAACTGGCCGACCAAGCAGGCCTACTGGGAACAGCTGGCCAGCGTCTACCTGATGCAGGACAAAATGGAACCGGCACTGGTGACTCTGCAACTGGCCTGGAAAGGCGAGTGGATTGAAAAAGAAGGCCTGATCCAGAACCTGATCCAGCTGGCTGTTAACGAAGGCATTCCGGAACACGCCGCGCGCCTGCTCGTGCAGGCCATGGACCGCGGCGTGATTCCTGAAAACGCCAAGTATGTCGATTCACTGGCCAATGCCTGGCTGGCGGCAAAGGAGTTCGATAAAGCGATTGCCAGTTTCGAACGTCTGTCCGACATCAATGGTGAAGCCAAGCCACTGGAAAAAGTCGCAAACATCCATCTGCAGCAGGCCCAGTGGAAAGAAGCTGAAAAGGCCGCCCGTGCCGCGTTGGAAAAAACGTCCGATAAGCCCGGTAATATCTGGTTTGCCCTGGGTATGGCCCTGGCGGAACAGGAACGCTTTGACGAAGGCATCAGTGCTCTGCGCAAAGCCAAAGCCTATGACTACTCGTCGCGTAAAGCCGGTCAGTGGATCAAATACGCTGAAGGCCTTAAGCGTCAGAAGCAGTGGGTCGAACAGAACCGCAACAGCTGACGCTGTACCTTTCCTTATCCTTTGATGAACCTCCCGCCGGTCAAGCACCGGCGGGCTCCAGGAGAACGCCCGATGAAAACTGCTTTCAAACTGCTGCCCATCGCCATGCTGGCCGCAACCTGCGCTTTCACCCTGACCGCCTGTAAGGAAGAAGCCCCAGCTGCACCTGCCGCAAAAGCCGAGGCTCCGGCACCAATCCCGGTGAAATTCGTTGTTGTCACCATGTTTGAGATTGGTGAAGACGAGGGCGATATGGCCGGTGAATTCCAGCTGTGGAAGGAGCGCGCCAAACTGGACACACGTATTCCCTTCCCGAACTCGCACCATGACCTGTACATGAACAAAGAAACCGGCGTACTGGCTATGGTGACCGGTATCGGTACTTCGCATTCCGCCGGTGCGGCCATGGCACTCGGTCTGGATCCACGTTTTGACCTGTCACAGGCCTACTGGCTGGTTGCCGGTATTGCTGGTATCGACCCGGAAGATGCCTCTATCGGTTCGGCCGCCTGGGCTGAATATCTGGTCGATGGCGACCTGGCCCACGAAATTGATCCGCGTGAAATTCCGGACGACTGGGATACCGGCTACTTCGCCCGCTATACCGTCAAGCCCTGGGACCCGAACAAACCCGAACCCACCGGTGAGATGTTTCAGGTCAATGCCGGTCTGACCGAGTGGGCTTACCAGCTCACCAAAGATATTGAGCTTCCGGATTATCCGAGCCTTGAAGAAGCCCGCTCGCATTATGTGAATTACCCCAACGCGCAGAAACCACCCTTCGTTCTCAAGGGCGACCAGCTGGCTGCGATGACCTTCTGGCACGGTGAGATCATGAACGACTGGGCCAACAAGTGGGTGGATTACTGGACCGAAGGACAAGGTGAGTTTGTCACTTCTGCCATGGAAGATACCGGTACCTTTATGTCACTCTCCTTCCTCGACAACATCGGCAAGGTCGATAAAGACCGGGTGATGGTGCTGCGTACCGGCAGTAACTACACCATGCCGCCGGAAGGTGTGACCGCGGTTGATAACCTGCTGGCCGAAAACGAAGGATACCAGGGGCTTGAGGCCTCGCTGGAATCGGCCTGGCTGGTTGGCTCCGCGGTAATGAATGAGATTCTCGGCAATTGGGATACCTACAAAGACACCATTCCTGCCGCGGCTGCCGAATAAGCGGGTATTTAGCCCACACCTGACCGGATGGCTGACATGAAGCCGTCCGGTCAGGGTTGACGCATTCAGAGTTCAGGAAGTCCGCTCAGACATGACCACCAGGAAGTACAAAACCGGAAAAATCCGCGAACGTAACCGCGAAAAAATCCTCGCCGCCGCCGAACAGGAATTCGTCCTGCACGGCTTTAAAGGCACCACCATGCAGGCCGTGGCGGACCGCGCAGAAGTCCCGAAAGCCAACATCCACTATTATTTCAAAAGCAAAAGTAACCTCTACATCGCCCTGCTTGAGCACATCATGGGAGCCTGGAACGAGGTTCTGGCTGATCTGTCGGCCGACGACGATCCGGCCGAGATGATCACCCGCTTTATCCGCACCAAGATGCAGCTGTCCTATACCCATCCGAATGCATCCAAAATCTTTGCTATGGAAATCATTCAGGGCGCACCGCGCATCCGCGGTCATATGGCTGAAGTCATGCTGCCCTGGGTGAAAGAAAAGACGTCGGTCATGCAGAGCTGGATCGATCAGGGCAAGATGCGCCCGATTGACCCGACCCATCTGATTTTTATGATCTGGGCAACCACGCAGCATTACGCCGACTTTGAAACTCAGGTTCTGGAAATCACCAACAAGCGCCAGTACGCCCCTGAAGACATCGACCATATCACGGGTTTTCTGCTGGATATCATTCTCACCGGCTGTGGTCTGGAAAATAACCGCCGCACCCGCAGCGAAGCTTCCACTCCACAGGTCTGAGCCTCGCACCGCCCGCTGTGGCTGTGTTAAGCTCAGTGCTGTCACGGCAGATTAACACACACGTCACTGCCATTTTTGTTGAGCCGTATCACTGCGGCGAAAGGCCTTTGGGCCACTGAAATGAGGAGTGTGTTATGTCAGCGTCCCAACGTCTCTGGATCAGAAATCCCCGCGCCGTTCTGGCACCGTCCACCGCCACCGCAGGCTTTGCCGCTGGCGGTATTGTCATTGAAAACGACCGTATTGCGGAGTGCCTGAATCCAGGGCAGTCTCCAGCCTTTCCGGTTGACCGGGTGATGGATGCCAGTGAGCACGTGCTGCTGCCGGGTCTGATCAATACCCACCATCATTATTACCAGACGCTGACCCGGGCCTGCCCGCCAGCGCTGAACAAACGCCTCTTTCCCTGGCTGCAGACCCTTTACCCCATCTGGGCGCGGCTGACGCCGGAAGCCCATGCCATCGCGACCGAACTGGCCATGGTTGAGCTGCTGCTGAGCGGCTGTACCACAGCGTCTGACCATCATTATCTGTTCCCGGCCGGACTGGAGCACGCCATCGACATTCAGGCGGACATTGCCCTGCGGCTTGGTATGCGAGCCACTCTGACCCGGGGTTCCATGACGCTCAGTGTCAAAGACGGCGGCCTGCCACCCGAGAGCGTGGTACAGAGTGAATCTGAGATTCTGGACGACAGTGCCCGGCTGATCCGCGACTGGCACCGTAACGACGACGACGGACTGATCGAGATTGCTCTCGCGCCCTGTTCGCCGTTTTCCGTCACACCCGACATCATGAAAGAGAGCGCTGCACTGGCCCGTACACATTCATTGCGCCTGCACACTCACCTGGCCGAAACCGAAGACGAAAATGCCTTCTGCCAGCGTATGTTTGGACAGCGGCCGCTGGATTATCTGGAATCAGTCGGCTGGCTTGGCCCGCAGACCTGGCTGGCCCACGGTATCTGGTTCAATGGCGACGAAATACAACGCCTCGGACAGGCCGGAACCGGGGTCTGTCACTGCCCTTCTTCCAATATGATTCTGGCTTCCGGGATTGCCCGGGTACGCGAACTGCAGCAGGCCGGTGTGCCCGTCGGACTGGGTGTCGACGGCAGTGCGTCCAACGATCACAGTAACCTGATGCAGGAAATCCGTCAGGCACTGCTGATTCAGCGCCTGCGTTATCAGGCCGATGAGTTCACTCATCTGGATGCCCTGTATCTCGCCACCGAGGGCTCCGCCGCGGTTCTGGGGCGAGAAGATACCGGAGCCCTGTTACCCGGATATAAAGCAGACTTAGCCTTATTCAGGCTGGATGAACTGCGCTTCAGTGGCGCACACGATGCGCTTGCGGCGCTGGTTAACTGTGGTGCACATAAGGCCGATGCCGTCATGATCAACGGCGACTGGAAGGTACTGAACGGCGAATGGCTGGGCGGGGATGTAGGGGAGCTGATGGTGAGGCATCAGCAGGCCGCGAAAACGCTCTGGCCCTGAGCTTTCCTACCTACGTTGCCACAGCGGTGTTAAAAACGTTCTCGCAATGCTCATTTGCCATGAGCAAACTGCGCTTCCTCGAAAGTTTTTGCCTTGCCGTGGCTGCCTCGGTTACGGAAATCTGCCAGAACTTCCGACGCCTGATTTCAATCTTCCGGCTTCTGACGCGTTAAATCAGCGCGGGACTTTACGGATACGACCATGGCTGTCGATTGCCACGTAAACGAACACGGCATCGACCACTTTGCGGTGCTGGGACTCTGAATGATTGCGCGTCCAGACTTCCACTGCAATGCGGATGGATGACGATCCCACATCCAGCAGGCGGGTATAAACGCTGACCGAAGCACCGACGCGGATGGGCGACATAAACACCAGCGATTCCATGGCGACGTTGGCAATGCGGCCATGGGCCAGACGGCTGGCCAGCTCTTCAGCGGCGTGGTCCATCTGGGCAACCACCCAGCCACCGCTGATGTCGCCGTGCAGATTGCATTCCGCACGGGCAGGAATCAGACGCATGCTGAGCGTTCCTTCGGGGGAAGGTTGATTGTCTTCGGGCTTTTCCATATCGGGTTTCAATTCTTATTGTCTGAGGACGCGAAGGCGCAGTCCGTAATCCATCGTTGCGGAACGGCTGTTGTTGCCATCACCGGATAATTATTGTCAGCCGTAAATTCTGTCCGGTAGCCAGGTTGCCAGTTCCGGGAACGCCGCCAGCAGCCCCAGAACAACCAGTTGGATCAGAATAAAGGGAACCACCCCTTTGTACAATCGCCCGGAGGTAAGTTCTTCCGGTGCCACACCACGCAGGTAAAAAAGTGAAAAGCCGAACGGCGGCGTCAGGAAGGACGTCTGCAGGTTAATGGCGATCATGATTCCCAGCCACACCGGATCGACGCCCATGGCCAGCAGCACCGGGGCAACGATCGGCACAACCACAAAGGTGATTTCAATAAAGTCGAGAATAAAGCCCAGCAGGAAAATCACCAGCATCACCACCAGCATGGCGGTAAAGACGCCGCCCGGCAGTCCCTCGAACACCGACTGAACCAGCTCTTCACCGCCAAAGCCGCGGAACACCAGCGAGAACAGCGCAGCACCGACAAAAATCAGGAACACCATACTGGTGACTTTCAGCGTACTGTCCATGGTCTCTTTCAGACGTGACAGAGTCAGCTGACCATACAGGGCCGCCAGCACCAGTGCACCGGCCGCGCCCAGCCCGGCCGCTTCGGTCGGTGTGGCTTTACCGGTCAGAATCGCCCCCAGCACCAGCACAATCAGTAATAAAGGAGGCAGCAGACCTTTCAGCAGATCCAGCAGCAGAGCGGCAGACAGAGGTTCACGATCTGCAACCGCCGGGGCAGCCGCCGGACGGAACAATGCAACCAGACCGATATACAGGATGTAAGCGAGCACCAGCAGCAGACCCGGAATTACCGCCCCGACAAACAGATCGGCGACAGACACAGTCTCAGGCGCAAAGATGCCCATATCCAGCTGCGCCTTCTGGTAAGAGCTGGACAGCACCTCACCGAGAATAATCAGTGCCGTCGACGGTGGAATGATCTGCCCCAGGGTACCGGTTGCACAGATGGTGCCGCCCGCCAGTGCCGGGCTGTAGCCGTTCTTCAGCATGGTCGGCAGGGAGATCAGCCCCATGGTCACCACGGTGGCACCGACAATACCCGTGCTGGCAGCAAGCAGAGCTCCGACCAGCACCACCGCCAGGCTCAGACCGCCGCGTACCGGTCCGAATAAGAGACCGAGGCTGCGCAACAGCTGCTCAGCGATGCGCGACTTCTCCAGCATCACGCCCATGAACACAAACAGGGGCACAGCAATCAGGATCTGATTGGTGAGGATACCGTACAGGCGGTTGGGCATGGCATGCAGGAAGGCGGGATCAAAGGTGCCGGTGAGCAGACCGACTCCGGCAAACAGCAGGGAAACACCGCCCAGTGTGAACGCCACCGGGAAGCCCAGCATGAGCACAACACAGATAATCAGGAACAGGATCAGCGGCATCCATTCAGCCATGATGGCGCTCTCCCTCAGGATCTTTCACGAAGGTGCGCAGCAACTCCGCCAGCGCCTGCAGGATCACCAGCAGGGGCATCAGCAGAATCAGGCTTTTCAGCAGATAGACAAACGGCAGGCCGGAAGCTTCCTGGGATTTTTCGCCGATGGCCCAGGCGTTGCCGACATATTCCCAGCTCACCCAGAGCAGAAAAAAACACAGCGGCAGGACCAGCAGCAGAATGCCGCCACGGTCGACCAGTGCCTGCCCTCGGGGTGAGAAGGTGCGGTAGAAGATATCCACACGCACATGGCCACCCTGCTGCCAGGTATACGCCGCACCCAGCATAAAGAGCGCCGCATGCAGGTACATCACACTTTCCTGCAGGGCAACAGAAGGCATAGAAAACAGATAACGCAGGGCCACCACAGCACAGGTAGCAATCACCATAATCAATGCGAACCAACAGACCGTGTTGCCGGTCAGACGGGTCAATGTGTCGATAGTGCGGATCAGCCGGTGCATGGTGTCCTCCTGCAGGAGGCGCGGATTATAACGGCAGCTGTCGTGTGGGTCACCCACAGCCGGACCGTGAAGGCTGCAATATATCGGTCACATTAATGTAATATTTCAGCCGGTTGTCATATTTCTGTAACATACCGGACCAATAATGAGCCCAACTCAGGCGAGCAATGTTGCAAGCCTGTCTGATCAACAAGGTGTTCCTATGAAAAAAGTACTTCTTACCGGTGCCGCTCTGCTGGCTTCTGTGACAGGCATGAATGCTCACGCTGAGCGTGATTACATCAGCATTGTTGGCTCATCCACTGTCTATCCTTTCTCAACTGTTGTGGCCGAGCGTTTTGGTAAGTCGACCAATTTCCCGACACCGAAAGTTGAATCCACCGGTTCCGGCGGCGGTATGAAGCTGTTCTGTCAGGGTGTGGGCGAATCCACTCCGGACATCACCAACTCCTCCCGCGCGATCAAATCGTCTGAAATCGCACTCTGTGCTGAAAACGGCGTGAAAGACATCGTTGAAGTCATGGTCGGTTACGACGGTATCGTTCTGGCCGGCAGCAACGAAGCACCTAAGTACGAACTGACCCGTAAGGACATCTTCCTGGCGCTGGCCAAGATGGTTCCGAACACCGACGGCACTGATACCCTGATCGAAAACCCGTACAAAACCTGGAAAGACGTTAACCCGACCCTGCCAGCCAAGAAGATCGAAGTTCTGGGCCCACCGCCAACGTCCGGTACCCGTGATGCCTTCGTTGAACTGGCGATGGAAGGTGGCTGTAAGAAATTCCCGTTCATTGCGGCCATGAAAGATGCTGACAAGAACAAGTTCAAAGCCGTATGTCACGGTCTGCGTGAAGACGGTGGTTACATCGAAGCCGGTGAAAACGACAACCTGATCGTGCAGAAACTGGTTGCTAACCCGGATGCCATCGGTATCTTCGGTTACAGCTTCCTGGAGCAGAACGAAGACAAAGTTCACGGTTCTGTAGTTGAAGGTCAGGAGCCGACATTTGACGCCATCTCCGATGGTTCATACCCTGTCAGCCGTTCTCTGTACTTCTACGTGAAAAAAGCCCACATCGGTGTGATTCCGGGTATCAAAGAGTACCTGGCTGAATTCACCTCTGAGAAGGCGATGGGTGAAGACGGTTATCTGGCAGACAAGGGCATGATCCCGATGACAGACGCCGAATACAAAAAAGTGGTTGATACTGTCGCGAATCTGAAGACAATCTCAGCCCAGTAAACAAGAGTCCCCTGCGGATTTATCAAAGGCCGGTGTTTATGCACCGGCCTTTGCCTGTATTCAAACCACTAAACTGACGACCCGACATGACCTACAGTACATTGTTGATCGCGGTGTTGATTGCCCTGGGAGGAGCGTATCTTCTCGGCCGCAACCGGGCCCGGACACTCAGCAGCCAGGGCATCAAGATGCACTCTCTGGCCACGCATTACGGCGCCCTCGTCGCTCTCTGGACCACACTCCCTCCCCTGTTGATTCTGTTGTTATGGGCACTGCTGGAACCCCGTGTCATTGATCTGATCCTCACTGCACAGCTGCCGGACAGCATCCGTGCCGGTGGCGAAGCGGAAATCCGTCTGGCGCTGTCCAAGGTTTATAACCTCGCCAATGACAGTGATCTGATGGGTCAACAGGGCCTGCTCGGCCCCGTGGCAGAGCATCTGCAGGCGCTGCAGGCGCGTGTGACTCTGTTGCGTGGCGGTGTGATCATGTCATTGCTGCTGCTCGGCGGTGCTCTGACCTGGCGTCGTATTCAGCCGGACCTGCGTGCCCGCAGTGAAGTGGAAGGCATCGTCCGTATTCTGCTGTTTGCCAGCTCAGCCATCGCGGTTCTGACCACCCTTGGTATTCTCGCCAGCGTGCTGTTTGAATCCATCCTCTTCTTCCAGAAGGTACCAGTCACCGAATTCCTGTTCGGTACCAGCTGGTCACCCCAGGTTGCCCTGCGTGCCGACCAGTCCGGTTCCTCCGGCAGCTTTGGTGCCGTCCCATTGTTCACAGGCACCCTGCTGATTTCTGCCATCGCCATGGCCATTGCCGTACCTGTGGGCCTGATGGCCGCTATTTATCTGTCTGAATACGCCACTCCGCGCGTACGTCAGCTGGCCAAGCCGGCTCTGGAAGTTCTGGCTGGTATTCCGACGGTGGTTTACGGCTTCTTCGCCGCTCTGACCGTGGCGCCGGTGATCCGGGGCCTTGGTGAATCCATGGGCCTGGAAGTGTCTTCTGAAAGTGCTCTGGCAGCCGGTCTGGTGATGGGCATCATGATCATTCCGTTTGTGTCGTCGCTGTCAGACGACGTCATCAACGCCGTACCTCAGTCCCTGCGCGACGGCAGCTATGGTCTGGGTGCAACCCGCAGTGAGACCATCCGTCAGGTGGTGATTCCGGCGGCCCTGCCGGGTATCGTTGGTGCCGTGATGCTGGCCGTATCCCGTGCCATTGGTGAAACCATGATCGTGGCCATGGCCGCTGGTCTGGCCGCCAACCTCACGGCTAACCCGCTCGACAGTGTCACCACGGTGACCGTACAGATTGTGACTCTGCTGGTCGGCGACCAGGAGTTCGATTCCCCGAAAACACTGGCAGCCTTCGCCCTTGGTCTGGTCCTGTTTGTTGTGACCCTGGCGCTGAACTACGTTGCACTGAAAATCGTCCAGAAATACCGGGAGCAGTATGACTGATTCAGCTATGAGTACCCGTGCTAAAGTCGAAAAAAGCATGAAGAAACGCCGTGCGGCGGAATCCCGTTTCCGGACGTATGGCCTGCTCTCTGTACTGTTTGGCGTACTGTGTCTGGTGGTGTTGTTCGGAAATATTTTTTCCAAGGGCTTCTCTGCCTTCAGCCAGACGGTACTGACCACCACCATTCATCTGGATACGGACTATCTGGGCGTGACCGCCACTTCTGATCCGCAGGAGCTGCGTAATGCCGATTACGAAGGTCTGATCAAGCAGTACCTGAAAGATACCTATGAGCCCTCCGGGCGTCGTGAGCGCCGCGACCTTTACGGTATGGTCTCTGTTGGTGCTGCATGGCAGCTGCAGGATATGGTGTTGGAAAACCCGTCACTGCTCGGGCAGACCATCCATATCAATATGACCATGGACGACGATGTCGACCAGTGGTTCAAGCATGACCGTGGCACTGCCAACGAGGCTCTGCGCTTCAGTGAACAGCAGCTGGTCTGGCTGCATGACTGGGTGGATTCCGGTGCCCTGCACGGCCGCTTCAACACCATCTTTTTCACCAACGGTGATTCCCGTGAGCCAGAACTGGCGGGTATCCGCGGTGCCATTACCGGTACCTTCCTGACCCTGCTGGTCACCTTCCTGTTGTCATTCCCTATCGGTGTGTCAGCGGCGATTTATCTGGAAGAGTTTGCCCCGAAAAACCGCCTGACTGAGATTGTTGAAATCAACATCAACAACCTGGCCGCAGTACCGTCCATCACCTTCGGTCTGCTCGGCCTGGCGATCTTCATCAATATCTTTGGTGTATCGCGCTCAACACCTCTGGTCGGTGGTCTGGTGCTGACCCTGATGACCCTGCCGACCATCATTATTTCCGGCCGTGCGGCCATCAAAGCGGTGCCGCCATCCATCCGTGAAGCGGCTCTGGGCCTGGGGGCGTCGAAAATGCAGGTGGTTTTCCACCATGTGCTGCCGCTGGCACTGCCCGGCATGCTCACCGGTACCATCATTGGTATGGCCCAGGCGCTGGGTGAAACCGCACCGCTGCTGATGATTGGTATGATCGCCTTTGTGGTGGATGTACCCGGATTTATTAATGATCCGTCCACCGTACTGCCGGTACAGATTTTCCTCTGGTCCGACAGCCCCGAGCGGGCGTTCACCGAACGGACATCAGGTGCCATTATGGTATTGCTGGGCTTCCTGATTCTGATGAACACCGCCGCTGTGATGCTGCGCCGCCGTCTTGAGCGCCGCTGGTAACAGACTGACTGAATTTTTGAGATTTCCGGATTACTGCTATGAGTATTATTGAAAACCACGAAACGGTCGGAACCCCCTTCTGTTCCAATCCGAAGCTGAGCGCCCGCGATGTCGGCGTGTTCTACGGGGATAAACAGGCCATTTTTGATGTCAGTTTAGATATCGGATCCAACGAAGTGATCGCGCTGATTGGTCCTTCCGGCTGTGGTAAGTCGACCTTTCTGCGCTCGTTAAACCGCATGAACGACACCATTGATATCTGCCGCGTGACCGGTGAGATTCTGTTGGACGGCGAAAATATTTACGACCCGAAAGTCGATGTGGTGCCATTACGGGCCACTGTCGGTATGGTGTTCCAGAAGCCGAACCCCTTCCCGAAATCGATTTACGACAATATTTCTTATGGCCCGCGCATTCACGGACTCGCGTCTTCGCGCGTAGATCTGGACGAAATAGTTGAGCGCAGCCTGCAACGTGCCGGGCTGTGGACGGAAGTAAAAGACCGTCTGCACTCACCGGGTACCGGACTGTCCGGCGGTCAGCAGCAACGTCTGTGTATTGCCCGTACCATTGCCGTTGAACCTGAAGTAATTCTGATGGATGAACCCTGTTCTGCGCTGGATCCGATTGCAACTGCTAAAATTGAAGAACTGATAGACGAACTGCGTGAAAACTACACCATCGCAATCGTTACCCATTCGATGCAACAGGCGGCCCGTGTGTCCCAGAGAACCGCATATTTTCATCTGGGCCAGCTGATCGAGGTCAACAATACTGATATGGTATTCACGACGCCTGAGCACCAGCTGACTGAAGCTTATATCACTGGGCGCTTCGGCTGATACCTGAGGAGTAAGGCATGGAAATGAATTTTGATCAGCACATTTCAGGTCAGTTTAATGCGGACCTGGAAGCCATCCGCAACCATATGATGAGCATGGGTGGTCTGGTCGAGCGCCAGGTATCCCAGGCCGTGAAAGCCATCTGTACCGGCGATACCAACCTTGCCGACGAAGTCATCCGCCGTGAAGACGAAGTGGATAAGGCGGAAGTCACCATTGATCACGAATGTACCCAGATTCTGGTGCGTCGTCAGCCGGCGGCGTCGGATCTGCGTATGGTTCTGGCGGTGTCCCGCGTGGTGCGTGATCTCGAGCGCATCGGTGATGAGGCCTCCAAGATTGCCATCCATACTCTGGAAGTCACGGATGTGAGCAACTCACACATCTGCCAGCAGTCTGTGCGTTATATGGGCGAGGAAGTCATCAAGATGATCTCCGGCGCTCTGGATGCCTTTGCCCGTCACGACATTCATGGTGCCATCGACGTGGTACGTAACGACAAGCTGGTTGACCGTCAGTACGCCTCGGCCCTGCGTGAACTCATCACTTACATGATGGAAGACCCACGCTCCATTGGTCAGGCGATCAACATCGTCTGGATTCTGCGCGCCATCGAGCGTATCGGTGACCACGCCCGTAATATCTCTGAGCAGGTGATTTATCTGGTCAGCGGTCACGATGTGCGTCACAGCACCCTGACCGAAATTGAAGAAGCCGCTCAGCAGGAAGAATAATTCCTGCCGCCGCCTCCGGTTCCGTCCCTGCGGTTCCGGAGGCCCGGCTTTCCCGCGCTGCTCCCCGCTCATTCTTCATCTCACTTTCAGAATTCAGTGCTAACCTTGCTGTAGTCCACCGGATGGATACGGCGCTCCTGCCCAGCTGACGCTGAAGAGGCTGATATCCGCCCTCCGGCGGTGACCCATAAAAATTTCAGTTTTATGACGGAAATAAGCTCGTGTGTAATATTTCTGTCACATTACGGAAACATAATCGTCACCGTTCTGAAAGATTACTTTAATCTTTCAACCGGACCGGAAGCGTACCCTGCCGGGTGTGACCGCTCATAACAATCAGATTGAATGAACACGATGAAAAAAACAGTACTGTCTCTGGCCCTTGCCACTGTTGCCGCGTCTGCTCAGGCAGAAACCGTTGAAATTGAACTGCCGGAATTTTACGGCAAAATTAATCTGACCCAGGAGTTCGTCCAACAGGAAGATGCCGGAAGCTACAGCCAGCTGAACTCCAATGCATCACGCCTGGGCCTGAAAGGTAAAACTGCCATCAACGACCAGCTGACTGCCATTTACCAGGCCGAATATGAAATCGATGTTGATGGTGATGGCGACGTGTTCAAACAGCGTAACACCTTCCTCGGTGTGAAAGGCAGCTACGGTCTGGTTCAGGCCGGTGTGTTTGATACCGCACTGAAAGCCTCACAGGGTAAAGTTGACCTGTTCAATGACCTGCCAGGTGACATCAAGAACGTTCTGACTCACAGCGAAAACCGTGAAGCCAATGCCGTGCGTTACGAATCCCCCAGCCTGAGCGGCCTGGTCGTGACTCTGGATCACATCAACGCTGAAGAAGAAGACGTCAACAACGGCCTGTCTGCGTCTCTGGTGTATACCCGTGACGGCATTTATGTCGCCTATGCGTACGACACTGACGTGGAAGGTGAAGGCATCAAGGTTCAGCGCGTGACCGGCCAGCTGAAAACGTCTTTTGCCACATTCGGCGCACTGTGGGAAACCGAAGATGACAATGGTGACAGCAACGATGGCATGCTGTTCTCAGTATCTGTTCCTGTGAGCGTGGTGGCCGTCAACGCTCAGTACATTGCCTCTGACATCAAAGACGAAGGCGGCACTCAGTACAGCCTGGGAGCGGAATACAAGCTGAGCAAGAAAGCCAAGACCTTCATCTTCGCCAGCTCTTCTGAGACTGACGAAGACAGCTCAGGTATGGATGTGTACGGCGCCGGTATGGAACTCAAATTCTGATTCCAGCCTTGCCTGAGGACGCTGCTGGCGCACGCGCCAGCAGCTCTGCCTGACGACCCGCTCAACGCACGCGGTATTGAGGCACGATAAACGAGAAGGTACTGCCCGCACCCGGAGTGGATTCAATCTGCAGCTCCGTATCCAGATGTTCAAGTGCATGCTTGACGATGGCCAGCCCAAGCCCTGAACCACCCGTAGTCGAATCCCTGGAATCATCCACGCGGTAAAAACGCTCTGTAATACGACCCAGATGTTCTGCAGGGATGCCCGGACCATGATCGGTCACGGAAATTTTCAGCCCGCGCATGGTTTTCTTCAGCCGCACAACAACTTCGCCATCGCCACCGTACTTAAGTGCATTGGTCACCAGATTCACCATTACCGTACGCATTTCATCCGGATACCCTTCCACTTCAACTGGCTCACCGTCCACCAGCGTCAGAACACCGCCCTCTCGGTAGTTCTGCAGTTGCGACAGGGTCTGCTGACAGATTTCGCGGATATTGAACCACTCTCCGGGACGCTCTGTACTGGCACTTTCCAGACGTGAAAGCTCAATCAGATCGTTCACCAGCAGCGTCATACGCTGACTCTGTGACAACATCTGCTCATGCGCCCGGTGCACGTGCGCCGGTACTTCAGCATCCTGCAGCATTTCAAGATAACCGTTAATCACGGTCAGTGGTGTACGCAGCTCATGTGAGACGTCTGCCACAAAGTGCTTACGCATCACCTCTACCCGCTTGCGCTCGGTCACATCGCGCAGCAGCATAACCTTCTGGTCAGCACCGAACTCAGAAACCTGAACAAGAAAGGTGGCGGAGCGGTAATCAAACTGCAGCGCTTTGGTAAATTCACCCTGATTGAAAAACTGTACAAACAGCGGAGCGCGGATAAGGTTATTGATGTGCTGGCCGATGTCATCCGGATGCAACCGGAACATACGCTGGGCGGCGCTGTTGTAGGTGTTGATGTGACCACGGCTGCCCAGTGTAATCACGCCATCCTGCAAAGCTTCGATACCGTCGTTGTAACGCCGCAGCTGATGCAGGAGTTCGGCGATGTGCGCCTGCAGACGACGCTCCCGGCGGATAAGCCGGTCGGTGGCATAACCAATCAGACCGTTTTCAACGGGTGGGCTGTCACGGGAGGTGGTCCAGCGGAAAAAATCGGCTGCCAGCTTGACGCTGAACAACTGAGAGATGATCAAACCGGTCAGAAAACCGTATAACGTCATGTCTCCGGTCCAGCCGATCAGGGCACCCGTCCCGGAGATCAGGACAATCCTGGAGATTTCACTCTGCAATGCGCTCTGGAACACTCAAACCGCCTGAAAACTGCTGATAAGGGCCCCGTGAATTCAACGGGTTGCAGTATTTTGCCCGAATAAGCCTTAAAGAAACACGATGAATATGATCAATGAGTTACAGGCCACAAAATAGGTTGACGGAGGCATACTGGCTCAGTAATATCTCGGCCCACTTAGCCGGTATAGCTCAGTCGGTAGAGCAACTGACTTGTAATCAGTAGGTCCCGAGTTCGACTCTTGGTGCCGGCACCATATACCCATCCAAGGGCTTCCACAGAAATGCGGAAGCCCTTGTTTTTTCTGCCCTCAAAGCCTACTTTACCCCTTTAGATGTCCACATGGATACACTGGCATCTACAAAAAACGGGGGCATTTTTGGGGGCACATTTCCAGACCATCAAATCTTGTGCCCCCAAATCACTCTCTAAAACCAATGATCCCGGGGGTTTGGAGCATGAAAAATCGCCTAACTGACACCCTTATCAAAGCGACTACGCCCCGCGACAAGGTCTTCAGGCTCTCTGATGGCCAAGGTATGTATCTTGAGGTACACCCAAACGGTTCCAAATACTGGCGCATGAAATACCGCTTCATGGGCAAGGAGAGGCGCCTGTCCATTGGTGTCTACGGTAATCAACCCCACGAGGTCACTCTAAAACAGGCCAGAGCGGCCCGGATGGAAGCGAAACATCAACTGGACCAAGGCATAGACCCCACACTTCATAAACAACAAAAGCGGGCCCGCAAAGAACTGGACGCTGAGAACAGCTTTGCCGCCATCGCACGCGAGTGGCACGCCCGGCAGACCCCCACATGGGCCCCCATCACCGCTTCCCGAATTATGTCGATTCTGGAGAATGACGTCCTTCCCTATCTGGGCAAGCGCCCTGTCTCTGAGCTTCAGACCTTCGAGCTGGTGGGCTGCCTTAACCGTATTGTTGACCGGGGCGCATTAGAAACAGCACATAAGGCGCGTCAGACCATGAACCAGGTGTGCCGCTACGCCAAACAGACAGGCCGGCTGGAACACAACCCAGCTTCTGACCTTGTTGGTGCCATTCCCCCACAAAAAACCTCACACATGGCCGCCATCACCAATCCTGCGGAGTTTGGTCGCCTGCTGGTGGATATAGACGGCTATCAGGGTACCCACATTATCCGCACCGCTCTGGCACTGGCCCCGCTGTTGTTTCAACGACCGGGGGAGCTATGTGGGATGGAATGGTCAGAGGTCGATCTGGAACAGGGTTTCTGGACCATTCCCCTCGAAAAGAAAAAAGAACGTAATACTGTATCAGGCGACCACATTGTTCCCCTGAGCACCCAGGCACAGGCGCTATTGGCAGACCTCTACCCGCTTACTGGACGAGGACGATATGTATTCCCCAATGCGCGTGATCACGCCAAACCTATCAGCCGTGAAGGGCTGAACAAGGCATTACGCACCCTTGGCTATGACACACGCCGTCAGCACTGCTCACATGGCTTCAGAGCAAGCGCAAGGACTATGCTGGATGAACAACTGGGACTGAGAGTCGAGTGGATAGAACACCAGCTCGCCCACAAGGTAAAGGACGCTCTGGGCAACGCCTACAACCGCACCAAGCACCTGCCGGAGCGGGTTCAGATGATGCAACGCTGGGCGGATTATCTGGATGATCTGAAACGCCAGACACTGGCCGGCAATGTGGTTACAGCACGGTTTGGCAGGGGTGGGGAGACATAATGGAGTTCGCCAGTTGGGTGCCTGATGAGGTCAGGGAGCGACATAGATTCCAAAAATCAGAGAGAGATCCTGATCGATTCCCTACCTTTCGTGAAAACATGGATAAAATCCTTTCATCCAATGACCATGAAATAAAAAAAACATGGATGGCTATTGAGAAGGACCTTCAAAAATTAGATCGCAAACCTAATGAAGATAAAATAAGTACACTTCTAAAAAATCCCTACATCTGTAAACACGTCAACCAAGGTGGAACAGTATCTCATATCACCAGCGATGAAGAGCTACTTTGGAGAACCTGGAGAGATGCTTATTCAAATGCCTACAACTTCATACAGGGCGCACTCTATGGAGCGACAAAATACGTTCCAAGATGGGCACAACTGAATGATCGAAAAGATAATTTTCTGAATTATAAAAAATCCTTAATGGCTATAAACCGGTTCATTACAGAGACCGATACTGATTTAAAAATCAATGACTTATTAGATTTCCAAAGAAAGACAGCCAATAATTACCTGAACCAATCATCTCCGGCCCAATATATGTACATGCTCTCAGAGAATGGCTTGGAAGATAATTCCGAGCCAAATATATCAAAAGCACTAGGTAGATTGATTGAGTTTTTTGATTGCATTCAACACTGCAAAATCAGCTATGGTTATGAAAAAAATAGTTTGGCTGAGGTGAAGCTCTTTGCCTATGAATTGTCTGAGTATTTTTCTGGTTATCTGGGAGGTCCTCGTTACAGGCATGTGGCAAATTTTGTTAGGGTATTATTTGACCAACAGACCCCTAACATAAGCACCGTCAGACGCTGGTGCAAAGAAATTTCCAAACAGGTAGAGGGTAACTCCGCCCCAACATAGTACTGTTTATAAATACAGTATCAGGTTTCCCCGGATTTTCGTCTAAACCTGATATCACCCACCAGCTACTCTCCAACACAAACTGCCTCCTGTACACACACAGGAGCACACAGATGTCTATAAATCGTACCGAGATTCTCAGATTTCCTGAGGTTTGCCGCCGTACTGGGCTGGCCAGATCAACGATTTACCGCGATATGGCTCGTGGTGATTTTCCACGAAACTTCAAGATTGGCTCATCCACCAGCGTGGGCTGGTTATCCAGTCAGATTGATCAGTGGCTTGATGATCGCGCGGCTGAGGCCGGATATGACGTGGGTATGGAGGGAGCGAAATGACCGATCTTTATGAGATTTTTGCCCACGTTGATCCACAACATGTACCCAGCGCCGGAACCCGCGCTCACGCCGTCCTGACGGTACTGGCTGACGGGGAGCTCCACAGTAGCCGGTCGCTGGAAAACGCAATTGCGGCAACCGTTCGTGACGAACGACCACTATCCGTCCGGTCAGCACTTCAGGCACTGAGTAATAATCAGCACGGATATTGGTTGGTTCACAACCGTGCTACCCAGAGCCAGCCCGGGGTTTATCAGCTGGATCACCGTCATTTGACTGGTAACGCCATCGACGACACGCAGACCCGCACCGAGCGTCACCGGGAGCTGTTGGAAACATCTCTTGTTCAGGCGCAGCGGGAGACAAGGCGGGCAGAACATGCGCTCAGAAACCTCGAAAAATTCCAGGCCGAACAGCCCGGAAATGCCTGACACTGTATGGACACTCCAGCGCTTGCTGACGCTGATTAACCGCGGTGATCGCATCGCTGTAACCCGTGGCAGGCTGGTGGTTGTTCCTGCCAGTGGCCGCGTGGTTCCGGATGCCTGGCTGGCTGATAACGCCGCCGGGATCATAGCGGTCATCGGGGCTGCCGCCGGCATCGCTGTTCTGCGGTACGAGCAATACGCCATCAGCACCCGGCGCTTTCATGGCGTCCAGCTCATTTTTTCAGATCTGACCAACCACTGGCAGGGGGCAGGTGAAACGTTTCCCGCCGCATTTTTTAACGCGGTCACGACCCGGCAGCGGACAACCGCAGCGGGCCAGGCCGGTGACCCGCTGCCTAAAAATCATTTTTCGATCACGCTGACACCTGGAAAACAGCCACCAGCTTTTTGGCTGTTCTGGGAGCGGACGGGACTGGCACACCCTCAACGTCCATCTCGTTATCACAAAAAAATGGCATTGTTGCGGGAGCAATTCTTCACTGCTGACATCCACACCACGTCAACGATTAAGCGAAAAATCCTGAACGAGACTTTGACCCCAATCTCCATGTCAGCGACTGAGATCAATGACGCTGTGAACCGTTATTGCGGGTACAAGCCGGGGCCAACGCAGGTACAAGGCGGGTACAAGGCGGGCACAACCACTGGGTACAGTGATTCCCAACCAGACCAGCAGCAGTGCGGCTTACAGGCGATTCAACCTACAGGCCATTTACCCACAGAACACAGTTATACAGAAACACAGGTAAACAGCACCCATGAACAGGCCATTTCAAATGCTGAGAAAGGTGGTTCTGGTAATCGCCCCCCAGCGACCCAAACGACTGATGAATGGCTGTTGGATTATGAGAGTGGGAAGTTCGCGTAATCGCGGGTACGTGTGGGTGCGAATATTTCCGGAGTCCATAAACGCGGATCTGGAAACAGCCCTTTTCGACCAAGCCCCACAAGATACAGGCATTACAGCTGTGAACTCATATTCAAATTTGGGTTCACGTGGGTGCGCTTGAAAGACCATTTTTTACAGCCCATAAACAGGTAGGGGTTATCCAACCAATTTTCAGTCCCAACTCAGCAACCACGATTCCTGAGGCTGTGATCCAACAGAAAAAACAGCGTACACGTGGGTGCGCACGAGCAGACAATTCCTTAAGTCCATAAACAGGGGGACGCATCAGATGAAAACTGACCAAATCACAGCTACAGAGTATCAGCCCGAAAACGCAGATGAGGCGTATAAAATGACTGTCCTCATGGGCTACACAGATCAGGAGCTAGCTGATTATTTCCACGTCTCAGCAGCCACTCTGAGCCGCTGGAGGCTGGAACAACCAGAGTTTGACCAGGCAATCAGTATTGCTCGTCAGGTCGTCTCACTGAACGGCCCACATTGCAGTCATCTGCTAACGCCATACCCTGTTGATGTGATGTCGGCGAAAAATTACCTGCGATCAAAAATCCGCTCTGTCCCAAGCACCAACCCGGGGGCTAACTAATGACCGTTCCAAAAGTTGAGATCTACAAGTCTGACTGGACCGGTCTGTCCCCTCATTTGGTTGGCTACCTCACGCAGGTCATAAAACATGACGGCGGTTGGTTCCCCGACCCTAACCACTATATATCCGTCCATGCGGCCATTTCAGAGGCCAATATGGAGGTTGTAATGGGCTGGACGTCACCATTCGAGGGGGACAATAGCGGTAGCCTTCCCACAACACAGGCACTGCTTCAAGCCGGCTATCCGCAGCAGATGATTGACGCTCTGGGGCTGTCAGGAACCAGTATCGGGAACGAGGTTAAGAATCTGGCCAGCAAATTTACGGGCCGCTCCAGTGTGACAAAACTCAACAGCACTCAGGTCTTTGACTCCATGCAACCGGCCAAAATCAATGCAACCTTGGTTCTCAGCGCATGGAGTGATCCGGTTGAGGAAGTGGAAAAGCCCTTGGATCAACTGATGCAATGGGCCCTGCCGCAGCACCTGGCTGCTGGTGGCGTGATATCCCGTTACTATAAGGGCGCATCGTTGGTGGACGCCCTGATGCCGTCCATTTCGCCACACATAATTGCCCTGACTTACAAAGGACGGCGTTACGCACCACTTGTGATTGAGTCAATAACAATTCCCCTGGACTCCCCTATCGACGCTCACGGCCATTTCGTGAGCCTGCAAATACCTATCGTCCTCTCAACCCTGACCGCCATCGACAGCGCCGATTGGGATGGCTACCTACAGGACAAGCTGTCACGGAGGCAAAGCCTCTGAACAAAAATCGGGCCTGATGTTGATCTGCCGCGCTTCTGTAGTACAGTGACTGAGCGGTACCCGGGTGACGGCTCATCCGGGAGAAGGCCGGGAGGTTTCGGGCATCGGCTGGCCCCAGCGCCTCTGGATTCCTACCTACCGCCTGTTATCCCCTGATTTGTCATCAGGGATCGATGGCAGAGAGCGGCGTCTTCGGGCGCCGTTTTTATTTTGCACAGCCATCAGCGTAACCGCCGGTCTGTTTGCAAATACTCCTCTGGATTCAAATATCGTTCCCGAACTTGGATCTGGTTTTGATTGCCAACAATTGATAGATTGTCCCGACAAATGGACTTATGGAATAGTGTATGAACGATAGTATTCAAAAGAAGAAACCATCCAAACTGAAAAAGTTTGCGGCATTTGTTTTTCTTTTTGGCGGTGGATTAGTAGTGCTCGGAGCGCTCATGGAGGGCTCGAACAATCTTCCTTCATGCGAATCTTCTGATGCCAAATCAACACTGTCAGAAGCATTCAATAACTCCCAGTTTGCCCGCATGATGAGCCTTGGCGTAGTTGAGGTTTATGGAACCAAAACCATTACTTCATCACCAGAACTGAATACATGCGAAGCCAGCATCACTTTGAATAATGCGCAGTCTGTAGACGTGAGCTACAGGCTGGAAAAGCGCAGCGATGGCATGTACATGCTTACTTTTGAGGTCAAAGACTGAGCGATTAATACAACCAACAGGCCCAAACTCAGGGCCTGTTTCACCACTGAACTGCTGCGGCATCCTCCCGAAACCCTATTGCGCCATTCCATTTATGATCGGTTGATCAATCCTGGTCGCCCGGAACGTCTTCAAAGTCGTCCAGCTCGATATACTCAGGGTCTTCCCCTTCAATGAAGAGGTTGAAGACAAACCGCTCTTCAGGTTCCTGTTGCTCCGAATCAGGCTTTTTGTCGTCAGGCATCGGAATCACTCCTTTTGAGATTTTTCATCTGAACCAGATCCACCATCATGCCCACTCTGGTCTCCAGGTCATCCATTCGGTCACTTATCAGCCAGAGCATATTTGATATCGACTCACCGTTCATGGACTCAAAGTTACAATTGCAGGTTAAAGCAAGTATTGCTGCCTTCGACTGGCCGAACAGCCGGTTCAAGTCATCGCGCATATCCAGAAACTGACTATCAAACTCAGAAACACCGTTAACTTTCATATCCATTTCTCACCTCCTGAAAGGGGTCACTTTTAAAATTGGGGGCACAAATGGGGGCATAAATTAAAGGTATTGAATAACTATTCCAGTGAATACGGCACATACATAGAACTATTCGACGCTTGGTGCCGGCACCATTATTCAGCACAAAGGCCCGGGGATCGCTCCCCGGGCCTTTGTCGTTTCTGGGTCATTACCGTGCTTCAGAAATGCAGACTGACGCTCAGTTCATAGCCTTTCTTATCATCGGTACGGCCTACACTGTAGCGCCACTCTCCTTCTTCCGGCTGACCCCGGTACAGTGTCCAGGCAGCCGACAGCATGTCGCCAACATAGCTGTCGTTCTTTGCATAAGGGTTGGAAGGCGGCAGACGTCCATACTCAGGAAAATCGTCACCACTCAGCGTGGACGTATACTGTACCGGCTCATAAGCATAGGAGAAGGATACGGGCGTCAGTAATGCGATACAGGTAGCGCAATTACGTAACCAACGTTGCTGATTCAGTGCACGGCGCAGGCCCGAATGGCTGATGGCACCCATAGCCACCAGAGCCTCACCCAGCTTGCAGTCATGCAGCTCCTGAAACGCCAATGCACGCTGGAGATCTTCCTGCGTGATGAGCTTTTTATTGATTAATATCTGACCAAGACGGTGCTGAGCAGGCGCCTGAGACATTGTTCCCTCTCCGGAAAAAACCTTGTCATCAGAACAATAGCAGTGACAGACGGTGTCTACTGTAAAGAATTGGTTATCATTTGTTCAGTGACGTTAAAGTCACGTAAATATTGGGAAAGGTGTGATTTTAAGGTGTGGTTTCTGGGGAATAAAAAAGCCGGGACGGTAAAAAAGTGGATGGTCTGAACATCCTGTTCAGACCACCACAGCACCCTATACCATCCTGGTAGGAGAAACTCCCTGTAGCATCCTGCAGTTGAGATCATCCATGACTGCGAATCCTTCGCTCTTCCATGTCGGCCTCCTGGCCGGTTCATCCTTGGCAATCCCTTATAAACAAGATATCAAATCCTGATAAATCTGCTTCAGAAATATCTGACGCAATATGACAAGAATTTGCATTACAACAAAAATATTCTTTAATTACAGATAGTTACAAAAACATATCTTCTATTTTCAGCCGCGGCTGTCATGTTTTGCTGATATCGCTCACCCCGTTGTGAGATATATCGCACAAAAAAGCCAGAGATTTGCCACCCACTCTGAACAGGGTTTTTATTCACCACTTTTCATACGGTTATAAAGCTCCGAAAATCCTTGTGGATCGCACAGTTCGCCATCATCCCGGAGAGCGGGATATGGCAGACCGCTGTCACGACACAAGCGCGCAATCGTTGGCTGACACCATTCAAACAGCAGGCGGTTATACCACTCTTCCGGCAGGCCGGATTCTTCATACATGCCTGCTTTCTCACGTTGAAAATGCGCTTCATTGAGAATAATGGCCGCGGCCACAGAGACGTTGAACGAATGCACCATACCGCGCATGGGGATAATCAGGTGTTCATCCGCCATCTCCGAAGCCTCATCGCTGACCCCTTCTTTTTCTGTCCCCATCAGCAACGCAGTTGGCTGAGTGAAGTCGTAGTCGCGGTAGTCAATAGCGCGATCTGTGAGGTGGGCAGCCACAACGTTCATCCCCTGATCTTTCAGGTGCTGAATACCAGTGACAATATCCGGGTGGGTTTTCACTTCCAACCATTCGGCCGATCCCGCCGTCGAAGCTGTTTTAAGGCGGTAACGGTCACGCGGCCAGACGCAGTGTATTTCCGGAATGCCGACGGCATCACAGGTGCGGGCAATGGCCGACAGGTTGTGCGGTTTATAGACTTCATCCGTGATCACGGTAAGATCCGGCTGACGGCAATCCAGTGTCTGACGGATGCGTTCGTAACGCTCAGGGGTCATAATCGGCTCTGCTCAGCAAAAGGCTGGGATTGTATAAAACCCTTTTTCGCGATGCACGGGAGAATCCATGCGCGGTAATCTGATGACAGGTATGCAGTATGTTGTCCGGGGCTTTCAGAGCCTGAACAAACCTGGGCTGAGACCCTATGTCGCTCTGCCTCTGCTGCTGAATTTCATTGTCATGGGTACATTCAGTGTCTGGGGCATAATGCAGGTCGATGAATGGATCGGCATACTCAGAGACCTGCTGCCAGCCTGGCTGAGCTTTCTCTACTGGATACTCATGCCGCTGGCGGTGATTACCTTTGTTGTGGCTACCGCCTATTTTTTCAGTACGGTACTCATGATCATCGCTGCCCCTCTGAATGGATTACTGGCAGAAAAAGTAGAAAAACAGCTCGGTGGCGTTATTCCGGATGAATCCCTGTGGAGCATGACCTGGCGTACACTGGGGCGCGAAATCACCAAGATGATGTACTACCTGCCACGCTATCTGGGCATTTTCATTCTCGGCTTTATCCCGCTGCTGAATCTGCTGGCACCGGCTGTCTGGGTGCTGTTCGGTGGCTGGATGATGGCCGTGCAGTACGCCGATTATTCGTTTGATAACCACGCCCGGCCCTTCCGCGAGGTACGTGAGACCATGAGTGGCGACCTGCTGACGGTGATGGGCTTCGGTCTGCTGGTTTCGGTGTTGCTGACCATTCCGCTGGTGAACTGGTTTGTGATGCCTGCCGCAGTGATCGGTGCGACCCTGATGCGCATTGAGCGCTTACCGCTGCAGGGGCCGGCAGTTCCACCCTCCGGACACCGTTGAGAAAACCGCTCCCGGGTTGAATCCTCAACCCCGGGAAAAACGCGCGGTAAAAGTACTGCCCTGGCCAATGCGGCTTTCCACCTGCAGTTCAGCGTCGTGACGCAGCAGCACGTGCTTAACAATGGCAAGCCCCAGGCCGGTGCCGCCGGTGTCTTTACTGCGGCTCGGGTCGGCGCGGTAAAAGCGTTCCGTCAGCCGCGGAATATGACGCTCGTCGATGCCGATGCCATTGTCTGTGACGCTGAGGCAGAGAGCATCGCCGTCCCTGTACCAACGGGCCTTAATACGCCCGCCCTCCTGCGTGTATTTCACCGCATTCACCACCAGATTAGTGAAGGCACTGCGCAGCTCATGTTCGTAACCCGGCAGATGATTCTGCACATCAACCTCAAGCTGCAGATCATGACGGCCGCCTGACAGGGCCCGGGCTTCTTCAAGGATCAGCCTGAGCATTGCCGGAACATTGATGTCATCGCGCCCCTGTGACGAGCCGGTTTCCAGCCGCGACAACACCAGCAGATCACGGATAATGGCCTCCATCCTCTGCCCCTGCTCCTGCATCCGTGCCAGCATCTTCTGTCCTGCCACCGGCAGGTCATCACTGAGCTCACCAAAGGTTTCCAGATAGCCGTTAATCACCGTCAGCGGTGTGCGCAGTTCGTGGCTGACGTTGGCAACGAAGTCTTTGCGCATCTGCTCCAGCAGGCGCAGCCGGGTCACATCATGCACGACGATCAGGCGATCGTTACGGCCGAACAGGGTGATGCTGAACTGCAGATACAGGTCGTTGCGGGCCTGCGCCTGCATCACCAGAGGTTCGTCGTATTCGCAACGCTCAAAGTAAGTAATGAACTCGGGCGCACGGATCAGGTTGGTCAGCGGATGGTTAACGTCGGCCGGCGCCCGCAGGCCAAGATACTGTCCGGCGGCCCGGTTCCACCATTCGATGTTGCCGTGGCGGTCGACCATAATGACGCCGTCCTGCAGAGCCGCTGTGGAATCCTGAATACGGTCCAGCATCACCTGCAGACGGCGCTGACTTCTCTGGCTGCGTTGTGACAGCCGCTGGATCTGGTAATAGATATCGCCCCAGAGCCCGGAGCCGGGCAGAGGCTGGGTCGGATCCTGATGCACCATCCAGTGACGCAGACGGTAGGTCTGGATCATGGTGCGGGCGCTGATGCCGGAAGTAACCACAGCCAGCGGCAGGAAAGGAAACTGCGGCAGCCACCAGACGCCGCTGACACCCGCCACTATCAGCAGCAGGGTCACCAGACGTTCCCGATGACGGTCGGGACGGATCATGGTTCAGGAGGCTTTGGTTGAGAACCGGTATCCTGTGCCACGCACTGTCTGAATCAGACTTTCGTGTGCAGTACCCAGCGCTTTGCGCAGACGGCGGATGTGCACATCAACGGTACGCTCTTCAACGTAGACGTTGCCACCCCAGACCTGATCCAGCAGCTGAGCGCGCGAATAGGCACGTTCCTGGTGGGTCATGAAGAACTGCAGCAGGCGGTATTCGGTCGGACCCACATCAATCGGGCTGCCGTCAGACATCACGCGGTGGCACACAGGATCGAGCACCAGGCCGTTCACTTCGATGGTTTCTTCCACACCCGGAGGCGTAGCGCGGCGCAGAACTGCTTTCAGGCGGGCCACCAGCTCACGCGGTGAGAACGGCTTGGTGATGTAATCATCCGCCCCGCTTTCCAGACCCTGAACCTTGTTTTCTTCTTCACCTTTGGCGGTCAGCATGATGATCGGCAGTTCGGCCGTGTTTTCATCACGCTTGAGGCGCCGGGCAAACTCCACACCGCTGGTGCCGGGCAGCATCCAGTCGAGGAGCAGCATGTCCGGGCGCTGATCGATCACCATGGTGTGCGCATCCTGAGCGTTTGCGGCTTCCAGACACTGGTAACCGGCCATCTCCAGAGCCACCGCGATCATTTCACGGATCGGCGCTTCATCATCGACAATCAGAACCTTTTTTCCTGCCATTGTCATTCTCTGTCCATCTTGCGGGCATTATTTCAAGCGTATTACAACCTGAGATTGTTACAGAAATATTACCGCAGAAAAATGAGCGGGGTTATCCGGCGATCATGCCTGCCAGGACGATCAGACCGACCCAGTGACTGAGCAGAAACGCCCGGAAACAGGCCTCCCGCCCACGTCCGCGGGCCATATGAACCAGCCAGCCGGAAAACAGCGCCGCCACAACCAGAGACAGGATATACAGGTTTCCGAGGGCAAAGCTGTCCGCTGCCAACAGCAGGAACACAAACGCCATGATGTGCAGCAGGCTGATGATCAGCAGATCAGCCTTACCGAACAGGATGGCGGTCGATTTCACCCCGATACGCAGATCGTCATCGCGGTCTACCATGGCATAAAAGGTATCGTAGGCCACGGTCCAGCACAGATTCGCGGCATACAGCAGCCAGAGCGCTGGCGGCAGTTCTCCGGCTTCAGCGGCAAATGCCATGGGAATGCTCCAGGAGAAGGCGGCACCCAGAAACAGCTGCGGCATGTGGGTATAACGCTTCATGAAAGGGTATACCGCCGCCAGCAGTAAACCACCGACCGAGAGCAGAACCGTAAGCTGATTGGTGAAGAGCACCAGCACAAACGCCAGCAGGCACATCAGGGCAAACCCTGTCAGGGCCGCTTTCGGGGTAATGGCACCACTGGCAAGAGGCCTCTGGGCCGTGCGTTTCACATGGCCATCGACCTTACGGTCGGCGAAGTCATTGATCACACACCCGGCGGAGCGCATCAGTACCACACCCAGAGTGAAAATAATCAGGTTCTTCCAGCCCGGAAAGCCATCCGCCGCCAGCCACAGCGCCCAGTATGTCGGCCACAGCAAGAGATAGTAGCCAACCGGCTTATCCAGACGGGTCAGGGCAATCCAGCTCTGCAGCTGAGAATTCACAGATGACATCAGGCGCCTCCGGCCAGCTCTGGCAGACGGTTACTGAAGGCTTCGGACACCATCAGTGGTCTGCCATAAATACGGAAGACCGAACGCCGGCTCCAGCTCAGATTCAGATCATTATCCGCACAGCGCGCAGCGCGGACCGGCGAGCGCTGCAGATCCGGGCGGGTAAACAGGTAAGCGCCCAGAGAACGGTTACCCAGACTGCGCAGGGGACGGGCACGGCTGTTGAGAGTGCTGACAGGTACTGCCGTGCGCGCATAGACAACAGGTTCAGCGTCCAGCAGAAGAATAACCTCGCGGAACCATACCGGCTCGTGCGGGCCAATCCCCAGCTCAGAACGCTCAGGAGCCGTTGCCGGGCCAACGGCCTCGCGCAACAGCCGCACACTGAACCGACCTGCATCCAGGGCAACCAGACGCGCCGTCAGTGACCCCTGATCAAACAACCAGTCGCGCCAGAAGCGGCTGACATGAAACGCCGGGACTCCGGAGCGGCCGGACCAGGCAGGCGTATGAGGATGAATCAGAGGAGCAATGGAATGGGGCAGCTTCATGGCCGGGAGAATGCGCTAATTCAGGCAGACAGGCAAGCTGTGTCCGCCATTAGTGCCCATCAGCATTGATTTTCACAGCCCGGATGAGTAGTGTACCGGCTTCTGAGAATTTAGAGATATAAGGTTGCTTGTAATGAGAAAATGGCAATGCGTAGTCTGCGGCTGGATTTACGATGAAGCCGAAGGGGCTCCTGAAGAAGGTGTTGCACCCGGTACTGCATGGGATGACGTACCTGAAGACTTCATCTGTCCGGATTGCGGAGTCGGTAAAGAAGATTTTGAGATGGTCGAAATCTGATCCTCCTGCCACCGGTTCCCGGTGGCAACCTCCCTGTATATACTTTCCGATTCATTTCCTCCGGATTTCTGCGGAATACTGCTGCTATGACTCAATCAAACGACCCGATTATCATCATTGGTACCGGTCTCGCCGGCTACAACCTCGCTAAAGAACTGCGCAAGCTGGACAAAGAAACCCCGATCACCATGATCACGGCAGACGATGGACGTAATTACTCCAAGCCTATGCTGTCGACCGGTTTCGGTAAGAACAAGACTGCCGACGAACTGGCGATGTCTTCCGCTGCTGATATGGCGGCCCAGCTGAACCTGACCATCCGCACGCACACCCATGTGACTGCACTGCGCCCGGATGCCCACGAAATTGATCTGGGCCCTGAGACTCTGAGCTACTCCAAACTGGTTCTCGCCTGGGGTGCAGAAGCCATCCGCGTGCCGGTAGAAGGCGACGCACAGGACATCGTCCACTCCGTGAACGACCTGACCGATTACGGCCATTTCCGTATCGCCGCAGAAGGCCACAAACGCGCCCTCATCATGGGTGCCGGTCTGATCGGCTGTGAATTTGCCAACGACATGAGCAACGGTGGCTATGACGTGACCGTCGTCGCCCCGTGTGAACGCATCTTCCCGACCCTGCTGCCACCAGAAGCTGCCGCTGCCGTTCAGGTCGGTCTGGAAAGCCTCGGGGTGAAATTCCACCTGGGCCCTTATGTCAGCAAACTGGAACGTCAGGGTGATTCTGCTGTCGCAACCCTGAGTGATGGCACTGTGGTTGAAACTGACGTCGTCGTCTCTGCCATCGGTCTGCGCCCGCGCGTGGAAATGGCAGCCGCCGCCGGTCTCGCCGTTAACCGCGGTATCGTTACCAACCGTCTGCTGGAAACCAGTGCTGCGGATGTGTACGCCCTGGGTGACTGTGCTGAAGTGGAAGGCCATGTACTGCTGTACGTTCTGCCGCTGATGGCGTCTGCCCGCGCCCTGGCCAAAACCCTGACTGGCAACCCGGAAATGGTCAGCTATGGTGTCATGCCTGTGACCGTAAAAACCCCGGTAACCCCTGTGGTGGTTGCACCTCCGGCGGTCGGAGCAGAAGGCGAATGGACTGTTGATGGTGAAGGCCTGGATATCCAGGCTGAATTCCGCAACAAAGCCAATGAATTGCTCGGTTATGCTTTGACCGGAGCAAAAGTAGTGAATAAAGTAGCACTCAACAAAGAATTGCCGGCCATCCTCGGTTGATTCTCTGTAAACATACTAACAATAGATGAAAGGATAGAAACATGCGCAAACCTGAACTGGCTGCGGCCATTGCAGAACAAGCTGATCTGAGCAAAGAAAAAGCAGCAGAAGTTATCACTGCATTCACCGACCAGATTGCCAAAGCTCTGAGCGAAGGTGATTCTGTTTCCCTGATCGGCTTCGGTACCTTCGAAGTACGTGACCGTGCCGAACGTCAGGGTAAAAACCCTCAGACCGGTGAGCCAATCACCATTGCTGCAGCCAAAGTGCCTGCCTTCAAGCCAGGCAAAGCGCTGAAAGAATCAGTTCAGTAAGACGGACGTCCTTTCTGTTAAGAGCCCTGCTTTGTCAGGGCTTTTTTTATGGAGAGTCAAAACCAGCAGAATGTCCCAACACACGGGTCTCAGCTGTTATCATTTCCTGCAATGCATACTCTGCGCTTCTGAAGGTACCGGGGTTTACACCTATGAATCTGACCCGACGCATTCTCATCGCCATGGTGGCGGCCATCCTGCTCGGTAAACTCGGCCATGATGTGATTACCGCAGAGGGCGTGCACGAATACGTCCGTTTTGTGCTCAACGACCTGCTCGCCAATGGCCTGTTCGCCCTGATTGGTAAGATCTTTGTCGCCAGTCTGAAGCTGATGGTCGTGCCTCTGGTGTTCGTTTCTCTGGTCTGCGGTGTCTGTAATCTCACCGACCAGAGCACGCTGGGCCGGATGAGCATCAAAACCATCGGCCTGTACCTGATCACCACCTCGGTGGCGATTTCTCTGGCCCTGTTTTTTGCCAATCTGATTGATCCGGGCAAAGGTGCGGCCATGACCTCAGACGCCACCTTTACCCCGCCGCAGAGCATCCCCTTCCTGGATGTGATCGCCAATATATTCCCCACCAACCCGGTCGCCGCCATGGCCGAAGGCAATATGCTGCAGGTGATCGTTTTTGCCATTCTTATCGGCATGGCCATTGCGCGTGCCGGTATCCATGGTGAACACATTGCCAAGACCTTCAACGACTGGAACGCCGTGCTGATGCAACTGGTGACCATGCTGATGAATCTGGCTCCTTATGGCGTGTTCAGCCTGCTGTTCTCCTTGTTTGCGGCCAAAGGTCTGGGCCCGATTGAAGAGCTGATCAGCTATATGTTCACCGTCGTAACCGTACTGCTGATTCACGGCCTGGTGGTGTACAGCCTGTTCCTGCGGCTGCTTACCGGGTTGTCACCCGTGGTCTTCCTGAAAAAGATGTGGCCGGTGCAGATCTTCGCCTTCAGCTCCGCCTCCAGCAGCGCCACCCTGCCGGTGACCATGCGCAATGTCGAACATCACCTCGGCGTGAACAACCGCGTGGCTTCGTTTGCCCTGCCGCTGGGTGCCACCATCAATATGGACGGCACCGCCATCATGCAGGGAGTGGCCACGGTCTTCATTGCTCAGGCCTTTGCCATTGATCTGGGCTGGCAGGATTATCTGATGGTGATTGCCACCGCAACACTGGCCTCCATCGGCACCGCAGGTGTGCCGGGTGTTGGTCTGATTACCCTGTCGATGGTGCTGGGGCAGGTTGGCCTGCCAGTGGAAGGGATCGCATTAATTATCGGCGTCGACCGCCTGCTGGATATGATACGTACCGCCGTCAACGTCACTGGCGACGCCATGGTGGCGACTGTGGTGGCGCATTCCGAGAAAGAACTGGATCTGGCCGTTTACCGTTCCGATGCCCTGCCACCAGAACCGGAACCGGCCAAGTCATGACGCCCTGAAGAAATCAGGGCTGCAGCATACCGATCAGATCGTTGAATTCGTCTTTACGCTCCATCAGCGCATCAACCACATCCGCGGCGTCGAACGGGTCCAGCTGCAGCGCCTTGTACATTTCTTCCGGAATCTCTTCATCCGGCCCGTCACCAATTCCACGGGAACGCAGCAGACGCGTTGTCACATACAGCAGGCGTGAATAATCCGCATGCTCTCCTTTGAAACACATATCGTGCTGATAACGGATGGCGTTGATAAGCTCTTTCGGCATATCCCACTGTTTCATCAGGCAGGCTGAGCACTGCTCCCGGGTAATTCCCAGCAGGTGATGTTCGATGTAGACCCGGTTGATGTGCGGATTGGCCTCGATGTGACGGTTAATCAGGGTAAACTGAGGTGGAAAGATCTGGCCAAGAATGAGAAAGCCAAAGTTGTGCAGCAATCCGGCCAGATAAGCCATCCCCTGTGACGGACGGCGCCCAAACGGCATTTTACGCACCAGATCATGGGCCAGTGTCGCACCGAGAATCGCCTGCTGCCAGAAAGGCGCATAGCCGTAAGGCCCTTCTTTCGGCACGCTCAGTGAGCGGCCCAGAGCCAGCCCCAGTGACAGGTTCATTACCAGATCAAAACCCAGTACGCGGTTGACCGCATCTTCCACGGTTTTCACATCCCCGCGGGAGCTGTAGTAGGGAGAGCGGGCCCAGCTCAGGATCTGAGCCGACATGCCCGGATCCAGCTCCAGAATATCCGCCAGCTCCGTACCATCGGCGTCCGGTATCATGCGCAGGGCGATAATACGGCGTGCCACTTCCGGCAAAGGTGGCAGATCCAGTGTCTCTTCCAGGCGCTGAGAAATACGCAGCGGGGTAAACCGGGCAATGGCGGAATTAATGTGGGTCAGATCGTTATCGGCACACGTGGAAGGTGCATAGCGCATGGCTGAAAAGTTTCCGGCCGTCGCTTTGCGCATTACCGCACCAAAGTTCTTGTCGGTCAGTTTACCTTCCCAACGTAAACCAGACTGCATGACCTCGTAATCATCTGCCGGCTGCAGACTGCTGTCGACGTAGGTGACCGCCTGCTCAATACTGGCCAGAGGCGATGTCTTCAGACCAAGCCGCTTGTGCAGCTTATCCAGTTCCGGGCCGATAACCGGCTCCAGCTGACGTCCGGATAACCGTGCCAGACGGCTCAGGTCCAGTATCCGGTCTGCGGGCAGAATGGCCTGAACCAGGCCTTCTTCGTCATTGAGCAGTACCACATTAATCTGGGTTACTGCGTAATCTGTGACGGGTGTGGTGCGCATGCAGAAGACTCCTGATCACCGCACGTATTGCTGAACACGCCCGGCCTTGGCATTTCCGGCTGCAACCCGGAAAGACGGGCTGTCCGCGGGGTATGCCAGATGACTGAATCGGGATGATTTCCCCTCTGTTTAACTATAGACGATATCCTCCGGGCTGCCCCCGAAGGAGACTGTCAGACCTGTGCAAAGCGCTCGGCGTCGCCGAGCCAGCGGTTTATCAGAGGATCAATGATGTGTGGATGCTGTTGCCACAGCTGCGCGGCCATGGTCTGTACCTGGGGTAAGAGTCCGGCATCACGCTGCAGATCAGCAACACGCAGAGTCTGGAGACCGGTCTGACGGGTACCGAGCAGCTCGCCCGGGCCACGGATCTGCAGATCCTGTTCAGCGATGTAAAAGCCGTCCTGACTGTCACGCATGACCTGCAGACGCTGTTTTGCAGTCAGAGAAAGCGGTGCTTTGTACAGCAGCACACAATGGCTTTTGGCCGAGCCCCGCCCGACCCGGCCACGCAGCTGATGCAGCTGAGCAAGACCGAGACGTTCCGGGTTTTCAATCACCATCAGGCTGGCGTTGGGCACATCCACCCCGACCTCGATCACCGTGGTGGCGACCAGAAGATCGAGATTGTGGGCTTTGAAGTCAGCCATGACAGCCGCTTTTTCCGCGGCTTTCATGCGTCCGTGCACAAGACCGACTCGCAATTCAGGCAAGGCCTCTTTCAGATCAGCAGCGGTGTTTTCGGCGGCCTGGCACTGCAGGGCTTCACTTTCTTCGATCAGGGTACAGACCCAGTAGGCCTGGGCCGCAGAATCGCGGCAGGCGCTGCGCACCCGTTCAATCACGTCATCGCGGCGCTGGTCGCTGACAGCAACCGTCGTAATCGGAGAACGGCCCGGCGGCAGCTCATCAATCACCGAGGTATCCAGATCGGCATAGGCACTCATGGCCAGTGTCCGCGGAATCGGCGTGGCGGTCATGATCAGCTGATGCGGGGTCAGTACGCCATTGCCTTTTTCTTTCAGCGCCAGCCGCTGATGTACGCCAAAGCGGTGCTGCTCATCGATGATCACCAGCCCGAGGTGGGCAAACTGTACTTCATCCTGAAACAGCGCGTGGGTGCCGATGATCAGCTGCGTCTGCCCGGCAGCCACTTCCGACAGCGTCTGTGCCCGGGCTTTGCCTTTGAGCTTGCCACTGATCCAGCCGGTGCGGATACCCAGTGGCTCAAACCACTGATCCAGATTGCGCAGGTGCTGCTCGGCCAGGATCTCGGTCGGTGCCATCAGGGCCACCTGATACCCGGCCTGAAGCAGATCACAGGCGGCCAGTGCCGCGACCAGGGTTTTACCTGAGCCGACATCACCCTGCACCAGTCTCAGCATAGGGTGTGGCTGGCGGATATCCTCCGTGATTTCGGCGGTAACCCGTTGTTGCGCAGTCGTCGGCGTGAATGGCAGAGCCGCAAGCAGCTGCTGCCGCAGACGATGATCACTGACCACAGCCGGTGCCTCATCGGCCTTCACCTGTGAACGTAATTTGAACAGTGACAGCTGATGAGCCAGCAATTCTTCCAGAATCAGGCGTGTCTGCGCCGGATGATGGCCTTCACTCAGCGCAAAGAGGTCGGTATCCGGCGGCGGCTGATGCAGAAACAGCAGCGACTCACGCAGCCCGGGCAGACGCCATTCGCGACACCAGACGTCGGGCAGCAGATCCGGCAGATCCACTTTATCGTCACGCAGCAGATCCAGCAGCTGAGTGGTGAGCAGGCGCAGGCGCTGCTGGGTGACGCCTTCTGTAGCCGGATACACAGGCGTCAGCGCCTCTTCGGTAGGAAGGTCCTGTCCAAGGTCCGGCAGCTGGTACTCGGGATGATACATCTCCAGTCCGGTCACCCCACGTCGGGGCTCACCATAGCAGCGCACACGGGTGCCGTTACTGAACTGATTTTTCTGGGCATTGCTGAAGTGATAGAAGCGCAGGCTGATCTGGCCGCTGTCATCACGGAGGGTAACCACCATGCTGCGGCGGCGGCCGAACACCACTTTGGTGCCGGTGACCTGCCCCTCAATCACAGCCGGGGCCATCGGCCGCAAAGCACCGATGGCAATAACGCGGCTGCGGTCTTCATAACGGAACGGCAGGTGAAAACACAGATCTGTCAGGGTGTGGATACCCAGCTTGCCCAACTGGGCCTCCAGAGCCGGACCTATGCCTTTCAGCTCAGTGAGTTTGCTCAGCTTTCCCTGCATCACCCCGGCCGTCATAACGTCAGTGTTTTACCGTGCACTGACGCGTGGTATCCAGGATCAGATCAATGGCCTGAATCCGTGGAAAACTGGCTCGCCACGCCAGGGCCACTGTTCGGTATGGCGCCGGTTCAGTAAAGGGACGGGTTTCCAGCAGGTCTTTATCGACATTGGCTACAGCGGTTTCCGGCAACACGGTGATGCCGAGCCCGGTGGCCACCATGTGTTTGAGGGTCTCCAGTGAGCTGCCTTCGAGCACACTGCCCAGACGGCTGTGCTGCTTATTGTTCAGCGCCGGGCAGAATTCAAACACCTGGTCACGGAAGCAATGCCCTTCGCCGAGCATCAGCAGGTCGCTGTCGACCAGCTGATCCGGTGCGATTTCTGTCTGGTTGCTCCATTCGTGGCCTTTGGGGAAAACCGCCACGAATTTTTCATCGTAGAGAGGCCGGGTCACGACATCCGGCTCGGTAAAGGGCAGCGCAACAATAATGGCGTCAAGCTCACCTTCGCGCAGCTGGCGGCGCAGTACACCGGTGTAGTTTTCTTCAAGATACAGTGGCATCCCCGGCGCCTGCTTATAAATCTGCGGCACAAGATGAGGAAACAGATACGGCCCTATGGTAAAAATGGCACCAAGCTTGAGTGGTGACGACAGCTGGTCTTTACCGGCACTGGCCAGTTCGCGGATTGCGCGCGATTCTTCCAGTACTTTCTGAGCCTGTTTAACAATTGCCTCACCTAAAGGGGTGATATTTATGGCACTTTTACTACGCTCAAAGATGGTGACACCAAGTTCTTTCTCGAGCTTTTTAATGGCGACACTGAGCGTCGGCTGGCTGACATGGCATTTTTCAGCGGCTCTGCCGAAATGACGCTCTTTGGCGACGGTGACGATATACTTGAGCTCGGTTAAGGTCATGATTGTTGCCTTGAATGACAATCGCTGATTTGATTTATTCTGACTATCTTATAGAAATCAGCGCAGTGCATAAAAGTGTTTGTTTCACAAAAACTGTGGAGGTTTGAATGGCTCGCATCCTGATCGTAGGCACCGGAGACATAGGCGGGAATCTGGCAGAACAGCTGGTCAACGCCGGACATGACGTCTGGGGCATGCGCAGGTCTGATAAACCCCTTGCCGGGGGCGTTCAGCTGTTGATCGGTGACGTCGCGGACCGCGACACCCTGCCGTCGTTACCCGGGGATCTGGATATTGTGGTGTACAGCATCGCTTCGCCGGTATTTTCCAAAGAGGGTTACCACGACTACTATGTGAAAGGCCTGAAAAACATTCTCAAACTGCTGAAAGGCCAGTCGCCCAAGCGCGTGATTTTCGTCTCCAGCTCGTCGGTTTACCACCAGATGGACGGTGAATGGGTGGACGAACTGTCTGAAACCTCACCCACCAGTTTTGCCGGTAAAGAAATGCTGGTTGCCGAGCAGACCCTGCTGGAATCCAACTTCCCCGGCACCGTTGTGCGCTTTACCGGAATTTATGGCCCGGGCCGTACCCGCATGATTGAGCAGGCCCGCCATGGTGGTTATTGCGATCCTGAGCCACCGGTCTGGACCAACCGCATCCACCGCGACGATTGCCTGGGCGTACTGACGCTGATCATTAACCGCGCCCTCAACGATGAACCTCTGGACGATATCTATCTGGCTTCTGACGATGAACCAGCGACTCTGTTCGATGTGCTGGAGTGGATGAAAGACCGCATCGGCGATGTCGATCCGGACCATGATGTCGGCGAAGTGACCCGCCGCGCAAACCGCCGCTGCAGTAACAAACGTCTGCGCAATCTGGGTTACGAGTTTCTCTACCCCAATTATCAGGTCGGTTACGATCTGATGCTAACTGACATGGGGCTGATCTGAGATAACCCTCTCTGAGACACTGCTGTCCCACAATTGGGGATCATACAACGAGCCTCATCTGAGGCTCGTTTTTGTTGGGGTCGGGAGGCGAAGGATATAGCACCACGTGAAGTGTCCTTCTCTCGAACAGATTGACCCTCAACACCCTCAACATTCGCAAAACAGTCCATCCTGAGCGGGCTGCATACCGTGCGTAAGCAACCAGCAGATACACCGTCATTGCGATCCATATCTGAGTCAGAACTGCATTGCGGGAGCGACCCAGAAACGTTTTGATTGAGAGACTCTGCTTGATCGCTTTAAAGAAGAGTTCTACCTGCCAACGATCCTTGTAGATCCCCGCAATCGTCCTTGCCGACAGCTTGAAGTGATTCGTTAAAAACTCATCGGTCTTGTCCGTTTCTGAGCAGTGGTAAACCACGCGCCTCATCGGCGGTGCACCGCGTTTCAGGGCATGTGCGCTGCTGAGCTGTATGTCCTGATCAGCCAGCACACCACTCTCTGACCGGACTGGATAGTCCGCCTTCACGTCATAAACGGCATTGCTTCGAAGTCGGGTGACAAAGAAAATTCCTTTATTTGTCAGTGCTTTATACCACTCATAATCCACATACCCTTTGTCGAAGGCAACGATGCTGCCTTTCGGGAAATCGAATTTCCGTCCTTCCACCATGTCGCTTTCATTGCCATCACTCAGTGCCACGAACTCTGGAATCAGAGTGCCATGGTTCAGCCCCACACTGAGTTTGACGTTGGCTGTGTCATCCCGGTGTGCTGCCCAGGGGAACAGGTTGAGAGACAGATCAATGGCGCTGGCATCAAGCGAATACAGAGGGTTCCTGAAGCGGAATTTGTGTTTGCCAGGCGTGTTTTTGCAACGGGCCAACAGCTTGCCGAACAGGCCCTGATAAAGATCGGCTGGCTGTTTTTCATTGAGCCTTGCGAGTGCGGAGCGGGCAATGGGCCTGGCACCAAGGTGGTACAGTTTGAGGCGTTGGGCTTCGAGGTTGGATTGGATATCTCTCAGGCTCTGGGTGCCCGCAACCTGTGCCATGATCATGCCGATGAACTGATCCCATCGCGTGGCAGATCGAAGTTTCTGGCCTGAATGATGGGTTTTAGCCAGTGACTCAAACTCATGTCTCAAAACGGGTTTGAGCAACTGATGAAAAGCGGTGTTATGATGTGACAAAGCCTGACCCCTTGTTTTTTCTATTGTGTGGTAACAACAGAATAACACTCGGAGTCAGGCTTTTTGTTTGCCGTCCCAAACTGTGGGACAGCAGTGCTCTCTGAGAGGTTTATCTAATTGCCCCTGAGTTTATCAAGGTCTTTAAATTATCACATCTGATCCAGTGTAAATGTACATTCACTGTGCGATTTGCAAGTGAGCGTTCCAGTTCCGACAGGCAGAATACCAGTACCTGAAGGAACGCCCCAACCTGCAGGATTAATATTCTGATTAATTAAAATATTATGCTCATTACTTACCACATTCATATTACCAGAATGTAATGATGATGAATTCGCTGGAACTTGATTATTACCCTGATCATAGACGGTTATTTCATCAATACTCATGATCAACAGACCACCCGAACCGGCCATCAAGGTCACTTTAATTTTAATTCTACCGCCATCTGACAAATCAAGCTGACGCATTTCTGGAATTGTCACTTTAAATATCGAAAGAGTATTAATTGCATCAGACATGGTATTCAATATATTAGTTAGCACTCCATGACTTTCCAAGTAATCTTCTATACTTCCCTTGCAATAATAACAATCCATATAATCCCAAGCCCCCTTCATGACAGAAGGAGGTATCCCACCAACTTGGTTTTGTAGTGCATAAGAAAGGTCGTTTGATGAATCAATAACATCTTTTGACGCATTTCGAGTGGCTAAAGGGGCTGTTTTTTTAACGGCTGTAGTTTTTGTAGATCCAGCCTCGATATCTGAACTTCGCCACTGAGTTCCTGGTGGTGGTTGAGAAATGCTTTTTTTAACTTCATAACTAGTATACTTATCATTTATTAAATCTATTGCCGTATAAAAGGCTACCTCCCCAGTTTTTAAGTTGTTTGCCCCCCAAGTAATAGAGTTATTTTTAATTGTTGTGTCCGTGCAACTATTGCAAATAACATTTTTGTCTTCTACGGCACTTGCCGCATATGGCAAAATAGCAAAGCATAAAAAAAGCATTCCCGCGATCTTTTTAACAATCATCAAACACATCCTTTTATTTAGTTCAAGTTTAATTCACTAGCCAGCTTTATCTACCAAAGCTAAAATCAATATAAGATAATATGAACCTCAATCTCAATCTCAATCTCAATCACGGGCCACGACAAGCAACAAACAGGACAAAATCAATTGACTGATGAAAGCCATTCATCCTAATGATCAATTATTTATTTCCATGCAATTATTCTGAGTAGTACACAATGTTATCGCCTAGATTCTCCGAATTTGATATTTATTCACCAAGGGTAAAAAATCGTTGCTTCTGCACTCCTGAGTTGGAAATCTCATCAACTACATCCATCTGCATCTGACGATGAACCGGCGACGCTGTTCGATGTGCTGGAGTGGATGAAAGACCGCATCGGCGATGTCGATCCTGATCACGATGTCGGCGAAGTGACCCGCCGCGCCAACCGCCGCTGCAGTAACAAACGTCTGCACGATCTGGGTTATGAATTCCTCTACCCCAATTATCAGGTGGGTTATGACCTGATGCTGACAGAAATGGGGCTGATCTGAACCGGTTTATATCTGCAATAAAAAAGGCGCCAGCGGCGCCTTTTTTTATGACGGATAAAGAGACTGTTCTCAGCCCAGAACCAGAATTCCGTCCATTTCCACACCGGCACCTTTCGGCAGGGCAGCAACACCGATCGCGGCGCGCGCCGGATACGGCTGCTGGAAGTACTCAGCCATGATCGCATTCACGGTGGCGAAGTTACCCAGGTCGGTCATGAAGATGTTCAGCTTGGCAATGTCCTGCAGGCTGCCACCGGCAGCTTCACACACAGCGGTCAGGTTTTTGAAGACCTGATGGATCTCTGCGGTGATATCGCTGTTCACCATTTCCATGGTAGCCGGGTCCAGTGGGATCTGGCCGGACAGATAAACCGTGTTGCCGGCTTTGACGGCCTGTGAATAAGTGCCAATGGCCTGTGGGGCTTTGTCGGTGGAAATAATCTCGCGGCTCATGAGGGTTCCTTAAGGTGTTTATTGGTTCTGAGTATCCGGCTGACACCGCGGATGGTACGCAGACGGCGGATAACCCGGGCCAGATGTTTGCGGCCCTGTACACTGACTTTCACGTGGGTGACGCTCAGCTGGGCATCACGCTCTTCCACATCGATCTTATCAATATTGGCGTCGGCCATGTTAATCGCTGCAGCGACGTCGACAATGATGCCACGACGGTTTTCCATGTACACATAGAGATCGACCGTGAATTCCGACGTGATGTTTTTATCCCAGCTCAGGTGCACGACCTTTTCCGGGTTATCACGCAGATCGCCAATGTTGCGGCAGCTTTCGGTGTGCACCACCAGGCCCCGGCCGGAGCTGATGTGACCGATAATCGGGTCACCCGGAATCGGGCTGCAGCACTTGGCGAAATTCACCACCAAACCCTCGGTACCGTCAATCGCCAGCGGGGTTGAACCTATGGCGTCGAGATCCAGATCCGAATCCCGGTTCGCGGCCAGCAGGCGCCGGGCAATCAGTGGCGCCATGCGGTTACCGGCGCCGATTTCTTTCAGCAGGTCTTCCATACTGCTGAGCTCGGTCTCACTCAGCACCTGATCAATATTCGCCTGATCGATCTCCGACATGGTGCGGTCATACGCGTTCAGTGCTTTGCTCAGCAGGCGTTCGCCCAGTGCAACAGACTCAGAGCGGCGCTGATTTTTCAGGTAATTACGGATGTTGGAGCGGGCCTTACCGGTCACTACAAAGTTGCGCCATGCCGGGCTTGGTTGTGCTGCCGGAGACGTGATGACCTCGATGGTCTGACCATTCTGTAAATGAGTACTCAGCGGCGCGGGCTGCTTATCAATGCGGCAGGCCACACAATGATTACCGACGTCGGTGTGTACGGCGTAGGCAAAATCCACCGGCGTAGCACCTGTCGGCAATTCCAGAATTTTGCCTTTGGGCGTGAACACGTAGATCTCATCCGGGAACAGATCGACCTTCACGTGCTCGACAAATTCTATCGGCGAACCGGCGCTGCGCTGCAGCTCCAGCAGGTTCTGTACCCACTGGCGGGCACGCTGAGTACCGCTGGCCTGATCGCTTTCACTCTTGTAGAGCCAGTGTGCGGCGATACCGTGGTTGGCCATGGCTTCCATATCTTCCGTGCGGATCTGCACCTCAATCGGTACACCGCCGATACCAATAAGGGTGGTATGCAGTGACTGGTAGCCATTGGTTTTCGGAATGGCGATGTAATCTTTGAAGCGACCGGGTACCGGCTTGTACAGGCTGTGCATGGCACCCAGTACGCGGTAACAGTCATCGGCACTGTCAGTGACAATGCGGAAACCATAGACATCCATAATGTCAGACAGCGATTTATGCTGATCGCGCATTTTGCTGTAAATGCTGTACAGATGCTTACGTCGGCCGAACACGCGCGCCGTAATACCCGCCTCACTCAAGCGGTTACGGATGGCTGAAGCGATGTTGTCGACAATACTTTCACGGCTTTTTCTGGCTGTGATGACCGCCTTGCGGATGCGTTCGTAGCGCATCGGATACATGGCCTCAAAGCACAGATCTTCCATCTCCATACGGATGCTGTTAAGACCCAGGCGATTGGCAATCGGGGTATAAATATCCAGCGTTTCCTGGGCAATGCGGCGGCGCTTTTCCGGCTTGAGAGAACCCAGCGTGCGCAGGTTGTGCAGGCGGTCAGCCAGCTTCACCAGAATGACGCGGATGTCCTTCGCCATGGCCATGGCCATCTTCTGGAAGTTTTCTGCCTGCTGTTCTTCCTTGCTCTCGAAATGGATGTGCGTCAGCTTCGACACACCGTCCACAAGATCAGTGACCACATCACCGAACTGAGCAGCCAGAGCCGCTTTAGGAATACCGGTATCTTCGATAACGTCATGCAGCATAGCGGCCATCAGACTCTGATGGTCGAGGTGCATTTCAGTGAGGATGGTCGCGACAGCGAGGGGGTGTACGATGTAGGGCTCGCCGCTGCGGCGGCGCTGCCCATTGTGTGCCTGTTCTGCGTAGTAATAGGCGCGACAGACCTGCCTGATCTGATTGGTGTTCAGGTACTGGGTCAGTCGCTCCGATAACGCATCAATGGTTGGCACTCAGATCAGAAGTCCTGTACTTCAATTTCGAAGCTGGCAGCTGCAGCACGGGCAACTTCTTCACGTTCCTGAGCAGAGATGGTGTCAGGGGTGACCAGTTCTTCAGCGATTTCGCGCAGAGCCAGTACGGTTGGCTTATCGTTCTCTTCCGGAACCATAGGCGCTGCACCGTCAACGGCGATCTGGCGGGCGCGTTTGCTGGCCAGCATTACCAGTTCAAAGCGGTTTTCAACGTTGGTCAAGCAATCTTCAACTGTTACACGTGCCATGGATTACATCCTGAGTAAGCAAATTCTACGTAGCCGGTTATTTTAACGGATTTACCGGCGAATGAAAGATCATAAAGTGTTCAGCGGTCGTAAATCTTTGTCTTTCAGTCTTCTGAGAGCAGGTCCTGCAGAACGTCGCGATGACGGATCTGCTGCGCATCCAGACGGTGACGGCGGGCGATGATGATAGCGCGCAGCTCATCAACCGTATTTTCAAAATTATCATTCACGATCAGATAATCGTATTCACCGTAATGGCTCACCTCGTTGCGGGCATCACGCATACGGCGGGCAATGATCTCATCGCTGTCCTGACCACGACCGCGCAGACGCTGTTCGAGAGCCTCAATAGACGGAGGTACGATAAACACACTGACCGAATCCGGCATCAGACGGCGTACCTGCTGGGCACCCTGCCAGTCGATTTCCAGAATCACATCGCGCCCCGCTTCCATTTCAGACTCAACCCAACGCTGGGAGGTTCCGTAATAGTTGTCGAATACCTGAGCCGACTCGAGGAACGCGCCTTCGTTCACCAGCTCCTGAAAATCATCACGGCTGATGAAGTGATAGTCCTTACCATCGACCTCGCCCGGGCGTGGCGCACGGGTGGTATGCGACACCGACACACCGATGTAACTGGTGGTGTCGAGCAGCGCCTTGACCAGACTGGTTTTACCGGCACCAGATGGAGCCGAAAAGATATAGAGCGTACCGGTGAACTTCTTCATCAGAAACTGAGTGGTTGTGAATGAGTGGCCTAATTATACGTTAAAACCGGGAGAACCGCTGGCAGACTGCATTTTGAGGCGTTCTGGAGTATTTGTTGGGTTACGCGCGCAGCGCTAATCCAACCTACGGCTTGCAACATACATTGAAAGACTGGATCCCGCGGTCGCTGCCGCGGGATGACGGTGGTGTCTTTTTAAGGCCACTTAAATTCCAGGCACAAAAAAGCCCGCAGAAGCGGGCTTTCTCTTAACGCTTTTCGCATTCTTCACCGACGGTGAGCGTCAGCGAAGAAGCTCCAGCAAGGCGGGTGGCAGATCTGAGAAGGAGCATACTGAAGTATGTGACGAACTCATATCTGCCGCACAACACCGCTGGGGCGATGCAGCTAGCTCACCGAATTACTCGATGATTTTTGCTACTACACCAGCACCAACAGTACGGCCACCTTCGCGGATTGCGA
>DBNK01000026.1 GCA_002298335.1 Thalassolituus sp. UBA674
GAACGTTCGAACGTTGCCTTTGCCACCGTCCTACCCTCAATTTTCAGACGTTAAAAGATAAGTCCCGGATCAGACCGGGGAATTTAGTGCGGTAATCATACGCAGGGGGGCTGACCTGTCAACAACTGACCGGGCAAAAGCGGGGATAAATGCCGGATATTGGTGCTTTTTATAACAGAAGTCCGCAGAGCAGAGCCAAAACGCTCCCGTATACCGCGAAAATCGGAGCCTTTATGTAAATGCCGCGAGCAATAACAGAAGAAAACGTGTACAGTGTCGCGCGATTTTCACTTCTGCCAATTCGAGAAACGTTATGACAGATCTCTCCAAATACAGAAATATCGGTATCTTCGCCCACGTTGATGCCGGTAAGACCACCACCACTGAGCGTATCCTCAAGCTGACCGGTAAAATTCACAAAACCGGTGAAGTACACGATGGTGAATCCACCACCGACTTCATGGAACAGGAAGCTGAGCGTGGTATTACTATTCAGTCTGCAGCCGTGACCTGTGAATGGGCCGGCCACCGCCTGAACGTTATCGACACCCCCGGACACGTTGACTTCACCGTTGAAGTGTACCGTTCACTGAAAGTACTGGACGGTGGTATCGGTGTGTTCTGTGGTTCCGGTGGTGTTGAGCCGCAGTCCGAAACCAACTGGCGCTATGCGAACGACTCTGAAGTATCCCGTATCATCTTCGTGAACAAGCTGGACCGTCTGGGTGCTGACTTCTACCGCGTTGTTGAGCAGGTGAAGAAAGTACTGGGCGCACGTCCGCTGGTTATGGTTCTGCCAATCGGCCGCGAAGACGAGTTCGTCGGTGTGGTTGACCTGCTGAGCCGTCAGGCATATGTATGGGACGACTCCGGCCTGCCAGAAAATTACGAAATCAAAGACGTACCAGCTGACATGGCTGACGACGTTGAGATGTACCGTCAGGAGCTGATCGAAACCGCTCTGGAAATGGACGAAGATCTGCTGATGGAATACCTCGAAGAAGGCACTGAGCCATCTATCGAAGACATCAAGCGCTGCATCCGTGAAGGTACCCGTACTCTGGCGTTCTTCCCGACGTACTGTGGTTCTGCCTTTAAGAACAAAGGTGTTCAGCTGGTTCTGAACGCCGTTGTTGATTACCTGCCTGATCCGACCGAAGTTGATCCACAGGATCTGACCGATGAAGAAGGTAACCCAACCGGTGATAAAGCCATCGTATCTGCTGACGAGCCTTTCCGTGCTCTGGCGTTCAAGATCATGGATGACCGTTTCGGCGCCCTGACCTTTATCCGTATCTACTCCGGTAAACTGAACAAGGGTGACACCATCCTCAACAGCTTCACCGGTAAGACCGAGCGTGTTGGCCGTATGGTTGAGATGCAGGCGGACGACAAAACCGAACTGACCTCTGCTCAGGCTGGTGACATCATCGCCATCGTAGGTATGAAGAACGTTCAGACCGGTCACACCCTGTGTGATCCTAAGCACGAATGTACTCTGGAAGCCATGGTGTTCCCAGAGCCAGTAATCTCTATCGCCGTTAAGCCGAAAGATAAAGGCGCCGTCGATAAGATGGGTATCGCCATCGGTAAACTGGTTGCTGAAGACCCGACGTTCCAGGTTGAGACTGACGAAGACTCCGGTGAAACCATCCTCAAAGGTATGGGCGAACTGCACCTGGACATCAAAGTCGACATCCTCAAGCGTACTTACGGCGTTGAACTGGAAGTGGGTGCTCCACAGGTATCTTACCGTGAGACCATCACCAAAGGCGTTGAAGACAGCTACACCCACAAGAAGCAGTCTGGTGGTTCCGGTCAGTACGGTAAGATCGATTACCGCATGAACCCGGGTGAGCCTGGTTCCGGTTTCGTGTTCAAGACTTCTGTTGTTGGCGGTAACGTTCCTAAGGAATACTTCCCGGCCATCGAGAAAGGCTTCAAAGCTATGATGGACGAAGGTCCTCTGGCTGGCTTCCCGGTACTGGACGTTGAAATCGACGTATTCGACGGTGGTTACCACGCCGTTGACTCCTCTGCGATCGCGTTTGAAATCGCAGCCAAAGGTGCATTCCGTCAGACCATGCCTAAGGCCGGTGCTCAGCTGCTCGAGCCGATCATGAAAGTTGACGTGTTCACCCCGGAAGACAACGTCGGTGACGTTATCGGTGACCTGAACCGTCGTCGCGGCATGATCAAGGATCAGGAGCCAGGCGCTACCGGTATCCGTATCAAGGCAGACGTACCTCTGTCTGAGATGTTCGGTTACATCGGTCACCTGCGTACCATCACTTCTGGTCGTGGTCAGTTCTCTATGGAGTTCAGCCACTACCTGCCATGCCCGAATGCGATTGCTGAGAAGGTTATGGAAGAAGCGAAGGCGCGTAAGGCTGCCAAGTAAGTTCCGGCTTACTGCTTTAAAGGAACCCGCCGTATGGCGGGTTTTTTTATGGGCACCATTTAAGAGTGAGCCCTGGTCTTAAATCAGCTCCCGATCAGCTGCCCATCTTTTTTTTATCTTTTTTGCATCCGGTCTGCGCCCCCAGCCGTATATCTGAGTACATCCATGCAAAAGAGACTTCACTATGAAATCACTCCCCCCTCTGCTGAATGCCTCCCTGCTGGCAGGTAGCCTGCTTGCCATCAGCCTTCCGGCCCAGGCTTCAAGCCACCGCGAAGCCCCCAACGTCACCCGCCTGCCGACAATCGATGCAACCGACTTCTATGCCTTCGTCAGCTATGAACCCGGCCGTGGCGACTACGTCACCCTGATTGCTAACTATGTGCCCCTGCAGGACGCGTATGGAGGTCCGAATTATTTCGCCATGGATCCGGATGCCGTGTATGCCATCCACATCGATACCGACGGAGACGCGGTAGAGGATAAAACCTTCCAGTTCCGGTTTTCTCAAAGCACCGATGAGTTCAAGCTCGCCATTGGTGAAGGGATGAATCAGAAAGAGGTCGCCATTCCGCTGAAAAATTACGGTAACGTCGACAACGATGGTGCCACTAATTTCAGTGAAACTTACGAGGTGACGATGGTCGAAGGCGACAGCCGTAGTGGTATGTCCACTGAGGTTATGTCATCCATGGGAGGTACTACCTTCACCAAGCCACTGGACAACATCGGTGAGAAATCCTTCAGCGATTACGCCAGCTACGCCAGCACTTTTGTGCATGATATCTCCGTCAGTGGCTGTGCCGCAGGCGGCAAAGTCTTTGTCGGCCAGCGCAAAGATCCTTTCGTAGTGAATCTGGGCAAAACCTTCGACCTGGTGAACTACGTCCCGCTCGATGGCGAAGGCGTTCAGGATGACGCCAATGATGATCTGAAGGACAAAAACGTCACCAGCATCGCCCTTGAGCTGCCGGTCGGCTGTGTTACCGGCTCAGGTAACGGTGTCATCGGCGCCTGGACCACCGCCAGCCTGCCGCAGGCCCGTATCCTCAACCCTGAGGCCACCTTTGCCAAACCCGACGTCAGCGGCGGCGCCCTGACTCAGGTTTCCCGTCTTGGTATGCCTCTGGTGAATGAACTGGTGATCGGACTCGCTGAAAAAGACACCTTCAATGCATCAGAGCCAAAAGACGACGGCCAGTTTGCCGACTACGTCACCCACCCGACCTTACCGGCTCTGCTGGATATCCTGTTCCGCGATGCGCTGGGTGCCGAAGACAACATCGCACCGTCGAACATTCCACGCAACGACCTGGTCACCACCTTCCTGACCGGGTTTGAAGGTGTGAATCAGCAGGCCACCGTCACCGCTTCAGAAATGCTGCGCTTGAATACCAGTATCGCCCCAACCCCAGCTGAAGATCAGAGTGCGTTTGGTGTGGTCGCCGGTGACCTTGCTGGTTTTCCGAATGGCCGTCGCCCGGGTGATGACGTAGTCGATATTGCTCTGCGGGTGGTCATGGGTGCCCTCTGCTATCCGGTCAACATTGATCTCGATGGCAGTGGCACCGCGGGAGATGACGGCGACAATCTGGGACTTTGTGAACCCGCAGATGCCCCGGTCGGCGACCAGCCATTTACCGATCAGGCTCCGTTGGATGCTTCCTATGTGGACAGCACCTTCCCATACCTGAAAGCACCACTGCCGGGCTCAGTGTCTGAGTAACCTGCGCAGCTTCCTATCTCAGGTCTGATCCTGAAATGCTCCGGGGACTGCTACCCCGGAGCCTGACAAAACAGCGGAGAACCTTATGAAAACGTTAATGACCCTGTGCAGCCTCGTCATCGCCTTGATGCTCACTGCATGCTCAGAGAACAATCATGATGATGACATGGAAAGCATGCAGGAAACCGTGCTGCTGACCGGTCTGGTAGATGACCTGTTTCAGCGTGATGAAACATCAGAGCCGGAAACCCTGAATGACAAAACGGTTGAAGATAACGCCGACGCCGACTCATTTACCTACCTGATCGAATCGGAGTAACCTCTGAAAACACACAGCTCCCACCTACGTTGCCAGCAATGGCTGCTGAATGCATTGCTGGGCAGTGGCCTGGTGCTGCTGCCAGCAGCTCTGTACGCTGCAGATTCTTCGCGCTGGATTCAGCCTGAAGCCGACACGGTGATCGCCGAATGGTCTGTGGATTCGCTGAAGCCAGCCGCAGCAGACGACAGCAGCAGTCCATCCGTGCGTGCCGATGCATCTCAGCCGACATCACTCGACGAGACCTTCCGTCTTGCCGCGCAACCGGGTGGCAGCTGGCGTTTTGACAGTATTGCGCTTCACCTGTCGTCCAGCTCCGCAAACGACCCAGCCTATGCATCCCAGCCGAAGTCTTACTACGAGGCACGGCTGCTGCAGCATCAGCACCGTTTTGATGACGCTGCCGACAAACTGAATGCCCTGACGACCGCTGATACCCTGGCTTTTATCAACGTCAGACTGTTACTGGCACAGATACGTTATCAGCAGGGCAACACAGAGGCCGCAGAGTCTTTGTGCCGGTCACTCACTCTGCACTGGTCTGCCGGGCTGGTCGCTACCTGTCTGGCCTCTGTGAGTAATCACTATAACCCCAGCCTGGTGCGGCTGATGGAGCAGACGGAGCCAGCCACACACACTCAGCAGCTGCGCCTGTGGATCAACAGTCAGATTGCCCGCCAGTACGCCCTCGGCGGTGAGCATCGTCTGGCCTGGGAGGCGCTTGAAAGTGAACGCCGTGAGTCCGGTCTGGAGGTGATGACCGTGCCCGACGTCGTGCTCTGGGGACAACTGGCGGCTGATTTCCTCAACCCAACCGAACGCCTGACTCTGCTGACCCCTCTGGGGCAGGGGCGTTACACCGATGACGCCATTCTGCTGCTGCTCGGACAAGCCAGTCAGGACTGTGACCAGCGCTGCCCGTCCCGCCTCAGGGCGGACTGGCTGGAACAGCTGGATGAACGTATGACGCTGCGCGCTCAGCGCAATGACCTCAGCTATGCCGGCGTACTCGCTGAGTATTTTCTCACCATAGATCAGCAACCCGGCACGGCTCTGTACTGGGCGGAGCAACACGCCGCGCTTAACCATGACCCGCAGGCCCGGTCACTGCTGCAGCGGGCCCGGACGCAGGCCAGCAATTCCGGGGGCAATTCATGAAAGTATGGTCGATGATGCTATTGTTTCTGCTGGTTATGCCGGTGTCGGCTCATCAGCCAAGCACTGCGTTTCTGGAGCTCAACGCAGATCGCACACAAGCGACGCTGCAATGGGCCCTCACCGATCTGCAACGTGCCGTGGGTGTGGATCATAACCGCGATGGGCAGTTGCTGTGGTCAGAGGTTGTTCAGGCGAAGACGGCGATTGAGTCCTATATCAGGGAGTCACTGACACTGAGCGCTCAGGATCAGGCTTGTAGTGTGCAGCTGAACGGCCCTCTGCTGCTCAACCCCCGCTCAGAAGGTGGCTATCTGGTCTTGCCCCTGCGACTGGCCTGTGCAAGTCAGCGCACAGCAGATACTCTGTTCTATCAGGGCATGTTCGGGTTCGCCCCACAGCATAAGTTGCTGCTGAGTAACTCCGGAGATGACAGTGTGCAGATGCTGGATCATGCCACCTCCATCAGTCTGACCCAGACCAGGACTTCGCTCGCCACATTGATGGAATTTGTGCAGCAGGGTGTGATCCATATCTGGATCGGCATTGATCACCTGGCCTTTCTGCTGACCCTGATGCTGGTGACCATGGTGAAGCGTGAAAACCATCAATGGCATGCCCGCAGCGGGCGACAGGCACTGCGCTCAGCGGCGCTGCTGGTGAGTGTATTTACCCTCGCGCATTCTGTGACTCTCATTCTGGTCAGTGCCGGGCTGTTGCGCCTGCCCGTGTACTGGGTGGAACTGGCCATTGCAGTGACCGTTGTTCTGGCAGCTCTGAATAATCTGTGGCCCCTGATCCGCAAGGTCAGCCTGATGGTGTTTGTCTTCGGGTTAATTCATGGCTTTGGCTTTGCCGCCGTTCTGAGTGAGCTGATGCAGAGCAGCAGTTCCATGGTGGCTGCACTTGCGGGCTTTAACATCGGCGTTGAACTCGGACAACTGGCCGTGGTGCTGGTTATCCTGCCGCTATTGCTGCTGATCAGTCGCTACCCCTGGTACGGACGGGTAGTTCTGCCGGGCCTGTCTGCCCTGATGGCACTGGCCGGTCTGTTCTGGGTCGCGAACCGGATATAAAAATTGATTACTGGATGCTCATGATGATGAAGGAACAACAGCACCCCCTGTGGCTCAGGGCGTCTGCTGACGGAGACCGCGAAGCGTTCGGGGCTCTCTATCACGACACTCGGTCGCGCCTGTTCGGTGTGGCGCTGATGATGATGAACTCGCGCAATCTTGCCGAAGATGCGTTGCAGGAAGCTTATATCCGCATCTGGCACAACGCCGCCGAATATCACGCCGAACGTGGCTCTGTGGTCACCTGGATGACCAGCATCGTGCGGTACCGTTGTCTGGATATGCTGCGTGCTCAGGGTACGCGGGAGAAATACGTGGTCGCCGTTGCAGAGCCGGCGGACGAACCACAGGCCATCCACACAGAAACCAGTACGGATGGCACTGAAACGGGATTTACAGCGGAAAATGACAGTATGCAGCTGTGCCTCGGTGAGCTCAGCACGCAGGAACGTCAGACCATCAGTCTGGTGTACTACCAGGGCCTCAGCCATCACGAAATTGTTGCCCACACAGATCACGCACTGGGTTCCGTAAAAAGCTGGATCCGCCGCGGTCTGGATAAACTGAAGAGGTGCATACAGCGTGAATTATCTGAATGAAGAGCGCCTTGACGTTCTCGCATCACGGTATGTCGTCGGACAGATGAAGGGGCAGGCCCGGTCCCGCTTCCGGACACTGATGCAGACCTACCAGAAAGTCCGTGAACGGGTCTGGTACTGGGAGCGACTGCTGAGCCCTATGAACGACAGCATTCCACCACGACAGCCGGACGATGCCGTTTGGGCAGCCATTGAACAACGCCTGTGGCCAGACGCGGCTATATCAACAACCCTGGCCGCGAATGATGAGCCGTCGGTGACATCTCCTCGGTGGCAGATCCTCTTACCGGTAGCCGCCAGCCTGTTACTGGGCGTTCTGCTGATTGCGCAGATCAACCGCGATCCGGCTGCTGTACCAATGGTGACGGAAGTAGCTGTCATACAGAGTGACAATCAGCCGCTGTGGTTGGTGGAAATGACCGCCACGCAAATGACCGTCCGCGCGACTCAACAGGTAGAGCAACGTAACGACGCCGATTACGAGCTGTGGATCGTGCCTGCGGATGGCACGGCCCCTGTGTCTCTGGGCCTGATTCCGGAAAGTGGCTCCCTGACACGGGATCGTCTGGCGGCGCTGGATACCCTGCAGATCGCTGCGCTGGCAGTGAGTCGTGAGCAGCCGGGTGGGTCAGTGACCGGATTACCGGGTGAGGTGCTGTTCACCGCGCAGTTGACGACATTGTGATGTCCTGACGACAACCACGACAGCAATAATAATTTTATGTAGTTTGATTCTCGCTCTTGGGAGGAATGCCTCCTCCCGGCGCGTGCCTACCCACCTGCTTCGCGCTGTAGTGTTCGTTTTTCACTGAAAACTTCAGATTCACAACGGCTACGGCCCAATTCGGAGTCCTGCCTCAGTGGGCCTGTCGGAACATCCATGTTCCTCCAGCCTGTTCATCTTTGTTTGCAGCGACTCACACTAGGCGCACCAAAAACCAGAAACACCGACAACAGATACAAATCACTGAGAGCCTTAACTCCACTAACTACTTTTGAAACTAGTCGAGGCCCCCAGTGCTGTCAGTAACAGGAAATAAGTAGCAGGTTGAGTTGCGCCTGTTGCGAGCCGCGACTTTCAAAAATAAACAGATAGCCGAGACAGGACGTCGAGGCAGGGGCACTGAGGCAGGACGCCGAATTGCCCCGTGGTCGTTATGAGTATGCAGAAAGGCGTGAAACAGCGAGGAACACAGCGCGAAGCAGGTGGGAGGGCTAGCGCCAGTCGGGACTAGGCGTCCCCATGCCGTCCTCTCAAGAGCGACGATAATAAAAGTAACTAACCAGCAAATTCAACCTGGCTTACTGAACTCTCTCGAAACCGTCAGGACACTTGTTTTCACCTTGCGATCGAGTGTCACACGCTTTCACTGTTTCAAAATAGTCTTTCCACACTTGAAGCTGATCCTGGGGGACTTCTGTCTTCCACGTGCGCCGCAATCGATATGAGGAATCGTTGCCGGTTATCGCTTTATGCAATATGGAAATTTTTGTTCCACTGGTGAGGGTACATTGTGAAAACCAGGTCAAAGTCTCGTATGTGTTCTCAATTTTAATATCCGCATCTGTTGATTCAAAAGCCGCACATTTTTCTTGGCCAACTTCATCATCAATGGACTTGTTTTCCATAACGCCAAGCGAGGTCAGCCCGAATAAAACGGCGGTCTCCAGCTCATCACTCCGGTTGTTTTTTGACCACATCCTTGTATAAATATTGCCTTCCTTCTTCTCATAAATTTCCCATGAATCTTCAGGGATAGGCATGGGCTGAAGCAGGTTTTCACCAGAATAAAATCCTGTCTGTGTAGCACATCCAGAGATAAGAAGTAACAAGATGGCTTGTACAGAAATACGCATGAAATTTCCTTTTCAAAAATAGATTACGAGAGGGAAATCCTCACCCCTCTCCCAACAACATCAGACTCAGCCCCGGCCAGTACGTAATCACCAAAACACACGCCAGCAGAATAAAGAAGAAGGGAATCGTCGCTTTATAGAGCGTCATCACCGGCTTATTAAAGCGGAAGCTGGCAATAAAGAGGTTCATACCCACCGGCGGTGTGAAATACCCCAGCTGCATATTGGCGAGGAACAGAATACCCAGATGGATCGGGTGAATGCCGTACTGCATGGCGATCGGCAGTATGATAGGAATCATAATGACGATGGCGGAGAAGATATCCAGCATCATACCGAGAATCAGCAGGAACACGGTGAGCAGCAGCAGGAAGGTGAACTTATCGCTGATGTGCTCCTGAATCACGCCGAAGATCTTTTCCGGTACGCCGGCATCAATCATGTAGTTAGTCGAGGCCAGTGACACCGCCAGAATCAGCAGGATGGCACCCACCAGCTTCATGGAATCGCGCATGACGCCCGGCAGGTTGGTGAAACTGATTTCACGGCGGATGAGTACGGTGACGATCAGTACGTAGAACGCAGTAATGGCGGCGGCTTCTGAGACGGCAAACACACCACCATAAATACCGCCCAACACTACAAATGGCAGTGGGATTTCCCACGCCGAGTCTTTGATCGCAGCCCAGGCTTCTTTGCCATCAAACTCATGGCCGGACTTAGGTAATTTGCGTGATTGCCAGGCGCTGTAACCCGACAGAGCAAAGAGCATCAGCAGACCCGGCAGGATACCCGCGACGAACAGCTGGTCGATTCCCACCGGTACATCCAGTGCCATCTGCTGGGCGATCACACCGTACAGAATCAGCGGCAAAGACGGTGCAAACAGCAGACCCAGACTACCCGAGGTGGTCACCAGGCCGAGATTGAATTTCTCTTCGTAGCCCGCTTTAGCGAGTGCCGGAACCAGCAGAGCACCCAGCGCCACAATGGTCACACCAGACGCTCCGGTAAAGGCAGTAAACAAGGCACAGGCGGCCAGTGCCACAATCGCGAGACCACCCGGCATCCAGCCCAGCAGCGCATCGGTAATGCGCACCAGACGCTGTGGCGCTTTACTTTCTCCAAGCAGATAACCGGCAAAGGTAAACAGCGGAATGGCGATCAGTACCGGCATTTCAGCGACGCGATAAATTTCTACCGCCATGACCTGCAGGTCAACGTCATTCTGGAAGAAGCCCCACATGGCGGACGCGGCAATTACGGCAAATAAAGGCGCACCGGCCAGTGCCAACAGCAGCAGTGCGAGGGTAATCAGCAAACTCATTGCTCAGCCCCCACATGCTCTGTTTTTTCTTCAACGTCTTCCGGCAGTTTACCCATCAGTGCCATCAGGCTCTGCAGAGCGAAACGCAGCCCCATCAGGCCAAAGCTCACCGGAATAATGGCCTGCAGAATCCAGGCCGGCAGGTCACTGAAAGCGCGGTCATCGAATTCACGGGTCATATTCACAAAGATGGTGGAGTGCCAGGCAATCAATACACATACGGTGGCGGCGAATGCCAGAGTCACTACGTTAATGAAACGGGAAAAGGCCGGTGGTGCCAGACGGCTGACCAGATCAATAGCGATGTGCTCGCGGGTGCGTGTGGCCACCAGTGCACCGGCCAGACCGACCCAGAGCACCATCACGCGTAGCAATGGGGTGACCCAGACCAGGCCACCGCCAAAGAGCAGTCGGGCGAGAATATCCACGCCTGCGAGAACAATCATGCTCAGCAGCAGCAGAACCAGAATACCGTCTTCCAGACGGTGCAGTACGCGGATAATCTGACTCATTCAGCGCTGCTGGCAGCCTCCGCGCGGATCTCTTCAAGACGCTGCTGCAGTTTCTGGAACAGCTCGGTCGGGTAGACGTCTTTATCCGCCAGAGCAGTCAGGGCTTTTTCCGCCAGAACACGCCAGGCGGCTTTGTCTTCTTCTGAGAGCGATACAAATTCAACGCCGTTGTTTTCCATGGCTTTGCGGGCATTGACCTCATCGGTCTCGTTGATTTCAGACATACGGTCAAACGCCTGTCTCATGCGGGTTTTCACCAGGGCCTGATCCTCAGCGCTCATTTTGCTGAAAGAGCGCTCATCCACCACCAGCATGCCGATGATGTACACCAGCGGGTAATCCGTGACATAGCTGAGTTTGGTGTACCACTGCAGGGCAATGGCCGCGGTCAGGTTCACCGCCAGCGTATCAATCAGACCGGTCTGCAGGCTGGTGTAGACGTCAGACACCGGCAGAACCACCGGGTCAACGCCACCCATTTCAAAGGTGGTCTGGCTGACCTGATCACCTTCAGGCACCCAGACTTTGTGGTTTTTCACCTGATCAGATGAGGTGATCGGGGAATTGGACATCAGGTAGGCAAAGCCGCCTTCAGACAGGCCCAGCACGGTGTAGCCTTTCTCCGCCATGGCGTCGTAAATGTACGGGTCGAACTCTTCACGCACGGCGCGCAGTTCTTCCAGACTGCGGAAGGTGAACGGCAGGCTGTACAGCTGCGCGGTCGGGGCGATGTCATCGAACGCACCGGTAGACAGTGCGCCCCCCTGCAGCTGTCCGATACGCATTTTACGCAGCACACTTTTATCACTGCCCTGAACACCGCCCGGGAAGAACTTGAGCTTCACCCGACCTTCGGTCTGCTCTTCAATTTCTTTGCCGGCTGCGCGCATTTCTTTCATCCAGCTGGTGCCGTCCGGAACCAATGACGCAATTTTCAGGGTGACCGCCGCCTGTACAGGCGTGATCATCAGGAACAAACAGAATAACGCGGTGAGCTGTTTCATAAGGTATCCAGTGAATATGAGAATAAACCGTTAAAAATAATCAGAAGATTCGTCCAGCAACTCCTGAGCCTGACGCTGCGCCAGACCATTAATCAGAGTCAGACCATCGTATTCCGGCTCCGCCGCCAGCACCTCTTCAAGCAGGCTGTCGTGGAGATCCTGATCAAACATCAGGCGGGCGTACTGTTTCGCAAACAGCACCTTGGCCATCAGGTGATGCCCTTCTGTCAGAGCGATGGCTTTTTCAAAGTGTTCACGCCCTACTTCCGGCTTGCCACCTAACGAAGGCGGTACCTGAGTATTCAGAACGCCGAGGTACACCTGTACCGTGGCATTGTCGTAAGACTCGTCGTAAGCGGCCACCCATTCCATCAGGGCCTGTACCTTACCGAGCTGGGCGATGGCATTCCAGTCATCACTGTTGGCCTGAATCCATCCGGCCCATGCAGCCCCATAGGAGTACATCATGTTGATGTCTTTCTCATCGTATTGGTCAGCCAGAGCGGCTTTGAGTTCATCCAGCGGGCCATCCATCAACGGACAGGCATCTTTGTCGTACTCACACAGCGCCCGGCGGGCATACTCCATAGCCTTGTCAGCCATGTTGCGTGCCTGCTCAGGGTCTTTGCTGAACGCACCGGCATAGGCTCCGTAAAGACGCGAGCCTGCCAACAGCAGGTTTTCATTGTCCGGATAGGTGAGAATCAGCGCATCCAGCATGATGAGATACGACGGGGCACCTTCAGCGACGATGTCAGGGTTTTCCTGATTCATCATGGCGCGCGACAGGTTGTCAGGCAGGTGAGTAACGGCGCAGGCAGCCAGAAAGGTGCTCAGCAGGACGGTCAGTAGCGCTTTCATAAACAGGTCGGACCCGGTAGCAATGACGCATAACACATCAGGTGAATTTCTGGGTCTGCCCGGCTATTCGATCAGCCCCCAAAGGACCAGAGGTCGGCTGGATTGTACACTGCCCTCCCCAGCCTTTCATCTGTTCACAGCCTGCTCCCACAGGGACAGTCTGTCCCGCGCTGGATTTACCGCAGGAGTCTGTTGGTAACGGGCAGAGATCAGGCCGGTGGCAGCTCCAGTCCATCGAGCGGTACGGCAGAATCGCGTGAGCCTGAACTGAAGTCCACGCCTATTCCACGCAGAATATCCCAGGCGATGTCATTGTCTGTGTATTCAGCAATGGTTTTCTTGGCCATGAAGCGGGCGATTTCCTGAATGGATTTCACCAGTGCGTAATCGGCTGAGCTGGTGTGCAGATCATCAATGAGATTGCGGTCAATCTTCACCATATCCACCGGCAGTGTTTTCAGGGTACGGTACGAAGCCTGCCCGGTACCAAACTCAGAGAGTACAAACTGGCAACCCAGTGAGCGCAGCTCGTGCATGTGTTCAGCCGTAGCATTAAGCTCGCCGCGGATGCCCGATTCATCCAGCTCAAAGCAGAATTTATTGACTTCAATATCATGCTCTTCGAGCTGCTGGCGCAGGTATCCGCTGAGGTTGCCATCCGTCAGGCAGAGTCCGGATATACGGATGATGAAACGGCGGATGACCGCGGCGGCTTCGCGGTTATGCAGCATCCACTTAACCAGCTGACGGACCACCCAACGATCGGCTTCATAGGCCTGCATAAAGCCACCACTGTTGGAGTAGCGCACTTCATCCGGAGGGATGCGGCCACCCGGCCCGTCCGGTAACTGACAGATCACCTCGTACTGGCGCAGTGCTTTGTGGCGCAGCTGTACCGGTTTTACCGGAATCAGCAGCAACGACAGACTGTCTGACTGCAGTGCCCGGTCCAGACGCTCGCGCCATTCGCTGTACTCGCGGTAACGGTGACGCGGTGACTGCTGAAACTGGTACCTCACCAGAGCACCGGACTGGCCGGAGGATGTGGCTTCCTGACAGGCCAGCTGAGCCTGCTCCAGCAGATCAACGGCATCCGCCGTATCCGCCGTGAGTGTCGCAAGACCGGCCCGGATCTCCGGGTGAATCTCCAGTCCGCCAGCGGTTTTTACGGGCACCTGATTCATCTGTTTGAGAAACTGCCGCGCGCTCGACTCCGCCAGCTCCGTATCCTGATCCGGCAGCAGCAGGGCGAAGGCACTGTCGCTGATGCGCGAACACAGACAACCCGGGTATTCCGCCAGCAGTTCATTGGCCACGGCCTTGAGACAGTCGTCTCCGGTGCGCAGTCCGTAACTCTGGTTGATGACCCGCAGCTGATGAATATCAAACAGCACCAGACTTAAAGGGCGACGATTGCGGTTATGCTCCTGCAGGGCGGCGGACAACAGATGCAGAAAATGCTGACGGTTGATCAGACCGGTCAGAGGGTCGGTATTGGCCTGACGGGACAGATCGCTGTAAATCTGCTGCACCAGTGAGTCAATGCTCTGATCCAGAGTGGATTCTTCCTGCTCAAACAGACGCCGGACATCGTCGGTTTCCATCAGCTTGGCCAGTTCATCAAAGCGGAAATCGTGCATGCGCATACCGGTGTGATTCACACAGGCCAGCCGCGAGTGGTCATCAGCGATCCAGGCAATCGACACGACCTGCCCGGTATCACGTATCTGCAGACGGTCTCCGGTATTCAGAGCCCTTACCCGGCGCGCGCCCTTACCGGCGCCGCTGGTGTCGTCCACGACCGCTTTATAGGACTGCATCTCCACCGCTTCGGCCAGCTGACCACCACTCAGGTGCATCCCCGCCGAGGTCAGCATGCTGCGGTACCACTTCTGATGCTCCGGCAGCGGGCCGTTCAGATCATCCAGCTCCACCCTGGCCTGTTCAGCCAGCGGGATGAACGACTGCAGCAGACGCGACTGACCGCGGTTTTCCGGATCAAACACATCGATAATGTCCCGGTACAGGGTCACGGCGCTCTGAAAACGCTCACTGTCCGGACCATCGCGCAGCCAGTGGATGCTGAGAATCTGTTGCCAGCCTTCGTACAGCCAGTCGACCACACTCTGCGGCAGCGTCTTGGCCGAGGTATCCAGTCCAAGCATGTTCTGTACATTCTGACGGGCACGGTGAATCTGATATTCGCCTTCGGCGGCCTGCGCCACACGCTCCGTGTTCTGGCGGACGCGGCGCTCAGCGTTATCCAGCAGGTAACGCAGCTGCTCCAGCACCTCCTCAAACAGGGCCGGGTCTGAGACTTCAGAGCTGGTCAGGGGCAGCAGCAGACGGCTCAGTTCCAGTTGCAGCTGGCTCTGACCGACCAGCGTCAGACGACCAAGCTGACCCAGCACGGTAATCATGATGCGCGCCGGGTGCTCCGGATTGAACAGTGCGGCGGCGTCATTAAGAATCAGCCGCAGCAGCGGCCAGCTCATCTCGCGGATACAGGGTTTGATAAAATCTGCCAGTTCCGGGTTATCCAGCAGGTTACGGGTGATCTGTTCCAGTGTATCCACGGCATTGGCGGTATCCTCCGGCAGACGCAGCCCACGCTGGGTCAGTACCATTTCCATCACCGCGCGCAGGCCCATGGGCAGGCCGTCATTATCCCGGGCAAGATCATTTACCAGCCCCAGAATGTCACTGGCTGAAGCCAGTGGCAGCAGAGCCTGAGACACCGGCGACGTCTGTCCGTCATGATCACTGAGCCTGCCGGTCTGCACAGGAGCCGGGTGCCCGGTTAATGGGCGCAGTGACAGCAGCTGTCCGAGACTGCTGTAGGTACGTTCGGCCTGTTCGCGGGCTTTGGGTGTGCCCGGCCAGTAGAGCAGGTTGTCCGGTGGCTCGGCGGTTTCTGCAGGCCTTGATGCCGGCTCTGCCCCGGCGGCTGCAGTGTTCAGGGTTTCCGGAGCCTGAGTATGAGCAGTCTGCGCCGGAACCGGTTCAGGGAGGTTACGGCGATAAAGGAAGGTCAGCGGAATATCGACCCGGTCGGTGATGACCTGATAGGTGGCCGTCAGCATTTCCAGAGCGATACGCTCAAACACGGCAAAGGCAATTTCACGGCAGGGACGCGGCAACTGCAGGATGTGGATGCTGTCGCGGAAGGCTTCGGTGACCAGCACAGGGTCGAGCGGATTGAAGCGGTTAGACTCCGGTCCGGAGAACATCGCGTGAAAATACTGTTTTACTTCAAACTCGCGGCGCGCCAGATGCGCCTGCAGATGAGAAATCGTGACTTTGGTGCGCAGCCAGTCTTCAAAATCCTTCTGGTGTACCAGCGACAGGGTAATGATGGTTTCGGAGCGGGTTTCTTCTTCGGTTTTCTTCGCCTCACCACGGCTCCAGCGCTCCAGCTGCAAGCGGATGCGACGGGCAAATTCCTGCATGAAGTCTGCGCGCAGAACCCGTACATTCTGTGCTGCCTCCATCCACTGCTGATGCTCATCTGTGGTACGTGAACGGTCGGCGTGAATGCCGGTTTCTTCAACAAAGGCAGATGCCCAGCGACCGGGCATGGCCTCACTGAGCATGGCGGTTTCATCAACCATCAGCTGACGGTAGTTTTCTGCCTCGGCATCGGTGACCTCACGGCTGACACCGTGACGTTGGGTGTAGTCCTGGATTTCCAGAAACAGCTGGTCAGTGGGTTCGTGGATACGCAGACCGAGAAAATCGTCTTTCTGGTAAACAAATTCGACCTGCAGTGTGGCCGGTTCGTGGAGATCGATCTCCAGCAGCAAAGGACCGCCGGACGACGGCACAACACCATGGTGCCAATGTAAACGGATACCACTGTGAGAGTAATTGACGACCGTACACTGGATCGCCTCTCCCTCTTCAGAAAGAATGCGGGCAGGCAGATGGCTCGGGAAGCGTTTATTTTTTCTTAGTTCGACCGCCATGATTTTCCAGACCCTGTGACTTCTGGCAGAGACCGGTAGTACCGGTGAAAGTTCATTCTCTGTATTGTCTGCGCGTGAATCAATGATTCAGCACCATAAAACAGGCAGATGGGCAGGAAAAGCGATAAATAAGATGAAAAAGAGGAATGCAGCCGGATTTCTCCGGCTGCCGCATCCGTCTTACTGACGGACACCTTCGATGTGCAGAGTGATTTCAACCGTGGTAGACGCTGGCCCCAGGTCATAATCAATGCCGTAATCTTTCAGTTTCAGCGTGGTGCTGCCGGTGAAACCAGCGCGGTAACCACCCCATGGATCATTGCCTTCACCGATGCGTTTCACCGGGAAAGTAATACTCTTGGTAACACCGTGCAGAGTGAAATCACCCGTGATTTCGCCTTTACCTTCTCCGGTTGATTTAAAACCGGTGCTTTTGAAGGTCGCTGTCGGGTATTTCTTCACATCCAGAAAATCGGCGCTTTTCAGGTGCTTGTCACGTTCAGCGTGATTGGAATCCAGGCTGGTCGTATCAATCACCACCTCAATGGAGGATTTTTCCGGCGCTGCCGCGTCGTATTCGAAGCTGCCGTCAAAGTCGTTGAAACGACCGGTCAGCCAGCTGTACCCCAGATGCTGGATCTGGAAATTTACTGAGGCGTGAGCACCTTCATTATCAACATCATAAGTCGCTGCCTGGGCAGCAGTTGCGGTCAGGGCGGTCACACTGAAAAGTGTGGTCAGCAGAAGTTTTTTCATAAGAGAGTCCTCTCCGGTCAGTCATTGATGCGACGCAGCATTCTCACGAGTGTTGCGTCACGGTTGATAAAGTGGTGTTTCAGGGCAGCGGCGGCGTGCAGGGCAACCAGCCCCATCAGGCCCCAGGCCAGCCAGCGGTGGATATCACCGGCAATGTCTTCCTGGTTGTCTCCGGTCAGTGTCGCCGGAACCGTAAACCAGCCGAATACACTGATGCCGTGGCCTTCGGCGGTGGAGATCAGATAACCACTGACAAACAGCGCCGCCATCATCAGATACAGCATCAGGTGCGCAGCATGCCCCGCCAGATGCTCAAGACGGTTGGCCGACAAGGCCGACGGCGATGGATTGACCAGGCGCCAGACGTAGCGTGCAGCAACCACCAGCGCCAGCAGTATGCCCGCCGACTTGTGCAGATCGAGCGAGCCTTTGTACCAGGCGTCGTAATAGGTCAGCTCGACCATGTAGAGGCCAAGACCAAACATGGAAAAGACCGCCAGCGCTACCAGCCAGTGCAGCAGGATGGCCATCCAGCCATAACCTGAGGATGTGTTTTTGAGATGTGACGGCATGTGCTGCTCCTTGTTAGTACTAACTCTAGCTCAGCCTTGTTGTGTAAAATAGCACCATTAAGTGAAAACTATTGTGCATAATTGCACAGAACCTTCTGTGCGCGATATCTGCACTACCGGAGACAGATCTATGGACCGTGATATCCGCTGGGATGATCTGAGGATAGCTCATCAATTGGCAGTCAGTGGCAGCCTCAGCCGCGCCGGAGAGCAGCTTGGCATCAACCATTCCACCGTACTGCGATCAGTGACGCGCCTGGAAGAAGCCCTTGGCATTCCGCTCTTTATCCGCCATCAGCGCGGCTATCAGATGACTGATGCGGGTCGTCTGCTGCGGGAGACCATGCAACCCATCAGTGGTGATGTGCGCCGCCTGTGCAACACCCTGAGTACGCTGGAGAGCAGCCCCTCGGGCACGCTGCGTATTTCCACAGTGACCGACTTCTCCCCCTTTTTTGCGCCCATGCTGCACCGCTTCCGTAAGGCGTACCCGCAGATCCGGGTACAGATTGTCGCCACCGACGACATACTTCCCCTATCCGCCGGTGAGGTTCACGTCGCAATCCGCATCGGTGGACAACCGAAAGAACCGGACCTGATTGCCCGGCCTCTGGGACAGGTGGGTATCGGCTTCTTCTGCTCAGCTGGATACGCCGAGGAATACGGTGTGCCGGAGTCACTGTCGGAAATTAATCAGCACCTCTGGGTGCTGCCCACCGGTGAAAAAACGCGGATTCCCGGCATTGACGCCCTGATCGACCGGGTGGATCCGCAACAGGTGGCCTTTCAGAGCAACAGCTTCAATGACATCGAAGCCGCTGTGCGCTCCGGGATGGGCATAGGACCACTGAACACCCTGACGCTGTCCGGTAACCGCAGCAGTCTGCGCGAGTTGAATCTGGGACTGGATATCTCTCAGTCGGGCATGTGGTTTGTGTACCACCGGGACATGCGCCGCAGCGCCCGTGTAAGGGCACTGCAGGACTTCATGCAACGTCAGATGGCGGGATGAGGTGTGTGCGTCATTCAGTTAACGGTAACGGCTGAGCGCTGACCGTTGCGCTGAGCCTGAGGGCGGGCCTCAGCCAGACGGGCCAGCAGCCCGCTGAAGCCGCTGTTCTGTGGCAGGCGCCGGAACAGCGACGTTGCCTGAAGCTCGGTTTCCAGGTCTGTAACCTGAGCGACGGATTCTCTACAGAAGGTGTGCAGAATCAGACAGATCAGGGTCAGATCGGCATTGAACAGAGGTGCGCCCTGCTGATCCAGACAGATATCATTTGCTGCTTCCAGCATACGGAAGACCCGGTAGGCCGATCCGGCAACCGCGGCGGATGAGTTGCCCTGTGCGTCATCCTGCTGCTCAAGCAGATCAAGCATGCCAGAGAACGCATGCTCCAGTCCCAGACGGCGGGCATTCTGCAAAGCACCACTCAGCAGGCATGGCAGCATTTCAAACTGCGAGCTGATGTAGTCGCGACACTTTTCCTGAGGGGATTCCCACCAGTCCGAACGCAGCAGAGCGAAACGGCTGGCGTGGCGGTTAATCAGGGGATTCAGACGTTCAAGGACGTTGCACTGCTCAGATAAAAACAAGAAAAACCTCTTAAAAACAATAAGTTATGCTTTATTTTCTGTTTACATCTTCAAGTATAGTAAAGATTGACGGATTTACAGGAAATCTCACAAAAAAGGTTACCTTGTGTTTCAGAACGGTCAGAAACCCGGCTTCACTGCAAGGGAAAGTGCGTCAGAAACCAGACGAAAACCTCAGAACAGGGCAGAGCTTTGTCAGCGACTGTTAACCGGGTGCAGAAATTTGGCAGAATGCAGCAGACACGCTTTTCAGGACACGACTTTGAAATACGCACTTGCTCTTACCCTGCTGTTGGTTCTGGCCTTTGGAGCCGGACTGGCCAGCGCACCACCCTCCGCCCGCAGCGTGCTGCAGCACAGCGACGGCGTGGCGGTCTTCAACGGGCCAACCCTGCCCGCACTGGAGTTTGTCGATGAGAACGGCGACAGCGCCAACACCCGTGACCTGCAGGGCCGCTGGACGCTGGTGTTTTTCGGCTACACCTTCTGCCCGGATGTCTGCCCCATGACTCTGCTGCAGCTGAGCCAGTTATGGAAACAGCTGTCCGACGAGCAGACCCGCCAGCTGACCGCCCTGCTGGTCAGTGTTGATCCGCAGCGCGATACCCCGGCGGCACTGAAGCCATACATGAATTACTTCAATCCTGAATTCCGGGCGTTTACCGGAAACCCGGAGAACATGCAGACCCTGACCGGTGTGCTGAATGCGTTTTACGCCCGGGTGGAGCGCCCGGACACCGGCGATTACCTGATGGATCACAGCGCCAACCTGATACTCATCGATCCCCAGGGGCGGTACCGCGGTTACATAGAACCGCCGTTTACGCCTGTGCGGATGAAGCCTCTGGTTACTGCGCTGCTGAACGGCGGGGCAGACTGAGCAGGAACAACAGCAGCGCCGATACCACGATGCTCGGACCGGCTGGCGTATCCCAACGGAACGACGCCATCACACCCAACAGCACCGCCAGCACCCCGCTGGCTGCGGCCAGCAGGGTCATCTGCCCCGGAGTCCGGGCAAAAGCCCGGGCGGTAGCGGCCGGAATAATCAGCATGGCACTGATCAGCAGAATACCGACGACTTTCATTGCCAGCGCCACGGTACAGGCCAGCAGAATGGTCAGCAGCAGCTCAAGCGCTGCCACCGGCCTGCCTTCGATGCGTGCCAGCTCCGGGCTGACCGTCACCGCCAGCAGATCGGTCCAGAATACCCGCAGTAACACCAGCGTCAGTGTGGTACTCAGCAGCAGCCACAGCACATGCCACTGATCGATCGCCAGCAGGTCGCCGAACAGGTAGGCGTTCAGATCAACACGGATATCGCCGGTCAGGCTCAGCAGCACCAGCCCCACGGCCAGGGTGCCGTGCGAGACAATGCCCAGCAGAGTATCGGTGGCCAGCCCGGAGGTTCTCTGCAGGGGCAATAAAAGTACCGCCAGCACCAGTGACCCGGCCACCAGCGCCAGCGTCGGATCGAGATCTGTCATCACACCGAAGGTAATGCCCAGCAAGGCGCCGTGCGCTAAGGTATCGCCGAAAAATGCCATGCGCTTCCACACTACAAAACTGCCCAGAGGACCGGCCGACATAGCCAGCAGAACCCCGGCGAGCAGAGGCAGTAACCACCAGCTGTCAGTCATGTTTGTGTGCTCCGGCGGCGGTGTCTGTGTGATCACAGCAGCTGTGATCGTGGTCGTGATGGTGCACATAGGGTGCGAATACCGGCTGCTGATCCTTGCCAAACAACTGCAGGTAGGCCGGATCAGCCGTCACGGAATCCGGATGTCCGGAACAGCAGATATGGCCGTTCAGGCACAGCACTTCGTCCGTGGCCGACATCACCAGATGCAGGTCGTGCGAGATCATCAGCACCGCACAGCCGAGTTCATCGCGCAGTTCCGGAATCAGGGCATACAGCTCCGCCTGCCCCTGTACATCCACCCCCTGCACCGGTTCATCCAGCACCAGCAGCTCAGGATTGCGCAGCAGCGCCCGTGCCAGCAGTACCCGTTGCCATTCGCCACCAGAGAGTGAGTGCACACTCTGCTCCGCCAGAGACTGAATACTCAGACGCTGCAGCCAGTGATCAATGGCATTGAAATCAGCGCCTTTGGCCAGCTGCAGAAAACCGCGTACGGTCAGCGGCATACGCCGGTCAAGCTGCAGCTTCTGCGGCATATAGCCGATGCGCAGCCCCGGGCGGCGCTCAATACGTCCGGCCTGAGGTGTCAGCAACCCCAGCAGAACGCGGATCAGAGAGGATTTACCCGTACCATTCGGGCCAATAATGGTCATGATCTGACCGGGTCTGAGCGTCAGTGAGATATGGTCGAGGACCTTGCGGTCGCGGTAAGACAGCTCAATCCCTGTCGCCTGTAATAAAGGAGAGGTCATGGTTTCAGACGGCATACGCCACAGAGTCCTGTCAGTTCGTAACTGCTGCTGGCCACCTGCACACCCATGACCTGCTCCAGCTCTGCGGAAAAAGCCTGAAGTCTGGCCGCCGGTAGCTCAGCAGCGTTGCCACAGTCAGTACAGATGAAAAAACCGGTCGGATGCTGACCTCCCGGGTGATCACAGCCAATAAACGCATTAAGCGAACTGATGCGGTGAATCAGCCCGATCTCCAGCAGGAAATCGAGCGCCCGGTACACCGTTGGCGGGGCCGAGTTGAAACCGTCGGCCGCCAGTTGCGGCAGGAGTTCATAAGCGCCGGTGGGCTTATGGTTCTGCCATACCAGCTCCAGAACCCGGCGTCGTACCGGTGTCAGGCGGACGCCCTGCTGCTCGCAGACCGTCTGAGCACGCTGAATGGCGGTCCTGATGCAGTGATCATGATTGTGCGGATGAAGATTGGCCATGAGAAATGACGGAGAATTAGGTTATAATGTTGCAATTCTACGGTAAATGAACCGCGTTACAATGAAAAAACTCCGTATCCTGCTGCTGATCACACTGTCTCTCAGCGTCAGTGCAGTACAGGCATCCGACGATAAACTCCAGGTACTGGCCACCATTCACCCTCTGGCCCTACTCGCGGCCTCGGTCGTCCCGGCTGAGCAACTGCAGGTGCTGCTGCCCCCGACTATCGACCCGCATCACTTCGCCCTGAAGCCGTCCGATATCGATCAGCTGCAGGAAGCCGACATCATCCTCTGGGGTGGCCCGCTGGCAGAGCCCTACCTCACCGGTTTTGTGCGCCGCTGGCCGGAGAAAAACTGGATTGATATCTCTTCCTTTGCCAGCGCAGACCAGCCGGTGAATGCCCACTACTGGCTGTCTGTGCCTGTCATGACAGCCACCCAGGAATCACTGGCCGAGGCGCTGGGCAGCTCCGCCGGTGACTTTGCCGACACCATGGACAAAGCCCGGCAGCAGATTGATGCGCTGCTCACGCCGTTGCGCGAACGTGGATTTCTGGTGTATCACCGTGCCTACGATCACTGGGTGAGTGAGAACCACCTCAATCAGCTGGGTAGTTTCACCATCAATCCGGAGCAGAAACCCGGCCTGAAAACCCTGAGCACCCTGCGCGGCCTGATTCAGGAAGGCTCCGTGACCTGCATCTTTTATGAACCCGGCGTGTCCGCAGAGATGATCCGCGGCTTTACGGGCGATCATCCGGTACGTCTGCTGGAGCTGGACCCGATGGGAGCCGACATCAGTCTGATCCCGGATGGCTACCCCTACTTTATGACGGAACTGGCGCGCCGCGCGGCTTCCTGCCTCAGTGGTACAGATACCACATCCCTTCACACCGGCGGCAAGGGATAATCCTTCCCTGAGCGTCCCGCCCGGGAAACCTGCATTCCGCTGCCGATAGCACCCCGGCGCCCTGCCCGATAGAATAGGCGCGAATAAAAAACTGGAGACTCCCATGTCACTTGCGGTCGTTACCCTCGCCGCGGGCAAAGGCTCACGAATGAAGTCTGCGCGCCCGAAAGTTCTGCACACTCTGGCCGGACAGCCCATGCTCGGGCATGTGCTGGATACCGCCATGTCCCTCAGCGGCGCAGAACAGCATGTGGTGATCGGGCATGGGGCGGATCTGATCCGCGAAGCCTTCGGTGCAACGCCAGTGAACTGGGCTGTGCAGTCTGAGCAGAAAGGAACGGGCCATGCCGTCGCCCAGGCACTGCCCGCCATCAGTGACGACAGTGTCGTGCTGGTGCTGTACGGCGACGTCCCGCTGATCCGCCGCGACACCCTGCTGCCGCTGGTCGCCGCCGCCCGGGCAGGTAACCTCGGCCTGCTCACTGTGACCCTGCCCGACCCGGGTGGTTATGGCCGCATCGTCCGTGATGCCTCTGGCGACGTTCAGGCCATCGTCGAACATAAAGATGCCAGCCAGGCGCAGCGCCAGATCCGGGAAGTGAATACCGGCATCCTCGCCGCACCGGCAGCACGCCTGAAACACTGGCTGCCACAGCTGTCGGCGGATAACGCTCAGGGTGAATACTACCTTACGGATGTGATCGCTATGGCCGTCGCTGACGGCCTGCAGATCGTCACCCACCAGCCGGACAGCGCCGCTGAAGTTGAGGGTGTCAACGACCGCCTGCAGCTGGCGCGTCTGGAGCGCATTTACCAGCGCCAGCTGGCAGATGAGCTGATGCGTAACGGGGTTGCCCTGATGGACCCTGAGCGGCTGGATATCCGCGGCAGCCTCAGAGTGGGCGACAACGTTTCTATCGATGTCGGCTGTGTGTTTGAGGGCGAAGTGACTCTGGGTAATAACGTCCGGATCGGTCCTTACAACCTGATCCGTAACAGCCGTATCGGCGACGGGGTAGAGATCGAAAGTTTCTGCCACATAGAGCAGGCCGATGTCGCCAGCGCCTGTCACCTCGGTCCCTACGCACGCCTGCGTCCGGGGGCTGAACTGGCCTCAGGAGCGCGGGTTGGCAACTTCTGTGAAATTAAAAAGTCACAGATCGGAGAAGGCGCCAAGGTCAACCATCTGTCGTATATCGGCGATGCCAGCGTTGGTGCCAACGCCAACATAGGAGCAGGTACCATTACCTGTAATTACGATGGCGTGAATAAATCCCGTACTGAAATCGGTGCCGGTGCCTTTATCGGGTCCAACTCGGCGCTGGTCGCCCCCGTCACCATAGGCACAGATGCGACGGTAGGTGCCGGTTCTGTGATCACCCGCCCGGTGGCGGACGGTGAACTGGCTGTCGGCCGGGGCAAACAGCGCAATATCAGTGGCTGGAACCGTCCGGTCAAAAAAGACTGAACACAGCACTGACTGAGCGGCCCGGCATGACAAGCTCCGTCTGCGGGGCTATTGTAAATGTCAGTACAGAATAAAAATGCTGGATAACAGTGCCACCGGGGTCTCCCGGTCACGACAGGAGCCGTTATGAATATTCTGATTGTCGATGACGATACAGAACTGTGCAGTCTGCTGCAGCGCTATCTGGAACGCGAGCTGTTCCGTGTGAAGACGGTCCACAATGCCGACGATGGACTGAAAGAAGCCCTCAGCGGCCTGTATCAGGGCGTCATTCTGGATGTCATGCTGCCCGGCGGCAGCGGTATTGAGATTCTGCGTCAGATCCGCAGCCGCAGCGAAATCCCGGTGATTATGCTGACGGCAAAAGGCGATGAAGCCAATCGTATTGAAGGGCTGGAAATCGGCGCCGATGACTATGTGCCCAAGCCCTGCAACCCGCGTGAGCTGTCAGCGCGTCTGCGTGCCATTCTGCGCCGCGGCCGCTCTGCCGATGTCACGGCGGCCAAGCTGGAAGTGGATGATCTGGTCATTGACTTCGAAACCCATAAGGTCGCCCGTAATGGCGAAGAGCTGGACCTGACCGCCACCGAGTTCAATATCCTCGGTGTGCTGGTGCGGGAGATCGGCAAGGTCATCGACAAAAACCGTCTGGCCGAGCAGTCGATGCAGCGTTCCCTGACCCTGTTCGACCGCAGTCTGGATATGCACCTGAGCAACCTGCGTAAAAAGCTCGGTAATGCACCGGATGGCAATCCGCGCATCAAGACCATCCGTGGCGTGGGTTATATGTACATGACGGCGGATGCCTGAACCGAACTGAAACCTGACAAGCGGGACCTGTGCAGCCATGCGTGGCGTATTCTGGAAAATTTATCTGGCGTTCATGGTGACCGGTCTGGTCACCACGCTGGTGACTCTGGTCCTGGCTTCCTATTACCGGCAGTGGTCCAACGACTCGGTTAACCTGATCGCCCCGACCGGGGGCTACATATCCGCCGCTGAACTCATGCTGCAACAGGGGGGCGAACCCCTGCTACTGGAATGGCTGCTCAGTTTTGAACGCCACCCCAGCGTCAATGCCTATGTGTTCGATCATCAGGGCGTCAGCCTGACTCCGGCACCGGAAGCCGTGATCCGCTACGCCTATTCTTCCGAATCGTATCAGGCCCGTATCAACCCGGTCGGCCGCTCTGAAATTCTGGTTAAAGCCCCTATCTCGGATGCCAGCGGTCAGGTCTATCTTCTGGTGGTGGAGTTCATTCATCCCCTGCTGGTGTTCAACCTGCCCCAGTATCTGGCCTGGGGGCTGCTTGCCTCGGTGCTGCTGTTTGCCATCTGGAGCCTGCTGTTGTCCGGCTACCTGACACGCCCGGTGCGGCAGATGCAGAAGACTGTCCGCGCCTTTGCGCAGGGCGACTGGAAAGCCCGGATGAGTCCGCGCTTTCTGCGCCGTCGTGATGAACTGGGTGAACTGGGCCGTGAGTTCGACCACATGGCCAGCTACATCGAACGCCTGATTCACGACCAGAAGCAGCTGGTCAGCGATGTATCCCATGAATTGCGCTCGCCACTGGCGCGCTCTTCCATCGCGCTGGAACTGGCGCGTCTCGATGCTGTACCGGAACAGGAAGAGCACCTCGACCGCATTGAGCTGGAGAACCAGCGCCTCAACGACATGATCGAAGACCTGCTCAACATGGCGCGGCTGGAAACCCAGCAGGATCACAGCCACTGGCAGCCGGTGGATTGTGGTCAGGTACTGCAGCAGGTAATTGAGGATGCGCAGTTTGAACATCCGGAGAGCATCATCAATTTCAGTTCTGATGCCGATATCCACAAGGTGATCGGCGATATCCGCCTGCTGCATTCGGCGTTTGAGAACATCGTCCGTAACGCCCTGCTGCACACAGAAAGCGGCACCAGTGTCGATGTGTCTGTACGTATGCGCCGTGGCCAGGTGCGTATCGTAATCCGCGATCACGGCCCCGGCGTACCGGACGACAAACTGGAAGATCTGCTGCGGCCGTTTGTGCGCGCCGAAGTGGCACGCCAGCGCATCAATGAAGGTCACCGCGGTTTCGGTCTTGGTCTGGCCATTGCCAACCGGGTGGTGGCCCATCACCGTGGCCGGGTACGGTTGCTTAACCATCGCGAGGGCGGTCTGATGGTGATTATTTATCTGCCACCGGATCTCTGAGGGTAACGTATTTATGGCATTCCGTGCCGGATACAGCAGAAAGCCCCCTGAATCTTTCCTTTACGCTTCGCTTACCACCCTTGACTTAGCATTCGCGGAAATCGCTATTAGAATGGTAACTGTTGATAGATGAGGTGTAACTGTGCGTTCAGTTCTGTTGATTATCGGGTTAGTTGTGTTTCAGGGGGCCTTTGCAGACCTGCCTGAGGCCGAACTGCGTCCTGAAACCAGCATCGACTGGCACAACACCAGCCCGGCTCAGCGTCAGGCTCTGGACAACTTCTATCAGTCTCTGCAGAACACCCAACAGGCCGATCAGGCTGACCGTTTGCGCCGCCTTGAACAGCTGCGCGATATGAGCACGGAACAACGCCAGCAGATGATGCGTAATCTGATGCAGCAGCGTCAGTTGCAGCGCCCGTAATCTCCTTCTCTCAATACCCTTTCTGAGCCCGCGTCAGCAGGGCTATAGACTTCTGCGTTCAGCCGTGTAGATTGCGCTCTCCGGAACAGAGAGAAGCTGCTATGAAAACACGGATTACCGAACTTCTGGGTATCGAAGCCCCCCTGATTCTTCCCGGCATGAGCTGGATCTCCACACCTCAACTGGTCGCTGCGGTCAGCAACGCCGGTGGTCTGGGTATTCTTGCCAGTGGCCCGCTGACGCCGGAAGAAACACGCGAATCGATCCGTAAAATCCGTGAACTGACCGACAAGCCGTTCGGCGTTGGCGTCACCCTGCTGATGCCGGGTGCTAAAGAAAACGCCGAAGTCGCCCTGGATGAAAAAGTGCCGGTCATCAACTTCTCTCTGGGTAAAGGCGACTGGCTGGTCAAGCGTGCCCACGAATACGGCGGCAAAGTCATCGCCACAGTCGTCTCTGAGAAGCATGCCAAGTCCGCCGAGAGCATCGGCGCCGATGCCCTGCTGGTGACCGGCCATGAAGCCGCTGCCCACGGTGGTGCCGTGACGTCACTGGTGCTGATTCCATCCATTGCCTCGAAAGTGAGTATTCCGGTCATCGCCACCGGTGGTTTTGCCGACGGCCGCGGTCTGCTGGCTGCCCTGTCTCTGGGCGCGGAAGCGGTGGCTATGGGCTCACGCTTTGCAACCACCTCTGACAGCCCGTTGCACGACAATGTAAAAAAGACCGTCGTCAGCAAATCCGAAGACGAAACCATCTACTCAAAGAACTTCGATGGCCTCTGGGCACGGGTAATGAAAACCCCGCGCTCGGTAAAAGAAACCAAGAAGCCGATGAACTTTATCATGGCGGCCAAAGAAGCCACCAAAGCTGCGGCCATCGTCAAACAGCCGGTGTGGAAAATCATGCTGGGGATGCTGGTCATGCTGGATAAGATCAAGCTGCTGGCGTACTTCGGGGCCAGTGTGCCGCGCCTGCGTGCCGCGACCATCGATGGCAACCTGGACGACGGTGTGCAGTTTATCGGTCAGACCCAGGGTCTGATTGAAGACATTCCGTCTGCACAGGAACTGGTTGACCGCATTGTGGCCGACGCCGAAGCCCTGCACAGCAAGCAGAGCAGCCTGTTCAGCTGAGGCTGACTCTCCGGCAATCCGATCAGGAAGCGGCTGGTTCCGCTTCCGCCGCCTGCAGTATCTGCTGCAGGCGCTCAAACAACGCCGGGTTAGCAATCAGCAGATTACTGCCTTCCAGATCTTCATTCACACCGTCCGCCAGCGGAAAAATATGTCCGGTCGTGGCGCCCGCTTCTGAGGCAATCAGACGCGCAGCCGCAAAATCCCAGGGCTTTACACTCTCGTAATAGCCATCCAGCCGTCCGGTTGCCACCCAACAGATATCCAGAGCCGCTGATCCCAGACGACGGACGTCCGCGCACTCAGCCATCACGCCACTCAGACGCCGCATCAGCAGTGGCAAAGTCTCTTTGGTGTAGGGAAAGCCGGTGGCAATCAGTGCCCGCTGCATCTCTTCCGTGCGCGATACCCGGATAGGCCGGTCGTTGATAAAGGCACCCTTATTACGGATGGCATGAAAGGTCTCGTTGAGGAAAGGGTTGTGCACAACACCCACCACCGGTTTGCCGTCACGGTAATAGGCAATGGAGACCGCACACTGCGGATGACGGTGGGCGTAATTTACGGTGCCGTCGATGGGATCAATGATCCACAGATCAGCGGCCTCGGTGGTCTGATCCGGGTTAAGTTCTTCCGACAGGATCTGATGGTCGGGGTAACACTTGCGGATGCCTTCCGTGATGAGTTTATCGGCAGCAATATCGGCCTGGGTCACCAGCTCAGTTCCGTCTTTGAAACTGATGTCGAGCTGGCGGCGCTGTTCACGGATCAGGGCACCGGCGCGCTGCGCCAGACGCAGGGCAAGGGTCAGAATATTGGTATCGCGCATGAAGAATCCTAGAGTCTGATGAATCACAGACAGGAATGGCAATGAAACAGATGCAACCGGATCATCATACGCCCCATGACGCAGGGGCCGCAGCCAGATCCTGAGCGTTTTGCGACATTCCCGACAGTGTAGTCAGGTCTGTCCGGAACCCCGTCCTCAGCCTCTGAGGCATACCATCTGCTGACTTTGACAGGAAAAGTGACTCATTCTCCGACCAACTTTTCTCCGACCTCCTGAATCACTGACATAAATCCTTAATATCAGTGACCAACGCATGAAAGATACTTCTGTATCAATGTGCGCTCTTTCCTCAACTCTCTTTCAGGGGATTCCCATGAACTATCGTTTTTTCCTGTCCGGCCTGACGCTGGCAGGCCTTACGCTCAGCAGTGCGGCTAACGCTGAACTTCTGATCAACGAAACCGACGCCGATCAGACCTCCACCGATACCGGTGAATTTCTCGAGCTGTATGACGGCGGTGCCGGCAATACCTCGCTGGACGGATACACTCTGGTCTTCTTCAACGGCAGCAATGACACCAGTTACTTCACCCAGGGGCTGGATGGTTTCAGCACCAACGCTGACGGTTACTTCGTGCTCTGTGGCGACAGCTCTGTGATCAGCAACTGTGATCTGGATGTGTCTCCGGACAGCAACCTGATCCAGAACGGTGCCGATGCTGTCGCGCTCTACGCCGCGGCTGCCAGTGCCTTTCCGAACGGCACCGCCGTCACCACCAGCGCCCTGGTGGATGCCGTGGTTTATGACACGGATGATGCCGACGATGCCGGTCTGCTGGTGCTGCTCAACAGTGGCCAGCCACAGCTGAACGAAAACATGAACAGCGCCGGGACGACTCAGTCGCTGCAGCGCTGCTCAGGTAACGCCCGCGACACCGAAGGCTTTGTCGCTGCAAACCCGACCCCGGGTGCGGCCAACGCCTGTGATGTGGTGGTTGACCCTGAACTGGGTGCCTGCGGCGATCCGGCCACCGCGATTTCAGCAATTCAGGGGTCCATCAGTGATGTGAACGCCGACGCCAGCCCGCTGCTGGGTGAAGTGCATGTCATCGAAGGCATTGTCACCACCGACAAGCAGGGCGGTAACCTCGCCAACGGCGACTACTCCTACCAGTACAGCGGTTTCTGGGTACAGACTGCTGTCGGTGAAGACGACGGCGATGCCAGCACAAGCGAAGGTCTGTTTGTGTATAACTACAGCGCGGCAGTCTCTGTGGGTGACCGCGTACGCGTGATGGGTACCGTGGGTGAGTACAATCAGGTGACCCAACTGGGTAGCATCAGCGATTACAGCGTCTGCTCCAGCGGCAACAGCCTGCCCGCTCCGGTCAGCGTCACTCTGCCGGTCTCTGACCTGAACGAGTGGGAAGCGCTGGAAGGTATGCGCATCACCACGTCTCAGGAACTGGTGGTCAGCGATCTCTATGGCACAGGTTACGGTCTTGGCAACTACGGTCAGTTCGTGGCCTCATCGCGCCTGCACTTCCAGGGCACAGAAATCGCTCTGCCGGGCTCTCCTGAAGCCCTGAACGCCAATAACGAGCGTATTCTCGATACCCTGCTGGTCGATGACGGTGTGTCTGCAGCCTACCCTGAGTTCATCCCCTTCCCGGATGACAGTGGTTTTGCTGCCAACAACCCCATCCGCATCGGTTACACCACCCTGCCGGGCATGACCGGTGTGCTGCACGCCTACCGCACCAACTACACCCTGATCCCCTCTGAACTGACCATTGACCCTGTGCATCAGCGTACGCTGCAGCCGGTTGTCGACAGTGACGCGAATCTGGTGATTGCGGGCATGAACGTGCTCAACTACTTCAACGGTGACGGCGAAGGCGGTGGTTTCCCGACCTCCCGTGGTGCACCGACAGCCGATGCCTTTGCCATGCAGAGCGCCAAAATCGTTGCCGCCCTCAGCGCCATCGATGCCGACATCATCGGCCTGATGGAACTGGAAAACGACGGTTTCGGCTCACTCAGTGCCATCCAGACCTTAGTCGATGAGCTGAACGCTCAGCAGAGCGCCGGTGACGAGTACACCTTTATTAACCCGGGTGTCAGCGCCATCGGCACCGACGCCATCACCGTCGGCCTGCTGTATCGCCCTGAAGCCGTCTCGCCACAGGGCGCTGCACGCATCCTGAGTTCCGCCAATTCACCGGTGGATGGTGAAGGCGTTGTGCTGTTTGATGACACCCGCAACCGTCCGGCGCTGATCCAGACCTTCAGCTTCAACGGTCAGGAGTTCACTGTTGCCGTAAACCATCTCAAGTCCAAAGGCTCTGCCTGTGGTGAAGCCAATGAAGGCGCGGATGGCCAGGGCAACTGTAACGTCAGCCGGACCCGTGCTGCACAGGCGCTGGTTGAGTTCCTGAACGACGAACAGACCATCATTCTGGGTGACCTGAACGCCTACAGTCAGGAAGATCCGATGCAGGTGTTCTATGACGGTGGCTACACCAACCTCAAGTACACCGATGCCTCGACCGAAGCACAGCCTTACAGCTACTCCTTCAGCGGCATGCTCGGCAGCCTCGATCATGCTCTGGCCACCGCACCACTCGCCGCTCAGGTTCTGAGTGTGGATGCCTGGCACATCAACTCGGTGGAAGATTCACTGGTGGATTACCTGACCGAAGACAACGGCCAGAGCTACAGCTCAGTGGATAACTACGCCGACCCGGATGCCTACCGTTCTTCCGATCACGACCCGATCGTTGTCGGTCTGAGCCTGGCCATGCCGAACACAGCGCCGGAACAGACAGAAGAACTGCCAACCATCGCGGTGCGCTACCGCTTCCAGTCCGTCAGTGTGGATCTGAGCGGTTACTTCACGGATGCCGACGGCGACAGCCTGAGCTTCTCAGCCGCCGGACTGCCACAGGGCCTGAGCCTCAGCAGCACGGGTGTTCTGAGTGGTACAGCAACCCCTGCGGTTGTCAGCCAGCTGCCGGCGATTGTCACTATCACAGTGACTGACGGTGAAGCCAGCATCAGTGACAGCCTGAAAATCACCGATAATACCCTGCTCGGCCGTCTGCGCTGAGCCAGTAACGGATGCCTCCGGCATCCGTTCTTTTCTGATCAGGGCCTGTCTGTGACCGGCCTTTTTCATTCTTCAGTGAAGCTCTGTCTCAATTTCACGCAACAGAACCCGGTTCAGAAGGGTAGCCAGCCACATCAGCAACGCCCAGCTGACGGAAATCACCAACAGGCCTTCATAACTGACTGACAGTGCTCCCAGCCGGGTTCCGGCAAAATAACTCAGGGGAGCCGCCATCGCTGAAGCAACAACCATCAGCAAGGGGCGACTGAAAAGGAAGGATAACGAGTGTCTCAGAGTCGCACTGAACGCCAGCCAGAGAAGCAGCAACCAGGGTGGAATAAACGCCAGCTGATGATCCGCGCTGAAGCTCATCAGCCCGAGCTGATACCAGAGCGTATCAAGCGCGGCGCCAGAGACCGTCACGACCGCGATCAGCAGCCACTCCCGACGCTCTGCGATACGGCAGTGCCAGAACATAAAGGCGCTGACCACAACCAGACCAGTGAGGTTGCCGCCCATCACACAGGCGAACCAGCACAGCTGAAATCCCAGCATGTTAACGAGCTGCCGCTGAGTCTGAGTCATAGTGAAAAGGTACTCCGGCGGAAAAGAGGGCAGGATGCCGGGTTCAGAGTACATCATTCGCTGCACTTTATTCACAGGGCAGTGTTGTTAACGCCGCTTTTACATCCCGGTCAACAGACTCACTGTCACCTCTGCGCCACAGCCACTCAGCCCTGACAGCAGATCCCCGAGATCCGGCTCCAGCAGCACACTGCACTGCAACACCAGCAGCCTGAGTCTGCGCCCGCTGAGAGGCAGCTCGCCGAACCACTGCTGCGAGTGACACCACTCCCTTTCAATGCCGAGAACATCCTCAGTGCGTAGCAACACCGTCAGCTCGCGGAAGGCGCAGAGATCGGTCGCACAGCAGGAATCACAGTCGTAATGCCGGTAGCCCGCCCTCTGCGGCAGACCGGCGAAAGATACTGAGTTCAGTCTGGTGTCGTTAAACCGGTAAATCAGTGCAGCAGAGTCATCCCGGCTGAAAGCCCGGTTATTCACAGCAGCTGACGGGTCATGATGGCCATATCCCGGGTCATGGCGCTGAGACGCTTCGCCGCCCCCGGGCGGTCAGCAAACAGATGACGGAAGACAAAGAACAGCTGATACAGGGCAATCAGGCACAGTGAGCGCCATGCTTCACTGCGGTGTGGCAGCAGGGCACTGTTACGCAGGGTGATCCAGGCCCGCCGCAGCCAGCTTTCACGCAGGTGCAACAGCCCCTGATGTCCGGCGCTGTCGGCCAGATCCAGCGCTCTGTCCATGTAGCGGTTGATCAGAGCCGGGCCCGGGCAGGCTTCGGCAGAACTCAGCAGGCAGGTTTCGCAGCGTTCAAAGTCCGCGATTTTCTGGCGCCGGCTGAAACAGGCAGGGGCTTCTTCCGCGGAAAAATCCACCGATAAGTCCTGTTTGATGTCCGTATTGCTGATTGCAGAGAGATGAATGCCTTGCATGATGAATCCTCCTGACCGGGAACCACCATACTAAATAATATTGATTATCATTTGCAACAATAGCATACATTGAAATAATCTACCGGAATTACAATTCTGATAGATATCCCAATACTCATAGTCAGCGTGAATCCGGTGGTGGACCAAACAGACGCAACAGCATCAGCATGATGTAGCCATACAGGGCAAGTAACACCCCCAGACCCGCCAGAATCACGCCCGCCAGAGCCACCAGTTCCTGCCCGAGCGAAGGAACAATCCGGTATTCCGCCAACAGCATGACGCCCGCCCCGGCAAAAAACAGGGTGGCACCGACGGAGAACCAGGTCAGAAAGCGCTTTTCCTTCCCGATCTGGGCTTCACACCAGGTTTTCAGCGACATCAGCAGCTCCTTTTTTTACAACCTGACGGACCTGTCACAAGAGGTATCAGGCAAGGTTTTCAGCCTTCCTTATACCATTTTCTGATCAGATTTATCCCCAAGCGGGAAAGTGTCAGAAAATCAACACTTTAGACTGTCAGCTTAATGACATATTTATGACTCCTGCTGTGCACAGCTTTGATGCACGATGTTTGTCCTTGAATATAAAGATTTTTTTGCGCCGTCGGGTGACTGGCGATGAAATAACCAATTCGCAGTAAATATAACAAAAACGGGGAATCCGGAGCGTTTCCGCCAGTTAATTCACAGAGTTATCCACAGAAATCTTGGAAAAGATTTTTCTTGCGGAATCAAAGTTCTGTGCTACGGCTTCAGGCCTGTTCAGGCTGTCCTGTTTCCGGGATTGATCACAGGTCGGCGATCCGCTAGAATGCGCGCCCTTCACTTTTGTGTCTGGTCAAAATTCAGACGCAAAGTGGACTCCTTGCCTTACCGGATGGGCCGGAAGGCTGATAACCCATAAGGAGCTGACAATGCGTCACTACGAAATCGTATTCCTTGTACACCCTGATCAGAGTGAACAGGTTCCTGCGATGGTTGAGCGTTACACCAACACCATCGAAAGCACTGGCGGTAAAATCCACCGTTTTGAAGACTGGGGCCGTCGTCACCTGGCTTACCCGATCAACGATGTGCACAAGGCTCACTACATCCTGATGAACGTTGAAGCGACTCAGGAAGCCCTCGACGAACTGACCACCAACTTCCGTTACAACGATGCCATTCTGCGTAACATGGTGATCCGTCGTGATGAAGCCGTTACTGATATGTCTCCGATCAAAGCTGCTGAAAGCCGCGAAGACCGCCGTCGTGCGGAACGCGCTGAAGCCAGCAACCGCGATAACAACGAAGACAACAACGATTCTGATGCAGAAGAAACTGCAGAAGAAGATAACGCTGAATAAGGGGATTGAGTCATGGCACGTTTTTTCCGTCGTCGTAAGTTCTGCCGTTTCACTGCTGAAGGCGTTTCCGAGATCGATTACAAAGATCTGGATACCCTGAAAGCCTACATCACTGAAACCGGTAAGATCGTACCAAGCCGTATCACTGGTACCCGCGCTAAATACCAGCGTCAGCTGTCTACTGCGATCAAGCGCGCGCGCTACATCGCTCTGCTGCCTTACACAGACCAGCACGACAACTGAGTACCTTCCCGGTCTGCCGGGATAAGACAATGAGGTACCGGAACTGATACCGGTACCGCATTACTAATTTTCGTAGCGTTGTGGCTCTGCCCGCGTGACAAAAAGACACGGTGCTTTTGCAGGCACCCTGTAATGAGGAATTATCATGCAAATTATTCTGCTGGAAAAAGTGGCTAACCTGGGTTCACTGGGTGAACAGGTCACTGTCCGTCCTGGCTACGCACGTAACTACCTGTTCCCACAGGGCAAAGCTGTTCCTGCGACCAAAGCCAACGTTGAACAGTTCGAAGCACGTCGCGCCGAACTGGAAGCTCAGGCTGCTACCAACCTGTCTGCCGCTGAAGCCCGTAAAGAACAGATCGATTCTGCTGAACTGTCTGTGGCTGTTAAAGCCGGTGACGAAGGCAAGCTGTTCGGTTCACTGGGTAACCGCGACATCGCTGACCTGGCCACTGCGGCAGGCATCGAGCTGGCTAAATCTGAAGTACGTCTGCCTGAAGGTCCTATCCGTCAGGTCGGTGAGTACGAGATCGCTATCCAGCTGCACGCTGAAGTTGAAGCGGTTCTGAAACTGCACGTTGTTGCTGAATAAGCTCTGACCTGTTAAAAGAAGCACTATCGGCCGCGGCTGATAGTGCTTTTTTTATGATTTGAGATTATGAGCGACGACTACAGCCCGAACGCCGGTCAGGATGCCATCAGCAGCCGCGTGCCTCCCCACTCCACCGAGGCAGAACAGTCTGTGCTCGGCGCACTCATGCTGGATGAACAGGCCTGGGACGACGTTTCGCAGAACACCCGCGATACCGACTTTTACCGTCACAACCACCGTCTGATTTTCCGTGCCATCGCTCACCTGATCGCGCAGGAACAGCCCGTTGACGTAGTCACCGTGGCGGAAGAACTGGAAGAGCGCGGCCAGCTCGACAGCATTGGCGGCGCCTCTTATCTGAGCCGTCTGGTGGACATGACGCCGTCCATCGAGAACTGCGGCGCCTACGCCACCATTGTTACCGAGCGTGCCCAGCAGCGCCGCCTGATCGAGGCCGCCGGTGAGATCATTGAAAAGGCTTATGAGCCCGGTGGTGATGACACCCTGACCCTGCTCTCCGATGCGGAAAAAGCTATTGCTCAGATTGCCGAAGGCAACCGCGCTGACGGTGGTCCGGTACAGGTGGGGCCGATTCTGAAAAGCACGCTGAACCAGCTCGATGAGATGTTCAGCAACCCGGAAGGCCTGACCGGGGTCACAACCGGCTTCAAAGAAGTGGATAACCGCACCTCGGGTCTGCAGAAGGCCGATCTGGTGATCATCGCCGGTCGTCCATCGATGGGTAAAACCACCTACGCCATGAACCTGGTGGAGAACGCCCTGATCGCCACCAAACGCCCCTGTCTTGTGTTCAGTCTGGAAATGCCCTCGGAATCCATCGTCATGCGTATGCTGTCGTCCATCGGCCGCATCGATCAGACGCGCATCCGCTCCGGCAAGCTCATTGATGAAGACTGGCCCAAGCTGTCTGCTGCCGTGAACATGCTCAAGGACCTGCCGCTTTACATCGATGACACGGCCGCTCTGACACCGCAGGAGATGCGTGCCCGGGCACGTAAGGTCTACCGCGAGAACAACAACGATCTGGCCCTGATCATGGTCGACTACCTGCAGCTGATGCGGGTATCCGGGCCTTCCGAAGGCCGTACCCAGGAGATTTCTGAAATCTCGCGGACGCTGAAAGTCATCGCCAAAGAATTCAACTGTCCCATGGTCGCCCTGTCACAGCTTAACCGCTCGCTTGAGCAGCGCCCCAACAAGCGCCCGGTGAATTCCGACCTGCGGGAATCCGGCGCCATCGAGCAGGACGCCGACATCATTCAGTTCATTTACCGTGATGAAGTCTACAACGAAGACTCGCCGGACAAAGGCATCGCCGAAATCATCACAGGTAAACACCGTAACGGCCCTATCGGTACCGACCGGCTGGCCTTTATTGGCAAATACACCCGCTTTGAAAACCTCGCTCACGCCTACGAAGGCCCTGACGAATAACAGGCCTGCTTAAGCCACACAGCGACACAAAGACAACGAGACGCCCATGCGATTTACCCCCGAGCTGCCGTTTGACGGCGGCCGCCTCAAACCTCTGCAGAGCGAAGACACAGCGGCCCTGTTTGCCCTGTATCAGCAGCCGGAACTCCCCGGCCAGAAGCCTCTGCAGGACGAGTCTCAGATCGGTCGTCTGATCGACCTCAGCGTGCAGATGGCGGCGACTCAGCGCGGCATCATGTGGGCCATTGAGAGTGACGGCGAAGTCTGCGGCATTCTCAGTGGCTTCGACTGGCAGGCCTCGCAGCTGCGCATCATGCTGCGCGCCGACGGACTGCCTGTACTCAGTGATGAGCATCGCGCCGCTGCCATTAAAGCCGCGGTGGACTTCCTGATTGAAAAGTATCACCTGCGCAACTTCGGTTATCAGTGGGTCTCTGGCCAGAATGAGAGTATCCCTGGCCTGCTCGGCACACTCGGCTTTGAACGCTGCGCGGTGCTGCGTGACGCCTGGCGCACCGGTGATCGTGAATTCGCCGACATCCACCAGTTTCATTTCATCTCCACGGCTGAAAAGCCTCAGCCAAAGAAACTGGGTGATGACGATAACCCGGGCCAGAACCTCGACCGCGACGTGAATCACGGAGGCACCCATTGAACTGGAATTTTTCCACTGGCGTGTTTCAGTGCCGCCTGCCCGTCGCCGGAGACGACAACAACGCCCTGCTCAGTCTGCTGGGTAAACAGAATCAGCTGAACCATATCCCGCGTCTGGCGCTGGAAAACATGGATCAGGTTGAAGACGAACTGCGCCGCATGGTCATGCGCTTTGAAAACCGCGAAGCGGCATTCTGGCTGATTGAAGGCCAGTACGATCAGCAGGTGTTTGCCCGTATCAGTATTCAGAAGATCAACTGGATGATGCTCTCGGCGCAACTGCAGTGGGAGCTGACACCGGAATGCACACTGGACACCCTGCAGGCGGTGTTACCCGACCTGCTCAGTTTTATTTTCACAGAACTCGGTCTGCACCGTCTGGAACTGCGACTGGTTAAAGGCAGCCTGTATGAAGGCTGGCCGGAGCAGCTCGGCTTCAGTGCCGAAGGTGTACTGCCGCAGCAGCAGGAATTTGAAGGTAAGGATGTGGATCTGGCGGTGTATTCGCGACTGGCGACAGACTGAGTCCCTCCGACAGCTTCAGGTTCAGACCTCGTTTTCGTCCTGAACCTGAACACTGGCGTCGTCCTCTGACCAGACGTCGACAAGAAAACGGATCGGCCGGCAGCAGATCTGGCAGTCTTCGATGTATTCCTGCTCCGGCACGGAAGGGTCAATCAGTACCGTCTGCGGCTCAGCGCAGTAAGGGCAATGAATGGTCTTTTCGATCAGCCCGGACACTCAGCCTTCCAACTGCTTCAGCAGGTCGCTCATGCGCTTATGCTGCTCTTCTTTCGGAGCCACCACGCCGACGGTTTCCGGCAGTGCCTGAGGCACTTCGATCTCAAGCGACTCACCGTCCTGCAGGCGCTTGAGCAGGATATCGTAATTACGCTGGAACACGGGGAAGGCTTTCTCTTCCACCTCGTTGGCGAGAAAAAACCAGTCGCTGGCAAGGCCGGCGTAATACACCGCCGGGTGGCTCCACTGGTATTCCTTTTTCGGTGACGGCGCCCGGCAGGCTTCCATGTAGGCCGCATGTGGCGTCGGTACACCCAGCACTTCGGAACGGTCACAGCGACGCAGCACTTCGTGCACACTGGGCAGCCAGCTGCTTTCTTTCACCGCTTTTTCTGCCGCACGCATAATCACATCACCCCGGTATTCCACCAGCATGCGCGACCACAGGCGCTTGGCCATGATCAGGGTGTCGTGATCCGGGAAGGCTTTGAGAAACTGGTTGTGGTAGTTAAAGCGGAACAGTTCGAAGATCTGGTTGATCGCTTCTTTCTGCTCAACCGTCGCTTCAGCCGGTGAATTACCAGCTGGTGTCTCTGAGCCGGTGGACGCTTGCCTGAGCTGTTGCGTAACCCGGTTGATCAGCTTGTTCTCCACGACGGTCTCCTGTTGTGTTCTGAGTGGTGTTCTGGGCCAGACGACGCGCCCACTGTTGTTTCACGTACTGTAGGAAACGGCTGTTCCAGCTGTTGTGCACCTGATTGGAATCGCGCCAGTACAGAACAAACTCAGGTACCAGCTGACGTGCGAAGTCTTCCGGAATATGCGCCATCTGCAGGATATCAAAACAGTCTCCGGCAGGCTGCCAGTCATCGCTGATGCGTGCCGGTATGGGCGAATGCTCAACCGCTGAGGTATAGCGCACCCACTGCTGACGTACGTGCTGGATGAATTTGGAGTTCCAGGTCTTATGCACTTCACCCCGCTCAGCCCAGTAGAGTATGAACTCAGCCACGGCGTCGCTGGTGAACTGCGGATCAATACCGGCATTTTTCAGGATCTGGCAGGCATCTTCACTGGGTTCCCAGTCATGGGGAATCGGATGCGGCTCAGCCACCACCGGGTTAAATGCCGTGCGTTCAGCACGCTCGCGTAGCTTGCCGGCATCATTCTGGGCAAACACCCACTGCTTCTTCACATGGCGGAAGAAACGGCTGTTCCAGTCATTGCGGTTGGTGCCCTGCTCCTGCCCCTGCAGGGCAAAGGCATCCAGCTGGGCACAGCTGAACGAACGCGGAATACCATGCTGCTCCAGACGCTGCAGACTCTCTTCCGAGGGTTTCCACTGCACCGGCATGGGCTGCGGACGGTTTGCGGGGGCCTGAGAAGGGGATTCCGGAGCACGGCTCACTGTACGCTCAGACAATTGCTCAAAGCTGTACACCAGACCCGCAGCCTGAGGAAATTCCGCGCCGTGCAGAAACAACAGCCCCTTATCCGCCAGACTGCGCAGCAGGCGGCGCAGCGTCGCGTCATCCCAGAAGGGCAGCTGGCGGCGCAGGGTATCAATGGCAAGACGGGCGTGAGGCTGACTCTGCAGGCGTGCAGCGTCATTCAGAACGGTCAGCAATACTGCCTCTTCCAAACCAATGGTCGCCGCCAGGGTTGCCGACAGACTGATAGTGTGATCATTGAGCAGCGGATGGCTGGGCATGCATGGCTTCCGGGCATTTTGGCTGACATAATGCAGCTGACTGAATACTGATAGTAACCGGATGCAGGATGACTGTCCGGCCTGATATTGTAACGACTTTCTCAGGAAGCTTTCCACGCCTATGACCCGCGCTGCCCGAGCCCTGCTCAAATGTTCCAACCTGAGGCACAACTACCGCATTGCACGCCGCTCGGCTCCCGGTAAAGCCTGGGCTGTGATCAAGGCCAATGCTTATGGCCATGGCATTCTGGCCTGTGCCAAGGCGCTGGCGGCAGAAGCCGATGGTTTTGCGGTGGCCTGTGTGGATGAAGCCCTGGTGTTGCGTGAAGCTGGGATTGAACACCCCCTGCTGGTACTGGAAGGCGCCTTTGACAGCCATGAGTGGGAACTGGCTTCACACCATGACCTGCGCCTTGCCGTGCACCATCCTCAGCAGCTGAAAGACAGCCGGGATGCCAGACTGGACAATCCGGTCAAGGTCTGGCTGAAGATCAATTCCGGCATGAACCGGCTCGGTGTACGCCTGCCGGATGCCCCGGAAATGATCGCCCGCATCCACAATGATGCCAACCTGCAACTGGAACAGGTGATGAGCCACTACGCCAGTGCGGATGAAAGCGATACCTCGTTTTACCTGCAACAGCAGAAGCTGATGATGCAGTACCAGTGGCCGGTGCCGGTGAGCATCAGCAACAGTGCCGGTATCCTGCGCGGCGGAGCCGACGGCGAAACCGCCATCCGCCCGGGCATTATGCTTTACGGCAGCTCACCCTTCAGTGATAAAAGCGCAGCAGAGCTGGACCTTAAGCCCGTTATGATGCTGCAGTCGGCACTGATCAGTACCCACAAGGTACCGGCCGGTGAAACCGTCGGCTATGCCCGCGCCTGGACCGCGCCACGCGACAGTATTATCGGTGTGGTCGCCATCGGCTACGGTGATGGCTATCCGCGTCATGCGCCGGAAGGCACGCCGGTGAACGTCGCCGGTCAGACCTGCCCTCTGGTGGGCCGGGTCTCCATGGATATGATCACCGTCGACATTACCGACGCCCCGCAGGCCGTCATCGGCTCTCCGGTGGAACTCTGGGGTGAACTGGTGGACATAGATGACGTGGCCCGCCGGAGTGGCACCATCAGCTATGAGCTTTACTGCCGCCTGACGCCGCGGGTACCACGCATCAACTTCCAGTAACGGCACCCGGTACCTGCCAGTACCAACACTCTGTTCCGGTCACATGGCTTATCCGGCTGACACTCTGAGCATATAGTCAGCTGTCATGTGCCCGGCTTCCGTTACAGTAAGCAGAACCATTATCCGATCAGATGAGGCACCGCATTACCTGGAACCTGTTTCAGGATTGTGCTGACAGTTTCACCCCAGGGAGGTGAAGAATGCCCACCGGAGTAACCCTAAAAAGCGACCGTCCGACATCCGCCCTGATCGTTGAAGGGGGTGCCATGCGCGGCATCTTCAGCTCAGGGGTACTGGATGAATTCATCCAGCAGGACTTCTACCCCTTCGACCTCTACTTTGGCATTTCGGCCGGATCATCCAATGTCGCCGGCTACCTTGGCGGCAAATACGGCCGCAGTTACCGGGTCATCACTGAATACTGCCTGCGTCCTGAATTCAAAAGCCTGCGGCGCTTTTTTACCGGCGGCAATCTGATCGACATCGACTGGTTGTGGGATATCACCGAACAGGATCTGGATATCGGCAAAGACCGTATCGACCAGTTCAAAGGCCGCTTTTTTATTGTCGCCACCGATGCCGCAACCGCCGAAGCCGAATACATAGTGCCGGAAAAAGACGAACTGTTTCAGGCGATGAAATGCTCATCAGCCATGCCCGTGGTATACCGCAACCGGGTGATGTTCCGGGGACGCGAATGGCTGGATGGTGGCGTCGCCGACTCACTGCCAGTGAAAGAAGCCTACCGCCGTGGCGCCCGCCAGATACTGGTGGTGCGCTCCAATGTTTCTTCGTACCGCAAGCAGGCGTACCGTATCCGCCGCCTGTTTCCCATCATCATGAAACGCTACCCGGCAGCCGCCAAACGATTGCAGCAGCGCCATACGGAATACAACGAAACACTGGATTTTATCCGCAACCCGCCGCCGGACTGTGAGATTGTGGAAATCTGTCCGCCGGATGGATTCCTTGCCGACCAGTTCACGATGGATGCCAGTATTCTGCATGATGCGTATCAGATGGGCGTGGAAGCCGGGCGCGGGTATATCCATATGTTTAACCGCCGGGATCTGGGGACGAAGGTGGAAGAGCCGCAGATGTCGGCGTGATGTTGTGTTCGTAAACACAGCCGTTCCATTCCGGCTTATTTAATTTTTAAGCTTTTGGGAGAACGGCATGGGACCCAAAGTCCCGACTGGTTCAGTCGACGATTCTCTCAAGTTCTTCATACCTCCCGGGAGGAGGTCATAGAGACGCCTGATCACATGTGGCGCAGGCCTTTTCATCGGGCCTATTTTCACATTTTCTCTTTATGAATCGTCATCCCGCGGCCCAGACCGCGGGATCCAGAAACGGTTTTAACTTGCGCTCCTGGGAGGACGGCATAGTGACGCTTGATCACATGTGGCGCAGGCCTTTTCATCGGACCTGTTTTCAGATTTTCTCTTTATCAATCGTCATCCCGCGGCTCAGACCGCGGGATCCAGAAACGGTTTTAACTTGCGCTCCTGGGAGGACGGCATGGGGACGCCTGGTCCCGACCGGCGCTGCCCCCTCACCTGAGGTTTTATTTTAAAACTCTCGCTCTGTTAATCGTTATTATATGGAATCGACTGCAGGATTTATAAAACCCTAAGTCTTTACGCTCTTGGGAGGACGGCATGGGGACGCCTGGTCCCGACCGGCGCTGCCCCCTCACCTGAGGTTTTATTTTAAAACTCTCGCTCTGTTAATCGCTATTATATGGAATCACTGCAGGATTTATAAAACCCTAAGTCTTTACGCTCTTGGGAGGACGGCATCCTCCCGGCGCGGGCCCTCCCACCTGCTTCGCGCTGTATTGCTCACTGTTTCACGTCTTTCTGCAAACTCTCAACGACAACGGTTCGATTCGGCGTCCTGCCTCAGCGAACCTGCCAGAACATCCTTGTTCTGGCTGTCTGTTCGTTTTTGAAAGTCGTGGCTCGCAA
>DBNK01000035.1 GCA_002298335.1 Thalassolituus sp. UBA674
TGGTGGAATTGGTAGACACAGGAGATTTAAAATCTCCCGGCCTTACGGCTGTACCGGTTCGATTCCGGTCCCGGGCACCAGTTTTCTCCTCATAATTAATCATCAGGCACGAAATGTCGTGTTTGTCCCGATTTAATTTGCATTTCTCCAATTCTGTACTAGCGTTCTGCAAAACATGTAAATAAAATGTCAATGCATTGCTGAGGTGGTGAATTAAGAAGAATGCCACGACCGGCAAAACACATTCACGTTTTTACACACCCTCGTGGGAGCTCACTCCATGTTCAAGAAACTGATTATTACCTCTGCTCTTACCCTGATGGCTTCTTCAGCCATGGCCTATGAGTATTGCAGCGGCACTGTACAATCCATCACTGCCCGCACCTCTGCTGAAGCGACTTACCTGACCCTGAACCTGGATACCGGTGGCAGATCCAGCGCTGCCCGTATCGGTGGCGGCGACAAGTACCTGGACCGTCTGGCAGTAACCAAGAAAATTGATGACAACCAGGCCGTACAGATCGACCTGATTATCGCTGCTTACCTGAATGGCAAAAAAGTGTTCCTCGAACTGGACACCAATGGCTACTACTTCAACAGCTGCAGCGACTTTGAAATCGGCACTCCTGTGCGTTATGTGAAACTGGGCTCCTGATCCCGGAAAGCCGCCGCCCGCATTAGCTGCGGTGACTGTCACAAATACCCGGACCCGCTCCGGGTATTTTTTTTTGCCCCAAAAAACCTTTATTCATCCGGGCTTGTACAACCGGTACAGGATTGCCTATCCTGCGCCAGTCCGATGCATTCAAACTCCGGAGCGAACCATGTTTCCTGACTATATAGAACCCGTTTTCAGACCACCCAGCGAAGGGCGCTCAGTTATTTTTCAGGTAACCAATGGCTGCTCGTGGAATCAATGCACATTCTGCGACATGTACACCCAGCCACAGAAAAAATTCCGCGCCCGCAGTGAAGATGAGGTGCTCAGTGAAATCCGCAAAGCAACTGCACTGGGCCCGCGTTTTGAAAAAGTTTTTCTGGCAGACGGCGATGCCCTGGTTCTGCCAACCCGGCGCCTGATCAACATACTTACCGCAATCCGCACACAACTGCCCTGGGTGAAGAGAGTCGGAAGCTACTGCCTTCCCCGCAATATCCGCAAGAAGTCAGTTGCAGAGCTGCAGCAACTCAGGGAACTGGGCCTGGGCATCGCCTATGTCGGAGCCGAAAGTGGTGACGACCAGGTTTTACAGGCCATCCGCAAAGGGGAGACCTATAACTCCACACTGGACGCCCTGATCAAATTAAAAGAGGCCGGAATCACATCTTCCGTCATGGTACTGAACGGCATGGGCGGCCGCATACTCAGCGAGCAGCACGCCATTAACTCAGCCCGGTTGATGAACGAAGCACGTCCTGAATTCCTCTCAACTCTGATCGTCAGCTTTCCACTGGGACAAGCCCGGGTGGAAGAGGGATACCGCGAACTCGGACTGGACTATGAACTGCCGGATCAGCGTGAACTCTTCACTGAGCTCAGGCAGTTTATCGGCACACTGGAGCTGCAGGAGACAGTTTTCCGCAGCGATCACGCCTCCAATTACCTGCCATTGAAAGGCACCCTGGGTGCCGACAAAGCCAGGTTACTGAAGCAGCTGGACATGGCTATTAACAGCCCTGAGCGCATTGCCCTGCGCCAGGAATGGCAGAGAGGGCTGTAAACAGATGAGCCTTGAATCACTCCTCAGCCAGATGGGCGTCGATGAGCAAATCAATGACTACCCCATCGATCAATGGCACCCGGAAAGCTGCGGCGACATAGACATCCGCATTGCCCGGGATGGCTCCTGGTGGCATGAAGGGACCAGAATCCGCCGTGAACGGCTGGTGCGCCTGTTTTCTGCACTGCTGAAATGCGAGGAAGGGCAGCATTACCTGATCACGCCGGTTGAAAAAATGCGCATTCAGGTTGAAGACCGACCTTTACAGGTTGTTTTCATTGACGATACCGGAGAGGGAGCAACGGCCGTAACGGCCGATGGCCGCACCATTACCATCGGAGATGACCACCCCCTGAAATTCTCAGTTCTCGATGGGGTTCAGGTTGCCGAGGTTTACGTCAACCACGGACTCTGGGCCCGGTTTAACCGCAACGCTTTCTATGAGTTAGCCACGAAAGCAGAAGAGGGCAGTGATGGTCGCTTCTTCCTCACCATTGCCGGAACCACCTACTTCCTGGACAGCTGAGCTCCCGGTTGAACGTATCCTGTCAGTACGTTCATTCAATGCAAACCTGCTTGACCCTAAGGGGGAATTCTGAGATCGTCACATTTGGTTAATGCTTGTTGCAGAAACCAGCCGATAATAAAAAAAAATAACAGACCAATGGATAACCTATGAAGCGACTGATTCTGGTCACACTTGGCATTGCAGCCCCTCTGGCCGCATCAGCCGACATGGTTTCTCTCTCTGAACGCAGCCTCACCGAAGTTACCGCTCAGGATGGCGTAAACATCAACCTCGATGTGAACGTTTCCGTTGGTGAAATCCGCTACATCGACACCGCTGAAAACGGTGACGGCGATGGCGGCGGCCTCAGCATCAATGACATCACGCTGACCGGTGCTAACAAGACCGACTTTTTCGGTAACGCGTCTGTTATCACGGACCCCAGCAGCAACATCGACAACATCAGCATCCAGGTGGATACGTTTGAGAACGACCGGGTCACGATCTACGTCACGCCTCTGGTCGATCAATACGTTGATTTTCAGGTAACAACCGGCCCTGTCAATATCGTAGATATCGATGGAAACACGTCGGTCAACCTGATCAACTCGCTGTCTCTGACAGGCCTGCTGGGCAGCATGTATGCCGAAATACTCGAAGAAAACAGCGACGGCCAGCGGACTGCGGCACAAATCAACCTGGAACTGCAGTTTGCCATTGAAGATCTGGATATCGACGCTTCATCGCTGGGTATCCGCATCAATAACGCCTTCGTCTGTGGTTCCGAATGTATCGAAAGCATGAGAGCCAATGGCGGTCGAGTAGATATGAGTGATGCCATGGTCAATATCGCTGGCGTAATCAAAACCGAAACGAACAAGGCCATTATAGATCTTGAACCTTTCGTTATTGACGCAGGTATTGGCAGCCTCATTATCGGTGGCGGAAACGTCGGCAGTTTCATGTTTGATGACATCAGTCTCGGCAATTCAGTAACCACCATCAGTGGCAAAGAATAAGTCGAAAACCATCACTACCGGTTGCAGCAATTTGAGCTGACAACCGGTGATCTGTTAGGGTTGTCGGACATGCATTACATCCGCAACTCATGTCACTTCATCATTTTGCACTCTCATCTGACCATTTTTACCTGAAGAGTTACCTCTCAGAACATCCCGATTTTCTGATCATTCAGGACCTGGACGGCGTCTGCATGGGGCTGGTTTCTGATCCACTCACCCGGACACTGGATGCAGACTATCTGCAGGCGACAGAACGCCTGGCCGGGCGTTTCTACGTCCTGACCAATGGCGAGCACATCGGTCCCCGAGGCATCAATGCAATACTCCAGAAGCAGAACCTGCCAGAATCTCTTCTGCCCGGGTTAGCTGCCGGCGGAGTGCAATGGAAGGACGCCGGAGGCCAGATAACACACCCTGGAGTAACCACGGCAGAAATGGACTTTCTCGCACGCCTGCCGGACCGTTTTTCAGACTTTCTCCACACAATGCTGCCTCGCTACGGCTTCAGTCCGGAGGCCGTTGCAGCATCAGTGGCCAGCGCAGTACTCGACAACCCGGTCTCGCCGACACTCAACCTCAATGTTGTCTATGGGTTGTGCAACGGCGATACAGATCGATACTGCTCCATCCAGAAAGAAACCGAAGCCTTTATGCTCAGCCTGCTTGAAGACGCCGGACAGAGCGGGCTCGGAAACAGTTTCTTTCTTCATCTGGCTCCGAATCAGGGGAAGACCAACGGCACAGAACATCTGGCACCTGCGAGCGCCAGTGGCGCCGGAACCACAGACTTCCAGTTCATGCTTTCAGGAGCACTCAAGGAAGCCGGAGTGTTGCTTATTCTGAATCAGGTGATGCATCAACGGACCGGTGCTTATCCTCTCGGGCAAGACTTCAATGTCCGCAGCGCACCCCACACTCATGACGAGCTGCTGCAAATGGCCGTCCGGGCCTTTGCCGGCATGAAGCTGCCAATACTGATTGGCGTTGGTGATACAGTCACATCCACTGCTGACGGGCACGGCGGCTCCCGTCGTGGCGGCAGCGACCGCGGTTTTCTGACTCTGTTACAGCAACTTGGCGAGGGGCTCGGCACTGATGCCGCTGTTCTCTATATCGACAGCAGCGGAGGCGAAGTGCGCCGTCCGGGGCTGCCATTTCCTCTGCCGCACGACCAGGGTGGACTGACGGGTATCAGCGATTCAGATGATCCCCTGCAACTGAACTTCGTGTTCCCGGGAGGGCACGAAGAATACATCCGCTTCTACTGTGAGCTGGCCGCTGCTGCAGGCAACACCCCAGCATCATCCTGATCCACAGCCAGGATTGAAAGAAGACACATAAAAAACGGGAGCTGATGCTCCCGTCTTCGTTTCACTGTCCGATCACATGCTCAATCACATATTCGGATAGTTCGGACCGCCGCCGCCTTCCGGGGTTACCCAGGTGATGTTCTGTGCAGGATCCTTGATGTCACAGGTCTTACAGTGCACACAGTTCTGCGAGTTGATCTGGAAGCGCTGACCATTCTCATCCGTCACCACTTCATAGACACCCGCAGGACAGTAACGCTGTGCCGGTTCATCGTATTCCGGCAGGTTCTTCGCCAGCGGAATGGAAGCATCCTTCAGCTTCAGGTGGCATGGCTGATGTTCTGCGTGATTCACGTTACCGATAAAGACCGAGTCCAGTTTGGCGAAGCTGATCTTGCCGTCCGGCTTTGGATAGTCGATTTTCTTCGCAGAAGACGCCGGTTTCAGCGTGGCGTGATCCGGTGTTGTATCGTGCAGAGTTACCGGAATCGGCATGATGTTCTGGTCAATGAAGTTGAACGCCGCACCACCGAAGGTTCCGAACTTGTGCATTGCCGGACCAAAGTTGCGGCTGCGGTGCAGCTCAGCATACGCCCAGCTGGCTTCGAAGGCCGTAGTGTAAGAAGTCAGCTCTTCGCCGGTTTTGCCGTCCTGTACGGCTTTGAATATCTCTTCGCCAGCCACCATGCCGCTCTTCATCGCGGTGTGGGTGCCTTTGATCTTGGAGAAGTTCAGAGTGCCGGCGTCACAGCCCACGATCAGACCACCCGGGAAGGTCATTTTCGGCAGACTGTTCAGGCCGCCTTTGGCGATAGCGCGGGCACCGTAAGACACACGCTTGCCACCTTCCAGATGCTGTTTCAGCACCGGGTGGTGCTTCAGTCGCTGAAATTCATCAAACGGGCTGACGTGTGGATTGCTGTATGACAGATCCGTAATCAGACCAACCACCGCCTGATTGTTCTCGGTGTGGTACAGAAAGAAACCGCCAGCAGAGTCAGATTCAACCAGTGGCCAGCCAGCACCGTGAATCACCAGACCTTCCTGGTGTTTGGCCGGGTCAATATCCCAGAGTTCTTTAATGCCAATGCCGTAGTGCTGAGGATCTTTACCGGCATCCAGCTTGAAGTCGGCAATCAGCTGCTTGCCCAGGTGGCCACGACAGCCTTCGGCAAATACGGTGTATTTTGCGCGCAGCTCCATGCCCGGAACATACTCGTCTTTCGGCTCGCCGTTTTCGTCAACACCCATGTCACCGGTGACGATACCTTTGACCGCACCGTCTTCAACGATCAGTTCAGCAGCAGGGAAGCCCGGGTAAATTTCCACACCCAGTTCTTCGGCCTGCTGACCCAGCCAGCGACAGACGTTACCGAGAGACACGATGTAGTTGCCATCGTTGTGCATTGGCTTAGGAATGGCCCAATTCGGGGTTTTGATGGATTTTTCAGCGCCGGTCAGAAAATACACTTCATCGGATTTTACCGGCGTGTTCAGCGGGGCTCCTTTTTCTTTCCAGTCAGGAAAAAGTTCAGTCAGTGCGCTGTCTTCAATAACGGCACCAGACAGGATGTGCGCACCGATTTCAGAACCTTTTTCGACCAGACAGACGGACAGTTCAGCCCCGGCTTCCCCAGCCAGCTGCATCAGACGACAGGCAGTTGATAAACCGGCAGGGCCTCCGCCGACGACCACCACATCATATTCCATCACATCACGTTGCATATAAAAGGCTCCTCAAAGCGGGTGAGTACTGAGCTCAATTCACCCTGTTACAGATAATGCCCGACCGGTTTTCCGGCTCTCATCGCGGACCAAAACTGCCTGCATTATAAGCACAGACGTTATTCAAGCAACTTATGATGCAGTCTGACGGCCCGCGGAACGCCGTGGTTATTGACCTGAGTCATCTCAGCGCTATTGACCTGTATCACCCGCATGCGAATAATGGTCACCCTTTGGGAAGGCCGCTTTCCGGAGTTTTTCACAGTGTCGCGGTCTTATTTTCACCCACCCAACCTAATGAGGAATCTAATGAAGGTTCTTGTCGCTGTTAAACGTGTAATTGACTACAACGTTAAAGTCCGGGTTAAAGCTGATAATTCCGACGTTGATCTGACCAACGTCAAAATGGCCATGAACCCTTTCTGTGAGATCGCAGTAGAAGAAGCGGTCCGCCTGAAGGAGAAGGGCATTGCCACTGAAATCGTCGTGGTTTCCATCGGTCCTAAAGTTGCACAGGAGCAGATCCGTACCGCTCTGGCACTGGGTGCTGACCGTGGCATCCTGATTGAAACCGAAGAGAAGGTTGAGCCACTGACTGTCGCCAAGCTGCTGAAAGGCGTGGTTGAAAAAGAACAGCCTCAGATCGTGCTGATGGGCAAACAGACCATCGACAGCGATAACAACCAGACTGGCCAGATGCTGGGTGCACTGACCGGTATGGCACAGGGTACCTTTGCTTCTGAAGTAGCCGTGGATGGCGACAAAATCAAAGTCACCCGCGAAATCGACGGCGGCCTGCGTACCGTCGAGCTGAAACTGCCAGCCATCGTGACCACCGACCTGCGTCTGAACGAGCCACGCTATGCGTCTCTGCCGAACATCATGAAAGCCAAGCGCAAGCCACTGGATGTGACCACTCCGGCTGACCTGGGCGTTGCCATCAGCAGCAGCCAGACCACCGTGAAAGTGACTCCGCCAGCTGAGCGTTCTGCCGGCATCAAAGTGGGCAGCGTAAGCGAACTGGTCGAAAAACTGAAAAACGAAGCCAAAGTGCTGTAATCAGAGAGGAATTAACATGTCTGTATTAGTTATTGCGGAACACGATAACGCCACTCTGAAAGGCGCGACCCTGAACACTGTAACTGCAGCCGGTAAAATTGGCGGCGATGTCGTGGTTCTGGTTGCCGGCAGTGGCTGTGGCGCGGCGGCTGAAGCGGCTGCAAAAGTGGCTGGCGTGAGCAAAGTTCTGGTTGCGGATAACGCGGCTTATGAATACCAGCTGGCTGAAAACATGGGCGAACTGGTGGCTGAAATCGGCAAGGACTACAGCCACATCCTGGCTGCCGCAACCACCACTGGTAAAGACTTCCTGCCACGTGCAGCAGCTCTGCTGGACGTCAACATGATCTCTGAAGTAATCGGTGTTGAAGCAGCAGATACTTTTGTCCGTCCTATCTACGCTGGCAACGCCATTGCCACCGTTAAAACCACCGACGCCATCAAAGTGCTGACCGTGCGTGGCACTGCGTTCGACGCCGCAGCAGCTGAAGGTGGCTCCGCAGCCGTTGAAAGCATTGATGTGGTTAAAGATGCTGGTATTTCTGCCTTTGCCGGTGAAGAACTGGCCAAGTCTGACCGTCCTGAGCTGACTGCAGCAAGCATCGTTATCTCTGGTGGTCGTGGCATGGGTAACGGCGACAACTTTGAAATCCTGTACAAAGTAGCCGACAAAATCGGTGCCGCGGTTGGTGCCTCACGTGCCGCCGTTGATGCCGGTTTCGTACCGAACGACATGCAGGTTGGTCAGACCGGCAAGATCGTTGCTCCGGACCTGTACATCGCCGTAGGTATCTCTGGTGCCATTCAGCATCTGGCAGGTATGAAGGACTCCAAAGTCATTGTTGCCATCAACAAAGACGAAGAAGCGCCGATCTTCCAGGTAGCCGATTACGGCCTGGTTGCCGACCTGTTCGAAGCGGTTCCAGCTCTGGAAGCAGCCCTGTAATCAGATTTTCATCTGTTTGCTGTAAAAAGCCCGGCTTGTCCGGGCTTTTTTGTGCCCGGCATTTACAGGGGTGATCAGCGCAGGATATCTCATGTATGATGGACAGGAATAACGGGTGCACCCGCACACAGCAATGCGTATGATTCATCCTGCTGACAGCTGTAAACCGAAGACAGACGGACAAGATAAGAGTGGATACTGAAGCAACCACCCAGACCTCCGGCGCCTCTCTGCAGGGCCGCCCTGAAACACGAATTCCCTTCAGCTTTGCCAAGCGCGCCGGCATCCTTGTCGATAACCGCAGCGAAACCCTGACTCTGATTCACCGTGAAGGCATCAATGCTCAGGCACTGATGGAAGTGCAGCGCTATCTCGGCCAGCCTTACCGCATGACCCCGGTCAGTGATGAAGAATTCGACCAGTTTCTCGGCCTGGCTTATCAGACCGACTCTTCTGACACCATGAACATGGTGGAAGGCATTGGCGACGAAATGGATCTGGCCAGTCTTGCAGACTCAGTGCCGGAAACGGAAGACCTGCTGGAGCAGGAAGGCGATGCGCCGATCAAACGTCTGATCAACGCACTGCTGACCGAGGCAGTGAAAGAGGGCGCTTCGGATATCCACGTTGAAACCTATGAAAAGCGCCTTGTGGTGCGTTTCCGCGTCGACGGTGTGCTGCGTGAAGTCGTACAGCCCAAGCGTGCTCTGTCGGCCCTGCTGATTTCCCGCATCAAAGTCATGGCGAAACTCGATATCGCCGAGAAGCGCGTGCCGCAGGATGGCCGTATTCCGCTGCGCATCGGTGGCCGTGAAGTCGACGTGCGGGTTTCCACCATGCCATCCAGTCACGGCGAACGCGTGGTGATGCGTCTGCTCGACAAGCAGAGTGGTCGCCTGAGCCTGTCACAGCTGGGCATGTCGACCCGTGATTTTCAGGTGATGAAGAACATCATCAGCAAACCCCACGGCATTATTCTGGTGACCGGTCCGACCGGCTCCGGTAAAACCACCACACTCTATGGCGCGCTCAGCGATCTGAACGACTCCAGCCGCAACATTCTGACCGTCGAAGATCCGGTGGAATACAGTCTGCCGGGCATAGGCCAGACCCAGGTGAACCTCAAAGCCGATATGACCTTTGCCAAAGGCCTGCGGGCGATTCTGCGTCAGGACCCGGATGTGGTGATGATTGGTGAGATCCGTGACCTTGAGACCGTAGAGATCGCCATTCAGGCGTCTCTGACCGGCCACCTTGTGCTGTCGACGCTGCACACCAATACCGCCGTCGGCGCCATTACCCGTCTGCAGGATATGGGCGTCGAGCCTTTCCTGCTGTCATCAACCGTCATCGGTGTGATGGCGCAGCGTCTGGTCCGGGTACTCTGTGACGACTGCAAAGAAGCTGTGACGGCCGATGAAAGCGAATGCCGTCTGCTGGGCATTGAGCCGGAACAGGCCCCGGTTATCTACCACGCCAGAGGCTGCAGCAAGTGTAACCAGCTGGGTTACCGTGGCCGCCAGGGTGTCTACGAAATCATCGAAATCGATGAGCAGATGAAGACTCTGATTCACGATCAGGCCGGTGAACAGAAGATGGAACGCCACGCCCGTACGCTGGGCCCGAGCATCCGTGAAGACGGTGTCCGACTGGTGCTGGCCGGCCGGACCACCGTCGAAGAACTGTTGCGGGTAGTGAAGGGATAATTCATGGCTGCCTTTGTTTATCAGGCACTGGACACCAAAGGCCGCCAGAAGAAGGGCGTTCTTGAAGGCGACAGTGCCCGTCAGATCCGCCAGCAACTGCGCGAAAAGGGGCTGATGCCCATTTCCGTGGAACAGACTGCTGAAAAACAGAAAGGCGGCAATGCGTTCAGTGCTCTGCTCAGCCCGTCACTGTCGGTTTCTGAACGGGCATTGCTGACGCGTCAGCTGGCAACCCTGATCGGTGCTGGTCTGCCGATTGATGAATCCCTCAAAGCTCTGGCTGATCAGACCTCATCCCAGAAGACCAAGGCCATGGTTCTGGCTATCCGCGCCAAGGTGCTGGAAGGTTATACCCTGGCCAATGCACTGGCTGAGTACCCGCGGGCATTCCCCTTGCTGTTCCGCTCCACCGTCAGTGCCGGTGAGCATTCCGGGCATCTGGATACGGTACTGGAACGGCTTGCGGACTATACAGAACGTTCCCATGAATCCGCGCAGAAAATCCGTCTCGCGGCAATTTATCCGGCCGTGCTGTCCTTCGTCGCGATTGCCGTCGTCACCGGCCTGCTGACCTATGTGGTGCCGGACATCGTTGAAGTGTTCGTCAAAAACGGCCAGGCACTGCCCGGGCTGACGCAGTTTATGCTGGATATCAGCCATTTCCTCACGGCCTACGGTCTGCTGCTGGGGCTGGCGTTATTCATAGCGGGTGTGCTGTTCTCGCTGGCCATGCGTGGCGACGCTTTCCGCGCCAGGGTGCACAGTACCGTCCTGCGCATTCCCTTTATCGGCGGTTTCATGCGGGAAACCAATACTGCGCGCTTCGGCAGCACGCTGGCCATTCTGACCAGCAGCGGTGTACCTCTGGTTGAAGCCATGCGCATTGCCAGCCACGTTGTGCTGAACATTCCGATCCAGCAGGCTCTGACCCAGGCCACGGTCAAAGTCAGTGAAGGCTCAAGCCTGAGCAAAGCCCTGCAGGGTACCGGGCATTTCACCCCCATTATGCTGCACATGATCGCCAGCGGTGAGAGCAGTGGTGAACTGGACAGTATGCTCGCCCGCACGGCTGAGCAGCAGGAGAAAAGTCTGGAAAACACGGTCTCAGGACTGGTATCCATTTTTGAACCACTGATGCTGCTCATCATGGGCGGTGTCGTGGCTCTGATTGTGGCGGCCATTATGCTGCCGATCCTCGAATTACAACGTATGGTGCAATAGGAGATTCTGATGCGCGCCCGTAGCTACACCGGTAAACAAACCCGTCATACCCGCCACTCACAGCAGGGCTTCACCCTGATTGAAGTCATGGTGGTAATTGCCATCATCGGCGGCATTCTGGCCATGGTCGCAACCAACATTATTGGTTCTGCGGACGATGCCCGGATCAAAACTACCCAGAACCAGATCAAACTGATCGAAGGCGCTCTGGATATGTACAAACTCAACAACTACCGCTATCCGACTACAGAGCAGGGGCTGGAAGCGTTGATTGAGAAACCGAATACCGATCCTGTGCCCAAGAACTATCAGGCCGGTGGCTATCTGAAAGGCGGCAAGCTGCCAACAGATGCCTGGGACAACCAGTTCCTGTATTTCTTCGACAAGGGCAAATACGAGATCATCTCCCTGGGCTCTGATGGCACCGAGGGTGGTGAAGGCGACGCAGCCGATATCAGCAGCCTCGACATCTGATGCAAGGGCGGCAACGCGGCTTCACACTGCTGGAGCTGATGGTGGTATTGATGGTAATCGGCCTGCTGCTGAGCATGGTCAACCTCGCCTCCAGCGATAACGCCGCCCAGTCAGACACGGAAGACTTCGGCCGCCAGCTGCAGGCGGCTTTTACCCAGTACCGTCAGGAAGCCGTGTTTCAGAATCTGGATCTCGGCGGCGGCTGGCTGCCGGATGAATTCTGGCTGCTGGTGTACACCGATCCGAATTCCCGTGAACTGACACAGAACATGTCAGTGGAAGACCTGACCCGGCTGCAGGAAAACCCCTGGCTGCCGTATCAGGGGGATCTGGCTCCGACACTTGAAATCCCGGAAGACATCTACGTCCGCCTCGTGATTGACGATGAGGAAATCGTCCGTGACGACCTGCTGGATGAAGACACCGGCCCGCTGCCTGCACTGCTGTTCCTGTCATCCGATGAGTACACGCCATTCCGCATGGAACTGACGCACGACAGTGACGAGCGTTTTATGGTCATTCTCAGTGGCGATGGCATCAACCCGATCTCCGTCGAAACGGTGCGCCCGGATGAGTTCTGAGATGATCCTCCGCAAACGCACCCTGCGACAATCCGGTTTCACGCTGCTGGAAGTCATGATCGCCCTCATGGTGTTTGTCTCAGTCGCCGTCACCATTACCGACACCACGAGTCTGCGGGTCAGCTCTCTGTTCTCCATGAAAGATCAGACACTGGCGTCATTTGTGGCGGAGAACCGTCTGTCTGAGATCCGGCTGTCGGGTCTGGTACCGGAAGAGGGCGAGGGTAAGACCACCGCAGAAATGGCCGGCCGCGAGTGGCTGGTGCTCACCCGCGCCGAGAACACCCAGTTTCCCGGTATGCGCCGCATCACAGTTGAGGTGTCTGAAGCGGGGCGCAGCGAACAGGTACTGTACAGCCTGGCAACCGTGATGGGAGAGCACTGATGTCAGGTTACCCTGTCAGAGCCACATCCGGTTTTACCCTGCTCGAAGTGCTCATTGCGGTGGCGATTTCTGCCACCATTGCCATCTCGTCCATTCAGCTGTTGAGCAACGTCAGCAACACCGCCCGCAGCAGCAGCTATAAGGCTGATGAACTTGCCGGTCTGCAGCGTTTCAATCAGATTGTCAGCCGCGATATGGAGCAATTCATCAACCGGCCCATCCGCAATGAATACGGCGATGCCCTTGAGGCCCTCCTGCTCGACAGTGGTGATTACCCGCTGGAGCTGACCCACGCGGGCTGGCGTAACTCGCCGGTCAGTACAGACCCCAGAGCCGAGCTGCAACGGGTTGCCTACCGGCCCGAACCGCTGGAAGACGAGATCTGCGAACCTGCGCTCAAGCGCCTGGCCCGTGCCGCCGAAATTGACCCGGAAGACTACGACACCGGCAATCTCTATTGCCTCGTGCGCTATTACTGGACCGTGCTGGACCGCACCACAGATTCAGAGCCCACAGCACAGATTCTGCTGGATCAGATACTGGACGTTGGTTTTCTGTTGATCACCAGCACACCGTCCGGCGTTGAAGGTGTACCACAGGTTCTGAATCAGCAGGATATCTGGCCACCGGTATCACCACTCGGACAGGGCGAACGGCTGGCCGCCATCCGCTGGCGCATTGAACTGCCTGTTGAAGGAGAGATCACCCGGTTATGGCTGCTGACCGATGACGGAGGCCTGATGTGAGGTCGTCCTCCATGAAACAAACACAGAGCGGCATGATTCTGCTGATGGTGCTGCTGATTTTCGCGGTTGTTGCCATTCTCGCCAGCACCATGATCAGCCAGCTGTCCGTCGATGCCGAACGCAGTTCCGGTATGGCCGCCTACCAGCAGGGCCGGGCATTTGCCCTCGGTGCAGAAGATGCCGTCAAGCAGGGGCTTTACCTCGACTGGGAAGCCAACTCAGCCATCGATCATCTGGGGGAGGAGTGGGCCATTGACCGTGCCTTCCCGCTGGAGCCCGGCTATGTCTCTATTCACATCAGCGACCTGCAGGGCCGTTTCAATCTGAACAGCATGGTTCCGGGGGCAACGGCTGACATCGGTGCCGCGCGCTTCCGCAATCTGCTCAACCTGCTTGGGCTGGATCTCGAAATCGCCAACTACTGGCGCGCCTGGCTGAACCCGGAAAGCCAGGCCGACGATGTCTATTACACTCATACGCCGCCATACCGGGCGGCCTATCAGTCCTGTCGCCACACCAGCGAACTTATGCTGCTGCCCGATGTGACGCTGGAGGTGTACAAACGGCTGGAGCCCTTTATCGCCTGCCTGCCGCCGCAAACACCGCTCAACGTAAACACCGCTCCGGAGATCATCATTGCCGCGCTGGACAGCCGCCTGACGCCGGATCTGGCGCAACAGATCACCATCGAGCGCGGCACTGACGGCTTTGAAGACGTGCAGTCCTTTATGACGCTGGGGCCGATCACGCCGTTCACGCGGATAGAAGAGGGCGAAAAGGAGGCACAGACCGACACCGGTGAACCCTGGGTGGATACCGATTTCGCCGTCAGCAGCCAGTTTTTTGAGGTGTTTATCCGGGTTGATCTGGCCGGACGGGTAGCCACTATGGAGTCCGCCATTTTCCGCGCAACCACCGATGGCGCCATGACCACAATGTACCGGGATTACTCACGCCGCGAAGCCAGAAGCGGTGATATACTCCCGACAAACACACTGAACGAGTAACGGATGAACAGTCAGCAATACAGCCTGATCCAATGGCGGGCAGACCTGGGAAGCTGGTCCATCAGACAGTCCGATGGCAGCCATCAGTCACTGGAAGAGTGGGCCAAAGAGCAGCCCGAACTCAGTCAGGTACGGCTCATGCTTTCCGCTACGGATTACGCCGTCCATTGGGTGAACCTGCCCGGCATCAAAGCACGCCAGGTCTCCCGCGCACTGCCGTTTGCGCTCGAAGACACCCTCATCGGCGATCTCAGTGAATACATCATCATCCCGGCCGGAAGCAGTCACGGCCGCCATCGTGCCTATCTGGTCAGCGCCGATCTGATTGACCGTCTGCTGGATATGATGGAGCTCCATCACCTGCGCCTTGTGGCGCTGATCCCGGAAACCGCGGTACTGGCCGAAACACCCTGTATTGGCCGCACCGATGGCGGCTGGCTGGCGTCGGTGCCCGGTGTGTTCGAGGGCTACATACCGGATGCTGCCGTTAACGTCTGTATTGATTACATCTGCCGCGACGACGACGGCTCCACAGCCCTCAACATCTGCGCTGATACACTGGACCAGGCGCTGCTGCTGCAGACCAGTATTGCCACCGGGTATCCGGAAGCCTTCTCTGAAATCCATGTCCATTCCGGTGACATCAAAACCACAGAGACCACCGTCAACCTGCTGCAGGGGCGGGTGGTTGAGTCTTCCGATGAAGATCGCTCTGCCGCCTGGTGGCGCAGTACGGTGATTTACGCCGCCTGCGTTGCTCTGCTGGGAGCGGGTTACCTGTTCACATCTAACCTGCAGCTCAGTCAGCGTGCCGATCAGGTCTCAGAGGCCAGCCTGCAGCTCTACAAATCCTGGTTTCCGAACGAACGCACTGCCAATTACGAAGCGCTGTTCCGACGCAAAATCCGTGGTGATGACTCAGGTACCGCCAGTGCGGGCTTTAACGTTCTGATGGCAGATGTTGCCGCTGCCTGGGATGGCTCAGCCGTCAAACAGAAGGTACGCATTAACGGCATCCGCTATTCCGACCGCGCCGGTGATTTTATGCTGGAACTGACCGTCGGATCCCTGCCAGACCTCGAAGTCTTCAGGCAGTCGCTGACTGAGCGCGGACTGAACGCTGAGATTGCCTCAGCCACAGAAGACAACGGGGCGGTCAAAGGCCGTATGAAGATAGGAGCGGGCGCATGAAGTCAGCATTCTCCGGATTCAGCCGTATCGGCGAGCAGCTGGCCAGTGAGCCGCGTGTACAGCAGGCCAGAGACTGGTACCGTCACCAGTCAGCGCGCGATCAGCTGATTGTGCGTGCCGTAGCAGTTCTGCTGTTGCTTGCGGTGATTTTCAGCCTGTTCTTTGCGCCGCTGATCCGTCAGCACCAGGCACTGACCACGGAACTTAACCGCCAGCAGAGTTTCTATCAGCTGATGCTGGATAACGCCTCGCGTTTCGGCGGCAAAGCGGCAGCGGCTTCCGGTGACAGCAAGACGCTGCTGGCCAGCGTGGGCAATCTGGCCCGGGTCAGTCAGGTGCGTATGACCCGCTATGAGCAGGATGGCGACAGCCTGCGCGTGTGGCTGGATAACGTCAGCTTTGATGACACCATGAGCTGGATCGAGGCACTGGCGCAACGCCATGGAATACAGGTCAGTCAGATCAATATTGATCAGACCGACAACACCGGCATTGTGAATGTCCGGGTTACTTTCGTTCAGGGATAACTATGTCCGACAAATACGATCTGGTGGTCATCGGTGCTGGCTCCGGCGGCGTCCGGGCGGCACGCATGGCAGCAGCCACCGGTGCCAGAGTGGCCGTACTTGAAAACCGCTATCTGGGTGGCACCTGCGTCAACGTAGGCTGTGTTCCCAAGAAACTGTTCGTCTACGCCAGCGAATTCTCTCACGCCTTCCATGATGCCAGTGGCTTTGGTCACACCGTGCCACAAACGCACTTTGACTGGCCGACACTAAAAACCAACAAAGACAATGAAATCAACAGGTTAAATGGTATCTATAACAACCTGCTTGATGGATCCGGTGTCGAAATCATCCATGCTTCCGGTCATATCGCCTCTGCAGACACCGTCATCGCCGGAGACCGCAGACTGACAACAGAACGCATTCTGATCGCGACCGGCGGCTGGCCGAACATGCCGGATTTCCCGGGCTCAGAGCACTGTATCAACTCCAATGATGTCTTTGCGCTGGAGCATTTCCCGGCCTCCGTAGTGGTGATTGGCGGTGGCTATATCGCCACTGAATTCGCCGGAATTTTTCATGGCCTGGGAGCCGACACCACGCTGAACTACCGTGGTGACCTGATCCTGCGTGGCTTTGACCGGGAAGTGCGCGAGTACATCACCGCCCAGATGACCGCCAGTGGCATTCATTTCCTCTGTAACACCGACATTTCCTCGGTCGAGCTGCTGCCCGACGGTCGCCGCCGCTGCCATTTCAGTGACGGCTCCAGCCGGGATGCCGACACCGTGCTTTGTGCAACCGGTCGCAACCCTAACACGGAAGGCCTCGGCCTGCAGGCACTGGGGGTTCAGCTGCGCAAAGACGGCAGCATCGTCGCGGATGATCATTTCGCCACCAGCGTACCCGGCATCTGGGCACTCGGCGATGTCATAGGCACACCGGCACTGACACCGGTCGCAATTGAACAGGCCATGTGTTTCGTTAACCAGCAGTTCGGTGATGACAGCCGCCTGATGGACTATGACCAGATCCCGACGGCCATTTTTACCCAGCCACCGATCGGAACCCTGGGGCTGAGTGAAGAAGACGCCTGCGAGCAGTACCCGCAGGACATCGACATTTACCGCTCTGAGTTCCGCGCACTGAAACATACCCTGTCCGGATCAGCCGAGCGCACACTGATGAAACTGGTGGTGCGCCGCTCCGATGACAGAGTGCTCGGTGTTCACATGGTCAGCGAAGCCGCCGGAGAAATCATCCAGAGCCTGGCGGTGGCCGTGCGCATGGGTGCCACTAAGGCCGATTTCGACCGCACTCTGCCGGTACACCCGACCGCGGCGGAAGAGTTCGTTACCATGCGCTCACCGTCACGTTCTTACTGATTCCTGCCCGATGAGTGTCTGAGCCATCCGGGCATGCTTACGGCGATGCCGTTCAGCCGCTTGCCCGGCCCCGGCCTTGGTCTGCGTGATCACATGCAGCGCTACGGCCGTCGGGTGCTGAACGCCATGACATCCATAACCTCACACCAACTCCTGACCAGCGTAAGCCAAGCCGCAAGATCCCGCTGTACCTGACCGGCAGCTTGAACCGCTGTATGTGACCGAAGAGAAAGGCGGTGCACCACACGCCTCTGAGGGAAAACCGGCGCTGCGTTCATTCTGTGCCGTCACGGTCACGTCTGACCGGTCTGTCTTAGATGAAATCTCCTCCCAACACTGACGTTGGTCAAACGTTATTCTGAATCTGTTCTAGGCTTTTAAAAGATCAGGCAGAAACAGTGTTTTTTGCCGGAACAGCCGGACAGGGGCGTTAACCATAGTGGTGTCTATGAATATTGATGATCGTAATCTTCCGCTGTTTACCCGTATGTATTTCAGACATTCAGTGGTTTCAGCCTTAATCCCTGCTGCCATCGGCCTGGTCGCGGCCATCCTCCTCATACAGGGCAGCAATGGTACGGCATCCGGCGTGTATGCTGCCGCACTCATCGCGCTGACGGCCGTCGCCGCCGGGATCTGGAGTGGGGTACAGCACAAAAAAATGCAGAGAGCGCTGACGGAGCACCACGCAGTCATCGACGATGTCCGGCAGGTGACATCCCCGGGAAGTCAGCATATTGAATCCCTGTGTCTGCAGACCTTCCCGGTCTGGCGCCGTCAGGTGGAAACCGTCCGTAACCAGACTGAAGAATCAGTCACCGAACTGACCGTACGTTTCGCTGAACTGGTTCAGCGCCTGCAGACGACAATGGACGCTTCCCGCCGTACGGCCGGTGATGACTCACAGGACAGCATTGTCGCAACCTTTTCCGGTGCTGAAACAGCACTTCAGTCCGTCATCGGTTGCTTACGCGCGACTCAGAATGGCCGGGCACAGATGCTGGATCAGGTGCGGATTCTGACCAATTACACCGAAGAGCTGCAAAGCATGTCGTCAGAGGTTGCGGCTATTGCTGCACAGACCAACCTGCTGGCTCTTAATGCGGCGATTGAAGCAGCACGTGCCGGTGACGCGGGAAGAGGATTTGCAGTGGTCGCTGACGAAGTCCGTAAGCTGTCCACACTATCCAGCCAGACCGGTAAAAACATGTCCGACAAAGTGAATGTCATCAATGAAGCCATTGCGGATGCATTCCGGGTGGCCGAGCAGGCCGCCATTGAAGACAGTGAAGTACTGAAACGCTCTGAGTCATCCGTCAGTGATGTATTGGGTACATTTTCCCGCGTTGTTGAAAATCTGGTTCAGTCCAAAAACATCATGCAGGAAGAAGGCAATGGTATCCGCTGCGAAATCGAGGACATGCTGGTTGCACTGCAGTTTCAGGACCGCACCAGCCAGATACTGAGTCATGTCTGCCTCAACCTTGAGGATCTGGAAAATACACTCGCCCGGGAAGGTGGTTCAGAACAGCTGGATATTGCCAGCTGGCTGAAAAAAATGGAGCAGGGTTACGCCACGATGGAAGAGCGCATCAATCACATCGGTCAGAAGGCAGAACCATCTTCTGAAGACCAGGAAATTACTTTCTTTTAAGAGAATTGCACATGTCTAAAACCATTATGATCGTTGACGATTCGGCCTCTCTGCGGCAAGTCGTCAGCATTGCCCTCAAGGGAGCAGGTTATGAAACCATTGAAGCCTGCGACGGAAAAGACGCGCTGAACAAACTCACGGGCAAGATTCATCTGATCATCAGCGACGTCAACATGCCGAACATGGACGGCATCACCTTTGTGAAGGAAGTGAAAAAACTCCCGAATTATAAATTCACACCGGTCATCATGCTGACCACCGAATCCCAGGCGAACAAAAAGGCAGAAGGGCAGGCCGCCGGTGCCAAGGCATGGGTTGTCAAACCGTTTCAGCCCGCCACCATGCTGGCAGCCGTTTCCAAACTCATCATGCCTTAGTCACCAAAGTCAGGACCCGGATCATGTTCAGATACCAGGCTTTAAAAACCAAATGTCGCATTACCCTCTCCGGCGAAATGACCATTTATACGGCCGCAGAGCAGAAAGAAAAAATCTGTGAAGTCCTGGATGATCCACGGGATCTTGAAATCAACCTCAGTGGTGTCAACGAGATAGACAGTGCCGGCATACAGATTCTGATGCTGGCCAAAAAAAGTCGTGCACGTAAGCAGCATAAGCTGACGTTGGTTGAACACAGTCAGGATGTGCTGGACGCACTGGAAACACTCGGTCTGGTGCCGTACTTCGGTGACCCCGTAGTGATATCGGACAACTGAGGGTATCTGAATGCAATTTGACGATGCACTGTCTACCTACGTTGCAGAGAGCCGTGAGCTGCTGCAGGAAATGGAAGACGCCCTGCTGCAGATAGAGCACGAAACCGACCGCGATGAACTGCTCAACGCCATTTTCCGTGCAGCCCATACCATCAAAGGCTCGGCCGGCCTGTTCGGGCTTGATGACATAGTCTCATTCACACATGGTGCAGAGAGCCTGCTGGACCGGCTGCGTGGCGGCGAGCTGGTCGTCACAGAAGACATGATTGCTCTGCTGCTGTCCTGTCGCGACCACATCAGCACCCTGATTGATCAGGTCGAACAGGGGGGCGGGCCGCTTGAAGCATCGGTCAGAGAACGGGGAGAGGAACTCAGTACCCGCCTGAAGAAAGCCGGCTCCGTTGCTGAAAGCCCGGCTGACATCGGCGCGCAGCCCCGGACCAGTCAGAAAGAAACGGAGATCGAACGCATCATTGATGCCAGCCATGCCTGCACAGACAACTGGCATATTTCGCTGCGGTTTGGCTCCGACTCTCTGCGCAACGGGATGGACCCGCTGTCATTTCTGCGCTATCTGGGCACGATCGGCAGCATCGTCAGCATCAGCCCGGTCGATGACCAACTTCCGGAGCCGGACGAAATGGACGCGGAGTCCTGCTATCTGGGCTTCGAAATTAATTTTAAAAGTGACGCTGACAAAGAAACTATCGACAGTGCGTTTGATTTTATCCGAGAAGACAGCCTGATCCGCATTATTGCACCGCACAGCAGCATAGGTAATTACATCGAGCTGATTCAGAATCTGCCCGAAGAAGATATGTACCTTGGCGAGATGCTGATCCGCTGTGGATCACTGACCCGCTCTGAACTGGAACAAGCCCTGAACCAGCAGCAGAGCCTCGAGGAAAACGAAATCAGCCAGTACATCGGCAGCATCCTCGTCGAAAGTCAGGTCATTACTCAGCCTGTCGTTGATGCCGCTGTGCAGAAGCAGGCTCAGGCCCGCGAAGGAAAAGTCCGTGAGGCTCAGTCTGTCCGGGTTGATGCCGACAAACTGGACCACCTGATCAACCTGATCGGCGAACTGGTCATCGCTGGTGCCGGCACCTCCATCCATGCCCAGGCACTGGGGGATAACTCCCTGATCGAATCCGTCTCAACCCTGACCCGCCTGGTGGAAGAAGTCCGCGACTCCACCCTGCGTCTGCGCATGGTGCAGATAGGTTCAACCTTCAACCGTTTTCAGCGTGTCGTCCGCGATGTCTCCAAAGAGCTCGGAAAAGACATTGATCTGATCATCACCGGTGGTGAAACCGAGCTTGATAAAACCGTCGTGGAAAAAATAAGCGATCCACTGATGCACCTTGTGCGCAACTCCATGGACCATGGCATTGAACCGGCAGACGTCCGCCAGAAAGCAGGCAAATCACGCAAAGGGGTACTGCGCCTGAATGCCTACCACGATTCCGGCAGTATCGTGATTGAGGTATCAGACGATGGCGGCGGCCTGAACAGAGACAAAATTCTGCGCAAGGCCATCGAAAAGGGCCTCGTCAGTGCTGACCAGCAGCTGGAAGATCAGGAAATCTACAACCTTGTGTTTGAACCTGGGTTTTCCACCGCCGATCAGGTCAGCAATCTCTCCGGCCGTGGCGTCGGCATGGATGTGGTCAAACGCAATATCACCTCCCTGCGCGGCACAATCGATATCGACAGTAAACCGGGTCAGGGTTCCTGCACCCGTATCCGGATGCCATTAACTCTGGCGATCATTGATGGCTTCCTCGTGGGGGTTGAGCAGTCCTCCTTCGTGGTACCTCTGGATATGGTGCTCGAATGCGTGGAGCTCAGTGAGAATGACCGTGCCACCACGGCTGACCGTAACTACATTAACCTGCGTGGCGAAGTACTGCCCTTTATCCGCCTGCGCGAAATGTTTGAGATGGGAGGTACACCACCACGCCGGGAAAACGTGATCGTGGTGAATTATGCAGGCAACAAGGCGGGACTCGTAGTTGACAGACTGATGGGGGAATTTCAGACCGTCATAAAACCGCTCGGGAAAATTTTCAGTCGCGTGCTGTGTGTAGGTGGTTCAACCATTCTCGGCGACGGAGAAGTGGCGCTGATCCTGGATGTTCCGGGACTGATCAGCATGGCAACGCATACTGAGAAACAGACTCTCGGCAGTGCATCCTGAAATTTACTTGGCATTGTTATCCGCTGGCAGCCGCCCGGAATAACAGTGTATGAACGATATTGGAGAACACTATGAGTGATTCAAAAAACTCCACGCCGTGGAATTTTTTACGTTTCAATTCTGAAGAAAAGAAAAAAGAGCGAGAAAGAGTACTTGAATACCGTGGTCAGATTGCCGCCATCAACAAGTCTCAGGCCGTTATCGAATCCAGCCTGGATGGCAAAATCCTTCACGCCAATGATAATTTCCTCAATGCCTTGGGTTACAGCCTGGAAGAAATTATCGGGCGTCATCACAGTATGTTTGTTGAACCGTCATACAGCAACAGCCAGGAATACCGGGCCTTCTGGGAGAAACTGGGACGCGGAGAATACGATGCAGCCCAGTACAAACGCATCGGCAAAGGAGGCAGGGAAATCTGGATTCAGGCCTCCTACAACCCGATCATGGATGAAGAAGGCAAGCCCTTTAAAGTCATTAAGTACGCCACCGATATTACGTCACAGAAGCTCCGCGAAGCGGACTTCACCGGCCAGCTGAGTGCCATCAGCAAAGCCCAGGCTGTGATTGAGTTCAGCCTGGACGGCAAGATTCTCCATGCTAACGACAACTTCCTGAACACCCTGGGTTACAGCCTGGATGAGATCATCGACCGTCACCACAGCATGTTTGTTGAGCCGTCCTACCGCAACAGTCCGGAATACAAAATGTTCTGGGAGAAACTGGGGCGCGGTGAATACGATGCGGCCCAGTACAAGCGTATCGGCAAAGGCGGCAGGGAAGTCTGGATTCAGGCGACCTACAACCCGATCATGGATATGAATGGTAAGCCGTTCAAAGTGGTTAAATACGCCACGGACGTAACCGATGAGGTAAAAGCCGCCGAAATTCTCAAGTTGGCCGTTGCACAGACCCAGTCCGTGGTTCAGGCTGCCCAGAACGGCGTTCTGTCTGAGCGCGTTCCGCTGGAGGGCAAAGATGGGGAAATCATGGAGTTGTGCGCCGGAATTAATTCCCTCATGGAGATCACCGATGTCAGCCTTACCGATGTCATGAAGGTTTCCGGTGCGCTTTCTGAAGGCAACCTCACCCAGCGGATCACCAAGGATTATCCGGGCATTTTTGGTAAGGTAAAAGACGCACTGAACAACACCATTGATACACTTGCCGATACTGTCCATAACGTTCTCAACTCCGTCGTTGCTCTGGACAGTGCCGCGGTACAGGTGTCGCAGACAGCCCAGAGTCTGAGTCAGGGTGCCAGCGAACAGGCAGCCAGCGTCGAAGAAACCTCAGCCTCTGTCGAACAGATGTCTGCCTCCATCAATCAGAATACTGAAAATGCCAAAGTAACCGACAGCATGGCCTCGAAAGCGTCGCAGGAAGCGGACGAGGGTGGCCGGGCAGTCAGTGAAACCGTCGTGGCGATGAAATCCATTGCCGGCAAAATCAACATCATTGATGACATCGCCTACCAGACCAATCTGCTGGCACTGAATGCGGCCATTGAGGCCGCTCGGGCTGGCGAACACGGTAAGGGCTTTGCGGTTGTGGCCGCCGAAGTACGCAAGCTGGCAGAGCGCTCGCAGGTCGCTGCCCAGGAAATTGGCAAGGTCGCAGAAAGCAGCGTCGGGCTGGCGGAAAGGGCCGGAAAACTTCTTGATGAAATTGTCCCGTCCATCAGAAAGACTTCAGATCTGGTACAGGAAATCAGCGCTGCATCGGAAGAGCAGTCCTCAGGAGCCTCGCAGATCAACACGGCTATGGAACAGTTGAACAAAGTCACACAGCAGAGTGCATCGTTATCTGAAGAGCTGGCCGCCACCGCGGAAGAAATGAGCAGTCAGACTGAGCAGCTGCAACAGCTGATGAGTTTCTTCAACGTCGGTAATGACCATACAGCCAAACCCAGGCCCCAAAACAGAACAAAACACGACGAACGCCCGGGTCCTTCAATGATGAATGACAGTAAACGCTGGCTGAATCATGAAGCTAATGATCTGAGGGCCGGTGGTGACTTTATCCGGTTCTGACGTGTAAACCGTTCAGATCACCGGCAGCCCGGCAGGTGATCTGAACACAGTCTGCATAAGCTCCGGATCACCGGGGCTTATGTCATTACCTGCCATGGACACAGGTAAAATCCCCATAAAAACCGCAATGGATGACCATCCTGCCATCAGCCGGTAAGCCCCATTTTCTCCGCTATACTGAATTTCAGATGTACTTCACCGGGAATCCCTGAGCAGCTGCCGTTCTGCGTTTTTACGACCATGCATTAATGAAGACCGGCATCATTTTTCATGACATTGCTGAGTACAACCCGATAGGGCGAAGACTCCAGACCGTTACGAGCACAGGCCAGGCGCTCCGGAGCATCATCAGACATATGGCCACACACGGCTGAACACAGGAAGCTGGAGAGCAGGAGCAAATAAATGACTATCAGTAAAAAGATGATGATTCTGGTTCTATCGGCCCTGTTGGGTACTCTTGTGCTCGCAGGAGTCAGTTATCAGCAGATGGAGCGTGTTTTCACTGCCACCAATTACGGCAACATCAACTCTATACCCAGCATCATCAGCCTGGACAGGCTGGGCAGCGCCATCAACCTGCAGACACAGTATATCTACCGGCACATTCTGGCAGAAGATGATGCAACCATGGCTGACCTTGACATCAAACTCAGGGACAACCAGAAAGAGATTCACCAGGCAGTCGAGGAATACACCACACACCTGTCAGATGAAGAAGACAGCCAGTTACTGGAGACTGAGCGTAAGGGTATAGCCGCCTTCCTGCAGGGCGCAGAAACACTGTTGGATCATTCCCGCATGCATGAGAATGATCTTGCCCACCACCAACTCGAAGAATTGCAACGTACTGTCATCTCTCCACTGCGCAAAGACATCAAGGCGCATATGGAATACAACGTCAGAACCGCTAACAAGGGCAGCGAAGACGCCAGTGAGACTCACGTTCAGGCCACCCTGATCTCTGTTGCGGTGTCCGCCATCACACTGATACTGATCACCGTTCTGGGTACCCTGATCACCCGGAATCTGTTGCGCCAGCTGGGTGGTGAACCGGCCTACGCCGTCGAAACCGTGAGCCGCATTGCGGCCGGTGATCTGACCGTCAGCGTCGAGACCAAAGCCGGTGACAACACCAGTATGCTGGCCGCCATCAGGAGCATGGTGGAAAATCTGGCGCGGATTATCGGCGAAGTCCGCAGTGCGGCAGACAGCCTTTCCAGCGCGTCAGAAGAAGTGTCTTCGACCGCTCAGAGCTTAAGTCAGGGGTCCAGTGAACAGGCGGCCGGCGTAGAGGAGACATCCGCTTCCGTCGAACAGATGTCGGCCTCTATTAACCAGAACACAGAAAACGCCAGAGTCACGGAAAACATGGCGTTGAAAGCCGCCAGAGAAGCCGATGAAGGTGGAGAAACCGTGCGCAAGACGGCCAGCGCCATGAAGTCGATCGCCGCAAAAATCAGCATCATCGACGATATTGCCTATCAGACCAATCTGCTGGCCCTGAACGCAGCGATTGAGGCAGCACGTGCAGGAGAACACGGCAAAGGCTTTGCCGTGGTGGCCGCTGAAGTACGTAAACTGGCGGAACGTTCACAAGTAGCTGCAAAAGAAATTGGTGCCGTTGCGGAGAACAGTGTCGGCCTGGCTGAAATGGCCGGTAAATTACTGGATGAAATTGTGCCATCCATCCGCAAAACATCAGATCTGGTTCAGGAAATCAGCGCCGCATCAGCTGAACAGTCATCCGGTGCCGTGCAGATCAATTCCGCGATGGATCAGCTCAACAGCGTAACCCAGCAGAGCTCAGCCGCCTCCGAGGAGTTAGCAGCTACCGCAGAAGAAATGAGCAGTCAGGCTGAGCAGCTGCAGCAGATGATGGATTTCTTTACGGTAGCGGGCATGAAAAAGTCTGATCCGGGTCAAACCGTTAAAAACAACGCACGCAGCAATAACAAACCCACCGCCAAAATCAGAAATGACGCGGAGGACGATGACTTCAGCAGTTACGACCAGGCCAGTGGCGATTTTGTTAAATTCTAGGAGTCTCTAATGAGCACATCATCGAACACCAATAAGTCACTGGCTCTGATTAACAGCGACATGGAAGATACGGATGAGCAGAGCCAGTTTCTGACCTTTACGCTGCGGGAAGAAACATTCGCCATCGGCATACTCCACATCAAAGAGATTCTGGAATATGGCCAGCTGACCCCCGTCCCCATGATGCCGAATTATATCCGCGGGGTAATTAACCTGCGTGGAGCCGTGGTACCGGTTGTCGATCTCGGGGCGCGCTTCGGCGACATGCCCAGCGAGATTACCAAACGCACCTGCATCGTAATTATTGAAGTGGCTACAGACGAAGGAGAGCAGGACATCGGTGTCGTAGTGGATTCTGTGACCGAGGTGTTGGAAATACCCGACCACGACATAGAGCCGGCCCCCAGCTTTGGTGCCAGAATCCGTACAGATTTTATTTCTGGTATGGGCAAGATCAATGGTGAGTTCGTCATCATCCTGAACGTCGACCGCGTGCTTTCCGTTGATGAGCTTGCAGCGCTGAATACCCTGGGGTCCACACCGGCAAAAAAAGAGGACTCCCGCTGAATACATGCAGACAGTCCCGGCAGAATACCCGGGGGCATTGTTTACAGTACCTGAGTGCTTTCTCAGACAGACCTCCGACGGATACGTCTGGCTTCCGCACAGTCCGGGCTGACAAACGGCAGCACGGGAACCTGACCTGTTCTGATCATGACCGTTCTCTACTGTATCGCCACAGGTAACAAAAAATGAATGGCCTTTCACTATCCGATGCTGAGTTCGATTTATTCCGGACAATGATCTACGACGCAGCGGGTATCAATATGTCGCCAGCCAAGAAAGCGCTCGTAGCCGGCCGGCTGGCAAAGCGTGTCAGCCACTATTCATTAGCAACCTTCAATGACTATTTCAAAGTCGTAAAGGCGAACACCAATGGTGAATTTCAGATCGCCATTGATCTGCTGACAACCAATGAGACGTTCTTTTTCCGCGAAATAAAACATTTCGATTTTTTGCGAACCCGGGTTCTGCCCGGGTGGGTCAGTGGCGAAAAGAAAATATGGAGTGCTGCCAGCTCATCCGGTGAAGAGGCCTACAGTCTGGCGATGACCATGGCCGAATCCTGCCCGACACCCTCGTGGAAGATTGTCGGTACGGACATCAGCACCCGCATTATTAAATCTGCACAAACTGCCCAATACCCTATGGCGCGCAGCAAAGATATCCCGCTCGACTATCTGAAAAAGTATTGTCTGAAGGGCATAGGACCTCAGGATGGAACATTCATCATAGGGCCGGAGCTGAAATCCAGAGTCTCGTTTCAACATGCGAACCTGACCCAGAACCTCACTGCCATCGGAAGTTTTGATGTCATATTTCTGCGTAATGTCATGATCTATTTTGATATGGAGATCAAAAAGAAAGTTGTGTCCGCGATACTGAGGCAACTGAATCCCGGGGGTTATCTGATGATCGGGCATTCCGAAAGCCTGAATGGCGTCACGGATGAAGTGAATGCGATTGCTCCATCCATTTATCAGAAACCACGCCCCTGATTACGATGAAGGAAAAAATCAAAGACATCATTCTTGCTCCCGGAGAGTTTTTCTTCGGTACCGGTGAACATCGCATCTACACACTGCTGGGCTCCTGTGTTGCCATCACACTCTGGCACCCGCAGCGTCATATCGGTGGCATGTGTCATTACATGCTGCCGACTGCGACCGGAAGTCAGCGTCTCTCACAAGGACATTATGCCGACGGTTCCATGCAGCTGTTCCTGAAAGCCATCGGCCGTCATGGCAGCCGGCCTGAGGAATATGAAGTAAAACTCTTTGGTGGCGGCAACATGTTCGAATCCGTACCGGACCGCCCGGGCATGATCAACGTCTCTAAAAACAACATAGAAAAAGGTATCCAGTTACTGCTTCAGCATGGGTTCAGAATAAAAACCAGCGATGTCGGCGGCTATGGCCACCGCAAGATTTATTTTGAATTATGGACTGGTCATGTCTGGGTTCGTCACGGCGACCGACGCATCAATAACAAGGAATAGGCATGAAAAAAATTAAAGTGATGATCGTGGATGACTCCGCAGTCGTCCGTCAGGTACTGCAGACCACGCTGAACAATGACGCCTCCATAGAAGTCATCGGCGTGGCCGCCGATCCGCTCTTCGCCATGAATCATATGGCCAAACAATGGCCCGACGTCATTGTTCTGGATATTGAAATGCCGCGGATGGACGGCATCACCTTTCTGAAAAAAATCATGGCAGAAAGACCGACTCCGGTTGTGATCTGTTCCACCCTGACCGAGAAGGGTGCCGAAACAACCATGCAGGCACTGTCAGCCGGGGCAGTCAGCATCATCACCAAACCCAAGGTCGGTCTGAAGACGTTTCTTCAGGATGCCGCAACTGATCTCGTTCAGGCAGTCAGAGGAGCAGCAAGGGCCAACATGTCCAATGTTTCTGTCCGGGGCAGCGCCGTTGAAATCCCGAAAAAACTGACCGCTGATGCCATCATGACCGCATCAACCCATGCCATGTCGAAAACGACAGAACGTCTTATCGCCATAGGCACTTCCACCGGCGGAACGCAGGCGCTTGAAGCGGTACTGACCTCTTTACCGCGGAATTCTCCGGGCATCGTTATCGTCCAGCATATGCCTGAAAAATTCACCGCCTCGTTTGCAGCCCGCCTTGATGGGTTATGTGAAATCACAGTCAGAGAAGCTGCCAACAACGATCGCGTACTGCCGGGTCATGCGCTGATTGCTCCCGGCGGAAAGCACATGCTGCTGAAGCGCAATGGTGCTCAGTACCATGTGGAGGTCATTGATGGCCCCCTGGTTAACCGCCATCGCCCTTCAGTGGATGTATTGTTCCGCTCGGTAGCGAAGTTTGCGGGCAAAAATGCCGTCGGTTTTATCTTAACCGGCATGGGCGATGATGGCGCGAAAGGTCTGCTGGAAATGCGCCAGGCCGGTGCAGACACCGTGGCTCAGGACGAGAAAAGCTGCGTTGTTTTTGGCATGCCGAAAGAGGCCATTGCCTTAAACGCCGCCAACAAGATCATACCGCTGTCGTCTGTGCCGGCAGAAATCATGAGGTACGCCTGACAACTCAGACGTACCACTGGCCCCCGAACAGAACAGACTCCACAGCAGCCTGTCAGCCGAACATATGGAACACACCCACCGCTGCAAACACCAGCGCAGCAGCAATGCGGGTTACTTTCAGCGGAATGCGCTTCATCAGGTAATCGCCGGCAAAAACCACCGGTACATTCGCCAGCAGCATACCAATAGTGGTACCTATCGTGACCAGGAGTACAGAGTCAAACTGGGCCCCCAGCAGGACGGTGGCAATCTGGGTTTTGTCGCCGATTTCAGCCAGAAAGAACAACACCGTTGAGACCACGAACGCACCGTAGCGGTCGAAACGGTTGTCGACCTCGTCGTCGTTATCCGGGATCAGCAGCCACAATGCCAGAAGCACAAAGCTGCCTCCGACAATATAGCGTCCCATGTCCGACTGAAAAAACTGACCGACCCAGCTGCCCAGCCAGGCAGAAACCCCATGATTAAGCAGGGTGGCAACCAGAATACCGGCAATAATCGCCCATTTATTACGGAAACGGGCCGCCAGAACGAGTGAAAGCAATTGCGTTTTATCGCCGATTTCAGCGAGTGCAACGGTGATGACAGAGGTGGAAATAGGATCCATATAAATACTCCGGCGGGCTTTAAAACCAAAGGCAAACACCAGTCGCCCGCCATAGGGACTGCCGCTTGCCTCAGGTCTTGTCAGTACTGCACGGGCGCAGCACGGAACCGCCATAAGCCAATGAGGGCTCAAGTATGTTGACGATTCCCCGTTCCGGGTGAGGAAGAAGACTACTCCCCTAAGACGCGTGCAACTTTACCTGAGTCAGGGCGGATTGAAAAGACTGTGAGAGGGAACGGACGCCGCATATTTCAAACGACAGAACTGACACAGATACCGGGCGTTACTGCGGATTACAAATTCCCACGGTAAGTCGTTTGGCACCACCTATACTCAGGAAAATCTATGTGGAAATGACACTATGGGTATCTTTGATTTTCTTCGTCGGGGCACCTCAGAATCTCCGGAAAGAAATGCAACTCCGGCGGGCGAATCGGTAAAAGTCCTGCAACTCAGACAGGCCGACATCAGTGACAACCGCCTGTCCGGTCTGGCGTTCGGCGGCGCCGGTGCAGCGCTGGTCATAGCCTATGTGTCGCCGAATCTGGATTTTGAGCGGACCATGCAAAGGCTCAAAGCGGCCATGCCCTTTGCCAGCAACCTGATCGGTCTTATGACCGCCGGGGAATTATCCTCCTGCTCATCCTCTAATTACCACACCACCGAAGCAGGGTGGGACAACATTATCCTGCAGAGTTTTGATCCGTCCCTGTTTTCCCGCGTCGACATCTGCAGTGTAGGAATGCACAGCTCGGCGATGAAGGATAAATCCCGCTCCGAACACATTGAGCTGATCCGTAAAGAGGTTCAGAGCCTGCGTCTGCCTTATCAGCCGGATGCCAGAGATACCATTGCCCTGACCTTTATTGATGGGCTCACTGCCAGTGAGTCTTATCTGATGCAGGCCATCTACCGTACCGACAGGTTCCCCTGTTATTTCATTGGCGGATCGGCAGGCGGCACGCTCAACTTTGATAAAGCCTGGGTCTGGGACGGTACATCTGTGGCGCATGACAAAGCCGTGCTGGTGTTCATGAAACTGGCGCCCGGCGTACGTTACGGCCTGCTCAAATCCCACAATTACAAGGCCACTGGGAAAAGCTTCGTGCTTGCGGAGTGCGACACCAGCCAGCGTACGGTTTCGACCGTTCTGGATGAGAAGACACAGGAGTCCGTGTCCTTCATGGACTCTCTTTGCGCACACCTGAACTGCAGCCGCCGCGACCTCGAGTCCAGACTCACCGGTTACTCCTTCGCAGTCGAAGTGAAGGGCGAACTTTTCATCCGCTCAGTAGCCGGCATCGACCCCGACAGCGGCGTCATTACTTTTTTCTGTGACATGAACTTCGGAGACCGTCTGCTGCTGGTCAAAGCGGAAGACTTCATTGGCACGACCCGCCATGCGTATCAGGCCTTCATGAAGAACAAACCATCGGCACCCGTGGCGATGATTCTTAACGACTGCATTCTGCGACGCCTGAAAAATGCAGAGAAACTCAGCAAGTTCAATGAGTTTTCCGGCATACCTGCGGCTGGCCTGTCGACCTTCGGCGAGATGCTGGGCATCTTCATGAATGAAACCCTGACGGCACTGTGTCTGTTCCGGGTGAAAGACGGGGAATCCTTTGCCGATGAATACGCCGACAATTTCGCGGTCAGATACGCAGGCTTCCGTGAATACTATCTGACACTGCAGATTAACAGTCTGAAAAGCATGAATCAGATCCAGTCCAATATGATGGGCTACCTGATGGAGTATCAGAATCTGATCAATAAGGTAACGGCCAGCTTCCACGATGTTGCCGGCTACACAGCAGGCACAGCGGACATCCTCAGTGAGGTGCAGTCACGCTTCGGGCAGTTCAGTCACGAAATCACAGGTCAGTCTGCTCATCAGCAACAGCTGCAGAGTCAGGTTGATGAGCTCCGGGTTAACTCTGAGCAGGTACTGAACATTCTCAGTGTGATTTCCGGTATCGCCGACCAGACCAACCTGCTGGCGCTGAATGCGGCGATTGAAGCAGCACGGGCAGGGGAGGCAGGGCGGGGATTCGCCGTGGTTGCGGATGAAGTCCGTCACCTCTCGCACACCACGCAGGAATCACTGGATAAAACCGGAGACACCATCAAATCGGTCTCCGCCTCAATCGATACCATTCAGAAAGCCATCACCGGTTCAGGCAAATCCATGGACGCCATTGCGGCCAGTACGTCCGGTCTTTCACAAAAGCTGAATGACATCGTCGACAATTCACACAGCGCCGGGCACAGCGTAAGAAGCCAGGTTGACGAAATTGAACAGCTGCTGCAGCGGATGCAGGGGCTGGATCGCAACGTCGATACCATCCGCAAACTCAGCGACGCATTCCGTCATCAGCACTGAGATTCCACGCCACAACAGACCTCCGGGCAGCCGGAGGTTACGTCATACTGTGTAAAGCTGACATCCGGTTCTGAATTTCTCTGAACTCTTCCCTCTGAGGCACGTCACAAACTGACACCTTGCAACGAAAGAGGTCTGATTATGCAGAACGTGAATATTGGTATTTCTGATGAACACCGTGCCGGCATTGCGGACGGACTGGGCCACCTGCTGGCTGATACGTACACCCTGTATCTGACCACACATAACTTCCACTGGAACGTCACCGGACCCATGTTCAACAGCCTCCACAACATGTTTGAGGGGCAGTACACTGAGCTGTGGAACGCCATCGATCCGATTGCTGAACGCATCCGCTCACTGGGCCATGTTGCCCCCGGCTCCTACGCCCAATACAGCGAGATGACCAGCCTGCCGGATGCGCCGGTAACGCCACCCAAAGCCATGGACATGATCGGTATTCTGGCGACCGGACACGAGACAACCGCACGCACCGCGCGCCAGTTGTTCGATCTGGTCGGAGAAGCCCATGATGAACCCACCGCCGACATGCTGACGCAACGGATTGCTGTACATGAACAGGCGGCGTGGATGCTGCGCTCAATGCTGGAAGCAGCCTGAGACAGAAACGGATAACAACAGCACCCTTGCCAGAAAGGTTATGCCAGGATGGCTCTTCAGGAAGTGGCCCGCCTCAGGCGGGCTTTTTTATGCCTGCGAACTGATCAGAGAATCAGCTGCAGAACACCAGCCGGATACTGTCGAGCATCAGCTGGGACTGCCCCAGGACAGCCAGAACAGCATCTTTTTCCTGCTTCAGTTCAGCCACACTGGCAGGGGAGATGGCCGGATTCACCTGCGACAGGGCTTCCAGTCGTGCAATGCGGTCAGTGTAGGCCTCTTCAGCCTTGCCACTGGCACGACTCAGCAGTTTATCCAACTGCCCGGTGGCCATTTTTTCCAGCTTGTTGATCAGCGGTCGCACCATGGCTTCTTTCTTATCCACCAGACCACGGGCGGTGCCTTTTTTCAGTGGCAGAACAAAACCCGTGTAAGCCGTTTCGTTCACCTTCAGCTGGCCCGCCGGGGTCATGGTCAGCTGCATCGCCGCCGGTGGCAGGAAGCGTTCGATCTGCAGCGCACGCGGCGCAGGGCAGCGCGCGGTGAACTGCAGCTCGATAAAGCAGTCACCGGTGTTGAATTCATGTTGATCCAGATAGCCAACCGCCGCGTTACCGGCCGGGCTGCTGGTAATCAGTTCCAGAGCCTGTTCGATGAAAGGGTGCTCCCAGCTCAGGAACTGAACATCATCGCGGCTGAGGGCCATCTCACGGCTGACCGTGGCCATAAAGCCGTCTTCCGGCAGATGAGGGAGATCCGGCACCAGCATATGTTCGCCCGGCGCAATGGTGACGCAGTCGTTACCGAGATCGGTGACTTCCAGACCAAAGGCATCGGCGAACAGCTCCAGAAAATCGCTCAGTTCGGCTTCATCTTCGATATGGCAGATGGTCATGTCTTTCGCGGCCTGCTGGGCCGATGGCGGACAGGAGTGCAGTTCCAGCAGACGGTCACGGCCTTGCTCATAACGGGCCTGAAGATCAATACGCTCGTTGCGGATCACATCCATTTCATCCGCGGCCATACGCCCGGACTGCAACGCCTGCTCAATGGTCTTGCGGTGTTTTTCCAGCAATGGCTGCGCCGTCGGATTCGGGTGACTGAAACAGTCCAGCACCACATTAAGCACATCCGCCCAGACAGAAGTGGCGTGGTGATCAAACACCGGGATGTGCAGGCGGATGTCGTTCTTCTGCCCGATGCGGTCAAGGCGACCGATGCGCTGTTCGATCAGATCACAGTTAAACGGCAGATCGAACAGAATCAGGTGGCTGGCAAACTGGAAGTTGCGGCCTTCGCTGCCGATTTCAGAACACAGCAGCAGCTTGGCACCCTGTTCGTGGTCGGCAAAATAAGCGGCTGCGCGGTCGCGCTCAATCATATCCATGTGTTCATGGAACACAGCGACCGGAATCGCGTGTTTCTCCCACAGGTAACGTTCCAGCATCAGCACCGTTTCAGCGGAATGACAGATAAGTACGAATTTCTCCTGCTTGTGCACCGCCAGCAGATCAATCACCCAGTTCACCCGGGGGTCGATCAGCACCCAGTCCTCAAGTGCCACTTCCGGATGGAGTGGGAAGTGCGCACCGTCTTTGTATTCAGACGGCAGCTCCAGTGTGGTGATGGACACCTGACGTTCAGGGAAGCCCTTCACCCCATGACGGGTGTTACGGTAGAGAGCACGCCCGGGACCAAAACGGTCGATCAGCGCTTCGGTGATGCGGCGCGCATCGCCGGACCCGGCAAGATCAGGCAGCTTCTGCGCCAGCAGCGCCTGCTGATCCACAGACAGCTCCGCGCCTTCGTTGACCACACCGGCGAGTTCCGCATAGGGCAGATACTCCTGCTGCTCGCGGAGGAATTCTTCCAGCGAGGCGTAGCGTACCGGGTCGAGCAGGCGCAGGCGTGCATAATGCCCTTCAACACCCAGCTGCTCCGGGGTTGCCGTTAACAGCAGCACCGACGGCACAATCATCGACAGAGTTTCAACCAGACGGTAAGCGTCATCCTGATGATCCGGCGCCCAGCTGAGGTGGTGGGCCTCATCGACCACCAGCACATCCCAGTCTTCCGACAGGATCTCAGCGGTGGCAATGTCGGATACGGCCAGCGACATCGGGCAGATAAACAGCTGTCCGGCGGACAGTGCCTGCTCATCTTCGAGCAGATCCTGTTCATTCAGAACACTGAAATAGAGATTAAAGCGGCGGATCATCTCCACCAGCCACTGATGCACCAGGTGATCCGGCACCAGAATCAGCACCCGCTGGATGCGCTGCAGACGGATCAGGCGGTGCAGGATCAGACCGGCTTCAATGGTTTTACCCATACCCACTTCATCGGCCAGCAGTACCCGCGGCAGGGCATCCTGTGTTACCTGGGAGGCAATGTGCAGCTGATGGGGCAGCAGACTGGTACGCGCGCCAAGCAGGCCATAAAAAGGACGCTTACGCAGATCAGCCACCTGACGGAAAGCAATCTGGCGCAGTTCAAACAGGTTGTTATTGTCGAGCTGGCCGGTAAACAGCCGGTCTGACGGCGAGTTGAGCTTGATGGCACCACTGAGATGAATTTCAGGAACGGTACGCTCACCGTCGCCGTAGTAGCAGATACCGTCGATTTCATCGACTTCGGCAACCGTCATCACTGAGCCGTCGTGGAGCGGAATGACATCGCCCTCCGAGAAGGTAACCCGCGTCAGCGGCGAGTTTTTGATGGCATAACTGCGCACTTCATCCTGCGCAGGAAAGAAGACTTCAACGACGCGGAAATCCACATTCTGGATCAGTCCGAGTCCTAATTCCGTCTCTGCCTCACTGATCCAACGCTGCCCAATCACAAACATAGTGCTTTCTGTTCCCCGGTCTGACTGCTTGAAGTGCCGCGATTTTAATGGAAAAGGACGAAGGTGCACACCGGCAAGGGAAAAACCTTTAAGCCGGTGCGACAGGACGGATCAGTAAGGGGAAGCGCTGATCACTGCCCAGACAAGCATCCCTGCCAGAATAACGCCGATGGCGAAGCGGGTCTGCAGGTAAGGGTAGACGGGAATATCATGGTCTGCAGGTGCTTTGCCGTGAATCATTGCAGGCACCAGATTATGACCCTTGAGGCGATGGGCAATAATTGCCAGCAGATGCAGTGCTACAGCAGCAACAACCAGCCAGAAACAGACCTCATGCAACTCGGCCATCAGCCGTGCTGCATCATAGGCGATGTAATCCGCAAACGGGCCACCATCAAAACCATCCACATCAATGGCGAACAGACCAAGACCCACCTGAGTCAGTAACAGCCCCAGCAGCAACAGAACGCTGTAGCCACCCAGCGGGTTGTGGCCAAACACTGGCGGTGCGCCGCCCTGCAGGACCACGGAAGCGTAGCGCATCACCCGGGCGGGGGACTGAATGAACTGAGCGAAACGGGCGGTATGGGTACCGAAGAAGCCCCAGTAGATACGGAACACCAGCACACCCAGCAGGGTGAAACCGGCGTACCTGTGGTAGGTCATTTCATGGTTTTCGGCTGTCCACCAGAGTACAGGCACCAGAATCGCCATCGACCAGTGACACAGGCGGACGGGCAGGTCCCAGACCTGCTTTAATGCAGTGTTATTCATATCCGGACGACTCAGTCCTCACGGAAGCTGCGGTGACAGGCAGAGCAGGCATCCTTAATCGCAATCATCTGCTCTTCGGTGGCTGATGCAGAAGAAGCAGCGGCCATCATGGCTTCAGATGCTTTCACAAGATCATCCGCCATCTTGTTGAATTTAGCCTGATTTTTCCAGATGTAAGGCAGTGCATCAGTGTCGTAATCAGAGTCTGTACTGGTGCCTTCCGGGAACCAGTCACCTATCTTCAGCGCTTCTGTTTTGATGGTGGTTGCTGCTTTGAGAATGGCCGGATAATCCGGTGTATCCGCACGCAGCTCAAAGCGCATGCTTTTAAGACTGCTGCCCATGTTCTTGAATCCTTCCTGGCGCTCATGAATGACCATTTCAGGGTCATCGGATTCAGCGGCACTGACCAGACTGATGTGTGCACTGATGGCTGCGGCAGTCATCAGCAGGGCAGAGGTGAAGGTTCGACGGAGCTGGGAGAAGGTCATGAGGAGGTTTCCTTATACTGGGTGTTATTCCGGGTGAAGTTCCGGATCATTCCGGCCCTTGCTCTGCGCCCCACCATAACCGGCACGGCGTCCTGCGAATTTAATTTACCCGATGTTCAGTTAAATCCCTGCGACAGGCAACGACCTGATTGTCTGGGACTGTCAATTCACGGCCCGTATAAGACGCACGACAATCCCTGGTGTTCCCGCCCCGGGAAAATGTCCTGTCTGTTCAGGTGGCGCCATGCCTGCAGTCACACCGGAAACGAACGATGTCAGGGCCGGAAGATATCAACAAATTCGGTCTTGGCACGGAAATCATTGCTCGCTACCAGAGTCGCAGGCGACTGACCGTTATTATCCGCCAGCTGCGGGTCAGCACCGTGCTCACGCAACAAACGGAACATTGCGACAATGTCTTCATGGCTGGTGCCGGAATCCGTACCCAGATCCAGCAGACGGTGTAATGCCGTCTGTCCACGGTGATTGCGGATATTGGCGTCCGGCTGCAGATCCAGGGCTACGCGCAAGGCCCCCGGATTGGACTGAGCCGCTGCCAGCAGGACGTTATTGCCTTCTGCAGTGCGGAAGCCGGTGTCTGCACCGGCAGCGGCAAGCAGCTCCATCATCTCGGCAGAGCCCTGGGCAGCCGCCAGCAGCAGTGGCGATTCCGGGTGAGTGATATAAGGCGCACTGGTGAAGTTCACCTCATAACGCCAGACCACCTGAGATTCACCGGTCAGTGCATCCGGATCAGCGCCCTGTGCGAGCAGCTGACGCACCAGATCAGGCTGATTTTCCAGCACCGCGATGTGCAGCAACTGATGACCATTGCGATCATAGGCGTTCAGGTCCACTCCCTGATCAATAAGATGCGCGGCGAAACGGAACTGCTTCTGATACATGGCCATCTGCACCACACTGGTTCCGTCTGCGGTCACCTGAGTGATGTCTGCGCCCTTATGCAACAGGGCCTCAGGCGTCCCCGGATTACGGCTCTGAAGGGCGAAGAACAGTGGCGAGAAACCACTGGCCGTCACGCGGTTTATCCCGGCACCCTGCTGAATCAGCAGCAGGGCGTTGTCCGTGCGCCCATGCGCTGCAGCCCACATCAGTGGTGTCTGACCGTTAATATCGGCCGCATTCACATCAGCACCGTCTGCAATCAGCCGGGTGACCACCTCGGGGGTGCTGTTGGCCGCACACAGAGCCAGGGGCGTGACGCCGGAGGCTGTTGCCCGGTTCGCATCCGCACGCAGATTCAACAACTGCAGGACGATGGCGGAATTGCCGCGCTGGCAAGCCACCGACAGCGGGGTAAAGCCCTCGGCACCGGTCTGCTGCGGATCGACATCGGCACCGTGCGCCAGCAGCAGGGCAGCCATACGACTGTTCTGGGCATCCACTGCCCAGCTCAGAAGACTGGACCCATCCGCCAACGGCTGATCCGGGTCAGCGCCCTTGTCGAGCAGTGCCTCGGTACGGCCGAGATGGCCTGTCTGCACCGCCTGCAGCAGCTCTGAGTGTTCATTCGCGGCCATGGCCTGGGTACAGCCCAGCAGTGGCAGCAACAAAAACGTTCTGATTCCTTTCATTATCCGACCTGTTCCGTGAGTTCATGCAGTGGACGGGTGCTGTCACCAAAGCTCGCTGCCGGGACCCCCATGCTGTGCATCAGTGATAACTGCAGATTACACATAGGTGTGTGCTCCGGCATCATGATGTGACGGCCACCCTGAATGCCGCCTCCGGCAATGATGGCCGGCAGATTCATATTGTCGTGCTCATTCGGTTCGCCCAGGCTGGCACCACCAAACACCAGGGTGTTATCCAGCAGACTGCGGTCGCCGCCGTCCGGCGTCGTGCTCATGCGCTCCAGCAGGTAACCAAACTGCGCCATGTGGTAGCGGTTGATCTTAATCAGCTTGGCAATCTTTTCCGGATCACCGCCGTGATGACTCAGGCTGTGATGCGCATCCGGGACGCCCAGCTCAGGATACGTGCGGTTGCTGATTTCACGTCCCAGCATAAAAGTGGTCACGCGGGTCATGTCCGTCTGCAGGGCCAGAATCTGCAGATCCACCATGAGCCGCACATGCGTCTGAAAGTCATCCGGAATACCGGCGGGCAGACTCAGATCTGAGGTATCCACATGGATATTCTGCGCCGCGGCCTTCTGAATACGCCGTTCCACATCGCGCACTGAACTCATGTATTCATCCAGTTTGCGGCGGTCGTTAGCCCCCATACCCGCGGACAGGCGGCTGGCATCGGTCATGACAAAATCCAGGATGCTCGACTGACGTGCAAGCCGCGCCTGACGACTGGTTTCATCGGTAGCTCCGGCATTGCCGAACAGACGCTCGAAGACATCCAGCGGTTTTACCGTGACCGGCAGAGGAGATGTCGGGCTGCGCCAGCTCAGGGTATTGGTGTAGGTACAGCTGTAGCCGACATCACAGCTGCCCAGCAGGCTCGGCGGTTCGATACCCAGCTCCAGTGAGCTTAGCTGGGTTTCATGACCGATATGATTGGCAATCACCTGATCCACAGAGATACCGCAGAAGATATCCGCACCCTCCGTACGCTTCGGGTGAGCACCGGTGAGGTACGCGGCACAGCTGCGGCCATGACTGCCGGGGCCATCTCCCAGAGCCAGGGCATTGTAATGGGCGAGGCCGCTGACCACCGTAAACCGGTCGCGGTAAGCAGCAACAGGTTCAAGCAGGGGGGTGATTTCATAACCGCTTCCCGCCGTCGCGGGGGTGTACTCCGGCATACGCAGACCATTCGGCAGATAAAAGACGCTCAGGCGCCTGGGACGCAGCGGCTCGGGAGTGCTGCCCCAGGCCGCGGGCACCAGGGATTCCATAAAGGGCAGAGACAGAGCCAGTCCTGCTCCGCGCAGGAAATGGCGGCGGTTAATTACTGGCGGTTTCATAGCCGGGGGCTCTCCTGAGATTGAAGGCATCACTCTTAATAATGCCCATGATGATGCTGTGCATAGCGTAATTATCAGCAGCGGAGGCCTGCACGATGCGGCGCACGGCGGGCATGTCCGGCGCTTCCAGACCACGCCCCAGAGCGTAGGTCATGAGCTTCTGAGTAAAGGCATCGGCAAACTGCACCTGATTCTGCATCAGCACATCCTGCAGACCGGGCAGACCATCGAACGCGGTGCCGTCCGGCATGGTCGCCGAGGCATCGATGTGACCTGCGGCATCGGCAAAACGGAAATTGCCGATGGCATCAAAGTTCTCCAGCGCCAGGCCGAGCGGGTCCATGCGTACATGACATGAGCGGCAGGCCGGGTCTTCGCTGTGCAACGCCAGTTGCTCCCGGGCATTCAGTGCTTTACCTGTACGGGTTTTCATCGTCAGCGCCGGCACATCCGGTGGTGGCGGTGGCGGAGGGGCAGCCAGCAGATTGTCGAGTATCCACTTACCGCGCTTCACCACCGACGTATGATTGCCGTAAGACGTGACGGTCAGAATGCTGCCCTGACCCAACAGACCGCCGCGAGGAGAGTCGTCCGGTATGCTCACCCGACGGAACGCCGGACCACTGACCCCATCAATGCCGTAGTGCTGCGCCAGCCGCTCATTGAGATAGGTGTAATCACTGTCGAGGAAGTTGAGGATGCTGGCGTTATCCTCCAGCACCGAGGCAAAAAACAACTCACTTTCTTTGCGCATCGCTTGCCGCAGCGGGGCATCAAAGTCCGGGTAGAGATAGACATCGGCGCGATGGAACTCGAGGTTACGCAGATACAGCCACTGACCGGCAAAGTTCTCTGTCAGGGCGGCGGCTTTAGGATCAGCCAGCATACGGCTGACCTGCTGCGTCAGCACCGCAGATTCACGCAGGCGACCATCTTCAGCCACCGACAGCAACTCATCATCCGGCAGGCTGCTCCACAGGAACAGTGCCAGGCGGGCTGCCAGCTGAGAATCACTCAGTCGGTAGAGTTCACCCGGACGGACCTGTTCTGGCACAGGCTCGGTGAGAAACAGGAAGCGCGGAGATACCAGCAGTGCCTGCAGCGCTGCGCTGACACCCTGCTCAAAGGCAACCTGCTTTCCGGCCTCCGCACCGGCTGCCACACTGGCCTGCTGATAAACCTTCATCAGAGGCGTGAGATCACCATCAGTCACCGGTGTCCGCCAGGCAAGACGCGCCAGGCGGCGGAAGATACGTTTGGCGCAACGCTCTGCAGAAAAGGGCAGAAACCCGGGGCGGCAGCTGAACACCCGCTCTTCGGCGGCTGTGGTGGTGCGGCCGCTGATGTCATACGGACCATCCACATCAATCTGTAGCACATCACGCAGGAAGTTGTGCTGGGCATACCGCGGCGACATGTAATAAGAGGGCACCTGTGTACTGCCAACCCGGGCACCATCGACGACAAAGTCCAGAGTCAGTGATTCAGGGGGTGCAACCGGGAGCGGTACTTTATCCGTGGTGTTATGCAGAACCTGAACCCGCTCATCCAGTGCGAGCTGCTTGCGGAAGGTCATGCCGATGCTGTGAAAGCCAGCCGTCAGCGGTACGTTCAGTTCAACGCGGTTTTCTTCAAGGCGGTCCACTTCATTATTGGTGTTGGAGTTCAGATAACCACTGATGACGTAGCGGCCATCGTACGGCGCGAAATAATCAAAAGCACCGCCACCGCGGGAGCTCAACGGCAGATCATCGCTCATGCGCCAGTCATACGAAGGTACCCCCTGATTCAGTACTGAACCGTCTTTGGGCAGTACATAAGTCGTGACATAGGGTTGCGCCGGGGCCTGACCGGTCGCCATACGACTGATGCGTTCAGCCACACGCAGATACTTCTCCATCAGGATCGGGGAAACCGACAGAACGTCGGCAATATTATCGAAACCATAGCCCGTATCATCGGCTGGCAGCTGATCGCTGACATCGACTTCCAGAGCCAGCAGATCCCTGACCGAATTCGCATACTCGTTGCGGTTAAGACGGCGCAGGGTAGCCCGACCGGGCTCAGGGACGAAGGTAGCCCGGGAGTCCAGCTCGGCTTTCAGCCAGGTAAGGAAATCATCCAGCTCTGCCGCATCAGGCTGCTTGCGGTTAGCCGGCGGCATCTCACCGAAGCGCGTGGTGCGCAGAATACTCTCCCAGCGGGCCAGTTTTTCACCATGAACGATGTCAGACGCATCAATCATGGTCAGCGACCAGTTGGCCGACATGCGGTCATCGTTATGACAACGGCCGCAGTAGGTTTCAAGAAACTCATCCGGCTGATAAACAGGATTGCCTGCAGCAGAAACAACGGGAACGGAAAAGGCATTTACCAGGATGCCACACAATAAGGACAACCCGGAGGTCCGCAAACAGCGGGGATGTACGTAAAGAGAAAAACTGAATAACCGCATGCTCAGGCCTGAATCGAAAACTAAGCCGAAAGTGCAACTTGCGGGCCAAACCTGACCAAGTGGGCAGGTTTTATAATAAGAGCGCCGTATCAGCACCTTAACCCGATCGATGCAGAAGGGATCGCGGCTCAGGACTGGTGAACGACAGCCAGACAGTCACCAGTAAAGGGCAATATAAAGAAGGCAGGCCACAAAGCGGGGCACAATTCAGATAAAAAAGAAATCACAGCGCCTCTTGCTCTGAATCATCCCGGAAACCGCCAGAGGTGTCATGATGGGATAAACGGATCATCAACACCAACACCGCCCGATACACATGGCAGAGTAAAAGAGCCGGATCCGGAGAAGCGGGGAGAAGTATGTTTCAGGTATTCACAGAATTTGCAGACTGGCTGGTCTACGGACTGCTGGCAATGGATGCGCAGAGCAAAGCAGGGGATGCCGTTCATTTTTTTGCAGAAGACGTCAGCAAGATTTTTGTACTGCTGGTCGTCATGATCTATGTGATTGCCCTGCTGCGGGCGTCACTGAATGTAGAACGGGTGAGGGACTTCCTTGCGGGCCGGAACCGGGGAGTGGGTTACCTGCTGGCATCCGGATTCGGGGCCGTGACACCCTTCTGCTCCTGTTCAAGCATCCCCGTATTTCTCGGTTTCAGCTCTGCCGGAATTCCCGTGGGGATTACCATGTCATTTCTGCTGACATCCCCTCTGATCAATGAAGTCGCCGTGTTACTGCTGCTCAGCCTGTTAGGTTGGAAGTTCACGGTACTCTATGTCGTTGTGGGCATGCTCGTTGGCATGCTGGGCGGACTGTTCCTCGACAGCATCCGCGCAGAACGCTGGTTGCAGTCGTTTGCGGCAGAAGCCCTGAGCAAAGCACGACAGCAGGGCAGATCGGCAAACAGCAGACCGGCCGGAGTAAAGATTACTCTCAGGGAACGTCACCGCTTTGCACTGAATGAAGCCCTGGAGATCTTCGGGCGAGTCTGGAAATGGGTAATTCTGGGCGTTGGCCTCGGGGCCGCACTGCATGGCTTCGTACCCGATGGCTGGATAGAAACCTACCTTGGCGCGGGCCAGTGGTGGTCTGTACCGGCCGCGGTACTGCTGGGAATCCCCCTGTATTCGAACGCGACCGGTGTGATTCCGGTTATGGAAAGTCTGATCACCAATGGCCTGCCGGCAGGAACGACCCTGGCATTCTGTATGAGCACAGTGGCGGCCAGCTTTCCTGAGTTTATCCTGCTCAAACAGGTGATGCAGTGGCGCCTGCTGGCAATACTCTTTGTCATGCTGCTGGCGTCATTCACGGTCATCGGCTGGATATTCAACGCACTGTCATTTCTGTTTTAAACATCGGGCTTAAGAGGCAAGGTCATGAAATCGATCAAAGTACTGGGAATGGGCTGCGCCAAGTGCAAAAGCACGGTGCAGATTATTGAAGAAACCGCAAAGGCTGAAGGAGTACCCATCAGCCTGGAAAAGATTGAGGATCTGCCACAGATCATGGCCTACGACGTCATGTCGACACCCGCTGTAGTGGTTGATGAGGTCGTGGTTCACAAAGGCAGCATTCCCGGTGCTGACCAGGTACGCGAATGGCTGCGCGCCTGAACATTTCAGGGTAAGAATTCATCACAACCCGGAATCAGGCCGACGTGATCGTTTGGGTGGTGCTTACGGCGGGATTTAAGAAAAAGGATGCACGGTGTGCACCTTACGGTGATGTATGAAGCGCAGGGTCATCATATTACGCGCCATAACATTTGAAACGCAGGGTGCCCATACGCGATAACTTTTGAAGCGTAGGGTGCACATTGCGCACCAGACCCAACCCCGGACCAACAAAGTGGTCCGGGTGCAGCCTCAGGGCAGGATTACCTGCGTAACGGACCAGAAGTGCGACGAAGTAATGCTGATACTTCCGGTGTCACATAAAAATCTCTAAAAATCATAAAGTTATAATTTTCACCGTTTTTTTCAGCAAACAATGTATCAACTTTAGTTCCAAAAATCAGAACTAAAGTTGCATCGTTAAGGCATCTTAAACTAATGTTGATACGAAGCTGCTAGGCCACTAGGCTAGCTGCGTGTCCTTGGGGTATCTGTATGCAAACAAGCAAGCAGTCACCAAAGGCAAAATTACGCAGTTCAATTTTTGCCTCCTACAGAGCCAGAAAACACCGGCTCAACAATCTTTGGCTCGTATATAGCCCAAAAACAGACTCAGACTGGGTAATCAGTAGTGACAGACAACTGATTTACTGGTTGGTCGTTCTCGAAGCAGATCCCTCAATCGTCGACTTTGTCATTGCAGATAAGGGGTCCGGGACATCCAAGAGAGAGCCCGCGCATCTTGCGACAGTCCAGCTCGCTAGCGGAGTTACTGAGATGCACTTCACGTCTGAGCCTGAAGATCCAGGACATGCTCAGTATAAAGTTTTCAGCCCTATGGACCTCAATGCGAAAGCCAAGCTATCTGTTAGATGGATGAAGGCAATTAGTTTTGCGGCAGCAATCCGCCAACAAGAATTATCGGTTCAAACCATGGAGATCTTATCCGTAGTCACTCGATTGGGCAGTGGAACTATCGGTGAGTTGGTTTCCAGTTTTCCCAACATACAAGTTGACATTCTAATTGGCTTGATTGTGCGGATATCCGCCGCTGGCACAATTCGCCTCGATCTTACAGATAACTCGATATCCTATTCCACTAGGTGGGAAAAGTATGAGCCAAAAACAAAAGTGGAGTAGGAGAGAGCTTAATGCCATAGACAAGGCAAGCTGGCCAACAGTTAGGGAGGATAGCCTGCCTATCGATATGGCAGAAAAATTCCGGTCCAGAAAAACGGCGGTAAACTTATACATCGATGGAATCTCTACAAAAGACATTGAGGCAAGAACAGGCATTATTCGAAGCAATCTTCCTCGGCTAATTAAACGATGCATGAATGTTCATCCTGATGGCAGGGTGTGGGGATACAGAGCACTAATCCCGAACATAAGAGTAGCGGACTACATTAGAACAAAACCCGCTGGTATTAAGCGCCCTCAGCAAAGAGGTGGACATTCGGGGGCTCTTAGAGCATTGCTCAATGAACACCCTGGCCTGTATGAAAAACTTGTAGATTTGATACTAAAAAAATCAAAAGCTTTACGCATTAATGAGCACAAAATATCTGGAACGATCTTGCATAAGATATTTCTTGAAAGCCTTCCGGGCTTTGGGGTAAGTAAAAATCAGTGGCCTTACACGACGTTAAACCTAGGGCGCAGAAGTATCCAGCAATTCATGAAGGATATTGTCAGCGAACACTTTTCTAAAAGCGTTTCAGCAACGGGAGAATCAAACGCAAAGGCTCATATGCCTCTAGGTACCGGGCACAGTAAGATTTTAGCTTTCAGCGAACCATATGATGCAATTGAAATTGACGCATATTCAATTAACGCAATGCTATGTGTAACGTTCAAAAACCCAGAAGGAATTGATGTCGAAGTTGTATTGGAGCGACTATGGCTAATAGCTGCTGTGGATCATGCATCAACAGCGGTTCTTGGATACGAATTAGTATATAGCAGTGAAGTATCTGCTGAGGATGTTGTTAGATTAATATCCCGATCTGCCAGTCAAAAATGGCACCCTAAGGATCTCCACATTAAAGGATTAAGATACCCGGAGTCCGGTGGTTTTCCGAGCTCAGAAATTAAAGACTGTTATTGCGCAGCCTGGAGTTGTTTGTTACTTGATGGTGCACTTGCTCACTTGTCTACATCTGTACGAGAGCATGCCAGGAGAAGACTAGGATTCATACTAAACTGGGGGCCCGTAGGGCACTTCGAGCGGCGCCCAAACGTTGAGAGATTCTTCAAAGGGCTATCAGACAATGTATTCCGAAGACTTCCCTCTACAACAGGCAGCAACCCTGGAGTAGGCAGGGCAATTGATCCGGAAGAAAAAGCAAGAAAATACAAAATTAATGCTGAGGAAGTAGAGAGCCTAGTAGACGTCTACATAGCAAGTCACAATGGAACTCCGACAGAGGGGCTAACCTTTCTATCCCCCTTAGAGTTTATTAAGCATTTCTCAGGCCTTGGTCCAGAAAAATTTATATTTAGGCATACCTTACATGATGGTGAAAGCTCAATCGCCATTCCCTCCGCTATGACTTGTACAATAAGAGGTAATATTAAGCATGGCAGAAGGCCATATATACAGATCGACAGAGTCCGTTACACTAGTGCCGTATTAAGCCAGACACCCGCTTTAATCGGAAAGAAAATCTCTATCGAGATTGATGAAGATGATATGCGCCAAGTTAAAGCATATCTTACCAATGGCGCAGAGTTAGGGTTTCTAAAGGCAATTGGGCAGTGGGGCGTAACCAAGCATAGCAGAAAAACGCGGAAAGCGATTAACTCCTTAATTCATAAAAGGATACTTTCCATTGCCAGTATGGATGACCCGATTCAAGCATACCTGCAACACCTTGCCTCTATCGATCAGAAGAAATCTCAAAGCACCCCTAATCCCAGTTGTGCACTAAAGGCCGCTAGAGTCGCGAAGGAATCCGGCATACAACCAAAAATAACGAATCGACAAGAACCGAATAACATTAGCGCCAAAACATCCAGAGTTAATGATAAGCCTGATGAAGTGATAGGTGAATTGAAGCTCGACTTAAACGCACTGGTGAACAGGAAACGTTAAAAGTAGGTATAAGCATATGGTGGCAGACGATACCCTTTCTTCAGATGAACGAGAAACCATACGGCGATCACATCCTATTGCAGAACGAAACTACAAAGTTCTAACCCCTACTATAGAAAATACATACAAAATAATTCGCGACAGAGTCGGAATGCGCCGCACAGGAGCACTATTGTACGCCGCACCAAGAACAGGAAAAACAATGTGCGCCAGCATTGTAGAAGTTCTATTGAATCTTGAATTCGATCATACATATGTAATTAGATTTACTGCTGACAGCAGAGGATCAGCTAGAAATGATGTTGCGATTGTTCGCGACATACTAGAAGGTGATGGATTAATTTTCAGAACCCAAAAATACCAAGACTTACTGTCAAAACTTATAATCCATATAAAAACAATGACTAATTCAATTGGTGGCAATCAATTCGTATTGATCATTGATGAAATGCAAATGCTTTCTGAAGACGACTATCGCGTTCTCTTGGTATTGCAGAACCGCCTGGAGCTACACCACATCTCGATGACCACCATTGGGTTTGCACAGCCAGAGATATTGGAGCGAATTTCAGCAATGATTGTGACTAAGGCATTGAACTTAATTGCGAGATTTCTTTGCGAACCTATTCAGTTCGAAGGCTGCAACGAAAGCGACATTAAGAATATACTTTCAGTCTATGATAATGAAAAACGTTATCCTGAAGAGTCTCAATGGACATACACACGATTTTACTTCCCTCAAGCATATGAGGCAGGATTCAGACTTGCCAACTTTGAAAGGATGATCTGGGAAGCATTGTCAGATGCCACGAGACCACTAGGTACCGTATCTATCCCTATGGAGTACCTTACTAGGACCATAGAATACATCCTTATCGCGAATACTCGTCACGACTCTCCATTCTTTTTGCTAAACAAATCAATTGTTGAATCCGCCGTAAGGGCTAGTGGGTTAGAAATATTTTCTGGATTGATGTCAACATAACGAGGTGAAGAAAATGAAAGACAAGCTGACATGGGATGTTCGATTTCCGCTACCATATGAGTCATCGTGGAGTATATTTTCTCGAATTCAGATGCTAAATCTCATTAATCCAAATAGGTTATTCGAAATAATTAGGAAGCCAGAGATAGTAAATCCATGGGAAATAAATCTAAGGTCAAGCAAATGGCTAGACTTCAAAAAGCTTTCAGAACTCCTAGGCGTGGATGAACGAAGATTAAGAGAAGGATTCCTGGATCAGATTGGTTTTGAAGACTCCATTACTTTAAGAAGTCACAATGGGGTTCGCTTTTGTCCAGAGTGTCTACAAACCGGGTATCACAGTGTGTTCTTTGATCTTGATTTTATCGACACATGTCCCATTCATGAAGTAGAGCTAAGCAAAAGATGCGTGAAGTGCGAAAACGCCATATTAAGGTATGGGGCTAAGTATAGCGACACACAAGACAGCAGGGCTGGGATAAGCCCTTTTGGGAAAACATCTTGCGGGCACGTATCATTTGATTTAAAAGAAATTCTAGAAGCGTCCAGTCCATTGGAAGCAACATCAGTAGGGGATAAAATAGTCACCTGGTGGACTGCAATAAGATCGAAGCTACCAATGGTTCAGCAATCATTTGAAAATTGGACAGACCTGACCAACTACCAAAAGTCGATTGTCTCCGCAATTGCTAATATTCACAAAAATAATGTTATCAACGTATTTGATAAGCCAAGCGGTGGTGTTGACTATATCTATGCTATAAATCGACCGCCCGGTATAAATAAAATGGAATCGGATATTTCGGCATTAATCAAATGCTACAAATCAATCCGGCGGCATATCTATAAGACATGGATTAATAAAGACCACAAAGCCTGCTATGCTGAGGTGCACGGCCTGAGTAGGATTGAAAGACTCGCAATTCCATTAGAATACGTCTGCCCTATGTCGTTGAGTTATGTAATCTGGACGGCTCAAATAGAGAGGGAAATCAATAGGGAGTGCATTCAAAATTCTTACCTCTTTCAGCTAGGAGAATGCAACTTCTACAACTACGCAATATCTCAATTTTACTCGATAGTTGGTCTTATATTGAGTTCATCGCAAGCAGGAGAGAGCCTGATGCTTATAAAAAATCAGGGTTACAGATTGAGATATCATGGCATAGCTTGTTCAGATGAGAATGAATTGCGCGGATTTCTAGCATTTCCAGCCAAAGATTACCTAGCGGGAGAATCGCTGAGAACTTGCAATTATCGAAGAGACTGTAGCATTAGCATGGCAGACGATTATTTCATTGACGAACTGTATAATTGGGCCTGGTCATCTGACATTCTAAGGGATGAGAGTGTGATGTTTCGAATCAAGACAACAAAGAAGACTCGAGGAATTCGTTATAATTACATAAAAATATAAAGTAAGTATTAGAAAAATAGCATCATTTCCAACAAGCCCATTGAAAGTGACCGTATAAGCTGTAGTAGTTCAGACCCGATCTGACAGTCGCCCGTTTTAAACTGGTGCCTGTCAGATTAAATCTGGGTTAAATTTTTCTCCGCCCAGATTCGCTTTCCATCCAGCAAAGTGGCCAGCGGTGTTCTTCCGCAGCACACCTTACCCTGATGAGTTCGGTCATTGTTGAGGTCCGGCCGGTAAAAGCGTTGAATTTAGCCACTCAGAGCATAATTCATTGAGTTATATAGATTTAATCGACAAGCAGCTCAAATGTCATGGGTTTGACTTGCTTAGTCAGGTCCAGCTCAAAACTTCCCAGCCGGCCCAAATGCTCGGTATGGTAAGGTGAGAATGCGGCCATATGGTCGCGGGTGATATTGTGGCCTTCTGACCTCATCTGATTAAACACCTCTGTCATCGCGTTCACGTTGTACAGGATCGCAAAGTTTGCCAGCAAATGATTGTATTTCACGATTTTACTTTGCTCATGCTTTAAGTTGGCGGGAATTTTTCCGCCATTAGCAAAAAACAGCCAGCGGGCAAATTCATTAAACTCCTCGCTCTTACAGGTCGCGGCCTGGATCGTTTTGCGCAGGTCAATATCGGTAATGTATTCGAGCAAAAACATGGTTCTGACCACGCGTCCAAGCTCTCGGAGCGCAAAATACAGCTTGTTTTTCCGGTTCTTTGTGCCAAACCGACGCAAGATCGTTGACGCGGTAATTTTACCTGCTTTCACTGACATTGCTGTTCGAAGCATATCCGCATAATGCTTTTCAATGAGATCCCATTTTATCGGATCTTTAAACAAGGACTGAATATGCTTTAGTACCATGGTTCGGTCAGGCTTGTAGAAACTGAGATCTTTAATGTTGCGAATACGGGGCATGAGCTTAATGCCCAGCAAATATGCCAACCCAAAAACCGGAGTGGATTGTGCCTGAGTGTCGCCGTGGACGGTGTCTGGATTAAAATCAGATTCATCGTTGAGCAAGCCGTCAAGGATATAAATCGCCTCGTAGACGCCGCACGGTATAAACCGACTGAACAGCGCAATATAGGTGTCCGAGACATGATAATAGGCAATGCCACCATAGCTACCGTACCGAATATGGTACTCTGACAGCAGATTGTCTTCGTAGAGATCCCAAAGCTTGCCATCAGCCGATACACTATTGCCCGATCCCCAGCACTCAATTAACCGGTATTTTTTGTACTCACTGTTAATTTTGGCAATGGCTTTATCGAGACGTGCTTCGGTTGTGCGCTTTAAATTGAGCCAAGCGACCTGCTTGCGAGAAACACCCTGCACAGAACGCACGGTTTCGGTAGGACCGATGTTAGTGCCGTAACAAAATATGGTTAGTACAAAACGCAACACTGGGTCACTGATGCGAGACTCGAAACCCGACAGCGGGCCAAAATGCTTATTCAAGTTTAACCATTTTTCGACATTAATGATGACATCGAGAACATTGATTTTTTCCAGTCGATCACGCAATAGCGCACCAATTTCTTCAATTTCCGGTGAGGGTTGATCCGGTTTTGGCTTGCCTATAATCAGATTGCCATTTTCAATTCTGACCAGTTCATCATCAGGAAATCGGCTGTCTGCGCTCTGACAGCACTCTTCCATTGTAATTTTCAGAGCTCTTGTAAACTCAATATCCCCGGCGACAAGCCCCACCTCCTCACAGTAGGTAGGCAACTGTTCTTCGTATTCTTCCCAAGTGATCATCTGCTCGCGGTAATCATCGAAAGTTTCACTGTAGGGAATGAACAAGTCTCCGGTGCTCAGTTCTTCGGCGATTCGCTCGAAAACACACAGCTCAAAACAGGTTTTATTGACTTCAGTGACCTGGGCCGACTTAGTCGATTTTCCTGTGACTAATTTCCACCAGTTTTCTCGAATCCAACGAATATTGATCACATTCTTGGAGGATGAATCGTTCGGATCACTCTGAATTGATAGGAATTCGGTGCGGCGCTTTTTATGCTTCAAGATAAACTGAAAAGCATTAAGCAGGTCCTTGTCTTCCGTGGCCGATGCCAGATTGAGTATTTCAATCGTGCGAAACAGAGTAGATCGCTGCTTTTTGTAGAGTTGAACCATGAACGGTAAATAGTTGTTACCTGCGAATGCCATGTAGTGTTCGCACATTTGCAGCAACTGCTCGCTGTTTTTTCCCAGCATCGGATCAAAGGCCGTCACCGAATCGGGTTTGTTCAGATACACCTTGACTGTCCCAGACAGCACAGAGATCAAATAATCGGTTTGCTTTTGATGGTCTGCCAAGTATTTCTCCAGCAGCTTTTGCGCTGAGCGATCCATTTTTAACAACAGTTTGATAAATATATCGGCGGCATTATCCAGAGTTTGTGCGTATTGGTGACGGATTAGAACGATGACGAGTGCGAATCGCTTATTCAGCTTGAGCTTCATCAGCTCAGCGTAATCCAGGGCCTTGGCTTCGTTGATAAATTGCTGGTGTTTAACCGGCGGCAACCCCAAATCCGTGGGCAAAAGTGTTTGCAGGGATGTCAGCCATTCCAGGTATTGGATGTACGCCTGGATATTACGAGGTGTTGGACGTTTGGGTTCATTTTTTAGTGTACTCCAGCCAAAACCACTCACCCCTGTACTGGATCGAAGAATGTCGTTAATACACTGGCGACTTTCAGCCTCTAGAAATTCACACAATTGATCGTAATACCGAGTGTTAACCTCAACCCTGGACGATTGACATATTCGCTCAAGTACACTGAATGCCGGCAGCTCGTATCGCTCCTTGACCAAATATTCCAACGTGACATTGATAATGTCCGGTAGTTCTTCCTTAGTTGTAGCCGCCTCCAGTGCCCACGCCTGTGCCAATTCTGATGTCTTAGCTGCATCATAGGCTTTGATATTGAGATGGCGTCGAATCAGTTTTACATGGCGATCTTTCGCACCCGACGAGTAATAGGACTGTAGATCCTTGAATGTCACCCGTGACCGGCACTGATTTTTGATGTGCGCGATGATCACCTTTGGAATTTCACCCAGGCTAGCGAATCGACCTAATCGTTGCGTGGTCTTCAGCTGAACCATCAATCCCAAAAAAGAGGCGCTCGCCCGTTTACAGTGACGCAGTGCAAACCGTTGATCTTCGGGTGTCGGCGTATAGACATCCCCTAACTCCTCTTGTGTTATATCCGACTTGATCCGTGGATAGGCTGTCTGGTAGATGGCGGTCATTAACTCAATTTTTCTCTGTTGACGGCGTCAATGCGTGAATACGCAGCAGTCTGGTTAGCAGGTTTTTATCGGTCATTGGGAACCCTTGAGTCCAGTCTCGATGGCAATTTCGATAGCGATGTTTTATTAATTTATTCGACCTTTGTTAGCCGGATGGCGGGCTTATATCAATTAGCCGCAATTGCTATACCGTTTAGCCGCCATTGCAATATCGATTGGACGATATTAAAATAAGGAATGGACGTTAATCAACCCCTTTTTAGCCGGAAGCCCATTCATGTACCCACGTTTTTCTGAAATCAATGTCAAAGAGGCCCTGAGCGACACCCCGGTGGTCTTTGTGATGGGGCCTCGTCAGGTCGGTAAAACCACCTTAGTGAAGGGGCTGATCGAGGAAATAGGCGTGGAACACTGGGAATACATCACGTTGGACGATCAGGCCCAGTTCGAGATTGCCCAGGCAGATCCCGTCGGATTCATCCGCAATTTGCCGCCAAAACGCATTGCTCTCGACGAGGTTCAACGCTTGCCGGAGCTGTTCGTCTCCATCAAGCAGGCTGTGGACGAACAGCGGACGCCGGGACGATTTCTTCTGACGGGTTCAGCCAATGCCTTGTTGTTGCCCAGGCTATCGGATTCCCTGGCCGGCCGGATGGAGTCGGTACGACTTACAACGCTTTCAGAGTGTGAGATCCAGGGACGTAGACCTAGTTTTCTAGTCAAACTGCTGAACCAAGAAGTGCCTTCGCCCCAGGACATACGTGTGCGGGAACACTTATTGCGGCGGTTGATTACAGGGTGTTTTCCCGAACCGCTGCAACGTGCCAATGAGCGGCGAAGCACCGCTTGGTATCAACAATACGTCAGTACTTTGATTCAGCGGGATATCCGCGATCTGACCCACATTGACCACCCCGATTTGATGGCCAAGCTACTCAAACTCACCGCTTTTTATGCTGGCAAGTTGGTTAATCTGACTGAATTGGGTGGCAAACTGGGCTTGGATCGTCTGACCATCAAAAAATACATGGCGCTACTGGAGCAATTGTTTTTGGTGAAACAATTACCAGCCTGGCATTCCAACGAATACAAACGGTTGGTGAAAACCCCCAAACTGCACTCCATTGATACCGGTATGATGTGTGCGGTTCGTGGCCTGAACCGGGAACGGCTGCTCAAGCAGCCCAGTGATTTCGGCTTGCTGTTGGAATCCTTTGTTTACAACGAATTACGCAAGCAGGCCGTTTGGATCGAGGAGCCAATGAGCTTCTACCACTACCGGGACAAGGACAAGGTGGAGGTCGATGTGATCATCGAGAATGCAATAGGCGACTGTTTCGCCATTGAGGTCAAGGCAGCAGCAACGTTAAGCGCGAAAGATTTTACCGGACTGAAACGTTTTCAATCCGTGGCCGGAGACCGCTTCAAAATGGGTGTCCTGCTTTACGACGGAGATCACACGACAGCCTTTGGTGACCATCTTTACGCCGTACCGCTGGGAGCCCTTTGGTCATGACGTCGCATTACTCCATCGGTCAACTGGCCAAGACCGCTGGCGTCAATGTCGAAACTATCCGCTATTACGAACGCCAAGGTCTCATCACGCAACCGCCGAAAACAGCCCTAGTGCAAGTGAAAAGTTTAATTCACCCCTAACTACGCTTCACATCATCCCGACCATCTTTTCCATAAGTATCATCAAGCATTTCGGAGAGCTTGACTCTGTAGTGGCTACAGGGTTTAGAATGCGATTAATTACCATTAACAATCGTATAAGTAGAGATATCGACCATGCTAATTCGCTGGATGCCCCATTTTACAGATCAGAGATGGTCAATGGTGAAAGCCATGCGGCTATGCCTGCTGTTATCGTTTGCGTTGCTCACAAGCGTCAGTCATGCGGCCGATAACAGCCATCGCCAAATTCGACAATTGGCTCAACTGGCTGAGTACATCGGTGCTGACTATGTTGCTGCGGTAGATCACAACACGGTGGTCAATCTCGATGAATACCAGGAAATGCTTGAGTTTGCGCAATTACTGGTCGATAAAAGCGCAATGATTGCCAAGCCCGCCCTTGATTCTCACAATCTACAAGCCGAAGCGGGCGCTCTACAGCAAGCGGTTCAAAACAAACAGGACGTTCGCCTTGTTCGCCAACTGAGCACTCAACTGCGGCGCTCTTTACTGGCCTTGATGCCGCAATCCACATTGCCAGATCGCTTGTCGCCCAAAAGGACGGTTGAATCGTTATTCAAGGATAACTGTACAACTTGTCATGGCTTAACGGGAAAAGGTGATGGGACTCTGTCAACGCAGCTGAATCCCGCACCCACCAATTTTACCGATAAGGAACGGGCGTCGAATCGATCAGTTCTCGGGCTGTTTGATGCCATATCCAATGGTATCGATGATACTGCGATGCCTGGCTTTAATCAGCTGACCGAGCAACAACGCTGGTCACTGGCATTCTACGTAGGCAGCCTGGCGTTTCAGTCTAACCCCAAACCATCTGTCAACGATTCGAATATTTCTTTGTCCCAACTCGTCAACTTCAGCCCAGCACAGATTGCCGCCGGGCAGTCGCAAGAGGTCGAATATCTTGCCGAGTGGCTGCGCGCCCATCCAGAGCAATTGTTTGACAAGCACCAAAACCCTCTTGCCATCAGCCGCGAGCGTTTAATGGCCGCCCATGCCGCTTACCAGAAAGGTGATTATCAAGCGGCCAGCGAACTGGCAATCAGTGCTTATCTGGACGGCTTTGAGCTGGTTGAAAACAGTTTGGACACGCAAGATCCAACGCTTCGTAAAAATATTGAAGTCAATATGATGAAGTTGCGCCAGGTCATTAACCGGGCACAACAGAACGGTGAGTTGGACGCCCTCATGGCGGAAACACTGGCGCAGTTGAGTGAAGCTGATCGCCTACAGAATGAATCGACCTTATCCGGTGGGACGTTATTTACGGCCAGCTTGATCATCTTGTTGCGCGAAGGGTTGGAAGCCCTGCTGGTCATCATTGCATTGATGACCGTGCTGATCCGTACGCAACGACAAGATGCCCTCAAATACGTACACACCGGTTGGATCGTGGCACTCCTGTCGGGCGGTGCAACCTGGGTAGCAGCCCAGTCGTTGATCAGTATCAGTGGGGCTAGTCGAGAGGTGATGGAGGGCGTCGCCGCATTGTTCGCAGCGCTGGTATTGTTTTATGTCGGGATCTGGATGCACAGCAAGACCCATGCGGCGCAATGGCAGGCTTACATACAGAAGCACGTCAATGAGCGGCTGAAATCCGGCACTCTGTGGGGGCTGGCAGCGCTCTCTTTCATTGCAGTCTATCGGGAAGTCTTTGAAACTGTCTTATTCTATGAGTCTCTCCTGACACAAGCGGCCGAGGCACAATATTCAGTTGTTGCCGGAGGCTTTTTGCTTGGTGTTGCCATGCTGGCTGTGTTGTCCTGGGTGCTGATCCGGTATTCAATCAAGCTACCCATTGCCAGGTTTTTTTCGACGACGACCTACCTGCTCTTAGCGCTGTCTTTTATTTTAACAGGGAAAGGGATTTCCGCATTACAGGAAGCGGCCCTCATTGGAATGTCGCCGTTACCGGTGAACGTTGATTTGAGTTGGATAGGCCTCAAATCCACTTGGCAGGGGATCACGGCACAGGCCTTGATCCTGGTGGTGTTTATGGTGTTTATCTGGGGATCAAAAGTGAAGCAGCGCTTGCGTCCGTCAGTTTCCAAAGCGCCAGGCATGAAGGGCTTACCGGTTACCGCTTCGGAGTCCGATTAGCTGACAAATTGTGCAAAATGCCACACTGCTCAACGGTTCGCTCATTTGAGCAGCTGTTGCGCAAGGTTTTTAACTGTTGTCGAAGGTGGCTGAGTTCTTGAATTCGGGCTTCCACTTGCTCGATGTGTGTGTCGATCATTCGGTTGACGTCATCGCATTGTGTGTCAGGCGATCCGGTTAACGCTAACAGTTGCCGGATCTCTGATAAAGCGAGGTCAAGATTGCGGCAGTGCTTGATAAACATCAGCCGTTCAATGGCAGTTGCATCATACAAACGAAAATTCCCTTCGCTGCGCTGGGTAGATGCCAACAACTGTTCTTTTTCATAATAACGAATTGTCTGCACTGAGCAGCCGGTCATTTTCGCCAGTTCACCGATTTTCACCGCATTGGTCTCCTGTACTTGACTCTATAGTTACAATAGAGTTTATACTGGGCACTATGGGTATAACAAGGGCTTTTTATGGCAGAGCAATGCAGCGGCACCTGCGGGACTATGAACAATTCAGAGGGTTGTGTCACTCAGGATTCAGTAGACAAAGCAAAGATAGATAGCGGTTATGTTAGCGAATACCGTGTAGCCAAGATGGATTGCCCTTCGGAAGAAGGCATGATCCGTATGGCGCTGGATAGCGTTAACCCGAAGGTGACGTTGGAATTTGATACCCCCAATCGAAAGGTTCGCATTTTTCACGGTGACAACGCGGCAACCATTGAGGCTCGAATGCAAGCGCTTGGACTGGGGGCGACGCTTGAGCACACTCATCCAGTGGAAAATAGTGTCTTCATCCAGGCTCAAGTATCGGCCCAACAAACGTCACAAAATGAAGCCCGTATACTCAAATGGTTGTTAGCCATTAATGCGGTCATGTTTACGGTAGAAATCACGGTTGGCTGGCTGGCTCAATCCACGGGATTAATCGCCGACTCACTGGATATGTTTGCCGATGCTGCGGTGTATGGCGTATCGCTTTATGCCGTTGGGCACAGCCTTCGGATGAAGTTGCGTGCAGCCCATTTTTCCGGTTGGCTTCAGATCATTCTCGCCTTGGGCGCTTTGGGCGAGGTGGTAAGGCGATTAGTATTGGGTAGTGAACCGGTTTCCACTTTGATGATGAGCTTCGGGCTTGTTGCCTTGGCGGCCAATGTGACCTGTCTGCTGTTGATTGCCAAAAGCCGGGATAGCGGCGCCCATATGAAAGCCAGCTGGATTTTCTCCGCCAATGACGTGATTGCCAATCTAGGGGTGATCCTTGCCGGTGGATTGGTGGCCTGGACGGGCTCACGTTATCCAGACTTGGTGATTGGCCTTATCATCGGTTTGATTGTGTTGAATGGCGCGCGCCGCATCTTGCAACTTAAGTCCTGAGACACCGGGCACAATATGAACAACAAGCAATCGTCTTATGATACACCGCCAATAAAGATCCTCGACCTGGCTCGCTTTGACAGGCGGATAACAGGTAAACGAAAGGCGCCGGGACAATCGTTGATTGACTCCGCAATCAAAGGTGGTATGCTTCGCAGGCTATTCCATTTCATTGGGGTTATATTCGGTTTATGAGTCGAAAAGCACTGTCTTATCTGCTGTTAGTCTTGATTGCACTGCAATCAGTGACAGCTATGGCTGACGTGCATCCCCTTGATTATTCGGATACAGCCCCTTATTCCTCCGATGGCTCATCATCGGCAATGCTGGATAGCTCGACCGTTATTGATCCTGCAGATCAAAATACCGCGCCTGACGATCTGTTTTATTGCCATCACCATGGCTGCCATTGCCATGTCTATTTATCCGGTAACCTGACTCACTCAAACTTTTTGCATAAACATTCGTTGCATAACAACTATCAAGCCCTCATTCCCGAGGCCCCATCCTCGTCGCTGTACCGCCCTCCAATCGCCTGATTTTACCGATTAAGTTTTTTCTGTGTTGCCGTTATCGCTGCAACGCGCGGTTTGAATTATCTTAAATAAGTAGGATCTACCATATGCTATCAATACGTACTGCGCCGGGTTCTGGCGCTACGGGTCGGCGGAATATCAAAAGCCGCTGCATTCTGTTCAGTTTATTATTTTTTATTTCTTCGTCGGGGCTTAACGCCGCACCTGGGGACTCAACGATCACGCTGACCAATGCGGTGCAGCGCGCCTTGTCACAAAACCCTTCTTTAAAAGTTTTTCCCTACCGCTACGCAGCCCTTCAAGGGCAGGCCGAAACAGCCGGGTTAAGGCCGGCGTATGAGCTGGGATTTGACGCTGAAAATGTCGGGGGCACTGGGGACTTCAGCGGCGCAGGTGGTGCTGAACTCACCATTGCGCTGTCTTCGGTCATCGAAATGGGGGATAAGCGCGCGGCACGGCAAGGCGTAATCTCCCACAGTCGGTCGGTGCTCAATGCCAGCCGACAGGTGGAATCCTTGGCCTTATTGGGCGAAGTCACCCGCCGTTACGTCGATGTGCTAGCGGCACAGGAGCAGGTCACCCTGGCTGGCGAGGCCGCCCAATTGGCGAGCGAGAGCTTACGCATTGTGAAAAAGCGGGCTACGGCGGGAGCGACACCCGAGGCGGAAGTCAAACGGGCACAGGCCGCTGCCGAGCAAGCGAAGCTCGCTTTGCTTTCGGAGCAGCAACGGCTTGCTTATTTGAAAGTGTCGTTGTCTGCCTTGTGGGGGGTAACCTCACCGGACTTTGACAAAGTGGAAGGTGATCTATTCCAGTTCGGCGAGGACGTTGCTTTTGAAAGGTTGTATGCCAAAGTGGAAAAGAATCCAGCGATAGAAATTTTCGCAGCGCAGTCCCGCCTCAAAGAAGCAGAAATACGCCTTGCTCAAACCCAATCCAGTGCCGATATCAGTTGGTCGGTGGGGGTTCGTCGCTTGCAGGAGACCGATGACACCGCATTGGTAGCGGGTTTCAGCATGCCGTTGTTTTCCGGCAAGCGAAATGTCGGCGCCGTTTCGACCGCGTTGGCCGAAAAGAATCAGGTGTTGGCAGAGCGCGATGTAATGCTGCTGGATCTACACACGCAACTGTTCCGGGCTTTTCACAACCGCAAACAAGCCATTGTCGCGGTCAAGGCGCTACGTACCGCGATCATTCCCGCCCTTGAACAAGCGCTGGTAGAAACACAGGCGGCCTATCAACGGGGCCGGTACGGGTATCTCGACTATGTCAGCGCACGGCAGGAATTATTGAGCGCCAGGCGTACCCAGATCGAAGCGGCCGCAGCGGCCTTAACCTATGGCGCAGAAATTGAGCAGCTGACAGCAGAGCCTCTGGCCCTGACTCAGTATGGGGAAGACAACACATTTTCAGGATCACCACAATGAACTCCAAAACACACATTAAAAAAACCATCACCCATCTTCTTGTCAGTTGCTTAGCGATCGCGCTGCTGCCGGGACAAACCTTTGCAGAGACTGGCCACGAAGAGGAGACAGAGCAGCACGAAGAAGGCCACATTGAACTAACCCAGGAACAGATACAGCATGCTGGTATTGGGCTGGCAACCGTTACCTCGGGCACCATCCGTGATGTTTTGCCAGTATATGGCGTCGTCGCAACCAACGCAGAGCGTGTACAGTCGGTAACGGCACGCTTCGACGGCGTTATTCGGGAAGTTAAAAAAAGTGTTGGTGATTCGGTTCGCAAAGGCGAAGCCCTGTTGTCTGTAGAAGCCAACGAAAGCCTGAAAACCTATTCGATTGCCTCTGCACTCAATGGCGTTATTACCCAGCGCCACGCAAACCCTGGCGAGCAAACCAGCGATACCCCGCTGTTGGTAGTGCAGGATTTCTCCACGGTCTGGGTAGAGCTGTCGATTTTTCCCAAGGATGTTGCCCAGGTTGAATTAGGCCAGCGGGTTCGCATTCTCAGTCTCGATTCGACCCAAATCGCAGAGGGAAAAATCATCTATATTGCGCCGCTTGGCCAAGCTGGTAATCAGGCCATTATGGCGCGCGCTTTGATCGACAACCCGAATGGCATTTGGAAACCCGGTCTCTTTGTCAACGCGCAAATCACCCGCGCAGAAATAGCCGCTCCAATGGTGATCCGCAACGAAGCCTTGCAAATCGTCGAGGATAACCCTGTCGTTTTTGTTCGGGGTGAGGAAGGTTTTGAACCACGTACAGTGACTTTGGGGCGAACCGACGGTGAGCTAAGCGAAGTGGTGGCAGGTCTGTCCGCAGATGAAGTGTATGTCAGCAAAAACAGCTTTACTCTGAAATCGGAGCTGGGCAAGGAGGATGCTGAACATGGACACTAAAACAGTATTCTTGGCACCATTTACGACGTCGAACCACCTACACGGCTTTAACCGGTCATATGAACCCACAATAGGAGTTCACCATGATAGATAAACTCATTCAATTTTCCATCGCGCGCCGCTGGCTGGTGATGTTTCTGGTGCTGGTAATTGGGGCCCTGGGTGTCTGGAACTATCAGCAGCTGCCCATTGACGCGGTACCCGATATCACCAATGTCCAGGTGCAAATCAATACGGAAGCCCCAGGTTATTCACCACTGGAAGTGGAGCAACGCATTACCTACCTGGTAGAACTGGCCATCACTGGGTTGCCCTATGTGGAGAGCACCCGTTCGCTGTCACGCTACGCCCTGTCTCAGGTGACCGTGGTGTTTGAAAAAGGCACGGACATCTATTTCGCCCGCAACCTGATCAACGAGCGCTTGCAGCAGGCGAAAAGCGAGATGCCTTCGGGGATCGAACCGGTTATGGGACCCGTTGCCACAGGTCTCGGTGAAATCTTTCACTATGCGGTGCATGCAAAACCGGGCGCCTTGCAAGAAAACGGTGAGCCCTATGATGCAACGGCCTTACGCACCTTGCAGGATTGGGTGATCCGTCCCCAGTTGCGTCTGGTTCCCGGCGTCACCGAAGTCAATACCATTGGCGGTTTCGAGAAGCAGTTCCACATCACCCCTGAGCCTGCAAAGCTGCTGGCCTACCAGCTCAGCTTCGACGATCTGGTGGCGGCATTGGAGAAAAACAACGCCAACATCGGTGCCGGATATATTGAAAAAAATGGCGAGCAATATTTGATCCGCGCACCCGGACAGGTAGCTGACATCCCGGCGATCGAAAAAATCATCGTCGCCCGTCGTGACGGCTTACCTATTACCGTGGCTGACGTGGCCGAGGTTGGATTCGGCAAGGAATTGCGCACCGGTGCTGCGACACTCAACGGTGAGGAGACAGTATTGGGTACCGCCGTCATGCTGTTGGGCGGTAATAGCCGGACGGTTTCCCAGGCGGTGTCGGCCAAGTTGCTGGAGATCAATAAAACGCTGCCTGAAGGCGTGATTGCTGAGCCGGTTTATAACCGTACGGTACTGGTCGATAAAACCATTGCCACGGTACAGGCCAACCTGGCGGAAGGCGCGATATTGGTTGTTGTCGTGCTCCTGGTCATGCTGGGCAACGTGCGGGCGGCCTTGCTCACGGCGATGGTGATCCCTTTATCCATGTTGATGTTGATGACAGGCATGGTGCAGACCAAGGTCAGCGCCAATCTGATGAGTTTGGGTGCGCTCGATTTTGGCTTGATTGTGGATGGCGCGGTGATCATTGTCGAAAACTGCATTTTGCGCCTGGCCGGACGCCAGCACCACCTTGGGCGCACCTTAAAGCTGGACGAACGTTTTCAAACGGTGTTTGCGGCCACCCGCGAGGTATTTACACCGAGTTTGATCAGCGTATTGGTAGTGATTCTGGTGAACTTACCCATCCTGGCGCTGACCGGCGTGGAAGGCAAAATGTTTACGCCCATGGCCATGGCGGTAATCATGGCCTTGCTGTCTGCGCTGGTGCTGTCACTTACCTTTGTGCCTGCCGCCGTGGCGCTGTTTATGACGGGGCATATTGAGGAGAAGGACAATTTCATTGTTCGCCATTCCAAACGGTTTTACGCCCCGGTTTTGGCGTGGGCACTCAAATTTCGCGTACTCGTATTGTCTGCGGCCCTGATCTTTGTGGTTTTGGTCGGCGCACTGGCAACGCGGATGGGTACGGAATTTATCCCGAATCTGGATGAGGGCGATATTGCCGTCCAGGCACTGCGAATACCGGGTACCAGTCTCACTCAATCCCTGGATATGCAGTTTCAACTGGAAAAAGCGGTGCTGGAAATCCCTGAAGTCAAAACCTACTTCTCGCGCGTCGGGACAGCCGAAGTTGCCAGTGACCCCATGGGGCCCAACATTTCCGATGGCTATGTCATGCTCAGGGATCGCAGTGAATGGCCCGATCCTGATAAAACCAAAGCGCAGCTGTTGGAAGAAATTGGTGAGAAACTGACGTTGTTGCCGGGAAATGCCTATGAGATCAGCCAGCCGATCCAACTGCGCTTCAATGAATTGATTTCTGGTGTGCGATCAGACCTCGGGATCAAGGTGTTCGGCGATGATTTGGACCAGCTGCTTAAATCGGGCAGCGAAATCGCGGCGGTATTGACTGGCATCGAGGGCGCCGAAGGGGTTAAGGTCGAGCAGGTGTCCGGGTTACCTATTCTGTCCATTAATGCCGACCGTTCAGCCATGTATCGCTATGGCTTGAATGTCGCCGATGTGCAGGACGTAGTCGCCGCCGCCACGGGTGGTGAGGAAGCCGGCCTGATCTTTGAGGGCGACCAGCGGTTTTCGATAGTGGTGCGAGTGGCCGAGGGCATAAGGGGCGACTTGCGCGCGTTGGAACGTTTGCCGATACCGCTGCCAGACGGCGGCTACGTGCCACTGCGGGAAGTGGCTAGTCTCACGCTGGCCCCTGGACCTAATCAGATCTCTCGTGAAAACGGCAAGCGGCGGTTGGTAGTCAGCGCCAATGTTCGCGGTCGTGATTTGGGTGGCTTTGTGGCCGAAGTTCAGGACAAAGTTGCGCAACAGGTGAAATTGCCTCCCGGCTATTGGCTGGAGTACGGAGGTACTTTTGAGCAACTGCAATCGGCCTCGCAGCGGTTGAGCCTGTTAGTCCCCGTCACCTTGGTGATGATATTTGCGCTGTTGATGATGACCTTTGGCTCAGCAAAAGATGCGGCATTGGTCTTTAGTGGCGTACCGCTGGCGCTGACCGGTGGCGTTATCGCCTTGTGGTTACGGGACATCCCCCTCTCGATTACCGCCGGTGTTGGGTTTATTACTTTATGCGGTGTATCGGTACTGACCGGGGTCATGATGGTGTCGGCCTTTCGGGATGAGCTCAATCGCGGTGAATCCGTCGAGCAGGCGATTCTGGGCGGCGCCATGTTGAGATTGCGGCCGATATTGATGGTCGCTCTGGTGGCCGCATTAGGTTTCCTGCCGATGGCACTCAATACCAGCACCGGGGCGGAAGTTCAGCGGCCACTGGCCACGGTGGTTATCGGCGGCATTATCTCTTCCACGTTACTTACGTTATTGGTGCTCCCCGGTCTGTATCGATTGGCTTGGCGAAAGCCAAAAGGGATTGATGACAATGGCGAACCGATCGCCCAGTGACACCTTCAGGATCGCGGCGTCGAACGGCTTGTCGCGATCCCTCTGATAGCAATGACAACACTTTTTGGAGTATTCACATGAAACAAATTACCGCTTTTATTCACCACGTTCGAACCGCTGATGTCATCGATGCACTGCGCGATGCAGGTTACAAAAACATATCGTTACTCGACATCAAAGGGAGCTTGAAACCCTTGGGCGAAAGTGAGTTGGCCTATTCGTCCGAAGCCGGCGTGGTTATCTCAGAAGTTCAATTATCCCTGGTATGTGAAGACAATCAGGTGGACAAGGTGACCTCCGTCATTCGCAAAACCGGGAAAATCGGACCGAACATATCCGGTTGGGTCTACGTCAGTCCGGTTGAACAGGTACTGCCCATAGACGGCCATTAACACATCCGAGTTTGTGCGCGCTGGCCACGTTCACACCAGCGCGCACCAAACCCGAAACGCTTGGTGTAGGGACTATGCATAACCACGATCACTCCAGCAGTTCGAAACGTATTGGCTGGGCCTTTTTCCTCAATCTGGGATTTACGGTTATTGAATTTATTGGCGGCTGGCTGACAAACAGTACCGCCATCATGGCTGATGCCGTCCACGACCTCGGCGACAGTATTTCCATCGGCCTCGCCTGGATTCTTGGCAGGTTGAGCAACAAAGGTTCGAACGTGGAGTTCACCTACGGCTACCGTCGCCTGTCACTATTCGGCGCATTGATCAATGGCCTGGTATTGATCATTGGCTCCTTCTGGGTGCTGACCAAAGCTATACCCAAGTTGTTGCAACCAGAAATGCCTGTAATTGAGGGTATGTTAGGGTTGGCTGTTTTTGGCGTTCTGGTGAATGGTATCGCCGCCTATCAGCTTAGCCAGGGTAAAACGCTTAACGAGAAAGTCTTAAACTGGCATTTATTGGAAGACGTACTGGGCTGGGCTGCCGTCCTGATTGTTTCCATTGTGCTGTTTTTTGTGGATTGGCCGATTTTAGACCCCGCACTGTCTATCGTTTTTACCCTCTACATCTTGTTCAATGTCGGAAAAAACCTTTGGAGTACCACTCGATTATTTCTTCAGGCCGCACCCGACAAAGCACTGTCAGAGTCACTTCACCGCTGTCTATCCAAGCTTGATGAGGTCCGAAGCGTTCACCACCTCCACCTGTGGTCACTGGATGGCGAGCACCATGTGCTTACCGCGCACTTGGTATTACAACGCGCTTTATCCGTGGAGCAGCAAATTGATTTGAAAATGACAATTGCAGATCGTCTCAGCGAGTTCGATCTCGCGCACACGACCATTGAGTTGGAATTTGGGGAGGAAACCTGTCGAGACGCAAAGGTTTAGGAACTCCAGCATCGACGAGCCATCGATCTGAATTCTGTAGCACAGAATTTTGTTCAGGAAATTCGTATCGTCACACGAGTACATCGATATGTCGTCCCAATGGCTCGGCCGACACTGTGTTAATCTCACCTTTGGCTTGTGTCGCCATCACCATCGCTTGTTGAGAAGCGTTACGATCCTGTAGTAAGGGATCAGTGGGCGCCATGGACGCCATGCTTATTAGCTGGGCTTTTTCCAGCGTTGCTTTGGGATCGTTGGGCTCAGATGAAGTATCAAACGCCACATCACCTGAGACGACATAGAGTTGGCCATCGAGAGGCCTATATTGGTAATTGGGTGGTGAACTGTACTGTGTCGTAACGGCGAGGTGAGATTCTACATGCCGTTGAATAGATGTCTGAGAGAGCTCTAATTGTTTGCGCTCGGCCGAGTTGTCGCCAGACTTGGTCTCTGTGTCGCGCGCTGAATTGGTAGATGAAGTACTCAAAGGCGCTGTGGGTAGAGACAAAGCTGTTGTCATCGTCCTTCTCCACAAAAAACCGACAATAGATACAGTATATCGAAATTCACACCGATTGGCCTATTCCCAATGTTGTCTGCGATATTCGATTCAAGATTAACAGGAGGCTCCCATAGGCGAAATCAAGTAAGCCCGCTCATATACTTTAATCGTACAGGCAAACCAGATAGCTCCTGTAAATTGTTTTCCATGGGTCATTCAACAATCTGATGTCAATAGCACGGCCATTTTCTCCATCAACACATGAGTCGCGTTATTTGAAAGCTGCTGGCCTTCTTCGATATATTCCCAAACGGTGGCATCGTTTTTCCAACCCCCTTGCTTTTTTATGAGTTCAAAATCGACACGCTCCCGTGCTGCCGAGGTGGATAAGCCACGTCGAAAACTGTGGCTACTCAAATCTGGAACAAAGTCGAACTCGCATGCCTCACCCAGTGTTTTAAGCAGATCATGGACCAGCGGGGGCATTTGAACGAAAACCTACGGTTTTGAATCCCGAGACCTTGTCGTAACCGTAAGTTTCTGCTGATTTACCCCTTCTCCTCTTCATCCTCAATAAAGTACGTGCCATTGGGCAGCACATGTTTATAGGGCAATAGCGAGATATGGGACAGGGTTTCGTCGTCAATGTCCTCTCCCTGCTGTCTGAGCTGTTCCACAATGTCATTTATCTTGATTGTGTTCCAGTACAGAATGGCGTTCGACACAAAGCTAAGACTGCTGGCCTTGTTCATAATTTCCTCATAATCACCAGTAGTGAACTCACCCTGGTCGGCAAAAAAGATCCAGCGCGGCAGCTTGTGCCGGTATTCTCCTTTATTCAATTGCCGCTGGACGGTTCGACGCAATTCCTGATCCGTCAGGTAGCGCAGAATGTATTCAGTCTTGATGATCCGTCCTAGATTGGTGAAGGCTTTAGTGAGGCGATCCGATGGTGAGCTGTTGGTCAATCGCTGAACGATCACATGGGCTGGTGCCGTTTTCTGTTTCAGGGAAATGGCCACTCGCATCATGTACTCCCATTGCTCCTCAACGATGGCCAGATCGGCGGTTTTAGTGAGCAAATGGTTGAGGTCGCCGTAATCGACGGATTTGTCGATACGGTAGAGTTGTTGATCCTTTAAATCCCGAATGCGCGGCATAAAGTAGAAGCCGAGCAAATGGCAGAGAGCGAACACGATTTCCGTATATCCATGTGTCGGTGGTATGTTCCCGGATTTTCAGGACAGTGTTGTTTTCCAGTAATCCATCCAGCACGTACAGCGCTTCGCGGGGGCTACAGGAAATGATCTTGGTGCTGAATACGGAATATTGATCGGACACGTGGGTATAGATCCCGATCGCCTTCTCATAATAGCCGTAGTAGCGAGGATAATAAGACGACAGCAGGCTATCGGCCCGAATCAAAAAGCGCTGCGCATCCGATGAGGACAAGGTACCGCTACCATGAACGGCGCTAAGCGGCAGTTCATGGTGCTGATTCACGATTTCGGCGCTGGCGTCGATGAGGGTTTCCTCACGGATGTAGTATTGCAGGATGTGCCTGAGCATATCGACTGTCACACCCTTTACACTAGCGCTCATCGACACCACGCCCAGGTTGGTGGCCTGTGAAATAATGGCAGCCATCAGGCTTTTATAAAAGGCTTTCGGGCGTGATTGATGGTGCTGAATGGGAACAAAGTGACGACTGTAGTGCGTCATTTTATCCACTTCAATGAGAAGCTGTTCGATGCGAATAGTCGGCATGTGGGCATCAATCACTTTTTGCAGTCGGCTGACTTTATCCGGCACATCCAGCTTGTCATCGCGCTTGAGTTTCAGCCGACCATTGTTGATCTCGGCGAAATTATCCAGACCAAAGCGTTTTTTCGCTTCAGATACAGAATCGTGGAACTGTGCTGAAATAACAGCGCGAACTTCGTGCGGAGGTGGTTGTTGCAGCTCGGTATAGACGGTTTGCCTTGTTTCGTCCCAGTTTGGCTCGTTTAAGGTCAGATCCCAGAACGAAACATGTTGCTTGCTTTGCGGCAAATAGAGATCGCCGGAGCGCAAGGCATCTTTCATCGCCAACGCCAGCCCCATTTCCCACACATTGCGATTGATGCTGCCACCTTGGTCTTTGAGGCTGCGACGTAATTCGCGGGGAATGAAGGCTATCGGTGTCGTCTCCGGTAGCTTCTTGAGATCACCATTATCCAGTTGCTGAACAATCTGGATAGCCTTGATCAGTGGTCCGGAGCCTTTCGCGACCTCAAACGGTAAGCGGATAAAGTCGGCAAAATACTTTCGTAAACTAGGATAACGGGTCAATAACAAATCGCAGTAGCCACGCTCTTCCAGGCGCTTGAAGATGCGCAAATCGTCAATGGAAACCAGTAGGTGTTTCTGGTCGATACGCTGCCATAAATCCTGCTTGTATAAAGGCTCCTCTTCGGGCCACTCAAGCAGCACATCGGTGGTATCGAGCACGGCATCAATCGCTTTCTTTTGCCGTTTACGAAATTCCTTGTGCTTTTTGTCGTGACTGTTTTTGGTTTGCCGACACAACTCAGTCATGTACTGATCGTGCATTTTAACCAGGTGATCGAGCAATATCTTTCGGGATTCCAGCAGAAAACACACCATCAGGGCATAGAGCTTATGATCCTTGAAGCGTTTCATGTCCTTGGCGCTGTAGCGCTTGGTCAATCGGTACAGGTAGTGAAGAAAGGTAGTATCAATGAGCTTTTCCTCGAATGCATTAATACCGGTAGCCACCAGATTGTCGTAGCGCTCCAGGTAGCGCTTCAGCGATGAAATTTTGGCGGCGGGTGGATATTCCTTGAGCTGATTGAAATAGGTTCGTTGGTTGCCGCCAGAGGTTTGTAGCAAATCATCGATAGCCTCTCGCAATTCAGGCGACATCTGTTCAAACACTTGCTCAAAGAGCTGAGCATGGACCTGGTTGCAGATGCGAACGATTTGCCGTTCGATGGTGGTGGGCCCCGGTAAAACAATCCGATTCAACAGCAGGTAGCGCTCTGCCCGATGAAAGAGTTCATCCGGCAGTAACCCCTGGTGTGCCTGAGCTTCGACCCAGCGATCCAGATCGCCTTCCACCTTGACATCAAAACGCCTGAATCCCAGGTATTTGAGGATGTTATTGCGGTGTTCCAATAAGGTGGCTTCCCGTTCGGGTACGTCCACAGTGAGCGCTGGCGGTAAATCGAGTTGGCTGCTGAGGTAGCTGACCACGCGGGACGAGAGATCGCTGAGCTGGTTCAGAAAGCGGCCATAGAGGCGCATGGCACAGAGCTGGATGGCAACGCCCATGCGGTACTGTTTGCGGTATTTGTTAACCATCTGGCAGTCGCGGCGATTCAGGGTCCAGTCGCGAACCATTTCCTCGTCGGAAAAGCGTTGCGGCAATATCAGTGGCTGATAGCGTTGTTGGTTGGTCAAAAACTGCTCTTTGGCTGTCATGAGCGCCTCATCGGTTTGTGGTCACGCCAACTACTCCTATAGCGTTGTTTTTATTGATGTTTTTATGATACCGACTGTGGGTACTGCCTTATTTTACTTTTGGACGGCATTGTAATAACGATTGGACGATAATAGAATAACAGGTAGCCGAATTACAACTCCTGTTTAGCCGGAAGTCCATTTATGTACCCTCGTTATTCTGAACTCCACGTCAAAGAAGCGCTGAGCGACACGCCCGTCGTGTTTATCATGGGGCCCCGTCAGACCGGTAAAACCACCCTGGTGAAGACCTTGATGGATGAAATGGGGGCCGAGCAATGGACCTACATCACCTTGGATGACCAGGCCCAGTTTGAGATTGCCCAAGCCGATCCGGTGGGCTTTATTCGCAACCTGCCAGCCACCCGCATTGCCCTGGACGAAGTGCAACGCCTGCCGGAGTTGTTCGTATCCATCAAGCAGGCAGTGGACGAACAGCGTACACCCGGTCGATTTCTGCTGACGGGCTCCGCCAATGCCTTGTTACTGCCGAGGCTCTCCGACTCTCTGGCGGGCCGGATGGAATCGGTGCGCTTGATGACGCTCTCGGAGTGTGAGATCCAGGGGCAGCAACCGACATTTCTCTCTAAGCTGTTGAACCGGGAAGCTCCTTCAACCCAGTCCATCCGTGTTAGGGAGCACATCCTGAACCGATTGGTCACCGGTTGTTTTCCGGAGCCGCTACAGCGCGCCAGTGAACGACGCTCCCAGGCCTGGTATCAGCAATACCTGAGCACTCTGGTGCAACGGGATATTCGTGATCTGACCCACATTGATCATCCGGATTTAATGGGCAAGTTGCTCAAGCTCACCGCCTTTTACGCCGGTAAACTGGTCAATCTCACCGAATTGGGGGGCAAACTGGGACTGGATCGGCTGACCATCAAAAAATATATGGCACTGTTGGAGCAATTGTTTCTGGTGGAGCAATTGCCCGCCTGGCATTCCAACGAATATAAACGGCTGGTGAAGACACCCAAACTGCATTCCGTCGATACTGGCCTGATGTGCGCCGTGCGAGGCCTCAACCGGGACCGTCTGCTCAAACAACCGGGAGATTTTGGTCTGCTGTTGGAAACCTTCGTTTATAACGAATTGCGCAAGCAAGCGGTTTGGGTGGACGAACCATTGAGTTTTTACCATTACCGGGATAAGGACAAAGTGGAGGTGGACGTGATTATCGAGAACGCCATGGGTGACTGCTTCGCCATCGAGGTGAAGGCGGCAGCGACCTTAAGTGCGAAGGATTTTACCGGACTGAAACGGTTTCAATCCGTGGCTGCCGATCGCTTCAAGATCGGTATTCTGCTCTATGACGGCGACCATACGACAGCCTTTGGTGACAATCTTTATGCCGTACCACTGGGAGCCCTTTGGGCTTAACCACGCCATAATTCAAGCAACCGTGTATGACGGCTTTGTAATTATACCGTCATCTGGTTGACAGACTTGTGTTTTACTATTTACTGAGAAGGTATTTTTTATGGTTGGTGCAATTTATTTTTCAGTTTAGCGGTAACGAAATAACAAGTTTTTTGATCCACCTCAACGCATGAAGTGGAACGAAAGATTGAACATTCAGACGAAATATATAGACTTATCAGATATAAATAATGAGTTGTATCATCTCAGTATGCAATTGAACAGATTTGGGTTTTACATGGCAATCTTCGCGTTACTGGCTTTTACCAGCCAGTCGTTTGCCGTTGTGAAGTTGCCCTGCGAACAGATGACTCATCATTCCACCGCTCATGCAATGGCAGCAACAATGGATATGGCCCATATGAACCACGCTGCGGCCGATAATGCCAAGGCCAAAGGCTGTTGCAGCCAGGACGATTGTTCTCAGATGGATTGTATTTTTGCAAGTGTGGCGGTAGTAAGCGCACTGTCTTCGTTTTCCGTTCAGTTTTCCCAAACTCTCAATACGGAATATTCGGTTTCCCTCCTCACCCAGGAAGTTTCCTCGCTATTTCGCCCCCCCATTTCCCGCTGACATAGGGTTGGTACGCCTGAAATTCGGGCCTCCAACTACTTTTTAAGCGGGAGTCGAAAAAACTCCCAAAACATTTTTTACAACGCGTGATCGCCACTGAATGCGCTCATTGCGTCTCGTGATTGGGAGCCACCATGAAACCTTTATCTCATTATCTGCGTTATCTTGCGCTGATTGTTTCTCTGTTATTCCTCGCCGCCTGTTCGGAGGGCGAAGATCATGCCGCTAAAACCGCATCGATTACCACACTGGATGTTTACAAAAGTCGCACCTGCCAGTGCTGCCAGCAATGGATTCAGCATATGGAAAACACCGGCTTTGAGACCAAAATCCACCATCCGGCGGACTTGAATCGCGTTAAAGACGACCATGGCATTGCCCCCGAATACCAATCCTGCCACACGGCGGTGACGAGTGACGGCTATGTCTTCGAAGGTCATATCCCCGCGCGCTTCGTTCAGCAGTTTCTGGAAAATCCACCGGCTGGTGCCATCGGCCTGAGCGTGCCGGGCATGCCGGCGGGCAGCCCCGGGATGGAAATGGGCGACAGATTTATGCCTTACCAGGTGTGGTTGCTAAAAAAAGACGGTTCGGCTGAAGTGTTTGCTTCAGTGGACAGCCGCGATCAGCAATAGGACGTATCACCATGAACATTCAACGGAGTTTTTTATTGTTGTTCTTGTTGGTGGGGGTTCCTGCTTTTGCCGAGGAAAAAGTTGCCCAAGAACAATTTGCCCAAACACAGTTGGATCAAGACCAGACTGGTAAGTTGACCTTGGAAGCGGCGATTGCACAGGCGATTGCCTCCGACCCCTGGCTGAACGGCAGCCGTTACCGGGAAGATGCACTGACCAGTGAATCCATTTCCGCCTCAACCCTGCCTGATCCCAAGGTCAGCCTGATGGCGGCCAACTTCCCGACCGATAGCTTCGATATCAATCAGGAACCGATGACGCAGCTGACTGTGGGTGTTAGTCAGATGTTTCCGCGCGGCGATAGTCTGGCGTTAACCAGCCGCCAAAAGCAGGAGTTGGCGGCCCAGGAGCCACTGCTCAGGCAGGATCGCCAGGACAAGGTGACAGCGACGGTGACTCAGTTATGGCTGGAAGCCTACCGGGCACAGGAAAGTATCCGTTTGATTGAACAGGATCGCGCGCTGTTTGAACATCTGGTGGATGCCACCAAAGCCAGCTATTCCTCCGCACTGGGGCGCGCCCGCCAGCAGGATATTATCCGGGCACAACTGGAACTCACACGACTGGATGATCGCCTGACCGTGTTGCGACAACAACGGGAATCCGCCCAGCAGCGGCTCTCCGAGTGGATTGGCGGTCAAGCCAGTCTGCCGTTGGCGCAAACCTTATCCAGTAAATTGGGTGAGGAGCCAACTTTAGTCATGGGTCAGCCTAAAAATGATCGCTGGCTCTATGAACAGATCAATCGGCATCCCCTGTTATTGGCCTTTGACCAGCGTATCGAGGCCATGCAGACCGGGGTTGAGTTGGCCCAGCAAAAGTATAAGCCCGAGTGGGGGCTCACCGCCCAGTACGGTTATCGGGACGATGACCCCATGGGTCGGGATCGCGCCGATCTGTTCTCGGTCGGTGTCACATTTGATCTGCCGCTTTTCACGGACAATCGACAGGATAAGGAAGTCAGTGCCGCCACCTCCCGAGCCGAGGCGCTGCGAACGGACAAGCTACTGATGGCGCGAAAACTGATGGCAGAGCTGGACACGTCGATCGTGCAAATCCAGCGGCTGAATGAGCGCCGCACACTCTATGACCAGCAGCTACTGCCGCAAATGGCGGAGCAGGCCGAAGCTGCCCTGACTGCTTATAACAACGATGACGGCGACTTTGCTGAAGCGGTGCGTGCCCGCATCGCCGAGTTGAACGCGAAAATCGATTTCCTGACCATCAAGGTCGATCGGCTAAAAACCCTTGCCGAACTGAACTATCTCTTACCGACAAACCGCTCAGTGCTGTTACCGCAAAGCCACGCAAAGCAGTCCCCTGCAACAAACGGCAATCGCACGGAAGGAATGACCCCATGAAGATTCAATTGAATAAATCATTTTTCATTACCGTTGCATTGCTGATTGCAACGGCAACCCTTGCCCACTATTCAGCCTTGTGGCGTATGCAAGACGCGGGAGAGGGCGGTAAGGCGACAGCCAAAAAGGAACCGCTCTACTGGGTCGCGCCGATGGACCCCAATTACAAGCGTGATAAACCGGGTAAATCCCCCATGGGGATGGACCTGATTCCGGTGTATGAAGAAGCCGGCGATGATCAGGAGATTGGCACCGTCACCATATCGCCGGATGTGGTCAATAACCTTGGCGTACGCACGGCACCCGTTACCCGAGGCCAGATGGACGTTTCCGTCAATACCGTGGGTTATGTGCAGTACGACGAAGATCATTTGATACATATTCACCCGCGGGTGGAGGGTTGGATCGAAAAACTCTACGTCAAAGCATCTGGCGATCCGGTGGAGCAGGGGGCACCTCTCTATGCGCTTTACTCACCGACCCTGGTTAATGCGCAGGAGGAATTACTCTTGGCACTAAAGCGCAATAACGCCACGCTGATTGACGCCGCTAAGGAGCGCCTGGCATCTCTTCAGGTGCCAGAATCAGAAATCAACCGACTGAAGAAATCCGGCAAGGTGAGCCAGACCATCACCATCACAGCCCCGCAATCGGGTGTACTGGATAACCTCATGGCGCGCGAAGGCATGTTTGTAAAACCCGGCATGGAAATCATGGCGATCGGTCAGCTGGATCATATCTGGGTGATTGGTGAAGTCTTTGAGCGACAGGCTTCCCTGGTGCAAGTCGGCGATCAGGTCCAGATGCATTTGGGTTATTTACCGGGGCGTGAGTGGCAGGGCCAGGTCGACTATGTCTACCCGAGCCTTAACACCACGACTCGCACCGCTCAGGTAAGAGTGCATTTTCACAATCCCGATGGTTATCTGAAACCGGGTATGTTTGCGCAGATGCGCATTGAGGCGGCACCGATGGACGA
>DBNK01000002.1 GCA_002298335.1 Thalassolituus sp. UBA674
AAATCTGAACCGCGCAGTTGCTGGTTGAAACTGCGCCTCTGGGGCCGTCAAAATTTTCGAAATAACGTAGGGGGGCGAGGCAGGACGCCGAGCAAGACCACGCAGGACAGGGATGTCCTGTGTGGTTGTACCCGGCAAGTTATAAGAAAATTTTGAAGCACGGCCCAGAAAAGCGCGAAGCAGGTGGGTGGGCACGCGCCGGGAGGATGCCGTCCTCCCAGGAGCGAAAACTATCATTTTGTCATAAGTGACACTGAAGGTGTCAGGTCAAAGTCTGTCGGGAACAGGCGATCCTAAACCTATATCCAAGGAGCGAATACGTAGGCTACCCAAATCTGGATTACTTCGCTTCCACTCGAAAGAACCCACCAACACTTTTAATAAATTAATTTCCGTCGGCAAAGCAGCCAGAAAACTCAGGAAAAATCAGACAGCTGCCAATACCCAATCGCAATCCAATGATTAAACTTAAACCCGATCTCCGGTATTTCACCCACTTTCTTAAACCCCAGCTTCTCGTGCAGAGCCACGCTGGCGTCATTCGGCAAGGCAATCACCGCCATCAGATGACGGATTTCAGTTTCTTTTAACTCGTCAAATAAAGCGGCGTAGAGCTTACGCCCGAGTCCTTTTCCTGCCGCTTTTCCAGACAGATAAACAGACGCTTCGGCGGCGAAGCGGAAGGCGCTGCGTTCATGCCAGGGGGCGGCATAAATGTAGCCCAGCAGCTCGCCCTTTTCTTCAGCAACCAGCCAGGGTAGACCGGCTTTTTTCACTTTGGCGATACGCTGTTCTATCACCTCAGCAGAGACCGGCTGTTCCTCAAAGGTAACGATACTGCTGGCTATGTAATAGTTGTAGATTTCCGCAATGGCTGCGGCATCCTCTGCAGTGACTTCACGGATGTGCAGAGGGGCCGCAACGGGCTGACTGTCAGTCTCTGGCATTAATGTACGCCTGCTCACTCACCTTATGGTAAGCAGCGACTTTATCACGATAATCTTTGAAGGATGCGTACACTTTGGCCGACATGTCATCGGCAGCGGCGACTTCTTCCAACACCTGTTCTGACAGGGTTTTCATCTTCACCAGTACGTCATCCGGGAACGGCCGCACATCAACATGGTGCCTGGTTTTCAGCTCCACCAGTGCGTTCTGATTACGGGTGGTAAACTCGGCCAGCATGTCGTCGTTCACAGCGCGTGCAGCAACTTTCACAATGGCCTGCAGGTCGGCCGGCAGTGCGGCGAAAGCGTCTTTATTGATGGTGAATTCCATCATGGAGCCCGGCTCATGCCAGCCCGGGTAATAGTAATATTTGGCGACCTTAAACAGACCAAAGGCGAGGTCATTGTAAGGCCCGACCCATTCAGTGGCATCAATGGTGCCGGTCTGCAGAGAGGTGAAGATTTCACCACCCGGCAGTGTCACCGGTGTGCCTCCGGCGCGTTGCAGTACTTCACCACCCAGCCCCGGAATGCGCATTTTCAGGCCTTTCAGATCATCAACGCTGTTCACTTCTTTGTTGAACCAGCCACCCATCTGTACGCCGGTATTACCACCGGGCAGAGGCATCAGGTTGAAAGGTGCATAGACTTCATCCCACAGCTGCTGGCCACCGCCGTACTGAATCCAGCCGTTCATTTCCTGCGCGGTCAGACCAAAGGGAACGGAGGTAAAAAACTGCGCCGCCGGGGTTTTGCCTTTCCAGTAATAGGCGCCACTGTGCCCCATCTCCGCTGTGCCCTGAGACACGGCATCAAACACCTGCAGTGCAGGCACCAGTTCACCGGCGCCATAGACTTTGATCTGCAGACGTCCGGCAGACATCTCCTTCACCAGATCTGCGAATTTTTCAGGTGCTGTACCCAGCCCCGGAAAATTCTTCGGCCATGAGGTGACCAGCTTCCATTTAATGGTTTCAGTTTTTGCCGGAGCCCGCGCTGCAGCGTCAGCCGGGCCTTGCGGACATTCCTGATTACAGGCACTGAGCAGCAGTGCCGACAGTACCAGCAGAAGCAGTCGTTTCATGGTCTTTTCCCTTTGTTGTTATGGTCTTCAGATCGTTTCCAGTTTAGCGAAGCTGGCAACCAGCCATTTACTGCCCTGATCGTCAAAATTCACCTGTACGCGCAGACCCGGCCCCTGCCCTTCAAACTGCAGTACCGTGCCTTCGCCGAACATGGCGTGCAGTACCCGCTGCCCCAGAGCATAAGGATAATCCTGCTGCAGCGCACTCTTGCCTGAAGCATTAAAACCACCAGACGATGAGCGAGCGGACAGTGGCCTGCTGATGCTGTTACGCAGGCGTACTTCCTGAATCAGTTCAGCCGGAATCTCGCGGATAAAGCGTGACGGTGTGCTGAAGTTTTCCTGCCCGTGCAGGCGGCGGCTCTCGGCACAGGTGAGAATCAGCTTTTCCATCGCCCGGGTAATGCCGACGTACGCCAGACGGCGCTCTTCTTCGAGACCATCGGCTTCGTCCATCGACATCTTGTGCGGGAACAGGCCCTCTTCCATTCCGGCCAGCACCACCTGCGGGAATTCCAGGCCTTTGGCCGAGTGCAGGGTCATCAGTTGGACGGCGTCTTCGTATTCGTCGGCCTGACCGTCACCGGCTTCCAGAGAGGCAGAGTCGAGGAAATCGGCCAGCGGTGTGATCTCTTCTTCATCGTCGGCGTAATCGGGTTCGAACTGTCGCGCGGCGTTGACCAGCTCTTCCAGGTTATCGACCCGTGCCTGACCCTTTTCGCCTTTTTCCTTACGGTGATGTTCGATCAGACCGCTCTGCTGGATCACGTGATCCACCAGCTCGTGCAGCGACATCTCCATGGCCGCCACATCCAGCTCATCGACCAGATCCTGAAAGCCCTGCACCGCACTGGCCGCACGTTTGGGCAGGCTGTTGTGTTCCAGCGCCTTGCTCAGCGCCTGCCACAGCGAACAACCTTCATCGCGGGCAATGGCGCGCAGCGCTTCAACCGTTTTCTCTCCCAGAGCCCGCGCCGGAACGTTGATCACGCGCTCTACAGCGGCATCGTCATTGCGGTTCAGAACCAGACGCAGGTAGGCCAGCGCGTTCTTGATTTCGAGACGCTCATAGAAGCGCTGCCCCCCGTAAATCCGGTAGGGAATACCTGCCCGCAGCAGGGCTTCTTCCAGGGTCCGCGACTGGGCGTTGGAGCGATACAGAATGGCCATATCCGCACGGGCGCGGCCACTGCGGGCCCACTCATCGACCAGGTCAGCAATGTAACGCGCTTCATCCTGCTCATTGAACGCGCTGTAGAGCAGAATCGGTTCGCCATCTTCACCATCCGTGCGCAGTTGCTTACCCAGGCGCCCCTGGTTGTTGGCGATCACCGCATTGGCAGCTTCAAGGATGGTCGCCGTGGAGCGGTAATTCTGCTCCAGCTTGATGAGTTCAACATCGGGAAAATCGTCCTGAAAATGACGGATATTATCGATGTTGGCACCGCGCCAGCCGTAAATCGACTGGTCGTCGTCACCCACTACCATGACCGAGACTTTATTGCCGGCCAGCAGACGGATCCAGGCGTACTGGATGTTGTTGGTGTCCTGAAACTCGTCGACGAGAATGTGGCTGAAGCGGTTCTGGTAGTGTTGCAGCAACTCCGGATTATGCAGCCAGAGTTCATGGGCGCGTAACAGAATCTCGCCGAAATCGACCAGCCCCTGTTGCTGACAATACGCTTCATACAGCTGGTAGAAATCGCGCAGCTGACGGCTGAACGGATCAGCCGACGGAATCACATGCGCGGCACGGCGGCCTTCGTCTTTCTGACCGTTGATAAACCACTGAAACTGTTTGGGCGGGTAACGGCTGTCATCGATGTTGTTGTCTTTCATCAAACGCTTGATCAGACGCAGCTGGTCATCGCTGTCGAGAATCTGGAAATGCTGCGGCAGTTTCGCTTCCTGCCAGTGCTGTTTCAGCAGGCGGTGCGCCAGGCCATGAAAGGTACCTACCCAGAGGCCATTGCCCGGCATCTGCAGCAGATCTTCCAGACGACCGCGCATTTCGCGCGCCGCTTTGTTGGTGAAGGTCACCGCCAGAATGGCAAACGGCGATACATTTTCGACGTTCAGCAACCAGGCAATGCGGTGTACCAGCACCCGGGTTTTGCCCGACCCGGCACCGGCCAGCACCAGCTGATGACGTGACGAAGCCGCCACGGCATTGCGCTGGCCATCGTTAAGCTGATCAACAAGTAATGAGATATCCATGGTCGGCAAGTCTACCAGAATCGGCTGCGCAGACAGTAACCCATTGCGCGCTCAAAGTAGCCCTGCAGTACATGCGCCTTCTATAATGAGGCCAACCTGAGATGAGACATGCCCGTGATCAACCAACCTGTACTGGCGCAGATTGCTGCCGCCATTCCGCAGCTGCGCAAATCGGAAGTGAAAGTCGCTGAATTTGTGCTGGGCCAGCCTGAGCAGATCGTGCACATGCGTATTGTCGATCTGGCCGGTGAAGTTCAGGTCAGCGAGCCGACCATTGTCCGCTTCTGCCGTGGTATCGGATGCAATGGCTTTCAGGAATTCAAAATGCGGCTGGCGCAGGAAATGGCGGTGTCGCACAACATCGGCCAGTTCGCTATTGCCGATGACGACAGCGTGGCGGACATCTGCCAGAAAATCGCTGACACCACCATTCAGCGCCTGAGCCAGGTCCGTAACCAGCTGGACCCGCAGCAGATCCGTCTGGCGGCGAATGCGCTGAGCCAGGCCGTACGCGTGGAGTTTTACGGCTTCGGAGCCTCCGGCGCTGTCGCCACTGATGCCCAGCACAAATTCTTCCGTCTGCAGGTTGCCACCGCAGCCTACAGCGACCCGCACATGCAGGCCATGTCTGCCGTCACCCTGAGCGATAAAGACGTGGTAGTGGCCATCTCCCAGAGTGGCCGTACCCGCGATCTGCTGCACAGCGTAGAGCTGGCCCAGCAGCACGGCGCTCAGGTCATCACACTGGCACCGCAGAACACGCCGCTGAGTCAGGCTGCCGACCTGCCGATCTTCATCAATATCGAAGAAGACACCGACAAATACATTCCCATGACCTCGCGCATCGCCCATCTGATGGTGATCGATATTCTCGCCGTTACCATTACCCGGCATCGCGGCCCGGATTTTTCATCACACCTCAACGCCATTAAAAAGAGCATTAAATCCCTGCGGGTTGATGGCTGAGCCATACCTCCATGTGATCAAAAAGGCCATCCTGTCTCACATAGACGCATTTGTTTGTCATCGTTCTGAAAACAAGACAAAATACACTCAACAATAATAAAACCGCCGGACGGAGACATTTAATGGAAGCTTTAAAAGCAGTTGATCAGGAAGAAACCGTTGCTATTGATCAGGAAGGCAATCTGATCGTCAACAAAGAAGCAAACATGTCCAAAAAGCTGATCGCGCGCCGTGCGGTAGAAGCTTATCTGGAAAAGAAACAACTCGAAAAAGATCTCGAATCTTATTATCTGGATTGAGCCCTGCTTTTCTCCTGCTGAGAAAATGGCAGACATAAAAAAAGCCGGTCATTGACCGGCTTTTTTTATTGGGGGCTTCATGCCCCCCCACTCAGCAATTACTTGCTGGTGAATTCAGGGTAGGCTTCCATACCACACTCAGAGATGTCGACGCCTTCGTACTCGCTCTCTTCGCTGACACGCAGACCCATGATCACTTTGAGGATGCCCCAGACGATCAGAGAGGTTACGAATACCCAGACGAAGATGGTAGCGGCACCAACCAGCTGACCCATGAAGGTAGCGTCAGAGTCGGACAGCAGTACTGCGAAGATACCCCACAGACCCACGACACCGTGTACGGAGATAGCACCCACAGGATCATCAATCTTCAGTTTATCCAGAGTCAGGATAGAGAAGACCACGATCACACCACCGATAGCACCGATGATGGTAGCCATCAGCGGAGACGGATCAGCAGGTTCTGCAGTGATAGCAACCAGACCAGCCAGTGCACCGTTCAGAGCCATGGTCAGGTCCGCTTTGCGGAACAGAACAAAGGCAGTGAACAGAGCGGCGATCAGACCACCGGAAGCCGCAGCGTTGGTGTTCAGGAACACAGAAGCCACTTCGTTAGCAACGCCTACACCTGACAGCTGCAGAGTAGAACCACCGTTGAAACCGAACCAGCCCATCCACAGGATGAAGGTACCCAGAGTTGCCAGTGGCAGGTTTGCACCTGGAATGGCACGGACTTCACCGGAAGGACCGTATTTGCCCTTACGTGCGCCCAGCAGCAGTACGCCAGCCAGAGCAGCAGCAGCACCGGCCATGTGAACGATACCGGAACCCGCGTAGTCAGAGTAGCTCAGTTCATACATACCGAATACAGCGGAACCGCCCCAGGTCCAGGCACCTTCCATCGGGTAGATGAAACCGGTCATAACAACCGCAAATGCCAGGAAAGCCCACAGCTTCATACGCTCAGCAACGGCACCGGATACGATGGACATAGCAGTTGCTACGAACACGACCTGGAAGAAGAAGTCAGACGCGCCAGAGTATGGCAGGCCAGATTCACCACCGTTACGGAAGTCAGCCTGCTGTGCCAGAACACCAGCAATCGCTTCATCAGACATAGAGGCAACACTGTCTGTGCCGCTCAGGAAGTAACCGCCGCCGTACATCAGCTCATAACCACAGATCAGATACATGGTACAGGCGATGGCAAACAGCGCGATGTTTTTGGTCAGGATCTCAGTCGTGTTTTTCGCACGGACCAGACCTGCTTCGAGCATGGCGAAACCAGCCGCCATCCACATTACTAATGCGCCACACACCAGAAAATAAAAGGTGTCCATGGCGTATTGAAGATCATAAATTTGATTTTCCATTACGAGCCCCCCGCTCAGGCTTTTTTGTTCGAGATAGGTTAGAAATTACAGAGCGTCTGCACCGGTTTCACCGGTACGGATACGGATAACCTGCTCCAGAGCGCTGACAAAGATTTTGCCGTCGCCGATTTTGCCGGTATTCGCCGCTTTGGTGATCGCTTCAATGACTTTATCAGTCAGGTCTTCAGCGACCGCTACCTCGATTTTTACTTTTGGCAGAAAATCCACCACATACTCAGCACCACGGTACAGTTCGGTATGACCTTTCTGACGGCCAAAACCTTTTACTTCTGTAACGGTAATACCCTGAACGCCAATCTCAGACAGTGCTTCACGCACATCGTCCAGCTTGAATGGCTTAACAATTGCTGTAATGAGTTTCATGAAAAACCCCTCTTCCCGTTGTAAAAATTATCAGGCAGCCTGCAGGACGCAGGCTGCCATCCGCCTTACATTTCGATAGGCAGGCTGTAAGTTACAGCAAACTTGATGTCGTCATCGAAGGAGTCTTCTTCATCCATCAGGACAATTTTGCTGACGGTGAAAGACAGGTTGTCGCTGTACGCATAACCCAGGTCAACGTGGGTGTAGTCGCTGTTTTTGCCATCAGCGTCAGCGATACCAACGTTGATGCTGTAAGCGTCAATGCCGTAACCCAGAGTGATGTACTTGTAGTCAGACGGGTTGCTGCTCAGTGGGTAGTAGTAAGAAGCAGAAGCACCTGCAAAACCACCGGTCACGATCAGTTCAGTCAGACCAAAGGTGTTGCCTTCGCCGTTGACAGCGTCGTCACCCGGGTAGCTGTAAGACAATACAGATACGTCGTAAGAGAAGCTTTCGATCTCACCGCCGTAACCGACATACAGGTCGTATTCCTGACCGTTAGTGGTATCACCGCTGGACATCCAGATACCGCCATAAGCGCCACCCATGCTGGCAGACAGATCACCGGAAACAGCAGCAGCGCCGTTACCCAGGTCCTGACCACGCCACAGGTACATGTTAGAAACTGCAGCTGAGGCAGCTACTTCGACTTCTTCAGCCTGAGTGAAGGCTGCAGCAGTCAGACCTGTAGTCATGACACCAGCCAGAGCAATCGCTTTAGTCAGTTTTTTCATGGTTTTTTCCTTCATAAGTTTTTGGTTAGAGCTTTTTTTGGCAGGGTGCAGCGCACCGTTTTATTTCCACCAAACTCCATTAGCAGGGGGTATGCCAACTAACAAATATCCATATAAAACAATACCTTATGTTTTTGTGGTAATACCGAGTCACATTTAAAAACACCAAAATGGGGCAATAAAGGTTTCTTGGCACCATTTGCTAGCATGACATTTAGTTATAATGCACAAATTAATAGCAATTTCAATAAATTCAATTGCTTAGGCGCCATTTTCGTAACTGACCCGGAATGCTGCTTTCTGCTACCATCTGAGCCTCATTCTGAACCCCGACGGAGACCCGTTATGGCACCCGAATCCATGAAAAAACGCATCGACCAACTGCTGGAAAAAAGCCCCTTTGCCGGTCTGTCTGCTGACCTGAAACTGGCCCTGAAATCCCAGCTGCGGGCGCTGATTACTGAAGCCAACCTGATTACCCGTGAAGAATTCGAGATTCAGTCCGAAGCGCTGCAACGTGCCTCTGCGCGCCTGGCGCTGCTGGAAGAGCGGCTGAGCAAACTGGAAAAAGACGCAGACTGAACCAGCTCAGAAAAAATCCTTATGGTCAGGCCGCCGGCCTGCGAATCATGCCGCCACGGATTTTTTTCTGTTATATGCCCGGCCTATCGGGCACTCTTGGGAACGATCACAGACACAGGAACCCCACATGTCACTGGCATCCAGCATTCTGAATTACTTCGGCCTGACCAAACGCTCTACCGCAGAGATGAAAGCCCTCTATGCCAACGGAGACTCCCGTTTTTTCAGCTACCGGGGCGACGAAATTCATTACCGCATTGAAGGCCGTCAGGATGAAGATGCCCCTGTGATCATGATGTTACATGGCATCATGGCCTCGCTGCAGACCTGGGATGGCTGGGTTGAACAGCTGCAGGACAAGTACCGTCTGATCCGCGTGGACGTACCCGGATTCGGCGTTTCCGGCCGGGTTGCAGACGGCGATACCAGCATCGCCAGCATTGTCGACCGCATCAATGCGCTGGCCGACCACCTGCAACTGGACCGCTTTATCCTGGCCGGAAACTCACTGGGCGGCTACATTTCCTGGGAATACGCCGCCGCACATCCGGCGCGCCTTAAAGCCCTGATCCTGCTCGATGCAGCAGGCTACCCTATGCCGCTCAACTGGCTGATGACCCTACTGACTGCACCATTTTTGCGCCACGCCGTCCGGATCGCCACACCACGCTTTGTAGTGCAGCTCGTACTTATGGATGTTTATGGCGACCGTAAGCGGATTTCATCCCACAAAGTTCCGGTTTATCAGGACATGATGTTGCACAAAGGAAACCCCCTCTCCTTGCTCAATGTTTTTGGCGAACTGGAGCATATGACGCCGGAACGCGTGCCCCAAATTAAGGCACCGACGCTGATCATGTGGGGAGAGAAAGATCGCTGGATTCCACCGGCCAATGCGCCACTGTTCAAACGCGATATCGAAGGGTCTGAACTCATTATGTATCCGGGGGTCGGGCATGTGCCCATGGAGGAGATACCGGAGCAGACGGCGAAGGATGCGGATGAGTTTCTGCAGCGGGTGCTTTGAGGATAAGATGAGAGCTTAGTCCCGACTGGTTCGAGGCACCTCGATCTACAATATTATTTTACGCTCCAGGGAGGACGGCATCCTCCCGGCGCTAGCCCTCCCACCTGCTTCGCGCTGTGTTGCTCTCTGCTTCACGTCTTTCTGCAAACTCTCCACGACAACGGTTCGATTCGGCGTCCTGCCTCAGCGAACCTGCCAGAACATCCTTGTTCTGGCTGTCTGTTCGTTTTTGAAAG
>DBNK01000036.1:0-65304 GCA_002298335.1 Thalassolituus sp. UBA674
CGGGTTCGAGTCCCGTCCGGTCCGCCAGAACACAAGCGCATCCGGGATGCGCTTTTTTTATTGCTGATTGTCGGAAGCAACGGGAGACAACATGTTACAGACCATGCGTAATAATGCGCAGGGGACGATCGCTAAGGTCATCGTTTTTTTCATTATTGTGGTGTTCGCGCTCTGGGGCGTTGAAAGCATTGTCTCCATCGGTGGTGGTGAAAAACCGATAGCCAAGGTTGGCGATTTCGAAATCTACAAAGCGGAGCTTGATCAGCGGGTTGCCGCTCAGAAATCCGAACTGCGTCGTCAGTTCGGTGAGAACTTCGATGAAAGCCTCTTTAATGAATCCTTTCTGCGCCAGTCTGCGCTGGAACAGCTGATCAACGAGAAGGTCGCTCAGAATCAGGCCCGCAATGCTGGTCTGTACGCCTCACCGGCGATGATCGACCGTATCATCACAACCACACCTGCGTTCCAGTCAAACGGTCAGTTTGATGCGGATCAGTTCCGTACGCTTCTGCGTATGAACAACCTCAGCGTGCCGGAATACCGTACTGTCCTGGCTGACAGCATCATGCAGAATCAGTTGCAGGCGGCGTACTCCCTGACGGGCTTTGAGACACCGTTTGATCTGAGCTATCAGCAGGCACTGAACGCCGAAGAGCGCACCTATTCGTACGTTACTGCGTCTGCCAGTGATTACGAAGCCAGCGTCACAGTGTCTGATGAAGCCATCGCTAAGGCTTATCAGACTGACATTCTGCGTTATCAGGAGCCTGAGCAGGCACGTATCCGTTACCTGCTGCTGAGTCATGATACCTTTACTGCCAGCCAGGATGTGACGGAAGAAGAAGTTCAGCTGGCCTATCAGGATATGACGGCAGAAGCGGAACAGAACGAATCCCGTGAAGCCAGCCACATCCTGTTTGAAGTCGGTGGTGAGCACAGCGAAGATGAAGCGCTGGCATTGGCTGAAGAAGCCCGTGCCCGTATCGAAAATGGTGAGTCCTTCGCCGATGTTGCGCGCGATGTGTCCGAAGACAGTGGCTCTGCGATGGATGGTGGATCTCTGGGTGTGACCCAGATGGGTGGCTTTGACCCAGCCTTTGATGATGCTCTGTTTGCGCTTGAAGAGGGCGAGGTCAGTGAGCCGGTGGTATCCGAGTTTGGTGTACATCTGATCCGTGCTGACCGTATTCTGGCTTCTGACGTGCCTTCTCTGGATGAGGTCCGGGACGAACTGGTCCAGTCGATTAAGGAAGACAAGGCCGGATATCAATACGCTGAAATGGCTCAGGAACTGGCGAATCTGGCTTTCTCTGCAACCAGCCTGGATGAGGTTGCTCAGGCAGTGAACCTGCCAGTGCAGGAAAGCTCGGCCTTCACAGCTGCAGAAGGTGAAGGTATTGCGGCAGACAGCAATATCCGTCGCAGAGCGTTTGAAGACGATATGAAACTGGATCACAAGATCAGCGATCTGGTTGAAACCGAAGACGGTGCTGTCGTTTTTGTAGTGTCTGAATTCAACGAAGCCCATGCCAAACCATTGGCAGACGTGAGTGATCAGATCCGTGCCCGTTTGCAGAAAGAGCAGGCACTGCTGGCGACCCGCGATGCAATGAATGCCCTGATCGCCGGAACAGCAGATGCTGACTGGTCGCAGATCACCAGTGTGCGTGATAACACCGGAATAGATGTTCCATTACCGGTGCAGCGCAAAGCTTTCCAGCTGCCAGCGGGTGAAAGCGCGGTGGTTGAGATTCCTTCCGGTTATGCAGCCGTGAAGGTTGATGCGGTTGAGCGTAAATCCTGGACGGAAATGACTCCGGACCCGGCGCTGGCGGATGCCGTCCGTGGTCAGACCATGCGTGCGGATTTCCAGAGCTACCAGTCCTGGGCAAAGGCCAATACCGAGATTGAGCAGAGCAAATAAGCCTGCCTGATACGCATAAAAAAACGGGGCAAAGCCCCGTTTTTTTATGTCTGCAGCATAGGAGTCAGTCGACCATTTCCTCTGCACTCATCGCACAGGTGTTGAAACCACCGTCGACGTAAATGGTTTGTGCCGTGATACCGGAGGCCATGTCAGAACACAGGAATACGGCTGTCTGACCTACTTCAGCGGCAGTGATGTTGCGCTTCAGTGCCGCACGGTCCGCATTTTTCTTCAGCATCTTGCGGAAGCTTTTGATACCGGAGGCCGCCAGCGTACGGATTGGACCCGCAGAGATGGCATTGGCACGGATACCTTCAGGACCAACAGACCCGGAGATGTAGCGTACCGAAGCTTCCAGCGAGGCTTTGGCCAGGCCCATGACGTTGTAGTTCGGCAGGGTCTGCTGTGACCCATGATAAGTGAGGGTCAGCATGGAGCCATTACGCCCTTGCATCATAGGGCGTGCTTCTTTAGCCAGTGCCACAAAGCTGTAGGCACTGATGTCGTGAGCGATGCGGAAACCTTCGCGGCTGGTGACCGACAGATAGTCTCCGTCGAGTTCTTCTGCCGGAGCAAAGCCAACGGAGTGGATCAGAATATCCAGGCCGTCCCAGCGTTCTTTCAGGGTGCTGAACACCGCAGCAATATCCTCATCAGAGGCCACATCACAGGGCAGACAGATATCCGATCCCCACTGTGCTGCCATGTCGGTGACGCGGTCCTTCAATTTGTCACCCTGGTAGGTAAACGCCAGCTCAGCACCTTCTTTGTGGAAGGCATCCGCAATGGCCCAGGCAATGGAATGTTTGCTGGCGACACCAACGATCAGTGCTTTCTTACCACTCAGTAATCCCACCTGTTTCTCCTTAGGTTGAGTTATTTCCGGGGGTATCATATAGCAATCAGGGGTGGATATCTGTGTAAAAACAGCGGTCGGTTTACGCCTGATTCATCAGGCCGAACCTTTCGGCAACACCTTTCAGGCCGAACCCGAGCTGCTCCAGATAATCAAAGTCTGACCAGGGCGCAGATACTGTCCTGAGCGAAGCTTGTTCCAGCGCTGGAGCTCATCCACTTTCACGCGGAACTGACGGGCAATCTGCCACAGGCTGTCACCGCTGCGGACCTTGTAATGAATCTTGCGTTGGGACTCCTGCCGCAGCTGAGTCTGTATCAGGCTGGCGTGTTTCTGCAGGTAGCTGTCTGTGTTCTGTGCAGCCAGTGGTATGAGCAGCTCTTTGCCAGCGTAGATGCGGTTTCCGGACAGATTGTTGACGGTACGGATGACATCAGCGGTGGTATCAAACTTGCGCGCAATACTGATCAGGGAGTCACCGCTACTGATACGGTAACGTTTCCAGGTGATGCGCTCAGACGGCGGCAGGGTGCTGAGACCGCGACGCAGTTGTTCTGCATGGCTGAGAGGAATCAGGATATCGCTGGACTGATCAGGATGGGTACTCCAGCGGTTGTATTCCGGATTGAGCTGGTAGACATCCTCGAGAGAGAGCCCGGCCAGATCGGCAACCCGGGTGAGATCGATCTGCCCACCGGTTTCGATGGCAGTAAAGAAGGGTTTGTTGACCACGGGCGGCAGTGCCAGATTGAACGCTGCAGGATTGCTGATCAGTTGTGCCAGAGCGATCAGGCGTGGCACATATACGCTGGTTTCTGCCGGCAGATCCAGCGACCAGAAGTCGGTAGGCAGACCTTTACGCTGATTTTTCCGGATTGCACGGCGGACGGTACCTGCGCCTGAATTATAACTGGCCAGAGCCAGAAGCCAGTCTCCGTCAAACTGGTCACGCAATTTCTCAAGGTAGTTGAGTGCCGCTTCCGTCGATGCGCGGATGTCGCGACGTCCATCGACCCACCAATCCTGATTCAGGCCGTATGCCAGGCCCGTTGACGGAATGAACTGCCAGATACCTGCAGCCTGTCCGTAGCTGTAGGCAAAAGGGTCCAGTGAACTTTCAACAATCGGTAGCAGGGCGAGCTCGCCGGGCATACCACGCTCTTCTGTCCTGGATACGATGTAATAAAGATACTTCTGGGCCCGGTCAGCAACAGTGTCTATATGGCGGGGGCGCTCAGTGAACCAGCTGATCTGTTCGGCAATGCGGTCATTGCTGATCGCTTCAGAGATGCTGTACTGATCAACGATGCGGTCCCAGAGGACTTCAGGTTCAGCGGCGGGACTTGCGATGGCGGGTTGATGTGCAGAAACTGTCAGTGGAGACTTGTCGGCCGGGGTGTCCGGTCCGGGAGCTTGCGGGGGTGTTGACTGTGAAGCGGTATTGGCCGGATGGGTGTCCGGTGATGGTGCCACAGCACAACCAGTCAGGATCCCGAAAAGCAGTAATATGGTTAATAATTTCATGGGCTTACGATACTATGACGGTGATGGTTGAGTCCAGCCTGCCGGTCAGCCTGAGACAGGAGATCCAGATCCGATGAAACACCCGCACCGCCTGAAGGTGGACACCCAGAGTAACTGGCTGCGACGCGCCGATACTCAGCGCCTGCTGGCATTGGAAGGTAACTGGCTGGGAGACTGGATGTGCCAGCTCTATGGCCGCCATGTGCTCTACTGCGGAATCGATCAGAACCCTAAGTTCCTGCTGCGCAGCCCGGGTCAGCATTGTTTCCGTCTGGGGATGCCATGGCAGCAGGGACTGGTCGATGTTCAGGCGCAGGTGGAGGATGATTCCTGGCCACTGGCGGAGGACAGTCTGGATGTGGTGGTTCTGCAGCACTGCCTGGACATGACCATCCGGCCTCACCAGATGATCCGCGAAGCGACCCGCAGCCTGGTGCCGGGAGGCTATCTGATTGTTGCCGGGTTCAACCCCTACTCATGGTGGGGTGGCCTGCGTGCTGTACGGACGTTATCGTCTACCCGCTTACCCTGGATCTCTAACCCGGTATCTCCAGGGCGCCTGACTGACTGGCTGACACTGCTCGACTTCCGGCTGGAGAGTCTGACCTCTGCCGCACATCTGTGGCCGTTGCAGATCGGCTCAGAGAAGGCATCGCGCCGGGTAGACCGGGTTATGGCGGGCAGCTGGCTGCCAGGAAATATCTACATTCTGGTAGCGCGTAAAACGGTTGCTGGTATGACGACCATCCGGCCGAAACTGAAAAAAGCAGCTGAACCACGTCTGGGTTTTGCCGTACCGGCTGCCCGTGTAGCTGAACATGATGAGCCGGGGCAGATCCCTCCCGGACTGAAGGAGAACCTGTGCCGGTAAAAGTAGAAATGTATACCGACGGTGCCTGCAAAGGTAACCCGGGCCCTGGTGGCTGGGGCGTCTGGCTGCGTTACGGTAAGCACGAGAAAGAGCTTTTTGGTGGTGAGGCTGAGACCACCAATAACCGTATGGAACTGATGGCTGCCATTGAGGGGCTGAAGGCCCTGAGTCGTCCTTGTGATGTGGTGCTGACCACAGACTCTCAATACGTGAAGCAGGGTATTAACCAGTGGCTTTCAGGCTGGAAGCGCAATGGCTGGAAAACCGCTGCGAAACAGGAAGTGAAGAACAAAGATCTGTGGCAAGCATTGGATAAAGAATGTGCCCGCCACAACATTGAATGGCATTGGGTGAAAGGACATGCTGGTCACGAAGGCAATGAAAAGGCCGACGAACTGGCTAACCGGGGTGTGGCAGAGGTGATGGCATGAGACAGGTTGTACTGGATACAGAAACCACAGGTATCGGTGATGGTCACCGCATCATTGAAATCGGCTGCGTCGAGGTAATACGGCGCAAGCTGACCGGCCGTCACTTCCACGTCTATATCAACCCGCAGCGCATGATCGACGAAGAAGCTGCCGCAGTGCACGGCATTACCAATGAGTGGCTGGAAGATCAGGGGGCGCCTGTGTTCGCACAGGTCGCCCAGCAGTTCCGGGAGTTTATCGACGGTGCCGAACTGGTGATTCATAACGCCGCGTTCGACGTAGGTATGATGGATGCCGAGTTTGAACGCCTGAACCTGCCGTTGACCAACACCTTCTGTACCGTGCTGGATACGCTGAGACTCGCCCGTGATATGCACCCGGGAGCGCGCAACAGTCTGGATGCCCTGTGTAAGCGTTACGGAATTGATAACAGTCACCGTGAGCTGCACGGCGCTTTGCTGGATGCTGAGATTCTTGCCGACGTCTATCTGATCATGACCGGTGGGCAGACAGATCTCATGCTGGCTGACGACGATGGTGAGCAGACGGAAGAAGTTGAGATCGATCTCAGCGGGTTGCAGGTAGACGCTTCGACGCTGCCTGTGATTCAGGCTGCAGCCGATGAGTTGAGTGCTCACGAAGCTTTCCTCGACCTGCTGGATAAGAAATGCGAAAACGGCGCCTTATGGCGCCGCTCGGGATCTGGCTGAACCACTTGTAAGGGCAGTCCGTTCAGAAAGCCGGTCGTATGACCGGCTTTTTTATTACAGCCAGTGAGTTACTGCAAAGTAGCCCAGCACCGTCATCACGATGGTGTAAGGCAGGGCCATAACCACCATGCGTCCATAGGACAGACGGATCAGTGGAGCAATGGCAGAGGTCAGCAGGAACAGGAAAGCGGCCTGGCCGTTAGGCGTTGCTACGGATGGCAGGTTGGTACCGGTATTGATGGCCGTAGCCAGCATATCGAAATGTTCGCGGTCAATATGGCCATGATCCATAGCGTTCTTCACTTCGGAAATGTAGACGGTCGCAACAAACACGTTATCACTGATCATCGACAGAACGCCGTTGGCGAGGAAGAAAATCCCTGGCTGATTTTCAACAGATACGTTATCGGTATTCAGAATCCAGTCAATAATCGGGGTGAACAGATGCTGTGAGTGAATCACACCCACGACCGCAAAAAACACCACCAGCAGTGCGGTGAAGGGCAGGGCCTCTTCAAAGGCTTTGCCGATCTGGTGTTCTTCAGTAATACCATTAAAGGCGGTCAGCAGCACGATCACTGTCAGACCGATCAGGCCGACTTCCGCAAGGTGCAGTGCCAGACCGACGATCAGGAAAACCGCGACAGCGCCCTGTACCCAGAGCTGGGCAAGACGGCTGGAGGTCATGCCGCTGTTTTCTTTGTCGTTATAGGCTTTGAGAATGGAGCGGACGTCGTCCGGCAGTTCAGCGCCATAACCGAAGACTTTAAACTTCTCCAGCAGGATGCAGGTCAGCAGACCGGCAAACAGGACCGGCATGGTGACCGGTGCCATCTGCATGAAAAACTCCGCAAATTCCCAGCCGGCGACTTTTGCAATCAGCAGGTTCTGAGGTTCTCCGACTAAGGTACAGACACCACCCAGAGCGGTACCAACCGCGCCGTGCATCAGCAGGCTGCGCAGGAAGGCCCGGAAGGTTTCCAGGTCCTCACGGTGATGCGCTTTCAGGTCGTCATCCCTGGTGTGGTCGTGGCCGGTGTTGAACTCTTTATTACTGGCAACGTGGTGATACACACTGTAGAAGCCCACGGCGACACTGATCAGTACGGCAGTAACCGTCAGGGCATCCAGGAAGGCAGAAAGAAAGGCGGCGACAATGCTGAACATCAGCGACAGCAGAATCTTAGAACGTACGCCAAGAAGAATCTTGGTAAATACGAACAGCAGCAGATCCTTCATGAAGTAAATACCGGCCACCATAAAGATCAGCAGCAGGATGACCGGGAAATTGGTCAGTGCCTCGTGATAGACCACTTCCGGAGAAACCAGCCCGATCAGAATAGCTTCAATGGCAAGCAGACCACCGGGCTGCAGCGGATAGCATTTCAACGCCATCGCCAGGGTGAAAATAAATTCCACAATCAGCAACCAGCCGGTCACAACCGGACCTGCGGTATTTACGAGAATAATATTGGCAATCAGAAAACCGATGATGGTTTGCTTATACCAGAGGGGGGAATGCCCGAGAAAATTCGAAATCAGAGAGCCAGGAATGCTAGCTGACATAGTAGAGGTCCTTGTTCAGTCGGGTGCAGCGTGGCAGAACTTTAGTGTGTTTCCATGCAAAAGAAAAGCCATACAAGTGTTAATGAACGGCAGGCGGTCAGACAACCGGATGCATTGCTTACCAAGCACTGTGGGAAGTATAGTTGAGTTCGGGGGCAGAACCATTCTGACTGTCCGGCGATCAATAATAAATGCAGATGTCCTGGCATTACTGCTTATATAAGAAGCCAAAATGACCAAAGAGAAAGACAGCGGCAGCACACTGAAACTTTCGGTGTCCATGCATCTGGTCCGTTCAGAGATCAACCATGCCCTGCAGAATGCGCTGAGTCAGCTGGACAATTACGCGTCATTGGGAGAAGGGGAAGGCGACAGTCTGCGCAAGCTGATTGAAGAAATCCGTCAGTTGCACGGCACTTTCAAGATGCTTGATTTCCGGGCGGGTGAGCGTCTCTGTGAAGAGGTGACCGAAGCAGTACGCCGTACCGTGAACACAGGTATTGATGCGGCCATGCTGGAAGCCTGCAGTCTGGCCTTGGTCCATCTGGATAAATACACGGAATTATTACTTGCTGGTCAGTCTGTAGCCCCGTCCCTGCTGGTGCCGGCGATAAACCGGGTACGCCGTGAACGTGGCGTTCCACCCTTGCCGGAAAGTGTCTTTTTTCAGGTGAATCTGCGGCCGCGTCTGTCTATCCCGCCGGCAATTCCGAATCTGCGCCTGCCATTCCGGCGTCTGCGTCAGGTGGTGCAGTTTGCACTGTTGGGCCTGATGCGCAATACCGATAAAACCGATGATACCCTGCACCTGATTGGCAAGGCGTTGGCTGCACTGGAAAAGGGCAGCTCCGGTACACTGTCCTGGCCCTTCTGGCGTGTGGCTAAGGCGACCGTTGAGGCTCTGCGTCAGCCGGAATTTGATCTCCTGCCAGCACGGGTCTCCATGCTCTCAGCGCTGGACCGGATGGTGCGCAGACTGGCAGAGACCTCAGGTGCTGCTTTTCAGGAGAAGGTTTCCGACACGCTGCTGAAAGACTTTCTCTGGATCGTCTCCCTTGCACAGCCCGGCAATGAACTCATTGATGATGTACAGCAGATCTATCAGCTGGGTGGTGGGGTAAAAGAAAAGGATCTGGCTTTCTCCCGTCAGAGCCTGAGTGGACCTGACCGGTCAGCCATTCTGTCGTTTGTGAAAGCGCTGCAGCAGGAAATCCACAGTCTGAAAGATCTGGTAGACCGGGATGAGCGGGTAGACAGTTACACTTTGTCGGATCAGGAGTTGGCCGAACGTCTGGAACGCATTTCCGATACGCTGACCATGGTTGAAATGAACAAGGCGGCAGAGCAGGCGGATCGCATCATCCGTGATCTGCGTTCTGGTCACCGTGATCAGAGTCAGGTTGCGGAGGGCATCGTCCGGATCGAGCTGGAATTGCAGAAACTCGAGCTTAACCGCCAGCTGACCGATAACGCCACGGTAGACCCGGTGACCCTGCGCGAAGGTATGATTGCCTTGGTCTCAGAGGGTGTCAGTTCGCTGCTGACCGTGAAGCACGCTATTGCCTGGTACATCGATGATGGCGATAAATCGCATCTTACTTCGGTAGTGCATACTTTGGAGGAAGTCTCCGGTGCCGTCACCTTCCTTGAGAAGGACGGGCTCAGTGCCATTCTCGATGACCTCGCCGTGTTTGTCCGTGATCAGCTGCTGCCGGAGGATAAGAGTGCTGTACCCGGTACCGTCGAGGCCTTTGCTGATGCCGTTACTGCCGTTGAATACTATCTCGATACCCTGAACAACCCTATGCCGTCTACGGACGATGCACTGGAGCTGGCACGTCGTTGTACGGATACAATTCTGGACCCCCATGCTGCAGATTAGTCTGATATTTCTCCTCCTCGTCATCTCAGGTATGGCGTTGTTTGCTGCTGTGCGTCTGTTATGGCGTAAAGGCTGGATTGGTCAGTGGCTGCGCGGCACAGCCGGTATCGCCCTGTTGTTGTTAATGGGGAGCATGGCTATGGCCGGGTTTGATCTGCTCAAATACCGGGCACTGTCTGAACAGGAAGATCTGGCGACGGTTTACATTGATCAGGCCGGGGATCAGCTGTTTGATGTCACCATTGAAACGCCGGACCATAGCCGCACCCACTATCAGCTGCGCGGAGATCAGTGGCAGCTGGATGTCCGTCTGCTGGTCTGGAAGGGCCCCTTTCTGGCGTTAGGAGCTGATCCGCTGTACCGGCTGGACCGTCTCTCGGGCCGTTATCTCTCGCTTGAACAGGAGCGTACCGCAGAACGATCTGTTTATGCGCTGAGTGATTCCGACAGCTTTGCTGCTGCTTTTGATATCTGGAGCTGGCTGAAGAATTATGATCTGTGGCTGGACGCCGATTTCGGCAGTGCGGTGTACATGCCGATGGGGGATGGGGTGATCTATGATGTTTACCGGACGCCCAGGGGTATCGTTGCCCGTCCGGCAAATGAGCGGGCAGTGCAGGCCGTGACCATCGACTGGTAGCCGGAGTCAGACGGCCTGCATTTCACCTCAGCCCGGGAACAGCTTCTGCAGCTTGGTCGCCTGCATGATGTCGCCTTCGACTTTCAGTTTGCCGGACATGAAGGCCATCATGCCATCCAGCTCACCGGAAGCCAGCTTCTGCAGGGTTTCACTGTTCATGCTCAGAGTGACATTCGGATCGGCCGCTTCGCCGTCGCCCATGCCACAGGCACCGTCTTTGATGGTCAGGTGATAAGTCCCCTGATCTTCGATGTTGAACTGGAACACAATGTTTTCACCTTGTGCCGCCGCAGGATCAAAGCGGTCGTTCATCTTTTCAATAAATTCAGCAGCAGTCGCCATAACTCTTTCCTTCTGAACAGAGAAGCCCGCAAGCGGACGTAAAAACTGGCCGATCACTCTAGGTTGCTGGTCCTGGGCTGTCAATCATCTTCACACAGCCTGACACTGGTGGCGCAACACGTCGTGAGTACCCGTGCCCGATCATGAAGTTAGGCTTGCCCCAGCGGATGGTTCGGTTATGCTGACCTGTCTGATGGCCCAGGTCCCGCTGTCACTGAGTTGACGGAGTCTGTCTGGGACTTTTTTAATTGCTAACCGGCCGTGCTCAGCGTTCTGAGGGCAGGCCCTAAGGAAATATTCTGTGGAATTTCTGACGGATTACGGCAGCTTCCTGCTGAAAGTCATTACTCTGGTTGTTGCTATTCTGATCGTCACCGGTGGCCTGATTGCATTGGCCTCCCGTCAGCGCGGCTCCTCATCAGAGGGGCATCTGAAAATCCGTAAGCTCAATGACGAGCTTGAAGATCATAAAGAGCAGCTGGAAGACGCCGTCAGCACAGAAGCACTGCTGAAGGCCCGTAATAAAGAGCGCAAAAAGCAGGACAAAGCCAAAGCCAAAGAAGAGAAGAAGCTGGCCGCCAAGCCCACTGAAGCCCAGGCACGCAAACGTGTCTGGGTCATTGACTTTGACGGCGACATCCGCGCCAGTGACGTTGAACTCATGCGTCAGGAAATCACCGCGGTGCTGACCATGGCAGAGAAAGAAGACGAAGTCGTCGTGCGTCTGGAGAGTGGCGGCGGTATGGTGCATTCCTACGGCCTGGCAGCGTCACAGCTGAAGCGTATCCGCGACAAAGGCATCAGTCTGACCATCTGTATCGACCGGGTGGCTGCCAGTGGTGGTTATATGATGGCCTGCCTGGCTAACCGCATGGTGGCCGCGCCGTTCGCCATTATCGGCTCCATTGGTGTCGTTGCTCAGGTGCCGAACTTCAACAAGTTACTGAAGAAAAACGACATTGATTATGAACTCTTCACCGCTGGAGAGTTCAAGCGCACCATCACCATGTTCGGGGAAAACACCGACAAGGCACGGGAAAAATTCCAGAGTGACCTGGAAGACACCCATGGTCTGTTCAAGGCACACGTCAAACAGTTCCGTCCGCGTGTGGACATCGATGCCATTGCCACCGGTGATGTCTGGTACGGCATTCAGGCCATCGACCTGAAGCTCATTGACGAAGTGGGCACCAGTGATGATTACCTGATGAGCGCCTGTAATGATTCCGACGTATTCATGGTCAGTTACGAATTCCGCAAAACGCTGCAGGAAAAACTGGGTATGGCAGTCCAGAATGGTGTAGCTCAGGCCGTGACGCGGATCCTCACCGCCGTGAATAACCAACTGCAGACAAAAGGATAAGCAACCATGACATTTCTCGCCTACCGGGTAACCGAATCGGATTCGGGCTATCAGGGTCAATGGACAGAACGCACGGATGATGACCTGCCCGCGGGTGATGTCCTGATTGAGGTGAAATACTCCTCACTGAATTACAAAGACGCACTGTCGGCCAGTGGCAACAAAGGGGTGACCCGCGAATACCCTCATACACCGGGTATTGATGCTGCAGGCGTTGTCATCAGCAGTGACTCGGACAAATTCAGCCCCGGCGATGAAGTGGTGCTGTTTGGTTATGACCTGGGTATGAACACCGACGGTGGCTTCGGCCAGCATATCCGCGTACCGGCGTCCTGGGTACTGACCTTGCCAGCCGGAATGACACTGGCCGACAGTATGTGCTGGGGTACGGCAGGATTTACCGCCGCTCTGAGTGTGCTCAAGCTGGAAGCCTATGGCATGACCCCGGATAAAGGCCCGGTCGTCGTTACCGGCGCCACCGGTGGTGTCGGCTCGGTTGGCGTCTCATTGCTGAAACACCTCGGCTACGACGTTATTGCTGTATCCGGCAAGGCCCAACAGACCGACTGGCTCAAATCACTGGGAGCCAGCTCTGTGGTTGCCCGCGATGACCTGATGGCGCTGAAAGGCAAAGCCATCGCCAAACCTGTTTATCAGGCAGCACTGGATACCGTAGGTGGCGAAATGCTGTCAGCACTGATTCCGCAGATTATGCCCGGCGGTGGCGTGTCGACCTGTGGTATGGTCGGCGGCGTTAAAGTCGAGGCCAGTATTTTCCCCTTTATCCTGCGCGGCGTCGGACTTCTGGGCGTGGACTCTGTTGAGATTCCGCATCCGCTCAAACAGCAGGTACTGAATTCGCTGGCGGCGGAGTGGAAATTGCCGGAGATTGAAGGTCTGACGACCACTATTGGTCGGGGTCAGTTGGCGGAGACGCTGGCTAAGATTCTGCAGGGGCAGGGGACAGGGCGGTACAGACTGGATCTGGGGAAAGACTGAGTATTATTTGGTTCACCTTGTAGGCCGTCATTGCGATATCTTGTTACGAGCATGCGAAGCAATCCAGAGTAGTTTTTAGGCCCGTCATCCCCGCGAAACCGGGGAATCCATTCAAGTAGTTGTTATTTTCGCTCCTGGGAGGAGGCATTCCTCCCAGGAGCGAGAACCAAAATCAAATCATTGGACTTCTCGCATTAAAGTCATCGATGGACGTTTCTGGATTACTTCTCTAGTGCTCGCAATGACAAAAGTTTTTAAGGAAAGAATAGGCATCAATCCCTCCTTAATTTCTCCCTCACAGCTATCGGCGTCGGATAGTTAAACACCACAATATAACTCGACACCACAAAGGTAATAATCGCCGTCGCCTGTATCAGCAGCGATGCCTGCTCACTCAGTAAATGAGCTTCCAGCGCGACAAAGGCAATCAGGAGTGAAAATTCGCTGATCTGCCCGAGCCGGAAGCCGACATCCCACGCCAGCCCGGGTTTTTCACTGAAGCGGCCGAGCAACAGGCGGAAACTCACGGGTTTGAACAGGAGTACGGCCAACGCCAGCAGGGAAGCACCGAGTATCACATCATCAAGTATCAGCAGGTTAAGACCTGCGCCCAGCGCAAAGAAAAACATCACCAGAAAGAAATCACGTAAGGGTTTCAGGCTGATGGCAATAAATTGGGCGATGGGTGAGGTGGCGAGCGTGACACCCGCGATAAAGGCACCGATTTCTTCACTGAGTCCGGCGAGCCTGGCGACTTCGGCACAGGTGAGACACCAGCCGATGGCCAGGATAAAAAGATACTCCTGAAAGCGGTCAAAACGGCGGATCAGCGGCAGCAATATCCAGCGCACGGTGGCGTAACTGCCCAGCGCCAGGACCGGCAATGCCGCGAATGGTTGCCACACCGGCATGCTGCGTTCGCCTGCGAGGACGCTCAGCAGCACCAGTACCAGAATGGCGATCATATCCTGAATGAGCAGCAGACCCACCATGAGTTCGCCCACAGGCTTATGGTGCAGAACCGTGGTGGGCAGTAGCTTGAGGCCGATGATAGTGCTTGAAAACATGGTAGCCAGCCCGACCACTATGGCGTCCATCGCACTGAAGCCAAGGGCATACGTCAGTCCGCTGCCAAGTAAAAAGAACAACAGGGAACTGATAATGGCGACCAGCATGGCTTTGCGTAATACGGCAAAGAGGGAGGCCGGTTGCATGTCGAGACCGAGCAGGAACAGCAGGAAAATAATGCCGATATGCGCCATGTCGGAAAGACGGTCCGGATGTTCAATCCAGCCCATGCCGAACGGTCCTGCAATCGCGCCCAGCGCAATGTAAGCGATTAAAACCGGTTGGCGGGTATACAGGGCTACTGTGGCCAGCACCATGGCACCGGCAAAAATAAGAAAGAACGAAAAGACGATATCCTGAGGCATGGGGTTCTCCGTCACCTGCCTCAAGACTAATTCAGCCTTGGCGTAAAAGGAAACCGGCCGTGGCTTTTTTTAATGCTGCGAACTTACCGGCTCAGTGTTGCAGAGCCATCGCAGCATGGCTGGAGAGGGCATCTGCCAGTGCGGTAATGTCGCTGAGTTTTACCAGGGGCTGCTGCCACTCTGCCGGTATGGCATCGATGCCATAAAAGGCTCCGGCCAGCTGACCGCAGATGGCGCCGGTGGTGTCGGCGTCATCGCCGAGATTCACTGCCGCCAGTATGGCGTCTTCAAAGCTGTCATGATGCACAAAACACCAGAGAGCAGCCTCCAGAGACTCTGCAACATACCCGCTGCCGCGGATCTCATCGTATGATTTGCTCAGGTATGAACCCTGCTGGACCGCCTGAACCCTCTTTGTCTGTGCCTGATAAGTCACTTTCTCCAGCTGTTGTTTGGTATTCCCGTTAAACAGAGCGGTTAACAGAGCGGCGAAATAGCGGCAGGCATCGACGCATTCGGCGGCGGCGTGGGTTGTGCGGGAGCTGTCGGCGGCATAGCGGATGGCTTGTGACTCGTCAGGAAAATAAAACATCACCACAGGCGCGAGCCGCATCAGGGAACCGTTCCCGGCGGAGAAGGGGTGCACTGAACCGGCAAACGGATTGCCATCGTCCTGATAGCGCTGCAGCGCCGAACGAGTGGCATTACCGATATCAAAACAGACACCGGTACTGCTCATATAACCTTCTTTCCACCAGCGCACGTAACGCTGCATCTGATCGTCAGCATCAAAGCCATTCTGCTCCAGCAGCGACGTCGCCAGACACAGTGCCATGGCGGTATCGTCGGTCCATTCCCCCGGGCTCAGATGAAACGGGCCGCCACCGGTCATCCCGGTAACCGGCTCAAAGGATCCCCTGGGCATGAATTCCAGCGTGGTGCCAACTGCATCACCACAGGCCAGACCGGTCAGGCAGCCGCGGAAGCGCTGTTGCAGAGAGAGTGATGCCATATTGAACTCCGTCACATCAGTCCGTCAGAAGATGAACTTATAATCTACCTCAGGCTTCCACGTCAGAGATGCGATCTTGGTCGAAGAACAGACAGAAATCCGCACCCGGCTTCCCCTTCCTGTGACGGCGTACCAGACTCTGAACCGCTGTAATCTGCCCGCGCACGTTCTGGGCAGCCTTGCCTTTCAACAGGCGCCGCAGTCATTGCGGCTGGATGGCGTCACTGAGCTGCACCGCCGCCTGTTTGAGAGTCTGGCGGGGGAGAACGATCCGGCACGCCGGGCCCTGTATTTTCAGGACTACATGGACGCCAGCTTCTTACTGCCCGACAGGCATGACGTACGCCTCGACCGGGATAACGCCAACTACCTGCGTGTATTGCGTGGCTGGATGTTCAGCGCCGACAGCGATGAGGGGGCGGTGATCAAGGGCTGGGTGGAATCCCGGTTTGGACTGCTGCCGCGTTATCACCGTGGCGAAATCGCCGGGCAGGAGAGCGACAGCTATCTGGCCTTCCGTCACCGTTATGCCACTGCGCTGTACAATACCAACGCCCTGGAAGCCCAGTTGGATCTGTTGTACAGCTTCTCTCAGTACGAACTGCACCGGCGCTGGCCGGGCCGGAGTCACCTGTCCCTGTTCCGTGGCACCGATGACTGGGACCGGCTGACGCTGATCACGGAGCAGTCCGATAATAAAGCCATCCTGTTGCTGAACAATATTAACGCCTTCACTTCAGATGAAGGCTATGCCGCGGCTTTTGGCTCTCATCTCATGACGGCGCAGATTCCACTGGCCAAAATTCTCTATTTTCCGGGCTTGTTGCCCGGACAGTTTCAGGGCGAACATGAGTTCATGGTGATCGGTGGCCTGTTACAGGTCAGCCGGGTGTACTGAGGGAGTTCTGCCATGTCATTGATACGCACCAGCCAGACCCATCCGTTACAGATCGCCGAAGTGGCAGCGGCTAACGGACGTATCGGTATTACCTTTTGTCCGGGCAAACACGACCGTATGGCCGTCACAGGCATCTGGGCACGGGATCTGGGCATCGATCTGGATGCCATCCGGCACTGGGGTGCAGAACGGATTCTGACATTGGTCGAACCCAAAGAGCTGCTGGAGTTAAAGGTGCCGGCACTCGGTCACGAGGTGCACGTACGCGGTATGGTCTGGCATCACCTGCCCATTGCTGATTATTCAGTGCCCGGTGAAGGCTTCGAGCTGGCCTGGCTGGAAGAGGGTAAGGCGATCCGCCAGCTGTTGCGACAGGGCGGCAAAGTCGTCGTGCACTGCAAAGGTGGGTTAGGCCGGGCCGGGATGATTGCTGCGAGGCTTCTGGTGGAACTGGGTGTACCAGCCGATGAGGCGATTCATCAGGTACGTGCTGTCCGACACGGTGCTATAGAAACTCCCGCACAGCTGGCAGTGGTCAGACGCACTCAGGTACAGCATGACTGAGTCACCGGATACAGAACTCCTGAACAGCAGCCAGCTGCGTCGTATCAGTGGTCAGCTCGGCAGTAACCCGGCGGGTGTATTCGAAGATCAGAACGGTCAGCGCTACTACATCAAAACTCTGGAAAGCCCACAGCACGCCAGCAATGAATATCTGGCGGCTTGTCTGTATCAGCTGTGTGGAGCGCCCGTACTGACCTATGTGCGTACCAATAATCCCTGCGAAGTTGCTACCCGCTGGCGCCATCTGGATAAAACCCGCATTGCACATTTCTCAGAAGACGAGTGTCTGCAGGCGCGTCACTGGCTGGCCGTGCATGCCTGGACGGCAAACTGGGACGCCGCCGGGCTGGACGGAGATAATCAGGGGGTGGCAAATGGGATTGTACTGACACTGGATGTCGGCGGTGCCTTGCTGTTCCGTGCTTCGGGCGATCCCAAGGGCAAAGCCTTTGGCGAAACTGTTCCTGAATTTCAAAGACTGCAGTCAGATCCTGATAATCCACATGCCATGAAACTGTTTGGTGATATGCCGGTTGCCGAACAGCAGTCCGCTCTGCAGGTCGTAACCCGGCTCAACGACAGTGATATACGTCGGGTGATTCTGGATGGCAGCGAACGGGAAACGCTCGCCGAAAAAATGATCGCCCGCAAAGCGGATCTGCAACGTCAGATGGACCTGCTGTCCTAACCTGTGACGCTGGAATATCCCTTGCAATAACTCTTTGTAAATGATTCCGAACCGCCTGAAAAGTCCGGTTCTGGCAGTGTTTTGTCTGCAATATGACAATTTAGGGGTGTTTTATGAACAAAATCGGCATGTTTTTCGGGACAGAAACTGGCACCACGCGACTCATTGCTAAGAAGCTGCAGAAACTGATCGGTGCGGATATCGCTGATAAACCGGTGAACGTGAACCGCATTGCCGCAGAAGAGTTTCTGCAGTATGACGCTCTGATTCTCGGTACCCCAAGTTACGGTGTTGGCGATATTCCGGGCTTGAGCGCAGGCTGTCTGGAGCGTAACTGGGAAGAGTTTCTGGCGATACTGGGCACACCCGATTTAACCGGTAAGCGCATCGCCATGTTCGGCCTTGGTGCGCAGGAACGCTATTCCGACCGCTTCGCCAGCTCGCTGATGGCGCTCTATAAAGTGTTTGAAGGCCTGGGTGCTGAAATGATCGGTGACTGGTCTGCTGCAGACTACACCTTTGAGCATTCAGCGTCCGTCGTTGATGGTCGTTTTGTCGGTCTGGTGATCGATCAACGTACGCAGGGAATGTACACCGACCAGCGACTGAAAGACTGGGCTGAGCAGATCCGTCCGCAGCTGCTGCAGAAACTTGAGCAGGCTGCCTGAAACCGCAGTAACGGAATAATAAGGAAAAAACTGTGATACCCGTGCGCGATAAATACGATTTTTATTACCTGAGTTACAGCAGCCCGAAACTGCCCCTCACACTGGTGAACCCACTCAGTGATGAAGAAGTGCATAACCGCAATACTTGTTTCGGTGCCTGCGTCGATGAAGAAGGTAAAGTCACCCTTGTACACCAGCTCGTGTACGGTGCGGTTGAGTTATCCCATGAATATTCCTACGCCCCAGAAGGGCATCTGGCCTGGGCAGAAATACGCATGCCGGATGAGGCAACGCGTAAGCTCTGGTTTGATGATCAGGGGCAGGTAATCCGCACGGAAGAGTATGAAGAAGAGGACGTATGATTTTGCTACGACATCCGCAGCTCATCGGCTAGCACCACAAAGCGCGGGATGACGGTCTCATTTATAATCGAGGCATTACAACTCTGGAACAGAGGTTTTCAGAAGCGAATTGGATTATCTCTTTTCATTATTTCTGAATATATTTTCGTTATCCCGCGGCTTGACCGCGGGATCCAGGATTTGTATTTATTTTAGAATGCTCATCGTGAAACAACTTAATTGAATGCTGCATCTCGTCGACGCGCCCACCCAAATCACGGGATGACGATGAAAAGGTCGGTTCTTTGGGGCATAAAAAAAACCGGGCAATGCCCGGTTTTTTTACAATATCAGCAAGCTCAGTTCAGACGCTTACGGAACAGCGGGCGCTGATCGTTGGCATCGTTCTGATAACAGACACTGAAGGTAGAAAACGCGGCAATGGCGTCATCCAGATCCTGATCATCACGCAGTGCGAATGAATCAAAACCACAGCGCTTCATAAAGAACAGCTGGTCGATCAGTACGTCACCCACGGCGCGCAGCTCACCGTCATAGCCGTATTTTTCCCGCAGCAGACGAGCCGCAGAATAACCACGGCCATCGGTGAATTTCGGGAATTCGATGCTGATGCGGGCGAACTGAGCTGAACCTTCTGCGATCAGGTCGACGGTTTCATCACTTTTCAGTACCAGTTCCAGCTTCTGACCCATCAGCGCATCGCTGTTGCTCTGCCAGTCAGCCAGAGAAACCTGAGTCAGCTCTTCGTCAGCGATCAGACCGGTCTTATTTATCAGCTTTGCCATAGACGGCCTCCTTAAATGTATCGTGGCCGACGCGGCGGTACGCTTCGAGGAAGCTTTCGCCTTCAATGCGGTTACCGACGTAGGTGTCGAGAATTTTAGCGATTACATCCGGCATATCAGCACGGGCGAAGGATGGGCCAAGGATTTTACCGATGGAGGCATCGTCAGCCTTGTTGCCACCGGAGTTACCACCCAGCGACACCTGATAGAACTCTTCACCTTTTTTATCGACACCCAGTACACCGATATTACCAATGTGATGGTGACCACAGGCGTTCATACAACCGGAAATATTCAGGTCGATGTCACCCAGATCCCACAGGTAATCCAGGTCGTCAAAACGTGCCTGAATGGCTTCGGCGACTGGAATGGACTTGGCATTCGCCAGTGCACAGAAGTCGCCACCCGGGCAGCAGATCATATCGGTCAGCAGACCCAGAGTTGGTGTTGCCAGACCCAGTGCCTTGGCTTTTTCCCAAAGCTCAAACAGACGGCTCTGCTCCACATCCGCCAGAACCAGGTTCTGGTTGTGGGTAGAGCGCAGTTCGCCGAAGCTGTATTCATCGGCCAGATCAGCCACCTGATCCAGCTGCTCAGCCGTGATATCACCCGGTGGTGTACCAATCTGCTTCAGTGTCAGAGTCACGACCGCGTAGCCCGGCTTTTTGTGGGCGCGGACGTTGCGCTCCAGCCAGCGGGTAAAGGCTTTGTTTTCGGCTTTGGCAGCAACGAACTCAGCCGGTTCATCCGTCAGTTCAGCGTAGGCCGGGTCAACAAAGTATTGCTTCACACGCTCAATTTCAGCCTGAACCAGTCTGCCTTCGCCATCACGGAGGCGCAGCCACTCTTCGTTGACCAGCTCCTGCATGCGCTCCATGCCCAGTGCTTTCACCAGAATCTTGATTCGTGCCTTGTACTTGTTGTCACGACGGCCGAACTGGTTGTACACACGGATAATGGCGTCGAGGTAGGTCAGCAGGTCTGCTTCCGGCAGGAAGCTGTTGATCTCCTCACCCAGAATCGGGGTACGGCCAAGACCACCACCGACAAGCACGCGGAAGCCGATCTCGCCAGCATCGTTCTTAACGATGTTCAGACCGATGTCGTGCATCGCAATAGACGCGCGGTCGTGGGTCGGTACTGAGTTCACCGCGATCTTGAACTTACGCGGCAGGAAGGCAAATTCCGGGTGGAAGGTCGACCACTGACGGATGATTTCGCAGTAAGGACGCGGATCAACCAGTTCTTCTGCAATCACACCGGCGTATTCGTCGGTGGTGGTGTTACGGATACAGTTACCGCTGGTCTGCACGGCGTGCATCTGTACTTCAGCCAGGTCCGCGAGGATCTGTGGTACATCTTCCAGGGCTGGCCAGTTGAACTGAACGTTCTGACGGGTCGAGATGTGGGCATACCCCTTGTCATAGGTGCGGGCTACGTAGGCCAGCTTGCGCACCTGCGCAGAGTTCAGGGCGCCGTAAGGCACCGCGACACGCAGCATAGGTGCGTAACGCTGGACGTAAAGGCCATTCTGCAGACGCAGAGGCAGGAACTCGTCATCGGCAATTTTGCCGGCCAGATAGCGTTCAGTCTGGCTTCTGAACTGAGCAACACGCTCGTTCAGCAGCTGCTGATCATATTCGTCGTATACGTACATAAGTATCCGGTTGCTTGTGGTTATCACCTGATCCGGGCCCTGACAGGGGCCACACAGGCTTTTATAGAAGTTTGCCGCGCACTTTACCGGAAAGTCTGTTATCAGCAAAACAGGATTTGGCGATGACCTTTATCGGTAAAGATGATTTAACTGGTAATGATTGGCGGTCAAATGTACATCTGGACATGTAGCGGGCGTCACCGTCGTGGTAGGCTCATTGAAATCTGCAAAAACAATAAAAAAGACTGATAGGGGGACTCATGAAAAAGCAGGAACAGAACTCGCCAGACCCTTCACAGGATGCATCGGGCATCACCCGTCGTACCTTCCTTGGCCGTACAGCCATGGCATCTGCTGCGGCCATGGGGGTGACGACTGTCTCACTGGCTTCAGCCAGAGCCAATGCTGCGGTAACTCCGGCAGAGCCGCCAGCGCCGGATGCCATCGCCAGTCACTACCGTGCCATTACTATCGGCACCGGTTATGGCGCCTCCGTCGCCGCGCTGCGTTTGGGGGAAGCTGGCATCGACACCCTGATGATTGAAATGGGCCAGCTGTGGGATCAACCCGCATCCGACGGTAAAGTACATTGCAATATGGTGCGCCCGGATGCCCGTGCCATGTGGTTCAAAGACAAAACCGAAGCGCCGGTTTCCAACGTACTCGGTCTGCCGCTGGTTGACCGCCGTATCGACCGCTACCCGGGTGTTCTTGATACGCTTAATTACGACAACATGACGGTTTACGTCGGCCGGGGTGTTGGTGGTGGATCACTGGTGAACGGCGGTATGGCAGTGGTGCCCAAGCGGAATTTCTTTGAAGAAGTCTTCCCGCAATTACCGGCAGATGAAATGTATGAAACCTGGTACCCGCTGGCGCAGGCCATGCTGCATGTGAACTCCGTGCCGGATAAGGTCTACAACTCCGACTTCTATCAGTTCAGCCGTGTGGCTGAATCCTTTGCGCATAAGGCCGGTTTTGCCACAGCCGATGTGCCGAATGTTTACGACTTTGAATATATGGCGCAGGAAATCGCCGGAGAAGCCGAACCGTCTGCCACCGCGCGTGAGGTGATTTACGGCAACAACCACGGCAAGCAGAGTCTGGATAAGAACTACATTCCCGCCGCCATCGGCACGGGTTATGTCACGCTAAGAACCCTGACCCGGGTCACGGCGATTGAGCAGGACGCCAATGGTATCTACCACCTGTCACTGCAGACCATCGACGCCACTGGCGCGGTAACAGAAACCCTGTCCGTCAGCTGTGATCATCTGTTCCTGGGTGCAGGCACCATGGGTACAACAGAGCTGTTGCTGCGCGCACGCGAAACCGGTGCACTGCCAGCCCTGAGCAGCGAGATCGGTACAGGATGGGGCAATAACGGCAACTTCATGGTGTCGATTGCCAATGGCTGGCGCGGTCGCACCGGATCTGATCAGTCATCCATGCCGGTAAAAGGCATCGACAACTGGGGCGACCCTGAAGCTCAGGTATTCGCCGAAATTGCACCTTTCCCGGCGGGTATCGAAACCTTCACCAGCCTGTTCCTGGCGATTACCAATAACCCTGAGCGGGGTTGTCTGACCTATAACGCCAGCACCGACAGCGCCCAGCTGAGCTGGGGGCCGGATCAGTCACAACCATCGTTTGATGCAGCCAAAAAAGTCTTCGACCGCTACAACGAGGCGAACGGTACTCACTATCGCCGCGGCTTGTTCAAAGGCAATCAGCCCTATGCGGACTTCTTTACCTATCACCCACTGGGCGGCTGCCTGCTGGGCAAGGCCACGGACCTGTATGGTCGCCTGAGTGGCTATTCCCGCCTCTACAGCATTGACGGGTCACTGATTCCGGGCAATGTCGGAGTGAATCCGTTTTTGACCATCACGGCCCTGGCAGAGCGGAATATTGCGACGATTATCCGGGAGGATATGGCGTAAGAGGAAGGTATCTGCCCGGTACCCCGGGCAGAAAAGGTCACATGATCACAGAGGCATAACCGTCAATCGGAGAGTGTGATTAGTTGGCCTGTGGATAATAACGACATTATCGCCAGTCACAATTGCCTTGTAGATTGAATCAACATCACATTTCAGTTCAGCAAGCTTTTCGTTTGAGTGATTGTATAGAACGGCATAGTCGCCATCGTATTTTGCCTCCTCTACAACCAGATAGTCGCTGTTGGCAAACAGAACTGAGCTATAAGGAACACTGACAGGATCAGTCTCAGTCATTGTCTGCAATGATATTTTACGGCCGTTCTTGGTAAAAATTTCAGTGTCCGAAATATGGTAAGGCTCCAGATCCCATTCTTCCTGATCTACGTCAATATGAAGAGTTTCGTGCTCTGAAAAATTGTCAGAAAAATCGGTGCGAGAGAAACGCTCACTTGCCCCGGTACGGTTATACCCAGAAATCATACTGAAACGTGTCTGGTTCCACAGGGGGTTAATCGGTGCATTGTTGGATGAAACACTGTAACTTTCAATTATCGAAGCATTTGAATCATAGATCTCAACAGACCAGTTGCTGGATGAATTCCTGGAGCCATAGGTAACAAATAGAGCATCATCCATTGCCTGAATATCAACACTGCCCTGAAGCCCTTCATCGATAAATTTTTCGACTTTGTCTGATGAGGATGGATTGTCAATATAAGAAATATCAGTGTTATATTTCATGTATAGTCTATCCTCAGATTCGGAATAGACCATCTTATCGAATGTGGTGCCACGATCGAGCTCAACAGGAATAATTAGTCGACCAGTGATGCTGTTCCAGCGCTGAATCATATATAGATCGTCATCCATGATATAAAGGATGCCATTTCGGTCTGAAGCCATTACATCGTTAGGTCCATATGAATAGAAGACACATCCACCGTTTACCGTTTCGTATTCATTCGCACACATTACCTCCTCAGGGAATAGATCATCCTCATTGAAATAGCCATCCCCATCAATATCTGGATCTGAATTGTTCCCGACACCATCAAGGTCAGTATCCTCCCATTCCTCGAAGTCTAGGGGGAATTCATCTTGGTCATCGTAGTAACCATCTCCGTCATCATCTTCGTCTTCGTGATCAGCAATGCCATCACTATCAAAATCTTTCCGTGTGCTGAGGTACACTTGCTGTTGGCCATCACTACCAAAGGTGTTTTCGTCAGATGAAGTGATTTTAAACTTGTATAAATCCGGTGCTCCGCTTACTTGAAGTAAGGAGTCAATATTAATGCTTGCCCGATTATTGATGGGGAAGCTCTGAACTACATCTAGCTCGATAAATGTGAATGCATTAGTATCAACAAAATATCCGGGATGGATGTATGCGGGCTCATCAATAGGGGATGTATATGCAAAGTAAGGACTGTAGTTGATAACATCATCGGTAGCAATTCCGCGCAATAAATTATTGTTTTTTTCTACGCTTTGTGTGTATCTTGAAAAGTAGCTGGCTGAATCTTTTATATAGACTGACGAAAGAATACGTTGAAATTCGGCGGATAATGTAAACTCGTTGCCTTCAGGATCTTTGTAAGTGGATGTGGTTGGCTCAGGGTGAATACCTATGTCCTCTTCATCATAATGACTATTCAACATTTTATGATCTTTTAAAGAAAGAATTGCAACTCCCTCTGAGGTTTGAATCGTACCACTAAGATTATAGAATTGAGCTTCATCATTACTTCCGCTGGCGGCACTAAACTTAAGTTTTGATACGTAAGGTTCCTTTGTTAGTGGCTGAATAGTTTCCAGATGAGATTCGAAAACGGAAATGTTGAGATCAGATATTGCCTGACTATATAGCAGATAGCCGTCTAAATATCCAACAACTTCACTTTCAGAGGTTTCTGTGTATTTGTCAAATTGATAAATCGCATTGTAGCTGTTTGATTCATAATTGATGTTGTGGAATTGCAAAGTGATTACTCCGTTAGAAGTAATCCCATCATCAACGCAGTTAGAATAAAGTGCAGTGAATTTGGTTTCTGCAGATTTCGATGTCGTTGTGAGTGTCCCCCCTTCAGGACATGCTTCGGTTACGCTTGCGTCGCCATAATTTTTAAAATCGGGCATACCTGTTTCATTTTCGAAATTATGGAACGCTTGTGCATCCCACATAAATTCATCTGCTTGTAGTAGATCAGTAAGAATCATCTGCCCAAGTAATTGACCTTTTTCACGGTCTAGAGAAAGATTCTTGTTGGAATAAGAATATTGAAGGTTCGGTGCTATCGGCTCTGGTGCGTTTGATGGGGTTTCACCGCCACTTCCTTGAGGATTTGCAGGGCTGTTACCTCCTCCTCCGCCCCCGCAGGCAGATAACAAAACTGAAAAAGAGATAGTAATGATGATGCCGTTGATTTTCGGGTACATAGATCATCTCTGATGTGGCGTATGACTAATGAAGAATTGTTCAGCGGAAATTTTATCACGCTACATCTGAGAAAGACGTTGAGCATGTAATTGTCTTCTTAGTAACCGACAAAGGCGGCGTCGCCCGGGCGATGATTACTCCCCAAGCCTCGTCGCCTCAAACCGGTTCAGCAGGTGGTGCATCAGGTAACAGGCGAGCAGGGTGGCGACGATGGCGACCATGATGCTGCTGACCCGGTACAGGCCGCTGAAGATCAGGTCATTGCCGGGTACCAGATATTGTCCAAAGAGGATGCCGAGGGTGGTCATAGCGCCGAAGCCGATGCCGGAGCCGTTGGCTTCTTTTACGTGCGCATGGGCAAACAACAGGGTGCCGATCCACAACAAGGGCGTGACCAACAGCAGCGTGCCAGACCAGTCGTAGAGTATGAACTGAACGCCCAACCCGAACGCAACGCCAATTATGGTGCCCATCGCCCGTTTACGGGCGTAGCTCAGGGCGCCGTTCCAGTGCATGGGAAACAGCAGCAGCAGGGTTGTGGCCTGGGCTGATAACGAGTCGCTCAGATCAAACAGCTGGAACACCAGAAAGGAGAGGGTGGCGACACTGGCGCCGAGCAGGGCTTCGTGGCGCATGCGGTGTGGCTCTTTAGGTCCGGGACGGTACGCCGGTCTGGGTTCGGTATCCGGTATCAGTACGGTGAGCGCAAACGCCACAGCGATTGAGAACAGGTTGGCCGCCATGTTGGTCATGATCAGCGCATCAAGATCGGTTTGCGGAAAGCTGGCAAAGTTCAGCATGATGCTCAGCCCGATCACACTGTTGGCTCCGAACAGAAATAACGCCCCGCGTGACATACAGGCAAAGCGGTAGAGAAACAGCAGGAAGGCCAGGGGTGCCATTAAGCCTGGATGGCCACCGAAGAATCCGGCCAGCACACCCACTTCCAGCCCACAGATGACGGAGGCCGCCAGCAGCTGGCGCGCAGCATGGGCATTCATCACAGGTACCAGACCCAGTAACAGCATGGGTGTAACGGTGAAGAATACGCCGTAGTTGCTGTTGGTGAGCTTGGCGACCAGAAACCCGAGCGTGGCACCAGTGGCAATGCGCAGACACTGGCGCAGCTCGTTTTCAGACATGGGGTGTTGGCGCAGCAGCATCATAAGCAAGGCATCAGTAAATGTAGTGCAGGATGCTGATCACGCGGATCTGCAGGTGCGCTAACCAGCGGAATACCGGGTTTTCAGGCAGTAACTGCACGGTCGCACGTGAACCGGCTGCCAGTGCAGGATAGTCGTCCCCCTGCAGTTGAAAGTGCAGGCGCATACGTTGGGCATCACGGACCCAGCGGTTGGTCACGGCGGGAGTGGCCAGGCTGCCATCGGCGCTGAACTGCCCGGCACTGACACCCGCATCCTGGCTGGTGACTTCGGCGGAAAACAGGCGGCCGGGGGCAATATCGAAGGCAACCCAGGCCTGAGTGCCTGGTCTGACCCGGCGCAGGCTCTTCTCCCGGAAGTCAGCAATAATATCGAGCTCATCTGACACCAGCGCCATAACCGGCTGGCCATTGGCAACCATACTGCCGGGTTCCAGTTGCAGGTTACTGACATGCCCGGCCTGTGCGGCGTAAATCCGGGTGTAACTCAGATTCAGCTCTGCCTGTTCGACCTGATTACGTGCCTGACGCAGACGCAGGTTGTCGTCGCCGGTCTGGCCACGTGATGCGACCAGTTGGGCCAGTTGCGCCCTGGCTGACTGCAGCTGAGCGGTGGCTGATTCCGCGTCGGTGATGGCCTCTTCATACAATTGACGGGAGACCCCATCGCGCTCGGCAAGTTGACTCAGACGCTGGGCTTCACGCTGCTTCTGCCCCAGTTCAGCATGACGTGCGGTAACCACTGCCTCGGCGGAGGCGACTGATGCATCCAGTTCGGCATTGGTCTGCAGCGCCTGCTCCAGTGACAGTTTGGCCTGCTGTAACGCGAGCTGGTAGGGGGACGGGTCGATCTCGAACAGGAGTTGTCCGGGTTCGACGGCTTCATTGTTGCGGATGTTCACGGTCTGAATGCGGCCGGAAACCTGGGGTGCAATTTTCACCACAGTACGGGTCGCCATGGCTTGCGGCGTAAGAGGAATCTCCAGATCGGCCAGCAGGAAATAGGCGAACACCACCACAAAACCAATCATGGAAAACTTAACCAGCCGGGCAAATTGCTGATCGGGTGTCAGGGCGGTCATACGTCATCTCCGCTAGGGTTGAGTTGGGCCAGGGCGTTTTCGGTAATCTGAGAAACCACAGCGTCGAAACGCCGCAGGTCTTCCGGGTCGATGCCGACCAGTAATTTAGAGCGGGCCTTTATGATGTGTGACTGCAGGGATTCAATGAGAATATTCCCGGCTTCGGTCAGCTCAACGATCCTGGCGCGTTTGTCCTGTGCACAGGCATGACGGACAACCAGTCCCTGTTCTTCGAGTTGACCAAGTGTCCGCATCAGCGACGCGACTTCGATGTCCAGCGCTTCGGCCAGCTGTTTCTGGGTGACCTGCCCGACCATGCGCTTGAGTTTCCAGATGGCGGTCCAGCGCGGATGTGTCAGACCCAGAGGAGCAAGTTCATGGTCCGCAACCGTCTTCCATAAACGGCTGACGCGACCCAGGCGCTCGCCCAGGGTGCTTTCAGAAACCTGATCAAGATAATGATTCATAATGAGATGCCAATTAGTTAGCCTGCTAAGTAGTTTAAATTGTTAGCAGGCTAAGTAAATGGCGTGAAGAACAACATATAGTTGTTTCGGGTGGAACAATGTGGCTCTATTCTTTGTACTGTTCCATTGTGTCGGAATTCAGGGTGTGATCCGCAGCCGTTCAATGTAGTCAGTGAACACGGCATTCACCCCAGCCTCCCAGAGGCGCTGGGCATCTACGATGTTGTTCACGGTAAAGCAGGCAAGTGGCACGCCCTGTTCGCGCAGTTGACGGATGACTCCACCGTCAAAGAAGTCGAGCTGAAAATGCAGGCCGGTGGCCAGGCATTGCTTCAGGCGCTTTTGCCAGTCGGCTGGGATGGCTTCGACATTCAGGCCACGGTCAAACTGTGGCAGGAGTTCTGCGGCATAACACAGCGCCCGTTCATTGAAACTGGACAGCAGTATGTGCTGGCTGAACGCCGTATCTCTGAAAGCGGATTGCATCGCCTGCACCGTTTCCCATTCGCGACCTATGGTGGGTTTGATCTCAATATTCAGACTCAGGTTGAGGTCATCGGCCAGCGACAACAGTTCGCTCAACGTGAGGATCTTTTCTTCTTTATAAAAGGGGGAGAACCAGCTGCCGGCGTCCAGTGTTTTCAGGTCAGCTAATGGTTGCTGAATGATCAGCCCGCGTCCGTTCGAACAGCGCTCAAGCTTATGATCATGAAAAATCACCGCTTCTCCATCGGCACTGATGGTGACATCCACCTCCGCCCAGGTCGCGCCCAGCTCATGGGCTTTGGCAATTGCCGCTGCTGTGTTTTCAGGGGCATGGCCGCTGGCGCCCCGGTGGGCAATAAAGCGGGGCAGGTGATCGTAAACAGACGGGGTATTCGCAGACGGCGGGCAGCTTGGCATACAGGCAACTCACAACAGGAAAGTGACTGCTCAGAGGCCTGAGCAGATTTCCATAAGCTTATACCGGGCGTAGCAGGAGGCAAGTAGGGGCGCGCAATGTTTTGCATAGAATTCAGACGCCATCTGTTGTCTGGTTTTTGTATGTCTCAGCATGGCTCCATGGCCTTGTGCATCATAAGCAGGAGCAGAGTCCCGGAGGTTGCGAGTACGGCTGTCAGCTCTTGAGGTAAGCGCTTATCAGCCTGTGCGAAATCACCGGAAATCAGCCCCACGTTCTGTAGCAACAGCATGGCACTGTGAAGTCCACTGGTAATCGTATTGACCACCAACTGCTCCAGCTGACACAGGATGTCGGCAACAGTGCTTACACTCTCAGTTAACAGCAGGCAGATGATGTCGTACAGCCCGTCTGCCAGGCTGGCCACACGGAGTTCAGGTACACAGACAATCCAGATTCCTGCAGCCAGCATTACGCAGCCGGTCAGAACGGCAGGGCAGCGTTGGATGATGCTCATAACGACAACTCCCCGCAGAATCAGCCAGTGGAGAGCATCAGCAGGACACAGCTGATCAGACAGCTCAGTGTGCGGATGTGATTCAGGCGGTTCCAGGCAGGTTGATAGTCATGCCAGTAGTCCGCCAGGCTCTGATGCTCCCCGGCCAGACGCAGCAGTCGGTTATTCAGCGGCACGTTGCCGAAAGCCGTTACACCAGTCATGCCTGCCAGATAAATAGCGGCAGCCGTTGCCGCGGGTACTGAAATTCCCGGTTCTGGGTCAATGAAGGACCAGACCAGTAAAGCGGCCATTCCAATGGATGAGACAACAAACAAGGGCAGAAACAGGGTTTTCACAATCACGTCGTTGATGCGGTTCATTGCCTGTGCGCCCTGAACTGGGGGCAATTCCCCCAGCGCCCGCATAACAAAGACTGAGAAGGTAAAATAGATTCCGGCCATCAGACCGGACATCAGTATAAGTATCAGCATCAGCCGGCCTCCGTATCCACTGTGATCATATTCCAGATACCTGTGGCGGCAGTGCTGGCCACGTAGTCTTCAAAGCGGCGGGGCGGGCGACCGAGCAGGTTGCCAAGGGTTAAGGTGACCGATTCATTGCGGCCATCGAGAACGTTGACGAAGAGTTCGTTCATCAACCAGGCGATATCCTCCGGCAGGCCGGCCTTTCTGGCGCCTTCAAGGTAGGCTTCAACAGGCACAGTCGTGATTGCGATCTTCCGTCCGGTCTGATGCGCGATGATGTCCACACACTGACGGAAGGTCAGGAGTTCCGGGCCGGTCACTTCGAACAGTTGGTTGACCAGCTCAGGGCGCGTCAGTGCAGCGACGACGACCCCGGCCAGATCATCAATATCGATAAAAGGTTCGCAGGCTTTTGGCTCAGGCAGAATGAGGTTGCCTGACTGAATCCCTTCAAGCATGAAACTCTCACTGAAGTTCTGCATAAACCAGCTGGCCCGGACGATATTCCACGCCATCCCGCTGTGCTTTATCACGGCCTCGGCCCGTTGTGCTCCGTCTTCTCCGCGGCCCGATAGCAGTACCAGATGCTCAATGCCTGCTTCTTTTGCAGCACCGACGAGCGCGTGGATGTCTTCTTCTGCCCGGGGCACGGCCAGATCGGGGTAGTAAGTAACGTAAACCGCATGGACCCCCTGTAATGCCGGAACCCAGGTGTCGCGGTTTTCCCAGTCAAAGGTGAATTGACTGCTGCGGGACAGAGCGCGGGTTGCATATCCGGCGGCCTGCAGGCGCGCCAGAACACGGCTTCCGGTTTTGCCGTTGGCACCGATAACGGCAACAGACTGATTCTTCATGGTCTACCTCCGGGATGGATCTTTAAACATTGAGGTCACTCTAACCGGCGATGTCTTGATCTTTAATGCTCATGGCGCCATAGTTTTTTGCAGTTTGTCCAAAAATGCCGGAGGCTGAATGAGTGAGGTGAAACAGCGGGATATTCCTGAACTGTCGGATGCCCTGGGTGAAACCCTGTATTCGCTCAGGCTTAACGGCCTGATGTACGCAAACTCAGAACTCTCTGCCCCGTGGGGTGTAGCCATGCCACCAATGGCAGGACGCCTGATGTTTCATATCGTCACCCGGGGCGGCTGCTGGCTGAGGTTTCCTGATCATGAAGCCCTGTATCTCGAGCCTGGAGATCTGGCCCTGTTGCCAAGGGGGGAAGGGCATCTGATTTCGTCATCCGACGGTCTGGAATGCGAGCCTTTCTTCGATATACCGGTCAGTAAACTGACTGACCGGTTCGAATTTATGCGGTACGGCGGCGGTGGTGATGAAACACACGTCACCTGCGGTGTGCTCAGTTTTGATCATGTGGCCGGGCAGAAGCTCATCTCCCAGTTGCCACCTGTGATACACATGCAGGCTGCCAGGGGGGAGTTATCCAGTCAGCTGCAGTCCTTGATTCAACTGATGGGCATTGAGGCGTCCACACTCTCCACCGGCAGCGAGACGGTGGTGGCGCATCTGGCCGATATCATTGTGATTCAGGCCATCCGCCATTGGATTGCACATTCGCCCTCAGCCAGTCATGGATGGCTTGGTGCTCTGAAAGATCCGAAAATCGGTAAAGCGCTGGCGGCAATACATGCCCACCCTGAAGTCGCGTGGACGGTTGAGCGGCTGGCGGAAGAAGCAGGCATGTCCCGTTCCGGATTTTCAGCCCGCTTCAGCGAGACTGTGGGTACGTCGGTCAAGCAGTACCTGACCGAGTGGCGTATGCGCCTGGCACGGATGAGAATAATGCATTCAAAGACCACACTCGCCGATCTGGCCGAAGAAATGGGGTATCAGTCAGAAGCTGCGTTCTCCCGGGCCTATAAACGGATGTTCGGTGTTGCCCCCATCCGCCCCAAGGCGGCTTCTGCTGCGGTTTCTGATATCTGAATTCAGATCCGAACCGGGCTTAAAACAATGCACTTTCAATAAATGTCCGCATCCGCACTGCCGGTCTGATTCTGTGACCGGCATGTCTGCTTCAGAAACACGTGATAGGTATAAGTTCGTATTTTATCGGGATTGCTGTGTTTGCCAGTCGGGTACTGTTTACAAATATCACAACCAGTAAATAGTAATCACCGCAGGTTCTGAATCGTCACTGATTTCCACTGCAGGTCTCGGCGCTGAACAGTGGTTGGCGGGTTATAAATTACCGGACATAAAAGAGAGGGACTTATGGCAAATTATGATGCAGTGGCAGGTGTTGATCAGAGTACGCTTAACCGTATGTCTGATCAGTTGTACGAGATTATTTATCCTTTGGTATTCAAGGGCGATGTTATTGTCGACCGCGAAGTACTGTACTCGGCTCTGTACGATATCCGCAAACCTCCGGTGTTTGAGTTGTCGTCATCCGATGTGGCTGCTGAACGCATTATCCGGCATCTCGAGAAAACGGTAACTGATTCAGCCATGCTGACTCAGATGAAAACCTACCTGATGAATGAGGCGGTTATTTTTGGTCTGGATTTCAGCGATATTAATTTTTCAGTAGATGTTGCTGGAAACGGAGTCACACTGGACCTCGCCGGAAGCCTTGCCTGCTCATGTCTCGCAAACGTTGATGCCAACGGCAATATCGTTCCCTTTATCCAGGCTGCTGAGATTGTATTGGGTGACAGAGATCCCCCGGAAACCTTGCTGAATGAATATGTTCTGCCATTTCTGGTTGACCGTCTGAACCGCTTTCTGGAAGAGGGCTTCGCTCTGAGAATTCCTGATTTTGATGGTGTATCTCTGTCTTCGCCACTGCCAAGAATAGAAGGCAGTTCGCTCATGACCTATGCGTCTCTTTCCTCAAGAGGTACGACATCACTGCCCGGGATTTTTCTCGGGAACGACCGGATGGGTTCTTTCGCATTTGCCGATGGATCGCTGGCAACGCTTATGGCGAATTTTGCTATCAGAAATGTGCACGACAGTGGCAAAGTCCATGCTGACTCAGGCCCCTTCAGTTTTAAGGCGGAATACGAAATAGACCTTTCTGATGCCGTAGTGAAGATTGAAAAGGATAATCAGGCCGAGCTTGAGGTAACCGTCTACGGCGCTGGAAAGATTAAAGCGAAGGTGTGGCCTTTCTCATGCACCCTGAAAATGAGCATAACGGCAGTGCCGAAAGCTCATGCCTGTTTACTGATTGAGGGGGGTGAGTTGATTTATGAGGTAAAGACGGTCGAAGGCTTTGATGTGAAAATTGATATTCATCATGTACCGTCATTTCTCAATGAATTTATCTCTTTTATGACTTCAACTCTGCTTACGCCAATCAGTCAGCTGATTGATGGACTGATCAAGGGGCTGCTGATCCCTGTCTACTATCTGGGGCCACAGAGGCTCAATGTTGCAGGACTTAGTGTGGTTCTTAACCTCTTTGATCAGAAGATACAGACGGTGGATGCTGATGACAGAAGGCTTGCATTTGCAGACGGTGAAATAAGCATATCAAGAGAGCCATAGACCGGATGCTACTGCCCAGGAACGTACTGGTATCACTCTGTAAGGAGTGCGGTTGGCGACCCCGGAGGGTCGCCTTTCTGTGGCGGGGTTCAAGGAGAAAGTTAAGCAGGAAAATTCAGTGCGAAGTTCTCCGTGCAGCTCTCCTGGTCCGCACATTCAGCGCGACAGGAATCCACCATCGACCGGCAGGTAAGCACCGTTCACGAACGACCAGCCCGGTGCAGAAACTGCAGCAACCACAGCTCCTACCTCATCAACCTCGCCCATACGGCCAATCGGGTGCATATCATCCAGAGCTGCACGTGAATCAGGGTCAAGATTGTCTTCCATTCCGGTTTTGATGAAAGCCGGGCCTACGGCAATGGCGCGGATTTTCTGGGCTGCATAATCAACAGCGACCTGTTTGGTCAGGCCAACAACGGCATGCTTGGTGGCAACATACGGGCCAAGGCCAGTGAAGCCAACCTGCCCCAGAATCGAGACGATATTGACGATGGTGCCGCCTTCGCCATTGTTTCTGAGCATGGCATTAATCTGAGCCCGGATGCCATAAAAAACACCGTCCAGATTCACCGAATTGATCTTGCGCCACAGGGCGTCGTCCACTTCCGCCAGCGGGGTTGCCGGAGGGGCGATACCTGCGTTGTTGCAGGCAATGTCGAGTCGACCGTATTTGTCGACAGCAAACTGCACCAGAGCGGTGGCGTCATCCGCTTTTGACACATCGGATTTTTTAAACGATGCGGTCCCGCCAAATTCGGTTATGAGGTTCACGGTTTCCTGGCCGCTCTCTTCATTGATGTCGGATACAACGACCGTTGCGCCGTTTTTTGCGTAGTGCAGGGCAATGGCACGGCCAATACCTGCGCCGGCGCCAGTAACCAGAGAAATTTTTCCATCCAGTGTCTGAGTGTTCTGAGTCATGTTCTGCTCCTTTTGTTTGAATGAGTGCGATCGAACAGCACTGTATCCAGACACTAGGACCAGAGGTGTAAATACATCCAATTCTTTGCATGAATAGGTAAATACTTTTCAGGTATGCCACCCGGTTTTCTGGAGGGCCTGCATGTGCATCATGGGTTGATGTTATTCCTAAGTTATTGATAGGTTTAGATTTATAGGATGGGCTGTCTGTACACTTCCTTGTGGTTGGAATGTATTTCCTTATGTATACCTTTCATGAATGTTTCGGCAACAATGTGTTCTGCTTTTTTTTAATTATGAAGTCATATTTCATGTGCTACTTTTTAAAACGTCGGCAGGCAGCCTGTGCTGAATACCGCAACTGCTGAAGGGTTCAGATCTCTCCCGTCTTCTGCAAAATCCGGACAGGAAAGAACCCGGGCAATACCCCAACTGCTCATCAAACACGTTTCACAGTAAGGAAACATTTATGAAGAAAATGACTGCGCCTCTGACGCTTGCCGCCAGCCTGCTCTCACTGACACTGATGGGAACTACGGCACATGCTGCAGTGACTGAGGCTCCTTCCACCGTTAATGCCACCTATGTAGCGCCGTCGCTGACACGCGCACTTAAACCAGGTGAGAAAGTGGACAACCTGTATACCCGTAACGCCACCCAGGATTATGTTCTGCAGAAACTGACAGACCATACCTACTGGTTCCAGCGTCAGTACTACGGAACCATTTTTTATGTGGGTGACAAAGGCGTACTTTTGTTTGACCCGCTGCAGGGACGTGCCGAACAGATTAAAGCCGCCATTGCATCAGTCACCGATCTGCCCATTACAGCCATTGTGTATTCACACGATCATGCAGACCATATTGGCGATGCCAAAGCCTTTACCTCGGGTAACAGCAAGCTTCGTATTATTGCTTCAGAAGAAACCGCTGAAAAAATGGACTTTCTGAACAGCTCTCTGCCCGCCGTGACAGAAACCGTTAAATGGCCTGATGGCACATTTAAATTCGAAAAACTGAAAGTCGAACTGCATGGCTTTGACCGTCCGGCTCACACCGACGATGCGTCTGCCTGGCTGCTGTCTTCTGAAAGCATTGTGCATATTCCGGATCTGATCAACCCGGACCAGCCTCCGTTCTGGGCGTTTGCCGGCTCTGAAAACTACGTTTATTTCGACGCCAACCTGGAAGCTCTGTCAAAACTGAAATGGGACTATCTCAGTGGCGGACACGGTAACGTAGGCTCCCGCGCGGATATCGAGTTTTACCGTACCTTCCTCTCTGACCTGAGAGCTGCCGTTGGTAAAGCCATGGGCGAAGTGCCATGGGGTGTGGGTGTGGATGGGTCACAGGTGAATGCACATACGCCATTCCTGCCAGCCTGGTATGAAGCCATTGCTGAAAATGCCGTGGAAACCCTGCGTCCGAAATACGGCCAGTACTACGGCTTCGAAAGTGCAACACACGAGAACGCCATCATGGTGGCAGAAACCCTGTTCAGCTACCAATAAGCTGAATACGTGCAGTGTAAAAGGCCCCGGTAAACCGGGGCCTTTTTTATGGGTGACTGTTACTGCTGGGTTGTTCAGGTACCCGGCAACGGGCATCTCCGTTATAGTCGGGCTTCACCGGTTCAGGATAATAAGATGACAACACTGGTCGCTATGACGCCGCACGAGTTTGACGCTTACCTTCAGTACTCAGCGATGGGATACGCGGAAGATAATGTCCGCAGTGGCCGTTGGCCGGAACAGGGTGCCATGGAGCGTGCACTGGCGGATATGCGGAACAGCTTGCCGCAGGGTGTCCATACGCCTGACCAACACCTGTTCAACATCACGGACGACAGCGGCAGTGTGGTCGGTCACCTCTGGTACGCCACTTTTGATCAGTGCGGCCATCGCAGCGCTTTTATTTACGATATTGAAATATTGCCGGAACACCGCCAGCAGGGACACGCAACCGGGGCGATCAAGGCCATGCGTGAGCAGCTTGCTGAATCTGGTATTCACGATATTCAGTTGCATGTGTTTGCGTTTAATGAAGGTGCGATAGCCTTGTACCGCAAGCTGGGCTTTACCGTTTCCGGATTTAATATGTTCCTGAGAGACAGTCCGGCCGCTCAATAAACAGGGCCGTGTTCCTTGCTGCCATTTCATCTGGCTGTACAGAGCCTTCTGAGGATGAAGAGATACATCAGTTCAGGGCCTGATGAGTCTGAAATTGTGCGGTGTGTTGAAAAGGCAGGCCATCGCGTCTGTGAAAATCCGGACTTCAACCACCCCATTGTGTTGGTCTATCAAAAGCCACAGAAAGTATCTGCCCAAGTGAGATAACACTGTCGTTGACGGGGAGGATCAGCCCGGCTGCAGACAGGCTGTTTATTCTGAAATCTGACTGTTGTGAATGTTCGCGCAGTATCCGGTTCAGAAGAACGCCGCCTCCGTAATACGCCTCGTTGATTCCGCATTGCTCAGTTAAGGTGACAAGAGTTCTTGCGATGGCTGCGGCGATGGTAAGGTGGAAGCGATACGCAATTTCAGACGGGTCTTTGTGGTCGTGCAAATCGCTTAAGATGCTCAGCCACATCAGACTCCAGTCCACCTCCGTCAGCCCGTTAACGTTATTGAGCTCAAATGAATACGGCTTAATAACTTCAGTTGTGCACTGTCTTGCCAGTGCTTCCAGCTGCATCGCCGCTTCACCTTCATGAAACTGCTGCTCGGTGCATAACCCCAGTGCTGCGGCGACGGCATCAAACAAACGCCCGGTGGAGGAACTGAGTGGGCTGTTAACGCTGCGCTCCATCATCTGCTGCAGGACAGAGACCGGCTTGGTATTCAGAAATCGGATGATGTCGGTATCCGCATATTGTTCTTTCAGATCTTCCCATTGACCCGTATTCAGCAGATGCGCGAGCGTGTTGCGCCAGGGTTCTTTCATGGCAGCATTGCCACCGAGTAAGGGCACAGGTTTGAACCGGGCTACACGTTTATAGCCGCTGTAATCACACAGCAGAAATTCACCGCCCCACAGATATCCGTCATCTCCATACCCCAGGCCGTCCAGCGCGATACCAAGCACAGGTGGAGTGTCGCAGGGGATACCATGCTCAGCCATCGCCGCCATGATGTGGGCATGGTGGTGCTGCACTTCATGACAGGGGATGCCCAGCTCTGCAGCTATTGCCCGCCCGGTATTGGAGGAATGGTAGTTGGGGTGTTTATCCACCACGATGGCTTTCGGAGTGAAGTCGTAGAGCTTGAAGAACAGCGCGATCTGGCGGCGGTAGTCCAGTTGAGTCGCATGATCTTCGAGGTCACCCATGTGTGGTGACATGATGGCCTGGCCGTTAATCACAATGCAGAAGGTGTTTTTCAGGTCAGCACCCATGGCGAGGATGCCATCATGGTGTTCAAAACCCGCAGGTAACGGGATTGGCTGCGGCGCATAACCGCGTGCGCGGCGCACGATCTGCGGTGGCAGTTCTTCATTGCCTTCTGTCAGTTCAGATCCAAGCCAGACCGAATCATCAATGCGGTTGATGATGTCGCGGTCGTGCAGCAGAAAGCCGTCGGCCAGGGTGCTCAGGCGTTGCAGAGCATCGTCGTTGCTCAGACATTGAGGCTCGTCACTCATATTGCCCGAGGTCATCACCAGCGGTGCATTTACCGCCTGCATCAACAGGTGATGAATGGGTGAATAGGGCAGCATAAAACCGAGTTTGTCCTGCATGGGTGCAATGTCATCAGGAAGAGCATCTGGCTGGGTGTCTGCAGAGGGTTTCTTCTTGAGTACAACCACAGGCGCTGCCGCCGAGGTCAGCAGCGCTTCATCGGCATCTGCGCACTGAACGTATTCGCGTACCATCTCCATATCGGTCGCCATGATGGCCAGCGCTTTGCGATAACGGCGTTTCCGTTGGCGCAGGATTGCTACAGCTTCTGCATTGCGGGCGTCGCAGGCGAGGTGGAAACCACCGATGCCTTTGATGGCGATGATCTGGCCATTCAGAAGCTTCTCGGCAGCAACCCTGATTGCATCAAGATTGGTTGAATGACCAGAAGGATTCAGTGCGTTCTCACCCGATTCTGCAAACCACAGGGTCGGGCCACACACAGGGCAGGCGTTGGGCTGTGCATGAAAGCGGCGGTCGGCCGGATCGTGGTATTCCGATTCGCACGCCGGGCACATTTTATATCCGGCCATGCTGGTGTTGGTGCGGTCGTAGGGCATGACGCGAATGATGGAAAAGCGCGGGCCGCAGTGGGTGCAGTTAGTGAAGGGATAGCCGTAACGACGGTCAGCCGGATCGTTGATTTCAGTTAGACACTGCTTGCAGGTGGCAGCATCGGTGGCGACTGAGGTCAGGGTTTTGCCTTGCTGGCTGGACGCGATGGTGAAGTCTGTGGGTGCTGATTCTTCTGATAAGTAGCCGGATTCAAAAGGAGAGCGAACAACGCCACTGATTTTAGCCAGGGGTGGGATTTCAGATTCTAACCGTTCAGCCAGAGCATCCCGCTGCGCCTGTGTACCCCACAGGTGAATAAACACGCCTTCGTTGTCGTTGCCGACTTCGCCGGTCAGGCCCAGCTCATGTGCCAGACGCCAGACAAAGGGGCGGAAGCCCACGCCCTGAACGGTGCCATATACCCGGATCAGCTCGCCCAGCGTTTCATTGTCCAGCGTTTTGTCGCCCAGCGTTTCTTTGTCCATTGTCTGGTTGTCGGCTTCGGGCATCTTTTCGTGCATCTTTCCATGAATCTTTTCATGCATTTCAGTGCACCGTGCAGACCATGCAGGGGTCGAACGAGCGCAGAATATGCTGCACAGCCACAGGGTCGCGACTGTTGGCCGCTACTTCGTCGGCGCGCAGTGGCGCACCTTCCAGTGCCAGCTCCAGCGCGCCCGGCTGATGCTCCTGATCACGTGGCGAGAAATTCCAGGTGGTCGGGGCAATGATCTGGTAGTTGCTGATGCGTCCGCGTTTGACCGTCAGCCAGTGGCCAAGGCTGCCGCGTGCGGCTTCCATCAGGCCCATACCCTGACCCTCGTCGGGCAGTTTGATCTGATTGCAGAAGGGTGCTTTCGGCTCCAGCGCCCGTGCCCATTTTTCCATTTCAATAACGACCAGCGCCAGCTCGAGCAGCCGCGCAATCACCCGGTTGCGAACGTTGCCGCCACTCTGGGCAACAAGGTCGGCAATCAAAGGATGGCCATTCACCAGCTGCCGTGCCAGTGCGCCGACTTCCACCGCTTTTCCATCGTGGCGCGGCGATTTGCACCAGCTGTAACCGGCGTGCTTACCGTTCGGATCTGCCACACCCGAACCGGGATGGGTGATACCGTTAAACGGGTGGGACGGCTGCGGCTGATCGGTCATCCAGGAGTGGCTGATGTCTTCAGTAATGACTTTCTGGTTCAGAGCGCTGCGATGGTTGCGACCGGCATCCACGAGGCCAGAAGCAAACAGGGGGTGGGCTTCCGTCGGATAAACACCGTAACTCATAAAACGATCGTGTGAGCGACCCAGTTCACTCAATGCCAGTTGATCAGCGATGAGCAGGAAGTGGCGGAAGTCGCTCTGTGTCTGTTTCTGGGCCTGCTGCTCATTCCAGCTGAACAGGGCCTGGGCGGAATCCAGTGTGGCGATGGTCTCCAACGAATCACCGAACAGCGTGGTTTCAAGAAAGCGGCGGAAGCCAAAAATAATACCCAGCAGCCTGGCTTTATCACTGCTGTCGATGCCCTTGGACGTGCCACCGGGTTGCAGCGCCAGTGAATGCGGCCATTTGCCAGCCAGCAGGCCCATCAGATGCAGGAACTCAGCGCGGGCGGGCAGGGCGTCGCGGGTGGCTGTGCCGGTCTGAGATTTAAAACGCTCAGCCGCGGCGGGGTACCAGGGTTCACTGGCGTAGGTCGCCCGGGCAAAGTCCGGCATAAAGAAGAGATAGAAATGCGTCAGATGGTCAGTCAGGTTCTCATTGGCGAGAATCAGATTCGTCGCCAGCTGGCCATTCTGTGTCGGCGTGACACCCGCAAGATCGGCAATCGCGCTGGCGGCTGCGACCGACTGCGCGACCGAACAGATGCCGCAGATACGCGGCACGTACACCAGTGCATCCATCGGGTCTTTGCCCTGCAGTATCTGCTCAAATCCACGGTACAGCGGCGACACCACCCATGCCTTACTGACGCGGTCGCCAGTGACATCAATCTGGATTTCCAGGTCGCCTTCAACGCGGTTAAATGGCCCGGCGATACGGCGTGAAGTGCCTGAGACAGTCTCGCTCACAACTTTTTCCCGCTCTTAGATTTAGTGACGTTTTTTATCGGAATCAGGCGAATATGATCGGCCACCGCATTCTGCTTGAGGCGCTCGGGCGTGGCCGCCTTGGCAAGACTGGAGAGGGCGACGAACCAGGCCTTGGGCATGTCCGTCGGCAGCCCCACCGGGATACCCGCGACCTTAGGTGTCCGGTCAAAGGCGTGGCCGGGCTCGTGAAAATCCGGTGCCGTACAGTTGATGCAGGCATAACCACCACGCAGGCAGGAGCCACTGCCATTCCAGAGCCGGGTGTTGCAGTCGGCACGCGCCTGGGTGCCGAGACAGCCCATGTGCTCCATCATGCAGCCCAGATCACTCGGTTTTTCAGCACTGGCCTTGTATTCGTAATACTCATTGCGCGGGCAGCCGTGATGCACCAGATGATCGGTGTAACTGCGCGGACGTTCGTATTCGTCCAGTGAGCTTTCCGCCATATCGCCCAATGCCAGCTGACTCAAGGTGTCGGTGATCCAGTTCGGGTGTGTCGGGCAGCCAGCAATGTTGACCACCGGCAGCCCGGTTTTATCGGTGAACTCAGCCCCCAGCAGACCTCCGGGCGTGGTCTCGTCGTATTGCAGGCCGGTGGCTTCGCTCGGGTTATTGCCAGCCGCCGTGATGCCGCCATAGGCCGCGCAGTTACCGACGGCGACAACGTGTTTTGCTACCAGTGACAGGTCATAAATCCAGTCACGCATGGGGCGTCCGGTGCCGGCCAAGCGGTGGAAGTTGCCAGTGCCATTGGGGCCGTTAATCACGGAGCCTTCGAGGCAGAGAATATCCAGCGTACGGTTACCGTGAATGATGTCTTCGAGCAGGGAAATCAGGTCGTTGCCGCAGGCTTCACTCAGTGACGGGTGCCATAGCAGATCAATGCCCGAGGCCGCCAGAGTGGTCATGAGGTCGGGCGATTCAGCCCCTAGCAACGACATTGAACAACCGCCACAGCCGCCAGACTGTAACCACAACAGGGAAAGGTTTCCGTTCATCTCTGCTCCTACACCGGTAAAGTCAGTGTGAAACAGGCTCCCTGCCCAAGGTTGTTATGGGCGGTAAGTTCACCGCCCAGGTCCTGTGCTAATCCATAGCTGATGTAGAGGCCCAGCCCGGTGCCCTGGCCAACCGGCTTGCTGGTAAAAAAGGGCTCAAAAATGTGCGGCATGTTCTTGGCATCAATGCCGGTGCCGTTGTCTTTCACCTGGATATGGAACTGACCGTCTTTGATGTCATGACGGATGCTGATGCGCGGGTGCTGGGCATCAGCGATGGCATCCAGCGCGTTCTGTACCAGATTCACCAGAATCTGATGGACCTGGCCTTTGCGGGTTTCAATCTCAAAGGTCTCCGGCAGCTGATACTCAATCTCCGGCTGAATACGGCTGGCTCTGACCACCCATTCCACGGCCTTGCGGATGACCGAAGGCAGATCGGCCACTTCCAGAGGTTCACGCTGGCCACCGGAATAGCGCAGCAGGTCCTGCACGATATCACTGACGCGTTCAGCACCTTCGAGAGTGCCGTCGATCAGCGGCGTCATGTCATCGAGAATGCGGTTTATCTTGTGGGTCTGCTTGAGCGCTTCTAACTGAGGGCCCGGGGCAATCTGGTCGATGGCCTGCAGATAATCAGTGATGCGTTTACCGTAGCGTTTGAGGGCGTGCATGTTGCCGAAGACAAAGCTGATGGGGTTGTTCAGTTCGTGGGCGACCCCGGCGACAAGGCGACCGAGCGATGCCATCTTCTCGGAATGTACCAGCTGCTGCTGCGTCTGCTTCAGCTGCTCGTAGGCGCGGCGCAGCTCGCCGACCGGACGACCGATCAGCACCATGCCGACGATGCGGCCATCATGATCATAACGGGGGGAGCAGTTCAGTGCCAGTGGGGTGGTGCTGTTGTCAGCGCAACGCACCTCGACTTCAAGGTCGATCACCAGTTCTCGTTGCAGCGCCTGAGCAAACTGCGCGACTTTATCGGCGCAGTCGGCACTGAAGACATCGGTCAGCGGGCGTTTGAGGAAGTCTCTTGCCGGTTTGGCGGTGAGGGTCTCAAGGGCGGCGTTCACCTGTTCAATACGCCCCCGGGTATCGCACACCAGCAGCACGTCGGTCATGGCTGAGAGTACGCTGCTGATGAACTGCTGAGCTTCTTCCAGCTCGGAGTTTTTGGCTTCCAGTTCGGACTGATGATCGACCAGCTCGGCGTAGACGGATTCCATCTTCTGGATCACATCCATCCACACCTGATCAGACCCCTGCTCAATAACGAGGGCGGTCAGATCCATGCTGACCTGACTGTCCGTGCCGGAAGCAGACGTCACAGGCTGACGACCTTGCTGTCAGACGGCTGGTCCAGGCCGTAACGCTCCAGTTTGCTGCGCAGGCCGACACGGGAGAGGCCGAGCTCGTTGGCGGCGCGGCTTTTATTCCAGCGGTGGCGTATCAGGGTCTCTTTGAGAATGATGGCTTCCAGCGTTTCCACCCGGTCTTTGAGCGAACCATCCAGTCCGGCCAGGCTGTCAAACGACTGGGATTCTTCACGTGGCGTGGCACGCAGCACGCGCGGACTGAGTAGATCGGCACTGAGTTCGTCGCCACGGCAGGTGACCAGCATGTGGCTGACTTCGTTCTGCAGTTCACGTACGTTGCCCGGCCAGTGGTACTGCTGCATGCAGTCGAGGGCTTCTTCGCTGAAGCCTTTCACCGTTTTGCCCAGCGTTGCCATGGTTTTATCCAGCAGGGCGTTGGCCAGCGCCGGAATATCGCGGCGACGCTCACGCAGGGGCGGCAGATTCACGGTCACCGTGGCTAAACGGTAATAGAGGTCTTCGCGGAAACGCCCGGCCGCGACTTCTTCTTCCAGATGTTTATTGGTGGCGGCAATCACGCGCACATCGACTTTGCGGGTGATGCTGCTGCCCAGTGGGCGGATCTCACCTTCCTGCAGAACACGCAGCAGTTTCACCTGAAACGCCGGGGAAACTTCACCGATTTCATCCAGGAATACGGTGCCGCCGTTCGCTCGCTCAAACAGGCCGATACGGTCTTCAACGGCTCCGGTGAAGGCCCCGCGCTTGTAACCAAACAGTTCGCTTTCGAGCAGTTCATCGGGCAGGGCACCACAGTTCTCTACCACAAAGGGTTTGTCCCAGCGCAGGCTGTTGTAGTGCAGGGCGCGTGCGGCGAGTTCTTTACCTGTGCCGGATTCACCCATCAGCAACACCGAGATATCGTAGGGGGCAACCTGACGGATGTGGTCGCAGATGTCGTTCATCGGGCTGCTGGCGGTACGCACAATGCCGTCATCGTGCTGGTAAGTGCTGCGCAGTAACTCACGCTTCTGATTCAGTGAATCGCTGATCTGGCCCGGCATCATTTTGAGCTCAATCGACAGGGCTTCGTTCTGGCGTTGCAGATCAAACAACCGGGTGGCGTTTTTCAGTGTCAGGATCAGGCTGTCCGGCTGCCAGGGCTTAGTGATGTACTGGTAGATGCCGGCGTCGTTGACGGCGCTGATGATATCGGCCGAGTCGGTATAGCCCGAGATCACCATGCGGATGACGTTGGGCCACTGATCACGTATCTGCTTCAGGAATTCGACACCGGTCATCTCCGGCATGCGCTGATCGCAGAGCACGATCTGCACCCATTCCTGCTCCAGAATCTGCAGGGCATCACCGATGTTTGAGGCAGTTTTGACGTCAAAGTCATCGTCGAGGATGCGCTCCAGAGTCTCCAGCGAGCGGATCTCATCGTCGATGATCAGAATGGTCGGTAATGTCGTCGTCATGGTCATACCCTAACAGATTCTTGGCAGTTGTTCGCCAGCCAGCCAGTCGACAATGCGCTGGCCGCCAAAGCCGGTTTCCATCTGCACAAAGTGGTGTTCATCTTCAATGACTTCACCAATGATGGCCGCGTTCTCACCTTGCGGATGTGCTTTCATTACTGCCAGCAGTATCTCTGCGTGTTCTGCCGGGCAGATACACACCAGCTTGCCTTCGTTAGCGACGTACAGAGGGTCCAGCCCCAGCAGTTCGCAGGCGGCGTTAACAGCCGGTTTGACCGGCAGGTCCGATTCGCGGATGCGGATGCCGACCTGCGACTGATGCGCCAGCTCGTTTAAGGTCGTTGCCAGTCCTCCACGAGTCGGATCTCGCAGGCAATGGATGTCGGGTACGGCGTCGGTCATGGCCGCAATCAATGTGTGCAGAGCGGCGGAGTCAGATTCAATGGTGGTCTCGAACTCCAGATTCTCACGGCTCGACATGATGGCCACGCCATGATCGCCTATCGTCCCGCTGATCAGCACCACATCACCGGGCTGTGCGTTATGTCCGGCAATGTCCAGCCCATCGGGCACGACACCGACACCGGCGGTATTGATAAATACGCCATCGCCTTTGCCTTTTTCAACGACCTTGGTATCACCTGTGATCACCGGCACGCCTGCTTCACGGGCGGCGGCGGCCATGCTGGCGACAATGCGGTCGAGGTCGGCCAGAGGAAAGCCTTCTTCGAGAATAAACCCGGCACTCAGGTAGAGTGGGCGTGCACCGGACATGGCAATATCGTTCACTGTGCCATGCACCGCCAATGAGCCAATATCACCACCGGGGAAGAACAGCGGCGAAATGACGTGGCTGTCGGTACTCATCACCATGCGCCCGGCAGGTGCGCTGAACTGAGCGTTGTCATTGCCCTGACGCAGCAGCTCGTTATCCAGATGTTTCACGAACAGTTCTTCGATCAGCTGGGCCGAGGCGCGGCCGCCACTGCCGTGGCTCATATCGATGTGACCGGTCTTCAGATTTAAAGGTACCGTAAAGCGCTTACGGCCTTTTTTGCTCATCTCATTCATGCGCTGGCAGCCTTCTGGGATTGAGGAGAGGACGTTACTGGTTGCCCGCGGAAACGGCCATAACTCCAGTGCGCCGCACAGGCCCCCTCAGAAGATACCATGCAGCTGCCCATCGGGTTCTCCGGTGTGCAGACGGTGCCGAACAGTTTGCAGTCCACCGGCTTCTTGGTGCCGCGCAGAATGCTCGGGCATTCGCAGGCTTTGTGGTCTTTTGCGATCAGGTCGCCGGTGTTTTTCAGGCAGTCGAAGCGTTGCTCGGCATCAAAGGCACTGAAGCGCGGCTGAATCTTAAGGGCTGAGTCAGGTATCCACCCCAGACCACGCCATTCAAAACGGTCGCGCAGTTCCAGTACCTCTGCGACCAGTGCCTGAGCCTTGCGGTTACCTTCGCGGCTGACCACGCGGGCGTATTCGTTCTCGACCTCGCAACGGCCATCGTTGATCTGCTGGATCATCATCAGGGTCGACTGCATCACATCCAGTGGTTCAAATCCGGCGATGACCACCGGTTTGCCGTACTTCTGTGGCACAAACTCATAGGGCTGGCTGCCGATGATGGAGCTGACGTGCGATGGCCCTAAGAAGCCATCCAGATTCAGCACTTCGCCATCGACCGCTGGGGCATCGAGCAGGCCGCTCATGGCCGCCGGAGTCAGGACGTGGTTGCAGAATACGGTGAAGTTAGAGAGCTGTTCGCTCTGCGCCTGCAGGATGGCCACCGCCGTCGGTGGGGTGGTGGTTTCGAAGCCGATGGCGAAGAACACCACTTCACTCTCCGGGTTATCCCGGGCGATCTTCAGAGCATCCTGAGTGGAATAGACCATGCGTACATCGGCGCCTTCGGCTTTCACTTTCATCAGGCTTTCGCGTTCACTGGCGGGTACCCGCAGCAGGTCAGCGTAGGTGCAGAGGATGACGTTCTCTTCACGCAGCAGGCGGATCATCAGGTCGATGCGACTGGTCGGCAGTACGCACACCGGGCAGCCGGGGCCGTGTACGTAATGCACATTGCCAGGCATCAGATCCTGCACACCATAGCGGAAAATCGCGTGAGTATGGCCGCCGCAGAACTCCATGAAGTGGTACTCGCGTGCCGGGTCCACACTGTGACGGATGCGCTCAGCAATGTGCTTTGCCAGTTTCTGGTCTCTGAACTCTTCTATATATTTCATTGGTTTACCCCAGAAACCTGATCTTCATTTGAAGAGATGGTTTCATCCAGTTCCCCGAACAGTGCCAAAGTATGTGCGGCTTCCTCAGGGTCGAGACGCTCCAGCGCATAGCCTACATGCACCAGTACATAATCACCGACGCTGACACCGTCGACCAGGGCCAGTGAAATGGTCTTTCTGACCTCGCCCACAGACACCACGGCGTTATCACCGTCGATGCTCAGAATCTCTGCCGGAATGGCCAGACACATAATCGTTCCTCCGCCTCTGTGCTTATTGACCCAGCCCAACCAGCTGACGGGTCGCCGCCAGCCAGCTGTACCAGGTATCCATGCCTTCGCCTGTGGTGGCCGATACCTGTAACACGCGTATCTTCGGATTCACACGGCGGGCGTTGGCGATGCAGGCTTCGACATCAAAGTTCAGGTAGGGCAGCAGATCGATTTTATTCAGCAGCATCAGGTCGGCGGCATGGAACATGTCCGGGTACTTGAGTGGTTTGTCTTCACCTTCCGTCACCGAGAGGATGGCGACCTTATGCGCTTCGCCCAGATCAAAACTGGCCGGGCAGACCAGATTGCCGACGTTTTCAATGAACAGGATGCTGTCATTCTCCGGCTGCAGTTTCTCCAGTGCATGGCCGACCATGTGGCCATCCAGATGGCAGCCCTTGCCGGTATTGATCTGCAGGGCGCGCGCGCCGGTGGCGCGGATGCGCTCGGCGTCATTCACCGTCTGCTGATCACCTTCGATGACGGTCATGGTCTGGCTGTCTTTGAGGTCATTGATGGTGCGGGTGAGCAGGGTGGTTTTGCCGGAACCGGGGCTGGAGACCAGATTCAGTGCGAGAATGCCGCGCTGTGCCAGCCACTGGCGGTTGGCGCTGGCGTACTGGTTGTTCTTGCTGAGAATATCCTGCTCAATCTGCACCATGCGCGCCTGTGACATACCCGGAGCATGTGCATGGGCCGGACCGTGGCCGTAATGATGGTGCTCGCTGCCCTCTGTGTGCTCTGCATGGCTATGATCATGCCCGTGATGATGATCATGCCCGTGATGATGATCATGGCTGTGCGAATGACCGTGCTTATGATCATGTAGATGGCTATGTGTGTGATGTGGGTCTTCGACCTGCACTTCACCTTCAGAACAACCGCAGACAGTACACATGGTTATTCGACCTCCAGTTCTTTGATTCTCATCTCGTCCCCGCCCTGAACCTGCAGCTGATGGCTGCCACAGTCCGGGCATGGGTCGAAGCGTTGATGGATTTCCACCGCTTTGGCGCACGGCAGGCACCAGGCATCAGCGGGAATGTTAATGATGTTCAGGGCGGCGTTTTCAGCCAGCGTGCCACGGGTCACCACGTCGAAGCTGAACTCCAGTGCCGATTGTTCAACCCCGGCCAGCTGTCCGATTTCCAGCCAGACACTTTTGACCCGCTGGAAGCCCTGAGCCTCTGCACTGTTTTCCAGCACCTGCAGGATACCTTCGCAGAGTGACATCTCATGCATGGGCATTGTCTCCGTTCATCAGGGTCAGCTGATAGCCTACACAGGGGTCAACCAGCTCGATCAGCAGGGCCGCCTGCTGGCGTATGTCGTCGGCGTGGCCTGCGAGCCCGGCCAGTGCCTGAGGTATAACGCCGGCAGGATGAAAATTCCATTCAGTCGGCGCCAGAATGCGGTATTCGCTGATGCGTGGTTTGCCGTCAGCTGAATCGGCCGTGCTGACCGAGGCCCAGTGAAACAGCTGCCCGCGTGCGGCGCAGACCTGCCCCAGTGCCTGCCCCGGGGTGGCGACAAACGCAGTCTCAACCTGAGGGTAGGCGGCATCCCATAACGGGCGGCTGGCAAAAAACCGTGTCAGCCTCAGCGTGAGCAAGGCTACCTCGCTCAGCAGAGCGGTGGCGCGGACCAGCAGGGCAGAACCCGACTGGCGGCGCAGAGCCTGAGTCAGCGGCACCCGGCTGCGGCTGAAGCTGGTACTTTCACAGGGGTGCTCCTGCCATTGTGGCCGGGCAATAAAACCCGGGTCCTGCATCTGCTCAATCAGCTCTGAGGCGTTGCCAAAATGAATGGCGGGCAGTGCCTGCATGGGGCTGACGCAGCTGTGTGTCCATTCCCGTGCAATGATACGGCGCATGAGCCTGACCGCCGGTGTTGCGTCTTCCGGATGCTGTTCAATCAGGGTAATCAGATCTTCCAGGGACGCCAGCTTGAGCCACTCATCACAGGAAACGCCAAGCACCCGGGTTTCAATCAATGTCTGCAGTTCTTCGAGGCAGGCTATGATGCCGGTCTGATCCAGTGCCCTCGGTGTCGCTCCCGGCGACAACCAGTGCTCCAGTCCGCCCAGCGCCTGTTCAACCTGCTGCTTACTGCTCAGCACCTGCGCCAGTGTGGCGTGGTCGGGCGTGGATTCGGTATGCGCGGGCCAGCCCAGCAGAATGCGCCAGAGGTGTTCACGCAGGGTTTCGATATCGGTCACGGCCTGACGGACCTGATCCGTGTCCGGGTCAGGTTTGACTCCCATGGCCGCCTCTAAGGTGCGTACGGCGGCGACACTCTGCGCGTTGCCACAGATGCCGAACACCATGCCGATCAGCTGCAGGGCTTCCGGCACCGTGCGGCCACTCAGCAGGGCCGCGGTCTGGGTCTGGCGGCTGGATTCGACGGTCACCGCACAGACACGGCTGTCGCGCAGGGTGCCCTGGCACTGCAGGCGGATGTCGATCTGGCCATCAAAACGCATGTTGATACTTATCCCCGGAATCCGCTCAACAGCTGACGGCGGCTGATGGCTTTGTCGGTGAGCGGGCTTTCCAATACGGTATCTGCCTCAGAACATGAATCGTTATCCGCTTCAGGCGCGGGCTCGGGCCCATATTCAGGAAAAGGCTGCCCCTGGGCGTCAATGTCTTCGAAGTTGTCGACATCCATCAGCCCGGCCATTACGGCTGCTGCGGTTTCGATGGCGGCCTGCTGGTCCTGAAACTCAAACATGGGTGAGAACAGCGAGCAGCTCTGAAAATGCCCGATGGCGTCTTCAGCGCCGGTGATGAATTCGTATGCACCGGACGGAAAACTGTGGGTCTGTTTGGTGGCTACCCGGCGGCTGTTGAGGTCATCGCGGGTTTCTTCGTTCGCGGGCAGCAGCATCAGGTTCATAAACCAGGGGGTGATCAGAACACCCAGGTAATAACCCTGCCACTCAATAAAATGACCGGCATTGACCGACAGCTCTACGTTGACCACCGGCACATCGGTCATGCGGGTGCGCTGAATCTCCGTGAAGGTGTGCTCCAGCAGAGGCTGCAGTTCAGACAGTGAAGGCAAGGGCTGGGTCATGGGTTATTCAACTACCATAAAGTCGTTTTTCTTGCCGTCGCAGTTGGGGCAGGTCCAGTGCTCCGGCAATTCAGAAAATGGCGTACCGGGCTCAATCTGCCAGTAGTCATCTCCCTGTTCCGGGTCGTAGATGTACCAGCAGATTTTGCATTCCAGCTTACTGTTGGGCTGCAGTTTCGTATTGTCGCCGCCGTAGGAGCCGGCAAAAAACTGATCGTCTCTCATCGTATGTTCAGCGTCCTTACTGATAGATCTCAAGAATTTCACGCAGGCGGATGGTGCTGTCGGCGATGTCTTCCGGTGCCGCGGAGGCGGAATCCGGCGTGGTGCAGATCTCCAGCGAATTAAGAATATTCTTGTCCTGAGAATTAAAATAGCGCACCCACCAGACGTTGCGTGTATTGGTGCTGGTGATACGGCAGTTGCCGTAACCTCGCGACAGAATGGTAGTGTTGCCCAGTCCCAGACGCTGGTCGAGAAACATCAGATCCTGCTCGGTCTGCGGCAGCAGGGTGAGATTGATGGTGTGGGTCATATCACCTGGGGTGAAATCTTCCAGCACTTCGTTGATCTCGGCTAACAGTGGCGGCGAGTTGATGACGCCATCACCGACGTTCTCAATGGATTCATCCACGCGGGCCTGTGCTTTGGCAAAGGTGGTGTGCTGCACCAGTGACGGAATCGGACCGACTTCGATGTGGTCCTGGGTTACCTGGCCGGCGCTGTTCATATGCTGAATGCGCCAGACACCGCAGAGGACACCTTCCTGAATACGGATATGGCCGTCACCACCGAACAGGATGCTGACTTCGCCTTCGCCCAGCACCTGATCCACCAGGTCGCGGTTGGCCGGGTCGAGATCGCTGACGCTCAGTTCGATGTTCGGCTCCCCGGGTTGCCATGTGTCCATCCGCGCGAGCAGATACTCAAGACGACGGATCGCGGCGTTGAGGTGCGTGACATCCTCGGGCTCTGGCAGTATCGGCTGCTCGTAGGTATCCATGCCGGAAGGCAGTTGCAGGATGTCCAGTTCGGCGCCGTCGACTTCGGCAGGCTGGCTGCCCGGACCGCTGAGAGCCCCCGCTGAACTCATGGCGTCGGTGAAGATGATGTTGTCTTTATCAGAGCTCATGCGCGGGTTTCCTGCAGGTTGATCAGAGGGATGATGGTTGGTGTGTCAGACAGAAGCTCCGGGATGCGGCTGGTGTAGTCATCCCAGTTCTGAATGCCGGTCATGTTGCCGCGGTAATCTCCGTTGACGAAGAAGGCCAGTGCAGGCCAGCGGGTAAAGTCGAACTGCTTCTGCAGATCGCGCTCGAAACTGCTGTCAATGATGGCCCCCTGCAGCTGCGGAAATTCTTTGAGAATCTCTGGCAGCACCATGGCGACGTCGTTGCTTTCCGGGTAACGCTCCGGGCTCTCACAGAAGAAGAGCACCACCTGCGGGTGCGCTGCCAGAAAGGCATTGTAAGTGTCGGCAGTGATGCGCGGCAGACCGGTACGCTGCAGCATATTTTCAACGAGAAGTGACGGCATCAGGAATCCTCTGCAGCGTTCAGGTCGTGAGTGAACTCCGGTGCCGGAGTGGTTTGGGTAGCGGCTGGCTGGCGGAGGAATGCAGGCAGCTCCGGCTCGCGGTTGATCAGGTCGGCAAACAGGTGGTCAAAGTCTTCACCTTGCCGGACTTTCTCCAGAGCCTGTAAGGCCTGCAGGGTGTAATGGGCCTGCTCTGCAGAAAGCGTCTCGCGCGCGGTGTTGAGAAAAGTCATCACCCAGGTGCCGGGTTTCTGAGCGCCGATCAGCATGATGTCGATGTCGTGCTGCTGGCCCTTGTTGTCAGTACACAGGGCACGGGCATTGCTGCACTGTTCAATCTGCATGGGGATCCCGATGCACATAGTTATTCCTCAGCCTTGTTGGTGGCAGTCTGATTGGGCGTGGAGCGGTATGGGTCAAGGTGGTGGTCAAGCGCAACGCTCATGCCTTCGATGTCAGCCGGACGGTAGGCCACCTGAAATTCAGCCGATTGCAGTACGCGGTCATCGCCCGTACGGCAGGCACGGCTGGCATCCGGGCGTTCCTGTTCGTACAGATCCATGTCAGCAATGGTTCCTGCGGCCTGTACTGGAGCCTGCAGCGGCTGCTCCCGACGGCTGGCACTGATACCCAGGCTGTCGAGATAGCTGAGAGCAGTATCAATGGCGGGCTGAATCTGCGCTTTGACCAGTGGGTCAAGACTGCCGCCGAAGTCTTCGAGCAGGACTGGCTGCACACCAATCAGCAACAGTTTTTCCGGGTAATCGCCCATCATTTCAGCCAGTGCCAGTACTTCCTGGAAACCGGTCTGATGCAGGCTGACCTTTTTGGCGCCCAGAAATTTAGGCACTTCATCGCCTTCGACGATTCTTAGTGTGCCACCGGGCAGGCCGTAGTCGACGGCATCAAAGACGATCAGCACGTCGCTGTCGCGGATGTACTGCACCAGATAAATGCCCTGGGTGCCGCCGTCCATCAGCTGTACGTTGGCAGGGAAGTCGTAGTGGCGTTGCAGGGTTTCGAGGGCGCGAACGCCGAAGCCTTCGTCTGCCCATAGCAGATTACCAATACCCAGTATCAGAACGCGGGAGTCGGGCCCGTCGGTCATGTGTGCTCCCGTTGTTGTTATTGGTGTGAATCCGGTCTTTGGTGGAAGGATTCAGCGGGGGTAGCCAGTGTCTTGTCTCTCATCCGGCTTACATAGCAGCGGCTGTGCCAATCGTCGGTTTTTTTTAACTTATTGAATTATATGTGAAAAATAGATTTCTGAACGTATGTTGTGTTTTTGCGTGGAAGTTAATCTATCGCTTTTGCGATGATGGTGGAAGGTGAATAACCACTATGGTGGTAAGTATATGATCAGTGACCAGACACTTGTCAGTTTCAGGTGGTTAATCCTTGACCAGTCGTGCGCCCCGGACATAAAAAAAGCCTGCACCGGGAAGGAAGCAGGCCCAGCAAATACTGCTGAAGAGGCGATGGAATGTGTGCTGAATGGGTGTCAGTCACGATCGTCTTTGAACATGCGCCAGCCACTGATCATGGTGCTGACGATGCTCTGACGCGACATGATGTCTTCGCGCACCGCGACGTACACATGAATCATGACAAACAGGGTGATGATCCACAGACCCCAGTGGTGCCACATGCGCACATCCTGGCTCTGGCCAACCAGCGGAATCAACCAGCCGAACAGGGCGTCCTGCCAGCTGCCCAGTCCTTCCTGCTCTGCGTAGAGGGCAAAGCCGGTGAGGATCATGGCAATACCTCCGAAGACCACAACAATCAGCATGGCAAGGGATGCCAGCGGATTATGGCCAATGTACTTTTTAGGTTCCCGGTTCATGAAGGCATACCAGCGCACTTCATGCCAGAGCTCCTTCCAGTACTGCGCGGTGTGCAGTTTGGGCAGAAACAGCTCCCGCGAATGTGAGTTGCCGACAAACGCCCAGTAGATGCGACCAATAAACCCGACGGTAAACACATAGGCAGCAGCGAAGTGCACAAAGCGTACATAGCCCATCACGAACCAGTCGCTGGCCTCCCCGGGAAAGGCAGGCAGCGGGTGAGCGATCAGGTAGCCGGTAATGGCCAGCAGAGTGATCGATAACGCGTTGACCCAGTGCCACAGCCGCACCGGTGCCTCATACACGTAGACAGCAGTCTGCTTGACGGTCTTGGTCTCTTCCATACAGGCCTCCTTCTCAGTGAGTGCGCTTGTCAGAACCGGTTCTGGCGTTGCGGCTGCGGCGATACAGTACGATACCGGCGGTGGCTGCGGTCAGCACCACAAGAACACCAATCCAGTGATCCGGATTGGTACTGAGGTGCATCAGCAGGCTGCTCAGGCCATCATCGTGATGGCCTTCATGGGCGGCTGCGGTCTGACTGAACAGGGCGACCAGAGCTGTCGTTGTGATTATTTTTTTCATTATCGTCTCTCCGGGAATTCAGTTATCGAACTTTGACGTTGGCCAGTTCCTGACCGTCTTCGCTCATGACGTGGGTTGAGCAGGCCAGGCATGGGTCAAAGCTGTGCAGGGTGCGCAGGATTTCGACCGGCTCTTCCTTACGCTCGACCTTGGTGTTCATCAGTGCGGCTTCAAATGCGCCGATACCGCCCTGACTGTCGCGGGGTGAACCGTTCCAGGTGGTGGGCACGATGCACTGGTAGTTTTCGATTTTGGTGTCTTTTATCTGAATCCAGTGACCCAGAGCGCCTCGTGGAGCTTCAGCAAAACCAACGCCTTTGACCTGTTTCGGCCAGGTGGATGGATCCCAGCGTTCGGTGTTTGCGGTCGAGATATCACCGGCTTTGATGTTACCCAGCAGCTTGTCCATAAAGTAGCGCATCTGGTCAGCAGCCCACTCGGCTTCCAGTGCCCGGGCAGCGGTGCGGCCCAGCGTTGAGAAAAGGCCTTCAAGCGGGATATCCAGAGTTCTCAGGGTGAAGTTGATCTGCTCAGTGATGGCTTCATGGCCTTGCGCGTAACCAATGATGTAACGCGCCAGCGGGCCGACTTCCATGGCGTGGCCTTTCCAGCGTGGTGCCTTGATCCAGGAATATTTCGCGCTTTCGTCGATTTCCTGAATGTTGGTGCGGGTACCCACTGTGTTTGGTCCCAGTTCGTACTTAGGCTCGGTGATGCCATCCCACGGATGCAGACCTTTGGCTTCGTCCGGATACTGGTACCAGGAGTGCGGCACGAACTCCTGAATCTCTTCCGGATCGCGCAGGTTGACCGGATGCACTTCCTCAAGCTTGCCGTTAATAATGGCGCCGTGCGGCATCATCAGGTTGGCCGGGGAGTAGTCGTTGGCTTTGTCCGGGATATCGCCGTAGGCCAGTACGTTCATGCCAGAGATACCGCCGCCGTACATCCAGCCTTTGTAGAAGCTGCCGATGGCAAGGATGTCCGGTACGTAGACGTTCTTAATGAACTCCTGAGTCTGATCGATGATGTATGAGATCTGATTCAGGGTGACCATGTTCAGTGGCGCACCGGCGGCCATGTCGTCGTTGATGTTGATGGCACAGGGAACACCGCCGACCATCCAGTTCGGGTGTGGGTCTTTACCGCCCAGAATGGTCCGGATCTTCATCATCTCTTTCTGGAAGTCCAGTGCTTCCAGATAGTGCGTTACCGCCATCAGGTCGGCTTCCGGCGGCAGTTTGTAGGCCGGGTTAGTCCAGTAGCCGTTCTTGAACGGACCGAGCTGGCCGCTTTCTACGAACTTCTTCAGGCGGTTCTGAATATCACGGAAGTAGCCGGGCGATGACTTGGCGTGACGCGGCGACGACATTTTCTGCAGCTCAGAGGTGGCTTTCGGGTCAGCCTTGAGGGCATTCACCGGGTTTACCCAATCGAGCGCGTGCAGGTGGTAGAAGTGCACCAGATGGTCATGCACCTGAAGCACCAGCTGCATGATGTTACGGATGGAGTTGGCGTTCTCCGGAATATGAATGTTCAGCGCGTCTTCCACGCAGCGCACGGAGGTGAGGGCATGGGTGCCTGTACACACACCGCAGATACGCTGCACAAACGCCCAGGCGTCACGCGGATCACGGCCTTTCAGGATAACTTCCAGTCCACGCCACATAGTGCCCGTTGAGACGGCGTTGCGGATGTAGTTGTCGTCATCAATGTTCACTTCACAGCGCATGTGACCTTCAATGCGCGTGACCGGGTCAACAACAACACGCTGACCGGTGTTGTTCATCGTGAAGCCGGTTGGGGTAGTAAAGGTACTCATCAGTTGTCATCTCCTTTCTTCTGCGCACTCTTGAGCGCAGTGACTGCTGCATGAGCAGCAATCGCACCGCCGACGATGCCGGCCGCGGCCATACCGACCTTGTCGGCGTTGGCTTCAATACCAAATTGGTGGGTGTCTGTGGTGTGCTGGTAGAAGGAGCCTTTGTCCCAGAAGCCGTCTTCCGAGCAGCCGATACAGGGGTGACCTGCCTGAATCGGAAAGGAGAGGCCGCCGTTCCAGCGGATGGTGGAGCAGGCGTTGTACGTGGTCGGGCCTTTACAGCCGACCTTGTACAGGCAGTAACCCTTACGCGCGCCTTCATCGTCGAACTTCTCGACAAACTGACCGGCATCAAAGTGCGGGCGGCGGTAGCACTTGTCGTGCACGCGCTGGCTGTAGAACATCTTCGGACGCCCCTGACGGTCCAGTGCAGGCAGTTGTTCAAAGGTCAGGATGTAAGTAATAACCGCAGTCATGACTTCGGCAATCGGCGGACATCCCGGCACCTTGATAATGGGTTTGTTCGGCATGCCCGGCACCTGATGGATCGGGGTGGCCTGAGTCGGGTTCGGACGCGCAGCCTGTACACACCCCCAGGACGCACATGAGCCCCAGGAAATAATGGCTTTAGCGTGCCTGGCAGCGTGCAGCAGCTGTTCGGTGAATGGCTTGCCACCGATGATGCAGAACATACCGTCTTCGTTCAGTGGCGGGTTGCCTTCAACGGCCAGAATAAAGTTGCCGTCGTACTTCTTGATGGTTTCATCAATGATAGCCTCGGCCTGATGTCCGGCAGCTGCCATCAGAGTGTCGTCGTAATCCAGTGAGATCATCGACAGAATCACATCCTTCGCCAGCGGGTGTGCGGAACGGATAAAGGACTCCGAACAGCAGGTGCACTCCAGACCGTGCAACCACAGCACCGGAATGCGCGGCTTGGTTTCCATGGCGTGAGCAATCTGTGGAACAACGGCCGGGCTGAGGCCCAGAGCGGAGGCGGTAAGGCTGCAGAACTTGATGAAGCTGCGACGGGAAATACCCTGACGTCGCATCACATCGTAGAAGGTTTCAATCATGCTTGGCTTCTCCCGAACGGTAAAACGGCTGCTTACCGGCTGGATATTGTTGTTATGTGTGGCGGTTACGCGTACGTGGTTGATAATCGCAACTTCTGTGCCATGAAAAATAACTGTTTAAAAACAGATGCTTATGAAATTCCTGGCCCGAATTGCTCATACTGACTTGGAAGCTGAACAGTTAGTTACTTAAGACAGGTGGTAAGTAGGTTTGCAGCTGGTAAGGCGGTAATCAGACAACCGCCTGAGTGAAGCCGGGCAGGTCTGCACCAGTACCTGATTCGGGCAGTGGAGAATTGTGCTTTTGCTTTGCAGTCGGGTATGGAATGGATCGCTACATAACCACTTAAGTTTTGCCTCACAGCGGGTTTGCCAGAGGGGCGGTCAGGCTAATCGTTACCAGGTTGGGACGACTCTTACACGGGAAACAATGATCTGACTGTTCCTTCAGAAACTCGGTGTCATAGAGGTGGTGTTTTCAGCTGATGTCCTCTCTGTTTTTTCAGGTGAAGGCTATAAGACCAGTCTGTCAATGCACAACTGAGGTACCTTTCAGTCCGGACGCAAAAGGCCTTATATCTTTGGCAATGCCCCGGATTTTGAATGTCGACTATGGAGTCTTCTTTGCTTCCACACTGTTGATAATGCCACGTTTCACATTTATTGTTGAAGGAAGGGACAACCATTTATGGAGTAAAAGTGGGTATGAATCTGAGGGCTGCTGATAAGAAATTCGGTAAATATGTGAAAGTGATCAAAGCTGCTGCCGTATTGATTGAGAAAGAGGACCCGGTACTGGCGCAAAATCTTATAACGATCGCTTTGCAGATACGCCCGGGAAGCACTCCCCTTATGAAAAAGTTTGAGGAGTACGGCCAATCAATGGGTCGTGCCTCGGATGTTGGCGAGCTTACTGATTCTGTTCTGGTAGATGCACTTCTTAAACTCGAAAAAATTAACATGAAGGTCGCTTTGGAGTTGGCTCCCATTGTACATGAGTTGCTACCAGACGATGAAAGGCTGAAATCATTTGACGCCAGAACGGAAATAATCAGTGAGTTCAAGAAGAGTAACGAGCGTCTGACTGAACAGGTTGAATTATTGAGAAGTAAATTTAACCAGATTCATGAAGCCCTTAATTATTCTGATCTTCTTAAGATAAAGGAAATAGACGACCCTGCAGCAAAGCTTTCTGCTGTCGAAATTATTGATAAAGGTTCTGAAAAAACCTTATTGGTATTTGGAGGTATGGCAACACGCCCCTCAATGCCACCTAAAGAGTTTTTTAAGTCATTCTCTGAGAAAGATATGAATATTGTCTTTGTCAAAGACTTCAAACAATGCTGGTACCAGAATGGCCTTGTTGGTAAATCCCATGATGTAGAATCAACAGTCAGGGTTCTCAGAGACTTGATTCCACCATCAACAAAAAACCTTATTTGTCTTGGTACATCCGCAGGAGGGTATGCCGCTATCAGGTTCGGTGTTGAGCTCAATGCAGAAAGGATAATCGCTTTTGCACCACAGACCCTTATCGGCACTCAGGTATTTAAAAGATTCAAATCTGCGGAGAGTCGCATAGAAGAGGTTGATATAAACAGCCCTGATTTCGACTTGAAAAAGATTTTGTCAGCCAGGCCTCATCACAATATAGAAGTGCACTTTGGTGAGCTGAATGCCCAGGATCATGCCGCTGCCGATCATATAAAAGATCATGTCAACTTATATCCCTATCCGTTTGATGGTCATGGTATTGCTTCGTATCTTAAAGGCAATGGCACTCTGGAAGAGATATTGTCTACAATCTGAGAGAGTATGCTTCTGGCAGGTAATATTCTTTTGATGTCAAAAGGGGTGAGTTTTAAAGAGTCGAAGAATGAAGGTGCGTATGCAGAGCGACGGTGTTAATTGATAACGTATCTCCTCGGTTGAGGTGACTCCACGTCAAAGGCCGGAAAGTGATGGCGCCAGGCTGATGGTCAACGTTCCTGTTGAGAAGACTTTTAGCCTGACTCCATCACGGGTAGTCTCATGGTTCTGTCAGCCCCCTGAACTGAGAAACTCACAAATCTGGTTACGGATCTGTTTCTGACATCCTGACGCCGTCATGCGACAATCAGCCCTCCGCTAACAGATCCAGATCCTATGCTCAGCTATCTCCATTCTTTCCATGCCGGCAACCACGCCGATGTCATCAAACACTGGCTGCTGCTGGAGTGCGTCCACTATCTGCAGCTTAAGCCTGCGCCCTTTCACTATATCGACACCCACACCGGTGCTGGCCTGTATTCGACCAGAAGCTTTGAGGCGAAAAAGACCGGTGAAATTGAGCAGGGGGTGCTGAAGATTCCGCAACAGGACTTTCCTGAACTGGAAGTGCTGTGGGATGCCATCAACGACGATCTGAAGCAGAACCATTATCCGGGTTCCCCCTTACTGGTGAAGCGTCTGCTGCGTGAAGACGACAAGGCCTGGCTGTATGAGATGCATCCCAAAGTCATTGGTACGCTGAAAGACAACTGCGAGCAGCGCCGTCAGAGCTATGTTAAACAGGAAGACGGCTTTCAGGGGTTGCTCAGTGTGTTGCCTGTCAAAAACGCCCGCGCCCTGGTACTGATGGATCCATCCTATGAAATCAAAACCGATTATCAGCATGTGGTCGATGTGTTGAGTAATGCCTATCAGAAGATGCCACAGGCCGTGATGCTGTTGTGGTATCCGGTGGTGAATCGCGAAACCATCGATGATATGGAACGGCGCATCCGCCGCAGCCCGATGAAAAATGTGCAGCTGTTTGAATTGGGCGTTGCAGACGATGTGCAGAAGGGCATGGGCTCTTCCGGCATGATCATAGTCAATCCACCCTGGACACTGGCTGAAAAGTTTAAGAAAACCGCAGAAAAGCTGTCGCTGGCGTTGTCAGAAGATGGCAAAAGCCGCTGGCGGTTTGAGCAGCTGGTTGCTGAGTGATTTTAGTCCGGCGCGCCTTCACCGCCGGCTAAAAATCGCATGCACTTAATGAGATCGTTATCCCGCGGTTTGCGGGCTCGCCTTCGGGTTGTGGACCCAGTCATTGTAACGATCCTTGCATATGGCTTTCAGGATTCCACGCTCAAATGGGGCTGTCTTATGTATGGATGCCGCTGGTCCTATTTGACATATGTGAATATCCGCTGAGTCTTTGATGCGTGAAAGACTGAACGTAAAGGCCATCCTGCCGTCTGAAGCTTTGTTCTGAACCGACTAAACTGTCTTCATTCAAGAATAACGGAGCTTCCTGGTGATTCCTCGCGCTTTACTTACCCTCCTGGCCTCCCTGGTTCCGGCCACTTTTTGGGTGCCCAGTCTTTACGCAACTGAAGAAAGCAAAGGGCAGTGGTCCTGGGGGCTGGGTGTTTTCAGTTCCCCGGACATCTACCGTGATGCCAGTCCACGGACCATTCCGGTGCCCATCATTGCGTACAACTCTGAACGCCTGCATATCTTCGGTCCTTTCGTCGCCTATGACGTGTACAGACACGACAAGCTGACAGCCTCACTGCGCCTGAAACCTGTCTTCGCCGGTTACGATGAGTCAGACAGCCCGGTGTTTGACGGTATGGATGACCGGGCCTTTTCATTGGCGGGAGGTGCAGGGCTTGAATACATGCCGTCATTTCTCAAGTTCCGTCTGAGTGCAGAGCACGATGTGCTGGGCATCAATAACGGTTACGAATCGCTGGCCGGAGTGTCACTGCGCCTGCCTCTCAAAGGCGTGCTGATTGAGCCGGGCGTTGCTCTCAACTATCAGAGCAGCAACTACGTCAATTATTACTACGGCGTAGAGACTTCCGAGGCGAGAGAGGGGCGTCCTGCTTATTCACCCTCAGGGGTTCTCAATCAGGATTTTTCTGTCGCACTGGCAACCAGAAAACTGTTCGGCGGAATGACCCGCTTCCAGATAACCTATACCCAGTACGGGGATGAAATTGCTGACAGCCCGTTGACCGACAGAGATGATTCTCTGGGCCTCAGCCTGACCTTTGGCAAGTCATTCTAGCAGATCGTTGATTTTCTATCTGCGTTGCCACTGCAGTGTTAAAAACCGTCTCAAAATGCTCATGTACGACCAGTAAACCGAAGGTCGGCCCCTCCACTTTTTCGCCGCTTTTTGCCTTGCATTGGCTGTCTCGAAAACGAAAATCAACAGCCTGCTAATGAAGTTAAGTGGCCGTTCAGAAGGTGGTTTGATGAAGTATTGGAAGACCGAACGTATTCAGACCTTGATATGCACCCACTGTTTACGACCCCACAGCGTGCCGTAAATCAGAGACAGGGTGATGCGGTTCAGGGACTGCAGCAGCCACACACCGATCAGACCGAAGCCCAGATAGGGGCCGATAATCCACGCCAGTGGCAGGAATACCAGCCACTGCATCACCAGATTGATTTTCATCACCTGTTTGCTGGCGCCTGCGCCCAATAGCGTCTGAGTCAGAATAATCGCCGCCACTTCAAACGGAATGCTGAAGCCAATAATCCGTAACGGCCATTCACCCAGGGCGACCAGTGCTTCATCCGGCGTAAACAGGTGCAGTACCCAGTCAGGGGCGATCCACAGTGGCAGCCCCATGACGGCCATCATCACCATAGAAACCCTTACCACATCCCAGCCCCAGCGGTGGGCGTTTTCTTTCTCTTCGGCACCCAGGGCGTGCCCGACCAGACTGGCGCCAGCAATGCCAAGCCCGACCGCAGGCATGATCAGCAGCAGCGACAGCTGAGTGAGAATGTGGCCGATGGCCTGTTCATCCGTACCCAACAGGCCAATGATAAAGAAGAGCACGCTGACGCCGAGGGCAAACAGGGTCTGCTGAATGGAGTTGGGAATGGCCAGACGGGTCAACTGACGCAGGGTGCGGCCACTCAGGTGGTAATGAACACTGAAACGCGCATGGTTGGTCACAAAGGTGTGCCAGAAGAACAGAATGGCCGCCAGCAGCAGGGCAGCGGCAGAACCTATACCTGAGCCGGTAGCGCCGTATCCGCTCCAGTTATCCAGTGCGGCGATGCCTGTGCCCCAGTCGGCGGTGCCGTAGATAAACAACCAACTCAGTACGGCGTTGCTGATGTGCATGATCAGGGTGATACGCAGGTAGACCCAGGCTTCCCCAATACCACTCCAGAACCCACGGAACACAAACGCCATGCCGACAAAAATCAGTGCAGCGGTACGCCACTGAAAGTAGGGCACAGCGATGTCGATGACGGTCTGGTCGTTGGTGTAGAGCGCCAGGTACTGCGGGGCCAGCAGCAGGAAGAATAGGGTCATGGGGATGCCGGCAATCAGCGTCAGTGTGATGCCTGCAAACAGGGGTTCAGTGCTCTCTGCGGTGCGTCCACCGCCATGATGCCGGGCGACAATCGCCTGTACGGCTGCTGACAGTCCCATCATGGCCGAAACAACCAGGAAACTGGCATAACTGCCGACACCAATGGCGGCCAGCTCGTTGCCGCCAAGGCGGCCAACCATGGCGGCATCGACCAGATTCATCAGGCTCTGAGACAGCATGCCCACAATAATGGGCACACCGATCATCAGAATGCGGTTTAGCCGCTCTTTCTCAACCTGACTGGCCCTGGCCAGCGCATTGCGCCATGCCGCCACGGCTTAAGCGTCGTAGCTGAGGTTAGGTGCCAGCCAGCGTTCCATCTCAGACAGTGTCATGCCTTTACGGGCAGCGATGTCTTCGACCTGATCCTTGTCGATTTTACCCAGACCAAAGTATTTGGATTCCGGGTGCGAGAAATACCAGCCGCTCACGGACGCTGCAGGCGTCATGGCAAAATTCTCGGTCAGAGATACACCGGTATTGGCTTCACCATCCAGCAGGCTGAACAGAGCCGTCTTCTCAGTGTGGTCAGGGCAGGCCGGGTAACCCGGTGCCGGACGGATGCCCTGATACTTCTCTTTGATCAGTGCTTCGTTGTCCAGATCTTCGTCGGCGGCGTAACCCCAGAGCTCTTTACGAACGATCTCGTGCATACGCTCAGCAAAGGCTTCGGCCAGACGGTCAGCCAGGGCCTTCATCATGATGCTGTTGTAGTCATCGTGGCTGGCGTCGTAATCCTTCGCCAGCTTCTCAGCTTCGATACCGGCAGTGACGATAAAGCCACCCATGTAGTCGTTGACTGTGCCTTCTGGAGCCACGAAGTCGGCCAGCGAGTAGTTTGGCTGTGCGGTTGGCTTATCCGTCTGCTGACGCAGCTGATGCAGCACCGCCAGCTCTTCCGTTTTGTCGTCGTTAAAGACCACGATATCGTCATTGCCACGCTTGTTGGCTGGCCACAGGCCGACCACACCACGGGCATTGAACAGCTTTTCGTCAACGATACGCTGCAGCATGGCCTGGGCATCTTTGAACAGGTTGGTGGCGGCTTCGCCGACCACTTCGTCTTCGAGGATGCGCGGGAATTTACCGGCCAGCTCCCAGGACATAAAGAAGGGTGTCCAGTCGATGTACTTCACAAGATCGGCCAGATCAAAATTCTCGTACACGGTCAGGCCAAGCTTGTTCGGCATTGGGGCAGAGTAGTTGTCCCAGTCTGCCGTAAAGGCGTTTTCACAGGCCTTACTGTACGGCAGCAGAGCCTTGGCCTTGCGGTTGGCGTTGCGCTCACGCACTGCCACATATTCTTCACGGGTTTCGGCGATATAAGCGGCTTTTGACTGGGCATTCACCAGCTTCTGCGCCACACCCACGGCTCGGGACGCATCGGCTACGTACACGGCGATGTCGTTCTTGTACTGCGGCTCAATCTTCACGGCAGTATGCGCCTTGGACGTTGTGGCTCCGCCAATCATCAGTGGGATGTGGTAGTCCAGACGCTGCATTTCTTTGGCAACGTGCACCATTTCATCCAGCGATGGTGTGATCAGGCCGGAGAGGCCGATGATGTCGCAGTTTTCTTCTTTGGCGGTCTTCAGAATCTTATCCGCAGCCACCATCACGCCGAGGTCGATCACCTCGAAGTTATTACACTGCAGCACCACGCCAACGATGTTCTTGCCGATGTCGTGGACGTCGCCCTTCACGGTTGCCATCAGAATCTTGCCCTGCGATTCCGATTTACCGTCTTTTTCGGCTTCGATGTATGGCAGCAGATAGGCCACAGCCTGCTTCATTACTCGGGCGCTTTTCACCACCTGAGGCAGGAACATCTTACCGGAGCCAAACAGGTCACCGACCACGTTCATGCCGTCCATCAGCGGACCTTCGATCACCTCAATCGGGCGGTCGAACATCTGCCGGGCTTCTTCGGTGTCTTCTTCAACAAAGGCGTTGATGCCTTTTACCAGCGCATGAGACAGACGCTCAGCGACGGGCAGTGCGCGCCATTCTTCGCTTTCTTTCTCCTGTACCGAGCCGTCGCCGCGGTACTTCTCGGCGATCTCCAGTAAACGGTCTGTGCCGTCTTCGCGGGTGTTGAGAATCACATCTTCTACGCGCTCTTTCAGCTCGGCAGGCAGGTCGTCGTAAACCGCCAGCTGACCGGCATTGACGATACCCATGCTCATGCCGTTCTTGATGGCGTAATAGAGGAATACTGAGTGAATCGCTTCCCGCACCGGCTCATTACCACGGAAGGAGAAGGACACGTTACTCACACCACCGGAGATCTTGGCGTGAGGCAGATTCTCAGTGATGTACTTACAGCTGTTGATGAAATCCACAGCGTAGTTGTTGTGTTCTTCGATACCGGTGGCGACGGCGAAGATGTTCGGGTCGAAGATGATGTCCTGCGGCAGGAAGCCGACTTTGTCCACCAGAATGCGGTACGAGCGCTCACAGATCTCATTCTTGCGCGCTTCGGTATCTGCCTGACCAGTTTCATCAAACGCCATCACCACGACAGCAGCACCGTAACGCTGACAGCGCTTTGCTTTGGCGATGAACTCGTCTTCGCCTTCTTTCAGCGAGATGGAGTTCACCACGGCCTTGCCCTGGATGCACTTCAGACCCGCTTCGATGATCTCCCACTTGGAGGAGTCGACCATGATGGGGACACGGGCAATGTCCGGCTCAGAGGCAATCAGATTCAGATAACGGACCATCGCCGCTTCGGAATCGAGCATGCCTTCGTCCATGTTGATGTCG